>NZ_JBIWEB010000002.1:0-538928 GCF_044762335.1 Pedobacter suwonensis | reverse complement strand
TACGAATTGAATACGTTAAGGTAGATTACAAGGTAAATCCGAACCATAATACGTACAAGAGCGATGGATACAAGTATTTCAGGCCATTTCCCAACTTAAGATTTGCTTACAAAATTAACGAGCGCAATAGGTTAACTGCATTTTACAGTCAAAGGGTTGATAGGCCAAATGAGGTAGATATCAGAATATTTCCTAAGTATGATGAGCCTGAACTTTTAAAGGTTGGAAACCCAACCTTAAAACCCCAATTTACCCACATGGTGGAACTGGGCTATAAAAACAATTGGGAAAAAGGTTTTTTCTATCTTTCCGGATTTCATAAAATTGTAAATGGAACAATTACCAGAATAGCGACAATTGTGCCCGGTAATACCATTATTTATAACATTTTCCAAAATGCGGGAAGAAGCTACAATACTGGAGGCGAACTCTTAATTCAGCAGCGATTGGCACCATGGCTTTCCGTGAATATTAGCAGTACCATATACCAAAATACCATCAATGCTTTTACAGTTCAGAACCAATATCCAGTACCTACAATTTATAGCATGCGAAAAGAATCTATCTTATCTGGAAACCTGAAGTGGAATGCGCAATTGAAACTCGCAAAGAAAACGGATATCCAACTTTCGGCTACCTATCTCGCTCCCGACCTAATTGCACAAGGCAAAATTGGCTCGAGATTTTCAGCTGATTTAGGCATAAAAAAACAGATCCAAAATGGAAAAGGCGAACTATTTTTCAATGGCAACGATATTTTTAATACACTAAAAATTAAAAGGGAGATCAACGGATATGGGTTTCGTTTAACCAGTACCGATTATTTTGAAACACAGATTTTTAGATTAGGTTACAGTTATAAATTTTAAAGGTCTGCTTTTTATCTCCAGCGCCAGTGTACCGGCCATAAAAAACAGGCCAGCGGTTTCCCCCTTCTCTGAATTTGCATCCATTTTGTTTACCCAGGATGAAGGCAAGGTAATTTCGAATGCGCCGAGAAAAGATGCTGCAAAAACCACAAGCAACAGAAAGAAAAAGAAATTGAATATTCCGTTGGTGGAGAGACTGTTCAGCGCATCAGCCCCAAATATGACGGTAACCAGAAGTCCTAATACTACATAAATCAAGATGATGAAAAACCCGTAAAGCGATGCCTTGCGAAAAGCCCTGCCTTTTTCTGCACCTTTTGTAAAAAAACTAACGGTTAAGGGCATCATGGGAAAGATGCACGGCATCAGCAGGACAGCCATACCGCCAACAAAGCCGGCCAAAAAAATACTCCAGATGGTTCTGTGCTCCGGGTTTTGTGGTGCAGCTGTTTTTGTTGGTGAAACAACACTAGATTTTACAGGATCTTTCGAAACAGGGCTTTTAATTTTTGCCGCAGAAACCTCTTGCGAATCTTTGATCGCGGTAAAGGCAAGGTCATCGGGAGTCCTTTCCTGCTGCCCGGCTTGAGAAATCTGCGCCGTAGCAAAGAGCAATAGCAGGCCCAGGACAAATCTTTTTAGGTTTATCATCATCAGAATTGTATGTGTGTTTTTCTTTTTTTGACGGAACTTATTTAAACTTGAGGTTCAATGAAACGATATTTGAAACCAGGCTTGTTGAACGAGAATAGTGGCCATATCGCAACTCGAGCATATTTAAGCGCTGCCAGCCAAAAATACCCTTAGGCGGGGCAAAACGGATACCCGCTCCGTAAAAATCACTGGTGAGTGTAGACAGGTCATAATCGCTGGTAAAATATTGTTCCGATGACGCATGCTGCCCATAAGGTGCAAAGTATTTGGTTCCCACCTGATTGTTATAACGGTAGAAAGGGCTTATAGAAAAGAATGAACTGATCTTTACCGGTATTTCAAGTTCTGCAGTGTGTGCCCTTATGCCCCAGTTATCCATATAATAACGGTAGAAAGTGCGGATCACAAACCGGTCATCCAAAAAGTAGTTCATGCGCAGCCCGATAGGAAGCTTGTAACGCTTATCGGGCAGGGTTTCTGAACGCAGCGAGCCATCGGTAAAATAATTTCGCTGGTATTTAGTGGCGAGCAAGCCCTTCTGGTAGGATGGCTCCAAAATCAGTGAGGCCTGAAATTTCTGCGAAATTACCTGCGAGAGCGAAAAGGATGCACTAAAGGAATTCCTCGGCGCGGTATCGTATTGTTCTCCTCCCCTTCCGGTATTTCCCGTTCGCAGCTCGATTGGCAGGATAACCGTCCACTGATCCAAAAATGCCTGAAGTTTAAAGTCGAACTGGGTATTTTTGTCTTTCGATAAACGGGTTAAATTAAAGGCTGCTCCCATTGATTGGTAATCGAATTCTGTTGAATAAGATCCTGTGAAACCAAAGGAATTGCCGGTTTCTTCATTGGAGTGTGTCCAGTTTAAAGAAGGATAAATACGGGTATCTGCCGAAGATGCTGAAGAAATGGTATTAGGATCAATCTTATCAGATGAAGCAGAGGTATAATGATCTACCCCAAGTTCGAAAAGGAAAGTATTTTTTCTGCCCCTTTTATTGAATTTGGACATCTGCAGGTCAATGGTATTGGCAAAATCGCTTAGTTTCTCTGTACCTATCCCCCCTGTAACCGCAGAATTATTTCCATCTTGGTGGTAGTATGCTGAAACCAGATTAATCTCATCGATTTTGAGTTTTCTCGACTGGTATTTGCTGCTGTCTGCTTTTGCAGGCTCAGGCCTGGTTTGCGCATAAGTGCTCAATATACCGAAGTACATGAAAAGCACATGAAGATATATTTTTTTCATTTTCTGATCCTATTTAGTTACAGCCACAGCCACCACCGCTCTTGCCCCCGTTGGCACCCGAAGCGCCCTCGCGGTAAAGCTGAAAACTCTGTTCAAACTTTTGGGCCTTTCGGGCCGAAAGGATCATATCGGCATCATTAATCTTGTTTTTCTGATAGGCCTTTACGCTGCTGCAGGCAGTTAGCATACTGCTTAGTACAGATGTGGCAAGCAAGGAAAGGACAATTGTTCTGGAAATTTTCATATTTATATCACATTAATATTGTTTGAGGTATACACCCGATCATTATCATCGATAACAATACAGGCTACTTGTTTAATCTGGTTAATCAGCTCCAGCCCTATCTTTACGCCCATTACCACAACCGGCGTAGCCAGGGCATCAGCAAGCTCGGCACTTGGGCAGATGATGCTCACACTTTTTACACCGCTTACAGGCAGTCCGGTTTTGGGATCTATGGTATGGGAATAGCGTTTGCCACCAATCGTCACAAATTTTTCGTAACTGCCCGAAGTGGCAATTGCCATATCGCTGATCTTTAGTGCAGAAAACGGTCTATCGGTCTGTTCAGGGTCCGCAATACCCACGGTCCATGGATGACCGGTACTTTGAGTCCCCCAGGTTACCAGATCTCCTGCCGCATTCACAATCCCGCTTTTGATGCCCAGTTTTTGCAGCACCAATTTTGCCTTATCGGCGGCATAGCCTTTCCCTATTCCACCAAAACCGATACGCATGCCCTTATTTTTTAAGAACACGGTCGATTTCTCCTTATCCAGGGTTATATTCCGGTAATCAATGAGTCCAACGGATGCCAGGGCGGTTGCTTCATCGGGCAAGCTGGTCATACCCGGATCAAAGTTCCAGAGCCTTTTGTCTATAGAGCCATAGGTAAGGTCAAAAGCACCATCGGTAATTTCTGATATCCTGATTGACCGCTCGATCAGACCTACGACTTCCTCGTCTACTTTTACCGGGCTTAAACCGGCATGTTCGTTGATCAGGCTGGTTTGGCTGAGATCGCTGAAAGTGGTGAGCAGGTATTCTATCCTTCGCACTTCCGCTATGGCGGCATCTATGGCCGCATTACCTTCCTGCTCATGCTCAGCAATCAGAGTAAACTCAAACCGGTTCCCCATGAGTTTTAGTATCCGGTTTACAGAAACAGGTTTAGCCATTAGGAGATTATTTTTTTAGTTTATCGATTTCGGAAACAAAAGCCTGCGGTGTTTCATCCGGAAATCCGTCCCAGCTTTTGAGCACTTTTCCATTTTCATCAACCAGAACGGTATAAGGAAACTTGCCATCCTTGTTGTATGCCTCGGCCAATGATTCGTTGAGTTTGACCTGTTCTTTTGGAAGCTGGTTTTTCTTTTGCCTTGGAAAATCCGCTCTCACAAGTAGCAGATTGGAAGCGGCATATTGTTCAAAAGTTTCAGATTCCAGGATCTCCTTGCGCAGGCGGATGCAGGGACCGCACCAATCGGATCCGGAAAAATTGATAAGGATCTGTTTATGTGTGGCCTTAGCCTGTTTCTGCGCTTCTGTAAAGTTTACCATCCATGATGCAGGAATAATAAATAGCCCCAATAGGGCAACAAAAAGTAGTTTCATAATCTTAAGAATAAACTTTTAAAGTAGTCCCGGTAAGCTGGGTATTATAAACGGTTAAGGAGCGAGAAGCCGGACCATTGGTTACTGCGCCGTTTTCAGAAAAGGTTGCGCCATGGTTGGGGCAGTAAAAGCGGCTGTTTGCCGATTGGTAGGTAAGCGTATAACTTTCATGTGTGCACGATCGCTGCACAGCAATATAAGCCCCTGTTTTTGTTTTAGCGACAATAACACCATTTGATACCAAAGATCCACCATTGCTCAGCAGTGCAGCATTGGCAGCGAGGCTTAAATCGAGCGTAAAGTTTACGCCGGTTGGCCCGGTTGTATCCGTAGTGCTGTTGCCATCGGTTTTTTTGCAACCGACACAGTTTATAATTGCGAAAGCCGCTGCACTCATCCCGATGCTGTTAAGAAAATCTTTTCTGTCCATATTCTTTTTATAGTTAAAATGCGTAATGCAATGAAATATTCGGGCAATGTCCCGATGGATAACCTTTTGGTATCGACGGGATGTAGTGAATAAAATCTGTGTAAAAATTCTATCTATAAAAAAGCTTTACGTTTCCGCGTGCTTCAGCTACGGATTTATGAATGAGTTTTAAAAAAACAATAACTTGTAACAAAACTATAGACAAAGTCTGAAGACATCCTGAAGTTTTGATTAAAATTTGTTAAATATTTGTTAATCATATTTTTACTAAATGAGACGACTTAAGTAATTAGTCTTGCGATCAGAAATGCCGCCCCGGCAGCAATCAGGCCTATCGCTGTCACTTTAAAAGCACCCTTTATGGGCGGCTGGCCGGTTACACGGCTTTTAAAATAGCCAAATACAAAAAGACAAATGGTGGTCAGTATAGCGGAGAGGATCAGCCCATTCTGCGGCATTGAAGTAAAAAAATAAGCTGACAAGGGCAGCATACCGCCCACACAGTAAGAAAACCCGATAGTAAGGGCACTGTTGCGTGCCCTGTTGATATCCGGTCTCTCCAGGCCAAGTTCAAACTTCATCATAAAATCTACCCAGTGGTCTTTATTCCTACTCAACTGATCTACGATGAGGTCCTGTGCCTTTTCGTCCAGCCCATATTCGGCAAAGATTTCCTTCACCTCTTCTCTTTCCTTTTCGGGAACATTTTCTACCTCAAGGTATTCCCTTTTGAGTTCGCTCTCGTAATGCTCCTGCTCTGTTTTACCAGCCAGGTAGCCTCCCAGTCCCATGGCGATGCAGCCGGCAATGATCTCGGCAATGCCGGCGGTAATGATAATGGAATTGCTGCTTACCGCGGCGCTCAGGCCGGCGGCAAGTGCAAATGGAACGGTGAGCCCATCACTCATCCCGATAACGATATCGGAAATGAATGCTGAGCTTTTTAAATGCTTTTCATCATGTGGATTATTCATCAGCTTTATTTTTAAGTTTCATTAGCAGCGTGTAAGCGCCCCTGATCACAATCGGTTTTCCTTTTAAGGTCTCCGCATCTTTAATTTCAGTTCTTCCTGACTCGCTTTTACCGCTTTCGACCGGAGTCATTTTGAACTTATCAGGGGCGATTGCCACAAAAATGTATTGCTTGCCTTCGAAATCAACCAGCGCCTCATCAGGAAGCGTAGAAGAGCTGTTATTAGTCACCTGGATCTCTGCATTCATATACATCCCTGGGATAAGTGCCTTATCATAGTTTTCAAAATGGCAGTGAACTTCTGCCAGGTGGTCTGCCGATAAATCTTTGCTGATTAAAATAATCTCGCAATCATATTTTTTTCCGGGAACATTATTGCTGTAGGCTTTGAGTTTTTGGCCAATGCCCAGCTTTGGCAAATCCTTTTCAAAAACCTTAAGGTTGAGGTGAATATCGGCCGGATTAACCAATTCAAAAAGCACATCAGAAGGGTTTACATATTTACCGATATTTACATTTACCTTCGAAACAAAGCCGGTAATGGGAGAATATAAATTTATTCTTCTGGAAATATTCCGCTCGGTAAGCCTGGAGGCATTGATATTAATAAGGCTCAGTTTTTCAGCCAGTGCTCCCAAACTAATGCGCAACGTTTTATAGTCTGCCTCTGCCTGTTGGAATACCTTGTTGCTGCTGGCCTGGCTCTGGTTCAGCTCTTTCTGGCGGAAGTACTCTCTTTGGGCGAATTCAAGTTTAGCCTTTATCGTCAGATAATCCTGCTGCATCTGGATATACTGCTGATCTTCCATTTCTGCGATGGCCTCCCCCTTGCTCACATGCATACCTGGCAAAAGCTTGGTAGAACGCAGATAGCCACCAAGTGGCATACTTATAGAAACCATATTTTGGGGCGGTACATCTATGCTCCCGTTTACCCTGATCACTTCCGCAATATCTTGGTTTTCTATCTGACCGGTTTTGATTCCCGCATTTTTTAACTGGGGTGAAGTCAGTGCGACTACATCAGCTTGATCGGTGTGATCTGCTGCCTTTTCAGGTGCTGCTTTCTTTTGGCTGCAGGCTGTAAAAAGCAATATGACGAAGATTGGAATTATATTTTTCATCCTTATAGGGTTTATTTTTTATTGGCGATGCGGCGATCCTGAGTTTTGATCAATCCATTTTATTGGCGTGAAACTCACGATGGCCTTGGTTAATTTTTATTGGTGATGACAGTGCTGAGTCTGTGTTCACTGAATGTTGCTCAGGTGAGATACGGGATTTTTTCATTCTGTTCCTGCGTTTAAGTAATTAAACTGAATGACTGCCTGATTCAGGCTTTTAATAAGGTCAAGGTAATTGCTTCGTATCGTAACAGACTGGTTGATCAACATCCCCCATTCGAGATAATTGATTTCACCGTTTACAAACTGCTTATTGGCTGTGGTTATAATGAGGTCCGCATTTTTGAGCACCGTTTTTTCATACTGCTCTACATTTTCCAGCCCATATTGGTATTGCTTTCTGAGGGTCATTAACTGTAGGTTCAGTTGCTGTCTTTGCTGCTCGAAACCGGAAATGGCAATGTCCTCATTAATTCTGGCTGCCGATATCCTGGCTTTCTGGGCAGCGCTAAAAATCGGGATACCGATCCCTATCTGCGCGGCCTGGAAACGTTTGTTACCATTATAGTAACGGTCATCAGCGCCGGTTCCCTTCATGGAGGTATTAAAGTAGCCGAGGCTGATTTCCGGTAGCAGTTTCGACTGTTCTACCTTTGTGAGTGCCTTACTGATGAGCTTTTGCTGCTCATAGATCTTCAAGGTATAATTTTTATCCACTTCAAAAGCCGCCACATTTTCAGGCAATTTTTTCTTTTCTATTTTGCCCTCAGGATAAAACCTATTTTCACTATTGAGTAACACCCCGAACTGCAGCAATACCGTTTCCATTTCCTGGCGGAGCTGGCTTAACTGAAAAGCCACTGCCGCTTTCTGGGTTTCGGCTGTAGCCTTTTCCATGATATTGCTTTCTCCTGCCTTAAAACGGATTTTTGCCTTATCCAAAAACCGGCTGTAAAGCGAATCGCTTTTCAGGATCAGTGTTTCCTTTTCTTTTAAATATAAAAAATGATCAAACACTTCTGCTATTGTCCTGCGAAGCTCGGCTGCTTTTAGGGTAGCGTTTAAGGTTGCCTGCTCCGCTTCTAAAGTAAGTAGATTTCGCTGTTTTGCATATACGGACGGGAAACTGAAAGACTGGGAAATTCCGATCCGGTTATCGGTAAAAGCACTGTTTAGCTGTCCAACCTCTCCTGTTAGATTGGCCATGGGCTTGGCGCCAGATGTTTTGACGAGTTGCTGCCGGTATTTGATAAGTAGTGCCTGGTTTTTAATCGTCAAACTATTTTTCATGGCGGTATCTATAGCTGCTGAAAGCGAGATAGACTGCTGGGCATTTACCTTACCTATACCGATGGAAAGTACAATACCAACTATGGTAAGCCTTTTACGACCAAAAGAAAATCCAATTCCTTTTTCAAACAAGATATAAAGCACCGGTAATACAAAAAGTGTTAAAAAAGTTGCAACCATAAGGCCTCCTATCACAACTGTTGCCAAAGGCCGCTGCACTTCCGCACCTGCTCCATTGCTCAGGGCCATCGGCAGAAAACCTAAGGATGCCACAAAAGCAGTCATCATGACCGGTCTTAATCTCAAACTGGTTCCCTTAAGTACAATTTCTCTTAAATTCGTCATGCCCTCTTTTTTAAGTCTGTTAAATTCCGCAATAAGCACAATTCCATTGAGTACGGCCACACCAAACAGCGCGATAAAGCCTACTCCTGCACTAATACTAAAAGGCATTCCACGCAGCGCCAGAAAGAAGATCCCGCCTATTGCAGACAGCGGAATGGCTGAATAGATAAGCAGTCCCTGTTTAACTGAACCAAAAGCAAAAAACAGCAGGATAAATATCAGTACCAAGGATACGGGCACAGCAACCATCAGCCTTTTCTTGGCCGCATTCAGATTCTCAAATGCACCACCATAAGTGACGTAATACCCCGGGGGAAATTTGATCTTGGCATTCACCTTTTCCTGCAGTTCATTAACAATGGTCTGCACATCTCTTCCCCTGACGTTGAAACCGACAACCAATCGCCTTTTGGCATCCTCACGCTGAATCTGGTTGGGGCCGTTTTTGATTTCGACATTTGCAAGTTGAGATAAGGGTATCTGCGTCCCTGCAGGCGTTGGTATTAAAAGACTTTGAATGTCTCCTAAGTTTTTGCGCTGCTCTCCATCAAGCCGAACGACAAGTTGAAAACGCTTCTCTCCTTCAAACATAAGACCTGCACTCTGGCCGGCAAATGCGGTATTCACAATCCGGTTCACGTCCGTAATATCCAGGTTATATTGAGCGATTATTGCCCTGTTGTAAGAAATCACCACCTGCGGCATTCCGGTTACCGGCTCAATGAAGAGATCCCGGGCGCCGTTTACAGAAGAAATCACCGAACCCAGTTGTTTGGCAAATATCGCTAGGGTATCCAGGTTCTCCCCGAAAATCTTGCAAACCACATCCTGCCTGGCTCCGGTCATCAGCTCATTAAATCGCATCTGTACCGGATACTGAAATCCGGCGGTAATGCCGGGCACTGCTTCCAGCGCCTTGCCCATTTTTTCAGAAAGCTCATTGAATGTTTTTGCCGAGGTCCAGTCTTTTTTATCCTTTAATATCACCATCATATCACTGGCCTCCATTGGCATGGGATCAGTCGGCACCTCGCCGCTTCCAATCTTGGTGACCACTTTTTCGACTTCCGGAAACCGGGTTTTTAAAATGTGGGCGGCCTTTTGTGTACTTTCTATCGTCGTGGAAATACTGCTTCCGGTGAGTACCCTGGTGTCTACGGCAAAATCGCCTTCTTCCAGTGCCGGAATAAACTCCCCTCCCAGAAAAGTAAGGGTAATCACGGCCAGTACAAATAATGAAAATACAGTGAGCAATACCATTTTTGGAAATGCGATAACTTTCGATAGCGTTTTATGGTAAGCATTTTCCAGTCCGGACATCATACGGTCAGAAAAATTTGCTTTGTGCTTGATTTTTTTGCTCAAAAACAGCGCACTCATCATGGGTATGTAAGTGAGCGAGAGGATAAAGGCACCCAGCAACGCAAAGGCCACTGTTTGCGCCATTGGCTTGAACATTTTTCCCTCAATCCCCTGCAAGGTAAAAATCGGAAGGTAAACGATGAGAATGATAATCTGCCCGAATACTGCACTGTTCATCATCTTACCTGCAGATTGCTCCACCTGTCCGTCCATTTCCTGCGGCGATATTTTATCGAGCGTTGCAAACTTCTTGTGATGGGAAAGCTGGTGCATCACGGCTTCAACGATAATTACCGCACCATCAACGATCAGTCCGAAATCCAGTGCGCCAAGGCTCATCAGGTTTCCGCTTACCCCGAAGGTATTCATCATAATCACCGCAAAAAGCATGGCCAGGGGAATAATAGAAGCCACAATCAGCCCTGCCCTGAAATTGCCCAGAAAAAGAACCAGTACAAATACAACAATAAGTGCACCTTCCATCAGGTTTTTCTCTACTGTACCGATTGCATTGTTTACCATCTTGGTCCGATCCAAAAATGGTTCGATTACAACCCCTTTCGGCAAGGTCTTCTGGATCTGGGCAATCCTGTCCTTTACATTTTTGATCACCTCGCTGCTGTTGGCGCCTTTGAGCATCATTACCACCGCGCCTGATACTTCCCCCTGGTCGTTATAGCACATTGCACCATAACGTGTAGCGTAGCCAAACTTGACCTCAGCAACATCACGGATAAACAGCGGTCTTTTCTGCGGCGTTTTGATAGAGATATTTCCAATATCGTCTACCGTAGATACCAGTCCTTCGGTACGAATAAACAGCACCGAGGGACCTTTTTCGATATAAGCACCGCCGGTATTCTGGTTATTCCGGTCAATCGCACTGAACACATCATTGATGGTAATTCCGAAAGATGCAAGCTTGTTGGGGTTGATGGCAATTTCATATTGCTTAAGCTTGCCACCGAAACTGCTTACCTCTGCTACCCCTTTGACGCCAAGTAACTGTCTTCTTACAATCCAGTCCTGAATGGTCCTGAGCTCGGTTTCTTTATACTTATGTTCATAACCTTTTTCCGGCCGGACCACGTATTGATAAATTTCTCCAAGACCGGTAGATACCGGCCCAAGCTCAGGGCTTCCTATTCCCTGCGGAATCTGCGTCTGAACCTGTTGCAGGCGTTCTGCAACCTGTTGCCTTGCCCAATAAATATCGGTATCATCGTTAAAAACAATGGTAACCAGGGAAAGACCAAACCTCGAAAAGCTCCTGATCTCGAGCATACCCGGTATATTGCTGTTGGCCTGTTCGATGGGAAAGGTGACCAGTCTTTCGATGTCGGTCGCACCGAAAGAGGGTGCAATGGTAATTACCTGAACCTGGTTATTGGTAATGTCGGGAACTGCGTCTATGGGCAGTTTTTTGATCTCGTAAAATCCATATCCGATGAGCGCAAAAATAAACAGCCCGATGATGAGCTTATTGCGCACCGAAAATTCTATTATCCTGTTGAGCATAAAATCTTTAATAAAAGTTTAAAAATTAATAAAATTTGTTCTTGTGCTTATCAGATCGATAGCGCATAAGTGCTCAGGCAGAACTTTGGTGGTTGCCAAATGCCGCCTCCGGGTGTAGCGGTTTCGGGAAATTGATAAAAGAATCTTTTGAGGTGTAGCAATTCAATGCCCGGATCGATTGGAACGACTATCTGACCGGCTTCCAGGCGAACGGGATTTCCACCATGCCCCGGAGCAGCACAGGTCTTAAAGGGCAATTTCATATCCTTATCATAGTCTGCATCATGAACATCTCCGTTAAGGTAATGGATACAAAAAAATCCCCAAAGGGATAAATCCTTTTGCTGCTCTTTATGCTCAAGGTAATGCCCGATCAGCTCGGGCACCTTTAGAAACTGGGAAAGCGCTGTAGATGAAAACAGATAACAGCACAACAGAAGTACAGCAGTTCGTTTTAGCATGGCCTAGATCCTAATTATTTTCATCATTTTCAATTCTCTCCCCCGTTGATCATATCCGAAACAATTCCCTTTCCATCTTTACCCTCGGCTAGAAAAACTCCCGCCAAATGAAGAACAATAAAACCCAGTATCAGGTACATGCAAAAGCCATGGAATTCCTTTATGCTGTGGTTAATGTTTTGCGGGATTCCGGTATAATCTTCAAAAGCGAGCAGGAGGCCGGTAACCACCATAATCAAAAGCAGGAGATAAAAAATGATGTAAAGTCCCTTCACAACCAGTTCGTGCCTTGCTGCCTCTCGCTCTTTTTTTAAGATAAAATAAGCCCGGTAAGCTTTTCCGAGCTTGGGAAGAAGTTTTTGCGAGGGCGGCATAAAAAACTCTGCGATTAACCTGAACAGAAAAAGCGCGGCTAATGCGTAGCCAAAATAGATGTGTATGTCCCATACCTGATCCTCCAGGCCATGGGTAACTGCACCGGCCTGCTCATCACTTACCAATGCGCCGGCATTGACCAATTCATTTTTCACAAAGCTGCGCTGCGAGCGGTCCAAGAGTGTAGCGTTGATCAGCACAGTGAGCAGGGATCCTGAGATCATAATAAAATTTACCCAGTGCCAGAAACGTGTAGACGAAGCATATTTCTTTCCTTTTCTGTTCATTCCTATTTCTTGGTTGGTAGGTTCGATAATGGCCATATGATTTTATTGGGCTTTAAAGGTTACAGTAAAAGTATGCAGGTCTTGATGGTAGGAATAATCAAGCCGGTAATGTTGCCGGTTGCAGATCTGCTTTAATATGGCAAGCCCCAGACCGGTGCCTTCTGATGCATTATCCTTATAAAAACGGTCGAATATTTTTCCGGGATCGAGCGCTTTATTGTGGCCTGTGTTTGCAAATGCGATTTGGTCTGCATCCAACCTCACCTCAATCTTACCTCCGTCATAGTTATGCCTGATCACGTTGCTGAAAAGATTGTTAATCAGTATTTCAAGCAAGCTTCGGCTTGCAGAAATCGTTACATCGGTCAAAATGGTTTCTACGGTAATATTCCGCTCGGTAATCAGTTCCTGGAAGTACACCTGCTTTTCTTCGATAAGCGATTTCAGGTTAACCTTTTCCTCGTCCTGCAATAAATTATTATCAATCTTAACCAGGAGTAGCAGTGATTGGTTCAGCTTGGTTAGTCGGGAAGTGGCCTTATATAATTCAACCAGGGTTTCGCCATCTTCCTTACCCAGAACATTTGACTGTAGCATATTATCGAGCTTCGAATTGATTACCGCCAGCGGCGTCATCATTTCGTGGGATGCGTTTTCGGTAAAAAGCTTGATCTCGTTATAATCAGATTTCACCTTCCCCGAAAGTTCTACCAATACCTTGTTTAATTGCCTGAATTCTGCCACAGGCATTTCAACAGGCTCGTATGGCCGGTCATGGTTGATATTGAAGGCTGTAATATTCTTTAGGAGCTGCTCAAAAGGGGTCCAGATTTTCCTGAGCAAAATCCTGTTCACCAATAACACCAGGGCAAAAAGCATCGTCACCGGAAGGAGGATAATGAGGCAGATGTTCCTGATCTGCTCCTGCCGTTCAAATTTAGAGGCGATGACCAGGACCCGGTAAGGTTGGCCAACCAGTTCTAGTTCGGTTTTAAGGTACCTTGCGGTTTCCTTGCGGTGCTTAAGGGGATTGTAGAACAGGGTATCCGCATAGCTACTGGAAGGACTGGCCTTCTTTATTTTTTTATACTGAACAACAAGATCCTCAAATTCATGCGGCTGATAAAAATTTCCCGCTGCCGAATATTCCTTTACCTCCATAACTTCTTCCACCAGATCATGGTCAATCTGCTGATCAAGATAATAGATGAGCATACGGTAAAAAAGAAATCCGATCAGCAGCAGGCCAAAAAGACTGATGATCATCAGTATCCTGTTATATCTTGTAAATAGCCTCATACTTCCGTGAATTTGTAACCAATGCCGTATACGGACTGAAAATAATCCCTGCTCCCGGCGTCAGTGAGTTTTTTTCTGATGTTCCTGATATGGGTATAGATGAAATCAAAACTGTCTGCCATATCTGAATCATCACCCCAGATGTGCTCAACCGCCGCAGATTTGGAAATTACCTTACCTTTGTTGGAAACAAAATAAAGCACGAGATCAAATTCTTTTTTGGTCATGTGAACTACCTTACCATTCACAAGTACCTCTTTGGCATCCAGGTCTATCCTGATTTCATTAAATTCAATATGCCTTTCCCCATGGGCACTTTTTCGGCGAACAACTGCCAGTATCCTGGCATTGAGCTCCGAGAGGTGAAAGGGCTTGATCAGGTAATCATCAGCTCCAAGGCTGAGGCCCTCAATTTTTTGATCGATGGAATTTCTTGCCGAAATAATGATCACCCCTTCGGTTCTGTTCATCCGTTTGAGATAGTTCAGTATCTGAAGCCCCTCTCCATCGGGAAGGGTAAGATCGAGCAAAATGCAGTCATAATCATATGCCCCTAAACGGCCAAGTGCTTCGCTATAGTTTGAAGCCTGACTACATATATTTCCCTGGGAGAGCAGATACTGTGCTATACTACGCTGCAGCCCGGGTTCATCTTCAATGATTAGAATCTTCATAAGAACAAATATGGTTTAAGATACTGAAGACATCTTGAAGTTTCCTCAAAAAAGCACCAAAATGGATTTAAGGTGAATCAATTGCCTGAAAGTCTTTTGATGTTGGCCTGTTTTCCCGGCTGAAATGCAGACCTGGAATAGGGCTCAAAATACTCGTGGGAGATAAGAAGCTTAAGATTTAAGGAATTCCATTGCGCCGGGTCATAAAACAGGTTTAACGTGACCTCCCATTCCTTTCTAAGTTTTTCAGAATAAAGGACATAATCCTGTAGAGAAAAATGGTACAGGTCAGCATCGCATAGGATCCTTCCGAGTTTTTCCGTTGGGAATTGAGGAAATCTGGTGTCGGCAATGCAACGGCATATCTCATCAATGATCTCCTGTCCCAGATTTTCATTTCGCAAAAAATCAGTTGCAATCCGCATACTTTCTTCTTCATGTCCCATATATTTCTGTGTATAACCCGTATCGTGAAACAACGCCGCAAGGTCCAGTTTGAATAGCTCTGACTCGCTTAACCCACTGTTGTTTCCGATCTCTCTGGCAATCCTGGCGGTCTGCAGGGTATGTTGAAGGTCATGAAAGTACATCTTATCAGATAACTGATCCATAAACAATCTCTCCACGTAAACCATTGCCCTGTCTATTATCTGCTCCATGTTTTCTTTATGATTGTTGCATCAGGCAATAATAAACATCAAATCTAAAGACAAGTTGAAGTTTTTAGGGATACCTTGAGTCAATTCAAATACATTCAGATGGGGTCCACGAATTTTGGTTTTCCCGGTCAATTATTAATCCTGTCTTTAACGCCTATCGCAATTGCCCGCCATAGCGTGTAGCCCGGACTAGGACGATATGCAGCAACAAAATATTCAATAGCGGCCGAACTGGGAAGGTATTGAAAAATCAACGGATGCGATATGTTTAAACCGAAATAGGGTGGTCAATTTCAGCGAAATCTCCAACTATAGATCGTATTTACTGAAAGCGTCAATAGGTGTGAAGCTTGTTGTATGGTTAACATTGTATCTTCGACACAGATAGCATTCTCTTGCATTTGATACAAGTTGAAGCAATATGTCTAATTTTTGATTAACCAAATTTAAGATTATATAAATTATTAATAAGGTAAATGCAAAGAATGTGCAAATGGTAAATAACGAATGAAAAATTTTTTGTTAATATTCTAATCATCAATAGGTTACTCTATACAAGTTACTACAAACCCTCTGACTAAAGGAAATCGGAACAGGCATTATAAATTCAGTTTTCCGATAGTAGTCGCTCCTGTTTGGTGAACCTCCAAAAGGGCGCATTTGATATTTTTGTAATCGATAATCTTATGCAAATAGCCGACGGCACCAGCTTTCCTCGCCTGATCGATGTAAAAATTTTCAATCTCCGAGGTCAGGATAATTACCTGCGAGTTCGGCCACTTCTTCAAAATCTCTTTTGTCAACTCAATACCGTTCATATTGGGCATGCGCAGATCTGTCAAATATAAGTCCGGAGGTATCGGACACCCTTCTGCGAAACCAAGAAGTTCCCTGCCATCACTAAAAGCGCCAATGATACCAAACCCACTTTCGACCAACATTTCGACCATTGATTCCCGAAACCACCGTTCATCTTCCGCATAAATGATCGTAATTCTGCCGTTACTTTTATTCTCTCCGATCTGAGTCATGGTTAAGTTTTGATGGATTCAATTGGACAGATTGCTCAAAGATAACATTTTGGCGTTTAAATAGAAGCACACATTTTAACTCTAGACCGTTAGGTATTTGTAAATTCGCAATGCTGCATAATTCCTTGTTGCTGCGACCGGTGGGGAACTTGGTTAAGTCATTTTACCAAACCAGCTTATCCAGGATCGTCCTGCAATGAAACGAAAAAAAGCTATCACCTCTTTCGACACCTTCAGTATCATCTCAGAATATGGTAGATCCTTACCCTCCGAGACTATCGCAGGTGCGACCATGGATGCTCAATCTGTTGCCAGAAGCGATGAGGTGTCATACCAGATCCCGGTAAAGATTTCGAGCGAGAAGATGTGAGCAGACAAACTGTCCGTTCATTGTCACTTCTATTCCCGCATCCACATTTTCAGAGCATAGTTGTACGAATTATCTATAAGCTTATAGCTCGTGGGAACCTGTTTTAACGAGCCGTGGTAAGTAACCAACCGGGTGCCGGACGGCCTTTGGTCTAACTGTTCACGAACGTAATCTGTATAGTAGCTGTACAATTCTGCGGTTGCCTCAATTTTCGTATCTATTGCGAGATCCGGCTTGATATTTTCATAAAATGAGTTGAAAAAATAAAACGAATCAAAGCGGCCGAAATCAAGCTCCGTTATATTTTTGTGTATGAAATTTACATTTTGCAGGTCTAAGGTATTTTTTACCCCTTCGGCTATATTGTACAAATCCTTGCGCTGCTCAACTCCATAAAATAAAGTTTCAGGCCCATAGAAACCGGCCGTGATACAGAATTTACCTACACCACTCCCGATATCAAGAACCTTTGAATTGGGTACAGAAAGATATTCGCAGGATTTTCTAGCTATTTCCAATGGGGTCCAATGCCTTTCGGAAAGTCCCTGAATGCGCTTGGGAAATAGACTATCGAAGCTGGTGTCCTTATCAAAATAAACTACGTTCAGAGAATCGGTGTGCATTTAATTTTCTAGTAAAGGGAAACATTCAAAATTTGTACATTCCGGCATCCATTAGGCCTAGCTACAAATTTACTGCACAATAGATGCCTTTGAAGTGTAAAGAAATCAGGGCTGCAAATGATATTTATCATCTTAAATCCCTTTAATTAATCCTAAATTATGCCTGGGAAATGAAAGTGGATATGAGATTTGGAATATGCCGCCAGCACAGAACTTGCGCCATAGGACAGCAATTGACATCCCGTTTTTACAAGCCTGGAGAAATCGTTAAATCTTGGGATGAATCGAGACATTGGGAGGAAAGGTGGTTGCTACCGGATACGGCATATGTCGATAGAAAGGAAAAAGAACTGTACCGGTTGAACTAAAGGAAGCTTAATTTACGATCGTTTGCAATACAGGAAATAAAAACGGCCTGCGAACTCCGGATGGCATAAGTACGTATATAAATTTTTATTTAAATAAGATGATAGATGAAATTAAAAAAAGGATTGGCTTAAAACTTAAAGAGCAAGTCGATTTTGAAGTGTCTGCGCTGAGTATAGAGGGAACTCACATATACCTGGTTACTTTTTCTCATCAGGGGGACGCGTTCAACTTTTTACCGGATTCGATCGAAATTAAAACAAGCCCTGATCGCAGTAATAGATATTTTTACCTGATGTGGTCGCAGATCTGGAATCTTTAATTCGGTAGGACAGGCAGTTGAAAAATTTTTCTATGCCTTGATCCACATTCTTAGCAAGCTGTTTTCCGAGGTTTCCACGAGCTTATAGTTCGGTGGAACCTCGTCAATTGTACCCTGAAAAGTCACCAACCTTGTTCCTGAGGGCCTGGTATTTAGCATATTGAACAGATACTGGGTATAATACGAATATAAGCTTAGAGAGGTTTCAATGATGTCGTCAATCTTGTTGCACTGGTCAATATTTTCCCAAAAAGAGTTATAAAAGTAAAAGTGGTCAAAACTTTCATAATTGATTTGTGTAAGGTTGGCATTGATAAAACCGGCATTGCAAAGTTGCAGGTAGTTCCTCGCCTCTTCCGCAAAATGAACCAGTTCATGCCGCTGTTCAACGCCGTAAAAGGTAGTTAATGGATAGTAATATGCGCCAGCAAGACAAAATTTGCCTATTCCGCTTCCAATATCCAGCACTTTAGAGCTTGGAAGAGCGAGAAATTTTGCCGCCTTACGCGCAATCCGAATTGGAGTCCAATGCTTCTGGGATATCAATTGTAAGTGTTCCGGATAAAGCCAGTCAAAGCTGGTATCATTGCGGAATAAAGAAGGGTTCATTTTGGATTTAGAGGTTTATTAGGTTATATAATGGATTTTGAAAGAAAGTTCGTCAACTGTCATCCTGAACTGGCTGGTCATTGCCTTCCCTGGGGCTGTTACTGATAGGTCAACATTGCAATGCCCGTGACAAATGCCTAGCCACGAACGTATCCCGTGCTTGGTCCAAGAAGTTAAAATAAAACATTAATGATTAGTTCAGGCTTCAATAACAGCAAAGGGGAGTCAAAGTTAGCTTAATAGTCCCAATGGCGGTTCGTCACCATAACTATCTATCGGTGGGCAGGTACAAATCAGGTTACGGTCTCCGAATGCGTTGTCTATCTTGCTTACCGATGGCCAAAATTTGTAGTCTTTCAACCAAATGCTCGGAAATGCTGCCTTTTCCCTTCCATATGGTCTACTCCAAGTGTCTTTCAAGCAATCATTCAATGTATGGGGCGCATTTTTCAACACGTTGTCCTTTTGGCTATACTCACCCTGGACGATTTCTTCTATTTCTCTTCTTATTGAAATCATTGCACAGATAAATTTGTCCAACTCCGCTTTGCTTTCACTCTCTGTTGGTTCGATCATCAGCGTATCATGCACAGGGAAGCCAACTGTTGGGGCATGAAAGCCATAATCCATCAATCTTTTGGCAATGTCCCCAACTTCCACATTCGCAGATTTTTTAAACTGAGCGCAATCAATAATGAACTCATGCGCACAATGGTCATTTTTCCCCGTAAAAAGTATCTTGTAATACCCCTTTAAGGAGTCCTTTATATAATTGGCATTAAGAATAGCTATTTTGGTAGCCTCCAAAAGGCCATCTGCACCAAGCATCTTGATATAACCAAATGAGATCAATAGCACCAAGGCACTTGCAAAGGGAGCAGATGAAACAGCGGAAATTGCCCTTTCGGTTTTCTCCAATGAAATATGTGAGGGCAAAAATTCGACAAGGTGCTCTGCAACTGCAATCGGCCCCATGCCGGGCCCTCCGCCTCCATGGGGGATTGCAAACGTCTTGTGTAGGTTTAGGTGGCAAACATCTGCCCCGATATGTCCCGGGCTGGTTAATCCAACCTGTGCATTCATGTTAGCGCCGTCCATGTACACCAAACCCCCATTGATATGGATGATTGAGACAATTTCTTTGATGGATTCTTCATAAACTCCATGAGTAGAAGGATAAGTAACCATTAGACAGGCCAGCGCATCCTGATGAAGTGCCGCTTTATTACGTAGGTCATTTACATCAATGTTCCCTTGCGGGTCACAACTTACAATGACAATCTTAAATCCTGCCATCGCTGCCGAGGCAGGATTCGTTCCATGTGCTGATGAGGGAATAAGGGTGATATTCCTATGATGGTTGTTGGCCTTGTGAAAAGCCCTAATCACCATCAATCCTGCATATTCGCCCTGTGCGCCTGAATTGGGCTGAAAACTTATGGCTTTGAAACCGGTTATTTCACACAGATCTTTACCCAATTGATGGATGATCTCCATATACCCCTTGGCCTGCCCCAAGGGTGCAAACGGATGAATCTGCGTAAATTCAGGCCATGTTAGCGGGAGTAGTTCCGATACCGCGTTGAGTTTCATGGTACATGACCCTAAAGAAATCATGCTATGGACTAGGGATAGGTCCTTGTTCTCCAGACGCTTGATGTAACGCATCATTTCGGTTTCACTGTGATAGGTATTGAAGACGGGATGTTCCAAGAACTTGGAAGCCCGTAAAAATTTCGTTGAGGCTAATGGTGATGGCGCTGCCCCACCAATCCGGTCAAAGGCCGCACCCTTTGCTCTGGCCAATATCAACAGAAGATCAGCCAAATCATTGGATGTTGTAGTTTGGTCAATGGATATTGCAAACCGTGCAGCATCAATATAACGCAGATTGATTTTCCCTCCTTCCGCCAGTGGCCTGATGACATTTAGATCCCCCTCAAATACAATAGTATCGAAAAATACCTTGGTATGCGGGCGGTATCCCATTCTTATCAATTCATTGTTTAGCAAGCATGTATTGGAATGCACCTGAAAAGCGATGGACCTTAGTCCTTTTGGACCATGGTATACCGCATACATGCTGGCAATTATAGCAGGTAAAGCCTGAGCAGTGCAAAGATTAGAGGTTGCCCTTTCTCTTTTGATATGTTGCTCACGTGTTTGCAAGGCCATTCGATAGGCGGTTTTCCCACTAGTATCTTTCGATACACCAATGATCCTTCCAGGTGCCAATCTTTTAAAAGTTTCCTTACAAGAGAAGAATCCAGCGTGGGGGCCGCCAAAACCCAATGGCATACCAAACCTCTGGCTATTCCCGACAACACAATCCGCACCCCATTCTCCGGGTGGATGTAAGAGCAATAGGGCCAAAAGATCGGAGGCAACACAAACTTTTACGTTCTGTTCATGAGCCTTTGTCACCATTTCCTGAAAATCAGCCACCTCTCCGTTGACATCTGGATATTGTACCAAAAGCCCAAAAAAAGATTGGTCAAGGGCTATTGAATTGATGTCACCGACGACAAGCTCGATTCCCAAAGGTTCAGATCTTGTCCTAAGCACATCAACAGTTTGTGGGAAGCAGTTTTCCGAGACGAGGAATCTGACCGCACTGCCTCCATCTGCTGCATGGGCGTTAAAGAACATTAACATTGCTTCGGCAGCCGCTGTACCTTCATCTAAAAGTGATGCATTGGCAATTGGAAGGCCGGTCAGCTCTGAAATTACAGTTTGATAATTCAATAAAGCCTCGAGTCTACCCTGGGATATCTCTGCCTGATATGGTGTATAGGCGGTGTACCAGGCTGGATTCTCAAAAATATTCCTTTGGATCACAGCAGGCATCGACGTCCCATAATAGCCAAGGCCTATATAGCTTTTATACAATATATTTTTTGAGGCAGCTACCCTCAAGGAGCTGATATATTCCTCTTCTGATAATCCTGAAGATATTTTCAACGGCCGGGTATATCTGATTTCTTCGGGAACGATTTGATTGATCAGTTCATCAAGCGTATTCACACCGATAACCTTTAACATGCCTTCCACTTGCGAATTGTCGGGTCCGATATGTCTGCTTTTGAACTTATATATGGATTTCATTTCTTTATTCATTTTGCGGAAAAACTATTTTTTAACAAACGGGAATCTGGCTATTCTCGCCGCGAGATACCGGTTGCGAACATCTATGTAAACCGTAGTTCCAGGTTTGGAATAGTCTATACTGACATAGCGCATTCCTATACCGGTTTTTAAGGTCGGGGATTGGGTACCCGAAGTGATATGTCCAATGACTTCATGCTTAGCATTCAAGATTCTATAATCATGCCGTGGAATCCCTCTATCGAGCATTTCAACCCCAACCAATCTCTTCTTCGGCCCGTGGTCCTTTTGAACCTTTAGGATGTTCCTGGCCATGAAATCTTTTTCGAACTTTGTGATCCACCCCAATCCGGCTTCAAGTGGAGTGGTCTCATCATCTATATCATTTCCATAAAGGCAAAATCCCATTTCCAGGCGCAGGGTATCTCTGGCTCCCAAGCCAACCGGGCGAATATGATACTCTTTACCCGCGGAGAAAATTGCCTCCCATAGCGTTTCCACATCACCGTTATCTATATAGATTTCAAACCCACCGGCCCCGGTATATCCCGTGTTTGATACAATAACATTGGGCATGCCATTTAGCTCAATACGCTTAAAATGGTAATACGGAATTGCGGACAGGTCTGTTTCGGTGAGCTTCTGTAGCGTATCAATTGTACGTGGGCCCTGTACGGACAACAGAGAGATCGCATCGGACCTGTCGACAATCTCTGCCTTATGTATATTGTTGGTCTCGAGCCAGTTCCAGTCCTTTTCGGTATTTGAGGCATTAACAACCAACATGTAGGACTCTTGATCCAACATATAAACCAAAAGATCATCAATGATCCCTCCCCGCTCATTGGGCATGCAGGTATACTGGACCTGCCCAATGGTCAATTTCGAGGCGTCGTTCGTTGTTATCCTCTGGATCAGTTCAAGCGCATTTTCCCCTCCAACAATGAATTCCCCCATATGTGACACATCGAAAACACCTACGGCCGTCCTAACTGTTTCGTGCTCTGCGTTGATCCCTTCATATTGAATGGGCATATTATAGCCCGCAAAAGGGGCCATCTTTGCTCCGAGGGCCTCGTGAACCTGACTTAATACTGTATCTTTCATAGCTCCTAATATCCGTTCGCTCCAATCAGGGTTTTGTAGGCATCCGCCGTTAACAGGCATGCTTTTTCTTCCGGGTCACTTACTAAAACCTTGATCATCCATGTACTGTACGGCTCCTGATTTACAAGCTCGGGCTTTTTTTCAATATCCTGGTTTACAGCAACCACCTGACCGGTAACAGGCATAAATAGATCCGATACCGTTTTAACTGCTTCAACAGTACCAAAAACCTCTTCTTTGCCGACCGTCGAATTTAGTGTCGGTATGTCGACATAAACGATGTCGCCAAGTTCCTTTTGAGCAAAATGTGTAATCCCGATCAAAGCATATTGGCCATCGAAACTGATCCATTCATGGTCTTTAGTGTAAAACAATTTTTCTGGATACTCCATAATTTATCTTTGTTTAATATTAACAATGTGTTTTTTGCGTTTCATACGCTTGAAATCTTTTAAAGTTTTTCCTGAATTCCCCAGCTAAATTTCTGGCCGTTGCTTGATATTCCTTTTTATCGGCCCATGCATTTTCCGGATTTAAAAGTTCAGCAGGAACCCCCGGACAGCTCACCGGCATTTCCATCTCAAATAGCTCGTGTTTTTCAAATCCAAGACGGCCCAACTGCCCCGACAGGGCTGCGGAGACCATTGCCCTGGTATATTCTAGTTTAATGCGTTCACCATTTCCAAAACTTCCCCCGGTCCATCCTGTATTGACCAACCATACTTTGATAGAAGAGCCTCTTAACTTTTCGCCGAACATTGAAGCGTACCGCAGCGGGTGTAGCGGCAAAAATGGTTCTCCAAAGCATGCTGAAAAAGTAATTTGTGGTTCCTTGATTCCAATTTCCGTACCTGCAACTTTTGAGGTGTAACCAGAAATAAAATGGTACATGGCCTGTGCCTCATTTAATTTTGAGATCGGTGGCAGCACGCCAAATGCATCCGCAGTCAGCATAAATATGTTCTCAGGTGCCCTTCCCACAGAAGGCACAACGATGTTGTCTATAAAATGAATGGGGTAGGCAGCGCGTGTGTTTTCGGTGGTGGAGGTATCGGTATAATCCACCACCTGGCGTTTCGGATGAAAGCAGACATTTTCCAGCAGGGCACCAAATCTGATGGCATTAAAAATCTGCGGCTCCTTTTCATAACTTAAGTCGACGCACTTTGCATAACAGCCCCCCTCCAGGTTGAAGACAGATGCTGCGTCCCAAGCGTGTTCATCATCGCCGATCAACCTACGCATCGGATCGGCGGAAAGTGTGGTTTTTCCTGTCCCTGAAAGCCCAAAGAAAATAGCCGTGTCACCGCCTTCTCCCACGTTCGCGCTGCAGTGCATTGGCAGGACCTCTCTGTCTTGCGGCAAAATGTAGTTTAACACGGTAAATACCGCCTTTTTAATCTCACCGCTATAGGCCGTACCGCCAATCAGAATGATTTTTTTCTTAAAATTGATAACCGTGAAGTTTTCTGACCGGATGTCGTCCACCTTTGGATCACCGATAAAACCCGGCGCAGACAATATCGTCCAGTCCGCTGCAAATTTTGATAGCTCCTGAGTCTTCGGCCTTAAGAAAAGATTGTTAGCAAAAAGGCTTTGCCAGGCATTTTCCGTAACGACCCTGATTTTAAGCCTGTACGCCTCGGCCGCACATGCAAATACATCCCTGACATATAGATTCCGGCTTGACAGGTAAAGCGTCGCTTTCCGATAAAGACTTTCAAAAGATTCCGTGGAAAGCTTATGGTTCACCTCTCCCCACCAGATGCTATCCTCGGTTAGGTCATCAGCTACGATGTACTTGTCCTTTGGTGATCTTCCTGTAAATTTGCCGGTGTTACAGGCCAGCGCACCTGAGGAGGTGAGTTGACATTGGTGGTCACGGATAGCGTTGCTGATGAGATCGAAGGTAGAAATGTTCCAGTGGATAGACCCATTGCACTCGATGCCCAGATACGATAAGGATGCTTGTTCCCTGTTTATCATAAAATGCTTTAGTGTTTTAGTATGGATGCTTATTGGGACAGTTGAAGTTGTCCACGATATTTCCCGGTGCACAGGTCCTGTTTGACCTGCTTAAAAACCGCAACAGTCCGCTCAACCTCTTCCCTTGTATGGGCAGCTGTTGGAATTAACCTCAAAATGATCATGCCTTTTGGGACAACCGGGTAAACAACCAGAGAGCAGAATATATCGTATCTCTCCCTTAAGTCCCTTACCAGTGCAGTAGCCTCATTGATCGAGCCTTCCAGGTAAACTGGTGTAACGGGCGATTGGGTATTGCCGATTTCGAGTCCAGCGTTTTCAAGCCCAGTTTGTAGTTGTCGGGTGACTTCCCACAATTGGGTTCTTAATTCCGGTTTCTCCCTGATCAAGCTGAGCCGCTGGTGCAGACCAAATACCAATGGCATTGGCAACGCTTTGGCATAAATCTGGGAGCGCATATTATATTTCAGATATTGGATAATTTCTTTTTTCCCAGAGACAAAAGCCCCAATGGCGGCAAAGGATTTTGCGAAAGTGGCAAAATACAGGTCTATGTCTCCCTGGACACCTTGAGCCTCACCTGTTCCGGCACCTGTTGCCCCCATAACGCCGATACCGTGGGCATCATCGACTAGCAAGGTAAAATCATATTGCTTTTTAAGGGCGCTGATTTCTTTCAGCTTTCCCGTATCCCCGCGCATTCCGAACACCCCTTCGGTAATAACAAGTATGCCTCCCTTACTCACATCGGTCAATTTTTTGGCCCTGATGAGCTGTTTTTCAAAATCTACGATGTCGTTGTGTTTGTATGCAAAGCGTTTACCGATATGTAGCCTTAAACCATCTATTATACAGGCATGCGATTCTGAGTCATATACAGCAACGTCATGACGGTCAAGTAGGCTGTCGATAATCGATAACATACCCTGATATCCATAATTCAATAAAAAGGTATCCTCCTTGCCTACAAAAGCGGAGAGCTTCTCCTCGAACATTTCATGTAGAATTGTGTTTCCTGTCATCATTCTGGCTCCCATCGGATAGGCAAGCCCGTATTGTCTGGCACCTTCTTCATCAGCCTTCCTCACCTCAGCGCAGTTAGCCAGCCCCAGGTAGTTGTTCAAACTCCAAACCAGTTTTTGCTTTCCGTTGAAAAACATGTGATTTCCCAACTCACCTTCAAGTTTTGGATAAGCAAAGTATCCGTGCGCATAATGAGCATGCTCACCTAAAGGCCCCGGTTTTAATAGGTTTTTTTCTAATAGATTCATTATCTAAATTTTGTAGTGTTGCGGCTTTCATCTATTGATAGCTTTCCCGCTCCCCTTGAAATGTGGAAAAATATTCTTGTCCGATTGCAGCTTTTTAATGTATGTGAGTTTAAAAATTCTTTTGTGAACATTGCTTCCATTGTTTTAATTCCTTTTACAATATAAGCTCATTTAAATCTTTTATGATCTTTGGTGTTCCTATCGATTATACCATCTGTCCTGGCCTATTTCAAATGCCTGTCTTTGACCCCTTCAAGAGCAAATTTTGGCTTCTTCAAAACGAACATCCAGATCGGGACACCAAGAAGTAGGTAAAATTTAATCACATGCAAATCTATTTGCTAATCCAATGCGTTTCGCAGTAAGAAATCATTGGTGAAAGTGATATTTATCAGTTTTTTTCTAGTTGGAACTCCTCATTTTCTCCTCAAAACAAACAGTTAGATACCAACCCCTCTGCAACAACCTCGCAGCATCCACGATGTACGAGGACAAGTTGGCTTTTTTGGGCGCTCCAAATTTTTTGCTGTCTTATCTAACGACCTGACAAGGTGTGTTTACTTCGGACAGAGGAGGTCGATATGTGGCATCCATAAATCCATTCAGTATTAAATTATTTTAAATGTGTACATTCGGCGCCTTTATCAGTCATAAATATGAAAATCGAAGAACAACTGCTTGAAAGAAGCGGGAAAAAATGTGAACTCTGTGGGTCGGTAGATCAACTAAGTGTTTATGAGGTGCCGCCACATGTCACTTACTCAGTGGAGGAATGTGTTTTGGTATGTGGAAAATGCCTTTCGCAAATTGAAAAGAGAGAAGTATTAGACAGTAAACATTGGCAATGTCTCAACTCAAGCATGTGGAGTGAAGTTCTCGGTGTACAGGTGCTTAGCTGGCGCATGTTAAACAGATTAAGACAGGAAAGCTGGGCAATTGACAACCTCGAGATGATGTATCTGGATGATGCTACACTTGGATGGGCAAAAGCCACGGGAGACCATGAGAATGATTCTGATGTTGAATTTCATAAAGATTGCAACAACAATATCCTCGAAAACGGTGATACAGTGGTTTTGACAAAGACCCTTGATGTCAAAGGATCAAGCTTAAGTGCGAAACTCGGAACAGTAGTAAAGAACATTAGACTCGTGGAGGATAACAAAGAACAAATTGAAGGCCGGATTGAAGGACAGCTTATCGTTATACTTACCAAATTTGTGCGTAAACAAAGCTGATTGCTATATTGGCCCATCCTTGAGCGGGTTTTCATTACATTTTTCTTTACTGTCAGAACATGAAACTGGCATTGAAAATGTTATTTCCAAACCAGGGCAGGGAATTGTGAGCAACGGTTGAGGTGAGCGGAATCGTTGCCCGTATTGCCATTTGTTAATTTAAAAATAGTTTCTTCAAATTTTGTAGTGAGATGTTGTGATTATTCCTAAATTGGTCGGCTCAGGACTTATATTATAAGTTATACCAATGGTTCATTTGATTATGATGGTCCCAGGCCATCGTTGAAAGTCAATAAAGACAGTTATGCTAAGACACTTAGGCGCAAAGCGTACGCTCCAACATAACCTGAAATTAGCAACCCTTCTGGGGCTAACCGCGGGATTCGTAAATGCGGAGGGATTTCTTGGATTTGCAGTTCTGACTACAAACGTTACCGGGCATGCGGCATTGCTGGCAGAGAAAATCGCTTTGGCAGACTGGCATACTGCCCGGGTAGTAGCCCTCTGGATGTTTCTTTTTTTGGCGGGCGCGTTTGTATCCAGCCTGATCCTCGCGCTTACAGGTCATAATCAACGCTATTCTTATTCTATTGCTATTTTCATTGAAATTATCATCCTGCTTTTCTGCGCACTGTGTGGCCAAAAATATGATGGATCCTTAGCTTCCAAAGAAATTTTTGCCGGGAGCCTGCTTTTTGCCATGGGCCTGCAGAACTCTTTAGTTTCAATGATCTCCGGTTCCGTGGTAAGAACCACGCATCTTACCGGAACCTTTACAGATCTTGGTATAGAATTGGCGCAGTTGTTTAATAAAAAAAAACCAGACCAGCAGGCCCTTAAAGCTAAAATCAAACTCCGTTTTGTAATCATCTTCTTTTTTATGGCAGGGGCCGTTGCAGGTGCTATTCTTTTTGAACATTTTGGTTTCAACGCTTTTTATGCACCTATCGGTATTTTGATTTATGCTCTCCTTTATGATATCTTCAGGATTAAGGCCAAAAGATACTACCGAAAAAGAGTCAATGCAGGCAAAAGGCAGTGAAGTTTTGGGAAAACAATGCTACATCATGTTCCTTAAAGAAAAAGAGCCCATTTTTGTTAATTAATGCCGGTCACATCTGCGAGCGAACAATAAATGGACGCCAATCTTTCTCTTTTTGTAAATGGTCAACAATCAAACAGGAAAAAATTGATATCATATCTTACCAAAGATGATTTTTATCATTGGTCCGAGTGATAAGTTTCTATAAAAGAAGCATAGATTAAGGCTAGTTTTGTGTCGTGAAAAAGACTAAGATCTTTGGATAACTGCATGATTATGGGCAATAAAGAAAAGCATCCGGATGAAGATTCATTTTGGATGAAATATAAACGGTTTGCGAGCACTGAGATTCTTATGTACTTGATCATGATCATTGGAATTTTTCTCGGCTTGATAATCCTGATGTAATCGTCTTGCAACATCGCCTATTGTCCTCATCAATCACACCATTTTAATGAATACTGAACAACATAATCTCACGGATTACAGCTTACTGCCTTCTAACTATTTCTCTCATGATACTGTATTCGATAGCTTTTTCCCATCCCGGATAAAAAAAATGTCAAAAATACATTGGACCCCCCTCGCAATTGCCAAAACAGCAGCCTCATTTTTGGCTCCCGTAGCAGGGTCCAGAGTCTTGGATATTGGAAGTGGCATTGGTAAGTTCTGCATTTCGGCAGCCCATTTTTTTCCTGATTCTGAATTTCATGGTGTAGAGCAGAGAAAAGATCTTGTCGATCTGGCCATTGCGGCCCAACAAAGAAGTGAGATGACCAATGTTCAGTTTCTGCACGGGAATTTCACGGAATTAAGTCTAGAACACTATGACAGCATCTATTTTTACAATGCATTTGCCGAGAACATGATCGATGTTGCACGAATTGACGAATCCATAGACTATTCGCCAGGCTTATATACCTATTATTCCAATTATTTGTGCAAGGGGCTGGAAAATATGGCAAGCGGAACCAGGTTGGTGACCTTCCATGGGTATGGCCATGAAATTCCGATGGGATATAAAATGGTTGAACAGGATATCCAGAAAAACCTGAAAATGTGGATTAAAATCTAGAAAAGACTGCTAAAACAATAGGAAAATGCATTTAGAAAATTACACTTCTTCAGTTCTGAGACAGCTGGGCGATGCGAAAACCTACTTCCAGGTTGAGGTTGTCATCACTGATTTCGTTGAGCTGCTCTGCAAGGAAAAATACCCGGTTGTTGACTACCTTGGCGAACTGGAAACGAAAATAGAGAAGTTGTCTCCCTTACATTTAAGCAGTACCCAGTTTAGCTGCTATAGATATGCCCTGTTATATTTACGCAGCTATGTTACCCTTCCACAAGAGGCATCATTTTAAGGTTGATGTTTCGGAGTTGGATTTTTATGCCTTGCAAGCCCAGTTCAAGACAGGTAAATCTGCGGACAGCTAAGACTGGAAGCCAAGCAAGAATGCCTCTGTTAAGGATAATGGGATTGATTTTAAATTGTAAATGCCGCATCAGTACATGTGGGGTAATAAGGGGCAAACCTTGAAAGAACCATGATAAGACCTCACTCCCGGGCAGATTTCAATGAAGATAACCGGATCCTTGAGTTGACTGGGAAAATTGGTTTTCCCGCTATGTAAATCTTTTATTGTTAATATTATGGAAATTAAAAAAATTAAAGTTGTCAACCCTATCGTAGAGCTTGACGGAGATGAAATGACTCGCGTAATCTGGAGATTTATCAAGGACAAACTGATTCTTCCTTATCTTGAACTGGAAATCAAGTATTTCGACCTTGGCATTCAATACCGTGATCTGACATCAGATCAGGTAACTATCGATGCAGCCGAAGCCATAAAGAGATTCGGAGTCGGTATCAAGTGCGCGACCATAACGCCGGATGAAGAACGCGTAAAAGAGTTTACGCTCAAACAAATGTGGAAATCGCCTAATGGAACGGTCAGGAACATATTGGATGGCACTGTGTTTCGCGAACCTATTGTTATTGAAAACATCCCCAGGCTGGTCCCAAGCTGGACGAACCCGATCTGTATAGGACGTCATGCATTCGGAGACCAATACCGGGCAACCGATTTTCTGACCAAGGGCCGTGGGAAATTGACTATCACGTTTGCACCGGACGACGGACGGCCAGAGGAGTCCATGGAGGTATATAATTATCAGGGGGACGGAGTGGCAATGGCCATGTACAACACGGATGATAGCATATACGGGTTTGCGAGGGCATGTTTTAATCAGTCGCTGGCAAAAAAATGGCCGCTTTACCTATCCACAAAAAATACAATATTAAAAAAATATGACGGGAGGTTTAAAGATATCTTTCAGGAAGTTTATGAAAATGAATTCATCGGGCGCTTTTCTGAAGCTGGCCTTACCTACGAGCACCGCCTGATTGATGATATGGTCGCCTCCGCCCTAAAATGGAATGGCAATTTTGTTTGGGCCTGTAAAAATTATGATGGCGACGTACAGTCCGATATCGTTGCACAGGGCTTCGGATCACTTGGTTTGATGACCTCCGTTCTTATCACCCCCGATGGAAAGATCATGGAGTCTGAAGCCGCGCATGGCACAGTCACCCGACATTTTAGGGAGCATCAGGCTGGAAAAGCAACTTCCACAAATCCAATTGCATCTATTTTTGCCTGGACAAGGGGATTGGAGTTTCGAGGCAGGCTGGACAACAATCAGGAGCTTGTAGAGTTCTGTAAAATACTTGAAGAGGTTTGTATAGGTACAGTAATGTCCGGTAAAATGACCAAAGACCTTGCAGTCTGCATTCACGGGCCAAAGGTAGAACATGGTAAAGACTATCTATATACAGAGGAATTTTTATCTGTCCTCGATGATAATCTTCGAAGAAAGCTGGCTTAGCCCGTTAAGCCTCTTCTATCGGTATGAAAACGGATTTTATTGGACCTGCGTGACTAAATATGGTTAATTATAAATTATTTTTCCGGATGTATCAATACGAAAATCATCAGCAACGACCTAACCGTAAATTTTAATCATAATGGATACATCAAAATCTTATGCGTTAAGGCATGCAAAATGTCCTAGATGCCGAGTAGGCAATATGTTCTCAAACAGTATGTATGGCTTTCATTTCCAGCATATGAATGATCACTGTTCACATTGCCATTACAGGTTTGAGCGTGAACCGGGTTATTTTTATGCCGCCATGTTTATCAGCTATGGAATGAATGTCGTAGAAATGCTGCTGATTTGCGTGGCGACCTATGCAGTGACCGGAAATCTATCTTCTTTTTGGTTATATGCGGGGATACTGATGAGTTCAATCGTCGTTTTGGGACCTTTCAACTTTAGATATTCCAGGGTCATCTTGCTTTACTGGCTTACCCCTGGCGTAAAATATGACCCAAGAAAATAGCGTTTATTTATCTGCTGAAATCATTAAGTGGCCAACCTCATTTTCGTTGAGCCAAAAAAGAGTCCAAAATCATATATCCTTGCCAATTTCCGCAGTATGGCAAGGGCATCCTCAGCCCGGCACTGATAATACTATCGAAACCAAGGGAAATTTAGTTGGTAACAAGAGATTATAGGAGACAATTTTGTTTCATTCCCATTGTTTTTGTCCCCGAATCTTCTGAAGTTATGAAGGAGATGCTTGGGGATATGCAATCGCCGCCGATATTATGTAGAAAATCGATAGACTTAAAGCGTAAAATCTTGTCAACCCATTGCCTCGAAGCCCCTTCCCATATTCATATAATTCAAAGATTTGGCCATCATCAAAAAAAATTCGTACATCCTTAGGAATTTTCCAGCTCGAACATACAAAAAAATCCGACGCGAGATTTATTTGATGCTCGAATGAGCCAATCCTCTTATTGGCGAGATCGCCGGGGCGCGAAGGAATGAGCTACCAACTTACAATTGCATGGAAATAATTACCGGGCTTAACAACCAAAAGATTCTGACCATGGATAACCTTTGGTGGGATAGTCTGAATGTAGTTCATTCTATCAAAAAGGTACCTGACGGGTAGGTGATATTTGTCAGTTCTGCTGATGACAATTTCACGAGTTAAATCCTTTAATATTGAATATGTTTGCATCACACAGGAGGCAAATTAACTTGTCGGTATTTTAAATTCAAAAACAATGCGTGCAGGTTTGGTTTTCCTGAATCGATTAGACTGTCCATTTGGGCTAAATGTAGCCCTGGCAGTTTGTTTAATTCCATCATATATTATTACTTCAATGAGTAAACTTAGTCGTGTTGTAGTTACCGGTATCGGGGTATTGTCCCCTTCGGGATCTGACATTATTTCTTTCTGGAGAAACATTACCGGCGGAAAGAGTACCGCCTCGTTAATTGAGCGATTTGATCCCCGGTTGTTCAGGACACATTTTGCCTGCCAAATAAAGGATTTCGTACCATCTGATTTTCTGGATAAGAGCGAACTGAAGCGAACTGATCTATTTACGCAATATGCTATGGCTGCCTCGGACCAGGCAATTGTTGATTCTGGATTTGAACTATCCAAATTAAGTCCCTTTGATATTGGGGTAATCTGGGGAACCGGACAGGGCGGAATGAATGTTTTTGAAGAGGAAATCAAGGGATATGCCAAAGGTGGGTTCATCCCACATTTCAGCCCTTTTTTTGTACCAAGACTGATCTCAAATATGGCTTCCGGAATGATTTCTATTCGAAATGGTTATATGGGCATCAACTATACGACCGTTTCCGCCTGTGCCACCTCAAATACAGCGATAATGGACGCTTTTAACTATATAAGACTTGGCAAGGCAAAGATCATAGTTTCCGGTGGTTCCGAAGCTCCGATTACAGCGGCCTCCATAGGTGGTTTTTGCGCGATGAAGGCCATGTCGGTTCAGAACAGCGATATTGAACATGCATCCAGGCCATTCGATGTTTCTCGTGACGGTTTTGTTATGGGAGAAGGTGCGGCAGCTTTGGTACTGGAAGAATATGGGCATGCGACCAAACGCGGTGCTAAGATATACGGGGAAATCGGCGGCGCGGCCATGACAGCCGACGCATATCACATCACCTCTACCCACCCTGAAGGGGTAGGGGCTTCACAGGCGATGAAGATGGCGCTCAAGGAGGCCAACGAGGCTTTGGACAATGTTGACTATATCAATGCCCATGGAACTTCTACTCCAGTGGGCGATATCTCAGAAATAAGAGCAATTCAGTCCCTTTGTAAAGGAAATGATCTTAAAGCGATGATCAGCGCTACCAAATCAATGACAGGACATCTGCTTGGCGCAGCTGGGGCTATCGAGGCTGTCATCTGTCTGTTAGCTATGCGTGACCAAATTATTCCCCCAACGATCAATACAACTACAATAGATCCGATGATACCAGAGGATTTTAGAATTGTGCTAAAAGATGCAGTCGATGCAAAAGTAAAAACCGTTTTGAGTAATACTTTCGGCTTTGGGGGACACAACGCTACACTGGTTTTTAAAGCTGTTTAGACTTCTGTCGCTTAGATAAGCTTGAATTTCGCCGCCCATAGTGCTTGCCGTTCAAAAGTTGATGATAAATATCAGCTCATAGCGTGATTTTTATACTAATTAAAGCACCCAAAAGAAAATACCTTTGTGCGTTATATCTTATGCCCGCAAGAGCAGCGGGAAAATCCTTGAGTTCTATAATTTTGAGAGAATAACCTATTGCCATCTCTTACCGACTTTTTTACGAGTTAGCTGGAATTGGCATGAGGTTAGCAATGCTTGGGCTTGGACTACGAGGCGAGCCCACATCAGAGTGCCTTTAATGGACTTCAGGAAAGATAATTTATAACATTGATTAGTGTAATTTAGAGCTGCAAATGATCGGAATCCCGTTAAGCATAACTTATGACCAGAAGGTCTATATGTTCTATATCGTCTCGGCACCAAACAAAAATAAAGTTTCATTTGAGATTCTCTTAGAGGGTAGAAACTACAGTTTTGTTCTTGATGATCGGCAGGCGTGGATCGAAAATACAAGAGATGGTGAAAACACACTTGACGACGGCTTGATACAAAAAATTGCAAAGGCATGTTTGGTAAGTGTCCACAGATAAACCGCTCAATGCTGAACGGAAATGCATACTTATCTCAAAAATAGATCTGCTACCGACAGGATAAAGAGATTCCAATCAGCTCATCGTCAGTAACTGATTCGGGACGATAGGATTGTATAAGCAGAATCACCGAGGAGATAAATAGTATACCGTCTGTTGTTTTTACAATCGCTCCATCGGGACATGCCTGAGAACAATGGAGTTCGCCCCTTACCCCTAGGACGACATTCTTCTCATCAACCCATAGAATAACCTCCCTAGCATTGCACCTCTCCTTCTATTTTTGTTTGGCCGTATGCCTAAAAGTATGGTATATGCCTGAAAATATTCAGACAAGTCTATTATGATTCCTTATGAATGCTGACTTGATCTAAACGATAACGACAGCACTTAGCTTTCAAATTTAAATGATGTTGAAGTTTATCGGCTGGTGAGAAATCAGTGACTAAAATGATATATATCAGGTTTAATAAATCGTATCTTTGGACCATGAGCTTATCAGGAATTTTCCCGATTGATAAATGGAGTTTTACAACTCAATCTATTCTGTCTATTCTATCCGATGAAGAATATAGTTTTCTGATCGGTCGACAGGGAGAGCAGAGATATCACAAAGGAGAGATTGTTTTTAGAGAGGGCGTAGTACCCTATGGAATATTTTTCATCCACCAAGGAAAAGTGAAAAAATACAAGGTTGACCCATCCGGAAGAGAGCAAATTATTTATGTCGCCAATAACGGAGAACTGATCGGTTACCATGCGGTCCTGTCTGAAGAAAGATATCCCGACTTTGCTGCTGCGATGGAGGAAAGTGTGATCAGTTTTATCCCGAAAGACGACTTCCTAACCGTTTTGAACAACTCGCCTATATTTGCAAACCGTTTATTGAAATCTTTAAGCCATGAATATTCAGTTCTTGCCAATAACATCTCAGTATTTGCGCAGCGTACCGCAATTGAACGACTTTCGATAGCGCTGATAGTCATGCGTGAAAAATTTAAGATTGAGACGCCGCCGGGCAAGGAAATTATAATCGAGATTTCAAGGAATGACCTGGCTAATATTGCCGGGATCGCCAAAGAAAACGTCATCAGGTTGTTGAAAGAACTTAAGTCGGAAAGTATCATCCAAACTGAGGGGCGAAAGATCTGGGTAACGGATCTGGAAAAACTAATTGCCAGATCCAACTATAAATAGTCATCAGGTGACTTAATTCCTTCGGGTAGCAATTACACGTCTTTTGTTTAGAAGGGTTTTGCTGGGGGTATCGCTACCTTGAGACGCCCGAGAAATGTCATTCATTGTGATTTCGGCATTGGTGGGCGGCGCTTCGAAAAAAAAGAGCTACAGAACCCTGCTTTAAATCGAAAACTGCCGATATTGTTTTCCTGTAAAGGCCCTGATGTCAGATCGACATGGCCGGGCGGTAACAGACATTCCAAGAGAACATCCTAACCATGCCAATTTTTGTATGTGTGTACCTGTGCGGATATTATTCTTAAAATAACGGAACATGAAAGAGACATCAAAAGCGCTCAACAGATATATTACAAGCAATTAAAATATTTTTGTTTATTTTTCGTTTTTAAGACTTGACCCCTATGCACGAGATTGAACCTGCGAAAATGATGGGCGATCCTACAGACCCATTAAGCTTGGTCAAATACAACCAAAGGTTCATGGATGGCCTTGAGGAATATCGTAATGAGCTTCTCCATTATTTTGATCTTAATGGCTGGATGAATATCCTCAACTATTATGCTTTGTTATGCATAAAAAATGTTGAGCTTAGGCTATTTACTGTGATCTTAAATGAAGAAAAACCGGCTCTACAAAACGTGGTTTTTCTTCGAAAAGTTTTGATTGTCATCAAGCACATTAGGGAAAAAACAGATGAGCAAGAATTCAAACTCATTTACTTTTTTGCCAGCAATGACAATAATAATCTTAAAGTTGGGAAGAAAGCACTTAGGACCTTCAAACAGAAAGCAGAAAATCTTGCGAGCTCACCCTCCTTTACCCCAACATTTTATCAGGAAAATGTAGGAAATGATTTTTTGCAATACCTGATGTCTGATAGGCCACCTCAGGTTAATATCGGGACTTTTATAAACCTTCTGCAAGAATATCTGGCCTCAACGGCTGACCTGATGGAACTGATTCAGAGAACCTATATCGAAAACATTCTTGCGCTTCAATCACATTTGGATAAATTAAAAAAATCAGGATGATTTAAACTGCGCAATCCCTCACTTACTACCAAATTTATTATAAAAATTGATTTGTAACAATAAGATTGAGGCCAAATGTCCCATCCCGGCCCGCACCTCAGCAGAGATGTATGGTATTTGGGCTCTTGAGATAGCATACAAGTTGGAAATGAGTTCAAAATATGCCAGCAGGAACGAATTTAATAAATGTATCATTGCAATAGTGACTATGGGACAGCCTCCGTAAGTCTGCCCCATTATGAAGGCCGGAAAAGCCAGGTTGCTGAAAATCCAATCCCGCTAAAAGAACGACAAGAGACCAACTCAGACGGCCTAAAAGCTAATCCAGCATAACATTCTCAGCATTAAACTTTACCATGATTAACATTTATTTTGAGCACGATCTACACTTCGATGATGTTTATCCACCCCATATACAAAAATTGTCTCCGGTTCATTGGACACCAGTTGAGATAGCGAAAAAAGCTTCGAAATTTCTTTCGGTAGAGGGTAACAGGGTTATGGATATAGGTTGTGGGGTGGGTAAGTTTTGCCTAGCGTCTGCTTTTTTTCACCCAAATACTGAATTCTTCGGCTTCGAGCAGAGAAAAGAATTGATCGGGCATGCTGAGGTCGCAAAAGCAACCTTAAGATTGAGAAATGTCAATTTTATTTATGCCAATCTAAGCGAGATAGATTTAAGAGAATATCAAAGTCTGTATTTCTTCAATTCTTTTCATGAAAACCTTCATCTGGAATACAGCATTGACTCTTCAATAAACAGAAATGCAGACCTATACAGATTTTATGCGCAACTTCTCTACAAGAAACTAGAAATGCAACCATCTGGCTGTAGGCTCGTGACTTATTACTCCAAGCGAAAACAGGTACCCGGATCGTATAAGCTTGTCGGGAAATTTGAAAATTTGGAGCTTAAAATGTATGTAAAGATATAGGCCTAGTGCAGTCACTGTTCATGGAGGTTTTGGCATAAGAACCGTCTACAGCCCCATGATATCGTCAAGAAATGTTTACCAGCTTGAAATGGCCCAGTTGGACACTTAATTTGATAAGAAAGAATACAAATCTGAATTTATCAGGTTTGGCCTCTGATGAAGCAGGCTAAATCTATTGGTTTAATCCAATGCTTCCCTGATCTTTTCGACGAGACTATTGGAGACTATATTTCGTGATTGCAATATCATATTTTGTATGGCCACTGGTGTCGAAATGCCGTGCCCTATAACGGCAGCTGCATTTATACCCAAAATCGGGCTTCCGCCATAGCTCTCATAGTTAAACCTATCGAAATAATCATCACGGAGACCTCTGTTGAGGGTTGCGGTATAAAAAGACTCTGCCAGCTTGAGCATTATATTCCCTGTAAAGCCATCACAGACAATTACGTCTGCCTTATCGTTGAACAGGTCATTGCCCTCAACATTTCCAACAAAATTGAGTGATTTCGCCTTATCCATCAAAGGGAAAGTCCCAAGGCTAAGAATATTTCCTTTTTCATTTTCCTCACCAATATTCATGAGCGCTACTTTGGGATTCGGAATCCCCAAAATATGTTCAGCATAAAGGCTTCCTAATATACCAAATTGTACCAGCATCTCCGGCTTGCAGTCCGAGTTCGCTCCGACATCAAGCAATAAGCCAACACCACTGTTAACCTTGGGCAAAAACGTCGAAATGCATGGTCGCAATATACCTGGGATTACCTTTACTGAAAGGACAGCACCTACCAACATAGCCCCGGAGTTGCCTGCGCTTGCAAATGAGTCTATCTTACGCTCCCTTAACAGGTTAAAACCAACCGCAATACTAGAATTTGGTTTTTGGACAAAAGCCTTGGTCGGGTGCTCTCCCATTCCTATGGTTTCGTCACAATGTATATATTCAAAAACATGTGGATCAAAACCGATTTCAGACCGCATGTCCTCAATTATCCTGGTATCCCCGATCAGTACAATTTGCTCATCCTTTGATAGCAATGAATTGGCTGCAATTGCTCCTAAAATGTTTGCCTTGGGCGCGAAATCGCCACACATTATATCGAGACCAATTTTCATGCGAAATATATTTTTTTATGTTACTGTTACCGATGTTATAATGTCGCTAAGTTAATGAAATGTATTAAGTTCATAAAAAAGAATCGATTTCAAACGGGCAACTCCCTTGATTTCTTAAAGTTATATGAGCAAGCTTTGCTGTTTTAAAAAAACCAATATCAGGCCTGGATTGGCTATGCTAAATAGCGTTCAGGAAAAAAAATTACCCCCATCGAGTCATTTGATTATAAATACGTTAAGAAACCAATAGTTCTTCAGTATTATTCGTAAGTTGAACGAATGAATTGACCATTTTTTTAAACTCATTTCGCCAAGTTCAAGTTGAGAAAACATAATAACCACAATCTGATATGAATATTTTTCCTCATATCTGACTGTAATTTAATAACAAAACAGATGATATAATGCACGGGTTTTAAGTATGTGATTTTCTTAATTCCAGAATCGTAAAAAGTTTTTTATTCAACCTTAGAAGTGATGACCATGCTTTTTCCCGATAATAAATAAAACCGAATCAAAAGAGATTCGTTTAACATTTACCGATATGGCAAACATCCTATGAGGATACCACTAAAAAATAACACGCAGATTATGTTTTTAAGAATAATGATTTTAATCCTCCTGTCATTCCCGTTGATGGTACATGCGCAGAGTATTGGAGATACAAAGCTCCGTTATGACCTACCCTGGAACAAGCCATGGAACAACTCATTGAATTTTACGGTAAAGGGTGTTGACAACCTTCCTGACATTTATGGGGAGATAAACGATCCTCAGCTTGTTATATTCATGGGAGGAAATCAGTTTATGGTATTGGATGAGCTGATACCTGCGTTTAAAAAAAAGTTCCCGCAATATCAGCGTATTCTTATCGAGACCCTTCCCCCTGGACTGCTCTTCCAGCAGATCGAACATGGAACTTTGACGATCGGCAATATGCAGATTTCGGTAAAGCCTGATATCTATACCGCTGGCGCCGACAAGATTGAACAAAATATGAAGATGTTCAGCCGTGCGGAAGCTTTTACATCAACGAAACTTGCCCTGATGGTAGCAAAAGGGAATCCAAAAAAGATAAATGGATTTTTAGATCTGCAGCGCAAGGATTTAAGGATCAGTATGCCTGATAAAAAGATCGAAGGGATAGGCAGAACTATTGAAGACGCCTATCTTAAGGCGGGCGGAGATGCCATGCATCAAAGGATAATGGTCGAAAAAGTGGCGGAAGGCACAACTTTCATTACCCAGATCCACCACAGGCAGTCACCAATGCGGATTCTTAATGCTGATTCAGATGTTGCTCCGGTATGGGAAACGGAAATCCTCTATCAGCAGAAGCTCGGTCACTTAGTTGAAAGTATAACCATTCCCGATGAATACAATAAAGTGTCCGTAACCAAAGCAGGGTTATTAAAATCAGCCCCGCACAGGCAGGCGGCACAAGACTTCCTTGATTTTTTGACAGGCGAGGAATCCCAGCAGATTTTTCAAAAATTTGGATTCGGGCCTGCGAATAAATAGGCCAGTTGGAGTTGTTTTCATTGAATCAAAGGAGTTAATTTCCTCTGGTAAAACGGAGAAGAAATTGCAAATAAAATGTAACTATAAATGACGGAGAAATGGAAAAATCAAATCCTGTAAAGGAATACCGGGTGGGCCGCTATAGATCTAAAGATATTGGATGGGATTGTTCAGGCAATGAGATCTCCTTAGGTCAAGAAGGCGCACGAGCTGCTAACGGATATGGGCAAACTTATCGGCCTGTTATTTGACAGGTCTTTTGCATACAGCTTTCCTTTTGGAGGAATATTAAAAGAATACAACACTTTGTTTGCGGGTCCATTTAGTGACCAGACATATGGAACGCTGTTATAATTCCGTAGCATCAAAGAATGGCTATGAACTGTTCATCTCTTTGGCTAAGCGCTAAAGAGATAGGACAGGCATCCCACTTAGCTATGCGCCGTCAATGGGAAATGCCTGATCGCCAAAATTAAGACGCAGCGAGATCAGTCCTTTTTTTGAAGCGGAAATCCATTATCTATCCAGTCTTTACGAAGATTAGTTGGGATGTCCAGCACATACAGATTTGTAAATCCACGGGATTTCAGCAAATTGAAGGCCGGGCGGATATTGGGACACTTTTCCATGGGGCAGCAACCACAATAAAGAACAGTTTGTCCGCTTTTGGGAAACTTTCCGGCCAACCGGCCCAGGTTATCCAGCGACGCCTGTTCACTAGCCGCACCAACATGAACAGCACTTTTGATGTCCTGAACGGATCCAATGTTAAATATGGTGACCTTTGAATTCTTGCTGATCAAAGATGCCAACTTTTGCGTCTGCATCAACTGATCATTTTTCCAGGGACTGTCAAGACCTGTTGTGGCACGTTGTGCATAAGTGATGCCGCTATCGAAAAGCGACGCTAAAACAAACATTAAAACAATCAGTCCTGCCCTCATTTTTTATAATTAATTCAGTGCAATTTAATCATAAAAATCTAATCACTCGAAAATAAAATCCTAAAATTTGATAACAATAAGCAATCCGCCATCGTTTCGCGAAAGTCTGTAGAGGTCACGGTGTTCTGCTTGCACCGCATCAAACAAAAATGAACAGCCTTTACCACAACGGCAGCTACAGTAGCGCAGTGATGGGCCTGATAAGAACCCCTCAATTGTCAAACCGTGAAAAACTTGTGTTTTATAGTGTAGGCATATAAATTCGTTAGCGCTATAGGAAAGCGGATTAAACCCTGCCGAGCGACTATGAAAGCGCCGGACCGCTTTCGGGCAACTGAGTATTTTAGCCTCCAGGTTCATACGCTGGAAAACATCATACGGCTTCTCTCCGATAGCAACTCATCCACTTGAGAACTCAGTTCCAAGCCGGAAAAACCGGATACATCTCCTTGAGACTAGAGCAGTATCAAAAACAAAAAATATAAGTACAGCCACAGGAAACCAATAAATTGCCAAAAAATCGTGGTCATTTTCACCCTGTTTCCTATCCTTTGATGAGGGGTTCCGTTCAGCGAGAATATCGTGTAAAGAAGAATCAACAGTCCCATCATTACATGGAGCGAGTGGGCGATCACTAGGATATAAACTATGGCATTGTAGTTAGCGCTGGACGCCGCTCCATGTTCGACCATCGTGTGCCAAGCGATGAGCTGAACAGTTAAGAATAATAAACCCAGAACAGCAGTTAACCACATATATCGCTTATGTGCTTTGAACTGCAACATTTTAAATTTCATATTGGAAATATGCAGCGCTATACTGCTTAGGACAATCAGGGCTGTGCTCACAATAAACATAGGTGGCATGGAAATACTATAATCCGCTAGGAACAGGACACTGGTTAAAGCGGTGAACAATATGAATGAGCTTAAGATGATGAGCCAAACAATGAAGACTTTAGCTTTGGGATTGGTACGGTCGATATTATTTTGCATGAATATAAAACCAAATTTCGCGGGAATTGTTTAACAGGAAAACAGGTGCCTTGATTGAACCTATCGCCATGACCTTAAATCACTTACCTCCACATGAACCCTTCTAACAAAATATATTTTTAGTCAGGATTACAAAATGATAGCCAAGCAGTTTTTGATTACCGGGATCGTGGTGGTGGTGTTCGGGACGTCTCTTCCCATTCTGTTTAGAATTTAGCTTGACCCGATACAACTTCCCATGGCATATTACGGCGTACGTTTTACATCGCCTGGATCATCATCATGCACATGACCAAGCATTATGACAGGGTGGACCAGTTTAAAGGAAACCTGTTGCATGAGATAAACTGGATGGAGTACGTCACCATTCTGGGGCCCTTTATAGTTCTGCTCTTGGGGGTTAAGAAGTTTCGAGAGAATGTTAAGGGAGGAAAGATTGGCTTTTTTGAAGGCTTTTTCGAAGGACTAAAAATAGCCGGGATAGGTGGCGAGATTGGTATCTCCCGGAGGGATGGTTTATCGGGAATGTGTAGGAATCACCATGCAGACCGATTTTTTAAGCAGGGTATTCATGGTTGGCAACACAGCTATTCTGTATGTCCTGGTCGTGGCTGTATTACTGATGAATCGTCATAGGAACCTCTGATGCTTTTTTGAAGCAGAATGTTACATGGGATTTTTTCACTGGGCGGTTTTAATTTGATTTTCTTTTAATACAATGATGCATACTAATTTTTTCTCGCCCAGAGTTCTGAATAAAAGCAAAAAGACATTCCTGGTGATATTTCTGATTATTTTCAGCGTTTCCTTGCGGGCACAGTGCGCGACCTGTAAAACAGATACGGAGCGTTCTGTTCGTCATGTCAACAGGGAGGGTAGCAGATTGAATATGGGCATTATCTGCTGGTCATGCCATACCTCGCCGCCGTTATAGTTGGAGTGGTCTGGCATAGGAAATATAGAAGGAAGAAAGTCCTTACCGACATAAAGGACGAGAAAATTAACCTGAACTAGAACATCGCTGTCATAGGCAGCAATAACCAAAAAAATCCGATTCGCTTCTCGTCATGAGAAGCAATGCGTGTTGAGTATCCGTCATCGGTCGAGTTCCACCATGGCGCTCTGGTATTGAGCGGACAACCGGTTTCTCTGCTCAGCTATGCCCTAATCGTTGTAATCTGGCTGTAGAGGTGCTATTTCCAGAACCCCGCATATGCCCGCTTTTGTGTATTTAGGATTATCCCTAGTACAAGTGGTGGTGAGCAGTACAAACAAATTATTAAGCGCTGGGGAAACCTTAAAAAATTACTGAAAAGCCCTCTGTGACTTTTGTCACCTTAATGCTGATGCCAATGTACTAGATTTGTTGTTAGCGGGATGTACGGTACTATTAACTGTACCGTTACGAATCTCAAACATGATATGGAAGAAAATATGATCAAAATGCCTGTAATAGGCGACACAGCTCCGGACTTCGATGCCGTGACCACCACGGGACCTATGAAGTTCTCGGACTACAACAAGGGAAACTGGATTATCCTTTTTTCCCATCCTGCAGACTTTACACCTGTTTGCACCACGGAAATGAGCGGGTTTGCACTCGAAAAGGATTTTTTCGAGTCGCGCGGAACCAAGCTGTTGGGGCTCAGCATCGATAGCATACATTCCCATATCGCGTGGGTGAATGCGGTTCAGGAAAAGACGGGCGTGCTTTTTGATTTCCCCATTATTGCGGACATTGACATGAAAGTATCCAGGCTTTATGGCATGCTTCAACCGGGAGAGAGTGAGACGGCGGCGGTAAGGGCAGTTTTTATCATTGATCCCGAATCAAAGGTAAGATTGGTGATGTATTATCCAATGAATGTCGGCCGGAGCATGGCTGAGATCAAGCGTACCCTTGAGGCGCTGCAGACATCCGATGAACACAAATGTGCAATGCCGCTCAATTGGCTTCCCGGGGATAAGGTTATTGTTCCTGCACCAAAAACCATTTCAGCATTGGCTGAGCGCAAAAGCAGCGACCTGGAAATGGTTGACTGGTACTTAGCAAAGAGAGCACTTTAAAACCAAGATATAGTCAAATGTTATCTGCGGGTCTGCCCATTGGCAGTCCGCGGATTTCTCTTAACAAAGAAGAATGAAATCAGAAAATCAGAGATCAGAAGGTTTAAGCAGTTCAGCCGGAGCCGGATACTGGGAAGAGCGGTACGAACGTGAACAAACCGGCTGGGACCTTGGGACCGTTTCCCCTCCCATTTACAGTTTTTTCGAAAAACAAACCAATAAAAAGGCACGCATACTTATTCCTGGCTGTGGAAACAGCTATGAAGCCCAGGCTCTTGCTAAACTGGGATATGAAAATATCACCGTGATTGATATATCTAAAACACTGACCGAAAAGCTGAGGCGTAGTTTCAAGTCTGAGTATCCGGATATTGAAGTCCTTACAGGCGACTTTTTTGAACATTCGGGAAGTTATGACATCATTATTGAGCAGACTTTCTTTTGCGCGATACATCCATCGATGCGCACGGGATATGTTGAAAAATGCGCTGAGCTGTTAACTCACCAGGGTCAAGTAATCGGTCTCCTTTTTGACAGAGAATTTGTTGAGGGACCGCCCTTTGGTGGAAGTAAAAATGAGTATTTAACATATTTTAAGGCATACTTTGAGATACAGCATATGGATAAATGTTATAATTCGATAAGCGCAAGGGCAGGAAGTGAACTGTTCATCTCCCTAACAAAGCGTTAGTAATCCGGTAACGGAAAAAACGGGAACGCAGGGCAAATCCGTAAATCCTGACAAATGGCTTTGATCAAATCTAGGTTCTCGCCATTCAAATGTCAGGTGCAGCGGGCATAGGACAATAAAAAACTTGCGCATAAGTTTGTGTTTTCGGGCTTGCACTGATGTATCAATTACCTGATTCTCATAAAATTGATTCGGGACTACCCCGAACAAACTTTATTCATTCATGAGTTGGCAGTTCAAGTGCGACAGCTCTCGAAATACACAAAGCTTTTGAGGCCACAGCTCCCCACGATGGTTGTCAGCGGACAAGGAATCAAAAATCAAGGATTACATTGATCCGGCAGCGCCATGTGATCAAACAGCACTATCGAATCGAGGTCCACTTGAATCAATAGATCCAACCCATCTTTTCGGACTGCAATTCGACAGACCTAATCATCTTTACGGCAGGTTTTTAAGCATATTGTGGCAAGAGCATTTCCCAGGGTTAAAATTACTTACTGTAAAAAGTACCACGATTTCATAGGATATCACCATATCGGGGGTGATTTATAGTGGATATTTGTTTATTAAAAATTTCGATCTACATGAAAATAAAAAAGTTAAAATGGCCCAAAGCTATAATTCCCATCATGTTGACCGTGGCAGTAATTTTGCTTTTCGCGGATAACCTAATGGCACAGACTGACAAGCCCGGGGGCTTTTTCCCGGGTGCCAGGGTCAGCGAAAAGTCGCTGCTCACCTTCTCTGTTTTTTTAGTCCTGGGGGCAATTGCGTTTGCAGCCTGGAAAGTATATAAGATCATACAGTCGAACCTTCAGAAGGTCCAGGATGCCGGCGAGCTGGAACTGGATGAGGCAGTCAAAAAGCTGAATGCCGGGGAGATAAGCGAGATCCAAAAGGTTAGAAATCGTTTGCCGAAGTTAATGATCTGGCTGGTGCTGGCTGTTGGGACACCTTTGGTCTCTTCCGCTCAGGATTTACCGGCTACAAGGGGCGGGATGATGTCGGAGCCTGGCGTGGTGATCACCATACTGCTGGTTCTTATTCCAATATTTGCAGGGGTGGTTTTTGCGCTTTTTAAAGCCAGACGGTCGTTGCTTCAGTTCTTTGAATCAAGAGCGGTCAAGCGGGAAGTCCTGCTCGCCCGTGGCATTGCCCGCGAGACAAAAAAATTCAGCGATTCAGAACTAAGAGAAAGAAAAGAAAGGCTGGAATTCGCCTTGAGCGACAATGAGCTTTCGGGAACTTCGGCTCCCGGGGATGACAGGGGCCTTATCGGCAATATAAAAACTGTAGACAATCCCAGGTTTTTCTCGGTAAAACGTCCGAGCATCAAAAGGCCAAAGATAGACCCGCAACTTTCAAACCTTATACTCTGGTACCTGGGGACTGCCGTTTTCTGGCTTCTGCTGGGGACAAGTGCTGGAGAATATGTTGGAATAAAATTTACGGCCCCCGACCTTGATTCGATAAGCTGGCTGAGCATCGGAAGGCTGAGGCCGGTACATACCAACCTGGTTTTCTGGGGATGGTCTACGCTGGGAATCATGGGGCTGGGATACTATATAGTACCCACTGTAAGCAATGCAAAGATAGATAACCTCAGAAGAGGTTATCTATCACTGATCTGCGTGAACGTAGCTATGCTGGCCGGGATGATACTGCTGATGGCGGGAATCAACAACGGCGGGGGAGAATATAGGGAAATTGTGTGGCCGGCTATGGCAGTGTGGGGATACGGCCTGTTCCTTACACTTCTTAATTTCATTTCTACGGTATCAAAAAGGACGACCAAAGAAATCTACATCTCAAATTGGTATATCATCTCCGCCTACATATTTATACTTATTGTCGCTACCATTGCCTATCTGCCAATGGGACAGAACGGCATCGGAGAGACAATAATACAGGGTTACTATATGCATCAGGCGGTAGGGATGTGGTTCATGTTCTCCCTACTTGGAATTCTTTACTACCTTCTACCCCAGCAGCTCAATAAGCCATTATATTCTTACGGCCTGGGGATACTGGCATTCTGGTCTCAGATCCTGTTCTACACGGTGATCGGGACGCATCATTTTGTGTTCAGTGCGCTTCCCTGGTGGCTGCAGACCGTTGCAATTGTAGGCAGTGTGGGGATGCTGATCCCCGTCTCTGCAGGAACGATCAACTTTCTGATGACCATGAGGGGTTCCTGGTCCAGGATAACCAACAGTTATTCCCTTCCATTTTTTCTTGTCGGGGTGATCTACTACTTTACGGGTTCCTTTCAGGGAACCGCAGAGGCCTTCCGGTCTACCAACCTGATATGGCACTTTTCAGACTTTACGATTGCCCATTCGCACATCACCATGTATGGAATCATCGCGTTCTTGCTTTTTGGGGGAATCTACGCTATCGTTCCAAGGCTTACGGGTAAAGAGCCATCTGAGCTGGCCGTGGGCGCACACTTTTGGATGGCTCTGATCGGACTACAGTTTTACACAATACCGCTGATGATCGGCGGAACCTTGAAAGGGCTCGACTGGGCAGAGGGGAAACCGTTTATAGACAGTGTGGCACTTATGGCGCCCTACTGGCTTTGGAGGGCAATCGGTGGCACGCTGATGTGGATGTCCCACATCGTACTGGCCTACAATCTTTACAAGATGATCGCGGGCAGGGACTATTCGGATATCAGAGATGCAGCCTTTCTCCAGTTGGAGCAAACAGATACAGATGAAAAAAAGAACAACAGCCTTGAAAACTTATGACGACATTTAACAACCACGGAAGACTGTTCAGGACAGCAACATTTCTTTTTCTTTTTCTTACCTTTTTTGTGGCAGTGCTTCCCGCGTTCAGGAACGAGGCGATGAATACGCCATTGGAACAGAGCCATATCCTGACCCCGAGCGAGGAAGCGGGAAGGCAGCTTTACATCAGCAACGGTTGTGTCGGCTGTCATTCCCAGCAGGTAAGGGATGTCGAAATTGACAGGGTATGGGGAAGCCGTCCCGGAATTGCGGCGGATTATGCACTGAGCAGGAGGACTTCGGTATGGCAAAATGCGGGAACGCTTATGGGAACGGAAAGAACAGGGCCGGACCTGACCAATATCGGCGTTCGCCAGCCGAGTGCCGAATGGCATTTTGCGCACCTGTTCAACCCGAGAATCGTGGTTCCGCAGTCTATAATGGCCCCCTACCCCTGGCTCTTTGAGATAAAGGAACGCGCGAAAGCAAACGATGTACGGGTGAGCATCCCTCAGGCATTCATGCAGGGAAAAACAGGTGTGGTGATTGCGACAAGGGATGCAATCAATCTGGTTGCATACATCAAAAGCCTCAAACAGGTGAAGCTGCCGGACGGAACCCCTGATCCGACTTTCCTCTATGCGAAGGAGGCCACTGAGGCCGGAAAGCCTGCAAAGGATGGAAAGATGGACGGAAAGATTTTGTATTCGGTAAACTGTCAGAGCTGTCATCAGTCAAATGGCGAGGGACTCAAGGGCGCTTTTCCCGCCTTAAAGGGCAGTCCGATCGTGCTAAATGATAATCCGGAAACCATGGTCGACATTATCATGAACGGCTATAACCCGAGGGAAGAGTATGGAGTGATGCCGGCAGTGGGAACCAACAGCAACCTGAGTGCAGAGCAGGTGACAGCGATCATGAACCATGAGAAGAGCAGTTGGGGAAACAATGCAAAACCGGTCACTGTCTCGCAGATCAGCAAGATAATGGCATTTTTAAAGTCCCAAAAACCAAAACCCTAAAAGATGAAAAAGACATTTTTATTTATCGCTTCGCTGCTTCAAACGATAGCAGCTTTTGCGTGCCCTGTGTGTGACAAGCAACAGCCAAAGATATTGCGGGGAATTGCGCACGGCGCCGGCCCTGAGTCCGGCCTGGATTATATCATTGTGTGGACGGTCGTTATCGTTGCGCTAATCACGCTGTTTTACAGCATAAAATATTTGATTGGACCAAGAGAGGCCGAGACGACACACATTAAGCGGACGATTTTAACTTTTGACTGATATGGAAAAGAAAAGCAGTATTGTCGTCTTTATTGACAATGAGCAACAGCCTGTCGGGGAATTCGAAAGCCCTGTAAATTTTGAGCTCGACACACGAAAACTTCCCGACGGCCCCCACCAGCTCAGAATTGTGGGCAAGGATACGCTTGGGAAAGAAGGCTTGAACATCATCGACTTCACGGTAAGAAACGGTCCGGCAATCTCGGTGGAGGGCTTAAAGAAAAACGATGTGGTCGACGGTGTTTTGAACCTCATGGTCAATGCCTACAGTAAGGGAAACCAGAAGCAGTTTTTGATCGAAGGCAGTGAAAGCCCGAAAAGCATTCCTTCATGGCTATGGGCTGCGATCCTGGTATTTGTTGCCTGGGCGGCCTATTTCTCGATAACCTCCCTGATATACTAGCGTATGGACAGCATAAAGAATATAAAAAGCATAGAATGCAGCGAGGTCACCCAGAATGAGCTCAAATTTGCGGTTTACCATACCTCGGATTTTTTGCCTTTTATGCAACGGCTGAGCGTACCCCATCGGCACAGATATTTTATGGTCCTGCTGAATGAATTCAACAGCGGTACGCAGCTGATCGATTTCAGGGACTGCCGGATTGAACCGCTCTCGGTTACCTGTATGTATGCCGGACAGATACACCAATGGCTGGACTACGAGAACCTGGACGGATACATTATCGTATTTGAGACCAGCTTCCTTGATTTCCATCACCATGCTTCGAAAATGAGCGAATATTCCTTTTTCTCGTATCGTCAAAGCCTTCCGTACATCAGGGTTGAGGAAGGCAAATTTTTGGAATGGAAAACAATCATACAATGGATGTTGAGGGCCTATACTGACAAGCCTGTAGCCTTTGAAAAATCGATCCTTTACCTGTTGCACCTGCTTTTCACCGACTTGAACAGGTACTTTGAGCCCTCAGGCTCCGGCGGGCAGTTGGGCCAGTCCATTCAGCTCGTCCACCATTATGAACAGCTGGTGGACAAGTTTTACCATCAGAAACATTTCGTAAAGGATTACTCCTCGATGCTCTATGTCCGTCCGAACTATCTCAACTCCGTGTGCAACGAGGTAACCGGGCTATCTGCAAGCGAGCTTATCCGGAACAGGATCATCCTGGAAGCGAAGCGCTTGCTGATCAATGACCAGAAGAATATCGCGGAGATCGCTTATCATCTTGGATTTGAGGACAATTCCTATTTTGGAAAATTTTTCAAAAAGCACGAAGGCATGACCCCGGATGGGTTTAAACGGCAGTACCACAAAAAATAGGAAAATCCAATGAACGTATTTTATTTATTGGTGCCGGGACTCGCTTGATTCTAATTGGAGGATATCCGTCAATCATTTACCGAAAACGATGTTAACGGTACAGGCCCTGATTGTCGTATTTTTTTTAGCTTTGAACTTTCATAGGTAGAAAGGGTAATGTTTTCCTGGATTGGAAAATACCTGAATCGGGCGGGATATTGCTATCCCGCTTTTTATTCGTTTGATACGGGGATGACAAATTAAGTTTCCTTGCTTAAGTTATGGCTTGAACAGCGCTGCTCAGCAAACAGCATCCCCTAAAGGCAATGCCGGATAGCACAATATTCATACAGGCAAAGGTTCCTGAATTGTGACAGCTGAATAAAAACTGTTTTTGCCGGAAAAGATTAACACCGATAAAAAGGTTGGGCAATATCGCTTTAAAGACCGGTGCAAGCATCAATTAGAAAAAGTTCTTGCTGCGCAGTCAAGTATCTTTATATTTGGGAGTAAAATCTCGAACATGACAAATCTTACGGTAACTGAGTATATCAACAAACTTTTCGCTCAATTTGAGCCCGCATTAAAAGATATACTGATCAAAAACGCCATGCTGCGCGATTTTGGGGACGGCGATCTGCTGATGCAGACCGGGCAGAATATGCGCTTTACCGTCCTTATTGTAGAGGGCAAGATCAAGCTGTACCGGGAGGGGGAAGATGGGCAGGAATTTTTCATGTACTACCTGCAGCCTGGCGATGCCTGTGCGCTGTCGATGATCTGCGCCACAAAGCAGGAGACCAGCCAGGTCATGGCCAAGGCAATTGAGCAGACCAGGGTCCTGATGATACCTATTGCATTGATGGACCAGCTCATGCGTGACTACAAGACCTGGTATTATTTCGTTATCGAGACCTATCGCACGCGATTCGAGGAATTACTTTTTGTGATCGATAACATAGCCTTCAAGGCCATGGACGAGCGGTTGGCTTTCTACCTTAAAAAACAGGCCGCCGATCTGAACACCAAAGAACTGCACCTTACCCATAGCGAAATTGCCTCAGACTTGAATACCTCCAGGGAGGTAATCTCCAGGTTACTGAAGAAGATGGAACAAGCCAGGCAAATCGTTATGCACCGCAACTACATCGAATACTTAATGTAATCCAAAGGCGATACATGGTTATCCGCCTATTGGCCGGAATAGGTAACTATCATTTTTATTTTCAGAAAAAACCCGCAGTGTGACAAAAGTCACCGACAATGGCATGCGATAAAACGATTTTTGTTAAAAAAAAACAGAAATGGAAATTATTGCATATCTCGCTTCCGCGTTAATCGGGATCTCCCTGGGTTTGATCGGCGGGGGTGGTTCTATCTTGACCATGCCGGTTTTGGTCTACCTGTTCGGGGTGAGTCCGTTATTGGCTACCTCCTATTCCCTGTTTATTGTTGGCTCTACAAGTCTGGCGGGCACGATAAGCAATTTTAAACGTGGACTTGTGAATATAAAAACGGCATTGCTGTTTGGCAGTGCGTCCATCTCGACGGTTTTCCTGACCCGAAAATTCATCATTCCGCTAATTCCCAGAACCATATTCAAGACCGGCAATTTCGAGCTGACAGAGAACATGTTGATGATGGTACTCTTTGCAGTACTGATGGTCGCGGCAGCAAGTGCGATGATCAAAGGCGGAAAAGAAAAAAGCGATGCGCAAACAGTAATACCCAAGTTACATATAAGCAAATTATTGTTTTACGGGGTAGCAATCGGCCTGGCCACTGGATTTCTGGGTGCCGGTGGCGGATTTCTGCTCATTCCCACACTGGTTATCCTGGTAGGCCTGCCCATGAAAGAGGCCGTAGGAACCTCGCTTTTTATCATCGCGCTGAACTCGCTCATAGGCTTTACCGGCGATCTTGGCCATTTTCCAATCGACTGGATCTTTCTGGCCAAAATCACCACCGTCGCCATTGCAGGGATCGTGGTAGGCGGAATATTAAATAAAAAGGTTGATGGCGGAAAACTCAAGAAAGGCTTCGGTTGGTTTGTACTGGTGATGGGCTGCTATATTATCCTCAAAGAGGTATTGCTCAGGTAACAACGGACCGAGGGCAACCTATGTGACAAAAGTCACCGAAATCCATATCACAAAACATTAATTTTGAAATTATAATTCAATAACCATGATCATTGAACAGATTTATACCGGTTGTCTGGCACAGGGTGCCTACTACATCGAAAGCAATGGGGAGGCCGCCATTATTGATCCCCTTCGCGAGGTCAGGCCATACCTGGAGCGTGCAGCAAAGAGCAATGCAAAGATAAAGTATGTGCTCGAGACGCATTTCCATGCCGATTTTGTATCCGGACATCTTGATCTTGCCCACGAGAGCGGCGCAAAGATCGTTTACGGGCCCAATGCGAAACCTGATTTCGATTTCTATGGCGCTGAAGACGGAGAAGTTCTGCGGCTCGGTGGCGCAGAGATTGAAGTGCTGCACACCCCGGGGCACACGATGGAGAGCACCTGTTTTCTGGTTAGTGACGAGCAGGGAAAGCAAATTGCACTTTTTTCCGGCGATACGCTTTTTATCGGCGATGTCGGAAGGCCGGACCTGGCGCAGAAATTTGTTGGTGAACTAACGAGTGAAATGCTTGCGGGCTATCTCTTCGATTCCCTGCGTGGCAAGATCATGCCCTTGGGCGATGATATTATCGTTTATCCGGCACACGGAGCGGGCAGTGCCTGCGGAAAGAACATGAGCAAAGAGACCACGGATCTTTTGGGAAATCAGAAGAAGACCAATTATGCCTTAAGGGCAGATATGTCCAAGGCCGAGTTTATCAGGGAAGTTACCAATGGACTGATGCCGCCGCCGGCGTACTTTCCGGAGAACGTGATGATGAATATACATGGCTATGATAGCTTTGACAAAGTAATGCAAAGAGGCATGCAGCCCCTAAGCCCGGATGCTTTTGAATTGGTGGCAAACGAAACCGGTGCGATCATTCTGGACACCAGGGAACCGCAGGTTTTTGTAAGGGGATTTATCCCCAACTCGATAAATATTGGCATCGATGGAAATTTTGCACCATGGGTGGGAACGCTCATACCGGATATCAAACAGCCCATTCTACTCATCACTGATGCCGGCAGGGCTGAAGAAGTGCTTACCCGCCTGTCCAGAGTTGGTTTCGACGCCACAGTGGGTTATCTTGATGGTGGCTTTGATGCATGGAAAAATGCCGGTAAGGAGACTGACGAAATTGAATCCATTTCTGCGGAAGTGTTTGCGCAAATGCTCAAAACAGCACCATCACAGGTGCTCGATGTGAGAAAAGCAAATGAATACTTAAGTGAACACGTTGAGGATGCCATCAATCTTCCCCTGGATTACATTAATGAAAACTTCAGCGCTATCGACAAGAGCAAAACGTATTTTGTGCACTGCGCGGGAGGTTACCGTTCTGTAATCTTCAACTCCATCATGCGGGCGAGAGGTTATGACAACCTGGTTGATGTCGCAGGTGGATTTAAGGCCATAAAAGATAGCGGGGATGTCCCTGTTACGTCCTTTGTCTGTCCAAGTACGTTAGGATAAGGGGATATGGATAACTGGAAACAACTGCACTGGGATAAGGTCTACCGGGAAAAAGCCCCGGATCAGTTGAGCTGGACGCAGGTCTATCCGGTAGTCTCGATGGAAATGATCAAGGGGCTGGATCTGGATAAATCTGCACCCATAATCGATATCGGCGGGGGGGACAGCCTCTTAGTGGACTTCCTGCTTCAGGAAGGGTACACCGATATTACCGTGGTTGACATCTCTGAGAGGGCTTTGGAAAAAGCAAAGGGACGGCTTGGAGAAACTGCTGATCAGATTGAATGGATAGCTGCTGATATTACGGATTTTGAGCCTGCCCGGGCATATTCTCTTTGGCACGACCGGGCTGCTTTTCACTTCCTTACCGCTCCCGAGGATATCTTTCGATACGCAGCGATCGCAGAAAGGTTTACAGATCGCTACCTGATCCTGTCTACCTTCTTTTTGACGGGACCTGAAAAGTGCAGTGGCCTTCCTGTGACCAGATATGACGGCCGCGGACTGCAAGGGGTATTCCAAAACGCGTTTACCATAAGAGAATCCAGGGTGCATGAGCACCTGACTCCGATGCACAGCAGGCAGGACTTCCTGTCCTGCAGCTTTGATAGACGACAATTAGTTAGATAAATAAAAGATGAATAAAATATTGCATATGCTAAGCAGCTTCTTTTCAAAAAGTGAGTTTGACCTGGATGGTTATCACTTTAAAAACGAATATAAAAAAGACAAAAATAATGTATTACTGGATGTTAGAACGGTAACAGAGCATGATAGCGGTTCATTGCCTTCGGCTATCAATTTGGATTTTTTAAGTTCTTCCTTTTCCTCATCCGCCGCGGCGCTTCCCAAGGACAAGGCATATTTTGTTTTTTGCAGAAGCGGTAGCCGATCATCGTCTGCGGTATCTATGATGAGAAAAATGGGCTATAACTCATATAATCTCGTTGGCGGGATAGGTGCCTGGCCAAGTTAAGTAAAAGGCGCTATGATAAGCATAATGATTTACAGTCCGTCCTTTGGTGATCATGATAGTATTCTGCAGTTGGGTGCAAAATTAAATCAGCTGTTTGGGGCCAGGCTACATTTTTTGCAGCAAGCCGGGGAGCCAAATACCGGCGGGCATCACCTGTTAGCTGATCAAGGAGATACGGGCTTATCGGGTTTGAAGATCAATGAACATCGGGTTACCAAAGTCACCGGAGATATTGCCCGTTCTTACATAAAGGCTGTTGATACCGATCTGGTCATTCTGCAGCTCGGTGAGGATGGATTTTCGGCACGGCATGTTCAAGCAATAAGCCAGATGGTTGAGGATCTCAGTCTGCCGGTTCTGTTACTAAAAAACGATTTCAACATTACTAAACTTCATCATGTACTGTTGATTCTTGATGCAGAATATTTTGGCAGGGGCTTGCAGATCAACAAGCTCAGGCAACTTTTCGAAAGCCAAAACACAAAGATCCACCTTCTGCATGTGATGCAAAAACGAGAGAGCGAAGATATCGCAAAAGAGCAGCTTAGATTTTTTGCAAAGACCTACGGGATTACCCATGAGCATGCACATGTGGCATTGGCGAAAGAATCTGAAGCGGTCATCCTGAAAATCTGCCGGGAAAGCTCCATTGATTTACTCTGCATCCGAACCAATGGAGGCAAATCGAAGGGAAAGCCTATGGTAAAGGATATAGACCTGAATTTTTTACTGGAAACAAAAACACCGATATTAACATTTCATTTAAAACACTATGATTGATTTCATTAAACAGCCATGGCCCTGGTACCTCTCGGGCGGCATGATCGTACTGATTATGCTGGCACTACTTTTTTTCGGAAAGTCATTTGGATTTTCATCTAACCTGCGAACGATGTGCAGCATAGCCGGAGCCGGCAAAAAGGTCAAGTTTTTCGACTTTAAATGGAAAGACCAGGTCTGGAACCTGATGTTTCTCATTGGCTCGGTAATAGGTGGATTTGTTGCCACCAACTACCTGACCGAGCCTGCTCCACTAAACTTATCTGCGGCGACAATCTCAGATTTAGACCAATTGGGGGTAAAGTTCGATGGCGGGCTCAACCCATCCGCTCTGTTTTCCTTCGAGGCCCTTAAGGACGTAAAGGTCCTGGCCATATTACTCGTAGGCGGCTTATTGGTAGGATTTGGATCGCGTTATGCAGGGGGATGTACTTCGGGGCATGCGATTTCCGGACTTTCCAACCTCCAGATACCTTCACTGATCGCCGTAATCGGCTTTTTTATCGGGGGGCTGATCATGACTTATCTGATTATGCCATTAATTTTTTAGCATTTTAAACAAATTGACATGAAGTTCGTTAAATATATAGTAACCGGAACGCTTTTCGGAATCGTTATGACCAAATCCGAGGCGGTTTCCTGGTATAGAATACAGGAGATGTTCAGATTTCAATCCTTTCATATGTATGGAATCATTGGCACCGCTGTGGTTCTGGGCATGCTTGCGGTATACCTGATCAAGAAAACCGGTGCAAGGGATATCTCCGGTGACCCTATTGTCTTTCAGGATAAGGATCGGTCCTTCCCGAGGTATATCATTGGCGGGACGATTTTCGGACTGGGCTGGGCACTGACCGGGGCTTGTCCGGGACCGATGTTCGTCAACCTTGGCGGCGGTTATCCGGCGATGGCGGTCGTGATATTGGGCGCATTGCTCGGCACATATCTTTATGGAATCATAAAGAACAGGCTGCCACATTAATTCAAAGTTTTAAACAGAGCGTAAATGACAAAGTTAGGTGCCATAATAGATCATAGGTGTCCAAGATGCAGAAAGGGAAAAATGTACAAACATTCCATGTTTCATTGGAAATATGATCAGATGTATACGAACTGCTCATGCTGTAACCTGAAGTATGAAATCGAGCCGGGATTTTTCATTGGCGCGATGTATGTCAGCTATGTGTTCATCGTCGCGGAGTTGGTCAATGCCGGAATTCTGGCCTTTATGCTGTTTGGTGACAAGGATGAATGGGCAATCATCGGCACCACAATCGCACCTGTCATCCTGCTCTTCACTTTCAACTACAGATACGCCAGAACGTTACTGCTACATGTTCTTTCCCATATCAAATATAGTGAGGATGCCGGAAGAAACTGTTAGGCAGGAACATTTTTTTGCTGTGTGACAAAAGTCACAGACGGAAAAACTTAGAATCGTTAGATTTGGTTAAATCAACATATAAAGTTATGAGAAAGAATATGGGCAACCTGGATAAAGGTTTACGGATAGCATTAGCCATAGGCGTTGGCGTACTGTACTATATGGGAATTATCAGCGGAACCGCGGCGATTATTCTACTGGTCATCTCGGTTATATTAATCGCAACCAGCTTTATGAGCTTTTGTCCGCTTTATCTTCCTTTCGGAATCTCAACCCGTCGAAAAAACACAGAATGAATATGAAGAACCACCATCAAATCCTCATCGTAGGGGGAGGAAATGCAGGCATCTCCGTTGCCGCACAGTTATTAAAGAAAGACCATAACCTGGATATCGGCATTGTCGATCCGGCTGAGAACCATTACTATCAGCCTGCCTGGACACTGGTGGGTGGAGGTGCTTTCGATATCCATAAAACAGTAAGAAAGGAGGCCGATTGCATTCCTGAAAAGGCCACCTGGATACAGGATGAGGTCCACTCCTTTAGCCCGGAAGAAAACTCGCTAAAATGCATAACCGGACGAACAATCAGTTATGACTATCTGGTGGTGGCACCGGGCATACAGTTGGACTGGGATAAGGTAAAAGGGCTAAAAGAAGGCCTTGGAACGCAGGGAATCTGCAGCAACTATACTTACCAATCCGCACCATATACCTGGAAGACCTTAAGTGAACTGGGAAGTGGAAGGGCTATCTTTACCAATCCCAATACACCTATCAAGTGTGGGGGTGCGCCACAGAAGATCATGTACCTTGCAGCGGATTATCTTCGCAAAAATGGCTTTCTGGCATCTTCTCAGGTTCATTTTTATAGTGGAGGGGGTGTGATTTTTGGTGTTAAGAAATATGCAGATGTCCTTAACAAAGTCATCGAAAGATATCAGATCCAAACGCATTTCAACCACAACCTTGTAGAGATTGATGCCGGGAGCAAAACGGCAGTTTTTGAGACAAAAAATCCCGCGGGAGAGATAATAAAGGTGGAGCAGGGATTTGATATGATCCACGTGACGCCACCCCAGTCCGCTCCCGACTTTATAAAAAACAGTCCATTGGCAGTAGCAGACAATCCCCTTGGATGGGTAGATCTCAATAAGGATACCATGCAGCATAATCGCTACCCAAACATCTTTGGCTGTGGCGATGCCGGCAGTACACCCAATGCAAAAACAGGTGCAGCCATAAGAAAACAGGCCCCCGTTTTGGTGGACAACCTGCTCGCACTCCTACAGGGCCGGAAGCCGGCCCAAGTCTACAATGGCTACGGGTCATGCCCACTGGTTACCGGTTATGGAAAACTGGTACTCGCGGAATTTGATTACAATAATGAACCGATGGAGACCTTTCCCTTTAACCAGGCTAAGGAAAGGTATAGCATGTGGTTGTTGAAGACAAAAGTTCTTCCCTGGTTATATTGGAACAAGATCCTGAAAGGAACGGCTTAAAATAGAAAAAAGTATTTGTCGATTTAGATTAATAATATGAAGATAGAGCAATTTGAGGACAAGCACCTCTCCCATTATAGTTACGCGGTATTAAGCGAGTGTGAAAACTCGATTGTCTTAATAGATCCCTCGAGAGATCCGGCAGTCTATTACAGCTATGCACAAAAGCATGATGCAAAGATCGTTGGTGTCATCGAGACCCATCCCCATGCAGATTTTGTAAGCAGCCATTTGCAGATTTTTGAGGAAAAAGGGGCAAAAATTTACTGTAGTAAGCTAACTTCCCCAGGCTATCGGTTTACCCCATTTGATGAAAACGATAAAATAGTTTTGGGTAAGGTTACACTACGGGCAATCAACACCCCGGGGCATTCTCCCGATAGTATAAGTATCGTACTTGAACATGAAGGTCTTGATAAGGCACTTTTCTCTGGCGACACATTATTTATTGGCGACTGTGGGCGTCCCGACCTGAGGGAAAGCGGTGGAGATATCAACGCCGAGCGGACTTTTCTGGCCCAGCAAATGTATCATTCACTAAGGGAGAAACTTATGCCATTGGCTGATGAGGTATTGCTTTACCCCGCCCATGGCGCCGGTACACTTTGCGGAAAAGCGCTTAGCGAGGCCAACAGCAGCACAATAGGTGCCGAAAAAAATGCCAACTGGTCACTACAGCAAATGAGCGAGGCCGATTTTGTTAAGGAACTAACTTCCAACCAGCCTTTCATCCCCGCGTATTTTCAATTCGATGTGGAGCTGAACAAAAAAGGTGCCCCGGGATTTGAAGAATCCGTGAGATCTGTTGAAATTGCGAACGAGGAATTTCTGCCCGCTGATAATGCCGTCATCATCGATACAAGGCGGGAGGATATTTTTAAAGCGGGCCACATCGATGGCGCTATCAATATTATGGACGGCAACAAGTTTGAAACATGGCTGGGAAGTATCGTTTATCCTCAAGAGCCGTTTTTTCTTGTCGCTGATGATGTTCCCGCCTTACAGAGATTGATTGCCAGAACCGCATCTATCGGATATGAGCAACAGATAGTAAAAGCCTTCACACTTTCCGGTGGCGAAAAAAGCGATAGTAAGCTTGATATTGAAAAATTTGCTCAACATCCTTCAGCATATACTATTGTAGATGTCAGAAATTTGGCTGAGACTACCGAACATCCGATATTTGAAAATAGTTTATCAATACCACTAGGTGAGCTAAGGACTCGCCTGGACGAAATTCCGTTAGATAAGCCGATTGCTGTTCATTGTGCGGGTGGCTATCGAAGTGCAGCAGCAAGTTCAATGATCAGCGGACATGTGGCCGGCAGTCAGCAGGTATTCGATTTTGGCGAGGCAATTAAGACTTTCGAGAAATAGTTTTCCAAATGGGCAAGGATATTGATAACGGTGAGCGCTTGAGGATTTTTTCAAGTCTGAGCCGGCAACTTGCTTTGATTGCCTGGCTCGCTGTCATCGGTATGGGGGTCTGTTTGATGCTTTTATTGGAAGGTTCACCTGGTGAGGATTCGACGGCTGGCCGAGCAATGGTGCATGAGCAAAATATTGGCCCTGAGGGAAAAAGTAGTCCGCCGAAGATAACCTCACAGGCCATATACTGGACCGCGCCGGATACAACCGATCTTTCCGCCAACCGGGATGCCGCAATGATACAATACGGGAAAGAACTTATCGTAAATACCTCAAAGTATTTTGGGGCACAGGGAAAGATCGGACGGCTTGCAAATAATATGAACTGCCAGAACTGTCATTTGGAAGCCGGTACCAAGGCTTTCGCAAATAACTTTTCGGTATTTTTTTCCAGCTATCCCAAGCTGAGTGAGAGAAGCGGGCGAACCGAGGAAGCGTTTGAGCGTATCGAGGAATGTTTCGAGCGAAGTATGAACGGAACCGCGCCGGGAAAGGACTCAAAAGAGATGCTTGCGATGTTGGCCTACATGAAATGGGTTGGCAAAAAACAGCATGATGTAAAGGTTCTCTCGGACAATTCAGTCAAAAAACCTGAATATATGCCCCATGAGGCAGATCCTTTAAAAGGCAAGCTTGTTTATCAGCAAAAGTGCAGCAGCTGCCACAGCAGTGAAGGCAGTGGGACACTTAACGCAAGCGGCAATGGATATATTTACCCGCCCCTCTGGGGAGCGGAAAGCTATAACGATGGTGCGGGCATGTACAGGCTAATAAATTTTGCCGGTTTCGTGAAGAACAATATGCCACTGGGCACCACTTACCAGGCTCCTGTGCTAAGCGATGAGGAAGCCTGGAATGTAGCCGCCTATGTCAACAGCCGGCCCCGCCCCCATTTTGATCAGCGCAATGATTATAAAAAACTTTCAACAAAACCTCTCGACTATCCGTTCGGTCCATATGCGGATGGCTTTAGTGCCTCGCAGCATAAATTTGGTCCGTTTATTGAAATAGCGAAACAACAGCAATTAAAACAAAAGAAATAACATGAAAAAATTCCTGATCCTAGTCTCCTTCTCTATACTCATCTCGATAAGCTCCAGTGTTTCCGCCCAGGAAAAAGCAGGGGTTTTCACAGGTGCGGTAGCGAAAAAGAAAACTTATCATGCGCTTTATGTGCTGAACAGCGCTGATGAAAAACATATATCCGGCACGCTAAGGAACATCAACAATGCCCTTGAAGACCCACGTTTAAAAGGGAAGCTGCAAGTGGAACTGATTGCCTTTGGAGACGGATTTACCGTTTACAGAAAAGATGGTAAATTTTTAGACCAGCTCAACATGCTCCGATCAAAAGGGGTTATCCTTGCGCAGTGTGAAAACACTGTTCGCGAGCGAAAGATTGAAAAATCTTCCCTATTTGATTTTATCAGTTATGTACCCAGTGGAAACGGCGAGATTATCATTCGTTCAACAGAAGGCTGGGCGATCGTTCATCCTTAAACCAGAAAATATGAAAATCGACATTGCCTATTTCAACGATGTGCATGGCTATCTGGAGCCCCATCAGGAGATATTCTTCGAGGGAAGAGGAAAAGAAACCCGCCTGGCCGGCGGATATGCACGGCTGAAAACCCTTATTGAGGGCATCAAGGCAAAAAATCAAAACACCCTCGTTTTTGATGGCGGGGATACCTTTCACGGCACCCTCCCGGTGCTGGATTCGAAAGGGGAAATACTGCCGGATCTGCTCAACAAGATGCACATCAGGGCAATGGTTGGGCACTGGGATTTCGCCTATGGAAAAGACCAGCTCCTCAAGCTTCAATCCATGCTCAGCTATCCTATTCTGGGCTGTAATGTCTATCAGGATAATGGATCGCTGCTATTGGATCCCTACCTCATTATTCCATGCGGAGAGGTCAGCATCGGCGTGATCGGGATCTGTTCGAGTATTATCGACAAGACCATGCCATCAAAATTCAGTGAGGGCCTCAAAGTTACCGATGGCGCTGAAGAACTGCCAAAATATGTGGCAGAAGTAAAAGGGCAAGGTGTAGATATTATCATTTTGCTTTCACATAATGGCTATCCGCAGGACCTCAAAATGATCTCGGAAGTTGCCGGAATTGACATTTGCCTGAGCGCGCATACCCACAACCGACTTTTCGAGCCAACCCTAGTGGGGGAAACAATTGTGATCCAGTGCGGTTGCCATGGATCATTTCTGGGCCACCTTTCACTGGATATTGCCGAGGGAAAAATTTCATCCTATGACTATCAGCTGATCCCGGTTCTAACCGGTATTGCACCAGAAAAGGAAACAGCGGCCCTGATCGATCAAGTATTGGAGCCCTATCGGCAGATGCAGGCTGAAGAAGTCGGCATGACCGAAACCCTTTTGCACCGCTACGATTCCATCAATTCGAGTATGGATGAGCTCTTGCTGCGCTCGATAAAAAGCTTTACCCGGGCAGATGTTGCTTTTTCCAATGGTTGGCGATATGGCGCTCCAATACCGGCAGGCGTGATCACCAGGTTCGATCTTTATAACATGGTGCCCATGAACCCGGTCATCTCTATCGTCGAGCTGACGGGAAAAGAAATTCTTGGGATGTTGGAGGAAAACCTTGAAAGAACATTCTCAGCTGATCCCATGGGACAGATGGGCGGATATGTCAAGCGCTGTTTGGGCATCAAAGCCTATATGAGAATAGAAAACCCGAAGAAGCACCGGATCCAGCAGCTTTTCATCGGCGATCAGCATGTGGAAGATGCCGGCACCTATTTATGTGCTTTTATCACCAGCCAGGGCGTCCCGGAAGATATCGGAAAAAACCGAAAAGACCTCACGGATACCACTATAGATGCCATTGTTTCCTATCTTCAATCCAATAACCCCTACAGTTCATCGGGAGCAGAAATATTCAGCCTGGTTTGATATTTAACACAAAAAAGCTACATTTGTAATTGATGCACAAAACATTAAGTCAATATTTCAGAATTGAGCAGGCCCGGGCCGGCATCGCCACTGCTGTGGTGCTGATTGCACTGGTTTTGTTCTCGTCTTGTGCAGTCCGCAAGGGTATTGAAACAGTTTTTGGATCATCCGCACCTGTTGCAAAACAGTCGACGGGTTTGAAAAGCCAGCTGCTTCCAATGCAAGCCTTTGCAGCGGGAACATGCAATGTGGCTAAAAGTGAGCAGATCTTTACTTCTTACACAGCAATGGATATTGTCCTAAAGCAATTGCCATTTCTGCTGATTTTTACGGCATTGTTCTGCGTCGTGACTGCATTGTCACAACAGCATGTCTTTGTCGGCGATTCAAAAAAACTCAGATTTTCCAGCGTTCCCCTTTTCATCAGGAACGGCCTGCTGCTGATATAGGATAAAACTTCCTTCTTTGCCTTCCGGCAATTTGCCCCGCTATCCCGGGAGCACGATTCATTATCCATTTTATTTCAAGAAAACAATGAAGAATTATCTTCTGTTGCCCTGCTATCTGATTTTGGCAGGCAGTAGCGCAATATATGCGCAGGATTCCCCATACATCACCTTACAACAGGCTTTTGAACAGTCTGAACAGCGCTACCCGGGCATCACCCAGCGCGAGGCCGTACTCTCTGATTTCCAATTGCGCAAGGTGGAGACCAAGGCCAGAGCCTTACCCCAGCTCCAGATGCAGATGCAAAACACCTATGGTTCCTTTGAAGGAAACAACGGAGCCTTTATACCCGTTCCGGGCGTATTCAATGTTACCGGTAATACAGCTGATGCTAATGGACAGGTCAACGCGGTATCGAATACGTTTGCATCAGCGGTCATGGACTGGAAGGTATTTGAGTTTGGCCGCCAGCGAAAGGCTGTCGAGGCCGCCGAATACCAGGTGCGCGGCGCAGCTGAAGGGCTTGAAGGTTCAAAGCTTGCCCTTAAGGCCAAAGTGGCTGGTCTTTATTTTAACATCCTTTATGCAGAGGCTGCACTGGACTGGTCGGAAAAAAATCTTTTGCGGATGGGCCAGATCCTGGAGTCATCAAAAAGCCTTGCCGAGGCCGGACTGAAGCCCGGGGCTGACACCTCGCTGGTCGCCTCCTCCTATGCCCAGGCGAGGGCATACCGTTCCGAATGGCTGGGAAGGTACAGGGCAAGTCTGGAAAGCTTTCGGGAAGTAATGGATGTGCCGGCCGGAAAATTGCCGCTGGAAATCTTTTACCGTTACAAAATGCAGGCAAAGACATACGACTCGGTTCGCCTGTCCCACCCTTATCTCCAGGTACTGGAGAACGAAGTGGGTTACCAAACTGCCCAGCAGTCTTTGGCAGGGAAAAACGCCCTGCCATCGCTGTCTATCCTTGGCGGGCTATCTGCCAGGGGCAGTGGGATAAACGGCAGGGGCGGATTTGACGGCAGTATCGGCGCGGGCTATGGCAATTACGCGAACAACTACCTGGTCGGAATCGGCCTTACCTGGAACCTGACCAATATTTATTCCTCGGGGATATCCCGTAAACGAATCGGTGAATCGATCAGAAGTACCCAGGCCCGGTATAATCTGCAGCGGCTGCAGATGCAAACTACGCTTCGTGCCCAATATGAATCAATAGCAGCCCAATACCAAAAGCTTGCACAGCAGGAGACTGCTGTGGCCAAGGCCGAGAGTGCCTATGCGCTTTATCTTTCCAGATATGAAGGCGGGCTGATCAACCTCACTGAACTTTTACAGATACAGTTGCTTTTGCAGGGCGCAGAGAAGGAGCGCATTGAATCTACGCAAAAAATGTGGGCGCTGTTGACCAGCCAGGCAGAATTGGCAGGCGATTTTAACTTTTTGACAACCTTAACCCGATAGTGATGAATATGATCCGATTTGCATTAAAAAAGCCATTGAGTATAATGGTAGCGGTAATTGCCATCGCTTATTTCTCCTTCACGGCGATAAAGAACATCAACGTGGATATCTTTCCCAAAGTCGAGCTTCCCGTTATCTATATTGCAATGCCCTATGGGGGGCTTACCCCATCCTATATGGACGGGTTCATGTCCAACGAGTTCCAGAAGGTGTTGATATTTGTCAGCGGGGTGCGTGAGATTGACTTTAAAAGTGTCCAGGGGTTTACCTTGATGAAACTCACATTTTACCCCGGCACGGATATGGCCCAGGCATCTGCCGAAGTTTCCACGCAGGTTTCCAGGGCAATGGGCTTTCTTCCCCCCGGAGCGGTTCCGCCCCAGGTGGTACGGTTTGACGGAAGTTCCCTGCCCATCGGGCAGCTGGTATTTGAGAGCCCGAAACGCTCGATAACCGAGTTGCAGAACCTGGCGCTGACCAAGATACGCCCCATGTTCGTTACCATTCCCGGGGTTACCGCCCCGGCACCCTTTGGGGGAAACATACGGACCATGGTGGTCAAGGTAAATCCCGGGCTCATGCAGTCCTATGGTCTCTCTGCCCAGGAGGTTACCCTGGCCATTGCCAAGAACAACTTTCCCTCCCCTGCGGGCAATATACGCATTGGCGGACAGAATCTGATGAGCCCCTTGAACTCCATCGCAAGCGGGCCTGAGGAATTTTTGAATATTCCGATAAAGACCACACCGGGAAATACGATATTTGTAAGGGATGTGGCCAGTGTGGAAGATGCCGCAGACGCCACTACCGGTTATGCGATCATCAACGGTAAGCGCTCGGTTTACCTTCCGGTTATCAAAAAGGCCGATGCCTCCACGCTGAAAGTCGTTGAAAATCTTAAATCATCCATTCCAAAACTAAAGGCAGCGATGCCGGAGGATGTGGATATAAAATATGTGTTCGATCAGTCGGGCTACATCGAACGGTCATTGGAGAACCTGATTCACGAGGGCATACTTGGTGCGGTGCTCACGGGAATCATGGTTTTCCTTTTTTTGGGCGACTCCAGGGGTGCGTTAATCGTTGTATTGACCATTCCAATCGCCATCCTGTCTGCTGTCATCATGCTCTATATGTTTGGCCAGACAATAAACGTGATGACCTTAAGCGGTCTTGCCCTTGCCATCGGAATTCTGGTGGATGAGGCTACGGTGACCATTGAAAACATACACCAGCATTTTGAGATGGAGAAACCCAAGCAGCGGGCCATTCTGGATGCGTTGGTGGAAATATCCGTTCCAAAGATTCTGATATTACTTTGTATCCTTGCAGTGCTGATCCCCTCTTTCATGATGACGGGCATACCCAAGGACATGTTTATGCCGCTGTCGATGGCGGTGGCCTTCTCCATGATCGCTTCCTTCATTGCCTCGCAGACCTTTGTCCCGATTCTTGCCAACTGGCTGATGCGGCCGGAACTGTTGAAACATGCCAAGGTAAGCTTCCATAAGAAAAAACTGACCTTGTTCGAACGGTTTAAACGCCGGTACCTGTTGTTCATCCGTTTTGGACAAAACCATAAGGCGGGTGTACTGGGGATTTACGCACTGGTTGTCGCCTTGTTGCTTACTGCCGGAGCTTTGCTTATCGGAACGGACATCCTGCCCTTGAGCAACAGTGGCGATATACAATTGAGGATTGTCGGCCCGGAAGGCAGCAGACTTGAAACCTCGGAAAATTATCTTAAAAAGGTTACGGCCATTATTAAAAATGAACTTCCTGAAGGCGCGGTAAAAATCAGCTCGGCCTATGTGGGGCTCCAGCCCTCTGCCACGGCAATCAATCCGATTTTCCTTTTCACCAGCGGAACCCATGAGTCTGTCCTGCAATTGTCCATCGACCAGGAAATCTATGAAGGAAATATCAGCGATCTGAAGGAAAAAATCAGGAAAAAGATAAAACATGACCTGCCTGGGGTGAGCATAAATTTTGAACCTATTGAACTGGTGGAAAAAATCATGAGCCAGGGTGCCATGACGCCAATACAGATCAAGGTTGCAGCCGGACAGCTAAAGGTTGCCGAGGGTTTTGCCAAGAAGATAGAGGCCAACCTTCTGGCAGTTCCCCAGCTAAGGGACATCCGGATTGCTGAGCCCGTGAATTCACCGAGTGTACAGATCAACGTCAACCGGGAACTTGCAGCGCAGTTTGGCCTGAGTATGGAAGATGTGGCCAGGTCCCTGACCATTGCTACATCTTCCACCCGTTTCACCAATAAGAATCTTTGGGTGGATCCAAAATCCGGGCTGGTATTCCAGGTTCAGGTACAGATTCCGGAAGCGGATATGCAGTCCCTGGACCGCTTGCGATCCCTTCCGCTGAAATCAGGCAGCTCCCGTCCGGTGCTTGAGGATATTGCAGAACTGAAGATGGTCAAGCTGCCGGCCCAGGTAAACCGCCAGGGACCGAACCGGTATGTGAGCGTGATTGCCAATACCTATCAGTCCGATCTGGGTACGGCGTCCAAAGCGGTAAGGGAGGCGATCGCCAAAGCGGGCGAGGCTCCAAGGGGCGTACTGGTATCTACAGAAGGGCTGATGCAGCTTTTGGATGAGACCATGACCGGGCTTCAGACCGGACTGTTGGTCGCCATTGTTGTGATCTTTTTAATGCTTACTGCCTATTACCAGTCATTTGCGGTCTCGGGACTGATCCTTTCAGTGGTACCCGCGGTAATTGGGGGAAGTCTGATGATGCTGCTGACCTCATCCAGCACCTTAAACTTACAGAGCTATATGGGCATCATCATGTCGGTAGGGGTTTCGGTATCCAATGCGGTGCTGATGATCAACCAGGCCGAGGTCAACCGGTTAAAGCACGGCCTGCCCGCTCAAAACGCGGCCTTCCTTGCGGCCTCTTCAAGGCTTCGTCCGATTATCATGACCACCCTGGCGATGATTGCCGGGATGATCCCGATGTCCTTGGGCATGGGTGAGGGCGGAGAGCAGGTTGCACCGCTCGGGCAGGCGGTGATCGGGGGACTCATTCTTTCCACCTTGACCGCATTACTCGTTCTGCCGCAGCTTTATACGGCGGTGATGAACAAAAAGAGCAGGTTCAGCCCGACGCTCGACCCGGATGATCCGGAGAACAAAGAACTGCAACGAACAAAACTTTCACCATCAATCAATTAAAATGAAAATTCCAAGTTTTAAAAATATCCATCTTTGCATGCTATCCGTTGTGATCACGGTCCTGGCCGCCTCCTGCGGCGAAAAGCAAAAGGAAAATAAAGAGAAAGCCCCGAAAGACAAAACAACCTCTGTCAAGGTCGTCCATCCGACCGCAGACCGCCCGACATATCTTCTTGAGCTGCCGGGAGAGCTAAAACCTTACGAGGAGGTCTCGCTGTTCCCCAAAGTGAAAGGCTTTGTGAAAACGGTCCTGGTTGACCGGGGCAGCGTGGTCAAAAAAGGGCAGCTCCTGGTCAGACTGGATGCACCCGAGCTCACTGCGCAGTACCAGTCCTCAAGGTCTGATGAAAACAAGTTACGCGAGGACCTGACCTATAGCAGACAGGCCTATGCAAGGCTCAGGAAAGCATCTCTGAAAACCGGGTCTGTGGCAGAGATAGAGCTTGACCGGGCACGGAGCAAATACCGAAGCGACAGTTCCGCACTCTCCGCCGCCTTTTCTAAAACGGGCGTTTCCGGACAGTTGCGCGACTATCTGCGCATCACCGCGCCTTTCAATGGTGTGGTGACCAGTAGAAATGTCTCTGCAGGGGCATTGGTCGGCGATAACATACAGACCCCGCTGCTCAGTATCGCCCAGACCGAAAGGCTGAGGCTGACTGTTGCCATTCCGGAAAAACATGCCAGGTCCATTGCGAAAGGTTCAAAGGTTAGCTTTTCCGTCAGCGATCATCCCGGAAAGGTCCTATCGGCAACACTATCGAGAATGAGCAGTTTCCTGGATCAGTCCAGCAGATCGATAACTGCAGAATTTGATGTAGACAACAGCAGCGGCGAGCTTGGAGGGGGCGAATATGCACAGGTGAAGCTTCAGATGAAAAGGCCTGCCCCGTCGCTGTGGCTACCCTTCACCAGCGTGGTCAGCGCCCAGTCGGGTGTATTTGTCTTGCGGGCCAACGATGATATCCTGGAACGCGTACCTGTCAAGCTGGGGATCAGAAAAGGGGAATTACAGGAAGTCTTCGGCGATCTGACCAAAGCGGATAAGATCCTGATCAAAGGAACGGAAGAGCTCGAGGAAGGCAAAAAAGTTAAAATACAATAAAAATATAGATTATGAAAACTAGCAAAATTAATCGGATAAGTGTCGAGAGCGGCAAAAAAAAGTGGTTCACCGTATCAAACGTGGGCACGGGAGTACTCGTTTTATTTTTTCTTGCTATGCTCCTCAGTCCGGACTTCAAGGGCAAGGTGCTGCAGGGCCTGATGGCCATCGGATTATTTCAGCCGGACATACCTGATACGCAGGAGGGTGCAACGGCTGCCGTTCCTCCGGCGGCCGGCCAGGACCTTACCCTTATGAACCAGAGCGGCAAGCAGGTGCAGCTTTCCTCTTTAAAGGGAAAAGTTGTCTTTATGAACTTCTGGGCTACCTGGTGTCCACCGTGCATCGCCGAAATGCCATCCATTGGCAAGCTTCAGGAGCGCTACAAGAATAACGAAAAAGTTGCCTTTGTCATGGTGGATGTTGATGGGAACATGGACAGTTCAAAAGCTTTCATGAAAAAAAACAGCTATACCCTTCCTGTTTTTGTGGCAATGAGCGAAATCCCGCAGGATTACTTTTCGGGATCGATGCCCACCACGGTAATCCTTGACAAAAACGTCAACATCGCCTATCACCACCTTGGGGGCGCAGATTACAGCAACCCCGAAGTTGCAGCTTTCATTGAAAAGCTTGCCAGGTAAAACAGCTTTGGCTTTATTTTGTTTATCAGGTGTGCCGGAAGGCGGCATACCTCTACCCAAAGACATGGAAGAAGAATTCCCACGCAAGACAAATAATATCGGAGACCATCTGGCCAATGAAAGAACCTTTCTGGCCTGGATCAGAACGAGCATCGGCATCATGGGCTTCGGTTTCGTGGTGGTTAAATTTTCGCTCTTCATCAGGCAGATCTCGATTGCCCTGGGCACGCGTGCGACTGTACACCAGACCGGAAACTCACAGAAAATAGGCATCCTTCTGGTTGCATTGGGAGCAATGACGATCATATTTGCGTTTATGCGTTACCAAAAGACCAGGGTTCAGCTTGAAAAGGGCGGCTATTATCATTCTACGCTGTTCATTAAAATCATTACAGTAGCCATATTTCTGTTCAGCATATTGTTGCTGATATATTTAATGCGCACCACATAACTATTTCCCCATGAAAAAATCCCTGCTTGTTTGCTTGATGACCATAACATCAATTTTTGCCTCCAAAGATTCCTTTGCCCAGGACACCCTGTACGTTTATGGCCCGGGCGGACCATTAAGCGCAATGAAGGCTTGTGCAGATGCCTTTTCCAAAAAGAGCGGAATTCCTGTCAAAGTCACCGGTGGGCCTGAAAAAAACTGGCTGGAGCAGGCGAAGGTCAATGCAAATCTGATCTATGGCGGTGCATCGTATATGCTGACCCAGTTTGCACAGGCACATCCCGGAATGATCGATGCAAAAACCAGGGTGGAATTATATTCCAGGGCAGCGGGGATTTTAGTCAGACCTGGAAATCCGAAAAAATCCACAAGCTTGAAGACCTGGCCAAAGCGGGCATAAAGTTACTGGATGTTAATGGTGCCGGCCAGTTGGGGATGTGGGAAGATATTGCAGGTCGGGCCGGGCTCATCGCTGAGATCGGACAGAACATAAAGGGCTCCTACGCAAACACGGCACTGGGCATCCAGGCATGGAAAGAAGATCAAAGCTACGATGCCTGGATCAGTTTCTCCTCCTGGCACAACAACCTTCCGGACATTACCGAACTCGTTCCGCTAAGCGCAAAATTCGATCTGGTCAGAGGTACGCCGATAGCCATAACCAGCGGTCCAAGAAACAGGAAATCAGCACAGGCGTTCATGGAGTTTCTGCAAACACCTTCGGGACACGAAATATTCCAAAAATGGGGATGGAGATAGGCATGTCCACGACCGAACAGCAACCTCTATCAATAGCGAATTTTGCTATTTGCGGGTGTTATGGCGTGATCATGCCTGATTTCAAGTTGCTCATTAATGAAGTCGTCCGGTTTATACGGTTAGTTAAATCCTACCCGCAAGCATCCTGCAAACTTAATAACTACTATACCCGATAGGCCAAGGCCGGTTGGTCATTTCTCGCCGGGAATTGGATTTACACTGAATATTAATTTCCCTGAAGATATGGATTTGGCTCAATTGGGCTTAAATCGATTGGTTTGCCAATACTAGTTCAAAAGGATAATTTGCAAATCCATGACTCTTTTCAAAAAAAATCGTCAATCCCGCTTATCAAGAGAATGGCCCAAATATCCATTTGGGCCAAACGCTAAAAAATCTTACTAATCAGGGATGGGGATGGTCAAAGCCCAAATTTGATATTTAAATATTAACCCAGCGTTACCGAATAGTTAAATAACCACAATGGATAAAAAACATCCAAGGAATATGGTCATTTAACAAGCATAAGGCGCAAAAAGAGATTATTTTCGCTCAGGAATATTTTTGATCTAGTTGCCTTTACGCAAAAAAGATCAATATCAAATCGCTTTTGCAAATAATTTGATAAAAAGTAAACAGGACAAGTTCTCCGCTATACATCGCTGACAGGTTAGAAGGACATATTTCACAAATTTGAAAAACAAAACTTGTTTACAAAGCTCAATGCGATCTTCATTTTTGTTTGCATATATTATCCGCGCATTTCAGAGGGAGATTCCAGGGATTGCGCGATATTTACAAGACGAACAGCAGTAGGAAATTGAAATTGGCGAACCTGTTATCTTTCAGTACTTTACTTTTTTGAGCAATGGTCAAACACTAATTTGATGGAATGCGCAAACTTTCTCACTTTGTTTTGGTAAGTCAATGAAAATTAGATTTGTGAAGGTCTGAAAAATGGATCTAATGTTTATTTTTTTTAGAAAATCCAGTCTGTTCATTAAGGCGTTCCAAAAGAACTTTTAAAAATCGTTGCCTTGATTCCAGGTCTTCGGGTGCGCGATTTCCGACAAGGCTTAAATTTTTCAGAATAATCTTTCCAGCAGATTCATCAATAGAGTTGTTATCTTTCACTTTTGTCATAATCATTTATTGGATTTAAATTTCCAGATCATTTGTTTTTTCCTATTGCAAAGGCCGCACGCAAACCAAAAAAAGAAACCTGCGCGCCATTACCTTTCCATCCTTCATAACGCAGTCCGAGATCTGCCCCATAGCTTTTGGAAAAAGGCAGAAAAACCCCAAGCGTCGGGCCGTAGGAAAAGGATGAGGTGATCCCATTTTCCAGGGTATTTGCAGCGCCGAGCTCCAGTGCTGCATAGTAAATTCCTCCAAAATAATATTTGGCCCCGAGTTTTATTGCCACTACACCATCCGGCTGTGTTTCCTCCTGGTTGTATTCGAGTCGTTTTTTGACATCATCCCGGTAACGGAATGCCTGATAACCAACGGATCCGGTGAGGTTAAGGGATCTTAAGATATTGTATTCGGCCTTAAACGAACCCCCGTAGCCATTTATATAAACCTTGGCTGTTTTGCCTGTTGGGAAGCCCATAACAAAGCCCAGAGAAATTTTAGAAAAAGCAGCATTGTTCTGCGCCTGCAACATCGCCGCGGTCAGCAAAAGAACAGCTGTAAGAAAAGACCGTGATGTCCATTTGAGCAAACTATTCATACCAAAGCGCCGTAAAAAATGTTCAGTTCGCTTATTATGCGATCCAGGTATGGATCAAGTTGATAATCCCCTGAGATAAAGGACGTGATTCCCTGCTTCCTGCATTGCCAGACCGTTCCGAGGAGTTCGCCCTCGATATAAACCTGATTACATTTTTTCTTTGGTATGTCTATACAAATGTGCATACAATCCATTTCAAACTCATGGTTGAATTCTAAATCTTTCATATTTTCCTTTTTTCCTATCTGACCGGTTAAAAGATTTGCCGGACGGATTAGCACCCGCCCGGCAAACGGTTAAAGCGCCTGACCGCTTTTGATCTCATCGTTCGCAGGCGAAATGATCTCTGCTCCTGCTTTGATTGCGCCAAAAACCTCGGTCATATCCGTTCCCTTCATTCCTTCCTTGATATCAACGAGCTTGGCCTTACCCTTTTCCACTTCTACTACATATTTCCGCTCTGTAGACCGGACGATAGCCGAATTGGGCACAAGTAGCGAAGTCGCACCGGATTTTAACGGGATTTCAACCTCGGCATACATGCCAGCCTTTAATCTATTGTCCTTATTGGCCACATCTACCTCCACGATTTCCTGGCGCATGTTGCCCAATGAATTTGCCGACCGGCTGATCTTTGCCTGGTGCTGTTCTCCCGGCAAGGCATTGAAGCGGAATTTGACCATCTGGCTCAGGTCCACCTTGTCCACATAATCTTCGGGAATAGATACTTCAAGCCTCATATGGGTCAGGTCCTGCAATACCAGCATAGGTAGGTCAGAAGATTTGCCTGCCGATACCAATGCCCCGGGAGAAACATTCCGGTCAACAATGACCCCGTCAAAAGGCGCATATACTTTTAAGTAATTCTGCATGGTACGAACAGAGGAAACGTTTGACCGCTCAGCCTCTGCAATGGCCTTATCTCCTTTCATCCTGGACAGCGCATTATCAAGTTCTAGCGGAGATACCGAACCTTCCTCCTTTGCAGCCTCTTTCAACCGCCTATACTTTTCGCTGCTCGCCGATGCAGTCTCACGGGCCTGCAGGTAACGGGAGTTTGCCGACTGCAGTTGCGACTCGAGCTCGGGTGCTTCCAGGGTCATCAGCAGCTGGCCCTTGCTCACTTTCGAGCCTAAGTCGACCGATATCGCTTTCACAAAACCATTGGCCTTGGGAAAAATGTTCACCTGGTTGAAAGGCTTGAGCACGCCGGGAATGCGGGTAAAACTCGAAAGGGCCTCTTCTTCGACCTTTGCGGTTTCATATTTGGCTTCCTTGCCGTTTTTTTCGGGACTGATGTCCACAGGCTTCTGGTTTCCGCCACAGGCGGCCAGAGAACTTATCATTATTATGATGGGAATGAATCTGGTTTTCATGATTTAGCTTATTTAAATTTTTGTTTTTCTAGGCATTAGGTTTGGTTCGACTAAGCTGCTTTTTTTCTGCACCCAGGCGAAGACCTGCGGAAGGATGAAGAGCGCAGCCAGGGTGGAAAAGAACAGCCCGCCAATAACAGCCCTGCCGAGCGGTGCGGTCTGTTCACCGGATTCGCCCATTCCGGAGGCCATCGGGATCATCCCCGCTATCATAGCAAAACTGGTCATCAGGATTGGTCTTAGGCGGATCCCGGCACTCATGATGGCTGCCCGGGTAGAATCCTTGTAATCCAGTCTGAGTTTTTCAGCATTGGTAACGATCAGTATCGCATTGGCCACTGATACACCGGTGGACATGATCATCCCCATATAGCTCTGCAGGTTAAGTGTTGAACCGGTCAATAATAGCGCAGTAAGTGAGCCGAGGATTACGGCCGGAACAGTGGAAAGTACAGTGAGGGAAAGCTTGAAAGACTGATAATTGGCTGCAAGCAGCAGGAAGATCACCAAGATCGCAAAGGCAAGTCCGCCCTGAAGGGAAGATAGCGTCTCGGTCAACAGGCTCGACATTCCTTTCACTTCCGCGGTCAGTCCCTTTGGCGGGGTACCGACCGAAGCCAGCTCCTTTTCCACATCGGCAGTTGCAGTTCCAAGATCCTTTTTGTAGATGTTTGCGCTCACGGTCAGAAAGCGCCTCGGGCCCGAGCGGTCGTATTCTCCGGGAACATAACTGGTACTGAATGTGGCAATATCGCCAAGCACCGGACTGCTCTGCCCTTTGACAAGGGGAATTTCCTTCAGTTCATCCATGGTATTCATCACGTATTCGGGAACCTGTACCTGCACCTGGTAGGTATAGGCCGTTTTTTCATCAAGCCATTGGTTCTTCTCGGTAAAGCGGCTGGATGAGGTGCTGGCGGTAACGGACCTGGCGATATCCACCACATTCAGCCCAAACTGCGCCGCCTTTAACCTGTCAAGGGTGATGGATACCACAGGAATGTGCAGGGGCTGGGCAATCTGGATATCCCGCAGGTAATCTATTTTTTTAAGTTTAGAAAGTACCTTATTTGAATAAGACTCGATCTGATTCATATCCTTTCCTGCTACCCTGATCTCGATCGGTGTGGCAGCGCCCTGGCTCATGATCTTTTCGGTCATGTCAATCGGCTCAAAGGTGATTCGCAGATCGGGAAGCTTATAAGCGATGTTTTTTCTCAGTGCATCTTTCAGCTCATCCATATTCACCTTGTAATCTTCATCCAGGTTAACCTGTAGCACGGCCTCATGAGTACCGGTATTGAAGATATACAGGTTACTGGTTCCGTAACTGCTGGGGATAAGTCCTACATAGCCCGAACTGACCGCGACATGGTTATCCACGGTTTGGTTGATAATGGAAAGCACCTGTTTAAATTTTTCCTCGGTACGCTCTAACCTGGTGCCATCGGGCGCTTTGATGCGGATCTGAAACTGTCCGTTGTTGAGTTTGGGCATCATGTCCTTGCCGATAAAAACGAAGCCCAATCCTGCAAGAACAATAACCAGGACCAAATAAATTCCGACAATACCTTTTTTCATCGGCATCCACCGTTCGATGATGGCCATAAACCGCACTTTTACCCTTTCAAAGAAATCGTTTTTTTCCGGTTCATCCTTTTCGTTTTGCAGATGCTTTTCTACCTGCTCTCCTTCCCTTTCGTTCAGCGCTTCCCCGGCATGGGCATGGATCTTGCCATGGTCATAGTGCTGGTAGCGTTCTTCTTTGATCATCCAGTTGGATAGAATGGGAACCAGGGTTTGCGCCACGATAAAAGATACAATCATGGTAAAACCGATTGAAAGGGACAATGGAAGGAACATCGCCTTTGGTATCCCGTTCATCATGAAAGATGGCGCGAAAACAGCCAGAATACACAGCAGGATGAGCAGCAGCGGAAATGCGATTTCCTCACAGGCATCGTAAATGGCTTCGCGTTTGGGCTTTCCCATTTCCAGGTGTTGGTGGATATTTTCTATCGTTACCGTTGCCTGATCGACCAGGATGCCGATGGCAAGTGCAAGACCGCTCAAGGTCATGATATTAATGGTCTGACCGAACATGCCCAGTAAAAGCACGCCTATTAGAATTGATACCGGAATGGTGATCACTACGATAAGACTGCTTCGCAGGTCGCGCAGGAAGAGCAATACCATCAAACCCGTTAACAGGGCACCCAGACCACCTTCGGTGATCAGGCTTTTTACCGAGTTGATAACGGCAACAGACTGGTCAAATTCATAAGAGATGTGGACATCGTCCGGCAAGAGGCTCTGCATTTCGGGAATCTTGGCCTTTAAGGACTTAACCACCGACCAGGTGGAGGCATCCGCTGTTTTTACTACGGGAATATATACAGAGCGTTTTCCGTTAATGAGTGCGTAATCTACTGTAACGTCAGCCGCATCGGCGACCCTTGCCACATCCCTTACCAATATTGAAACACCGTTTTTTGTGGCAATTGGAATATTGTTGAATTCATCCACAGTCTTGACAAGTGAGTTCATCGAGGTTACCATCATGGTATTGTCCAACCTTAAGTTTCCTGAAGGCGACATGACATTGAACTTGGATAGTGCGCCAACGACTTCATCCGGGGTAAGGTTGTAGCTCCTCAATTTGCTCGGATCGACACTGATGGTAATCGAGCGGGAATTGGCTCCAAATGGCGGTGGCGCGGAAAGCCCGGCCACGGAGGAAAACATGGGCCGGATACGCGTTGCCGCCATATCATAGATTTCCTTCAGACTGCGGGATTTGGCTGAGAGTACAAGTTGACCTACAGGGAGTGAGGAGGCATCAAAGCGGACCACCTGCGGAGGCAGTGCACCCGGGGGAAAGAACTTCATGGCCCGGTTGACCTGGAGGGCGACCTGGGCAGAGGCTTCGGCCATGTTGGTGCTCTCATAAAAACTGAGCTTGAGCATCGTCAAACCCTGGATGTTCTTCGCGGTAATACTCTTGACGCCATTGACATAAAGGAACTGATCCTGCAGACGGGTAGAGAAAAAACCCTCCATCTGCTGTGGGGACATGCCGCCATAGGATTCGATGACATATATGGTTGGAGAGTTAAGCTGGGGGAAAATATCTATTGGGATCTTCAGCGCACTGAGCACTGCAAAGAGCAGTAAACTCGCGGTGATCACCACTGTTGTAATCGGCTTTTTCAGGGCCGAGGTAACCATTGACATAGCTTTATTATTTTAATGCGTTTAACAGGGAATCTACTTGGTTGGTGGCAATAGCCTTTTGAAAAAGTGCCCGGATGTACAGGTACTTTGCATTTACAAAATCGGTTTCTGCACGGTAAAGGATGGTCAGGGCTGCATTGAGTTCAATGATATCGGTAAGCCCGTTTTTATAAAGGGAGAGCTTTTGCCGGTAGCCGGCATTTGCAGCCTTCAACTGATTGGGTATTTCATCGAGTCTTTTATGCGCTGTACTGATTTCCAGACCTGCCTGGAGGGCAGCATTTGATAACATCAGCCGCTCCTGCTGTAATTCCTTTAAGTAAAAGTTGCTGCTCGCCTTTTGGGTCTTAAGCTTTAGTTGCCTCCTGCGCAAATCAAAGAGGTTATAACTGATTCCCAGGCCCACAAGGTAATTTTGCCTTTGCCATTCCAGGCCATTCGAGAGGCTGTTGAAATTGTCATTAGCATCGATACTTGAACCTCTGGACCAGGCCGCAGCTTGCAGGCTTACTTTTGGGTTATAGGATTTTCTGACCAGATTTTCCTTCTCCATACTGCTAAGGTAATTGCTTTTGTAAAAATCAAGCAACGGATGGTTTGAACTATCGGTCAGGTTTACAGACAGGTTTACCTCAAGCGATTTTAGCCGGTCGAGAATCGTACTGTCAGCAACGATACCTTCCGGATTCAACCCGCTGATTGCTGCAATATCGAGCTGTACCTGTTTATAGGTATTGTCCATTTCGATATAGTTCAGCCTTGATTTGGAAAGTTCGGCACCCGCGATACTGGTATCTACGCCAGGACGTACACCGCTTCTGGCCAGGGAAAATATGGATCGGTTGATCTGCTCATTACGCCTGATGTTGCTTGCTTGAATAGATAGCATATCCTGCAGTTTTAAAAGACTCAGGTAATCATCAATCGCAATGGCCTTGGACTGGTAGCGCCGCTGGGCAAACCTGGAACGCTCAGCAGCAAGTTCTGATTTGGCTACCTCAGTTTGGGCGTTGTAGGCGCCAAAATTATAGACCTCCCAATCCAGGGAAACAATGCCAAGATTTGTGAGTGCGGCCTTGGTATTGCCTTCGGTTCTAACGCCCCTGGAATTGGAGGGAACGATGCCAAAGGCCATATAAGGTCCGGCTACGTTATTATTTGAGCCCAGGTCCGCCTGGTAGTTAAGTCTCAGGTTTGGAAGGGCATTCGCCGCGGTTTCTTTCAACTGCGCGGCGCGGATGTCCACTGCTGCAGAATCAGCGGCGAGCGAGGGTGAAAAAGCGGTCACGCGATCAATAAGATCAGCGATAGCGATGGGTTTTGGGGCGGTTTGTCCATGGCTTTCCAGCCCCATATATAAAAGTGGGAACAAACAGAAAATCTGTTTAATACGGATCATGTCTTTAAATTAAAATTTAAGGAAAAAGATTTGACGGACGTCTTGGACAGGAAATACGGTGATTAACCGGCCGTCGTCACTTCATCATGTGAAGGACCTGTCAATAAAAGAAATCTGGAGATAAATCTCAGATGCGAAAGACCCGGTTGGAAATATAAATTGGGACTGATCCGGCAATCCTGTATCTGATCTCAAGAAAACACCTGTTGAGGCTGGAGGCTAAAAGTGAAACTCCTAAAAAAACAATGATCCCGATGATAACTGCTTCCAGAGCGGGCAGCACCGTTTTCTTGCGTTCATCAAGGATACACTTAAATTGTCTGGTGATTTTGGAATCCTTTCCGATCGGAGAAAAGCTGCCATTGTACTGAGCGGCTGTTTTTATTCCCCGGGCGGATTCTAAAAGAGAAAGGTTGGATAGAAAAAAGATGTTGGATAAAGAAATAATCAGGTACAGCAAAACGACTCCGATTATAGAGCAATTGGGCACCTGCTTGATTTTTACCGCTTTCAAATTTAACAACCTAAATATATTGGTGCTAAAATCCGGATTAATCTAAAAAAATGACAGCATTAAAGGCAACAAAACCGTTACAGGGCATTATAAGTAGGCAATAAAAAGGCTTAACTACCTAGCTCAAGGGCAATACCCAAGCGGCAAATATCTCCACTATGCTCAGTTAAGAATACCGTTTGGCAAATTGACGGATCTTCGGTGCTCATTGTACTACCGGCAAAGTTGCCGTCATGCTCCATAGCCGAAAACCATGGCTCAAGATCAGCTATTCCCAACTATAGATTTTTTCAAATGCGCTTAGGGGCTATTTAAACCTAGATCCCCAGGCATGCCGTAGCATGAATATAAATCAATAATATATAGATTTTACACTACTTGTTCGCATCAATTTAAAGATTCCTATTCCGAAAAATAGTTCTCTTCTGCGGATCGCTTGATGCTCACTTCAGGCGCGGAGCGCCCCCCCGGCTTTCTGAAACCGGTTTGAAAGGGCGGCCCATTGGCCGCCCTTGTCAGTTAAAATTGATCGTTCCGTTTTTAGCAAAATCGTTACAGCAGTTGAAAGCCATTTGCACTCTTTGCAGGCCGGTGCCATTCATGATACTTTTGAACTTGGCTTCCTGATCGGAAAAACTCCGTACGTTCTGAAAATATCCACTGACGGCATTATAGGCACCGAACAACGTTCCCTTTGTGGTCTCTTCCAGTTGTGATGGTGCACTGGATGCAAAGCGATAAACATTTTCCACGATATTCAGGTAATGGCTGGATAGCGTATCCCTTTTTTCTTCCTGCAGACTGGTTAGCACTTTCCTGCTTGGCGCCATGGCTACTTCGATCAGTCGCTTCACCTCCCTGTCGTTAATGCGAATTTTTGCCCAATGATTATAGAGTTCTTCCATTTCCTGCCCCAGGCGGCTACTAATGCCCATCAACTGATGCGCTTGCTTAAGCCTTTCGGTCGCACTGGAAGTGTGCCTGATCCTGATGGTATTCTGCTGATTTTTCATCGCTGCATTCAAGGTGTTACGGCAAACTATTCTAACGGGCGTAAAAGCAGCAGTGATGCTGCCAAAACCATCGTGCGAGGTGGTAAGAAAAAGATACTGTTCAATCAGATCGTCCCTTCCCACTCTGATATACTCGGGAAGTTTGGCGGTAATAAAGATCCGCTCTCCTTTACCCAAAGCTCCTGCGGTTTCGTATTTTATCCCATCATCATTTCCCACGATGCTGTCAAAGAAAGAAAAAGCTTCCATATTTTGCACGATTTGGTAATCCTTTCCTACTACCCCAAGCACCTCGTCTGTATCCGTTCGGACATTGGCGTAGTAGTTAGGAACGCTTACCCCTGGTTCAATCCCATCTGTAAGTGCATTGAGGAGGTCAAAGTTTACATTGTCGAGGGTAAAAAGCGGTCGTTTTTCCACGGTATAATTCAGCCCTGCAAACTTTAAGGCTTCGGCACTGGTCGGATAATCTTCAATGATCGTACCCAAGCTATGCCATGCTTTTTCTCTTACGGAAAAAAAGCTGTGTTTTTCTGTCCGCTGATTGTAATACAAGTTATGCGCCATGTCTTTAGTTTTTTGGGTTTCTGGTTTTTGTGGTCAGGATTTCTGAATTGACCACTTTAACGTTTGAGGTATCGGTCATGAGAAAACGGGATTGTTTTTCCATTTCCTTTAGGGTATCATTGATATTTTCATGCCCGGTCTGTACTTCGATGCGTACAATAAAAAATAGCTCTTCTGTTTTCATGATATTTTAGGTTTGGTACTGATTTAAAAATTGACGTTATTGGATCTTGAAGGATTTTGGATTTTGCTCCTGCAGGTTTTCAGCATATCCTTTCCAGTACAATTGGTCGAGTAATTCAAAAAATGCGGCATACATAATTTTTTGGGATTAAATTAGCCCTGCCACAAACGGGCAGGGCTAAAAGGAATTAAGCTGGTATTGTAATTTCGGCCTCAATTTCAGCGAGGCGATTCGTACATAAGTCACGTACAAATAGTGCAACGGCTTTGATGATAACAGGGTTTTTGGTAGAAAACTTGTTGCGTTTATCGTCGGTGATTTCGAGTTCGCAGCCCTGATAATAATTTGAGGTGGTGTCTTCGGCTTCTTCCTTTTGCTCGATCTCAAACTTATCAAGGTTGTCAATGGTGTGCACCAGTCTACCCCTTTGCACCATTCGGCGGTGTAGTTCTTCCACCAATTTTAAGGTGCCTTCCAAATTCAACGCAGTTTTTTCGGGTTTTCCGTCAGCCATTTTCGGTTGGCTTGTTTCTTCATTAACCTGCGGCGAGTGTACGACCGCTCCGATGGACTTTGGTACCTCGATATTTTCCTTTGTATTTTCAGGTGTCGAAACGCCTGCGGTTTCTTCTTTTTTTAATTCCTCTTTTTTCGGTTCCTCTTTTACCGTGGATTTATTATCCGTGTTCAAATTTGCCTTACCTGCCATCGGTTGATAGAATGGATTTTTTGCAGTTTTGATATCCAAGAATTCGGCTTTTCCGTTGGTGTTGTTGATACTTTGATTTTTCATGATTTCTGATTTTTAATATTGAAAATAAATTGATTAATGATCTCCCTGACCGGGGCAATGTTTCCTGTGCGTTCCGATGGGCGCGGGGTCCGGGTCGGTGGGCTTCTGTCTTTTAATGGGTCCATAGCTTAATTATTTTTTGTTCAAAGTCAGTCGGCAGGAGCCTCCCGGCTTTTTGTTAAGCCACCTCTCCTTGATACAATCCAGGTTGCAAGGCAAGACTTTGCGAAAAACAAATACGCTTTGGAGCGCAGCGAGAAAGGAAGATTTTTTTTCAGCAAACCCTTTAGGGCCCGGTCTTGCCGGCAAACGGATTGTTCAGAAATTTGCTACTCAAAATGCCTACAGGTACTTTTATTGAGTTTAAAGGAAAAGTCTTGATACCGGAATACTTTCCGGAAAGGGGAATTAAAGTGGTGATGAAGAAATAGCATGATAAAATTGTCTTGCGCGTTCACTACGAATAGATGGGATGCATAGAAAAAAAGCTCCTGCAAATCTTGGGAAATTCACAGGAGCCGCAAGTTATAACAGGCCTTCGTCGAGAAAGCTAAAATAGCGATCTGAGCAAACGATGATATGATCAAATACCTTGATGTCCAGAAGTTTTCCAACCTCCACGAGCCTTTTGGTGAGACTGATATCTGCCTCACTTGGACCGGATTCACCTGAAGGATGGCTATGGGATAGAATGATACCACTGGCACATGCTTTAAGTGCGACTGCAAAGATGATCTTGGGATCGGCAATTGTTCCGGACATTCCGCCCTGAGAAATGTTGACCATGCCCAGTACGCGGTTCCTCCTGTTAAGCAGGATGATCTTAAACTCTTCGATAAGTTCTAACTTATCCTGGTTCCAATTGTCCAGTAAAATTTGATAGGCCTTGTTGGAACTATCGATCTGTGGCCTTTCATTGGCCTTGAATTTTGGGCGGTAGCTGATCTCGATCTCTGCGAGCTGATAAAATGTGTTTTCCATAATATTTTGAATTAATTATGGTGCCCGCACAGGTTTTACCGGCCGCCAAAGCGGGAGAAGCAATGGAATAAATGGACAGGGCGAGACGGATACAGGCGGGTTTATGCCGGAATTTCTCTCCGCGTGCCGGAGGTAAAACCTAAATTTGTACTTGATTAAATAACAATATTGACCTCATCAACGTTAACCCGCTGATGGGCTATCTAAGGGCAGCTCGCTTTGCATTATCCCAAAGGGGTGGTCAAAAACGAAATTGATACCCATTTATTTATCAATATTACTCGAGGGATGTCCGGAAGTATCATTTCCGCCCTTTTGTATCATTTTGAAAGTAGATTCCACCGCACCTTATGGTCTTGCATCACTTTAAGAACTTAGGTATCGCAAAACTCGGAATTATTGAAAATCCACGCGCTCAGCCTTCTGTTTTTTTAGTTTCAGGTTCTTCCGCTAATGAATATATTTGAAGTATGGACATCATAAGATCATTATCGATATTTATTCTGGCTGGCCTTTGTGAAATTGGCGGTGGCTACCTGATTTGGCTTTGGCTTAAAGAAGGTAAACCACTATGGTATGGCATCATCGGAGCAATAATACTAATCGGCTACGGAATTGTGGCCACCTGGCAGACGGCCAATTTTGGCAGGGTATATGCGACTTACGGAGGGGTATTTATTGTGTTGGCTTTACTATGGGCTTGGAAAATTGATGGGTTTAAACCCGATAAATGAGATATTATCGGAGCTACAATAGCACTGATCGGGGCGTGCATTATCATCTATATGCCCCGGAATACCTAAAGCGCATTAATTCGCAGGCCTTATCCGGCCAGGCGCAGTGCGTCTGCAAAATCCTTTGGAAGAAGACTGTTTTCAATTGCAACAACTGAGGCCTCCACGTCATATTTCACTCTGATGAAATCGACTGTTACGCCATCGGCAATCGAGGTTGAACTATTGTCATGTAGCGTTAAGATCACATAACAGAGTCTTGGATCACCATCTTTAGGCTTTCCGACTGAACCCAGGTTGACCACATGTTTAACTTTGCCATTCGACGTTTTCAGCGGCCTATGATAGGGCTTATGTGAATGTCCAACACAGAGTATATCAGCATCCGCTTCCTCAAGCATTTCCAAAACATAGCTTTCATCGGTATCAATCAAAATATATTCATCAATACTCCTGGTGCTGCCATGCGCAAAAACAAGATTGAGTTTTTCGCTGTTCACTTTATATTCCAGCCTGATGTGTGACGGAAGTGTTCTAAGATATTCCCTGTTATCCTCACGGATCAGATGACAAGCATAGTTTTTACCCGATTCAACTAAACTCTCCGCTCTTGTGGTGATGTTTTCTACCTTTTGGTCACGGTTGCCTTTAAGGGTTGCAATACCACGTTTTCGGATTTCATCGATGACCTCATTTGGGTAAATATGGTAACCCACCAAATCCCCGAGGCAATAAACAGCATCGGGTTTTTGGCCGTCCATATCCTTTAGCATGGCCTCAAAGGCAGGAAGGTTCGCATGTATGTCTGAAAAAAGTGCTATGCTCATGGCTTATCCGTTACGTAGCATATCTGCATATTCATTTGGCAGCGGGCTATCCTCAACTGCTTTCGCGGCTTTTTCTATATCGTATTCAAAGCGAATAAATTCAACCTGGATGCTATCCTTATCAACAACCGTGCTGTCAGGGTGAATGGTTAGGATCACATATCCGCCCCGTGGGTCTTTGTCCTTTGGTTTACCGACCGATCCGATATTGATGGCATGTCTGAAGTGATCATTCCCTGCAGTTCCGGAATTTAAAATGCGGTGATATGGCTGGTGGGTATGTCCAAAGCACATGATATCAGCATCCGCCTGTTCCATGATCCGGAGCATGCTTTTTTCCTCCCGGTCTTTGAACAGGTATTCGTTTACCTTTCTTGGACTGCCGTGCACCAACAGGATATTTTGTTTGTCATGGTTCAACTGGTATTCCAGTCTGATGTGGGCTGGCAAGGCTCTCAGGTAGGCACGCTGCTCATCTTTGATGGTCTCATTGGTATAGGAGATAGAAACTTTGCCCATTGCTTTTTCCTCATCAGTCTTATAGGCACAACCGCAGTCATCACCGGAGCGACCAATTCCCCAGTCATAATTTCCGGCAATGGTAGGTATACCACGCCTGCGAATCTCATCTATTACCTCATTAGGCCAGATGTTATAGCCGACAAGATCACCCAGGCAATAAATGGCATCGGTATTTCTTGTTTCCACGTCTTTAAAGAAAGCCTCCAGTGCCGGAAGATTGGCATGGATATCAGAGAATAAAGCAATTTTCATAGAATTATTATAGGATTTGTTTCGTTAGATTAATTGGTAGCATCCTCCGTTGTGTAATATTTTTTCCGGAACCAGAAGGCCAGGTTTACCAAAGCGATCAAGGCCGGAACTTCTACCAAAGGGCCGATTACCCCTGCGAATGCCTGACCTGAATTGATCCCGAACACACCTATCGCTACAGCAATGGCCAGTTCAAAATTATTTCCCGTAGCGGTAAAGGCAATGGAAGTACTTCTGGAATAATCTGCCCCAAAATACTTGCCCGCAAAAAAGCTGATGACAAACATAATAGAGAAATAAATAACCAATGGTATGGCAATACGCACCACATCCATTGGTATCTGCACGATCAGCTTACCTTTCAGACTGAACATGATGATAATGGTAAACAGCAGTGCAATCAAAGTAATGGGCGAGATAAAAGGTACGAACCTATTCTGGAACCAATCCTCTCCCTTTAGCTTGATCAGGGTATACCTCGAGATTATGCCCATTGCAAATGGCAACCCTAAATAAATGCCCACACTTTTTGCGATCTCACCAATGGTGATATTCACTTCCAGGCTTTTCAGACCAAAATATGGAGGTAGCACGGTAATAAAAATGTAGGCAAAGACGCTGTACAAGAGTACCTGAAAGATACTGTTCAGCGCAATAAGGCCGGCGGCATATTCGCGGTTACCTTCGGCAAGCTCGTTCCATACCACCACCATCGCGATACAGCGGGCAAGTCCTATCAGGATCAGGCCAACCATGTATTCCGGGTAATCCCTCAGAAAAGTAATGGCCAGAAAGAACATCAATAACGGGCCGATCACCCAGTTAAGAACCAGGGAAACGCTCAACACTTTGGTGTCCTTAAATACTTCACCCATCTTTTCATATTTCACTTTCGCAAGGGGCGGATACATCATCAGGATCAGCCCAATAGCAAGTGGGATGTTGGTTGTCCCGCTGGAAAACGAGTTGATGGAGCCGGAAGAGGACGGGATAAAATATCCTACACCTACACCAATGGCCATCGCTATAAAAATCCATAGCGTGAGGTAACGGTCAAGAAAGCTCAGTTTTTTCCGTTCTGCAACGGGGGCACAATGGTTTGCACTCATGGCTTATTTGTTTATGTATTGACTTATAAAATCTGCTGAATAAGCTTTGATCAGCTCGCGCACCCTTCTGAACTCGTCCATCACTTCTTCTGGTGTCCCTGTAAGCTTTGCAGGGTCAGGGAAATTCCGGTGGAACCGATCAACCTTGCCCGCAAAGAAAGGGCAGGCTTCGCTGGCATTATCGCAAACGGTGATCACTGCATCAAAATCAATTCCCGAATATTCATCCACATGGTTAGAGGTATTGCCCGAGATGTCAATGTGATCTTCTGCCATCACCTGTATCGCTTTTCGGTTAACGCCGTGCGTTTCAATCCCCGCACTGTAGATCTCGGCATCATCTCCGGCAAAGTGCCTTAAATAGCCTTCTGCCAGTTGGCTCCTGCAACTGTTCCCCGTGCACAGCACGAGGATTTTCTTGGATTTCTTCCTCATCATTTTAGCAACAGCCTCCACCCGGAGTACAGCTTGAACCATTAGCGAGATTTACCATTTCAACCTTTTGTTTCTCTTGGGGGACCCTGCACTTGTCCATGGCAAGGCAAGCCGTCGTTTTTGCGATCAGTACAAAGTTTTTACCATCAAAGCCAAGGTCATATTTGCCTATAGTTGCTGACTGGTATTCCACTTCTATTTCCAGGTCTTCCATACCCAAAATCTGTTCTGAAAGGGAGATGATATTCAATAACTTTCCTGCTTTCAGGCGGTGCTCGTAGTCATCTGCATCCCATAACTGGAAGTTTGCTACCTTCTCATGGCGAACCTTTCCACCACAGTCAATAAAGTCTTTTGTGATGATGCCAACTTCTGTTACGTGAAATTGTTCCGGTACGGTTTCTCCGTTTTCAAGTCTAAAATTAACTGCTTCAGCAGTCTCCAGGATGGTTTTGATTTGTGATAATTTCATAAATTTTCTATTTTATTATCGTAATTTTACGATTGATTTAAGCAAAAAAAAGGCTTAGCAACAGCCCTTGGGATCTTGGTAAGAACCCATAAAGTCCCCAAATCGTTTTTGTAAAAGGCTCCACGTTTTGGGCTCTATACAATAGCATACTTTCACTCCCTCAATTGTACCCTGGATAATACCAGCATTTTTGAGTTCTTTCAAATGTTGCGAGATCGTTGCCTGTGCCAGTCCGAGTTCTTCCACGAGGTCCCCGCATATACAGGCATTGGCAGCAATAATCTGTTGCAAGATCGCAATGCGAGCAGGATGTGCCATTGATTTTAAGAGTATTGAAAGCTCGTTCTGCTCCTGCGTGAATATTTCTGTCTTGGTAAGTCCCATAGTTTTATATCGCAATATTACGATATATTTTTTAAATTGCCAAATATATCCGGAGACATAGAATATAACAGGTACTCATCTTAAAAAAAATCCCGACCCATGGCCGGGATTTATCACTTCCCAAAACAGCGATGTTCTTATTTTGCGCTATTTTTCTTTTCTGTAACTTCTGCTCTGATTTCCTGGGCTAAGACTTTAAGGTCCTGCATCGCTTTACGCACACGTGTGCCTGCCGCTGCATTGCCACCATCATAAAATTTAGTTGCATCTGCTTCGATTGCCGATACCAGTTCTTTTACTTTTTCAAACTTTTCCATAACTGTTTCTTTAGCTGACCAAACCGTCAGCGATTATAAAATTTAATATTCGTTTACAAAAAACGAGCCGCTAAAATACAAAATGCGCTTAAACGCCCAAGCTCTGGCTGGCGGAAACCTCTTTTCCCTTTGATTTTGTTACAGCTTTATTCAATGTGGGCTCTTTGAGAAACTGCTCTCTTTTTTCTGCCCTGCCATTTGCAGCGAACATATTCAGCTGTGAATAACGCGGCACTGCTTCCACATGCAACTTCACCTGTTCGCCATTTTTTTCTACGGTGATAGACGGACGGTCACCATTTTTTAATTGGGCTTCCAGTTTTTCTCTCTCCTTTGGATTTTCCAGTTCCTTGATGTTGAATTTATCAAGCACTTCCTTAAGGTTAAACCCATAGGAAGGATCGTGGTACTGGTTCATGTTAAAGTTCATGTGCCTGTCGCGGGGCCCGTCCAGATCAAGCTTCATCCATGCCTTATATGGTAATCCGCCCTGGGTAAGCATATCTTCACGATATACTGCCCTGCCTTCAATCAAGTTTACCGATTGGGATGCGGTAAAGCCCTTGCCCCTTTCCACCCAGATGGTCTGTGGCAATGGCGGGTTTCGGAAAGTCCTGCCGAATTCCTTGTCGACATAATTGATCTTCCCTTCTTCCATGGTGGCCAGCTTGGTCTTGTGGGCAGCATCCTTACCTACGGCCAGTTCGGCATTGCCGGTATGCTTCTTGAATACTTCAATGGCCTCGGCTACATTTTCCCTTTTGAAGACATTATTTTTTCCGGCGGTTTCGCTAGGAGAAATGACCAGATACTTTTGACCAGCCTCTAAGGGCTTGCCTTCATTGAGCGCCACATCATATTTATTCAGATAATAATTTTCGGACTGGCCGGATTGTTTGAAGTAAAGATTAAGATCAATCTGTCCCTTATGTCCGTTGATCTGATCCTTTAAAATAAACTCGGGAAGATTGGATTTCATGTTTTCTTCCATTTTTTCCTGAAGCTCCTTGCTGAAGCCAAGCGCTTTCATCTCAGATTTGAGATTTTCTAAATTGTTTAAGTTCATACTATTTATGTTAATGGTTAACTGATTAGCTGTTTTTAACTCTTGAATTAACTGGTCGGCCTCACGATAAAAAACGGGAAGATCTTCTCCCCGACCGGGCAGGTAGCCCAGACCTTCCCTTTTTTCGAATTCGTTTATTGCCTCGTCCAGGGTCTTGAATACTGATATCTGATGGGGTTGCAGCCCCATATTTGCAGGCTGCATTTCAAATACTACATGTATTTTCCCTACGCGTTTTGCATTTTCCAGAAGACGGATGATTGCTGCTGCATGATTGGTCTCCGGCCACATAGATTAATTTTTAGTGATTTTCTTATCTACCCAATCCCTGGCTTTTGTCCTTCCTATTGGTCAGATCAAGTTTTTTGATGCTGAGCTGCTGATGGTGCGGATCTTTTGACCTTTTTAAAAGATTTTCTTTAAGCTCATATAGCGGAATGACCCTTTGATTCTCATCGCGAAAAATGAGGCCCTTATCTCCGGGATTTGCTTCCAGATAAAAGGGATCAACATTTTCCGGATTGAAAACAGCCTGTGCTCCGTTTTTGATGATTTCCAGCACTTCCTGACTATTGATTGCAGGGTATTCCAGCTCTTTGGCCTTTTCAGCAAGGACCTTATCCAGTGAAAAGCGTTCATCAAGCACATGTTCCCGTAACGGGAATTGGCCGTTATGATCGGTATGCTCAAAATCCAGCTGAAGCCATTTTTCGGCCTTAAGTTCAGTCTCCTGATCTATCCTGACTGCGCCACCCTTGAGTAAATAAATTGCATGGTTGACATGCAATGCGTACCGCTCGGGAATGGAACATTTTCTGTCATATTCGCCTTTGGCAAGCAGTGTGGCCTCCATGGAAACAAGCTGATACTCATTAAATTTCTGCTCAAAAGATAGCGTGACTTCCAGAGCGCCGTTTTGCTCAAAACGGCTTGATATGGGGAGATCAATTCTTTCCCTTTCATAATCCAACTGAGACCTGAGGTGACCGGAAAGGCCGGTGATGCCCATAGCCGTCAGCCTTTTGTCCATCAATTCGAAATTTTGCTCCCGCCTGGCCTTGAAATACTTGACCAGCCCGGGCATAATGAGCAGGCGTTCTTTCCATTCCATGTACTTTCTTAATAACGGGTTTGGGAAAAAGTCCTTGCGAAGCTTTTCCATTATGGCACGAATAATCCCTGCGTAAATACGTTCGTCCATTGTTGGATCAGTGGCTAGTCTGGCCAGGCCCCGCCTTAAGAAAATGTATTTTTCTCTTTTAATCCCTCCGGACAAATCGCCTGCGCTTTCTCCAAGCAATTCGAGTTCCCGTTGTTTTGCATCCCAGTTTTTCAGGATGATTTTTCCGCGATTGACATCAAAAGCCATATTATTTTCTGATTTGGTTATTTCTAAGCAGTACCGGAAAGCCAGCCTTCACTTTCATTTTTACCCGCCTTACCTTTTTGGAAAACAGTCCTTTGGCGGCATCAATTCCAGCACCTGCTACCTGGGTACCTATCGACTGATCCATGCTCAGTAGCTGAAGACTACGCACGGCATCATCCGCTCCGCCCGATATTGCATTATCCACTATGGCATCCGGCGCTGCAATTCCTTTTATCCCATCCAGGCTGTATATGGACAGGTCTACGGGGATGATATTCTTATCAATTCGAATGGTTTTGATATCTACCAATAACCGTTGATTGGTTAAATTACAAAGTCCAAAGATTTCGTGCCCTTTGGGTATCAGGGTGCCGTTGATGGTGACGGTATCGGAAAGCACCAGTCTGAGCACTGCGCCCTGAATGAGCGTTTGCTTAGCCGCAACCTCGGCGGGAATTGCCGCAAATCTTTCTTCAGGCGCTGCATTGACTTGTTTAATGTAGGCGTCCCGCACGCGGTCGGGGTGCTGAATATCCAGTACCTTTTCCAGCATGCCGGAAAGCTGTTTCATTTCCTGATCTTCGCCAGTGCTCCCCTGCATGGAGGACATGAGCTTTTCCAGCCTGTCGACATCAGTGCTCATCCCGGGCACTTTTATGTTGCGCTCTCGTGAAGACGGCAAGACCTTAGTTTCGGTCGGGGCATTGATCTGCGCATTTAACTGCTGCAGTTTAAGATCGATGTCCCTTGTCGGATCCGGTGTCCCTGAGGTGCTAAAGCCAAATCTGCCGGCGACCTCTTCCAGATGCCCGGAATTTGTTTTTGAGGAGTCCAGCTGGGTTTCCTGATAAATCCCCATTTTGCCCGCCGGTTTTTCCTTACCAAAGCTGGCATTGGGGAGCGAGGCATTGATGCCTGCATTTTCGCTCGGTTTATGCTCTGCATTCTTTCCCCCGCCCATGGCGTAAAAGGCCAGGGAAAGAAATGGCAGGATCAGTATTGGCAGGACGAGCAGGATTTTTCTTTTGTCCTTGATTCTTTCATTTTTCATTTTTTTAATTTTTAATGGTTATTGAATGGCATCGATGATGAGCTTCAGCAAGATGGCACTCATCAGGGCAGTGAAAATGATCAGTGTAACTAAAAGCCCTTTTGAGGAAATGTTCCGGCATTTGAGATTGAGGTAATCTGCCAATCTTTTTTGCACGGAAAGTATCTTATCATTAAGCCCGGACATCCCGGTGGACTTACTTCCCTCAATATTTGATTCTTTTTCCATTGGCTATGGGTTTATGGGTTCATCGTGATTGTCAAGGGTCTCCCAGCGCTGTATCAAAAATCCGTGCGGATTGTTATCCGAGCGGGAAACATTTCTCAAGGTTCCGGCCGTAATGAGCTTTCGGGTGACCGTGGAAGTTGCCCGGATCAGTTTCTGCGTCGCGTAGCACCTGAAGCGGTAAGGATACTCCGCAAGATCAAGCGAAGTACTGTCGATGCTAATTTCCTGAGAGATATTTGCAGAGATCAGATTATTGAAATAGCCTTTTTCCTTGAGGTTATCATAGGCCCGCTTAGCACTTTCATCCGCCAGGTTCAAAGCGGACGAAATATTGGACTGAATGACCTTTTCATCCGGGTCGAGGGTAAAAAAGTAATGGTGGAACATTTTAATGTGATCACGGAGCTCCACTGCGATATTATCCTTCCTTTCCCCGGATACTGCTTCGAGCACCTTGCCATTGGCCAGGATGTAAACCCGCTGCTGGGCAAGATTTGCGAGGCTAAATCCCTTGTAGATCGCAAAGCCTGAAATGCAAATGCAGGCGACGATCATAAAAAGGCTGAAGCGCTTGATGTGCTGAAAAGCCGTATCGATGTTTTTGAATTGCGTGAACATAGGCGATAAGTTTTTAAGAATGTTTACCGGAAATTTTGTCTTTTTGATAACTGCCCTGATCAGGGAAGTAGTCCCCTTGGGCAGCCGAAGCATATCCTTGCGATTGAACACGGGCCTTATCCCCCAGCGCATCGGCGACCATGCCACCTGCTCCGGTGGCAGCACTCATTCCGGACCTTGGTGCGGCAACGATCAGTGAATTGACCTTTGTTAATATCGCATTTCCCCCACCTGCATGCACGACGTAATTGGCTACATTGGGAACCGAGAAATAGCCTACAATCCCGATGATGAGAAAGACCAGGTAAGCCGTATCGGTGGAAGAAAAAAAGGTATCCCCTTGGGCCTCGATCTGGGAAAGATCGACCTTGATCATGTTTTCCTGAATCTTTCCCAATATGCTTCCAAAGATGTTGGCAATGGGCAGCCATAAAAATATATTGACATACCTGGCGAGCCAGACGGTGAGGGTTTGCTGAAAACCGTCAAAGACGGCAAAGCCAAATACCAGCGGCCCCAGAATGGCCAGCACGATCAGAAAGAATATGCGAATGGTATTGATGCAGAGGGATGCTGCTGCATAGAGCACTTCCAATACTTCCTTAAGCCAGGATTTGATCGAATTGCGGAGATTATAGCTCTGTTTTTCCATCCAAAACTGCATCGAGTTTCCCAACCCATCCAAAAAAGTTTCATCATCCCTGTTAGGATCTTTTGGATGGGTATATTTATACCATTTGTCACTATCTCCCTGACCACTTTCCCCGACGTACATCTGCCAGTTCTTTGATTTTTTGATGGCCGCATCCTTAAGTTTTAACAGGCGCTCAATGGCTTTGTTGCTGTCGCTGACCATTGCACCGGTAGCAGAAACGGTTGGTTTGAGCACACCATTCATAATCCCGAGCACCGCCGGGAACATCATGATGCATAGGCCCAGGGCGAAGGGGCGAAGCAAGGGATAAAAATCGATAGGCTCCGCAGCTGCAATCTGCCGCCACACGCGACTGGCAATATACCAAAGAGCGCCGAACCCCGCTATCCCCCTGGCCACATCAATCAGGCGGGAACTCAAGGGGATCATCTCTTCGTACACATGGTCCAATACCGCCTGCATTCCTGAAAGCTCACCGGATATCCCTTGAGCAAAACCAGCGAAGGGAAAAACAAAAAGTATAAGGCAAACCCATGCTCCCTTAAAAGGGAGATTAAATAATCTTTTCATCATCTTAAATTTTAATTGATCTTAAACAGGTCTTTTGCGCCCTCAACATCCGTTAGTGCACCCTTTCGCTGAAGCAATAACGTACCAGCCTCCCGGTTAAAGCTTCTTAAGAAAACCAGTTTATCGGAGGTATCCTTAAAAATCCGGTCAATCGCGGAAAGTCTTTCTTCGTCATTCATTCGGAGCGAGCCTGCGGTGAGCACCAGGGTTAGTTCTTCGAGGTTGTCCTTGCTTTGATGAAATAGAACGGTATATACCCTGGAAATATAATCCAGCTCATTGCCGTTCATCAGACCCGAGGCACTGAAGTTTTTCAGGGTACGTTTATACTCTGAAACAATATCCTTTTGCACAGTGATGATGTCCGCGACCCGGCTATACTTGCGCACTTCAGGCGAGACCAACAGGAGCCCGTCCAGAAAGGTTTCGTGCAGGGAAAAATTTCCCTGCGAGATATTTTTTACCGCATTATATCCCGAGGAAATAATGGTATAACCCTTTTTCATATCGCTCAGGATATTTTTCAGCTGGCTCAATTTTTCGACATTCAACAGCAGCTGCCGGGCTTCAGTGGATTGTGCAAAGCTTTTGACACAAAATAAAATGCTGAGTATACCGAATAAAGCAATGCTGGTTATCTTACTTGTTTTCATACCATTCCTCCATTTTTTTTATCGTTTCCAATTCTCTCATCCGCTCGGCAACAAGCTGCCGGAAGGTATTTGAGAAGCTAAGCGCAAAGCTCCATTTCTCCTGCATTTGCCCATGCAAACGGTCTATGCGCAGTAGCCGCTGATCATCTGTCAATTGGGCCCTTCCGGAAGTGATGATGAGTAGCAGTTCGTCCATATCCCCCAGGCATTCATCCAGCAGATTGCTGCTGACCAAATCTAAATAAGCGATATGTTGAGCGGTTAAGCCCTTAACATCCCTCAAAGCATGGAAGGCTTTTGATACATCAATTTGCATTTGAATGATCTCCGCTACCTTTACATTATTTCTGATTTCCGGGTTTACCGCTTTTAGTGAACTGAAAAACGCACCGTGCAGGTCAAACTCTCCTTTACTGGCATCTTTAATAAAGTTGAGTCCGGAGCGGCCGATCTTATACCCTTTTTTTAAATACCCGGCGTAAAGCTTCAGGGCGGCAACCTGTTCGAGTAGATACTTTTGCTGCGTCTTTTTCTGTGCAAACCATTCCGACCAGGTCTGCGCGTTTGCGGTCCCGGACATCAACAGCACCAATATCATTAGCACTGAAAACCTTCTTTTAATCGATTCCATATAGCTCCTTTAGTTTGGCCACTTCCTCCAGCGAGTTAGAGCGTTTGATACTCAAATCGATATTCCCGGAATTGAAAGTCCTGAGGTCCGTATAATTTTCTTCCATTTTCGCCGCTGCATTACTGATGATTTCCAGCCGCTTTCCGTCACTCATTTGGGTCTTAAAGGAATTGACCACCAGCAAAACCTGATCAAGATTCTTTACGCTTTCTTCCAAAATCCCGAGATAGGTCTTTTGCATCTGATCCAGTTCGTCCCCGGTGAAGTGCCTGTCCTTTTGAAAGAGTCCCCATGCCCACTTGTATTCATCCACGATGGCAATCTGCCGCTGGGTAAGGTCTTTCACTCTTTTATAATAAGTGATCGCGGTTTTTACTTTCCAAAGGGAGGTATAATATTCACTGTAGAGCTCCTTTTGCCTTTCCGTCCAATCGGCGATCTCGGTAAGCTTGAGCTTTGAAAGCTGATTTTCCAGGACCTTTTGCGCATTCTGTAACCAGATCGTTTCGTTTTGAAGGCGCTGAACTTTCAGGTCCACCGCGCGGATGACTTTTTTTACCCCTGCCTTGATCACTTCCAGTACAGCGATCTGTGCGTTGGCTCCTTTTGGAAGGCTCACGCAGATGGTCATGGCACTGACCGGCAGGATTACCATATAGTTTTTCATACTCTTTTTGATTTTGGTTGCCAGCAGTCCCAGCATTTTCCGCGGACTGCTTAAGCTGTTTCTGATTTTGGTGCGTGGCCCTGCACCGAAGATTAGAGATCTCATATTTTTAAGCGCTATTTTTTGATGTATTTTCTTTTTCCAATCAGCAGGTATCCCGAATCAGGGTAGATGGTGATGAGTTTTCCTTTTTTTAATTCGGTTAAGGATTTGGTCCCCTCATCGTAAAGGGCTTTCCATTCTTCCCGCTCATAATGCCTTTTGCCGGCTTTTCCGTTTTTGATCAGGTTAAACCCTGTTCGGCGATGGATCAGGAAAATGTTGCCTTCACAGGCTTGAACAGCGAGCGTATCGTCAGCCTTGCTGAATTCACCTCCGGCGGAATTAATGAATGTTCCGGGCAGGAATGACCTGGACTTATCGGTCTGACAGCCCATGAGCTGAATGAGGCAAACTGCAGCTAAAATCAATCTGTAACTTTTCATAATCAATTTGTTTTTATAGGTTAATGGATTTGTTCCTGATATCTGCAGCCAGACTTGCGATACCTTTCTGCACACTCCCAAGCTTTTCGGCATATTGCTGCACCAAAAGCTTTTCCTTTTCTTCAGTGGTATAGCAGAGATATTCTTCCAGACTTACCTCGGTGCGATAGACCTGGCTGTGCTGGCCACCAAGGGAGATGAATACTTCCTTGTATTTTTTGGTTGGATCATTGTTCCGGTTCATGGAAAGAATCTGGGATTTTTCCTTTTCGGTGAGGCCAAGCAATTCCTGGATATCGCTGAACTTATTCTGATACTTGCTTTGATCAAGCAGGATTTTACAGTCCGAGTTATTGATAATGGCCTGCTTTACCACCGGAGAAGAAATGATATCTTCCACCTCCTGGGTAACCACTACAGCTTCCCCAAAGAATTTCCTGACAGTTTTGAACAGGTATTTGATGTACTCCGCCATTCCCTCTTTAGCGATGGCCTTCCAACATTCCTCAATAAGAATCATCTTGCGGACACCTTTGAGCTTTCGCATCTTGGAAATAAATACCTCCATGATGATCAGCGTGACAGCAGGAAAAAGAATAGGATGATCTTTTATGGCATCGAGTTCAAATACGATGAAGCGTTCAGAGAGCAGATCTAATTGCGCGGTTGCATTGAGCAGGTAATCAAATTCCCCACCCCGGTAATAGGGCTTTAGCACATAGAGGAAACTGTTGATATCGAAATACTGCTCACGAACCTTGTTTTCTTCGAGCACCGAAAGATACTCCCCGGCAAGAAATTCATAGAATGAATTGAAGCATGGAAAGATATCCGGATGGGCCTCAAGGTGTTTAAAGTAAAGGGTCAAACCATTTGAGAACCCAACATATTCAGAACGGGAAAAGGTTTCACCTTCCTTTTTGGAAAGCGCAAGGAGCAACGTTTTAATGCTTTCCTTTTTTTCGGTGTCCAGCATATCCCCGTCTGCCAAATAAAATGGGTTAAAGGCAATGGGACTGGCTTCACTATAGCTGAAATAATATCCATCGACCAGGTCACAAAGCCCTTTATAGCTATGTCCAACGTCGACTAAAAGCACATGGGTACCCTGTTCATAATAGCTGCGCACCATGTGGTTGGTGAAAAAGGACTTACCGGACCCGGACGGACCAAGGATAAACTTGTTTCGATTGGTGGTAAATCCCATGGAAATGGGCTCATCAGAAATATCCACATGGACGGGACGGCCTGACAGCCTCTCGCCAAGACGAACCCCGAAAGCTGACCTTGAATCCCGGTAATGGCTTTCCATATTAAACAGGCAGGTGGCCTGCTCTAAAAAAGTATCAAAGGTATCGTTCATCGGAAAGTCCGCCTGGTTGCCGGGAAATCCCGCAAACCAGATTTGCGCCTGGCCATCTGTTTCGCGTTTGGCGACCGCTTCAATAGCAGCCATGGCAGAAGACACCCGGTTTTTGATTTCCTTTTGTTCCATGGGATCATCTGACCAGGCCATGATGTTGATGTGTGATTTTACAGGCAACCTGCCCAGTGCGACCGCTTCATTAAGAAAGTCGTTGACCGCGTCCCTGGAAATAGAATTCTCCCGGGAATAGCCGGAAAGGGATTGCAGACGAAGTTTTTTTGCTTCCAGGCGCTTAATGGTTTTCTGAGCATCCCCAATGAACACATATTGATTGAGGATATGATTGCCTTTTAAAAGCTGCCCCAGCGGACTGGCAAAGCCGACGCTGAACTTGGAGCGGTCTGTTGAGTACGGCTCATAATTGATCCGGCTGCCGCAGAATGGTGGTAAGTCCTCGGTGTCGGCCAGAGTATAAATTTCCATCTTCTTCTCCCCTACAGAAATCCCTTCCTGCAGATTGATATCGCGGATTACCGGCATATCGCCTTCCCCTAACAAAAAGCAATACCGCTCAATAACGCCAGCCTTATTGGCGGTTCCGGAAAGATCGTCGTCGGATAACCTTTGAAGACTGATGAACCCGGAATCATGCAGAATACGTTCAAACTGTCCGGCTTTGTCTAAAAAATCTGCTACCAGAACCGAATTGATCGTCTGAGTGGGAACTACTGATCTACGCAGTATGTTGCTCACCGCGGAGCTGGAAGGTTTTCTTCCGGCAGGTTTTTTGGTCAAAAAAACATAGCAGGTATGCTGAGTAAAAGGGCGCTCATTAAAGAATCGTTCACTGGAGCGGGAAAGGAAGTTCTGTCCATTTTTCTCAAAATCTGCACGGAAACTTTCAGTTAAAAACCAGTCCTGTTTATGGAATATACTATCTGCGGGCAACACTTTGATCGCTTTTACCCAGGCCTGATGATAGGCTTCATAGTCCCGGTCGGAAAGAGAAAAAATCTCAGGCAATGTTGCTTTAAATCCTATGGTAATGTCCCCGCTATGAGAAAGGATGCAGCTGTGTTCTATTTTATAAATGGGCAGTATGTTAATGGCCTCTTTCATAAGCTTAGTTATTGATGATCGGGATATTTCAGTCCGGTGAAGATTCTCCTTGAAGAGAATCGGATATATTTGGGAATGCCTTTTTTGGCGATGTACTTCATGAGCCCATGTTCACCAAAGCGGTGGCTGAGGCGAAAGGTGGTCATGAATAAAGCACCTCCTAACAAGGCAATCAATGGCAGAACAATCAGCAGACTAAGGCCCGAGATATAAAGAATCGCAAAGGACAACAACAGCAGCACTAGTCCGATAGCCAGATAAGCGATATACTGCGCCTTTAATCCTTTAAAGACGATTGGCTTGGATACGCCCTTATTGATCTGATAAATGGTTCCCATATTTTCTAATTTTCTTAATAATTGATAAGTTAAAGCCGAAAAAACTCCATCTGTCTAAATCCCGAAAAAGGACTTGAGTACAGTGGCGACTACCACCAGAAATATGCAGCTACCAAACCAGGCCGCGGCGACCTTATTGGTATCGGATTCTCCGGCGTTCCATTTGTTGAAGACCTTAATGGCACCGATTATACCCACGACCGCCCCGATGGCATACATCAGATCACATCCGGTATCGAAATACCCTTTAACCTTGTTGGTTGCTTCCTGAATTCCGGCATTCCCATCCTGGCCGAAGCAGGAAACGGAAAAGATATAATTGAGTGTCAGCCAGGCAATGGAGAACATTGCGGTTTTTAACAGAGCTTTTTTTTTGGCTTCTTTGAATGAGTTATTTTCCATGATAAAATTCGTTAAGTAAAGAAATAAGATGATTAGTCCCAGAGGTATTCCAGTTCTTGCAGGGTAACTGCAAAAGGGGCATGGTCACGGATAAACTCATTGATCTTGCCGATGTTGGGATTGGATCCAATGCGTCCGTACTTCTCACTGATCATCGCGGCCAAAGAGAAAAAGTCCTGCTTAGTGCCATCCTCTTTTTCGAGGATACCAAATATTTCCTTCAGCTCCTGAATCACATCAGGCACCAGCCCTAATTGATCTGATTTTAGATTTTCATCATTGTAAGCGGAAGGATCACCAACAGAAAAACTCAATGCACCCATACTCACCACTTCCAGCCCTTCGGGCATTTTGGATTTGCCCATAATTTCCTGCTCTACCGGATCAGCTTGTTTATCAGCAGATCCCGCATTACCTACTGAAATTGTTGTGGGTTCAGCGGCCGAACCTGAGAGAAAAGCAATCGCATCTTTACGGAAGACGGTAAGCAGGAGCGCGAGATACCAGAGTGCACTTAACACTGCGAAGAAAATGAGGAAAGTTGTCCAGGAAAATTGTTGTAACATAAATTTGAGATTTTCCGGCCTGCACCATTGCCGGCCTTTGTTGGTACAAATGTTGGGAAGTGGCAAATTTTTGATTCAGTAGTACGCAGGTACTACCCAACGATTTTTTTTAAAAACAAGCCTTAAAAGCCATAACGGCTTCTTTGATCCTCAGGAATCCAGGCATCGCTATCCTCAATTCGTTTCGATACCAGTTGTTGCATTTCATCTAGGTAGCGCGTTTTGCTCATCGACTTACGCCTTTTGATATCGGCGAAACGCTTGAAGTAGCCCGAGATGTTTACCTGAAAGGCCTGACCGAAAAATTCCATGAGTTCTGACAGGCTGATCTTGCCCCCATTAACCTGACCCGTTTCATATACCCCGTAAACCAGTTCCACCATATTGACTGCTTCCCCTGTCCACTTGAGATCTTTGAAAGCATTTTTCTGCATGGCATCTTCACCACCCTTTCGCATTTCAATCTCCTGTTTGAGCAATTCCTGAAGCTTTTCGTAGGCAATGAATTTAGAGAAAAGGTAATCCGCCACAGTTGAGAATGAGGGGTCCACATCAGGAACTTCAGCAAAACCTACCAGCTGGCTACCTCCATTTCTGGTAAAGTACCGGTTGTCCAGATCAACAGCCCCGAGACGATAGTATTGATAGATAAACTCATTCTGCCTGAAAAATCGGTCAATAAAATAGAGCTGGGATTCCAGATGAGCGATCTGCTTATCCTTACCCAGAAGCGGCATGCTGGTCTCAATCGCGTATCGTTCGGTGATCAAAATCAATAACGAATAGATCTGAGGCTTTCCCTTCTTAAAAAAATAGATTTCCTCTTCTTCATCTGCAAAGCCACTCTTGGAGAGTTCGATCTTCAATTGAGCCAGCGCTTTTTGAACGAGCGCTAAACCACTCCTGAATTTCTCCATTGAATTTTCAATGGATGTGGTTTCTTCAACTTGAAGCGAAACTTCCGCATACAGTTTTTCTGATAGTTTCTTTAGGTTCATGATCATACATTTTAGGTTAACGATTTGAGCAGCAGTCAATCAGAAATTGAAAAAAGAAATTTTTAAGGAACCAAGTAAAACAAAAGCCAAATAATTCCGTTAAAAAAGTATCTCCTTCCGACAGGACAATATTATTCAGGTAAATGCAATGAAAAGTTGATTTGTGACACAATCGACACTGCATGAAAAATCATTCAAGAAATGAGGCCGATCTTTTAGAGACATTGGGCTTTATCATTCCTCTACCCGCACCCTTTCAAAAGCGCGTAAACGAAGAGGTTATCACCGAAACATTTAAACGAAAACACCAGTTGCTAAAGCCTGGTGAAACTGCCCGAAGGTTATACTTTATCCGGCATGGCTTCTTACGTGCATATTTCATTGACAGCAATGGTAAAGAGTGCACCACCTGGTTCATGGGAAAAGGCGATCTGATGATCTCGGTGTATAGTTTTTTTACCCAAAAACCCGCTTATGAGTACATAGAGGTACTTGAAGACTGTAAACTTCAATCACTGACCTGGAACCAGTTAAATAGCTATTACGCTGATTTTGAGGAAGGAAATCTGCTTGGCCGTATCGTTACCCAGAAGTACTATTTGCTAAGCGAAGAAAGGGCACTTTTCCTGCGCACCCAAACCCCGGAAAACCGGTATGAAATGCTGATTGAAAAATACCCTGATATCGAACAACAAACCACTCAAAGCAATATCGCTTCTTATCTGGGAATAAGCCGGGAAACCTTGTCCAGAATTCATCGAAAAAAACTGGGATTGTGTCACGTGACACAAAACGGCACCCAAATTTAGTATTGTTTTAAACCTCAAAATTCCGTTATGAAAACAAAACTTAAAATTTTCATCCTCTTTATGTTTACTCTTTCCGCCTGTAAGAAAGATAGCCAAGAACAATATAGCCCTGCTCCCTTTCCTACAAACATCACCCTGACATTGGCAGATGCCAAGGCTTATATCGCGCAAGCGCAAAATGACCAGGCAAACGAAAGTTCTGTTATAAATGATTTGCAATTAGATTGGCAGACTGCAACAAACACCATATTAAAGGATGGCAACATCTGGAAATTAACCCTTGCTGGACGGCCAATTTACCAAGGCGTTGAACAGGGTTATAGGCAACTAGCTATAAAAAGAAACAGTAAAACCAACGAAATTGAAGCCCGAATTGTAGAAGTATTACCAGACGCGATATATCTTCAGAAAGGAAACGTCCGAAATTCTAATTTTACGGGCCGGGTATTCGAGTATGACCTAGCGTATAAACTAACAGGCGGTCAACTATATAGTGATGGTAAGCAAATAGGAGAAATCGGACCAAAAGAAAACTTTGAGCTTCAAAAACAGGGCGTACTTGGGGATCTGAACCCACTAAAGGGTGCTCAGGGCAAACTGATGAAGATGCAGGTCATTGAAAGTTGCGCCTGGTATCAAGACAGCTATGTGGATGCCAGTGGCGAATTCACAGTTCATTCCGAAAGAATTTGTAGTTATTCCTTTTATGATGACGGGATGAGTTTCTGGGGAGGCGGTGGTGGAGAATCCTCTGGCGGAGAAAGATCAGGAGGCGGAGGTGGCGGAGGGGCTCCTTCCACAAATCCAACGCCTCCCACTCCCGCACCATCCAACCTACCCGGAGAAAACAATAATAAAGTTGATCCAAAAAAAATGATGGAATGCTTTTCACAAATCACAAATCCAAATGCTGCGTTTGTTGTAAGGGTTTATGTTGTGGAGCCACAGCCTGGAACTTCATTTAATGTTGGTGCAAATAGTTTCGGTCATGTTGCAATATCACTGAGCAAAACAAGTGGCAGCACCACGATTACCCAAACTGTGGGGTTTTATCCAACAGGTTCCGGATTAGATAAACTCGACTCCAAATCTCAAGTTTTAGACAATGGAGATATTCAATATAACATAGGCGCAACCTATTACGTTAATAGTGAAAGCTTTGAAAAGGTTATCAATTATGTGAGCAATCCACCACAACGATATCATTTTACGGATTTTAATTGCTCGGCTTTTGTATATGGAGCCGGTCAGGCGGGCGGCATTCCCATCCCAGATCCTACAACAATGATAGGAATCAGTGGACCAGGTGGTGCAGGGTATGCAAAAACACCTGCAGGTATGGCAAGCGCTTTACGAGAACAGAAAACAAGTAATCCAAATTCAGACATCAATGAAGGCGGTGGAAATGTCCCTGCTAGTAAAGGGGAATGTAATTAAATACAAGGATCATGAAAAAGAAAACCAAAGTCATATTAGGTGCTGTTTTGGCACTTATAATCATATCTAACTTACCACCAATTGCATTCTTTTTTCAAGAGAACTATTCCTATCAAAATAAAGATGGTAGTTTTAAATATCAAGAGCAATCGGGTAAAAGCTTAGATTTTGAAGTTTGTAAAATAAGGTTCGACCGATTCAAGAAGTTGAACCCAAGTAACGATCAGGTTCTATATCGAAATTTTACAATAAAGCCATGGAGATTCTGGGAATGGTGGCAAATGGTTGCTCATTTTGAAAAATTTACTTTGCCTTATAATTCAAAGACCAATTCTTAAAAGACAACTTCAATTCTGGAAAAAATGCCTAATAATTTATAATGGATACAATAACTTTAAAAAGGGAGTCAATTCTTAAGATTATTGACTTCCTATATATAAGAATCTATTGCTCCTTGTAAGAGGTTGATCAATGGATTATTTTTGGTTATAAGCATTTCTCCATAAAGCATTTCATCTTTAAATTTTGTATTTTTCTTGATATGAAGAACTTTGCCGGCGAGTGATTCAGCATGCCATTTGCTAAAAGTGATACTTCTGTGCCTAGCAAACTCATCATTCTCATAACAAAAGTATAATATTGCGTTATCACCATTTTTCCGAAAAAACTCATTGATAATATTAATAATGGTGACAGTGACATGACTTTTTCGTCAAAAGAACTGGAAAATTTTCAGAACTAAAATTTTCCCGTCTTTAAAAAGCAACACTATAGACGGTGTGATTGTAACCTTCCTTATCTAGAACTGGGCAATCGATAGAGAATACAGCATACTCAAGACCAGAGTCTGTAGTAAAAAGTTAAGACCCACTATCTGATGCAGTGAGATTATATAGGGCTGACAAATTTTATGCGTTTTAATTTTGACAAATCTTTACCCTCACGAATAGCATTGATAACACGTTTCTTATCTTCAATCATTTTGATCAAAGGATTTGGCACAGATTTTTGAGCATCTTTACCCACTACTATGTTTATATTTCTTGACATTATTGTACAAATATAATTGTGTATTGTTAATACAAAGATCTTGCTAATAATTATTCTGTTTGAATACGAGATTGAGGAAGAACCTTGAAGTATTGTTAACTAAAATTTACCAGATATCTTTTCTAGTATATCGGAGAACTGCTTTTTTGCAAACTCTAACTCAGTCTTTAGAAATTCAATCTGCTTATCTTTTTCGAGAATCACAATATCAATTAATTCCTTTTGAGTTTCATAATAATTTTGAATGAACGCCTTATCAATCGTGTTATTATGAAAACTAACAATAGGAGTATCATCAGATAATAATTGTGTGATTGTAATGTTATATAATTCTGCTAGTTTTTCTGCTTGATCTTTAGTTATTCTTTTGGGATTTTGTTCAAGTCTGGAATATGTATTTTGACTTATCCCTAAAATATCCTCACCTACGTATTTTTGTGTAAAATTATTTAATTCTCTAAAGATTCTCAGCTTAGAAGTAGGAACTGTGTTAAGTGGATTTTGCATATGATCTTCGATTAATCTATTTGTAAAGTTATGATAAATTATCCATTTTTTGCGTTTTTTATCCACTCTAAAATTCCAATATTTGTTGTTTAGTAATAAAAAATTAAAGTTTAAAAAAATTAATAACTTTGCAGTTCTCTTTTGATATATAAAGAACTGCTTACAAGCCTCGCCAACGAATCTGGTAAATTTCACGCGAGCGTAAGTGATGCATCTACACCCTATAAATAGGGTCGGTGCTCGCTTATGTTTAACGTGTGAAACCATTTCATATGAAATGGTTGGCTTACCAGAGCCTGTTGGCGTTAGACTTCGCGAGTGCCGACCCTATTATTCAAAACATCGGTGCCGCTGTTCTATTAAGGCTTGATATCAACACTAGCAAGCAATGTCGGCGTATCAAACCCTTTCTGATACTGAATTACTAATCCAATTAAAAAACGGAAACCATTCTGCGTACACCGCAATTTACAACCGCTATTTTTATTTAATGTTCACTTTCGCTTACAAGAAACTTAGGGATGAAGAACTTGCGAAAGACTTTGTTCAGGAACTTTTTATAAACTTATGGAACAAAAGAGAATTACTTTCAGAAAGCGGGAAACTCTCGTCTTACCTATACATATCTATCAGGAGCAGAATGCTTGATTATTTTGCCCATCAAAAAGTACAAACAAAGTACTTAGACTTCTTAAAAAATTATCAAATTAAAACATACGACAAAACTGATTATCTTGTAAGGGAAAAGGAACTAAATAAATATATTGAGAAAGAAGTCCAAGCCTTACCTAGTAAAATGAAGCAAATTTTTGAGTTAAGCAGAAAAAAGCATCTCACTCATAAAGAGATAGCAATAAAACTAAACACTTCAGAACACAATATATCCAAGCAAATCGCTAATGCGTTAAAAATTTTCCGTGCGAAGTTAACGAGTATCTTTTAAGAAGATATAAAAGCGTGACAGCATCATCTTATTCCTCCAAAAAAGATGTGACAAACTTATAAAGCACCATTGTTTTACCTGCTAAAGAAGTCTTCAAAATTGACACAACATTATGGTCTTTGATTGTTTCAATTAACTTTGGAGTGTACTTAAGTTGTTTTATAAACTCGACCCAACGAGCTGCAGGAAGATTTTGCCTCAATTTATATAACACTCTTCTGTCGTTAATAAAACATTCTTCGAAATAATAAACCCATCTATCAAAAGTAATATTATTTAAAACTTGGTTTGCCGCATCTTGCGCATTCCATGCATTCCCCCATTGGTTACCAAGCTTTACGCATAGCGTTGCACTGATTGCTACTGGTAATGCTGGTGTGGGAATTACACTACCCATGTTCATCAATATTTTTACGGCACTTGGTTCAGAATAGTAGTTATCAGATCCTTCATGGGCACTTATAATTTCATTCGCTGCTTTTATGAAAGCATTTGAACGTAAATCTTCAGGCACGTAATCAAATCCTTTGACTTTCAACAATAACTTCTTAAGGCCACTTACAGCAGTCAACTTACCTTCTGAATTCAATTCAGCGTAGGCTTTACCTATTTGCCATCTTTCCGGTTGCTTTAATTCAGTCCAAATTTTCGGAATGATTATATTTGCGTTAGCTAAAGAGTTTTCCAATTGTGCGCTTTGCCGGATTTTAATAATCGAAAGAAGTATTCGTAAAGTAGCTCTTTTAAAAAAATACGGCGCTGTCACTAACTTCTTTAGATTCTTATCCTCTTCAGTCAGAGTTTGATTTTCCAAAGAGTCACGGAATTCCAAAAAATTAAGAGACAGATCTACTTTTTCGTGACCTAAAATACTCTGAATGCAAGAAAGCAGCACAGTCTCTGCGTCATGTTTAGAGAAGGTATCAATATCTTCACCCTCTTCGTTTTCAGCATTATTAAAATAATTAACAAGGTCCATGGACTGTTTAAGTCTAAAACTGCTTTTATTCGTAATCAAACCTAGATCTTGAGCAAGTTGAAGAGCATCAAAGTCTGTAATAGCATTTTGAAGATTTGTAGATTCAGTAATGTCTGCTCTATCAAGCATTTCCCCAACAAATGCACTACCCATTTTAGCAAGTTGTGCTTTGAGTGCAGAGATAGTCTTCGTCCATACGTAGGTGGATAGCATCTGATAGTTTCCACTATTATATGCTGAAATTATTTGGTTTTTATCATTATCACGAAGTTGAACCGCGACATTAAGCGCGCTAGAAATATCTTGTTGATTTGATATTGCAACATCAGAATTGCTTTTCCATACTTCCAATTTACTCATATTTTCTTGTCTCCGTTTTTCCGTCTTGTGATTGAATATATATTGATTTGATTATGGAAGAAAGCCTGCCTCCTAACACAGCAAAAGTACGACTTCTTGCTCCACCTGATACATCTTCAGTATCTTTCTTAGGATGTTTAATAAAAACATTATAAGCTTTAACTGTTCCATTATCAGTAAAAACAGTAATTCCGTCGCTCATCATCATTCCAGCAATTAAATTAAACGTACCATTCAATTTTGAATTGATTTCTAAAGTATTTGACGTTTCAATAGTTGTTGATAGTTGGCGAATAGTTTCTGAAACTGAAATTTCTTGATCTAAAAGTATACCATCTGTGAGAAATTTTGGGTAAGCTTTTTTATAGTCTATTACTGTACATAAATGCCCATGTCCATTCTGAGTAACATAAAGAAAAAGTCTCGCAAAAAATATCGTCATCTGATCTTTTATTTTGGGGTCAACCTTCTCTAAGATATTTTGGATGAATTTTTTCTGTTCATCAAGAATGGATATTCCAGAAACACTGTTAACGCCAAAATTTATCGTAAGATATTGACCTTTCACACCTTTTACTTCCACAACTTTATCCGCAATTTGCCTTATTCCAATTATCCTTTCCTCTGGATCTCCATCATCAATAATATCTTTGTATATAGGTATTGAGATTATGGTCGCACCAGCTCTGAACATGCCATATTCAAATGAATCATCCGTACGTAAAATATATACACACCATCCGCCAAATGCAAGAGGGGCACATTTTTTTAGAGCTTTTGCCATAACTTTTGGTAGACGTTCACCAACTCCAATTTTAATAAAGTCAGCATTAACCAGCGATTTTTTGATTGCACTCAAGCTATCCGTTATGTAGACTTCTGGAAACAACGCTTTACCCTCTTCTTTGTAATTTGAGATTTGAACTGCTAAATCTATAATCCCTTCCAGAGTGTTAGGACAAGTCATATCCTCTTCTTTCAAAAGAGACTCCAGTTCATCAGACAATTGACTATTTAATGAGATTGATTTGTTAGGCATGAGAGACGCTTCAAACTTGTGATAGGAATTAGCTGATCAAATATATTAATTAACATAGAGTTTGCAATTAGAAAAAAATGAAAGAATTATAATATTAAGAGTGACCCTCAAATAGAATTGGTTCTATAACACTCATAAATTTTATAGAAAAAAAACTTACTACCTCCTATTCGATAACCGTACTATATCCAAATCAACTCGCTGAAATGGACAACGAACAAGCAAGGGAACTTCTAAACAAATACAATTCGGGTCAATGTACTGAAACTGAAAAGGCATTGATTGAGAAATCATTCTTTGCATTCAATGAACAGCCGGTCGAAATTTCTCAGGAAAAACTCATAGCGCTTAAAAAACAAGTTTCAAAAAAATTACCTATATCCAAATCACGTTCTTTAAAAGCCGTTATCACTATCTCAACTGCCGCAGCTGCTATTGTTTTTGCAGTCTATATGTTTTACCCCCAACCAGAGAACAATATAAACAGAAGTCTGCGCATCGCAAAACAGATTTTCCCCAAAGGAAATACAGCATTGATCACGCTAGCCAATGGAAAAACTATTGAACTTGATCCAACTCAAAGTGAGGTAAAAATAGCCAATTCTGGATTAAGCTACAGCGATGGAACAAAAATAAAAATGAATTCCTTGGCGGAATCTCAAACCATCTCCACCCCTAAAGGTGGAGAATATAAGATAGTGTTGTCCGACGGCACCAAAGTATGGCTAAACGCCGCTACTATTTTACAATATCCTACCAGTTTTAGAGAGCGAACTGAACGTAGGGTAAAATTGTTCAGCGGCGAGGCCTACTTTGAAGTTGCCAAAGACAAAAACCACCCATTTATTGTTTCTTCTAAAAATCAAAATCTCACAGTTCTAGGAACTCATTTCAATATTAATACCTATGAAAAAAATGTTAGCACTACCCTTTTAGAAGGTTCGGTTAAACTAGATACTAAAAATGATTTTGCTTCCATCATATTAAAACCAGGGGAGGAATCCATAGCAGACGGCGCAAGTTTAAAAAAAACTGATGGGGATCTGGATTTGAATATGGCCTGGAAAAATGGCAAGATAAAGTTTAGAAATGCAGATTTGAAATCGATCTTGAATGTGGCAGAACGATGGTATGATATCAAGGTCGAGTACACAGAAAACATTCCAAAGATTTATCTGACGGGTGGAATTTCAAGAAAATCCAGCCTTTCCACATTACTGAAATTGCTACAGATGAGTGGAGTGAATTTTAACTTGAATGAAAAACAAGGCATTAAAATCCTGACGATAAAATCTTAACACACAATAAAAGTCCACCTTAACCCTAGATCGCCTATGTAGAAAATTTGAAATTTAATTTTAGTTAATGATTCCAGATAAAAAAGCCGGAGGTGTTTTCGAAGAACACCACCGGCAAGTTCTGGTAAATTAATATCAAGCAGACATTCTAAGAACCAAACTAAACAAAAGTATGATTTTTTATCATTTGACGAGAAAACACGTCCAAAAACTTCCCTACCCTCCACCGAAAAATTTATCAATCCAAAACTGTCTGAACTATCTGGATAGCTTATTTATTCAAACGGTCTTATCGACAATCTTCCTGCTACTTCTATTTGGGTTAAAAGCCCACACTCAGCCCATTACGATTGAAACAAAACAGGAGCCTTTAATTTCGGTAATGAACAAGATCGAAAAACAGAGCGGTTATGATTTTTGGTATCAGCCAAAAACAATTGATGAGCAATTTAAAATAACATTGACATTAAAGAATACACCATTAAATGAAGTCTTAAAACAGGTTTTTGTGCCTATAAAAGTAAGCTATGAATTGATAGAGCAAACAATATTGCTCAAACCGATAGAGAGAAAAACTGGTACGCCAGACAGGAAAGGTATACCAAACGTTGATCAGATCAAGGGAAAAGTGGTTGGTGAAGATGGAAAACCTATTCCAGGGGCGACTGTGAAGATCAAGAATACCAATATAACAGCAATAACTGATGAATTCGGAAAATTTACAATAAAGAATACTGGGAACGGTGTACTATTGATCAGTTCCATCGGTTATGAGAGCCTTGAAGTAGGTTATCAGAGAAACAGTTCTCCTATTACGATTATGCTCAAAGAGCGAGATAATAAGCTTAATGATGTAGAGATCAATGCTGGATATTACACGGTTAAGGATCGTGAGCGGACGGGTAATATCAGCAGAATTCAATCCGAGACCATAGCAAAGCAACCCGTTAGTAATCCTTTGGCAACCTTGCAAGGCAGGATAGCTGGCCTTGTCGTTACCCAGCGCAGTGGTCTTCCAGGATCAGACTTTAGCGTACAACTGCGAGGTAAAGGTTCTATTCAGTCGGGCACTGTACCTTTATTTCTCATCGACGGGGTACCTTATCCTACGCAAGGGCTAGCCCAGACCAATTCCTTATTTTCTAACAATCCTTTGAATAGCATCAATCCTGCAAACATCGAGAGTATTGAAGTGCTGAAAGATGCTGACGCGACAGCGATTTATGGCTCCAGGGGTGCAAATGGTGTGATTCTCATTACGACAAAAAAAGGCAACGCAGGTGCTACCAGCGCTGATCTGATCCTGTCCACAGGCTTTGGTAAAATAACCAGAAGTGTTGAGATGATGAATACGGCGCAATATATCGAAATGCGAAAAGAAGCCTTTGCCAATGATGGCGTGACCCCTACGCTCGCTAATGCATCAGATCTTTTGGCCTGGGACAATAATCGTTATACTGATCTCAAGGATGTTTTACTGGGCGGGACGGCAAGAACACAAAATACACAATTCACCTTAAATGGAGGTAATCAGTCGACCAGTTACGCTTTCGGAGCCAATTACTATAAGGAAAGCACTGTTTTTCCTGGAGAAAACGCCCTGCAGAGAAAAGATGCAAACCTGAGCCTTAACCACCGATCGGCCGATCAAAAATTCCATATCAATTTACAGACAAGCTATGGTATCAATACTAGCGATTTATATATCGCAGACCTTACCATACTACAAACCCAACCACCGAATCTACCTCCTTTCTATGATGCAGATGGTAAACTCAACTGGAGCGAAAATGGCGTTAGTTTCTCGAATCCGTTTGGCAGAACACTGGAAGGCAATGATATCCGCACGAATAGGTTCACGGGGAATGCGGTAATGGGTTACAAACTCTTACCTGGACTTGAGCTGAAACTTACTGGTGGATTCAATTCCATTTCGCTAAATGAACGCAGTAAGGTACCCATTGCTGCGCAGAATCCTGCAAACGCACCAACTGGAAATGCAACATTTGGTGATAGCAATAATGAAACCTGGATACTGGAGCCCCAATTAAACTATTCTGCGGATCTTAAGCATTACGGAAAACTTTCTATGCTGATCGGTGGAACTTGGCAAGAAACTACAGGCAAATCCATGTTGGTAAGGGGATCTGGTTACACCAATGACTTGCTTCTGGGTTCCATTGAGGGGGCAGTGACCAAGACTCCTGTGAATGCATTTAATGAGTATAAATATCAGGCGATATTCGCCCGTCTGAATTATAACTTGCTCGATACATACATCATTAACCTTACCAGTAGAAGAGATGGCTCCTCCCGCTTCGGACCCGGAAACCAATTTGCAAACTTTGGCGCAATCGGCATCGCCTGGATCTTAACGGAGGAGGACTTCATCCGCAACAATTTTTCCTTTTTGAGCTTCGCTAAAATCCGGGGGAGTTTTGGGTTGACGGGCAATGATCAGATCAATAATTATCAATATCTGGACAGTTATATCTCTACTCCTGTTTACGGCAACCAAGCCGGGCTTATTCCTGCAAGGCTTCAAAATAAGAATTATGGCTGGGAGGCGAATGAGAAACTTGAAATGGCATTGGAAATGGGTTTTTTACAAGATAAAATCCGACTTAGTATGGGATGGTATCGCAACATCAGCGACAACCAGCTCATCTCCTACACCCTTCCAGGGCAAGCAGGTTTCCCAGCTATTTTGCGCAATCTAGATGCACGGATACGAAACCAAGGTCTGGAAGTCGAAATGAATACGGTAAACATCAAAAAAGCAGATTTTAACTGGTCAACCTCAGCGAATATTACCGTATCACGAAACAAATTGCTAGCTTTTCCAACTCTGGAAAATTCGAGTTACGCCACAACTTATGTCCTTGGTGAATCACTGGGAATCCTTCAAGGTTACCACTATCTTGGAATTGATCAAAACACTGGTGCATACCAGTTCGAGGATAAGAATGGTGATGGACTGCTCAATCGGCAGGATTATAGTCTGATCGGAACTAAGGATCCCATATTCTATGGCGGAATTGGCAACGCTTTCCAGTGCAAGGGATTTTCGCTTGATGTTTTTTTTCAGTTTGTCAAGCAACGAGGGAACCATTTGGTTTATGGCTCCTCTAACTTTGTGGGTGCCAGAGTAAACACATACAGCCTCTTGACGGACCGCTGGACTCCAAACAATCCGAATGCGAAATACCAGGCATATACGCAGGCGGTAACCGGACCTGTTAATTTAGCCAGGACGCTGATAGGTCTTTCCGATGCGGCTTTGGTTGACGCTTCCTTTATCCGGCTAAAGAATCTGGCATTTGCCTATTCCTTCGATACCAAAATAATCAAAAACTTGGGACTCAAACGTGCAAAGTTATTTATACAGGGGCAAAACCTGGTCACACTCACCAACTATCCAGAGATTGATCCCGAGGGTCAGAGTGTAAATAACCTGCCGCCGCTACGTGTATTGACCCTTGGCTTACAAGTAACCCTTTAAGCTCAAAAATCATGAAAAAGAAATTTGAAAATCAGTTACCAACATTCAAAATAGGCTTCATCATCATACTTTGCATGGGAACTTTCTCTTGCAGGAAGTTTATTGAAGTTAATCCGCCAATCGAACAGATTACGGCAGAAAGTGCATTTTCCAATGATGTCACCGCAAATGCGGCAATCATTGGGATCTATAGCAGGCTCTCTCAAAACAATCTCATACAAAATGTTACCCCTTATTGCGGATTATATAGTGATGAGGTTGAGTATTATTTTGAGGGTGCTCCACGTAGTGAGTTCTTCAACAGCCAATTGTCACTTGCCAGCTCCTCTTCCATCAATAGCAATTTCTGGCTTCCAGCCTACCAACTGATTTATCCTGCCAACCTGGCCATTGAAAAACTTGAGCAAAGCAGTAGGATTACCTCCACTCTCCAAACAAAATTGACAGGAGAGGCAAAATTTATCAGAGCTTATCTCTATTTACAGCTTTCGGGTTTGTTTGGCGATGTCCCGCTGGTCATTACAAGTGATTTTGAGCAAAACAGTACGCTGCCCAAAGCTCCAAAAAATCAAGTGATGGATCAGGCCATCAACGATCTACTAACAGCAATTCCTTCACTGGGAGAAAATATAGAGCCTGAAAAAATTCGCGCAAACAGGTGGGCGGCAAAATCCCTTCTCGCCAGGGCATACCTCTACCAAGGAAATTATGCACTTGCAGAACGGTATGCAAATGAGGTAATAGAGAGCAACAGATACGCATTGGCTAGTGATCTCAGCAAAACGTTCTTGAAGAACAGCTCGGAAGCCATTCTGCAGTTCTTTCCAACCCAAAGCAATCAAAACACTCCTGATGGCGTTACTTTTTTACCAGCTACAACCGCCGAATCACCTAAATATGTTGTTAGCCAGAATTTGCTCAATGCTTTTGAGCCCGGCGATTCAAGACGGAATAACTGGATTGGTTCAAGACAATTTCAGGCACGAACCTTTCTTTACCCTGCAAAATATAAAATCATCAATTCTGCAGTATTGAGTGAATACCTCATGGTCATCAGATTGGCCGAACTCTATCTCATAAGGGCAGAGGCAAGAATACAAAATGGGAATATTCTAGGTGGAATTGCGGATTTGAACAGCATCCGAAAAAGATCGAGAATGTCTGCGAGCACCCAAAACCCTAATCCACTCCCCGATTTAAATACTGGTATGTCCAAACCTGAAGCACTACTGGCGGTAGAGAGGGAACGTAGAATAGAACTGATGTTTGAGATGGGGCATCGTTGGTACGACCTTCAGCGGACTCTCAGGGCAGAGACGATACTTAAATCCCTTAAGCCGCTGACCTGGCAGTCCAGAGCTGTTCTCTGGCCTATTCCGGATGAACAACTCCGAGCAAACCCTTTTCTTACTCAAAACAACGGATATTAAATAGATATGAAAAACATAATAATACTTATTCTGCTAGTTTTATTAAACAAGCTGACATTTGGACAGAATTCTGGCATACAAAGGATAAAAATCGGTGACACACTGCCAGATACCAAAATCCATTATTCACTAAATGGGATTCCGAAGACAATTGATACCAGAACGCTACGCGGGAAAATAATCATTCTGGATTTTTGGAACATCTGGTGTGGCACCTGTATTGACCTTATGCCTGAAATGGAAAGACTGAACACTAAATACAAAAATGATATCCAGATCTTTCTGGTGACAAATAATAACCAAAAACAGATCGACGATCAGTTTAATAAAATAAATGCCAGATCTATGGATCATGATGTAAGGGTAGAAATTCCAGCTACATTGCCTTCCATTATAAGCGACTCTATATTTCATCAATTTTTCCCTCATATCAGTGTACCACATCAGATCTGGATTGACAGAGACGGAAAGGTAAAGGTTATCGCATTTGGTGCTGACGCTACTGACCAAGCAATTAGCGATCTGATAGCTGGCAAGGAGATGCATATACCTGAAAAGATCGACATTGAGAAATTTGATCTAAACGTGCCATTATACCAAGAAGGAAATGGACGGCAGTTGAAAAGGCTAAAATACTACTCCATGATCTTCAAGGAAACCCGGGAATACATGAATGCAAGCGAGAGTAAGGTTGTAGATTCTGCCAATGGCGTGTATCGTTTCAGGTGTATGAACAATACCATCCGAAACCTGTTCGTAAAAGCCACCGTCAAAAAACATCAAATGATATTTAATTCTCCCAAGCGTATTGTCCTTGAGGTAAGGGATAGTTCCGCTTTGTTCTGGCCCAAGGACCGATCAAAAATCTCTAAATGGCGAATAGAAAACCTCCACAGTTATGATCTGGCTATTCCATTAAACATGATGGATTCGGTGGGCTCGATCATGATGCAAGATCTTAATAAATTCCTTCCCTATCAGGCAAAGGTTGAAAAGAGACCCACAAAGTGTTTAGCGTTGATAAAAACCAACATCAATAGTCTATTCATCGCAAAGGACGGTACAACGCCTGGTTTGAGAACCGAGAAAGATGGAACACTGAACCTTAGCGGGGGAACCATAACGGATCTGCTCATCAATGGGTTGGGTGAGTTAAATTCTCAAACCAACCTGCCAATTGTGAACGAAACAGGCTATTCCGGCAAAATAGACATCAAGCTATCAAATCGGCGCGACATTGTAAAGGTAAGAAAAGAGTTGCGAGGCTATGGACTCGATTTTGTAGAAAAGACCATAAACTTGGACATGCTTGTCATCAGGGATAAGTTTTAGAGAAAGGATCCCGCAGAAACTTGCGGGATCCTCTTCTTAAAGTTTGAAAACGGTTGTATGCTCAATACTTAGATCGGGCTGTTCCGGATTCAATGAATTGGGTTCAGCCAGAACCGCACAGGTAATATCGCCACCTCCACAGTCAGCCGGCTGAGCATCGGTCGCTGTGTAAGAAGTTGGTGATTCTGGATCGCCTGATACATATCTGTACCATGCCGGTGCCGTTTTTGAACCAGGATTAATTAATGTTGAAGCATAAGTGGCTACACTTCCGCCAATAGCTGTTACAGCCACCAGCATTCCAAAAAATACTTTTTTCATAATAGTAATTTTAATGTTTAAAAAAAACCATATTTCTTTAGACAGGGTATGGCCTTACCTGTTTCCTCGCGTGGATATCTTTGTTTTAAAATTTCTCGTATTGATGATTAGCGTTACAAGCGCCAGCATGATAAAGCCCATATTAAAAAGCAGGTGCTGTAGCCATGTCATTTGAGAAATAACCCCTCCGCAGCTGCATGGTAATGTTGTACCAGTCCAGATGTGATAGGCGAGATATATCGTAAATACGAGCATCAATCCCAACGAACCTTTTAATCCAGAATATCTACTCTTTGGTACAATCAGGAGAATACCCAATATTAATTCTGCAGAGATTATGAATATGGCCAGCAGTGGATAATAATCCCCTACCATTGGCAATCCACTGAGAATTTTCAGAAAAAAGGGGTATGTAATGATCTTGCTCACCGCAGTATAGACGAACAACAAAATATATAGATAGGCAGTCAAATCAAAAAAGAGCTCCCTGTAAGTATATCCCTTTGCCCGCATTTGATCTTCATTGCCAGTGTTGAGCACATTGGCTTTAAAATCTGATTTAATTTCCATTGGTATGTGAATTCGAATTGTTATGATAGATATGAGAAATGAAAGCTTTTATCTCTTCGATGTCTGGACGTTCTTTAGCCAATCTTGAAACTCCCCTTCTCAAAAAATGTGCAATAAGGGATTCTCTGGTTCGCTCCCTGATAATCAGAAAGAGTGAGTCATAATCTGCTATGTCCATATCGGCCGGCCTAAGCCCAGTGAATACGGCAATCATCAAGGATGTAAGCCCGTAAATATCTTCTTTTACCTGTGGTTTGACACCCTTTCCTTGCTCGGGAAATGTAAAACCAGGCGTCCCAAAACCGAATGGAGGCAGCGGGTTTTCTGACCTTTGATCATAGGCGAGCTCCCAGTCCAGCAAAAATATTTTTCTCCTTTTGGTGATCATAAAATTTGCTGTGCTCAGATCCCTGTGAAGATATCCGTAATCATGAACCTGCCCCACCATTCCACAAATGTCCAGCAATATCTCCAAAAGGTATGATCGCTTTTTACACGGCAGTTCAAACCACATTTTACCTCGATAGGTTCGATCAATCGCTTTTCTTAATGTGATGCCCTTAATATGCTGCGTTACCAAATAAGTGTTTTGGTCCTGATTAAATAAGTCAATCACTTTTGGCATGTTTACCACTGAAGATAACTCCTCATGGATTCTATATTGCCATTTCAGCCTGTCCCCCATATCGAGGCCGGCATCATCAGAGATCATCTTATATTTGGCTTCTTTTATTATGCACCAAACGGGAAACATAAAACGATTGAGATAAATCGCGCGAATCACATCCCCCTTTGGAACGGATTTAAGCACAATCAGCGCTATGTATTTTCCATTCAGTACCTGCACTTTAGGCCTTTGGCTAATATTTGCGACAGGATTGGGATTACCATACAGACAATTCCCTAACCTAAGCCTGCCCGGAACCACAGGTCCACTAAAGACTGATAGGAGTTCCGATATTCGCTCCGATAAGTGGTCTTTATGGACGGGCAAAAAGAGAATCATCACTTTCCCCACATGCTCCGGGCCATAAGTACCATTTAGGATTGCCTTGGCAGAATCAGCATTTTTCACCACGGCAAAACCAATATCGTTTTTTACCAATTCAGGACCTATCAAACTCAACATTTTTGAGATTTGACTACATACAACGGAAATGTAAACGCGGCTAGTTTCTTTCTGATCTTCACTCCGATGGATCAGGTAGTGACCATCCACTTCCCACTTAAGGCCATAAGCAGCCAGGATCGAAATATATTCGAATTCTTTTTGTTGCTTGAATTGTGTAACAGTCCTCATCATATCTATTGTTCTCCTTTGAATGTATGTTCATCCATAATGAAGGGGACATGTCAGTGCAGTGAAGCATTCACCCTGCGGGCATACACTTTAAAAGTCTGCAATTTTTAGTTGCGCTGCTGTTTGTGTTCATGTCCTCAACAATAAGGTAAAGTTCAATATTCCAATAAAGAACAAAGAGTACATTTGTACACTTTTAATTTTAAAATGTACTTATTTTAAAGTAGTTAGCTTAGGCAAAAAGAGAGTAATATCGACGAAAACTAAAATCTTTCATTCCAAGGAAGGAGGTAATGTCCTTGTGTTTGGCCACATTGAAAAGTGCGGGGTGGGCACTGTGAAATTTCTGGTATTTCTGTTTACCTGATAAATTGAAGAGATCTTCGTTGTGGTCTAATCGGGCTTTGTCATAATAAAATTTTAGCTCCTCAACCAACCTGTTTACTTCGGGATATAATGCTTTGAGCGTTATAAAATCTTCATAGCTGATCTCCAACAATATAGTGTTTGGCAGAACTTCGATGTCTGAAATCGCTTCTTTTTGATTAAAAAAAACTGGGTATGCCAAGACGAAATCATTTGGATACCAAAACCACGTCGTGTGCATGGTGCTTTCTCCATTGCTATTGGTAATTTCTCTTAAATAGCCTTCAACAACGAACCAGGCAAACTTTGCCCTTCTCCCCTTTCTTAATATGTATTCAGAATTTGGGAATTTGTAGGTTTTTAACATCGGCCTTAGGGCATTCGAAAAAGCCAGGGATATTTCACAAAAGGAATTTATCCTGTTTATAATCGACTGATAGTGTAAATCTGAGATCATATAACGGTGTTGCATTCCGACTTATAAAAAAGAGGGGCTGTTAAACCCCTCTACATACCCTGGCTTCCGACGGCTTGGTAAACTGAAAGTTGAAATGGTTGGTTAAAAATTAAACAATTATTTCTTTTCACAAATTCAAAATTATAACGTGGTGGAAAAATAATTTTATGTGAATGACCGATTTCTTATGCGAATAGCCAATACCGTTATGTGAATGACTTTCTAAGTACGTCCCTCTTGCTAATTAAAAATACAATGTTTATTTTAGTCTTATTCGAGCTGGTAAAAACTGATAATATGACGGAACTAAAATGCATCGTCATCGACGATGAACCCTATTCTATTACTCAAATAGAGGAACTTATTTCAACAACGCCTGGAGTAATACATGAGCAAAGTTTTGATAACGCGTACGATGCTATGAATTATTTACATCATCACAGGCATATTGACCTTATTCTTTCAGATATCGGGATGCCCTATATCAATGGTATTGAAGCGGCAAAGTTACTCAAGCCATACTGTGAATTCCTGATATTCATTACTGGGCACCGAGATTATGGGGAAGAAAGCTTTGAGGTCGGTGTGGATGGTTATTTACTTAAACCTCTAAAAAAGCTCAAATTCATTCAACAAATACAGCGCTTACTCGCAATAAAAATAGCTGAGCCAAGCAACAGAAAACACGATAGTTTTGTATTGATAAAAGGGGGTTTAAAACATAAATACCTCAGTCTACAGTATGAAAAAGTGATGTATTTCAAGGCCATGTCCAACTACCTACAGATTTTCTTAACTGACAATAGACTCATTAGTTATCATACCATCACAGATATGGAGGAAGCTATTAAGGAAAGGAGTGAGTTCTTGAGGATCAACAGATCAGAGATTGTTTCTTTCAACCATGTAAAGCAAATCGATGGTTTCCAGATACAGTTGAGTAACGGTACTAAATTTACCGTTACTAGAAGCTATAGAAAAAAGTTTGAAGAATTTGTTCGTGATAGATTACCCGGTGGTGGGACAAACTGAACTATCCGTAGCGGTAATAGTTGTCGTGACAGAAGTTGTTGGCTCGGTGCTTAATCCGTTTTTCACACGAATTTTTTTAAAGATAAATACTGTTTTTTTTACTAATGTAAAATGTTTCTGAGTTTTCATAACCACTGATTTAATGGTCAATTCTACTTATAGGCTATTTTTTAAGCACTTTTATTATCTGAGATGAGTGATATTTTATCTGGACAACCTATACGGCTTGACAAAACGAGAATGGTCCATATTGCCTGTTGGGCTAGCTTTATTTTTATTGAGGTCATCGTGGCGGGAGCGGTGAAACAGCGATTCAGCGCACCGCTATATTATCTGCTTTTTTATGCGCTAAATATTGGAGTGTTTTACCTTCACGGATTATACGTCATGCCTTATTCCAAAAAATCTGGAATGGGTGGAAAGTTTCTTTTTTTTAGTCTGGTAGTTGCAGAATTCCTTTTATACCTTGTCGGTGCTGTTGTTGCGAGTTTGATTCTTAAAGAAGTCCTTGATCAAAAGAAAACACCATTTGTTTTCGACTATAATTACGTTGTGGTTGTGTTGTATCGAGCGCTGTTTTTCATCACTTTTGGTACTGGCCTATATCTATTGAATGAATATTTAACTCGTAGGGAAAGAGAAATGGCAAAATCTCTTGAGCTCGAGAAACTTGAAAACCAGCTGCTGATCGCTCAACAAGATTATTTGAGGGCACAAATCAATCCCCATTTATTGTTCAACACGCTTGACTTCATCAAAGCCGTTTCAAAGAAAAACCCTGAGCAATCGGATGAAGCAATTGACTGTCTTTCAGAGATCATGGATTACGCCCTGGAAACCAATCATAAAGAATTTGTAATTGTTGAACAGGAAATTGAACAGATAGATCATATGATCCGGTTAAATTTATTAAGGAGTGCCAGTCGTTTAAATCTTGAATTTACGAAGGAACTCCATTTTAAATCTGCACCTATCATTCCTTTAGTGCTTTTGACTTTAGTAGAAAATATTTTCAAACACGGTAATTTACTGGATAAAAGTAATCCTGCACTAATTGAGCTGAGCACAACAAGCAATGATCTAATATTTAGATCCACAAATCTAATTGCCAACACCCCACCATCCAAGGGGGAACACACCGGAATTAAAAACATTAAAGCAAGATTATTGCAATCATATCCAGATAACCACTCCTTTCAGATCAAGGTGGATAGAGATATTTTCCATACTGAGCTTAAGATAACACACGAAAGGATTTAATTCATAAGGTAAGCTAAGAGTCTACTATCAGCTTTATCTGACCGCTCTTCGACACTTTACCCCCCTGAGCCGACTTAATTTGTCATCCATCCTTAAAAAGATTGGCCTCTTTTCGAAAACTATAATTCCAATTCATGCTGAACATTACGGTAACTTCAGTTTTTCAAACTAAGGGTCTTACCGATATTGCAGCGCAAAAACTGGAGCCATTTCGATTTTATAGTGATAGCGAACCGCTAGACTTTCGCTTAATTTTAGTATTAGCCCTATCCTCCCTGATTTTTTTTGCTCTAACCTTACCGCGCCTGTCAGAATTTTCAACATCATTTTCCGTATTGGAATCCGGAAATGTAGATTCTGCCTTGAGCAGGTCTGCAATATGAGCTTTAATGCATTCATAATTCTCCATTATTTCCTCGGGAGATACCATTTTCACGACTGGTATCGGTTTATATTGCTTTTCCTCCTTTGCAATTGCATCATGATCATTCTGAATCTCAGAGTGAAACATCTTTAAAGCGATTTTTTCTTCAGGATTGTCTGCAACCATACCAACAAATTCTCCAGAAGACAGGGAGGCAATCTTAGACGCCGGAATTGCATAATCCAATTGTGTGGATTGGGAAATCGAGATATCGCTACTGTTAATACTTTTTGACTGCCTATCCTGCATTATTTTACCAAAAGTCTCGCTCAGCGTTTTGGCCGTACTACCAGTAACCTGACCTGCTATAATGTTCCCAACAATTCCGGTGATGACTTCAGATTGCTCCGCACCATAATCCTTTTTTAACTGACTAAAGTCCTGCACGGCTAAAGCCGTGGCTACCTTATTACTCCGGGCTGTTGCGATAAGACTATCCATATTATTGAAAAATATCGTTGGGAATTCATCAAAAATCAGTGCGCTTTTCAATTTACCTTTCTGGTTGACCAGTTTAATCATCCTGGATATGTAAAGCGATAGTACCGCTCCATAAACCTGGAGTTTTTGCGGATTATTGCCCACGCAAATAATCTTTGGTTCTTTAGGATTGTTTACATCCAAAGTGAAATCATTGCCACTCAATACGTAATAAAGCTGTGGCGAAGAAAGTCTTGCCAGCCCAATTTTTGCCGAAGCGATTTGACCCTCCAGTTGTGCCATTGCTTCATTCCGGTAGGCACTAATAAAAGGATTGATCAACACCTTTATTTCTTCTTCCTGCTGAAGCACATTAAAAAGCTGTTCGTAATCCGCCTGCATTAGTTCGATTACATGTGGCAGCGTACAGTATTTTCCGTCCTTATATTTTTTCAGGTACCAGATAATGGCTGTGAGAAAATTGATGGGACTTTCCACGAAGAAATCTCCCTGCTTTTTAATCCAGTCGCGATTCAGGCCCATCATTATGGTTCTGCTCGCTTCCGTAGCATCTGTGATATCGGTCATAGCAGCAGGATCGAGTGGATTGCACCGATGGGTACGGTTGAGGTCATCAAAATTTATCACGTAAAACTTAGGCTTAACCTTATACCTGCCAATATATTTAAGCAGGCAATTGTACGCGATTACGGAGAGGTCATCATACTTAAAGTCATAAATAAACATGCTGAACCCTTTTCCCATCAGCTGATCAATGAGGTGGCGGATCACGAAATAGGATTTGCCGGCGCCTGGTGTTCCTGCGACCAACAATCCCCGGAATAGATTAATGAGATTGATCCAGCTATCCCGTATCTCGCCCTTATAATTGTATTTAGCGGGAAGGTTTACAGAATATTCGTTTTCGAGTAGCCTTTCTTCCTGGGGAAAGGTTTCATTTTCTGAATTGAATATGTCTTTTACCAGACCTTGCTTAATTCTTCTCGAAATCCAGGTACCTGCAGCCAAAATCATGAGAAAGCCACTGATAGTTACCAAACAATAAAGTCCAATCAATAATGAATCTGACCAATGTAAATACAAAAAAAAGATCCCGCAGAAATATAGCAATAGCCCTGCTCCCATATAGTGATAGATCTTTTTATAGGATATGTTTTCATCTTTCCTTCCCTTTACCCCGAGCAATGATATCGCAAGAAACAAGAGTGCAGCAAACTTTGCGAGCCACCAGCCGTCAAAAATTATAAGTCTTGCCAGCTGGCCCACTATCCGATCCGTAATCTCAGAATGCCATTCCCAGCTTTTAAACATCTGGAAAAACCGGATGTAAAAATGCATGGCCAGTAGAAAAACACTGATCATTCTGCTTAAGTCGAGTATTCTTCTAAGCCCCTGAGTATCTTCACCAGTATTCATAATTTTATATTTTATTTGATAAATCTTTATTTTTTGAATGCCCTTTTTTCTTCTTCTTCTTTCTAATGTGCATCAATGGCGAGCCTGGGTCTGAGACTGGTTTCTCAAATAAAAAGTGTAAGAGCCCATCTCCCGATGATTTAGCATGATCATCCCCCAAGAACGAATAATCAGGAATTTGAACAGGTCGGGTTTTTATATTTCGGTTTGTAGTCTCCGATAATTGAGTTTCACGTTTCTTCAATATTTCCAGGACTGCTTTTGCACTGAACTGTTTGCCAAGATCACTTCCATTAAATACGAACCGGGTATTGTGGTCAACATAGGTCAGTCCATATATTCTACCCTCGTTATTTTTTCGGTATATCATTGAAACTCCCTTTCTCCCCAATCCATCCACCAATTGATTTGAGGTCGACCCACTTGCATTTGTAAGTTGCTCAAGAATAATCCCTTTCAACGATTGAGCATGCTCTTTCCTTCTTTCCAGGTTTAATCTGAACTTACTTTCAACCTTTGTCAATACCGGATTGCCTGCAAAAGAACTGGCCTTGAATGGTATACCGATACGGCTGCCGTTAATGTCCAAAACCGAATAGACAAGTCCTTTTTTTTGAAACATCACCGAATCTTCCGGTCCCCGGTCAGCAATTACATTGAAGCTTTTTAGCGCTGCATTATATTCTGAAAATGAGGTGAACTTATAACTTCTCAAGACTGCCGTGACTACATTATAAATTGATCTTTTGGTTTGTTTCTCTCCATAATGGGCCCTGTCAATATTCACTGCGGCAATTAGCTGTTCTTTGCCACGCCCCTCAGCTTTAACGAGATTATATTTGATCTCAAGCTCCTTTCTCGTCTTTTCTGAAAGTACTTTGCCAATATTGTGAAGATCAATCCTGGTCGAATCCGCTTTGATATTGGTGGTAACAATATGAATGTGCGGATGGTTAGCATCCTCATGCTTGTACACCAGAAAAGGCTGCTCATCAAATCCAATCCCATTCATGTAGTCAATAGCGATCATTTGCAATTTTTCTGTTGGCAGGATTTCGGCCGGGTCGAAGTTGAGCATAATGTGGACGGCATTAGTCTTTACTCTGCTATTAAGCTTAGTTAAATGTTCGAACCTTGCCACCTTATGACGCAGCTTCAATTGCTCAATATCCAGCCCGAATTTACTAGCAAGGATTGGTGTTGCAGTTCCCAAAGTAACCTTGGATTCGTTGTAATTAATCAGTCCCCGAATACTCTTGCCGGTTAATATCCTCGCAACCATTTCATTGACATTTTAGTTACCAGTTCCAATAACCTGTCTACCTTTTGACCAACATTTTTATATAGGTCGCTGGTCCGCATAAAATAAAAAGACCGTTGCGCCTCATTTTCCGATGTATGGAAATGCCGGGTTTGCTGATTGATATTTATCCCAATTGACCGAAGTTCTTTCCGTATGGAAGCAAGTTCTTCCATTGGTGCATTCATGGTAATATCCCTGGTCAACATAAGGATTTTTTCTTTTGACAGAATATTTCTTGCAACCTCACCTATCGATTGACAATTGCTATTGAGCAGAATTTTCTCCAACCGCTTATAGGTATTTTCGTTGACCCTGATAATGATCGGATGAGTCAGCAGCTGCTCTGGATTTTTGGATTTTTTCCTTGGCATAATCTTGCATTTAAATTGGCTTCAGCATTTTCGAGTTCCGAGAAAAATGCCCGACCTCAAGGGCGCAAGATTTTTTTGTGTATACAAAAATACATCTTGCAAAACACCCGAGTGGTTAAAGTATTCCTGTAGGTCGCTCGAATTTGTGGGTATTCAACTTTTTTGGGGTCCTGAAAAACCATGTTTTTTAATTGCACTTTCCGGTTTGAGAATAGAGGCAATTGTCTTACGCAGGTTCAGTCTTAATTCCCGGTAATAAAATGAATAGCCAGGCTTGGTTCTTGTTCTTGGGGTACGTGCTTTTTTCGGTCTGATCATAATCAAAAATTTAAAAGCAAAAGTGATGGGTTAAGAAAAGGGAAAGTGGTACTCCCGAACGTAATATCGTTATTTTATAACGATACCCGATGGCACGGATCTATCCATATGTTATCGTAGATAAAGAAAATTACAGCTAGCCTAAAACAGTGTTAACTGTACTGAGGATATTTCCAGTTTGTCAATGTCCTTCAGTGTTGCAGCGATTATCTTTTGGTTGTAATTTATAGTGTCTTTATCGCCAACCTTGGTTAGCATCATCCTTTTGAGTTTGGCTGTTGCATCCTTAAGTGCTTCCTCCCTATTGGCAAAGATTTGATCATATACGCAAATTCCAGAAGAAGACCCCGCAGTACCATATGAACATGATAATCCATAAGTCCAGATTTGATTCGGCCCGTGCCCTAATGTAATTGTGCTGTAGTTGCCATATCTACCTTTATCCGGCAGTCCAAATAACAATTCTTCGATATCTTGAAATGTTGGTCGCCTTAGCCAGTCATATTCATCAAATTCAATGTTGTCAAAACCAAACCTCAAACCCATGCGATAAGCGTGGACATTGAAGAGAATTTTTCTTAAGGTATCCCCGAACTGGGCAAACCATTCGATTGCGGCATTATCTTCTCTAACTACTGCGGCTGAAATTTCTTCAACTAACAATTTTTCATATCCAATTAGATTGTAATTCTCTACATGGTAGGTTAGTGTTTCTTCTGTGAGCAAACTGACGTTTGTTCCCATAATAATAAAAATTAGTTTTTTAATGCAGGAAATCATAACTGGCAAATACCCGTCAAGGGCAACCGGCAAGGTTGTTTATATACCCTTGTGGGTAAAAAGTTGCCAGGTATATTTTAGCATTCAAAAAAACTGATTGCTTGGAACTGTTAGGTAGCCAATGTCACCCCAAATTGAAAAACTTGTTGAGACATTGAATTTTGATACTTATCTCTAGAATTACAAAAGTAGATTTAAGGGATATGCATCCATCACAAAGCAAAAACGCAGTGCCTTCGACGTTGGATTATCATTATAACAGAAAAAATATTAGTAGAGTAAACTCAAACTGATTTTTTTAGTCAATAAAAACAACCAGTAAGAATATTACAAAAGCAGCCTGAATTTTAAATGCGTTTTTTTTACTATTATTATTGAAAAAACAATCTCAAAATAATCTAAAACGCTCTATGACCATAAAAGATTTGGTGAAATCTGGGTATTTCCCTGAAGAATTACTGCCGGTTTTTTCAACAGAAGAACTCGCAGACGCCTTACCAAAGATCATCCCATTACTTGCAAAATACATTAAGAAGCGACCCGTCAGCAAATTACTGCCCTTTTCAATTCCAAAAGCAAAAGGCTACCGACGAAATTTGAGCATTCCAAATCCACTGCAATACATTCAGCTTGCGAAGACAATTGCAGAAAACTGGGATGACATTCAAGCGCATGCAGAGAAATCTAAAATTTCAATATCTCGCTTAAATCCAGGGGGACCAAGAGCAATCAAAAAATTTAAATTTGATGACTTTATTGATGAACGTTTACACAGGTCAGTGGGAAGTCGCTATCTATTAAAGATTGACATTACCAGGTTTTATAATTCTATTTATACACATAGTATTCCCTGGGCAATACACACCAAAGCGGTAACAAAAGTTGAAAGAAGTAGAAAAATTCATTTTGGCAACGGCCTTGATCAAGATTGCAGGAATACTCAGGATGGGCAGACTATCGGACTTCCAATCGGACCAGATACAAGCAGAATTATTTCTGAAGTTATATTAGCAGCTGTTGATAAAGTTATTCAAAAATCGATTCCTGGTTTACAAGGCATAAGAATTATTGATGATTACTATCTGTATTTTAAGACCATAGCTGAGGTTGAGATCGCAAGAAGTATCATACATAAAACCTTGCACGAATACGAGCTCGAGCTCAATCCAAACAAGGAAGCCGTAATTGAAATACCGGAAATTATTGAAAGCAATTGGTACAGAGAACTTAAAGGCATACGCTTTTCCAACGATGCAACTAAACAAAGGAAAGAACTGATTGCATTTTTTGATGTAGCATTTATGTATGCTAAAAAAAATCCGGAAGATGCGGTACTATCCTATGCGATTTCAAAGATCAGACCCACGATATTCAAGAGAGTCAATACCCGGGTTTTAGTTTCGTTGTTAGTAAATGCACTAATTCAGGAACCAAAGATCATTTCACAACTTTCAGAAATCTTAACCAGCTATGACAAAAGTCGCCATCCACTCAATAAAACACTCCTTAGTGCTGCATTAAATGAATTTATATTGTTTCATTGTTTACATAATAACGATTACGAAATCGCGTGGGGGCTCTGGACCATTAAAAATTTAAAGTTAAAACTTACAAAAAATACTGCAAACCAAGTTTCTGAAAATAGAAATTCCATCATTGCATTAGTCAGTCTTGACCTGAAAAGAAGTGGCTGCATTCCTGCTGGACTGAATACAAAAATCTGGAGAAGCATGCTCACGGCAGAAAATCTTTACACCGAATCTTGGCTTTTGGCCTATGAAGCAAAAGTTAAAGGATGGTTACGGACAGCAGATGATTATATTAGCACAGATCCTTTTTTCAATCAGCTAAAAACAGAAAAAGTCCGGTTTTATAATCCAAAGAAAAAGCTCGATATATCTCGGGTGAAAGTGAGTACCAGTGATTCATCCGTTTCAGGTTATGAAGATGATGAGGAGGAAGAAAAGGAAACCCCGCCTCATCGGAACAGACCTAAACGAGTAGCATCAACACCTACCCAATCAGATTTAGATGATGAATGGTTTAAAGAAATCTTTGGCTAAAACATTCAAATTGTTCTTATTATTTATTTGATTATCAAATAAATTTCTTCATATTTGGTTAAAGCTTTTAGCGGAAGCTTGCCACTTGCCATAGCTAAGCCGTACCGGCACCGCCTTATCAAACTGATTCGTAACCCAATTTCTCGTTACGGAGAACGGTAGGCAAGTGACGTTTTTCTTCGGGAGTTTGGAGCAACGATGACTCAAAAAATAAATGGAGGCAACGCTGATGTTATCAAGCGCAGAGCCACAAAAATCAAAAAAGAGATGGGAATTCCTCATCACCAGGCATTAGAAATAGCCGCAAAGGAATTTGGATACACCAATTTCAAAAACTTAATCAACAACACAGAAAGACCTGAAAAGCGAAAAAGGTTAATTCCTCAAGAATTGGCTGTTCTTCCAAACCCGTTAGTAATTTCTTACAGTATGTTTGGAACTCCGAACGGAAAGCGACCGAATGCTAAAGCGTCCATCGACATGCATCAAAAATTGGGTGCTGTACTCAAAGAACTGCATAGTGCATCAGAATTTAATAAAAAGGCAAAGACTGCACTTTCTTCTGTTAAATCTACATTAGATGATTGGATCCAGCTTGAATACACGGACAGAAAAGAATTAAGTGATGAGTTGTTTTTCACTATGTATTACGGAGATACAGATTTCCCATCGGATCCTTGGCCAACAGAAAAACGGAAAATGGAATTACAGCAATTGGTGAAGCGTGCCAGAGCAAACCTCAAAAGCGCTTATCATGAATGCTTGCCGATACAGAACATCAATAAGAAGTTGGACGTAGTTGTTAAAGCCATCGGTAATTGGCCATCGAATAAACAAGTCAAAGGATTAAAAGAAATTAAGGGAAAAATTCCGGCAGGTACATTGATTTATCTAAAAAAGCATCATAAAAATCCGGCAATTGTTTTATCACATGATACGATAAACAACCTAATCCGGTGTTATGAAGATGCGGGTCCAACTGCCATGTCGAGAGAGGATATAACCGTTTCGAAAAACCAATCGGAGGCTAAGAATTTCCAGCCAATGAGGCTATTACTCCCGTATGGAAAATGGACCTGTGAAAATGGCATGGAAGTATTATTCAATCGGGATTATTTGCCAATCTGGACCAGGGACACAAAAAGAAAGATAAATACGATTGATCCAGATACCCACATCAATTACATCGGCGAGCCGGAATTTTATTTTGGCGACGGAAATGCTCCCTGGAATGGCGACAAAAACACCTTAGTGAAATGTCGAAATATTTTAAATCATTGGAATGTTGGACACCAAAAATCCAAATTAGTTTTAGCCTTAGCAGACTCAGTTCAGACAGGTAATGCGAGAAATTTAAAGTTCAAGGACAAAACGAAAATCTATCCTTGATTATGAGTATTTTAAGCCGGAAAATTTATTCCGGCTTATTTTTTCTAAAAGGCTCAAAATTAAATGCCTCAGTACGCTGCTATGAATACTACAAAGAGATTCGCAGTTTAGCTGCTTTAGGCTTTACAGCACCGTGAAAGAAGCTATCATAATACTTTTTCGACATCCCTAAAAGTTGGGAAAGGGAATCGAACGTATAATCCAATTGTTCTAAAAGCGCTTTCTGAACCAGTTCCAGGATTCTGGGCGGATCTAAATCAACATCATGACTCTCCACCTTTCGCTCACCAGCACGACTAATTTCTATCATTAAAGTCGTATATCTGGATTGGTTTATTAGACCAAGTGTATGTGCTCGTCTAATCAACGCTGCCTTGGAAACCCTCCAGTAATTTTTAAGATCAGAAAGATCTCGATACTTTAATCCAACCAAATCTCGTTTAATTTGCGCTTCAGGCATTAAAAATTCCGAAGCGAAGCGGTTTGCTTCTACCTCGACATCTGCATAAGGATCAAGTTCCGATGAAAATGGAACATGCATGATACAATGCGCTAACTCATGGGCAATTGTAAAACGTTTTCTGTCATTCGGAATGATCTCATTAACCACAATTATTTTCTGACCCGACTTACAGATAATTGTTGTACCATCGAATTTTTCAGGGGCATCATCAAGAAAATGGATAATGATCCCATTTTTTTCTAACGTTCGGACCAAATTGACAATTGGGCCGGCAGTAATGTTTACAGCTAACCGAACTTTTCTGGCAATTGCCTCAGGCGTATTATTACCTTCTACCTTTAATTCGGGAAAAGCAAAGTCTCCCACCTCAACCATATCCAAAAGGTCCTCAAACCATAATCTTAATAAATCAAAATTTGCTTCTAACTTATACAGGTCTTTTTTGGCAGTCGAAACCCTTTTTCTATAAAAATATTCGACGCTGTTTACATGTGTACTTTCCTTATAAAAGAAGGTTTCAGGAAAATCAAGCAACGATGCAATGTGCGACAATGTTTCCAGCGGAAGAGGAAGCAATCCTTTTTCCATTCTGGAATAATTACCCTGTGAGAGGTTTGGTACTTTTTTAACTAACTCTTCCTGTGTTAACCCTTTGGCCTCACGAGCCAGAGCTAACATCCTAAAATTGAGTTCTTTTGACATTCAATAGGTTTTTGTATTTTTGACGTATATTAAGCTGGTTTTTTAGGGTTTTTGATTTTCACAACAAGCTCATCGTTATCCGGTAATATTGGATCCGGACTGAAAAGGTCCGCAACCCTTCCAGCTCCACCTTTATAGTTTATTCTCAGATCAATTTTCCAGTCAATGGCAAAGTCTTCGATGGTAACCGCGTAAATATCAGAAACCTCCTCCCAGCTATTTTGAACCACATAGCCGATATAAACTTTCTTCTTAACCTTAAATCCGGGGAAATCGAATACACCCTGAGCAAGCTGCTTCTTAAGAGTCGAGGTCAGAATGCCTGATGGCTTACCCTTTTTCGTCAACTTCTTAAAAACAAAAGCATAGCCATCATTGATGTAGGCAAACGTATTGGTATTAACAACATGCATGTGATTGGGAAAAGTCAAAAACAGGGCCCCACGTACATTTTCGTTTACCCGAATAGGTTTGGAAAGATGTGTAATTGAACTCGGGTGCCTTCCTTTCAAATCATCAAGCATAATTTGTTTGCTATCGTCAATAATGCTGACGAAGTCATCAAGTAAAGGGCGATGTTCGTTTTCAAACTGCCCTTCTTCAATCGCACGTAAATTAATACGATGCTCATTGGAAAATTCCTGGTCTCTTAGTATGTTTGCGGCCATATAAAAATTTTTAATTCAACAAATGTTAGCCGGGGTCTGCCAACTCCGGCTTTCTTTAACAAAGCTAATAAATATTTTTAATATAAAAGTTGTAAATATTTTTTATTGATAAATTGCATTAGTTATTATCTTAAACGTAACTAGACATAAATTATCTAATATTTATCAAAGAATTATTTATTAAATCAACTAGACTGAAACTAATTCTCATTTTTCCAGTTATCTGCTTCATGCCCTCTTAAACAATGGTGCAATTTATCGGCATCCGCCTTATCCGTGGGATGAAAATTAGCATAAAGTGTAAGGCATGCGTTTTGAACTATGGGTTCAGCATGATGCGTTTTACAAAACAATGGTTCTATGGTGCAATACTCATTCGCTCCACTTCGCCCCCAAAGTTACTGGTTATAAATACACTCGCCTGTCCCTTCTCTACCTTTTGCTCATTGTAGACCAAAATTCCCCTCATATTTTTTCCGCTTAAGATTTTTACAAGTACTTTTCCGTGAGTTTATCTGCTATCTTGAGCAACCTGTCTGTAACTTCTCCAATCTGTCCGTAGAGTGTTGGTGTTCGCTCCTTATAAAAACAATTTTTCTGCCCTGCTCTTACTTACATGAAAATGATAGGTTTGCTGATTAATGCTGATACCAATAGCTTTTAATTCTAAACCTATCAAATAAACCCTGGCCATCCTGGGAATGGTAGCAGTACATCGCCCAACATGGCAGGTTTGAGCTTGATTACAAGGCTTTGCAACACACGAACCACTAACAAACTGCCTCAAATAAGAAATGTGAAACCATTATAAAAACACTCCGCATTTTGCCCTTATATTTGACCTATGACAATTCACGAGCTCAAAACCTGGTTCAGCACGGTCGAACTTCCCCAGGCACCACTTTACCTCAACCCTGCAACAAAGATCAATGATGTCAACAAGTTTTTGGAAAGCTATTTTTACCCGTTGGAAATCAGCCCCTACAGCAAGATCAATGAACCTTTTATGGAGCGACTGGTCGTTTTTAAATTGTTGATCGAGGCCAACCTTTAATCTATGGCGACCGTAAAACAGCACTTCGGGCAATGCTTTGAACTGTCGAACCATAAGGAAGCTCCACTCTGGGACCTGCCATTTTCCTTCGATACGCCGATCTTGGAGCTTTTGATCTATACCTACGAAACGGAGATCATCCACTCGGGCGATGACCCCGAACGAATAATAGGCTTTGGCAAGGCCATGCTTGCTGACATTATCGAGCTTAGGAAAAATGAGCCTGGAAAGCGCGTACTTATCAATTACCTACAGTTCCATGCCTCCGTGGATGTGCTCCAATATTTCAGTGACCGAAGAATGAACGGCTATTGTTTCGACTGGATATGCAATGGGCTTTCTGATAGCATAGCTGAAGATGGCCAATGTACATTCGACCCTGTTAGGTTAACAGAATTTACCGCGACGGAAAACCCCTACATCCAGAACAACCTGCTGCGAACGTTAAAGCGATGGTGCCAGGACCTTTTCTACTATTCCTCGTACACAGGTGGACATAAACCTCTCGCCGGTATTTTCATCGATCATTGCCTAGGGATATTTCTTAAAATAATGGAATTTCAGCCCGATACGCTTGGGGTCAATGCTCTTTGCCAGATATGTGTCTGGTGCACAACCTACAAAAAGCAACAGGCGCTGGAACAATGTAGTACTTTCCTTGCAACGTTATACCAAAATTCAGCCGATCAAACAATCAAGAAAATAATCGCCCTGCACTTTGCCTTTGCTGACTTTAATGGAACGACCAGAACAAAGGCTGAATGGTGCATCCAGGCGCTGAGTTATGAAGGATTGCTCAACCCTCAGGAATTGCTCCAGATAAAGATTAATGTCACAGGTCGGGACATTGGGAAAATCAGCAGGGAATTTGACGATATCATTGCGGCCATCAAAAACTTCAGGCACGCTACCCCTGCCGAGGATCTCGACTCCTACTATCTCAACCGGATGTTCACACTCTTCTATAGAACTTTCCACGCATTGCTCCACGCCGGAAAAGTGGATATGGTGAACCAGCTCATCGGTACGTTCTATAGTCTTTCGCAAGAACAGCAGATTACAGGCAACAACCTATATATCATCCCAAACGATAACCACTGTGTATTATATGCATTCGAGGGAACTGTGCTTTACAATGAGCGCGATAACGATAGTATAAAAGATATCATCCGACTGGAAAACGAATTTCTTGGAGGATCCCATCAGTTAAACGATGTGCTAGATTTCGAGCCGGAGATGCCCCAGCGAGAGATAGGACAACCAAACCCCAATAAGTCGCAAGCCTACTACCAAGCCCTTTCCCAGATGCTTGGCTTGCAAAAACTCCTCGAAAAACCCGGGTTCGAAAACTTGGCGGGCTTCAATTGTCTTTACGGCACGATGCTGCCCATACAGTCTATGATTACCAAGCAGCTCGGCATCACCTTGCCTGTCATCCACAGCCATCAGCAGCCATTGCCACAACGACAAATCATAAAGGTTTGTATTTGGCAGGGAGAAACCCAATTGGCCGAGCAGGAACAGGCGGGGCTAAGCGCCGTTTTCGCGTCCGCAGGTATTTTGGTTGAGATAATGGTCGCTGCGGGGTCAACAAAAGTAAATTTCTTGGATCATTACCACAATCCAGACTTTGACGTTTTCTGGATTATCTCCCATGGACAGTACGACCACTATACACCCCATAACTCTTATTTAGACCTTGGCAACGGAATCCATATCAAAGCGGCAGAATTGAACTATCGGCATGAAAAGGCAGAAAGGCGGCTGCTATTGCTTGATGTGTGCGATGGGTCGACAATTACAATGAATAACAACTTTTTTGCTAGGGGGATCGGCCCATCGCTAGTCAATAGCCATCAGTCGCTCATCGCCCATTGCTGGCCCGTGGCCGACCTCGCCGCAATGGCATACGGACTACTGATCGCCCATAGCCTTAGCCAACAGCTCCCATTTGCCAAGGCACATGCAAATTCGCTGCTACTACTTTCGCAAGGCCGAGAAAAAGTGATTTCCTTTTTGGAAGCTTTATGGCCAGATATGGAGGCGCTTGAGCGCCTACACAATAGCGGGTTGGATTTTCAGAATTTTTACTACTGGGGATCACTCAATTATTTTGAGTAACTTAAAAACATAGAACAATAAATCATTAATATATTGTGGGCAACGGATTTGATATCCACCACGACCTCAAGACCCGGTACATCAGAGGCCGTTTTATTATTTTCTTCACTCATCGCACGTAGAAGATGAGGCAGTTCGTAAGGCTGGACAAAACGTTCCCTGCTTTTCTCTTTATATTTTTTTAGCCTCGCAGTAGGATTCATTCCTTGCCAGCCCCATTCAATCGCTTTGTTGTAGATTGCCCTGGTACGAATAAGGATTCGATTAGCCTGGTAAAGGCCATTGTTTAAATAAATAGTTTCATGGATTTTTTGAATTTCTTCCCGTTTGATATGAGATAGTTTGTTCAAAAATAAATGACCTAAGAATCTTGGCACCTCAACCTCATCTTGTTTCCATGTCTTTTTATGGACTTTACTATATCTGCTAAGGTACTGGTCGAATAATTCACCGAAGGTCATTTCATTGCGGATTATACCCGTTTCTTTATTCGGGTTGATACCAATTGCAATTTTACCAAGTTTGATTCTTGGTTGATTACGGGCGTTTTCGACGCTCAAATCGGGAAATTGTCCCAGATATATTTTTTCTGTTTTTCCCTCAATTTTTTTGGTTAGATAAAAGGATTTTGTTCCACTAGAAAGGACAACTAGGGCAAGCCCTTTTACTTGTCCATCTCTATAATAAATCCTTTTTCCTTTTGAAGGTATTGGAAGCGTATTAATTGTAGTTTTGATAAAGTTAAAACGTTCGTCGGTCATTTAGGATACTCCTACTTGCTCGAGCGGTTCCCCTTTGGTTCCCCCTTCGACATTAAAAACGATTGAACGCTGTTATTGTCGAATCCTTCGATTTACCTCTGTAAGTCTTTGTTTTTCAAATACTATTAATTATTATCAAACTTCGTTTAAGTTGCTAAATAAACTTCGTTTTGCACCATTAGGAAGATGACCATAATTATGGAAATTTAAATTGTGTTTTGTTACAGTGGCTTAAACTTTCTAGTACTCCAAAAAACAATATCGGTTCCCCCTCCATGATTAAAGAAAGATTTTAATTTAAAAAATCAAAATCTTCTAATATCATAGTGTAACTCGATAAGTTAACAAGAATAAATTCTATACTAACATATATAATTATTGTCCTTTTGTCCGAGTATTGCCGGAATGGTTAATAGAACAGTAATTTTTATGCCGCATATTTATTGATTAGCAGATGATTTCAACTAATTATTTTGATTACGCAACTTCGAAATAATTCAAAATACTTTGAGTAAAAATAATTCAGGCGTTTTCGATAAATAATATCAATGTCAAGGAATTTAATCAGTGGAATGCTTTTCCCCTTGTATTCCAGCCCATACAGTACATTCAACAACAATACACCTTTCTATTTTGATTTTATTTTTTGTTAAAGGAGTGGCCGAATTAAGTTTATTAATAGCCTGATTAAACTCGTTCAGCACAGTTGTAACATTAATACCATTGCCCTTTTTCCACAGTGAGGTATTAGGTAGATTGTACGTTTTTTTGTCCGAAACCCAATAGTCGTGAAAACCTTTTTTTAGCATAGCAGCTTTGACTTCTGGATGTTGATTTGAGATATCGTAGGTAATGAGAACTTCCATATAACTTAGATTGAAAACAAATATAATATTATATCTTAAAACATCTTGTTAAGCTAAAGCTTTCGAAATCAAAATTATATTCCTACCTGTCAATGCTTTTCTTAGAACGACTCTAGAACTTAATCAAAAATAATTGCTAATTTATTTAGTAATCGATGATAATTTACTATATTTGATTAAAGTATTGTTTTTCATATATTTATAATTCAAATTAACCTCTTATGAAAGGATATATCTATACTATGTTTAAAGGTGCTGACCCTAGTATGGGTTGGGACATGACTGACCCTATTTTTACAAAAGTGCCGACAATGGGTGCTTGTAGACCAGACATCAGGAGAGCTGTCGAAAGAGGCGACTACATTTTTTCAGTTAGTGGTAGAATTGTTAATGTTAAGCCACACATTGTTGGTGCTTTTTCAGTAGATGATAAAATCAATAGCCTAGCGGCGTTCGACAGATTTCCTGAAAATAGAATGGAGGTGGATCAAGAAGGTAAATTCCATGGAAATATCATATTTGATAAAAATGGGAATCATTTGCCTTTTGATTATCATACAAACCATGACCGCAGAATAGACAATTACATTATTGGTAAAGATGCTATTTTTTTTGATGCTGAAGAAGAGATAAAGAAAGCAAAGGAAGAAACTGTAGCGGTCTTAAATGATATCTTTGGCAAGAACGAAGAAAAGGTTCATAAGATTCTTGGTAGGTGGAGAAAGATGGATTCAGCACAGGTAAATGATTTACTAAGCTGGATGAATCGCATTAAAGCAATTGATTAATGCAATCATTAATAGACAATATTTTAAAGTTCCAGATGGAACCTCAACTGCTATCAAAAAAATCAGGTTTATCAATTGATAGAATAAACTTAATATTATCTGGCGTTGAAGATCCTATGATGGCTGAAATACGAGCCATTGCCAAAGCATTAAAGGTACGTCCTGAATTTTTGTTGGCTGAAAATGATTCTTATCAAACTGTAAATGCCTTGTTTAGAAGTAATGTTAGTGATAAGAATAATTCAGTATTTGATAAAATTTCTTATTTACTTGCGAATGCTCTTAACATTCTTGGAAACAAAAAGCCACAAAATGATTTTAATAATGTATTCCCTCAAGTCGAAAATACTTATGAGGGTGTTTTAAAGATTTCTACAATATTTCGCCAGCATTATTTTAATTCCGATTTCATTTCTCCCCTACTAGATTTACCCAATATCATCTCTACCAAGATGAATTGTATTTTAATGATATCAGAAATAGGGAATTCTGTTGACGGGGTTTCTGCAATATTAAATGAAGTCCCGTTTATTATAATTGCCCCTAGATTTAAACCAAGAATGTTGTTTACTCTTGCTCATGAACTTGGTCACCTAATAGCACATCATACAGATAAAGACAATTATGTTGCAGTTGATAATCTCTTTAAAATTAATAGGAGAAAAAGTGATGATGAAAGATTTGCACATCATTTTGCTTCTGAAATTCTTTTGCCACAAGAAGGGGTTGCTTACACACTGAAATCTATACGCGAAAAACTCTCTTTGACAGGTGATGTTTTTGGTGAAATAGAACTTTTATATTTAAGTAGGGTATATGGAGTGAGCTTCGAAGTGGCAGCTATGAGATGTGAAAATCTTGGGTTAGTGCCACGAGGTAGTGCGGCGTCTTTGTATGAAAGTTTAAATAAAGAATTTGGAAGTCCAGAGAAGCGTGCCATGCAATTAGGCATATCAGATAGGCAAGATATTGAATTTCCTATTATCTCTGCTAACCTAATGTCACCGATTGTAAATAAGATCAATTCTGGAGAGCTTTCATTAGGAAAGGCAGCAGAATTACTATCAATCCCAACTTCTGAAATAATAAATTATAACGCTCAGGAAGGTGGATATAGTATTAGATAGCAGCTCGATTTTTAATCTCATCAATGGAGGATGCATTGATAAGCTTACAAGTATGAAGGAACATAAATTCTTTATAGGAGATTTAATTATGGATCAAGAAATCCTAAATCCTTTACAACAGGTAATTGTTGATGGCCTTATTCAAAAAGGGATTTTAGTTTTAGTTTCATCAGAAGTAACCACGTCTCAAATAATAAATCTTCAGAATAAATACGGGTTGGGACTTGGAGAGACTGAGTGTATGGCAATTTGCATTAACAAAGGTTTTGTTATTTGTACAGATGATTTAAAAGCTAGAAAAAGTTCAAAAAAAGAGTTCGGCGAAGAAAATGTCATAGGCAGTATGTCTCTACTAAGAGAGGGTGTGAGAAAATTATTCCTTCAATGTGATGAGGCTATCGATATGTATCATACTATGATAATTAAAGGCGGATTTCTTCCAAAAAAATTAAACGAAGATTACTTTTGCCAATAAATTCTCGCCCTTCCTAATTTAATCACGACTATATTAAATTAGCCTCAAAATATTTTTTAACTAATTTGATTTTTGTTTAATTCTTGAAGATTTTCTTCTAACTTCTGTAATCTGGATACTATTGGATTACTAACAACTCCCTTAAGTCGCGTACTATCTTTAAATTCGTTAAAGCAGTGTTCACACTTATGTACTTTGTGAGGAATAAATGCATCTTCACCGACATCAAAGTGATCTTTATTGCATGCAGGACATGTTAGGGAAATAATATGTTTAGTTAAAAATGAAAAAGATTTCTGCACCATAAATACCCTCACCATTAAAGGGTCTAGAACTATGTCGTCTATTTCCACACTACCATATGTGTCATCGCTTGAGGGTAACGGTGTTTTGTCTGCAAAAAGATGTACATGAATTCCTGCTTCTTCTGGTCTTTTCGCCGTCCAGATAATTGCAGGATTTGAAGCCCAAATTTGAATACCACCAGGATAATCCTTTTGATATACTTTTAGTGGAAGATTTACATTTTTGATAGTTCTACCTACCATTTTATGTTGAAATTCATTTTGGAGAGCAACCACTGGGTTTGATATACCAGGTTCAGAATCTATAAAATCCCTACCACAAAAAGTACAAAAATGTTTTTTATGATAATGGACTGCAAACCAGTCTGCATCAACATGAAGCTTCCCACAATGGCGACAATTTATCACCTTTAATTTACGTTCAAACAAGACGGATGCAGTATAAGCACAAGCAACATACTCATCAATCTTTACCCAGCGTTGCTCCTCAAAGAGATCCTTAGAAGACTTGATGTACACTTCCTTATAAGTCTTATCCACCTCTTTTTCTGAATCTTCTTCTCGCCTGAGATGCACATGCACACCCTTTTCTGACACATCTCTCTTGGTATCATATATTGCTTCGAGGGAACCCCAAACACCTACTCCACCGGGATAATCATCCAAATCAATATATATCTTTTCGTCCTGCGTAATTTCAGGTTGATTTGCTTTCTCACAAATATCTAATTGTATCCCACCTGGACCTCTAGCCGATGAGAAATGGGTAAAACACCACCAATTTGGGTACCCATTTCTTAGTTTAGTTTCTGCCCTTATCGAACATTTTGAGATAGTATTGGCTTCCATTATTATTCTATATTAGCATAAAGTTACGAATTCGGGAGGTATTGTATAGTATTTAAGGCAAAATAATTCTACCATATATTTAGTACAAAAACCTAAGTAGAATTTATATGAAACCACTTTGTAGCAAATTCAATCAAGCCCAGCACTTGATTAATTACATCTTTAGGTTAAAATTATGATTTGACTCTTCAACGGATTGCTTGTTTCTATTTCTCGCCACCAAAACTTTACTTTGTAAATAGAAATGGAATAGGGACAGAACAGGATAAAATCGATTTGGAAAATTCCCTAATTCCCCTGACCGATAAACGTTTAAACGGTAATGTAAAAAAATCGCGAACCGCAAGAAAAAACAAAAGACTAAAACTTTGCAGATAGACTTTTGCCCAACCGCAAGCTATTTATAACCAATCTTGATCTATGCAATAATTCAATATTGTTAAAATCACACTACTTCAAAAGGCGATCTTACTGTTCTGGCAGTGGATAGCCTTTTCGTCTTTGTTCATCAGTGCTAACCCGTACACAGAAGCAAGCCTATTTCGTATATTACGATAATATTTACTATATATTCAGCATTTCTCTAATTAAAATTTTATTAATAATTCGAAAGAGTTCTTCTCAGCTGAGAATATGAAATTATAATAATAAATTGGGTGATTATGCGAAGTCAAAGTGACTATGGTTTGCGAAAATGCTTATATTTAGTTAAACTAAAAAAACAGAAAATAAATCTAGCTTTTCAACTAAAATTATTTACGTAGTATAGTTAATTAAAGAGTGTTCTAAAAACCTCCCGAATTATTAGAGTGAAAGATTTTTAGAACACGATATTTTTACTTTTTTTGGAAATTTTGGAGTTCTTTTTGCAACTTATTTTTCTCCAAAATCCTTTCTAAAACCTCCAGGAAGCCAGAAAGGTGTTCTAATGATTTCCCGTACACTGTACATAAAAAAATCGAATAAAAACCTTTCAGAAATGAGAGGTTTTTGTTTTTCTATCCATCTGATTGCTACTGGATGTTCCCTATTGTCGGGAATTCTACGTTACCTACACCAGAAGAAGTTAATCCTCATCACTTTTTTAAAACATTGGACTTGGGTAAAGCCGGAAAAGCCATAAACGGCAATGTTTAAGGGGACCATATGGTGAAATAAGATATTCCAGGATAGCTATATTTTGGAAAAAGGTGAGAACAAAGTTGGTTATATTTAAACTTTGATTTGTACAATCAGGCTTATGCAAAGTAATCGTGGAAAAAATACCGGTTAATCCAATGGACAATACCTCCAGCCTGGGTATCGCTATCGATAAAAACGACTTTAAAAAGATCGACTTTATTACTACTGCCGAAAAAGAAACCGCGATCAGGGCGCACCGGGATGAAGGTTATACCTTTCATATTCTCGAAAAAGGGCAGGTGACCATAGAAATTGATTTCAAAACCTATAAAGTTACGGCTCCGGCCATCGTTTTCCTCCATCCGGATCAGGTACATTGCATGCACGATATTGATGATATCTCTGTATCTTCGATGTCCATCCAGAATGAATGCCTGAACAGAAATTACCTCAACCTATTACAAGACCTCACTCCCACCGCTCCCCTCCCGCTAACTACGGAAACCTTTAAGATAATTTCAGAACACTTTTCACTTAGTTTAAAACTGTACCGCAACAAACAAAATAGACTTTACCATTTGTTGGTAAAAGATAGCTGTAACGCTTTAGCTGCTTTGTTGATAAACGCATTTTTAAGTGATAAAAAGGCTGAAGATTCTTATTCGCGATTCGACAGCGTGTCGATGTCTTTCAGGAAGTTACTGGAAGAAAAGTATGTGGTATTGAAACGGCCCAGTGAGTATGCAGCATTAATGCACATCTCTGTTCCTTATCTAAATGAATGCGTTAGAAAAGCAACCGGCCTTTCCGCATCGCGGCTGATCCAGGACAGGGTGATCCTGGAGGCGAAAAGGCTTCTCTACCATACCGATAAATCGGTAAAAGAAATTGCGTTTCATTTGGGTTATGCTGATTACCCTTATTTCTCCAGGTTGTTTTCCAAAGCTACTGGCCGCACTGCAATGGGTTTTAGAAATAAAAACATCGATTAGTCCAATACTTGCTTCGATCTGCTCTTTGTCGCTTGCGCTAAGTTGCAGAATTTCGCGCTGTATTTAAACTCCAATAAAATGAAACGTAATCAAAATGTGCTGATATCCGGTGCAAGTTTTGCTGGTCTTACCACTGCCTATTGGATGCAGCAGTCAGGCTATGATGTAACAGTTATAGAGATCGGGGCTTCGCTCAAAAAAGGCGGCACTCCCGTAGATATCAAGGCGGATACCATAGAGATCGTTAAGAGAATGGGAATTTTCGAACAGATTAAAGCCCAGCGGGTAGGTCCGGAAAAATGGGAATTTAAAAACGCTACAAACCAAACGGGTTACAGTTTAATTTTAAAACGCCCGGGTGAAGAATTTCCAGACACCGAATTTGAGATAGAGCGGGATACTTTGCTCGGGATGATATACGACCTCGTTAAAGATAATGTAAGATTTATATTCAATAACAGTATCGAACGGTTAAACGAATCTGCTGATGAAATGGAAGTTACGTTTAGAGATGGTTCATCAGAAAAGTATGCATATGTATTCGGCTGCGATAGCATACATTCAGTGGTTCGTAAAATCTGGTTTGGCCTCGAATCGGAGTATTCGCATTTTTTAGGTCAGTATTTTTCAATTGCAGTGATCGATAAATTATTGGTTGAAAACGGTACTTATCAAATGTATTCAGAAGCGAATAAGGGCGCAGCGCTTTATGCCCATAACACTAAGACAGATATCATTTTCACCTTCAGACCCAAAAAAGAAATCAGCTATGATTTTCGCAATCAGCAGCAATTGAAGAAAATTGTTTCTAATCAGATGAAAGGCATGAGCTGGCGGGCTGCTGAATTGGAAGCCGAACTTTTGCAGGCATCTTCTTTCTATTTTGATAAATTTTGTCAGATCAAAATGTCCTCATGGACAAAAGGCAGGGTAGCACTTATAGGTGATGCAGGCTATTGTGCTTCCCCGGCCGCAGGTATGGGAGGCTCGCTGGGAATTATCGGTGCAACCGCACTTGCAGATGCATTTACAAATGAGGGACACGACTTTCAAAAGGCTTTCAAAACCTACAATAAAGAATTCAGGCCTTTCATCGAGCAGATTCAGCAAGAAGCGGTCTATACCCTTGATAAACTATTACCCGCCACAGAGCAGCAGGCACGCGAAATATGGAAAAATGGAATTGCTTTTTAACACCAAAGATTTAATAAGGATCCACGATCGCAGCGGAACACGATGAGAACAGGTGAAAAGGATAAACTGCCGTGCTTGCAATTGATACAGGAAGTGGCTGTTCTCGCAGATTCATGTTTAGTTTTTTTGGCTTACTAAATCCGGACGGCTATGCCAAGAAAGTATTTTTTCATCGCATCTTTCTGGATTCCATAATTAACACCGCCATCGATCTTTATGTCATGTGCGATTTCTACCTGGACCGCAGCATTAAAAAAGTTTGAATAATGATGTTGTTTAAAATCGTAGGTAAAGTAAGTTTCAGCTATACCTGTAATGGTTTTCCCGATCTCGTGGCTAACTGTTAGCGACTGAAGGTATTCCACATGCTTTTGGTCGCCAGAATTATCTTTTAAATGATCAAGCTCCACTTGCGTGCCAACTTTCCAGTCTGATGGTAATTTAATCTGCATGGGCACAATAAGCCCCTCTTCAAGTTTGCTGTTACCAAATGCTGCTGTCGGCAATGTAACATAGGGCAGTAACGCCATTGAAAAATTGCCTTTATCATTCCCGATCAGATTTTGTTTAAGCCGGAGATTTATATCGCCGAATCCTTTACTATTCTCAACTTCTCCTGTTTCATTATTCCTTTCTTTTTGCCAGGTGTAGGTTTCAATGCCCACCTGCAGGGATATGCTGCCGGTAAGGCCCATTTTGAGGTTGGCCCTATTGATCACCACCGTTTTTTGTGAGGAGGATTCCGATCGCTCGCGTTCCAGAGCGAACAAATCACTTTCATACTGAAAATGACCTGCATCCACCGTAATGGCAGATTCGGTAACGTCTGGCCGATCTGTTTCCATTTCCCTGAGTTTTTCTTTCGGTACGGGCGAAAATATAGAGTAAGGCTTTTGGGCAGTCTGTGCCAGAATGAACTTCGGCATCATAAAAATCACAATAGCGGTAAGTAGATATTTTGGGTTCATATTTCAGTTTTTCTGATACTGCCACGTTCAGATTCTCGTTGCAGATAAATTTTGTCTGATCGCATTAATAATGATATAACAGTAGTGAGTTATTTACCTTAACAGCATGGGATGAAAGATTGTTTTGCATGCCAGAGAAGCGGAGAAGTCAAACTTGCCAGACGAGATTTCCGGTTGTCCTCCAGCTTCGCCACAATTAATAATCTCTACATCGTTGGCGGCCAGTTTTTCGCGCCATTGCTGTAGACTAACCAACTGTCAAACAATTCATCCAATGATATAATTAAAAAAGCCTGCCAGTTGATACTTGGCAGGCTTAACTTTGTAACATGTACGAGAAATTATTTAAACTTCTATCTGCAAATATAACATCAGACGATACGGCCTTATGCAGGCAATATTTTGAACCTGTACTTTTCACAAAAGGCCATGTCCTTGAAAAAGAGGGAAAAGTTCCAGGTTACCTATACTTTGTGGTATCTGGTTTTCTACGACTTTTCCATTACGATGAACGGGGAGAAGAAGTTTCCACCCATATCAATTGCCCACCGGGTTTTATTACTTCTTACTTCCACTTTGCCGATCAGACGAAATCAAGCGAAAACCTCGAATGCATTACAGACTGCGCATTGTTGAGGATTACAAAAAGGAACCTGGATATACTGACACAACAAAGCATGTTGTTCAAGGATTTCAGTATATCTGTTTTTCAAAAATCACTTGCTTATAACAACAACCGCTCAAAAGAACTGGCAACCCTAAGTGCCGAAGAACGCTATCAGAAATTGATGCAAGACTATCCGGATATTCTACAGAATGTCCCTTTGCAGTATATTGCCTCCTTTCTTGGAATGAACCCCAAAAGCCTGAGTAGGATTCGAAAAAAAATTCATTAGGTAACATTTGCGAACCGGATTTGAAATAACCCTGCCGAATTTTGTGCTATCATTTCAAATACTAAAAGATGGCAAAAAAAAATTTAGCATTGGATACCGGTGCAAACGGTCACCTGGGTAATAACCTGGTCAGATTACTGATCGAAAAGGGCATTCCGGTACGCGCTTCAGTACGCAATATCGAAAACAAAGAAGCATTTAAAGGATTAACATGCGAAGTAGTGCGGGCTGACATTAACAACAAACAGTCATTGATCGATGCATTGCAGGATGTGGAAACATTTTATGCTGTAGGCGCAATGTTTAAGCTATGGGCTAAAAACCCGAGAAAAGAAATCTACGATGTAAACCTTTTTGGGACAAAAAATACGGTTGAAGCTGCCGCCGAAGCAGGTGTAAAGCGGATTGTGTATGTAAGTTCGATTGCAGCTTTGGATTATACCATACTTCCGGCCAAAGAAAGCAATGGTTACAATCCAGACCGAAGGGATATGTACTACAACTCAAAAAATGACGGCGAAAAACTGGCGTTTGAGCTGGCTAAAAAACATAATATCGAATTGGTTGCTGTGTTACCTTCTGCAATGATAGGCAGCAAAGCATTTGAGCCACTGAATGTTTCCTACAACATCATCAGCCTCATCCTGAAAAAAGAAATTCCAGTTGAAACCAATATTACCCTGAATTGGGTTGATGTAAAAGATGTAGCCGAAGGCTGCTACCTTGCCGCTACGAGAGGCAGGAATGGCGAACGGTACATTTTGGCAAACGAAAAATGCATGTCGATAAAGGAAACTACCAAAATTGCCCAGGAACTTTTCCCGGAACTGCAAATCAAATTACCGGCAGCTGTTCCAAAAGCCATACTTTTTATCATTTCATGGCTGATGGAAATTGGAAGTAAGCTAACCGGAAAAACACCTTTGCTTACCCCCAAAGACATTGCCATGTTTTCCGGACTTCAGCAAGATTTTGATATTTCCAAAGCCAGGACAGAATTAGGTTTCAACCCTAAAAAGCCGGTACAAGCTGTGAAAGAGGCCATGTACTATTTGTACGACCGACAAAAATTCCTGCTAATTACGCTCAATGCATGTTCCGGGTCGGTTGAAATGGCCAACACAATAAGCAATTGACAATAAACAATTTATGCTTTTAACCGATGCCGATTCATTATTTCTCAGAAATATGCTCATGAGTTCTTAATTTTGTATCAAAGCCCGTTTAAAGTTATCTTCCTATCTGGCAAACATAACATGCAGTTAAATGTTCTTAACATTAAAATTACGGTTTGAACATACTACTCACCGGGGCAACCGGATATATTGCTCAGCGATTGCTTCCAGTTCTTTTAGAACAGGGTCATACTGTTTTTTGCCTGGTTAGAAATGCAGCCCGCTTCGACCAGAACAAATTTAGCCGACATGCTAAGATCACTGTTATCGAAGCTGACCTCATGAAACCTGAAAGTTTACGATCACTTCCAACAGATATCGACGCAGCTTACTACCTCGTCCATTCAATGAGCGGAAACAAAGACTTTAGCGATAGTGAGGCAAAGTCTGCCCGAAACTTTTCAAAGGCGATTAGCGAAACTTCGGCAAAGCAAATTATTTTCCTGAGCGGAATTGTAAACAGTACTGAACTTTCAAAACACCTGGCCTCACGCAAAAAAGTGGAACAATTGCTGGGCGAAGGCAACGTTCCCCTCACCACATTGAGGGCCGGAATAATTGTGGGTTCTGGCAGTGCATCATTTGAAATTATACGAGATTTAGTAGAAAAGTTGCCGATTATGGTTGCACCTAAGTGGTTACATACCAAATGCCAGCCAATTGCCATCCGCAACGTAATAGAATTCCTTTTCAAAGTGCTGCTAAAAGAATTCACCTTTGGTAAACATTATGATATTTATGGCCCCGATATATTAAGCTACAAAGAGATGCTGTTACAGTTTGCAGCCGTTAGGAAGCTGCAAAGACGCATCTTCATTGTACCGGTTATGACACCCAGGCTCTCGTCTTACTGGTTGTATTTCGTCACGTCAACCTCTTATAGTCTTGCCCGGAACCTTGTAGACAGCATGCATATAGATGTAGTGGCCGATCCCAATCATTTAGCAGATGAACTCGACATCAAATTGATTCCATATAAGCAAGCTATTGAACTGGCCTTCCAGAAGATCGAGCAAAATATGGTGCTCTCAAGCTGGTACGATGCGATGGGAAAAACCTATTCGAAAGAGATGATCAAAAAGCTGCTCGCAGTACCAAAAAATGGCGTGTTTGTAGATCGAAAATCAGCTCATACCAAAGACCGGAAATTGGCTACAGCAAGAATATTTGCCATTGGCGGACGATCGGGATGGTATTATGCAAATTGGCTATGGAACTTCCGGGGTTTCCTGGATAAATTATTTGGTGGCGTGGGACTCAACCGTGGAAGAAAAAATCCAACAGCCATCAGTACAGGTGAACGGCTGGATTTCTGGAGGGTAATTTATTCCAATACCGAAGAAAGCCGCTTATTGTTATATGCTGAAATGAAATTACCGGGTGAAGCCTGGCTGGAGTTTAAAATAGTGGATGATTGTGTTTATCAAACAGCTACTTTCAGGCCACTTGGGTTAGCTGGTCGATTGTATTGGTATGCCGTGCTACCCTTCCATTATTTTATTTTTAACGGCATGATCAAAAAAATTGTCTCTTAAACCTGTATGAAAGGCGTAAAAAAACAGCATCTTCCCGAAAAAAACTGTCCGGTTTGTAACCGACCGTTCATGTGGCGCGCCAAATGGGCAAAAAACTGGGACGAGGTAATCTATTGCAGTCAAAAATGCAGGCGCTCAAAAAATGCAGTAACACTGGAGTAAATCCATTTCCGCTTCGCGCATATCAAAACATTTGCGCTTCGCATTTGTTGGGCTTATTTAAAATGACCATCATGAAAAAAACATATAGAAATACACTTTTGTTCGCCACATTGGCCATCCTGGCAGCAGCCTATACCAGTTGTAAGGTTTCAATTCCAAATGGAGCGACAGCGGTTAAACCATTTGATCAGGATAAATACCTGGGTACCTGGTACGAAATTGCTAGAATGGATTTTAAATTCGAAAAAAACCTGAAAAGTGTAACCGCAACCTATTCAAAAAATGACGATGGCTCTATCAAGGTAGACAATAAAGGGTATGACATGGTTAAAAAGAAATGGAAGCAGAGCATCGGAAAAGCCAAATTTGTGAAAGGTAATGACGAAGCCCGGTTAAAAGTTTCATTTTTTGGCCCTTTCTATGCTGGTTATAATGTAATTGAAATTGATAAGGACTACCAATATGCCCTTATCGCCGGAAATAACCTGGATTACCTTTGGATACTATCCCGAACAAAACAAATTCCTGACGGGGTAAAAGCAAATTATTTAAAAAAAGCAAAGGATCTTGGCTACCAGACAAATGAACTGGTGTGGACTATACAAGATTAGGACGAGGTAAAGGTAAACTGTAATAGCGAAAACTGCGATATATATCAGCTGCATTTTGCATAAACCTCGCGAATAATTTTTGCCAGATCTTCAATTTATGTAATTAAACTAATCTGCTACAACACAACTCCCGCTTTTAATTTGTTTAATCTCAAAAAATACAGGTATTAAACGCTATACACCGTATTTATACCTGCAAGCTAAGACCAGCCTGGATTAGCGATTTCAATCATCATCAAGGAAATATCCCGCTCTATAAAAGATTTGAAGGGTTTACACCCCAATCGCTTTGCTGTGGAAAACAAAACTCGTTCGCGCGATCGCATTACAGCATTGCGGTAAATACCTGAAGCGGTTTTGTATTGATAATCCTACATAATAGTAGTATCTTAGATACCAAGTTAAACCTAAAACGTATGCCCAAAATTCTTGTACTAGATGATGACCCAGGCAATGCGGAAGTGATGCAGATGGTGCTGGAAAGTGAAGGTTTTCAGGTGAAGCGCATTTGCCAGTCGGTAGAACTTGAGCCATCAATGACCAGCTTCTGCCCAGATCTGGTTTTAATGGATATCCTTTTGGATGCAAATGATGGACGGGATATCTGTAATGATCTTAAAGCAGATCGCAGTACCAGTCACATTCCTGTAATGTTAATTACGGCTATGCTGGAATCACAGGTAAGTAATATCGCCTGCGACGCGGACGACATTATGTTTAAACCTTTTGACTATGCCGCTCTGGTTAATAAAGTTAAAAACGTCTTGCACAGAGCAGCAACAAATTAGGCGAAAGAAGATCCAGACGGCCAGCTGTTGTTTTAATAACATTGATGAAGGGTTTATCTTCAGCCATACTAAATTGAAGTGCATTTAACCACTGCTATGATCTTTATCGTTCGCTGATTCTGAATTTATAAGGTAGAAAGAGCACATAAAATCGGCTGTTTTATTCGCATCAGATAAATAATGTGTTACGGATGTATCATTAAGATGGAAAAAACTAGCAACATCACTGTGCTGGTTGGCATTTAACCGACTAAAGCCCATCGACCAGGCTGGAGAACTCCGTTTATGCCAGAATCCTGAACCGAGCAGAAGGATACCTCTGTGGCGGTCATCGGAGCAGATACTGCTGTACATAGCTAAAACTTGCGCTTTTTCACCGTCCAGAAACTGGATCAACCGCCCTTCGGTTTTGGTAATAAATCTGCCTTCCATATAGCGTAGCAGTCCTGTTATTCCAAGTGCAGAGTTATTACGGCGTGACTGCTGCAATAGCAACAAAAGGTCCTCATCGCTTATGAGTCGTGAGGCTATGCTGGTATAGACCAAATAATAGATTCCTTTAGACATAAGGATAGGGTTAGCTTACACATTAACAAAAATAGTGAAGGAATTTCCTGCCTTACAAGCTACAGTTTTAGAAAATTCAAATTCAATCAGTATTGCTGTCACAGGTAAGCTAACCAGGATTTATCAGAAATTTAGCTATTGCTAAAGTTTCTCTTTAAAATCCTGAACCCGACAATATAATTCATTTATAATCAAACCAATATTTTCGATTTAGATTACTCTGTTTCTTTTGGATCATTATTTGAGGTAGAATTTGGCATATTTCCAGCCTCACCAGGATTACCTTTATCCGGATCCGCTCTCGCCTCTTCAGCTCCGTAATCACCTTCGCCCATTTCGCGGCCAAGCATACCTGCACCATCTTTCACTTTCTCTAATTCACTGCTATCATTGCTACGGTGGCGGGGAATTTGGTTATCGGGCATATTTGAGTTTTCTGCGGTCTGATCTGCTTTCGGATCCGCAAGATTTTTATTTTTGTGTTCTTCTTCCATAATGATTATAGTTATTTATCACATAACAGGTAAATAGTCTGTGATGTTTTCAGTTAACGGTAAAAATCATTTGCATAGCCCTGATAAGACATCCAAAACCAGCAAGTTTATTCGCTCCGGCCATCAGTCAAAACTTTTGAGCAGATAGAGCAGTTCTATATATATCAGATTATGGTGAAGGAAATGAAGTTGATTATGAGAAAACCTGATCAATGATTGCCTGAAACATAACGGCGTAAAGATAATTAAGCATCTCAATTAAATATTTTCGCATACGATCATAAGCACTTTAAGTTATATCAACTGTAATTAATATGAACAAATTAAAAATAATCCTTGCTGAGGATCATAACCTGGTAAGGAATGGGATTAAAATGTTACTTGAATCGCAGGCTGATATTGAAGTGGTTGCCGAAGCCGATGATGGTAAGCAGGTATTAAAACACATTGAATCAGGCGTGATTCCAGACATTGTTCTTGCAGATATCAATATGCCTGAAATGGATGGCATCAGCTTGATAAAAGCCATGAAATTTACCCATCCCGATATCAAAGTAGTGATTCTTTCTATGCTGGACCATGAAAAATATGTGATGCAGGCATTTATGGAAGGAAGCTGTGGCTATCTTTTGAAAAATGTGAACGAAAGCGAAATGCTTTTCGCCCTCAAAACCGTGGCCGGCGGAGCGAAATACCTCTGTGTAGAATTAACGGAAACACTGCTTAACCGTTTTATCAACGAAACTTCTTCCCAACCAGAACAGGAAGAAATGCAGGTAGATCTTTCCATGAGGGAGATTGAAGTGCTGCATCTGGTTGCAGAAGGCTATACCAACCAGGAAATGGCAGACAAGTTATTCTTAAGTAAACGCACAATTGAAGGACACCGCCAGATGCTGATTGATAAAACGAATTCAAAAAATACGGCGTCACTAATCCGTTTCGCAGTCGTAAATGGCTACTTGAATTAGTGGTTAAATCACAGTTTATCAGAAATCTTGGTTCTATAAAAAATAAGACATTTTAAAGCCAATCACAAGGGCGTCGAGTTATTATATACTGAATTGTCATCCCAAGAAATAATGTATCGTGCAAAAATCAATAGGATCGACAGATAAATTTTATCAGCTAATACTCCTTGAGAGACCGTAATAACGAACGCACCAGTGGATTCTGCCAGTGGCAGGTTAATTTCTTTTGTAAAATCCAATCTGGGTAAGGTATCGTCATACGCACATTCTACGTCGACGCTCGGGACTGACCTTTATATATTTCTATATCATTTATACGGCCTAACCATGCGGCTTATACTCCGTGAAGTTGTTGTTTACACCCATTATTTCAACATCTATGCAATGTCTAAAACCAAAAAAAAATAAAGGAGTTCTGTTAGGTAGTAAACGTTTACAGACAGAATATTTTTTAAAAAGGTAAAAAAAACAGATCATGGAACAAGAGAATTTCTGTTTGGCGGCAGAACATTACAAACAGTCGTTACTGGCTCAGGCACTTAAACTCACCGCTGATGAGGACGATGCAAAAGATCTCGTGCAGGATACGCTGATCAAAGCAGTCGGATCTTGCAGTAGCTTCGCAGAGGGAACCAACATCAGGGGCTGGTTGTATGTAATCATGAAAAATACCTTTTACAACAACTGTTGCAAACAAAAAAGACGCACCGCCATTTGGGAAAGTGATGATTGCCTTTACGATCAGAAAATGACGAACAGTCCGGTTAAAAATCTTTCAGAAACCAAAATGGTCCTGGAAGACATACAAAAGGCAATGAGTACGCTAAGGATAGATTATCGGGCTGCATTTCAGCGATATTTTGAAGGCTACAGCTATGACGAGATTGCGCTCGAACTTAATATCCCCCTGGGAACAGTAAAAACCTATATTTATCAGGCGCGCCAAAGTTTAAAAAAATACCTGCGCATTTACCATTGAGGTATTATACTGTAGACCTGAAAAATAAAGTTAAAAAAATCTGGTTAGTATGCTGCCATATAGCTATTGGCAACTTGCGGTGAAGGCGCATAATCATTGAATTGGCAGCATACAGGTCCAAACTCAGAAATTAATATATCGTGGGAAGAAAAGAATGTACATCCGATGTAAAAAGTTCAAAAGTCAGTCATACTGACGACAATGAACGCTGGCAGATTGACCCTTTAGCAGATTATAAAAAATCCAGCAAAAAAATGAAGAATTGGAAACAGGAGGAAGATGATAAAAAAGGCTCGATGAGCTTCGACGAATGGTCCGTTTGCTGGCCATAGCGACATAGAATCCGTATCAACAATCATCTGAACATTAAACAGCCGTTTTAGCAAGATCAGTTGAACCTGTCTTTAATTCAACCAAACTTTACCGAAACCGCCTATGTTCATTATTTAAAATCTATCATCATGAAAAACAGCGTTTTGTTATTGCTGCAGTCAGTATTCAGTTCTGGCACTTTTGCATAGCATTTACAAGACACAGCCGGAATAAAAACCCAAAAAACTCAACAAATGCAGGATCACAAAAGAACCCGATACGATGAAAAGTAAGACTGTCCAGCGTGAAGTACTTATGTAAATTAAAAGGAGGCTGGGTTATAAATAAAAAATTTGTCATCCTGAACTTGCCGAAAGAACTCTTTAAATATTTTAAAGGCATTTCGACAGGCTCAACGTGACAAATTGATGGTGAAACCGTAACTTACAGCCTCTTTTTACAACGACAAAGTTTTTAGCTTAAAATAATCTGGTAATTCACATTTACTCTTTTCGGATAATTGCTTTCTTCGCTATTTAGCGAAACAAATGCGGCATTGCCATGAACTTCATTTTTCAATGCATGTTCATAATGTGCCTGGATTTCTTCCTTGTAATCATTCTGCAAACCCTTTGTAGTTTCTGCTAAAAGATTTCTATCATTCAGGTTCTCAGGCAATAATGTAATATCGCAATTTCCTTCAGTGATTTCTTTGACTAAGTATTTCATTTTGGTTTTAAATCTTCGTTTCCTGTTTATAAATAAGATTTCAAGAAAGACCAAAAATAGAGTAACTCTTTAGTTTGTATGTAATCTAAAAGTTAATTTTTAGAGCTGCGCATGTACCGGTTAAATCCGGGAGATACGATCAGAATTTACAATAAACTTTCATATAGAATATTGTTGTAAATATTCCTGATTGATAAAATAAAAAACGGCTTAACCACCGGTGAATGGATGGCTCAGGGCTTCTGATTAAAATAATTACTTAAAAAAACACTTTGAAATTTGATTGCATTTGCCCAGTAATCCCAATTGTGTACACCAGGCCTGGTGGTAAAATCGTGCTGAATATTGTTATATAAAAGCTCATCGTGCAGGCGAACGTTCATTTTATAGAAAAAATCGTCAACACCACATTCAAAGGCGATGGCCAGTGCCCCAGGCTTAATTTGGTAAATCATGTCAATTACACTATTTTGTTTCCAACGTTTAGGAAATTCATCCTGCTTGCCCAGCCTTTTTGAGATCTCCCAACCTTTCGGAAAAGGTTTAATATCCACACCGCCGCTCATGCTGCCAACTGCACCATATATATCCTGGTGTTTAATGGCCAGGTAAAGTGCGCCATGTCCGCCCATACTTAACCCGGTAATCGCGCGTCCCTTTTTCGTGGCAATAGTTTTATAATTTCCATCGATATAGCTTACCAGTTCGGTAGCTACATAAGTTTCGTATTTCCATGCAGGGTCTACCGGACTATCGAAATACCAACTTGTTACATTACCATCAGGGCATACAATAATAAATTGATATTGGTCAGCCAGATTTTTTATGCCCGGCACTTTTTTAGCCCACTCTGCATAACTCCCACCTGCTCCGTGAAGCAGATAAACCACCGGAAAAGCCTTTCCTGTTTTATAACTATCAGGTTTAATCACCACGGCCTTGATATTTTTTTTCATTGATTTGCTATAGGTTAAAGCGGTATCTACTTCTGCAGCACTGATGACCTGATTAAACAAAAACAGACAGGCAATCATTAAAAAACTATTTTTCATGGCTAATTTTTAATCATTAATATATGTTGCTAAATTTATAAAATAAACGCTTAAGCCTGCTGTTTCAAAGTTGAATTAAAAGGGAGATCAAAACAGCTGACCTCAATTTACCATTCTGAACTACCAAATTAATGGTAATCTATTGAATAAAACTATTATGATGCCACAATCAATTGTTTTAGTTAAATCAATTTCAGCAAACAATATCAACTCTTATTTGCTTATACCAACAAAACAACCCATGAAAAATATCAGAATAATTATCCCGGCACTCCTGCTCTTGTTTTCCGCCTGTGGCGAAGCCACCAGAAACACCGCAACTAACAAAAATGAAAATGCCGGTCAAACTGCTGCCGGAAAAACCGATTCACTGGAAGTTAAACTAAAAATAAATGGCAATGCAGTTAAAGGCGAACCTTTGTTATTGCGATTTGTGGTACTTAACAACACCGATAGCGCTAAAAAATTCTGCATCTGGCATACCCCGTTTGAACCGTTACTGAGTAGTTATTTAAGTATTACCAACGAAAAAGGAGAAGAAGCACCATACAAAGGTGCAATGGCTAAAAGGGTTATGCCCCCACCCGCCTCTAGTTATACAGAAGTAAATCCTGGAGACAGCCTGGTGGCAAATGCCGATTTACTTAAAGCGTACGACCTAAAAACGGGAGCGAGCTATAAAGCTGTTTATACAGGTGGAAACATGAGCGGTTTAGTTTCTAAAGACACAGTTACCTTCACTTATAATGAGATACGTTAGTTGAATTTTCCCTGGTTCCAAATGCTCAACTTGACAAATTATTTGTGCTTGTATGGGAAATTTAAAAACAGCATTCCCAAAGATATGTGAGGCATATCAATTTAACTGTCCTTAGAGATCGAAAACACTAACACCTGGCGATCCCAATTTACAGTAAGAAAACATTCATTTCTTCATCTACACTTTTTGATAAGCAAAACTTATTTTAACTTTATTTAATAGATTTAGACCGTTAAAAAATGGAAAACAGCTTATCAATTACTGTAGAAACTACAGTCCATGCACCAGTTGAAAAAGTTTGGGAATTTTGGAACAATCCTGATCACATCACCAAATGGAGTTTTGCTTCCCCAGATTGGCATACTCCTTATGCCGAAAACGATTTAAAAGTTGGTGGAAAATTTAAGAGTACCATGGCTGCAAAAGATGGCAGCGCGAGCTTCGATTTTGTTGGCACGTATACCACTGTTGATGTGCATAAAAAAATCGAATACACCATTGAAGATGGCAGAACTGTGATTATTGTTTTTAATGCATCAGGCAAAAAAACCAGGATAACCGAAACATTCGAGGCCGAATCTATTCATCCTGCAGAAATGCAGCGCGATGGCTGGCAGGCCATCCTGGATAACTTTAAAAATTATACAGAAAAATTGTGAATACATGGTTGTTATAGCTCCCGGGCTGACAATCCACAAACTGGCTATCATTCAAAAATTTCGATATAAAATCCTCATCTCGACCTAAGCAAAGCGAAGAGATCTTCGGACTATATTAAAAGACTCTCTCCGCTACGGCCTAAGGAATGAAATTATGCACATATGTTTAGAAGGTATGCTTCGTCAATATATCTTCATTTTATCTTATTATTTAATAATAAAAACATTATCACTTCTATCGGTATCTAATAGGTATCGATACGGATCAATTGCTATTGTTTTTGGTTTTTGATTAACGATAATTGAAAGCATTGTTTTATGCTTTCTGATATGAACTTTTTGAAAATAAATCGGTTTGGTATCTGGGTGCCAATCCTTTTCCAATGCATTAAAGCAGGCCAGGTCTATTTCCAGATCCGGCAATTGCCTGCTGCTATCGCTTAACCTTTCTGCATGTACCAGCACATCAACCTGATATTTCCCACTTTTCAAAAGTTTACAATCAAGTACTTTCACACCAGTTTTGTAAGTCACTACATCATTAAAACAATCGTTGATAAACTTTCTATCTCCAGGTTGAGACTGATTTAACAATATGCTTACCAGATCAGCAGCTGTTGCCTTAGGCTTAGGGTATCGGTGTTCCTCAATTAGCTGATGCAGTGCGCTGTTAAATTGCTGTTCCCGCATTCTCTCTTTTATGGCATACATCATCAATCCACCCTTTTGGTAATATACGTAGGGTTGATCTAAAGTTTTGGCCAGCGGCAATTCTTCCTTATTGTAATTCCGGTTCAAAAAATAGAGTTCATTATCGTATGACATATACTTTCTCAAGTACATTTTACCAAAATTCTTTTCAATCAATACATCTTCAGTGTATTTAGCAAGTGATTCAGTGAGCATGGCATAACCGGCACCGTCAGCAGGAGTCAGTATATTTGCCCACCATTGATGAGCAGTTTCATGTGCAGTAATGGCATAACTTTGGTTAATCGTGCCCAGCTCACTGTAGTTGCCCAGAAAATTAATGTTCTCTGCGCTGAAAATCAGCCCCGGATAAGCTGTAGCTGCACCTTTATATTGTGGAATTTCGGCAATGGTTAGTTGTTTAGCCGGATATTTTGCAAAATGAGCATTGCCATAATCTAATGCACCTTTGAGGGCCTGAAACATACTTTTTAAGTTATATTCCTGACCCGGCTGATAATAAATACTTAAATCAACCCCTTTGTGTTTTTCTTTTTTCAAAGCATATTTTGCACTGCTCAGTGCGAACATGAAATTAATGGGAGCGGCAGTTTTGTATTTAAAGTATTTACGGTTATTGATATTCCAACTTTGTTGCAACTCGCCAACAGTTACTACCTGCTGATCGATATCGGTAGAAATAGTCGTTTCAAAGTCGATTAGCTGATATGCCCGCTTAAATGGCGGCTTACTGGCAATTTCGGGCAAACCTGCCTTTTCACGTTCCTGCCTATCTTTAACTTCAATGTGATAACAGTATCCCAGTTGTGGTACAAATTTCTCTAATTCGATATAAGTACCATTATTAACAACCGAATTTTCCGTGTCGAAAGGTGTAAATCCATTTTTGATGACTTCAATAGAAAACTTCATCAACATTTCTCCACCGGGCTGTAGAGGCTTTTTTAACTCCAAAAATTGTTGATTAAAAACCTCATCCCTTGCAGTTTTCTTGATTCCAACTATATTTACCGAGAATGAGCGGACAGCCGGATCAACAGAGACCCATATTTTAAAAATGGGTTCATTTGACTCATTTTTAAGCAAATACGTTCCATTAACTGTATATTTCCCCTCGGCTGGATATAAATCTACATTGGTTTTAATTGCTTTGATCACGGGTTGGGCAAGATTAGCCAATGATTTATATTTCTGCTCATAAGCCAGGCGCCAGTTCAATAGGGCCTGTCTATTCTTGTATTTGCCAATAAAATTGGTTTGGTGATAAATAAATGCAGCACAGAAAATCCAGATCAATAATGCCGGGCTGATAACCCAGATATGTTGCTTCAAAGCCAAACCCATCGATCTGAATCTTGCTTTAATCGTTATCTCAACTAAACGTTGCCACAAGCCAATAGTTAACACCGCTACAACCGTTGCAAAGGCCAACCAGTATAACATGTACCAGTTAAACGCATGGGTATAGTAGCCAAAACCATTAAAATAAGAGTGTTGGAGATCCGGAACGGCAGCAAAACGAAACAGATAATGTTCAAGGCCAAAGCGTTCCGCATAAGTGATCATGAAAACAATTATCAGATTCATTAACATGCCGAGATATTTGTTTGCACCTAAATTCTGAATAAAAACCATGAGCACTACGAAAAGCAACAAAGGAAACGCGCTGTAATAATATAAAGATAAATAGGATGACAATTCGATCTGGAAATAGCCGTGGGTGAGTTGCAAAATAATACCGATTCCAATGTTTAAGGTTACGAGGAGAAAAACAAGTCCGAAAAGGCTCAGGATTTTTGCCATCCAGAATACTGAATCCGGAACAGGGTTGCTATAAATGATGGAATGGATATTAACTGATTTTTCCCTGCAAATGCTTTCAGCGGCATAAAAAATAATTAAAATCAGTCCGAATTTCATGGAGCGTATTTCTTCTATAATAATGCCGGTTGCCGGATAGCTATGAATGCCATAAGCGCCGCTAAACAGCCGATCTTTTAACTCTGTTCCGAACAAAAATACCCACAGCAAGAGCATCACCATAACGGGAATATTTTTAAACAGAAAGATCAGCTCCAATTTAAGCCGGGCAATAAAGGCTCTGAAATGATAAGCAATACCACTCGGTACAACTTTTAAATTGCGATAGGAAATTAAAGTTGGATATGCTATTTTATCGGCTTTAACCTTTAACTGTTGCTGTTGTGCTAACCTAAAATCAAACAAACGATAGCTTATCACTATGATCAGGCTTGTAAAACTGATCCACAAAATCCTGTTGATTAAAAATGTGCCTTCGAAAGGAAATAACTGGCAATTGCGTTGTGGAATAGTCCATGTCCTGGTTTCGCCAAAAAACGAAGCCAAAGCAAAAGGGTCTAAAAGTACAGGCAAAATATCCGCACTGCCTGCTTTGTTTACCGATGTAGCCAACAATGGCGAATCGCCCAGGATAGAAGCAAGCATGTAAAAAATATAAAGCAACGCGCCAACCACATAAATGGTCCTTACACTCTTGGTTTGTATGGCCGTACAAAATAAAATTCCTGCCGAAAACAGCACATTTGGCAAAGCAAAAATCAAAATAGGCTGCAGATAATAATACAGGTGAAATGTACCCAGCTGATTTTTATTAATAAAAAAAGAACCTATATAAATGCCCAGGGCTGCCAGTAACAATAAGCTAAAAACTGCAATGATTAAGCCCGATAACCTGATGCCAAAATAAGGTAGCTTTTTAATTGATGTGGTAAAAACAACGGCTTCCATTTTATGCATGCTATCTCGTAGCGCAACGTTGGCACTAAATAGTGTGGCCGAAAAAATGGAGCATAAGGAGAGCAGTGCCATGATATTAGTGATGACATAAGGTGAATTTTTATGTACTTCGTCTGAGCCAAATCCACCCTTTACTGCGCAAAAATAGCCCAGTAGCAAAAACAGAATTGCTGCAACCTTAAAAGATATCTGCCCGAAATGATATTTCAGCTCAAATTTCAATAAATCTGCAATCATTTCACTACCTCCTTGTTTAAATTGACTGCGCCAGATAAGGAAGAAAAATATACCTCTTCCAAACCCGGATAAACAGATTCGAAACCTGATGCTGGCAATTGATCTGCCAGTACAAACACATGAAACTTACCCAAAATAACTTTAGTAGAAATTACGTTAAAAATGGATGAATAGTGGGGCAGATTGATCTTATCAATTGCCTTTCGCCATATTTTTCCACTTAATTTTTCGGTCAGTTGCGAAGGTTTACCTTTTAAAATCAACCTGCCACTCGCCATAACGGCCATCTCAGCACAAAGGTCATTCACATCCTCTACAATATGAGTGGACAAGATTACTACACGGTTGGTGCCGATTTCACTCAAGAGGTCATGAAACCTGTTTCTCTCCTGTGGATCAAGCCCGGCAGTAGGCTCATCAACAATAATTAATTGCGGGTTACCCAACAAAGCCTGTGCAATTCCGAAACGCTGTCGCATACCACCAGAAAACGTACTGACGGATCTCTTCCTGGATTCAAATAAATTGGTCTGCTGCAGCAGTGAGGTCACCTGCTCCACTCGTTCACTCTTAGTTTGTACCCCTTTTAAGATCGCAAGATGATTTAGTAAATCTATAGCTGAAATATTTGGATAGACACCAAAATCCTGCGGCAGATACCCCAATTTGTCTCGCATCTCCTGGGGATTCCGCAATACATCGTTACCATCAAAATGGATCTGCCCGGCGTCTGGCAGTTGCAAGGTGGCAAGCGTACGCATCAGTGAAGATTTTCCCGCTCCATTAGGGCCCAATAAACCAAACATGCCGTTTGCAATATTTAGTGTAATGTCATCAAGGGCTTTTACCCCGTTTTGATAAGATTTTGTAAGTTGCTGTATGCTAAGCCGTACCATATTAAATAATTAAGACAGCCGCAAATTAGACCGATTAACCTAGTCTGTTAAATTTTAGTGATGAAGGAAGCTAAAACGGTGATAAATGGAAATAATAAATATGATATTACTTTCATCACGAAAAACAGGCCTTTCATCATCTAAATTTCAGCATGACTTAAAACTTTAATAACTTTAGAAATTAGTTTGACAAGGTATCAAAACACATTTTTAACGCTTTTAGCAAAGATCCTTCGACAAGCTACCATTGACAGAATCCAATAGTTCGGTCGTCATTCTCGCGCATGCGGGAACCACGAAGTGCTCAGTGAAGCTAATCTTAATGAACGTTTTAAGATTCCCAATCAAGTTGGGAATGACGATTTCCTGATGGATATTACCTAAGTAAATTTTATCTGGTAATCATATTGATTTTTATATCATAATTATTCCTCAGGATGACAATTTTACTCCTATTATAGCTTACCAAAATGTTTAACACCAAGAATTTAAATTATAAATACCAGGATTTTTTCCTCAATATTGGCCTTTTGTTATGGATTGCCATATTTAACACTTACAACCTAACCAGCAAAATTTGGATAAACTATGCCAGCTGCATTTTGGCTCTAGGATTTTGTTTGCTTCCTGTACTTGTTTTTTCTTTTCTTAAAGCAACGCTAAGAAACCGCCTGAGTCGAAACAGATACATTGCTTACTGGAGCACCTGCTTTCTTATCCTGCTTCCAATTTTTACAGATATTGCAATTTACCTGCAAATTGCGAATCTTGACCATACAGTTTTCATTTCAACAGCATTGTTAGCAACTTCCCTTGAAATGATATTGATCGTCAATCAGTATTACCAGAAAAAAGTGCTGCACATTAAATGGGTCAAAAAAATTGGCCTGGAGAATGCATTATTTGTCACCATTGTTCTACTTGCTTTAACCATCTCTATAATGGCGGTATCAAGTTTAAACAACCCGATTTATCAACGAAATGGTTTCCGTTTGGTAGGTTTCGAATTCAATATTAAAGCGCTCTGGCTTAACTTTGGAACATTTTTAGGCTTCTTTTCGCAATTTCTGATCATGTACTTATGCGGATACCTGCTTTTTCTGATCAATAGCCGGTTACTGGTATCTAAAATCCTCAAAGAAAAAGGACTGTTGATTTATTTGTTAACACTCTCTGCCACTATAGCGGTATTATATCCCCTATTGGCCCAATTATTGACTTTACTCCCCATCAATACGGTTTTCGGTCGGAGCATATTCGTCACCAATCCATTCGAACCTGAAAATGCATTTGGTGCATTTGCCATTATGCTCATCAGTTTGCCTATAGTTTTGGCTTTGCAATGGGGCAAGCAAAACAATAAAATCCTATATTTAGAGAAGGAAAAATCACAACATGAGCTTGATTTACTAAAACAACAACTAAATCCTCATTTTTTCTTTAATACGTTGAACAACCTTTATGCTTTGAGTTTGCAAAAATCGGATAAAACACCTGAAAGTATTTTACAATTATCAGAACTGATGCGCTACACCATTTATAAAGGGCAGGAAAAATCGGTCAAGCTTTTCCAGGAAGTTGATTATATAAATGATTACATTCAATTACAACAAATCCGCCTGCAAAGGAACTTAAATTTTGAATTTGATAAAGAGGTTACAGATGATGGGATTGAGATAGCTCCTCTCCTGCTAATTGTATTTGTAGAGAATGCATTTAAACATGGTATTGAACCTGCTGAAGGCGAAGCTTCTTTAAAACTATCACTAACTGCTAACCATACGGTTCTCATTTTCTCCTGCGAAAATTCCTTTGATAGAGAAGAAAACAACATTTGTAAGGGGATCGGGATTGATAATTTAAGAAAGAGACTCGAATTACTTTATCCTGATCGCTACACATTGCATATCACCTCCATTCATAATATCTTTAAGGCAGAACTTAAACTCCGGTTAACATGAGCTTGCGTTGTTTAATAATAGATGATGAACCGCTTGCACATGCTGTAATTAAGGAGTATGCAAAAGACATTCCTTTTATTAACATTATTGGCGATTGTTACCGTGCTACAGCAGCACTGGATTTTTTAAGGGAACAACAGGTAGATCTCATTTTCTTAGATATCAGGATGCCAAAACTCAATGGTTTGGATTTTTTAAGAACCTTGACTCATAAGCCTCTGGTGATCATAACCTCTGCATACGAGGAATACGCTTTAGCGGGTTTTGATCTGGCCGTTTGCGATTACCTTTTAAAGCCCTTCCGTTTCGACCGTTTTTTACAAGCGGTTAACCGTGCGCTTGATTTGCATGATCTTAAAAAGCCAATAGCTACACCTAATAAAATTGAAAAAAAAGCGCCAAAAAACAATGGCCAAATTTCTATTAAGGTTGATAAAAAACACATCCTCATCAAAATAGACGAAATACAATATCTGGAAAGCCTGGGTAATTACGTTAAGGTGTGGAACGATCGCGTTTTTTTTCTTACCCCAAGAACGCTGGCCAGTTTTGAGGATCAATTATCAACTGATTTTATTCGCATCCATAAGTCTTTTATCCTCAATAAAAAATATGTCGACTATCTTGAAGGCAATACCATTGTGCTCAGAAATGGGCAAAATATTCCTGTAGGTAAAAATTATAGGGGCATAATTAAACGATTACTTGATATAGCGAATTAAACCAGATTTAAAAATTTATATTTAAGGCCAAACCAAATTTAAATGCCACATTTCTTTCCCGCACAATACTCTACTTTATCAGCCGCTGCTTTAAGAGATTATTTAATTGAAAATTATCAATTAGACCAGTATACAACCTGCCGTTTACTGATCAGAAATGTAAGTGACACCTATATTCTGGAAAATCTGAACCATAAATACATCTTCAAAATTTACCGCGATGCACACCGTAAACGCCATGAAGTTGAAGCTGAAGTTGAACTGCTTAACATTTTACACGCAAATGAAAATTCAGTTTCTTATCCAATAAAGGACCTGGAAGGCAAACAGATTCAACAGTTTAATGCGATTGAGGGATTTAGAAATGGCGTATTGTTTACTTTTGCCGAGGGTAGCGTAATTTTAGACCTGGAGGATCAGCAGCTTATTCAGTTGGGGCATGATATGGCTAAATTGCACCAAAGCACCTCATCAATAAAACTGAACCATCCACGACCGATCTTCAATTTCGAAACCACTTTATTCAAGCCTTTAAAAGACCTTGAGCCTCATTTTTCGGAAATGAAAGAGGAATATGAATATTTAAGAGACATTTCGGAAAAAGTTCTTCAAAAGTTTGAAGAATTCGACACCTCTACATTCAGTTATGGCTACTGCCATTATGATTTCTTTCCTAAAAATTTCCATTTCAACGCGCAGGGAAAAATTACCTTTTTCGACTTTGATTTTGCGGGAGAAGGTTATCTGGTTAACGATTTGATGTCGTTCCTTAACCATTATTTCTTTCACCAACAGAGCAACTCCATCTCAAGAGAACAGGCTGACAAGGATTTTGCTACATTTTTAGCGGCTTATCAGGAATTGAGGCCCTTAACTGATGACGAACTAAAAGCTATTCATATTTGGGCATTACCTTTCATATTTTCTTTTTAAAATTCTTTTATGATCATTACGATGATTGGTCTAATATTTTTTTTAACCCCTAGATATACGAAACACCGCGTAGCGCTGATCAAAAAATGGGAAGAAATGTATTGTAACTTTTAGGCAATGCGACCTAAAATGTCGGCATGCTTCTTTATCTTGTATAGTCATAAAAAAAATCAGTAAGATGGACCAGAAAATAATTAACCTTTACGATGAGTATACACACAGTCAGTTAAGCAGAAAAGATTTTATAAGAAAGCTGTCCATCCTGGCAGGTAGTACAGCTTTAGCCATGACTATCCTCCCTATGCTGGAGAATAATTATGCCGCTGCAGCAGAATTTAAAAGTGATGACATTGAAGTAGAGAATATTACTTACACGGGGGTTGAAAGCGAAATCAAAGCAGTTTTGGCTAAACCGAAGGGTAAAAAGAATTTGGGTTGTGTATTGGTTATTCATGAAAACAGAGGCTTAAATCCACATATTATTGATGTAACCAAACGTATTGCCGCTGAAGGTTTTCTGGCTTTGGGCATTGATGCCCTTTCATCATTTGGCGGAACACCGGCAGATGAAGATAAAGGACGCGAGCTGATTGGTAAATTGGATCCTGAAAAAAACCTGCAGAACTATTTAAGGGGACTCGACTATTTACGCAAGAGAAAAGACGGCAATGGAAAAGTAGGCTGTGTGGGCTTTTGCTGGGGCGGCGGAATGGCCAATAAATTAGCGGTTAATGACCCTAAACTGCAAGCCGCCGTCGCTTATTATGGTGCGCAGGCCAATGCGGCTGATGTTCCTAAAATTAAAGCAAGTTTAATGCTGCATTACGCTGGTTTGGATGAGAGAATAAATGCCGGAATCCCAGCTTATGAATTGGCTTTAAAAGACAATAAAATCAATTATAAAATTTATATCTATGATGGCGTAAATCATGCTTTCAATAACAATACTTCACCTACCAGATATAACGAAGCCGCAGCAAAACTGGCCTGGAGCAGAACCATTGACTTGTTTAAACATAAATTGGCGGTGTTAACGAGGTAGTAAGTTAAACCACAATAGCTCCCTCATTTCGAATAAATCATAGCAGAACGGAGAAATCTTTTAAAGTTGCTGGAGAGCTAACTTAAGCCCAAAGATTTCTCCACTACGGTCGAAATCACGATTTTTTCATAGTAATTATTCGACTAGAAACGAGTACATCTAGTTCCGTCATTTCGATTAAAGCGCAGCGGAACGGAGAAATCTTTTAAAGTTACTAAAACATGGTTCAAAGATTTCTCCGCTGCGGTCAAAATAACGATTTTTTCCTAGTAATTATTCGACTAGAACGCAGTACATCTAGTTCCGTCATTTCGACTAAAGCGCAGCGGAACGGAGAAATCTTTTAAAGTTACTAAAACATGGTTCAAAGATTTCTCCGCTGCGGTCAAAATAACGATCTTTTCCTAGTAATTATTCGACTAGAACGGAGTACATCTAGTTCCGTCATTTCGACTAAAGCGCAGCGGAACGGAGAAATCTTTTAAAGTTGCTAAAACATGGTTTTCGAGCTGGAGCGCAGCGAAGTCAAGAGCCCGAAGGCTCAGCAAAGCTAAATCTTTTAAAGTTGCTAGAGCTAACTTGAGTCCGAAGATTTCTCCACTGCGGTCAAAATAACGATTTTTTCATAGTAATTATTCGACTAGAAAGGAGTACATCTAGTTCCGTCATTTCGACTAAAGCGCAGCGGAATGGAGAAATCTTTTAAAGTTGCTAGAGCTAGCTTGAGTCCGAAGATTTCTCCACTGCGGTCAAAATAACGATTTTTTCCTAGTAATTATTCGACTAGAACGGAGTACATCTAGTTCCGTCATTTCGACTAAAGCGCAGCGGAATGGAGAAATCTTTTAAAGTTGCTAGAGCTAGCTTGAGTCCGAAGATTTCTCCACTGCGGTCAAAATAACGATTTTTTCCTAGTAATTATTCGACTAGAACGCAGTACATCTAGTTCCGTCATTTCGACTAAAGCGCAGCGGAACGGAGAAATCTTTTAAAGTTGCTAAAACATGGTTCAAAGATTTCTCCGCTGCGGTCGAAATGACGATGTTTTCCTAGTAATTATTCGACTAGAAAGGAGTACCTCTAGTTCCGTCATTTCGACTGAAGCGCAGCGGAATGGAGAAATCTTTTAAAGTTGCTAGAGCTAGCTTGAGTCCGAAGATTTCTCCACTGCGGTCAAAATAACGATTTTTTCCTAGTAATTATTCGACTAGAACGCAGTACATCTAGTTCCGTCATTTCGACTAAAGCGCAGCGGAACGGAGAAATCTTTTAAAGTTGCTAAAACATGGTTTTCGAGCGGAACGCGACGAAGTCGAGATCCTGAAGGCTAAGCGAAGCTAAATCTTTTAAAGTTGCTAAAAACACGGTTCAAAGATTTCTCCACTACGGTCGAAATGACGATTTTTTCCTAATAATTATTCGACTAGAAAGAAGTACCTCTAGTTCCGTCATTTCGACTAAAGCGCAGCGGAACGGAGAAATCTTTTAAAGTTGCTAAAACATGGTTTTCGAGCGGAGCGCGGCGAAGTCGAAATCCTGAAGGCTAAGCGAAGCTAAATCTTTTAAAGTTGCTAGAGCTAACTTGAGTCCGAAGATTTCTCCACTGCGGTCAAAATAACGATTTTTTCCTATTAATTATTCGACTAGAAAGGAGTACCTCTAGCTCCGTCATTTCGACTGAAGCGCAGCGGAATGGAGAAATCTTTTAAAGTTACTAAAACATGGTTCAAAGATTTCTCCGCTGCGGTCGAAATGACGATGTTTTCCTAGTAATTATTCGACTAGAACGGAGTACATCTAGTTCCGTCATTTCGACTAAAGCGCAGCGGAACGGAGAAATCTTTTAAAGTTGCTAAAACATGGTTTTCGAGCGGAGCGCGGCGAAGTCAAGAGCCCGAAGGCTCAACAAAGCTAAATCTTTTAAAGTTGCTAGAGCTAACTTGAGTCCGAAGATTTCTCCACTACGGTCGAAATGATGATTTTTCTTCCTAAATTCATCTACATGGAACGAGGAGGGTGTATTTACATCATGACCAATTACCAAAGAACAACTTTGTACATTGGTGTAACTTCTGATTTAAGAAGCCGTATTTACGAGCATCAAAATAAAATTTATCCCAAATCCTTTACTTCAAAGTATAACCTGACACTTTGTGTGTACTATGAAGTTTATACATCTATAGAAGAGGCAATCGATCGGGAAAAGCAATTAAAAAAGTGGAGTAGACCGAAAAAAGATACTTTAATTGATAACTTCAATAAAAGTTGGGATGACTTAACGAATATTATAAATGAATGGGAAGATTAAGAATTCTTTAAAATATATACATCATTTAAAGCAGGATTACTAGTAGGTTCGTTATTTCCTTGAGTTTATCAAACTGATTTTTTCTTCCCAATAGTATTGTAAGAAGAAAGATTGGTAAGCGTTTAATAAAAGTCAGAATGAACCTTCGTCATTTCGACTGAAGCGCAGCGGAATGGAGAAATTTTTTAAAGTTGCTAGAGCTAACTTAAGTCCAAAGATTTCTCCACTACGGTCGAAATGACGATTTTTTCAAGTAATTATTCAACTGGAAAGGAGTACCATTAATTTCTTCAATTCAAGCGGAGCGCGGCGAAGTCGAGATCCTGAAGGCTAAGCGAAGCGAAATCTTTTAAAGTTGCTAAAAATATGGTTCAAAGATTTCTCCATCCGATCCTAAAACAGATCCGTCTTCAACATGGTCTTCAAAATATTCGATTGAACATCAAAATTATTGAGGTGGTTCAGAAAATTGATATCCGATATTTTACCATAACTATCTTCCAATAATTGAAGGACATCATTCGGAATGGCGGTTTTTAAAACCGCAGCATTGCTTTTCAATTTATCATTTTTATACTGTAGTTCCTGTACAATACGCTCACGCTCTGAAAGATTGTTGGTCATGTCCAGGTCTTTCAAAATCGTTAAATCGCAAAACAGAAACAGGTTTCTACCGGGAAAAAACAGATAGTAATAATCTTCATCCAAAAATTTATAAACTTCGATCACCAGCTCACCGGATTTTAAACCAATATAAAATTCAGTCCTGAAATCGTTCTTGCACAGCTTGCCCATCAATTTTTTCTCGATGGTTGCATACACATTGGTGTATACCTGCTTGTTCTGAAAATCAATCAGTTTTGAAAATTGATCTGTAGTGAGATCAAAATAAAAATCGTTGGCGTATTTGGAACTAAAAACGTTGATGTTTTTTGAAAAGGGAAAATCTGAACTCAACTCAGATAGTACGCTGAATAGCTTCCGAAGCGATAAGTTAATTTTAAGCGATTGTTTCTGCTTATCCTGCTGAAAACTTTTCTGGTCAACAAGCGTTACAGCCATTCGACCGATCAGTTCTTCATTCAGGTCAATTTCATCGTAGATGAGCGATACATTTTTCTCATTGCTCTTTTTGATCTTTCTGAGCAGTTCGATTACACTATCTGTAAATTGTAGATGGAAAAGATCTAATTTTTCGATCTCGAGTTCTTCATTATTGGCAAAAAGCTGATGAATAACCTGGCTACGTAAGTAGATCTTATAAATCACCTCATCATCAAAAAATACAGAGAGCAACTGTAAACGGTTGATCTCTGCGCTTGATTTTTTGAGAATATTTAAACGGTATTCATCCATACTTTAATTAATTCACCCTCGTTACGTTCTTTTTCAACTCTGCTTCCAAAGTTTTAAGTTCGCCATCTAACACACGTCTGCTTTGTGCACCAGCCTCATGGATCTGTTTCACCTCGTTAAGCGTTTCAATCAATGAGGATGTGGTACGTTTTAGGGTTTCCAAAGATACCACAGTTTTTTCATTTTCTTTGGCTACATCAATACTGTTCTGTTTCAACATCTCTGCATTTTTCTGTAAAATGGTATTGGTGGTATCCGAAATTTTCTTCTGCATCTCTACATTGGCCTTTTGCCTTTGTAGAGCCACCGCAATAGTTAATTGGTTTTTCCATACCGGAATGGTTGTAGAAACAATCGACTGCGCTTTTTCTGCAATGGAAGTATTGTTGTTCTGCACCACACGAATCTGCGCTAAAGATTGCAACATAATGAAACGCACAATCTTCATATCCGCCAGCCTTTTATCCAAACGACTGATGAAATCCCTTAAATCGGCAATTTCATAATCCTGGTAATCAGCCGGGCGACCTTCCATTTCGGCCAGTTTAATACTTAGTTCGTTGTATTTTAACTGTCCGGCAATAATGAGTTCCTCCATTTGGTGGATGTAACCCACATTGCTATCAAACATGGTTTGCAGCGAACTGTTATCTTTAATTGAATTTAACCTTCCAGCCTTGATTTTGTTGGTAATTTTATCGATATTATTGACCACCACATCATATTTCTGGAAAAGCTTTTTCACATCAACCACCAAATTTTTCAGGAATGGAATTTTAGAGATAAAACTCTTAAAGCCGCTCTGTTCCAGTTCAGATACATCGATGTAATTCAGTTCGGTTAGCAGCTCGTTAATTAAACCGCCAACTTCACCACTGTTGTAGGTGCGTACAGACGATAAAAAATCGTTACTGTATTTTTCCATGGAGTTTTGGGCATCGCTTCCATAATTCAGGATCGAATTGACATCCGATGGTTCTAACGATTTGCCAATCTCCTTATATTTAGCTGTTTCTTCAGCTGTTATTTTTTCGAGGTTAACATTTCCGTCCTTATCCAGTTTAACCGGCGTAAGGTCTTGAGTAACGTTTGGGTTGGTTTCCATAGTTTGATTTATAACCAGCTTTACAGCTTATAAATAGTTTTGAGTTACGGTTCTAACGGTATCTTCCAGTTTTCTATCTTTAGTTGGTTCGCCAATGGCATTAAATTTCCACTCGCCGTTCTTCTTGTAAAAAACACCCATTACCATTGATACGTGACCTGCAAAATTGGCGCCGTTAGCAATGTCGAACTTGGCAAAAACCTCGTTAACACGTTTGGTAGTACCTTCATAAATGCGGATGGAAGCAAAAGGGATCGTGCCAAAATCATGACCTCTAAAGCTGTTCAATACAAAGGCAACATAATTTACATTGGCATCCAATTGTGAAAAATCAATGGTGATAATTTCGTTATCCAAACCGTCATCGCCACCCATATCGCCAGTTAAATCATCGCCGCTATGTTTTACCGAACCGTTTTTAGATTTGAGGTTGCCAAAGTAAACCACCTCTAAAAGCTGTTTATTTTCGTTATACAAGGCACAGCTTGCGTCTAAGTCTACCGCCTCTTTTGAAGATCCAAAGCCAAATAAGCCTTTCTTTTCAATTGCACCCCAGTTTATTCCAACACAAGCTTGTTGAAGTGTGCTTCCATTGCTTTTTTCCAGACTGATGCGTTGTCCTTTTTGAAGATTGATTGCCATAATATTATTGATATTTGTTTAGATAATCCTGTAAACCACCTTTCATGCCTACGCCAACAGCCTCGAACTTCCATTTGCCCTCACGTTTGTAAATCCTTCCGAATTCTACTGCAGTTTCAATAGAGAAATCTTCCTCCAATTCATATTTCAAAATCACTTCATTGGTTACGGCGTCAAAAATGCGGATGAAAGAATTTCTAACCTGACCAAAATTCTGTCTTCTGCTATCTGCCTCATGAATGGTTACCACAATGCAGATTTCATTTACTTTTGAATCAATTTTGGTAAGGTCAATTTTGATTTGCTCATCATCACCATCACCATCACCGGTTAAATTATCACCGGTATGTTCTACTGCTCCGTCTGGTGAAACCAAATTGTTGTAAAACACAAAATTTTCATCAGAAATTAATTTTTTCTGATCGTTTAATATAAAAATTGAAGCATCCAAATCGAATGCAGAACCTGTTGAAGAACTGTTGGTATCCCAACCTAAACCTATTGTAAATTTAGGTGCATCGATATTTTCACGCTGCCCCTTTTGCAAATTAATAGCCATATTTTAAATTAATTTATAGTTGTTGTTTTTGATATAGTCTTTTATAAGATGTAAATTCTTTGAATAAGCTTCTATTGTATGGTAGTTATTTCCCAACGAGAGATCGTAAAGCTGGTTGATAAAATCAATACTCCTGCGTTCTAAAAAGATGGTAAAGCTACTTGAAGTCGTGTTTAAAATATATTTTACAATGCGGGTATTGAACCTGAAATTGCCACCATCAATAATATCTTCCAGATCGAAAATAGATTTGACCTGATGGTAATTGAGGAAGTTTTCTACATTGGGATGGATGTTTTTATTCACCAGTTCGGCAAAATAAAGCATGTGCATTTCATTTTTTAAGCCGTATTCTTTTGCCATTTTTAAAATCATCCGTTCATGGCTCCCGGTAATCCTGATATCATCCAGAAATAAAAGTGTTTTACCGGCAAGAAAATCTTTATCAATATGAAATGAATCGTTACCGATTAGCGACAGCCTTTCTTCAGCACTTAATTCGCCGTAATCTTCTTTATAGGTAATGGTTCTATGCACCTTAGTTTCCTGTACCGCTAAACCGCCATTTTCGACCAGCCAACGGTTAAGCTGACAAACGAAATGGTTTTTCATGGCAAAAGTTGCCGTTGGGATAAAGCTGTAAGGACTGGAAATAACCACAATTTGGCCGGTAATCAAATTATCAGCCAGGTAATACCTGATAAAACCATCGGCCAGGTCTTTTCCAAAAGATCTGGCTACCAGATCATCGCCAAATTTAAAGCGGCTGTAATCATCGGCACTAAAACCGAAATCGACTGTATTGTCTATTTTATGAAGAGAGAAATTATATGGTATCATAGAGTAGGTTTAAGATAGATAATTTGTTAGAATTGATGAGCATACTGTTAATCCCTATGGCTTCTGCACCAAGGATATCGGCATGGGGGTTATCCCCCACGTGGATAACGTCTGTTAACAGTAATTGAGGGTGTTTTGTTCTGTCGATACGATCTAACATCAGCTGAAAAAAGCCTGCATTGGGTTTAGACATGCGCACTTCATCAGAATAAAGCTGAAAATCGATATACTGACCGATGCCCAGATGATTAATGACTTTTTTTAATGTTTTACCTTTAATAAAACCGGTATTACTTAATATATTGGTGGAGCTGTTTCCTGAATCTTTAATTTTTGCCAATACCCTCAAACAGTCATCACAGTAAAGTTGAGGCATGTGGTTAAATACGATCTGCTCCATATCTTTATCAAGCACCTTAAGGTCTACATCGTTAAAGTTGAAATCGTAATCATTAATCATACTGATGATCATTAAATACATTTCATCAGCATCCACATTTTTACCGGCTTTCTCATTAATGGCATTTACCATCAAATCTACCTGACGGAAAGTGATGGCAATTTCATCAATGCTTTTATGCTTGCTGTTAAAATTCCTGAAAAAATACTGTACCCGTTCCTGTTTATAAGTTGGATTAGACTTAATCAACGTTAACCAAAGATCGAATGAGTAGTGTTTGTAAAAAGCCATTGCACCCTATTTCCTAATCTGTTTAATAAATTCTAATATTACAAATTTGATTGTATAATCAGAAGCGGCTGATTGTAAGATTTATGACAGATAAGCCATATAAATTACGACTTATCCAATACTTCTTCAGCTTCTTCCGAAATAACGATATCGCTTTTATGTTTCTTGGGATAATTGAACAAAAGAGAAGTTAATACCGGTATGATGAAAATGGCAACAGTGAAAACAGACACAAAGAGATCAGTTTTTTCTCCTTCAATGGCATGAGAAATAGGGGATTGAGGATAAAAATGGGTAAATAATGATGAGGTAAGCTTAACGCCCAAAACACCAATTACAATAAAGGCGACCGTTTCTAAAAAGGTAAATTTCTCCATCAGTTTCACAAAAGCCTGTGCCACAAAACGCATGGCCAAAATACCGATGAAAACGCCTATATAAATTAACCAGATATGATCAGTAAAAGCCACTGCGGCAAAAACATTATCGATGGAGAAAGCCAAATCCATTACCTCTACCAAAGCAACGGTGGCCCAAAAAGTACCCACCAACCCAACTGTAGATTTATAAATCCAGCTTTTGCTTTTATCTACTTCCTCTTCTTCCTCATTCTTTTTACTGTTCTTTTTTCTAAAATAATCGAAAGCCAGATATAAGAGGTATAAACCGCCAAGTGGTTTTAACCACCAGATTTTAACTAACCACGCTGCCAGGAATAAACAGATACCCCTGAAAACATAAGCACCGATAATGCCATATTTGAGTGCTTTTTCTCTTTGCGATTTAGGCAGATCCATTACCATTGTTGCCAAAACAGCGGCATTATCAACTGATAATAAACTTTCGATTACAATTAAATTCAAAATAATTAATAATCCAGCTTGAATGTCATCACCTAAAATTGTGTGCAGAAAATCCATTGAGCGATTGTGTGTATGTTTTAAATTAAAGTTTTAGTTAACAGCAAAGAAACAAAATTTTATCATTTCCGCTACGTACCTCATTGTTTTTATTGTTAGAATGACAGTTATTAGAATTGTTACATATCTGGAAGCCAAATATCAATTGACAGTATCTAATCGATAGATAACGCCATTATTACCAGCTAACAAAACTGCTTTACCTCTTTTTGCCTTTTGAACAGCGTTAAAACTTTTATCAGAGATGTGTTCCCAGTGCTGACCACCATCGGTAGAAATATCGGTTCCCGAAGTACCTGTGGCAATTAAAATCTTCGCGTTGATATAGGTTACGCCTGATCGGAAACCTAAAACCGGTGCGGCTGGCTTTTGCCAGGTTTTGCCTCCATCTTTGGTTAAAAGCACATTATTCGAATTTTCTTTGTCCTTTAAATAGTCACCGCCAACGGCTATACCTGTTTTAGTGTTAAAAAAATCAATTGAAAAAGGGCCTGTACTTTCCGCTCCCTGTAAAATCGGACATTTAAATACTTGCCAGCTTTTTCCATAATCAGCAGAAAAGTAAATGTTAGACACTTTGCCACCTGTTGCAATCCATGTTTTACCACCGGGCAACGTTTTAATAGTGGTACCACTGGCAGCGAAACTAGCTTCTCCTTTGGCCAGGCTAGCTTGTACGTTTGTTGAAATGTTCTGCCAGCTTTTACCAGCATCAACGGTTCTAAGCAATTGAAGTTTATCATTTATAGGGTCGCCGAAAATGATTCCTTTACTTTTATCCCAAAAACTTAAGCCATCCAGAAATATAGCAGAATCTACATTTTTATAGTTTTCCGTCCAGGTTTCGCCTCCATCAACAGTTTTCAGGATATAAGCAGGAGAGGCAATACCCACAATAACAGCCTGTTGATCATCGAAAGCTTCAATATCCCTGAAATCGATTTTCTCGTAACCTTTCGGTTTTACCCATTTCCAGGTGATCCCGCCATCAGTAGTTTTGCCAACTGCGCCGTTACTTCCGCTTACCCATGCAACCCGGTCTGATACGACACTTAGTCCGCGTAAACTGGTTTTAGCATGTTCATTTAAAGGCTTTAAAGAATACGATTGCGCAGCGCAAAAAAAAGGTGCCAATAAAAGGCACCATAAAATCTTCTTCATTGATAACTTATTTTACCCGTCTAAAAGTTTCCGATCGTCCTAAAAGTGAAATACCGACATATCCGCGGATGTTTAGCACATCAGCACTTTTCAGACTCATATTACAGCTATAGGTTTTACCGCTCTTGGGATCATAAATGGTTCCACCAGTCCACTTGCCATCATCATACACAAAATCCTTTAATATTTCCAGGTTGAGCAAAGCGCGTTTCTGCAGGTTCTCACTAGGGTTTTTGGCATCCAGTTTAGGCTTACCATTTAGGTTTGGCTCTTTCATCCAGGCCAGTTTCCCATAGTATTTATCGCCTTTTTTATAGATTTCTATTTGTCCTTCGCCTGATGGATTAAGCCACTTGCCAACAATTGCATCTTTGTTCTGCGCAATAGCAGAAAATGATATGGCTACAAAGAGTAGCATCAAAAATGGGAACTTTCTCATATTTTTTATTTCTAGTTAGTTTTTAAATATAATCATTACACCTTATATCGAAACACTAAATAAAGAGAAAAAGTATAAGAATTTCCAAAAATCTTAAAAATTACTTTGAAACGATGGGCAGATACCTGGAGCGATAAGCATAAAAGAGGAATAAATTTAATAAAAGCATTGCGCTAACCATAGGTAAATCTTTCGGACCTAAAAAAGCATGATACAGGAAAATGTTCAGTGTAACCGGAAAAATGATCGCTGCTGCCAATGGCGCCGTGCGGTTAATCAGCAATAATATTCCACTTATTAACTCTGTAGCTTTAATTAAGGGCATTAAATAAACAGATGCCATTACTCCTGACATAAACGTGGTTTGAGCCGCCGACATTGCCGGCATCTCTTTAGGCATTAAATTAAAGAAAAATATCACTGAAGCGTAAATATACATCGCGGCCAAAAGCACGCGCACAACAATTACTGCAATTTTCATATTCAATTGGTTTTGATTTATATTTGGTTTATTGGTTCATTAGTTCATTGGTCAATAGTTAGAATCAAAACTTCAGACTTGGGACTCGAAACCCGAAAACCCTACTTATAATCATAGTTCACCATCCATTGAATGCCGAATTTATCCGTAGTCATACCGAAAAGTGCATTCCAAAAAGTTTTTTCTAATGCCATGGTTACTGCCCCCCCTGCTGAGAGGCTGTCAAATAAGCGTTTGGCTTCGTCTTCGCTGCTGGTGTCAACTGAAAGTGAGATACCCGTGCCAAACGTTGCAGGCGGCATCGGACTGGTTATATCAGTACCCATTAAAATGTTGCCACCAACGGGCAAAGCAATGTGCATCAATTTTTCCTGATCGCTCACAGACATGCCTTCGCAGCCTGGCGAATCTTTATAACGTTGTACTGCCAAAAATTCTCCGCCAAATACTGATTTGTAAAAATTGAATGCTTCTTCGGTGTTACCGTTAAAATTTAAGTACATGTTGAGTGTTGCCATTTTTTTGTTGTTTTAATCCTTTAGGGTTTGTTATAATTTGTTTGCTATTATGTTATTGTGACGAACGGTTGTTATCCTGAACTTGTTTCAGAATCTATTTAGTCAATATACTGAAATAAGTTCAGCAAGACGTTACAAGTAAATCCTCGTTAATTTTATATCCATCCACTGTACCCAGTTTTTACCATCAAATTGCTCCCACGTGCCTTCGATGGTGTTGGTTTGAAAATTTCCTTTAAATCTTTCGCTATCAGCAAATATCAAAATGATATCATCGTAAATTTTAAGAGTAGATATTGAAATACATCCCTCATTATCGAAAGATTGTGAGCGGAACACCTCTTCCATATCATCGTAATATGTAATTTCAAGCGATCGGATCGCTTTATCACCGCGCATAAGATCAACCTGATGTTTTAAGAAAAACCCACCATCAACCCACTCGTAAGTATCTGTTCCGGTAATTATATCACCCAACATCGTTAAAGCTTCTGTTTTCCATTTACCGATGTATGGATTGAGTAAATCAAGCCTCTTGTTCCTCATAAATTTAGTTAAAATCAATTGCTGTCTAAGCTGTTGTAAATATTCTTTAATTGGTAAATATGCCGCTGCGTATGATAAATAACAAAATATACAGCCTCCAAACAGGTAAGAAAACCATAACCAGGCAGTTTATAAGCGCTACAGGTTTTAGTTAAATCCAGGTTGCCTGCCGCCTCTGAGATCCCCACCCTGATCAGCTTTAAATTCCCCGATAATTCAGGTGGATTGTAGGCTTTGTGTTCAGGGTAAATTTCTTCAGGTGAATTGTATTTTACGTTAAAATTCAAAAAATCTTTTTTAATGGTTTCTACCAATAAATCAGCTGGCTTATCTGTCTCCATAAAAGGACCATTAATAACCTTTAGAAAGCCCGCATTCGACAACACTACATGCTCGGCAACTTGCCCTGCTGTCCAGCTGCCGTTAAAAGGCACTTTATTTAATAACGTGGCATCAAATTTTGAGCGCTCATTTTCCAACGCCAATAAGGTTTCATTGGCTTCGTTAATTACTTTTTCCATAATTTATATATAATTGATTCCCGGATAGCCCAATAATCTACGCCACAGGGCAATTTGACCGATACAGTTTGCATCCCGATAGGTGTTGAAACTGATCATTTCGAAAAGGGTAATTTCCATCCCTGGCATGCTGAGTTTCTCTTCAAGCTTTTCGTCGGTAGCCCCGATTAAGGCTTCCTGCAACTTTGGAGAAATTTCTTCCCAGTCTTTTATAAAAGCAGCAAGCGGCGGATAAACCGCATCATCAATAATCCCCTTATTATGAGCGAAAAGTTCATCTGTGACAGATGGCAGATCAATACCAAACAACTTAGCCAGGAAATACCTTCCCTGCACCATACTACCGGTAATCCAGGCAATGTGGTTGGCTTTGGTATCCAATCTTTTTTGCGCATCTTTTTGGTCTATCCCATCTAAAGCCTTCGATAAAAAATCTGTCTGCATTTCGTACAGTACAACTAGGCCGTACATCCTGCCACTGGTTGGTTTAAGTTTCATATCATTTTATCAGGTGGTTCGTATAAGAATAAAGTTATGGCTTAATATTGATGCCTACCCTTGCCGTAAAAGTCAATCTTGAGGGGCATTTCAGACAATTTTCATATATTTACGATACCTAAAATTTTTAACCAAATGATAAATGTAGGTGTTTTAATGCCGCAAAATTTCAGATTATTAAGCCTCGCGGCAATTCTGGATGTATTTGATACGGTAAATGGTTTTTACGCAAAAGATGGACTTGAAGTTCCATTTAGCATGAGTTTAATTACCATTGATGATAAAAATTATAATTTTAGCGCACATCCCTGCATATCCTTACAAAATGCCGGGCAATTTGAACTGATTTTGGTTCCGTCATTTGCAAGCCTTGATATAAAAAACTGCATCGGCGCGAATAGCGGCTATATCCCATGGCTGAATAAACAGCATGCGGCAGGAGCCGAAATTGCTACCTTTTGTACTGGTGCATTTTTAGTCGCTGCATCAGGACTGTTGGATGGTAGAGCCGCAACCACACATGTTGATGCATGTTCTGCTTTTTCTACGGCATTCCCGCTGGTGCACCTGAAAGCTGATAAAACGGTAACACAAGATGGCAGGTTATTTACAAGCGGCGGCGCTACCTCAACCTTTCATTTGTTGTTACATCTTTTACAGCTCCATTGCGGAAAAGATATGGCTATTAAGGTGGCTAAAATTTTCGCCATTGACATGGATCGAGTAACCCAGTCTTATTTTAGTACCTTTCAGCCTATCCGCCACCATAATGATGATATAGTTGCTTCTGCTCAGGAGAAAATCGAAAATAATTATCAGGATTTAGCTACGATTGAAGAGATGATTAAAGATATTCCTTCGAGCAGAAGAAATATTGTACGCCGCTTTAAGCAGGTAACCGGGATGACCCCTATTGAGTATCTTCAGCAAACGCGGATCGAAGCCGCAAAAAAATTATTGGAGCAAACTGCACAGCAAATGACAGAAGTTATTTACAACTCAGGATACAATGATCCTAAAGCATTCAGAAAAGTATTCAGAAAATCGGTAGGAATGACACCAACACAATATCGCGATAAATTCCAACCTAAATAAGCGCGATAAATGACAATAATCAAAACATAAATAAACTAATAAAATAGTTTTCAACATAAAAAATCAATTATGTTGAAAATTAACACAAAATAAATGCATCATCCTACCATATTAAGGATAACTTAACGTTATAATTACACTAACCAAATAATACATGTTATGACCACATTCCTTTTTATTACGGCAGCATTTTATATTCTTTCTTTTGGATTGATGTTGTACTGCTATTTCTCCGCTGAGCAGATCCCCAGCGATGATGAAAAATTTTAACCAGCCTTTTCCCGTCATCAAAATTAACGTCTCTATATTTTAAGCTATAAAATACCACTCCGTTTAAGCAATAAACGGTAATCCGCAATTGCTTGGATGTCAATCAAAGGCAAAATTTTTATTTCAGTATTGAGTGATGTGATTTCCTGAATATTGTTCATGTTTTAATAGTTCCGAATAGGATTTAAAATTGAAAACAGAACTTTATGAACAGGTGTTATTGCTTAGAGAAAGCCTGCTGGTACTTTAATGGGGTTTTACCCGTTATTTCCCTGAAATATTTGTGAAAACTGGTAAAATTGTAAAACCCGCAATCGTAACAGATCTCTTTCACAGTTAAATTGTTTTCAATCAATAATTTACAGGCCTGCCCCACCCTGATTTCATTCAGAAACTGCGTGTAGGTTTTTCTGCTTTTAGTTTTAAAGAATTTACAGAACGAATTGGGGCTAATTTTAGCTACTGCAGCAATTTCCTTTAGTTCGATCTTATTCTTGTAATTGCTGATGGTATAATTGTAAATAGATTGGATCCGGTCTTTTTCGTTCTCCAAAAAGTTGGGCTTAAAGCCCAGCGAGACCAAGGTGTTTCTTTCTCCGCAATGGGCAATTTCTGTTAATACTTCGAGTATTCTGATAATCCGCGTTGCGCCTTTTGCTTCGATAATCTGTGGCATTAAATGAGCGATTTTTTCTTTCGAAACTCCTTCCAGCTGAATGCCCTGCGTTGATTGCATCAAAATCTTTTTAATTTCCTGGTTTTCGGGAAGATCTAAAAAATCTCTTCCTAAAAAATCTTCTTTAAAATGGATTACATAAACGTCAACCGGTTCACAAACATTTTCATCAAAGAACTCCGGATCAAAACGCCAGTAATGCGGCAGGTTGCTCCCGAGTAAAACCACATCCCCCTCCTTAAAATTTTTGATGCTATCGCCAATAAACTGCGTACCTCTTCCTTTTTTAATGTAAATCAATTCCAGCGCTGAATGGTAATGCCAACGGTTGTTTACATCAGGCATAACATCTCTTCGGGCGCTAAAAGAATCCACAGAATTGGTAGATACATTAAGTAAATGCGGTTTCATAAAATCTTAAAAAATCAATCTAATATGCAAAATAAATTCGCAATGTAAAAAATCAAGCTAATATCATTTAATAATTAGATGATAAAGTTAAATTTTTATTAACGCTGAAGGGCTTAATTTGTATAACTGCAACTCACCCGAAACATCTTATGAAAATTGGATTATTTATTTCCTGTGATAGAGACCAGGTGCTTCCCAAAGTTGCCGTTACCACATCAAAGTGGGTGGAAAGGCAGGACTTGGTTTCACCGTATCTGCCTAAGATTGGGACTTGATAATCAAAATTTTCAGCGGTTTAAACTATTATTATTTTAATTTTAGTGCCAACCTGTTTAAATCCTTTATAACCAAATAAACATGAGCCAAAATCCATCCACAAACTTTAAAGTATCCAACCAACCGAAAAACGGAAAGGGATACCTATTCCCGTTAATTTTAGTTACCAGCTTGTTTTTCTTCTGGGGCTTTGTCCACAATCTCGATCCGATATTAATTCCACATCTACGCAAAGCGTTTCATCTGAATGTTTTCGAATCCACCCTGGTCGATTCATCTGTTTTTATTGCTTACTTTTTACTGGCACTGCCAGCAGGCTATGTTATGCGCAAATACGGCTATAAAAGCGGTATTATTTTGGGACTCGTTTTATTTGCCATTGGCTGTCTGCTCTTTATACCTGCCGCCAATACCGCACAATATATCTTTTTCTTAGGCGCACTTTTTATTATCGCCTGCGGCTTAACATTTCTGGAAACGGCGGCAAATCCTTATGTTACTGTGCTCGGACCGCCTGAAACTGCTACACAACGCTTAAATTTCTCTCAATCCTTTAACGGGTTTGCTGCCTTTTTAGCCCCGGTACTTGGAGGTAAATTTATTTTCACGGAAGTAAAATATACAGATGCCCAGCTGGCAAAAATGCTTCCTTTGGAAAAACAGGCTTATATGCTCGAAGAAGCATCGACCGTAAAAGCACCGTATTTAATTTTAGGCATCCTGATTATTGTCGTAGCAATCCTATTCATTTTTACCAAACTGCCCGATATCAAGGAAGAAGAAAACATCGAGGAAAAAAGCACTTTCCGCCATGTATTAGGACATAGCCATTTACGATGGGCAATTATTGGTCAGTTTTTCTATGTAGGCGTCCAGGTTTGCATATTAAGTTTATTCATCAGCTTCGTAACCTCATCAGCAAGTATAAGTCAGGATGAAGCAAAATGGTACGCCGGTGCAGCGGGTTTGGCTTTTATGATTGGCAGATTTGTAGGTACCATTTTTATGAAGTTTGTAGCCCCAAATAAATTATTGATGCTGTATGCGTTGATCAGTGCAGTACTTACCCTTGTATCTATCCTGGGAAGCGGAATGATTACCGTTTACGCCTTAATCGGTGTTGCCTTTTTTATGTCGATTATGTTCCCGACCATATTCTCATTAGGCATAGCCGGGCTGGGTAAAGACACCAAACTGGGTTCTTCTTTAATTGTAATGTCTATTGTAGGCGGTGCATTTCTACCTCCGGTTTTGGGCCTTATATCAGATGCTACCCACAACATCCAATATGGCTACCTGGTACCTTTTGTATGCTTCCTTGTGGTCCTTTACTTTGGCTGGAAAGGATGGAAACCTGATCATATCGAAAAAGAAATAAGTTTAGAAGTATAAATTGACAATGAAAAAATTAGTCATCAAGATTAACAATGCGGATAACGTTTTAGTTGCGTTACAGGATTTGCCGGCAGGCACTTCAATATTGCATGATGGAAATACTTATGTTACTGTTGATGAAATCCCGGCCAAACATAAATTTTTTATGCAGGATATGAAAACCGGTAATGAAATAATGATGTATGGCGTTTTGGTTGGAAAAGTACAGTTTGATGTAAAAGCGGGCATGCGGATGAATGTTGATAACACCAAACACGCTGCAGAGCCATTTGCGTATCGCCATACTCACTACAAATGGGAAGCCCCTGATGTGCTTAAATATGCCAACCGCAGCTTTAACGGTTATCACCGTAAAAATGGTGAAGTGGGCACTGCAAACTATTGGTTGTTTATTCCCACTGTTTTTTGTGAAAACAGAAACCTGGATATCATTAAGGAATCGCTTTACAGTGAATTGGGGTATGCTGTAGATGATAAATATAAATCTTATACCCATAAACTGGTTCAGGCTTTTGAAAAGGGAGAAGACATCAGTACCATTAGTTTTGAGCCTAAGGTAAATCAAACCAACCGGACATTTAAAAATGTGGATGGCATTAAATTCCTCACGCATAATGGTGGCTGTGGCGGAACACGACAGGATGCTGATACGCTAAGCAAATTATTGGCCGCTTACGCTCATCACCCGAATGTAGCCGGAATAACCGTTTTGAGTTTAGGTTGCCAGCATTTGCAGGTAGCAGATTTTAAACGCGATCTTTTTGCATTGGACCCGGATTTCGATAAACCGCTTTTAATTTTCGAGCAGCAAAAAGCACAAAGCGAAGAACAGTTGATCCAAAACGCCATTCGCAGTACGTTTGAAGGTTTAATGTTGATCAATAGACAAAGGCGCGAAGCAGCACCACTCAGCAAGCTGTGTGTGGGAGTGAAATGTGGTGGCAGTGATGGGTTTAGCGGTATTTCTGCAAATCCGGCAGTTGGTTATTGTGCCGATTTATTGGTAGCATTGGGGGCCAGGGTTTTATTGGCAGAGTTCCCCGAACTTTGTGGTGTAGAACAGGAAATGATCGATAGGTGTGTTGAACAGTCAATTGCCGAAAAATTTATCCGTTTGATGACGGAGTATGACGATCTGGCGCATAAAGTTGGATCTGGTTTTTACATGAATCCTTCTCCGGGCAATATTAAAGATGGCTTGATTACCGATGCCATCAAATCAGCAGGTGCTGCCCGTAAAGCTGGTTCCGCACCGATTGTAGATGTTTTAGATTATACCGAACCCGCAACTAAACCCGGCTTAAGTTTAGTATGTACGCCGGGAAATGATGTTGAAGCTACTACAGGTAAAGCCGCTGCAGGCGCAACCTTAATCTTATTTACCACAGGCTTAGGCACCCCAACAGGAAACCCCGTTTGCCCGACCATTAAAGTCGCTACCAATTCCGTTCTGGCCAAACGTATGAGTGATCTTATTGATATCGATACCGGACCTGTAATTAACGGGGAAAAAACCATTAACGAAATGGGCGAAGATATATTGGAATACTGTATTAAAGTTGCCAGTGGAGAGGAAATACCAAAAGCCGTACAGCTCAACCAGGATGATTTTATTCCATGGAAAAGAGGAGTTAGCTTATAATGAGAGATGGAAGATGTGAGATGGAGGGTTTAATAATAGAAACCATCATTAACTCCCTAAGCTATCCAACAGAGTAAAACGTAAGGGGAAATCTAAAACAACTAAGTCCACCACTATCCCCTCTACAAAAAACGCTATGCTCAATGATTAAATAATAAAGAAAAAGATAACCGAATATGAATTTAAATTTAAACGACAAAATAATTCTGGTAAGTGGTGGGGCCAAAGGCATTGGTGGCGCAATTGTTAAAGCCCTGGCTATTGAACATGCTTTGCCGATCATTATTGGCCGCAATGAAGGCGATAATGTAAAACTGCTTCAGGAAATCACAGATCTAGGCTTGAAAGCTGATTATTACACGGCTGAACTCACACTGCCAGAACATTGTAAAAACATTATTGACGCTATATTAACCAGATATGGCAGAATTGATGGCTTAGTAAACAATGCAGGTGTGAATGATGGTGTAGGCCTGGAGAGTGGTACATACGAAGGCTTTATCGAATCGCTTCATAAAAACGTGGTACATTATTATCTTTTGGCCAAATATGCCCTGCCAGCACTGAAGCAAAGTAAAGGTTCAATTTTAAATATCGGGAGTAAAACAGCAGAAACGGGGCAAGGTGGAACTTCTGGTTATGCAGCATCCAATGGTGCCAGAAATGCTTTAACACGCGAATGGGCCGTGGAATTACTACCCTTTAGTATCCGTGTAAATGCCATTATTGTTGCAGAAGCCTGGACGCCACTATACGAAAAATGGATTAATTCTTTTGAAGACCGAGATGCAAAACTTAAAAACATCACCGATAAAATCCCCTTCGAAAACCGGATGACCACTGTGGAGGAAATTGCAAATACTGCCATATTCTTATTATCAGATAAATCCAGCCATACCACAGGCCAACTGATCCATGTAGATGGTGGTTATGTGCATCTAGACAGGGCGTTGTTGTAAAATTTTGGCGGTATACTAAACGAAATTTGTATTACGACGACTGCATTGAAAAAAAGCACCAAGAACATCGCGTTCCTAATGCTTAAATTTATACACAAACCTATAAGGTCTTCAAGACCTTATAGGTTTAGATATTTCAATTAATTCCAACCGCCGCCTAAAGAGCGGTACAAGCCTACCACTGCATTAAGCTGTTCTGTTTTAATGGTGGTTAATTCCAGTTCGCTCTGCAATAAATTGCCTTGTGCGGTAATGACCTCCAGGTAATTAGCCATACCACTTTTAAACAAGAGATTTGCATTGCGTGACGCTTGTTGCAAAGTTTGTGTGCGTTTTTCAGCAATGCTGTATTGTGTTTTTAATTTCTCTACTTTCGTTAATTCATCAGATACTTCGCCAACAGCGTTCAATACCGACTGGCGAAACTGAATCACTGTTTTCTCCCGGTCTATTTTAGCCAGTTCCAAATTGCTTTTTAATTGTCCGCGTTGAAAAATGGGCTGGGTAATGCCTGCCCCTACAAGGCCGAATAAAGATGCCGGTACATTAAACCAGTTGCTTGCTTTAAAGGCGTTAGTACCCCCGCTCGCGGTAATTACTAATGATGGATACAAGCTTGCTTTGGCTACACCCACCCTCGCATTGGCAACGGTCAACGCCAGCTCTGCACTTTTGATATCGGGCCGGCGGCTCAACATAGCTGATGGAAAACCAGCATTCAGATTTTTTGGGATATTCATCTGATCTAAACGGCTTTGGCGGCTGATCGCTTTCGGCAAGGTACCGATGAGTACACTTAAAGCATTCTCCTGTAAGGTTACATTCTGTTCCAAACGGGGAATCAATTGTGCGGCAACCAATTGTTGTGCCTGGGCCTGTTGTATAGCCAGCGAAGTAACCTGACCGGCATCAAACTGTAAATTGATAATCCTCAGCGTGCTATCGTTCAGTTTCAGGTTCTTTTTAGCAATTTCCAGTTGGGCATCCAGCATCAACAGATTATAATAACCTTGCGCCACATTGGCCACCAAACGGGTTTGAACCGCTTTACGTGCTTCTTCCGTCTGCAAAAAACTGGCTAAAGCGCCAGCTTTCTGATTGCGGATTTTTCCCCAGATATCGGCTTCCCAAACCACACCGAGGTTTGCATTATAATCTTCGATATGGGTAGAACCGGTAAACTGGTTCAGGCTCAATCCGTTTAAACTGTTATCGCTCGGGCGGCTCGAATTTGCCGATACCTGTAGTTTCAGTTCAGGTAAATAACCCAGTTTCGATTGTTTGAACAATATTTCAGCAGCATCGATATTTTTCAATGCCATTTGCATATCATAATTTTTAACCAAAGCCGTATCAATTAAATTTTGAACGGTAAGGTCGCTGATAAAACTTTTCAGTGGCATTGTGCCAATGCTTGAAGAGTCTGTTGATGAATTATTTCTGAAAAATCCGGGTGCAATATTGGGCAGCGCTGTATTTTTAGAAACTGAACATCCACTCCAGATTAAAGCCAGGAGCAAAATGGTAATGATATTAAACCGTTTCATAAACTGTATGATTTATAGGTCCTTCATGGTGGCGAACAACCTCATTCGAAGATTTTTTTGATAATTTTTCCTGTAAAGCCTGGAAGATGACAAAAAGTACCGGAATGATAAACAAACCTAAAATTACGCCCGATACCATCCCTCCTGCTGCACCGATACTGATAGAATGATTACCCTGCGCCGATGGCCCCGTTGCAATACTCATCGGAAATAAACCGAACACAAAGGCAAGTGAGGTCATAATAATTGGCCTGATCCTTAATCTTGCTGCTTCAATAGCGGCATCAACCAAACTCAACCCAGCCTTTCGCCGCTGAACGGCAAATTCTACAATCAGGATTGCATTTTTAGCCAGCAAACCGATCAACATAATCAGTGCTACCTGAACATAAATGTTGTTTTCGATACCGGTTAAGCCCAAAACCACAAACACGCCAAATACACCTGTAGGAATAGAAAGGATTACGGCTAGTGGTAAAATATAACTTTCGTACTGTGCCGATAACAAGAAGTACACAAATACTAAACAAAGCAGGAAGATTACAGTCGATTGTCCGCCTGAAGAAATCTCCTCACGGGTTTGCCCGGAGAATTCATAAGCATAACCGGTTGGCAATTGTTCTCTGGCAGTTTCTTCTATCGCTTTAATCGCATCACCGGAACTGAAACCTGGTTTAGGGATGGCATTTACTTCAATTGAGTTAAATAGGTTATAACGCGCAGCCGTTTCCGAACCATATACACGGGTAAGCTTTACCAGGGTATTGATAGGTACACTTTCTCCGTTTTTATTTTTCACAAACACACGGTCAATACTTGCCGGATCGGTCCGGTCGGCCACATCGGCCTGCACCACTACCCGGTAGTATTTACCAAAGCGGTTAAAATCTGAAGCCTGTGCAGTACCAAAATAAGTTTGCATGGTTTGTAAGATATCCTTTTTGCTTACACCCAGCTGATCGGCCTTTTCATCATTAACATCCAATTGCAACTGCGGATAATCAGCCTTGTAAGAAGTAAAGGCATAAGCAATTGCCGGTTTAGCCATTAACTTCGCTATAAAGTTATTTGCCACACCACTAAATTTATCCAGCCTGCCATTGGTTTTATCCTGTAACATTACATTCATGGCCTCTACATTGCTAAAGCCTGGTACCGTTGGAAAACTGAATACAAAGAAGGTTCCTGCAGATATGGCCGCCATTTTAGCCCTTACAATGTTTTGTATCTCATCGATGTTTTTTACTGCCCCTCTTTCCTCATTTGGTTTTAACAATAAGAAAATCTGTCCGGCTGAGGGGCTGTTAGATGCAGTTAAGAAATTGTAACCCGCCAGAGACATCACGAATCTTGCTGATGGCATTGCCCTCAACTCCGCTTCAGCCTCCTTTAATATTTTATTTGTATTGGCTAATGAGGTTCCCGAGGGACTCGAAACGGCAATGGCCACAAAACCCTGATCTTCTGTTGGAATAAAACCGGTTTTGGTTCTGCTTACCAACAGTACGGTAACTGCGACAATTAAGGCCAGCCCGGCCATGCTGATCCACTTATTACGGATCAACACTTTTAAGCCGCCGACATAACGGTTGGTCATATAGCTGAATCCGCCATTAAAGCCTGCGTAAAACTTTTCTACAAACCCTTTTTTAGGCACAGCATGACCACCTTCGGCATGTTTATTCTTTAAAAATAAAGCTGCCAGCGCCGGACTTAATGTTAAAGCATTAACCGCCGATATGATAATGGCAATAGCCATGGTTAAAGCGAACTGTTTGTAGAATATACCTGTGGAGCCAGTCATAAAACCTACCGGTAAAAATACGGCTGCCATCACCAGTGTAATAGATATAATGGCCCCGGTAATTTCGTTCATCGCCTGCGTGGTTGCCGCCTTCGGGCTAAGCGAAGGGTTTTCTTCCATTTTGGCATGCACGGCCTCCACCACTACAATCGCATCATCTACCACAATACCAATGGCTAGCACCAGTGCAAACAGCGTTAAAAGGTTAATGGAGAAACCGAACAGCTGCATAAAAAAGAAGGTACCGATAATAGCCACTGGCACAGCAATAGCCGGAATTAAGGTAGACCTGAAATCCTGAAGGAAGATAAATACCACGATGAATACCAATAAAAAGGCTTCGATCAGCGTGTGCTCCACCTGGTTGATGGATTCATCAAGATCGGTTTTGGTACGGTAAAACTGGTTGTATTTAATACCTGCCGGAAAATCTTTGGATAGTTTCGCCAGTAGTTTATCAATGGCAATCTGAATTTCGTTGGCATTAGAGCCTGATAATTGAATTACACCAATGGTAATTCCATCGTGTCCGTTTAAACGGTTAACACTGCCATAACTGTAGGCACCCAATTCTACACGCGCTACATCTTTTAAACGTAATATGGAACCATCCGAGTTGGAACGGATCGCTATATTCTGATATTCCTCCGGTTTGGTGAGCTTACCTTTATATTTAACAATATATTCAAAGGCCTCACTGCTTCTTTCTCCAAACCTACCTGGGGCCGCTTCCAGGTTTTTATCCTGAATGGCGGCAATCACCTCATTAGGCGTAATTTTGTAGGTAGCTAATTGACTTGGGTTTAACCAGATCCGCATCGAATAGTCTTTAATCCCCCCAAATACACTTGCAGAACCTACGCCAGAGATACGTTTAAGCTCGGGAATGATATTGATCTGTGCATAGTTGTTGACAAAAACAGCATCGTATTTTTTTGGATCTTCAGAATACACACCGATGGCACCGATAAAGCTGTTTTGCTGTTTAGTCGTGGTGATACCATACTGCACCACCTCTGCAGGCAACTGACTGGTAGCCTGAGACACCCGGTTTTGTACGTTAACTGCTGCCTGATCCGGGTTGGTACCCTGCTGGAAGTAAACGGTAATGGCCAAAGTACCATCATTACTGGCACTGGAGGTCATGTAGGTCATATTCTCCACACCGTTAATGGCTTCCTCCAATGATGGGGTTACCGAACGTAAAATCGTTTCGGCATTGGCCCCAGGGTAAACTGCAGTTACCAATACCGACGGAGGTGCGATATTTGGAAAGCGCTCTAAGGGCAGCTTGGTTAAACCCAGTATTCCCACTATTACCAATAAGATGGAAATGACGGTCGACAGTACAGGCCTGTCTATAAATTTTTGAAACATGATTGCTTAAACTTTAGTATTTTATTATTTTTTTGTTCTGGCCACAGCTACTTTATCGGCTGCTTTTTGAGGCTGGATTACCATACCTTCCTGTAATTTATCAACACCGCTCAACACAATCTGGTCGCCAACTTTTACGCCTTCTTTAACCAGGTAATTTTCACCGGCTTTACCCACAATGGTAATCGCCTGTTTCTTCACTTTGCTGCTATCGCCAACGGTAAATACAAATACTTTATCCTGCATTTCTACCGTCGATGCCTGCGGCACTAAAATGGCATCATCATGCTGGAGACCTAGACGGATCTTGCCGGTGTTACCCGAACGAAGCGTTCCGCTGGCATTCGGAAAACTGGCCCTTAAGGTAATGGCGCCCGTGTTTTTATCAAACTGTCCGTCAATCATATCAATCTTACCTTTAATCGGGTAAGCGGAATTATCAGCCAATAAAAGTTCTACGGCAGGTAAATGTTTAATCCTGTCGGCAGGGGTTTTGCCAGGATAATTTGCGTTGAAATTGTTGAAGTCGTTTTCACCCAGTGAGAAGTAAACATGTACTTCGTGGATATCAGATAATTGTGTTAAAGCAACCTGATCGGTTGGCGAAACCAAACTTCCCTGTTTCTTCGGAATACGGCCGATGTAACCGCTTACCGTAGCTTTAACATTGGTGTAACCTAAGTTGATTTTTGCAGCTGCAACACTGGCTTTAGCCTGCTCGGCATTGGCCTGCGCAATTTTATAAGCTGTTTTAGCCGTTTTTAACTGGATATCTGACACAACCTTGTTCTGTACTAAGGGAGTTAGCTTATCCACTTCCAACTGTGCATTTAACATGGCTGCCTCCGCTGCATGTAAGCTGGCTTTAGCGTTGTTTAGTGCCTCGCGGTAAGGGTTTTCGTTAATTTTGAATAGCGTTTGTCCCGCGGTTACATAAGCACCCTCATTAACCATAACGCTTTGTAAATAACCGCTCACCTGCGGCCGCACATCAATATCAACAGCACCCTGGATAGACGCCGGGTATTCAATATAAGTAGTTTCCGTGCTGGCATTAATGGCGCTTACCGGCAAAGCTGGCGGAGGTGGTGCCGCTGCTGACTGATCCGGAGCTGATTTACAGCCGGATAAAATTATTGAGAGCAGCGAAACTGTTAACAATGACTTAACACTAGTAAACTGTTTAACAGTGTTAAGTGTAAGACGCACGCGATGTAGAGATTTCATATTGATTAAATTGAATTATAGTGTATAAATAATTTAACAGTGTTAAGTCACTGTTTAAAAAAAATGCTAATTATTAATAGATAAGGTGATGCCTTTAATGGCATCTTTTAAAATTTGCTGGTTTAGTTCATCTGTTGTTCTTCCGTTCGGGCGCACCAGGTTAATGGAAATCAAACCATGAATAATTGACCAATACGTGTAATACTTCATGCAGATATCATCATCAGAAACTGGTTTCTTCTTGAATAAAGATTCAATTACCTCACCTAACATACCACCTACATTTTCAGCTTCGGGCAATGAATTTTTAACGGTACAACAAACCATATCCACTCCGTACATCAGTTGGTAAAATTCTTTATGGGCAAAGGCGAAGTTCCAGTAGGCAATCCACATGGCTTCCATTTTTTCTTCGGGAGATTCGTGTTTATCCCTGGCTTCACGGATATCCTTAGCCAAAATCAAATACCCTCTTCTGGTGAGTTCCAGTAAGATGCCATCTTTATTAGAAAAGTACTCGTAAATGATGGGTGCAGTATATTCAATCTGGTCGGCAATTTTACGCATACTCAATGCCTGCCAGCCCTCTGTTTGAACAATGTTCAGGGCAGCATCCAGAATTTTTGTTCTGGTTTCATCTTTTAAACGTAGAATTCTTTCTTTACTTCCCATGACTGGAATATTAGGTGTAAATAATCTAACACCGTTAAGCAAATGTAGAACCAATTCTAGAATTCACAATCATTCATTTGTCATAAACATTTTATTAATTAGCTTTACGATTAGTAATCAACGCTTAGCGCATTTAAAAGGCTTTTTCAAATAATTAACTTTCTCAATAACTTATCAATAATGATTTTTCGCGAGGCAAAAACTACTGACATAGCAGCGATGCAAATTATCAGGCATACCGTAAAAGAGAACATTTTGTCTGATCCTGCTTTGGTTACTGACAAAGATTGCGAAGAATTTATTACGCAACGTGGTAAAGGTTGAGTTTGCGAAGTTGATGGAGAAGTAGTGGGTTTCTCTATTATAGATTTAAAAGAACATAATATCTGGGCCTTATTTCTGCATCCGGAGTTCGAAGGCAGAGGAATTGGCAAAAGATTGCACCGCTTGATGATGGATTGGTATTTTAATCAAACACAAGAATTGGTATGGCTAGGTACAGCGCCCAATACCCGTGCAGAAGAATTCTACACCAGGCAGGGCTGGAAAAAAGTGGGGATGGTAAATAAAGGGGAAGTGAAATTTGAAATGAGTGATGCGGATTGGGGAAAACATTGCCTAAATATTGACCCGCAAGAAATTAAGGATTCTATCTGACAGATTTCAATATAAAATGTCGTCATCCCGACTGAAGCGCAGCGAAATGGAGAGATCTATTACATAAAAAGACCCTGAAACAAGTTCAGGGTGACGGACTGCAAGAGTAATTGTCTTTGCGAGAAGTCTTTTTCAGCCGACAGACTGCCCCGATTTTCGGGGAAGCAATCTCTCCAGCAGGATCGCTACCATGAAAGATTTGCTTCGTCGTGCCTCCTCGCAATGACGATAAAAGTTATAAACCTAACTATTCCAAATAAAAGGGGCCTGATTTATAAATTTTACTTCTGCTAACTGATCAATAATAAATCCCGCCACATTAGCTGCATTAATCTGATCCCCAACGCAATTCACCAAGCTTGTTCCTATCGCTGTTTTTTCATCGGTCTGAATAATCAGAGGCAAGCGAATTAAGGTCCAATCCAGATTACTTTCTTTCAGTAAATCATACTCTTTTTGCCTGTCAGCCGTTGAAATTGGATAATTAGCATACATCCATCGGGTAGCTAATTTGGTCTTTTCGTCTTTATCGTCAAAACGTGTATCTACATTAATGCCGGTAAGCACTAAATAACGATTAAGTTTAAGGGCTTTCATAGCTGTCAGGACGTTTCCTGTTGATTGGGTAAATATTGTTTTTTCACTTACCGGTTGCCCCAACCCCAGCGCACTGATAACGGCATCGCAACCTTGTATAAGTTTTTGTACAGTTTCTTGATGTCTGACGTCGCCGACCATTACTTCAAGCGAAGAATGATTGACCTGAAGTTTTTCCGGATTTCTGACCAGCACTTTTACCCTGAACTGCTGCGCCAATAGTACTTTTAAAATATAAGTACCAGCTTTACCTGTAGCACCAATTAAAGCAATTTTTAAATTTTGCATGATGTTCTCTTTATAAATTTTAGAAAATAACGTTTAGTCCCTGTTATCGGCTGGATAAGGGGAATTCAGAACGGCGTTCTGTTTTGGGGAATATTTTATAAAGAGATTTTAATGATACTAAAATACAAAAAATTCTTATCCGAATCTGGGGAATTTAATTTTAAATCAATTCCCTGAAATAAGTTCTAGGTGACGAATCACTAGATCCCCCAAGCCTGAAGCATATAAGGAATATAGTTACATATAAGTTCCATATCTGATATGTCCTTCTGTTTATTATATGGTAAAAAAGATAGCAAAAGTTTAACATCTAAGTCCCTGAAACAAGGGCGACGCGCCCGACAGATACAGTAATTCTAAATGATAAAGGAAGAACCATAGCAGGTATTTAAGTCTAATATTCCAATGGAACAATAGGCTCTTTCTTCGTGGTAGACATGATCATCATCGTTTGGAAGGTTTTCACTACAGAAATCTTACTGATTTTATCCATAATTAAACGTTCGTAAGCTTTAATGTCTTTCACATAAACCTTTAACAAAAAGTCAGCCTGACCGGTAACATGGTGACATTCTGTGATCTCTTTGATTTGATTTACTTCATCTAAAAAGATCTGGATGGTATTGTTTTTATGAAAATCGAGTTGAATCTGAATAAAGGTTTTAATGCCCAAACCCAGTTTTTCTTCATCTACCAATGCATGGTAACTTTTAATATATCCTGCCATTTCGAGCTTGCGGACACGCTCTAAGGTTGGTGCGGGTGATAGACCAATTTCCTGTGATAAAAGCAGATTGGTAATTCTTCCGTTCTCTTGAAGTATTCTTAAAATTTTAAAATCAATTTTATCTAATTCAGATGCCATATGGTGTTAAAGGTATTGCGAATACAAATAACCAAATTAAATTCTAAATTTTAACATAATTTATCATATATATTTTAAGAAATAATTTTTAGATTTACCTAAAAATAAAATTAGGTAAACATAAATGCAAAGCTATACCGAAGAGAACTACTTAAAGATCATTTATCACCTGGCAGAGAAAACCACAAATGTTCAAACCAATGCCATAGCAGAACAAATGCAAACCAAACCTGCATCGGTTACAGACATGATCAAAAAACTGGCAGAGAAGGGCCTGATTGATTATGTTAAATACCAGGGCGTTACCTTAACTGAAACAGGAAAAAACACAGCGATAGATATTGTACGTAAACATAGATTATGGGAAGTTTTTTTGGTTGATAAACTAAATTTTAAATGGGATGAGGTGCATGATGTGGCTGAAGAGTTGGAACATATCAAATCAGTTGAACTGATTGAAAGACTAGATGAGTTTTTAGGTTTTCCCAGAGCAGACCCTCATGGCGATCCGATTCCCGATAAAAACAGACGATTTGCCAAAACCCAGTTTATTAAACTTATTGAATTAAAAACAGGCGATTCTGGCACCATTACCGGTGTGAGTCAGCACAGTTCTCCTTTTTTAAAACATTTGGAAAAATTAGGGCTTACCCTCGGCAAACAAATCCAGGTTAGCGATGTTACCGATTTCGACGGTTCGGTTGAGATCCGGATATCCGATAAACAAGTTAATATCAGCAGAGAAGTTGCAAAACATATTTTAATCAGCAGTAATGGCAAAAACTGAATCGCTAAGTGAAGTACATCAAAGCGTAAATACCGATAAAAGGAAAGGCTGGCGTAGAATTCTGGCTTTTATTGGTCCGGCTTATTTAATCAGTGTGGGTTACATGGATCCGGGGAACTGGGCGACAGATTTGGCAGGTGGAAGTAAATTCGGTTACCAGTTAATCTGGGTATTACTGATGTCAAACCTCATTGCGCTACTTTTACAATCGTTAAGTGCCCGTTTAGGTATAGTGAGGGGATTGGATTTGGCGCAGGCTTCTAAACAAGCTTATCCGCGTTGGGCCAATATTCCATTGTTTGCTTTGGCACAAACCGCAATTATTGCCTGCGATCTTGCCGAAATTATCGGGATGGCCATTGGTTTGCAGCTGCTTTTTGGTTTGCCACTAATCTGGGGCATTTCCATTACTATTTTCGACACCATATTGTTGCTGTTTTTGCTCAATAAAGGCATGAGGGCCATGGAAGGTTTTATCGTTTCGATGGTCTTTATCGTGGGTATTTCCTTTTTGGTGGAGATGTTTATTGTAGAACCCTCCCTTAAAGAAGTAGCCAAGGGTTTTGAGCCCTCTATACTCAACGGCGATGCGCTTTATATTGCCATTGGCATTATTGGTGCAACGGTAATGCCACACAACCTCTACCTTCACTCCTCTCTGGTACAAACCAGGAAAATTGAACGGAGCAACCAAGGAATTAAAGAAGCCTTAAAATTTAATCTTATTGATACCACCGTTGCATTAAATCTCGCGTTTTTTGTTAACGCAGCCATTTTGATTCTTGCTGCCGCAGCTTTTTATAAAAATGGTTTACATGAAGTGGCAGAAATTCAGGATGCGCATAAATTACTTTCGAATATTTTTGGCAATGTAGCGCCGACCCTGTTCGCCATCGCGCTGATTGCTGCCGGGCAAAGCTCTACTGTTACCGGAACTTTAGCCGGACAGATTATTATGGAAGGGCACATCAATTTAAGGATTCAACCCTGGTTACGAAGGCTGATTACCCGATTACTGGCCATCATACCTGCGTTTTTCACCATATTGCACTATGGCGACGATGCACTTGGCGGTTTGTTGGTGCTGAGCCAGGTGGTGTTAAGTTTGCAGCTGGGCTTTGCGATCATCCCTTTGATCCATTTTACATCAGATAAAAAACTGATGAAAGATTTCGCCATTAAACCGTGGGTAAAGGTTTTAGCCTGGACAAGTGCCGTCGTGATCATCGCACTCAATGTGAAACTGGTGATGGAAGAAATAAGCGGTTGGGCAAAAGAAGCGAATAACTGGTGGATTTATGCCATTGTAATTCCTGCTTTAATCCTTATTGTGCTTCTCCTGCTCTATGTGTTCTTCCATCCCCTGTTGGAACAGCAAAAAAATGCATCCAGACAAATTGTGCCACATGGTGATGCGCTGGACATTGGCAAAATTGATAAGATTATCTATAAAAAAATTGGAATTGCGGTAGATTTCTCTAAAAATGACCGGAACACCATCAGGCATGCTTTAATTCAGGGGGGCAAAGATGCGCACTATTACCTGATCCATATTGTAGAAACGGCTGCCGCACGCTATCTGGGCAAGGAAGTAATGGACCATGAAACGCAGAGCGATGCGGTTAACCTGGAGCGTTACCGAACCAACCTGGAAGACCTTGGATATGATGCTACACCATTTATTGGCTTTGGAAACACAGGAAAAGCCATCGCCGATATCAGTAACCGAAACGGAATGGAGCTCCTGGTGATGGGTGCACACGGACATAAAGGTTTAAAAGACCTTGTTTTTGGCACTACAGTAGATTCGGTGAGGCACAAAGTGAATATCCCGGTGTTGATTATCAGGTAGATTGTTGAGCGTTGGATTATAATCAAAGCACAGATATGACTGGCGTGTAGCTGTGATTGAAATGATTATTTACCAACTACCGTCAACATTTTTTTGATACCACCATCGCCGGATTGGTACATTAGCAATTTGCCGGCAGGCGAGTATAAATACATTGCCGGATATTGTTTAGGTAAAAATGTTGGAATAAATATCCTTTTTTTATCCTGCAACACCAACACATTTGGTTTTGTATTCAAGCCTTTGGCATACGAATTAAAAAACTGTGGAATGATATAAGCTTCATCCATTGTGATCATATAGATATTAACATCCTTGAACTTGGCATAATTCGCGTTCAGGTTTTTACTTTCCCGCTGGCAGTGCTCACAGGTACAATCAAACAATATAAATAGGTTCTTTTTTCCTTGTTTAATATCGCTGTTTGAAAAAGGTTTTCCATCCAGTTTATAAAAGGTAAACTGCGGCAATAGTGTGGGCTGCTGTGCATTTACCTGAAAAGTTACGGCTAACAATAAGATTAAAAGTAAGTTCCTGAATTTCATTTTAGATATTTTAAGTTCAAACTTAAACCAATAAATACGAACATAACAATATATGCCCTAGCTTTTACAAAGAGATGAATATTTTTTCCAGGAGAAGTCAGATTTTAATATACATTCGCTATGAAACCTGACTTCTCTCTGATGCCAGCACTGTAAATAGAAAATGAAAGCCGGTTTTTTCATGGTTTTTACAAAATAAATTCAGCCTAACGATCGCATTAAGCCCGAAATAAATTAAAACTAAATTATCACACCAATTTTTAAGATATTTGCAGCTGTTAACTGCGAATTACATTAACGGCCTTCATTCCTGGACAGATCGTGATCAGATTTAGTTCAGGAGCTTATAAAAAGATACTGAAACAAATTGAGCATGGTGAGGCGCATTTATAGTTTAAACATTTTGTTTTACATACCGTTGTATATACTACAATAATATACTTATTAAAATTTTGAAAAACGATATCAACATCAAGAATAAAAGAGCATATTTTGATTATAATCTTTTAGATAAATACATAGCCGGGATTGCGCTTTTAGGAACAGAAATAAAAGCAATCAGACAAGGTAAGGCCAATATGACTGATGCATTTTGCATGTTCATTGGTGGGAATCTCTATGTTCGCAACCTCCATATTTCTGAATATAGCCACAGTTCTTTTTACCACCATGATATAAAACGTGACCGGGCATTACTCCTTCAAAAGAAAGAAATCAGAAAACTAAAGCTGAAAGGCGAAGAAAAAGGTTATACCATTGTTCCTTTACGCATTTTTATCAATGAAAGGGGTTTTGCCAAAATGGAAATTGCACTGGCCCAGGGTAAAAAAGAGTTCGACAAACGCGATAGCATTAAAGATAGAGATACCAAGCGTGAGTTAGACAGAGCGATGAAAAGATAGTTTGGAGTTGGGAGTTAAATTGACTCCAAACTCCTATCTCCAAACTCCCAACTGATCTCACCATGCCTGGTCTCCAACCAATGGTACAAATCTAAAAGTATCCAATACAATTTTGTCGTAATCTGTTTCGCTTACACGGATCACCGTAACCATTTTCTGGGTTTTCTCATCACCGACCGGGATCACCAGAATGCCACCAATTTTTAATTGTTTTAATAAAATTTCCGGAACCATTGGCGCACCAGCGGTCACGATTATTTTATCATATGGTGCATGGGCGGCAATCCCTTTGGAACCATCACCGCAATAAAAAGTAGGTCTATACCCCATCCCAGGTAAAACCTGAATGGTTCTGTTGTAAATATTCTCCTGTCTTTCGATGGTAAAAACGGTAGCGCCCAACTCCATTAAAATGCAGGTTTGATAGCCCGATCCTGTTCCGATTTCGAGTACTTTATCTCCTTTTTTAATGTGGAGCAATTCACTTTGGTAAGCAACCGTATAAGGCTGAGATATGGTTTGTCCATCGCCTATGGGGAAAGCAATATCTTTGTAGGCCTGGTTCCAAAACGTTTCGTCAAAAAAGAAATGACGTGGAACTTTACCTATGGCCGCTAATACATTTTCATCTTCAATTCCACGGGACCTTAACAACTCAACCAGTTTTTTTCTAGCTCCACGTTCTCGGTAATTATCAACAAATTTATATGCCATGAGCTTCAAAATTAGCTTTTTTTAACGGTGATTCAAGGTTAAAATAAGAGAATGATTAAATTTGTGAATGGATTGGCTGAGTTTGAGAATGATACATTATCCACATAAAAAGGATTGAAGGAAAGATTGAGAGAAGGATAGAATGAGGGAATCATTGAATGACAGAATTACGGAATGATTGAATTGTAGAATGAGAGATTTATAGAATGAGAGACTGAAAAACCATTCACTTATTCAAAACTTAATCATTCAATCATTTCTAGTACGGATCTACATCTATTTGCGTAAAAATCCCCTTAAATTCTTTAGTGGCATTAAACTGTGTAAGCGTTTCCCTTAACGCATCCTTAACTTTTTGAATAGCGGTGTGCTTATCGGCCTTAATAATGATCTGTTTGATGTAGAGATTACGTACACGGCTTACGAGTGGTTGTTCCGGACCTAAAACACGCTTACCGAATTTTCCTTTTAAAATATTGGCCAGGGTAAGTGCGGCGTGATCCAGAACATGAGAATCTTTATGTTTGATATATAAAAAAATCATCCGTGAAAACGGCGGATAAAGGAATTTCTCGCGCTCCAAAATCTCATCGTTATACATCCCCTCATAATCATTGTTCACTACCTGTTTGATAATCCGGTTTTCAGCGTCATAAGTCTGGATACAAACATTGCCCTGATCGGCTCGTCTGCCTGCCCTGCCCGCAACCTGTGCAAGCAGCTGGAAACTCCTTTCGTAGGCACGAAAATCGGGATAACCTAAAAGCGTATCGGCATTAATTACACCAATCAGGTTCAGGTTGTCGAAATCCAGGCCTTTGGCCACCATCTGCGTACCGATTAAAATATCGGTTTTCTTTTCCTGGAAATCGTTTAAGATCTGCTGTAAACCATTTTTGGTCCTCGTACTGTCCATGTCTAACCGGGCAATAGTAACATCTGGATAAAGTAACCTGAGTTCTTCTTCAATCCGCTCGGTTCCAAAACCTTTTTGCTCTACGTGTACCGATCCACAGGCCGGACAAATATTTATACTGCTCTGCTGGTAACCACAGTAATGGCAATGCAGTTTACCGCTGCTTTTATGATAGGTTAAACTTACATCGCAGTTCACGCATTTTGGAGTATAACCACAGGTAGCGCAGATTAAAATTGTAGCGTAGCCTCTCCTGTTCTGAAACAATACAATCTGCTCTTTTTTTGAAAGAGCCAGATCAATATCTTTGATCAATACGCTCGAAAAATACGAGCTCATTGTTTTTTTCTTCGTTTCTTCTGCAATGCTCACCACCTGTTGGTTAGGAAGCTGAACCCCGCCAAAGCGCTCTTTCATTTCTACAAGGCCGTATTTGCCGTGCAGGGCATTATAATAGCTCTCCAGGGATGGTGTAGCTGAGCCTAAAATAACCTTGGCATGATGCAGATAACCGAGATATATGGCCGCATCACGAGCCTGATAGCGGGGAGCCGGATCATACTGTTTGTAAGAAGGTTCGTGTTCTTCATCAACCACAATCAGTTTCAAGTCTTCAAACGGAAGAAAAACTGCCGAACGCGCACCAAGAATTACTTTATAGGCACCTGTTCTTACCTTGTTCCATATTTCTACCCTTTCGCTATTATTAAACTTAGAATGGTAAACCCCGATAGCATTGCCAAAATAACGTTTAATACGTTCTACAATCTGCGTGGTCAAGGCAATTTCGGGCAACAGAAACAGTACCTGTCCATCTGTATTTTGAATAATTTCTTCAATCAGTTTGATATAAACCTGCGTTTTTCCTGACGCGGTTACGCCATGTAGCAAAACAACTTCTTTTTCCTCAAAATACCGGTTAATCTGCTCCAATGCTTTTTGCTGACTTCCGTTCAGTTCAAAATTGACGCTAAACTCTTCATCATGGGAAGCCAAACGGCTAACCGGCCTTTTCATCACCACAAAAATATCTTTGTCTGTTAAAGCTTTTAATGCCGCCGGCCCACAACTGCTTTCTGCTAAAAGCTGCTCTTTAGCAATGGGCAAATTTGTTTTTCGCAATTTCAGGTAAGCCAATAAAGCGTCTAACTGTTTAGGTGCCTTTTCCAGAACATTAAAAAGCTGCTTCAGATTTTCTTCGTCATTATAAAAATCATTTAAAATAATAAACGATTTGAGCAATGGTTTATATTTCTGTACCACCTCTTCTGCCACCAGCACCAATTCCTTATCCAATAGCTGATTGATGATTGGATATACTGTTTTCTGTCCGAGCAGTTTAGAAACATCATTAACAGTAAGTTTCTGTTGCTGTTTAAGTGCATTGATAATGATTTCCTCTTTATCGGTAAGCACAGACGCCTCATTATAATCATCGCGAAGAACCAGGATGGTTTCACTGGCCAATTTTAAACTGGCCGGCAGGGCAGCCGACATGACATCCCCTTCGTTGCACATATAATAATTGGTCATCCATGTCCAGAATTTAAGCTGCATGGGTGTAATTACAGGCTCGGCATCTACAACGTCAATAATGTATTTAGCCTCATAAACCGTAGGTGGCACCTTGCTGATTGCACTAATTAAAGCCGTATAAATCCGATGCTTTCCAAATTGTACCACTACACGTTTTCCAATGGCAATCTGATCATTTAAATCGAAAGGTACCCGATATGTATAGTTTTTTGCCAACGATAAAGGCAAAATAACTTCCACAAAAAGTGTTTCTCTTTCCGAAAAAATATCGTTTTCGAAAGTATTCATTACTTATCTTTAAATGCTGCAAAAAAGAGCATTATCCATCCCAATACAAACAAAAGCCCACCAATTGGCGTTACCGGACCAATAAATTCGGTAAATCCTAAATGCGTGATGCTTCGCGTAGCCAATAAATATAAAGATCCTGAAAAAAGAATAATCCCAAATGTAAAGCAGAAATATGCAATATTAATAAGCTTGTTCCGATAACGGGCAAAAGTAGAAAGGTATAATAAAGCAAATGTATGATAAAACTGGTAGTCGACACCTTTTTGCCAGATTTCTAATGACGGTCCATCAATTAAAGCTTTTAGTCCATGGGCACCAAATGCCCCCAACAAAACGGCAACAGCACCAAAAAAAGAAGCAGTAAGGATTATTCGTTTATTCATAGTTATTTGCAAGTAGCAGTCGCTAAATTAATAAATTGGCAAAGAACTTCTCACTAATCAATGTAATAAATTAAATTTGTTGCTTAGCAAATGAAAAAAATCGTAATTCTAACAAGTGCATTATTTTTAGGTGTAGCCTTTATGGCATACCTCTATTTTTCGAAATTAGGGATTGATAATGATGCAAAAGACCTGGCGCTGCAGTCAGCAACCAATAATGCAGCACTGGTATTTTCTTTTCGAAACGACAAGGGTTTCTACGATATTCTGGAAGGACAACAACTGATCCAGCAGGTTTTAGGCAAAGATAAAATGAGCCTCTTGAAACAGCTAAAAGCAAACATGATTGATGATAATCTGCTTAACAGGTATCTGAAAGATCAGCAGGTTTATATTAGCTTGCTACCTGACTCCAATAAAACACTTAACTTCCTCATCACCCTACAGATTCAGCCAGAAAAAGACATCAAAAAATTTCATGAACAGTTAAAATTAAAACGGTTAATTACCGAAAATTCAAAGGAACTTTACACCGTTAAGATAAATGATAGCTTACAGGTTTATTTGGGCGTACACAATCAGGTATTAACCGTTTCAACTTCTTTAAAACTAATTAATGATGCCAATATCCGTTTAACTGAAAATCCTTTCACAGAATACATTAAAGAGAATAACCGCGAGATTAAAAACGTACTGGCTAACATTTATATTAATTTTAACCAGGCTCCCTTATTACTAAAAAATATTATTGCGGGTAACATTAATGGAGAAATTGCCCTATTTAATCATCAGAACAGTTATGCTGTACTCAATTATAATTTTAGTAAGGAAAAAATTCTTTTTAACGGGAGTACTGAAATAAAAGATCAGCACAATTACCTTAAGTTATTTGAAAATACCGCTGCACAAAATACATCTATTCAAAATATCCTGCCCGATAATACCGCAAACTATGCATTATATGCTTATGATGATTATGAAAAATGGTTCAGGAAATTAAATGCATGGCAGGAACAGACGAAAATACTTTCAAAAACAAATGCGGTAATCAAAGCAGTAAAGGATAATTACAGAACAGATTTAAACTCCATATTTACTACGTATAGCAAGAATCAGTTTATTCTTTTTCAACTAAGTACGGGCGAAAAACTAGGCGCGGTCTCATTATCGAATGGCGAAAAGACAAAACAGTTATTGTTTGACGTCAGTACAAATTATAACGAAGAAATCAAACTTTTTAAATCAGCCGATATTTTATACAGTTATTTTGGTGAGCCCTTTAAAAAATTCGAGCGGCCTTATTATGTTATTATCGATAATAATTTGGTTGTGGCCAATAATGCAAGTACCATACAGTCATTTTTAAATAACTACAAAAAGAACAGGCTTTTAATACAAACACCTCAATATTTAGCTGCGGCGAACGAGATTTCTACCACTTCTAATGTAAGTTATTACATCAATACCCAAAATTCGGCAGATATTTTCAGGCATAATATTCAACTGAGTTTCTACAGACACTTACGGGCCGACAGTGGTTTAAAAAGTTTCGATACGTTTTGTTACCAGATGACTGCAGATAAAAACAAATTCATTACTAACTTGCTTCTAAACAAATATATACAACCAAAAATACCAGATTCATTAAGTAACCGTTAATAAGGAAACCATCCCAATAAACCCTTTACATGAAGAAACTTTTACTTGCGTTACTGGCAATAGCCAGCTTCGGGATTGCAAATGCACAACAATATGCACTCTATGGCACCAAAACCATGTTCGATGCATTCGAAAACCCATCTCAGAAATCTTTCACCCTGGATTCATCCAGAAAATTTTCTTCCAATTTCTTCTTACCTTATTTCGGAACGAATGCAGCTAACAAGGGAAGTTCTGAATTTGCCGTTAGAAAACTAGCTCAGGAAGGCGTTTTTGATACCAGAAGTTTACCCATTGGCACCGGCGAGGTTAATCATTTTTTTGAAAACAGTAATATCTATTTAGCAACATTCAGGCTTTTCAAATCTTATAAGTATCAGGAAGAAATGGGCTTTTCGTGGCAGATCAGGTCTGATGCCCATGTTGATTATACCAACGAAACTTTGGCCATTTTTGATTCCTTCGAACGGTTTGATAGCAACAAGCTATATACAGGAATTTTTGACACCAAAGGTTACCAGCAAAGTTACCATCAGCTTAGCTTTACCTACCGCGAAAACTGGAACAAAAGGCTTGCATTTGGTTTAAAAGCCAGTGTATTAAGTGGGATACTTTACAATAAGTTAAATATTTATGATTCTAAATTATACATCGATCCTGAGACGGATGCCTTGTTAATTGGCTTGAACGGAACCTACTCGGCCAACTTCTCCGATTTTAATGAAATAAATAAGAAAACCTTCTTTCCAAACTTTAAAAACCCAGGCTTGTCATTTGGTTTTGGGACCAACTATACCACTAAAAAAGGTTTATTTTTAATGGCCAATATCAAAGACTTGGGATTTATCTGGTGGCGCAGCAATACCCAACATACTACCATCGATCAATCAAAAACCATTGAGAATATAGAAAACAACCAATCGAATACCAATCAGAAAATACAAGATATTTTCTTGCAGGCAGAGGAACCCAAAAAATTCCTGGCTCCAACAAATGCTAAATTTGATTTTTTTATGTCTAAAAGTTATGGTTTTTACAAACCTGCTTTGGCCGTTTCAAAAAACCTGTTTTATAAAGGTGGTGATGTTGCATTCGTAAATACTTTTATCGTTAACGATTTTTCAGGAAGCGTAACACCTTTATACAATTTAAATGGTGTTTTTATGGTCGGGCTGCAAGGAAAATACCAGACACCTAACTTTGAGTTGTTTATGGGTACGGATAATCTGGTTTCTACAGGTTACCAAACTTATGGCCTAATTAAAAAAAATGCCTATACAGGCAGGGGGCCTAACGGAGCCTCTTTTTATATGGGCGTAGGTATCAAATTCGGAAATGTGGTGAATCATCCCCAGTTTGCTGACATAATACCGGGTATTAATGATAAAAGTGACGGTGACGGTTTTTTCAAAAGCCTTTTTTCGATTTTTAGAAGAAAGTAGATTTATGCCTGCTGCTTTTTAGATTGGGTAATTACAAAATCTTTAAGGTAAAAAGGCTCAAAGTAGGCTACATCTTCAAAATTGCCGTTATCAAACGCCTCGTTAGCCAAACGCGACATATAGGTAGCAGAATTGAAATTTTCCGCATCAAATTTTGCATTTTGATGTGTTAAAACGGCTGCGCATTTGGCTGCACCATCGCCTAAGAAGGTAATGACGTGATTGGAAAGAAAATTATTAAAACTCGTGTCATCAATAATTTTAGCTTCAGTGGGTATGGATACATTTAACAACGGATCAAAAACTGTTGTATATACTTCCATCCTTCTGGCATCAATCATAGGACAGATTAATCCTGAATAAGCCGGATTTTGAGACAAAAAACCAGCGGCCATCATTTCCAATGTTTCAATCGCGATCAAAGGTTTATCCAGGGCATAACAAAGTCCTTTAGCGGTTGAAACACCAATACGCAGGCCTGTGTAAGATCCAGGGCCTTTACTTACCGCAATGGCATCTAATTCTGGATAGCTTAAGCCTGCTGTTTTCACTACCTCATCAATAAACAGCGTCAAATTTGCTGCATGCAGGTTCTGCCCTTGCTCCTCTTTAAATGAAATTGTTTCACCGTTAACAGATAACGCCACAGAGCATATTGCCGTAGCGGTTTCTATTTGAAGTATTTTAGCCATGGAACAAAGATAAATAAAAATGGAAGATGTAAGAGGAACTATGGAAAATGGGTCCTGAATAGTCCGCAGTCTTGAGTAACGGGTCAATTATTACTTAGAAACGTACCTTCCTGAGCGGAGTCGAAATTGATAGCATTATGCCGTCATCCTGAACGCCATGAAAGGATCTTTATAAAATCGAAACTTGGCCAAATAGATTTCTCTCCTGAAAGTTCGGGACTGCACTTCAGCTGAAAGGTCGACCGCGATTAAGATTGGCGCCAGGAACCGAAAATAACTAATCAACCTATAACAAATGAACCTTACTATGGAACCGGGTCGTGCCCGTGTTTACCCCATGGATGACAACGGCCAATACGTTTTAATGCCAGCCAGCCACCTTTAAACGGACCGTGCTTTTTAATGGCTTCAATGCCATATTGAGAGCAGGTTGGCGTAAAACGGCAATTTGCACCCAACATAGGCGAAATGCCGTATTGATAAATTTTGATCAAACCTAAAAATAACCATCCAAAAATTTTATTGATGAATTTCATTGGGCTTGATTAAATTTTGGAAACGCTTAAAGGTAGCGATCAGTTTCTTCTCGATAAAAGCAAATTCATACTTATCCTTTCCCACAAACTGGATGGAAAACAATAGCAATCCGCGGTCTGCAGGTAAAGAAATGTACAACTGATTCTGTTTATTTAGCCGATAAGCTTCACGGATGCGACGCTTGAGCAGGTTACGATCTACGGCCCGCTTATATCTTCTTTTAGGTACATTGATTACCACCTGCGCTTGCACATCGGTAACAACGTCAACAAAAAGATAAGAAATCCGAAAAGGATATAATAAAAAAGAAGAACCGTTTTTAAACAACAGGTCTAAATATTTCCTGCTGCATAACCGTTCTTCTTTCCTGAATGTGTACATATATTTTTGATTGATAACTGCAGATTTTGATCTGCCAATCCCGAATTAACGGAAAAGCAATCAAAAATTATGCTTTATGCTTGCGTTCGTCAGAAACTGTTAATCTTTTTCTTCCTTTAGCACGACGTGATGCTAATACTCGTCTGCCGTTAGCTGTTGCCATTCTTTCGCGGAAGCCGTGTTTATTTCTTCTCTTTCTTTGCGAAGGTTGGTATGTTCTTTTCATGACTGTATATTATCTATTGTAAAATTAAGAGGTGCAAATATAAAGCGATTTCTCTACAAATGCAAGCGTGACTAATTATTATTTTATATTTAATTGCAAAGCTAAAGAATCTTTTGAAAGCAAGTGCTGAGAAAATACTTTTTGTGAGCCTGAGGGATAATGGCTGATGCTATGCCATTGCAAGACGGAACGCAAAACTAACCATAAATTTAGCTGTTGATGCTTGCCAGATAACCAGCTCAAAGCCCCAGCGCGACCTTCAATTTCACATACCCTGTGTTGCTTACCGGAAGCCAGATATCAGACTTTAACAACACCACATAGCTATCTTTTTCTTTTAGTTCTATTTTAGTTACCTGTGCCAGGTTAATGATGTATGATCGGTGTATCCGGATAAACTGGCTACTATCAAGGGTTTGTTCAAAATAAGCCATGGTTTTGTTTTTATAGAAAGCACCGTCAACAGTACTTAATTTCACGTAATCATCATCAGCCTCTAAGTAGTTAATATCGGCAACCGGAATGATTTTAATTACACCATCTTTTTTAACCACTACCCTATTGTTTTGGGCCGGGCTTAAAGCTGCCGCATCCAGAACAGCTTCTGTATTTTCGGCCTGGTTTAATTTGCCGGCTATTTTTTTGATGGCGGCATCGAAGCGCGATTTATCAATCGGTTTAAGCAAATAATCTACTGCATTAACCTCAAAGGCTTTAATGGCATACTCATCAAAAGCAGTGGTGAAAATTACGGCAGGCTTATCTTCTACCAGTTCGAGCATTTCAAAGCCACTAATTTTAGGCATTTGTATGTCTAGAAAAATTAAATCGGGCTTATGCAAGGTAATGGCTTTCAAACCTTCAAATCCGTCGCCACATTCGGCTACAATTTCTATTTCTGCATGATCTGAAAGGTAATATTTTACAATATCTCTCGCTAAAGGCTCATCATCAATTAGTATTGTCCGGATCATTTTTTTGTGGAATTTTTAGGGTGGTAATATATAAATTATTTGCCTCAATATCGGTTTGTAATAAATGGGTATTTGCAAATAACAGATATAACCTGCGTTTAATGGCACTTAAACCGAATCCTGTCCCGCCTGCAGCTTTCATTTCCGGATCGAAAGGATTTTGAACGCGCAATTGTAAAATATTATATTCAACAGTAACGTCAATTTTGATCGTGATGCCGGCTGAAGTATTATAAAGTCCAAATTTAATGGCATTTTCCACAATAGGTTGCAATAATGTGCCTGGCAAACAAAGTTTTAAAGTATCTTCAGCAACATTTACTTCTACATTTAATCTATGGCTGAACCTCACTTTCTCTATATCAAGGTATAATTGAATATATTCCATTTCTTCCTCTACCGAAACCCATAATTCATCGTCGCGTTTTAGAGTGCCGCGCAGAAAAGAAGCTAATTTCGTAATCATCACGCCAGCTTCTTTTGGATTAACCATGGTGAGTGCAAATACCGAATTTAAACTGTTAAAAAGAAAATGCGGTTGCAACTGGTGCCGGAGCTTATTTAACTCAGCCTCTTTAGCCAAACTTTTCGCTGCAGATAGTCGCTCGTGCGTTTCTGACTGTTCTTCCAACCTATACCATAGTATATTGGCTAATGCGCACCAACCTAAGCACATAAAAGAAATCAGCCCCCTAAAGGCAAAAGAAAAATTATAAAAATCTTTATATTCTTTATAATCTGTAAAGATATAAAGCAAGCCATATTTGGCAGTATAGATAATCACTAATGTGAGCGCCAGTGTAATAATCAGTACATAGAGAATACGTTCATTTTTTGGCTGATAATAACCCAGCATATTGCTTACTCCTATACAGGCCAATGCCAGCAAAAAATTACTGGTTAAGCTATCAGTTATGGCTATCCACCAGGAAAAATTAACTACATAATGTAATCCAGCGGCACAAATTATCGTCCATAGGACTGCTATGGCCAATGATACTTTCTGTATTTGCGGAACGGATAAAGGTCTAGTTGTCAAAATGAGTTTGATTAGTTAATGAATTATTGCGATACGCCAGCTCTTCCAGATATCGTGCAACCGAAGTAGGCTCAACAATTCTGGAACTTACTTCTGCACCATCTTTAAGTGCTGCAACTTCAGATATCCCACCTACACCTAAAAACTTCCATACTATTTTATCTCCCTGGCAATTGTTAATAGAAGAATTAAAATGCATGGCATTCAAATTAGCCTTGCTTAAGGCATGCCTGATACCATCTGCCTGGATTAAACGTATCTGCTCGTTAAACTGTGGCGTATGTTTGCCTTCACCGCAAATTACCTGATAGATACAATTTACTGCAAACCATTTCATAAGGCGTTATTTATCATGAATATTTAGAAACTTTTAATTTCAATTCCACCAAATAAAGCCGTGCCATCTAAAATCAATGTCTTTTTCAGCTCCGAAACCGGTATCACATGCGATCTTTTATCTTCAACACTGCCAAATAATGCTGTTACATTTGATTTTATTGCCCAGTTTTGTGGTACAATCAATTTAATTCCGCCAAAAACGGCCGTTACATCGAGCGATACAGCTTCAGGAAAATCAGCCTGGGTCATTACAATATCTGCGCCTCCAAAAACGGCTGTAACATTTCCACCCTGGAAGTTTTTAGTATATACCGTTTGATGACTACCTCCAAAAACAGCCATTACATCAATCACATCATTGTTATTTATGTTATCCTGGTCTGCAACACTTTCGAATTCAAAATCAGCCTTTTTCTTATCTTTCTTCTTTAGAGACGAGCAATGCTTTGGTTTGATAATTAAAAAGCTACCTACAATCACTAAACCAAGGCCTAACGCATATTTTGACAAATCGATGTCCAGGCCAGGTATACGAATTAAGGTATTATAGGCACCGACTAAAATTAAGACCAGCCATCCTATCCCCTTAAAGTTACGGCGAACGCCGATAAATACGCCCAATAAAATTAAAAAATTAGACCAGCTGAATATCCAACCCGGAATATCTAATCCTATATTGTTTAACAAAAATGCAAGCCCAATAATGATGATGATGAAACCGCTCCAAACCCGTCCTGAGTTGTTAAGCTGGTGATTCTGGTGATTGTTATGATTTAAATTTTCCATTTGTGCTCGTATTTAATAATCCAAAAGTATTGATCAGGTCCCGATCGCCACATAAGCCACATGTAAGAAACCGGCAAACGGCGGTAAGCGACCTTATTTTGTCGGTGAAAATTATTTTGTTATTTTGAAAGCATGAAATTTATACTATTTGTGTTTGTTTTTGCTATTTCTACCGGCCTGTATGCGCAGGAAATAAGCAGCCATTACAAGATCTATCATGTAAAAAAACAAAAATCGATCTCAATAGACGATATTATTGATGATATGGAACATGCTGATGTTTTATTTTTTGGCGAAGACCATAATGATTCTGTAGGACACCACCTAGAAGCGGAACTTTTCAAAAAACTCGATTCAAAATATCCGCGGAAAGTGGCGTTATCCTTAGAGATGTTCCAAACCGATGTACAGCTTGAGGTAGATGAATACTTGGCAGGATTAATCTCAGAAAAGAACTTTGTTAAGGAAAGCAGAGCCTGGGGAAATTATAAAGATTACAGACCTTTAATTGAATATGCCAAACAAAACAGTTTGAAAGTTATCGCGGCAAATGCGGCAGCACGTTACAGCAACGCTGTTACACTTAATGGTTTAACGGTGTTAGAAAAGTTCCCTAAAGCATCGTTCGGCTTTTTACCTCCATTGCCTGTTGATACCGCGCAGGGTAGGTATTATGAAAAATTCACAGCAACCCTGGGCGGGCATAACATGGGCACGATGAAAATTTACCAGACGCAAAATTTATGGGATGCGACCATGTCCTGGTCTATCAATAGGTTTATTAAGGTCAACAAAGGCATTAAGGTTTTACAGCTGAACGGTCGTTTCCACAGCGATGAAAAGCTTGGTACAGTGGCCAAACTCAAAAAACTCAATCCAAAACTGGCAATTTTGAATATCTCGTCGTTTTCTGATGAAAGTTTTGACAATCCCGAATGGGAAAAATTTCGTTCGCTTGGCGATTACATCATCATTACCGACCCAAGGGTCAAAAGAAGTTATTAAAACGAAAAAGCTCCGCATCTGGGATTGGTGAGCGGAGCTTTGTGTTTATGCTTTTGCTTTTAGCAAATCTCTGATTTCTGTTAAAAGCACTTGTTCTTTGGTAGGCGCAGGTGGTGTGGCAACAGCTACTGCTTCCTCTTTCTTTTTCATTCTGTTAATGGTTTTCACCATAATAAAAACAATCAGGGCAAGTAAAAAGAAATTTATCGCAACCGTAATAAAATTTCCATATGCAAATATAGCGGCATCGGGTGCAGCTTTTTTCGCCTCAGCTAATGATGCACCCTTCGGAATTAGCTCTGATCCTTTACCCATGGCAAAATAAATGCTGCTAAAATCGGGTTTGCCAACCATAGCAGCCACCACAGGCATAATCAAATCTTCAATTATACTGGTCACAATCTTACCAAAAGCCCCGCCAATAATAACTCCGACTGCTAAATCGAAAGCATTGCCCTTAATGGCAAACTCTTTAAATTCTTTTACAAACCCCATATTGTATTAGCTTAGTTTTATTTATTTGCTAAAATAGCAAACATAAAACTTAATGCAAACGTTTAGCAAATAATTTTAAAAACCGAACATATCAATAGGCATTTGGGTCAAATCAGCATAATATCTGAAATCTATTGTTTATTTTTGCGCTATTCTTTTTTTATTTACTATGCTAAAACAACATCTACAACAAAAATTATTACAAAAGTTATCGCCGCAACAAATACAGTTTATTAAATTGTTGCAGGTGCCAACCGTTGCTTTAGATACCCGCGTAAAAGAAGAACTTGAAGACAATCCGGCGCTGGAAGATCCAAGTTTAATGACTCAGGACGAGCCAAAAAGCGAATATGATGACTTAAATGATAGTCCTGATGATTACGAACAATCATCAGAAGACACCAGCATGGACGAATTTAATGTAGATGATTATTTGCAGGACGATTCGGCGAACGATTATAGCACCAACTATAATAATGGCGACGACGACGAGGAGAAAAAAGAAATGCCAATTGCCATTGAAAGCACCTTTTTTGAGAGTTTACAGGAGCAATTAGACCTTATACCCTTATCCGATCAGGATTTTATTATCGGTAAACAGATCATTGGCAGTTTGGATGATGACGGCTATTTACGCCGTCCGTTGGGTTCCATGATCGATGACCTTGCTTTTTCTCAGAATGTAATGGTTGAGGAAGAGGATGTATTGGAAATGTTAAAACTGATCCAGGGCTTCGACCCTCCGGGTATTGGCGCAAGAGACCTGAAAGAATGTTTATTGATCCAGTTAAAAAGAAAAGATACAAACAATCCGATTATAGTTAAAGCAATGAATGTTGTAGAAAACTATCTGGACGAGTTTACACGCAAACATTACGATAAATTAGAAAAAAGTTTAGGCTTGGATAGTGAAGAGCTTAAAGATGTAGTAAATGAAATTTTACGTTTAAACCCTAAACCTGGTGATGCCAACCAGGTAACCACAAAGCAGATGCAGATTATTCCTGATTTCCACATCAGCAATAATGATGGTGTTTTGATTCTGACTTTGAATTCAAAAAATGCCCCTGAGCTGAAAGTGAGCAGATCTTACCAGGAAATGTTTGAGCATTATGACAAAACTTCATCTAAAGATAAAAAGTTGAAAGAGGCCGTTCAGTTTGTTAAACAAAAATTAGATTCTGCAAGGTGGTTTATTGATGCGATTAAACAAAGACAACAAACTTTGTTAAAAACAATGAACGCCATTATGCACTACCAGTATGAATATTTCTTAACAGCTGATGAGCGTAAAATGCGCCCGATGATTTTAAAAGATATTGCAGATAAAATCGATATGGATATCTCAACCGTATCGAGGGTGGCAAACTCTAAATATGTACAAACCGAATTTGGTACTTTCCTGTTAAAATCTTTCTTCTCCGAAGCGATACAAACCGAAAATGGTGAAGAAGTTTCGAATAAAGAGGTAAAAAAAATATTAGAAGACTGTATTGGTAACGAAGATAAACGCAAACCTTTGGCAGATGAAAAACTGACCGAAATTTTAAAAGAAAGAGGATATAACATTGCCAGAAGAACAGTTGCCAAATATCGCGAGCAAATGAATATCCCTGTAGCCAGGCTAAGGAAAGAACTTTAGTACAGCTTGGCAGTTTCCGGTTTTTAGTTGACAGCAGATTACCGATTAAAGCTAAACTTGTCCGCCAAATTGCACTACAAAAGAAAAACTTATCATTGTTGATTTGGAAATGAACGGTCCTGTGTGTTTGGCCGCTTCGGACCCGCTTTCCATTCCAAGTCCGCACTCGTTCCTCGCTTACGGGCTTTACATTGCAATCGGGTTTAGGTACAAAGTTTCTGCGTTCTGCAACTCCAAAAGATAACGACTGCCCAGGCCATCTAGCCCCGGCTGCAGCATTACCCTGCAGCAACGAGGTACGAGGAAGCGTAAAAGCGAAAAACGGGAAGATACTTCCTATTTTATACAGGTTTTGCGCTCCAATCAAAAAGCTGAATATTATAGAAATCTGAACACCATTACCACATCTTAATGTAAGAAGGTACTTTATAAATGTTATTCAGCATCAAGCCCAATACGATCTCGTGGCTACCGTTGCTTACCTGGTTCAACTGCGAGGTGGTAAAATCGTAAGAATAAGTCAGATTAACCATCTTTCCAATATTGAAACCTGCCATTGCAGCAAAAGAATCGTCTTTACGGTAGCTTCCGCCTAACCATATTTTATCTTTAAAAGCCAGTTTCAGATTAACATCTACAGAAACGGGGGCAGGCGATACATATTTTACCATAACCGACGGAATGGCTGAAATTTCGTCATCAACAAAAAATTTATATCCTGCGGTAGCGAAATAATGCGGCACCTCTTTACCTAGATTATAATTGTTATCGCCTGTAAAACTTAACTTTTGAGGCAAAATTTGCTGCACAGAAACACCTGCAAACATCCTGGCCCCATATAACCATAATCCTACACTCAAATCAGGTTTAACCTGGTTAATCAATGCCCTGTTCATAACCGGATCTATCGGTGTATCGAAAGTAAGTGCATTTGCATCTAATGCAATACTCGAAATACCTGCTGCCACCCCGGCCGAAAGGTTAAAATTATTACTCAGTTGTAAATGATAAGCATAAGTAACATTGGCATCCAGCCTTTTTATCGGACCGGCTTTATCTAAAACAGCGGTAACTCCCATTCCATGGTGAGGTGGAGACGACATATAATTTTGCGTATAATTCCTGTCCATGGGATTCCCCGTTTGCTCAGGAAAAGCAGTTAAAGCATTGCTCCATAACTGGTTATCGCCCAAGGCCCAGTGTGCTGAAACAAAAGATGTTTGAGGAGCATCTGTAATGCCCGACCATTGCTTACGGTAACCGGCTTTAAAATCAAGGTAGTTCTCAATTCCGGATAACGCCGGATTTAGCAGGTATTGATTAAAAATGTATTGCGTATACTGTGGCTTTTGCTGCGCAAAAACGTTAAGTGATACGAAAAGTGCAAATATGGTGATTAGGTTTTTCAATTTATCTGATTATGGTGAGTGGTCCTGTTATGGTTTTACGTCCATTCTGTGGATTGATAATGTAATAATAAACGCCAACTGGTAACGGTTCATTCTGGTACGTACCGTCAAACGGAACTTTATAACCTTTACTCGAAAATATTTTTAGGCCATTTCTGTTGAAGATATCTACCGTAGCATTTGGGTAAGATTCTAAATATTTAATCATCCAGGTGTCATTGACATTATCGCCGTTTGGCGTAAAGGTGTTAGGTGGATTTAAGGCCTCCAGAACTTTTACCAATACTTTCGAGGTAGCTGAACAACCGTTGGGTTGCGTGGTTGCAGTTAAGGTATACTCTGTGTCTTTATCTGGTGATGCAATCGGATTTAACACATCTGTTTTATCCAAACCGGTTGCCGGCGACCAGCTATATTTCAGATTTATTCCTTCAGCAGTTGCCGGAATTTCAATCTGTCCACCAGCCAGTATGTAAATCAATGTACCTGCATTAGCCACAGGAGATGCATATACCTCGATCGTTTTACTTATTGAAGAAGAACAATCGTTAGCGCCTTTAAAAGTGTAAGTAATGATATGTGATCCAACACCGGCAATTTTCGGATTGAAGGTACCGCCTGCCTTTATGCCATCTCCAGAATATTCACCACTACCTCCCGCCAATTCTTCTCCGGCTTTCTGCCTGGCTTGTGTAATGAGTACCGTTCCATCTGCTTCGCAAACAGCTGACATATCATCAAAAACCAATTGTGGAACCGGTTTTAAGGTAACTCGTTTCTCTACTTCTTTAGCGCATTGTTCTCCGGAATAAGCCACTAGTCTAACATTAAAGCTGCGATCTGAGGTACCTCCAAAGGAATTGTACTGAATTTCTATATCACTATCATCCGGATAAGGAATGGTTTTATAAATACTGGTTTCATTTGGATAATCCCTGTAAATTTCAATTTTCGTAATCCTGCCAGCAAAAACGGTAGATGTATTTTTGATGATGACCTGATCACTCACACAAACATTATTTTTTACAATATCAAAATCTGCCGCGCTAACTTGATCGTTAACTGTGAACGTTAGCACCTTTGACATTTCACAGCCATCTCCATTTTTCACAACCAGAGCTACATTGTAATCACCAGTTTTAGCAGGAGAAAAATAACCATCAAAATCGCTTGATGTTGCGACGGTACTGCCGTTATAAGTAAAGGTCCACTGTGCGGTTAAACCTGTTATGCTTCCATCAGCATTTTTGGATGTATTTTTAAATCTCGCTACACCATCATCCAGACAGAAATCAGGTAATTCAAAATCAGCAGATTGTGGGTTAATTACCGTTACATTTTTGCTTTTCGTTTCGCTTACACATCCTTTATCGCTTTCGGTAGTCAGGGTAATGGTATAAGAACCTGTTGCAGTGTATTGATGAATGGGATGCTTTTCAGTGAAAGGTGCGCTTCCGTCGCCAAAGTTCCAGGTCCACTTTACAATGCTACCCGGATTTTCAATCGTGGAATTTTCGGTTAAAATAATTGGTTTGCCCACACATAAACTTTTCACCTCAAAATCTGATAAAGGTTTCGGGTGGATTAAAATTGGAAATGCAGCAGATGTTGCTGAACATTTTGAATCTGTTGTGGCCGTTAAAACCACGTTGTAAGTACCTGGGCGTTCATAAATATGAATAGGATTCTGCTCTGTTGAAGGAGTACTTCCATCGCCAAAATCCCATAGCCACTGTGTAATGCTCCTGGAGTTTGAATTCGATTTACTCTTATCAGTAAACTGAATGCCGCTTGACTGACAGCCGGTGGCCGGATAGTCAAAATCTGCAGTGGGCTGATTATCAACTGAAAAATCAATAATCAATTCTTCAATGTTACCACAATTATCTGCAGTGGGTTTAGTCGCCACAACTTTAAACTGATAATCGCCGGGGTTAGGATAATTTAGTTGGTTAGGATATTTATACGTGTAATAAGTGTTATTATCATTTGGTCTGGTAAAAGTATTTACAACATCAGGATTTGGATCAATAAAACGCTCTGCGCCCTGAATTTCCCAATCCAACTTTGTGGCCTTGTAGGGTAAATTTATGGTTAAGCTGATGGGTTCTCCCAAACATCCATTGGTTATAGGTTGCGCGGTAACTGTACTGATAGGCTGAAAGGTAAAATTCTGAATGTTGGCGCCTGCAAGATAAGCATATGATTCTACTGATCCATAACCATACGAAATGGCAGAGAAACCGCCGGCAGCTGATAACCTGTGTTGGGGCTGCGTGTCGGTAACGTCAATCACGGCATAGCTAAACACATTGTCAATAGCAACAAAATTACTTACCGGATTACCGTCGAGTCTAAATGAGGCTATGTCTTTGGTTTTAATGATGACATTTAAATAGTATTTTGAAATTTGTGTAGGAACTCTTACCGATTTCAGATCTGAAAAAACGGTAATATTATTTAATGTTTGCTCGACAGGATTAAGCACAGTTATTTCAGGATCGCCTAAAAATGGGCCTCCCTGCCTTGTATCTTGTGCATTGTTTGGGTTGCAGGTTTGTGAAGTCTGGTATTGTGCAACAGAAATAGGCCTGGAACCAGAAATGACATTGGCCTTAGTAGAGAAAAAAGTAACCACCGCACCCTTATTATAAGGGTTAGAAAGTGGAGTGCCATTGGCATCAGTTACACTTCCATTAACGGTTAATGTTGTATTATCTTCGGCAACAATTATCCTCATAATATCAGTATTACCATTTAGGGTATTGTAAAATGGCGCGGTTACAAAATTTCTTCCCCATGCAGCAACCGGAAAAACTTGTTGATAGAGGTTATCTCCTCCACTTGGTGTACGGTTGTTGCCCTCATTACAAAATGCTGCCCAGGTATTTCCTGAAAATACGGCTATCGGACTACAATTCAGAGCTTTAATGTGGCTTCCTGTTAAGTCGCCTACTGATTGATATTGATAAATATCACCTTTATTTAAATTAATAGTGAAGGTCGTATTGGCAGTTCTTGCCCCATTTCTTTCATTCTGTTTGGGCGTAATTTCTATATCTGTATTATCAGCTGTGGCTACAATGGTAAATTGTGAAAACCCTGATTGATTTCCATGATTTTCATAACTGAAGGCATAATATTCCTGCCCAAGTGTATTTGTTGGCAATACCAGGGTACCACCCGTACGGGCATTATTTGAAATAATACTATATAGCGAGATTGCTTTAGAGGTAACTACGTTTATGGCTTTATTGCGCTCAACTACATTCGAGCTGCTCATTAATACGTTGTATGCAGCTGGATCAATTACAAACGGCAGGCAGGTATTGGCTGATATCGTTGCGCCAACCGGAGATACCAGCACTCCTCCAATATAAACTTTATAATCAGTTGCCTGATCTGCTGATAAAAACAACGTTAATCTGGAGTTGTTGCCATCAATATGGCCAGCATAAGGAACATAAAAATCTTTTCCCTTGTTCGATGTATTTTGCGCTAAAGAAAAGAGGCTGGCAGAAAGCAAGAAAAACAAGACCAATAACCAATGCTTATTCATCACCTATCAGCCTAATTTAAAAACGTCACACATGTTTGTTTGATTAGATATGCAATATACTACTAATCAAACTACATGAAAAAAAATTATTGAATTTTAAACATTTTTAAACAGAAAAACCCTGTTTTGTGTAATAAAACGAAGGCTTAGTGTAAAAAATTTTAGGATTCAAATCATTTATCAATGCAACTACATAATAAATAGTCAGTCATTACTTTGATCGGACTGGTCTCCGCTTCCATATTTTTCAGAAAAATCTTTAGCCTTTTCATCTGCCTCAACATCGTTATGGGCTTCAGGCTCCAGATTATCCTCTAAACGGTCGTTCCAATTGTCAAGTCCTTGATCAGGATGTTTGGCATTTTCTTCAGTGAAATTAGATTTTGGCAGATCTTGTTTTTGATTTTCCATCTTGCAACATTTATTAATAATACAGTACCCACAACGGAATGTTTTATCTAAAAAAATTATTTAACAGGTGGCTCATCTTTAGCATCCTTAAATTCTTTAACGCTTTTCCCTAGCCCCTTCATTAATTCGGGTAGTTTTTTACCACCAAAAATAAGGAGGATAACCACTCCGATTAAAATAATTTCCATTGCAGACATATCATGATTTTTTTCACAATATACGTGAATTCTTTTGAATTGGATTGTCAGGATATTGGTTTATAGGAAGATCCTGAAACACGTCCAGGATAACGGAACGAGAAAGAGGACGCTCTTAAAAAACGTTTCTAAGACCTTAAGGAATCCCCTAATGATTATAATTATTTACTGCTTTAAGAATGAAGATTACTACGCCTTTTAAACCAGCAAGGCATTTAAAGTTCGTTTTTTAATTTTTGGTACAGCGCCGTGCCTAATAAATTCGGCAAAACCTTTTAACTGTTTAATAGCCTTAATGGATTCATAGCCCTCATATGATGTTCTGATTTTGTTCAAAAGCATGGTATCCGTTTTAAACAGATCGCCTTCAACCAATATGCCCTTATCCAGAAATCGCTTAATCAGTTCGGCCATTTTTCCATTGGCATATAAATGAAGGGGTAAGTTAAACACATCATCGTTCAGCTTCTCGAAAGCTTCATTAATCCAAGCTACTTCACTTTCTGCATTCACTGCTACTTTACCATCTTTCAGAACAACAGCATTTAAAAATTCGCGGGCGCGCTGACGGGAAATCACCCCAGCATGAACACCATCACGTAAAGTATAATCTAAACGATCGGCACAGAGTGCTGGCAAGGGCTGTTCTAAAATATCAAAGGTGCCATGCAGAATCTGGCCGACATCATATCCATATTTCAACAGTACACCGGGTACTTCCGACTTACATAAAACCTCGGCAAAAACCTTTTCATGATAGTCCTCTTCCGTATTGCCGAAAACATAATCGCCCACATGCGAAAAAGCTGTATGCGAAATATCGTGCAACAGGCCTGCAACCTGTTCCAGTTCTGAACCGCCTAGCATCCTGATCAGCATGGTCACCCCGATGGCATGCTCCAGCCGCGAATGACAGATATCTGGATTGACCAGGAATATCGCACCGCTTTGATGGATCCCACCCAACCTCTTTAAAGCATCGGTATTCAGCAGGTCTGAAAATAACGTAGGCAGTTCCATTTTACCGTATAAAAAATCGTTTATCTTGATCATATTGGCGTGTTTTAACTGATAGGATTATAAAAAACAAAAATACCAAAAAAATTAGCTTTATTACAATAAATTTCCAATTCACTAATCCGTTTAAGCTAAAATAATTAGCCAAGTAATAACTTTCAATTATTTTGAAAGCTATTATTACAATTTCATGATTAAGAAAAAACAGGTCAGCAGAACAAGGCATTTAATTAAACGTTATACTTGTAAAAAACAGCTAATATGGCAACTGCTCAACAAATTAGAAAAGGGTATTTAGATTATGTTTTAACGAATGATGAAAAGCCGAAGTCGGTTTACATTTTTGTAAAAAAACTCAAAATTACTGAGGCCGATTTTTATCAGTTTTTTTCTTCTTTCGAAAGTATCGAAAAAGCGATCTGGTTTGAACTCACATTCGAAACCATTACTAAAATCAAAGCTCAGGAAGTTTGGCTCCAATATACGGCGAGAGAAAAAATGCTTTCTTTCTTTTATAGTTATCTGGAAAATCTGAAGAATGAGCGCAGTTTTGTAATTTATAGCCTAAAGCATCACCGTGGTAAATTTTCTACACCTGACGTTTTGACCGGAGTAAAACCTATTTTTGAAAACTTCGCACAGGAGATTATTGAAGAAGGTTTGGATAGCGGCGAACTTGCGGAACGTCGTTTTCTGAGTAAAAGATATAAAGATGCCTTGTGGGTGCAATTCGCCTTTATTCTAAACTTCTGGATCAATGATGATAGCGAAGGTTTCGAAAAAAGCGACGAAGCCATTGAAAAAGGCATCAATGTTACTTTCGACCTTTTCCAGCATTCGCCAATAGATAATTTATTGGAGTATGGCAAGTTTTTATCAAGGAACGGGAAATTTGCAGAAAAGATGAGGTTTTAAACACCAAATGAAGACACAAAAAACTATTCCGACCACCAAAGTTGAGCGTTCGGCAAAATTCGTTAAAACCGGCATCCAAATCGGCGGTAATTACATTAAACATTATTCAAAAAAACTCTTTAATCCTGATCTCGATCGTGAACAGCTTAATGAGGATAATGCGACCGATATTTATAAATCGCTGAGCGAGCTAAAAGGAAGTGCCTTAAAAATTGCACAAATGCTGAGCATGGATAAAAATATCCTGCCCAAATCCTACGTAGATAAATTTAGCCAATCGCAATACAATGCGCCTCCTCTTTCAGGTCCGTTAATTGTTCGTACCTTTACTAAAAACTTCGGTAAAACTCCTGAAAACATTTTTGATAGTTTTAATTTAAATTCCAGCAACGCGGCCTCTATAGGGCAGGTGCATCAAGCTACGCTTAACGGTAAAAAATTAGCTGTAAAAATACAATATCCGGGCGTTGGCGATAGCATTTCATCTGATTTAAAACTGGTTAAACCTTTTGCATTCCGTTTATTGGGTATGTCTGAAAGGGAATTGAATATTTATATCAAAGAAGTTGAGGAGCGTTTACTCGAAGAAACAGATTATGAACTGGAAGTTAAGCGTTCCATCCAGTTTTCTGAAGCCTGTAAAAACCTTAATCATGTGGTTTTCCCAAAGTATTACCCAGAACTATCGGGAAAGCGCATCATCACGATGGATTGGATTGATGGCCTGCACTTAAAAGAATTTTTGCAAACCAATCCACCTCAGGAACTTCGGAATAAAATAGGCCAGGCATTGTGGGATTTTTATAACTTTCAACAACACCAACTTAGAGCGGTGCACGCAGATCCGCACCCTGGAAATTTTATGATCACGCCTGATGAGAATCTTGGCGTAATTGATTTTGGCTGTATTAAGGAGATGCCGGATGATTTTTATTATCCCTTCTTTTCACTGATTTCTACAGATGTGATCAATGATAAGCGGAAAACAATCGAAGCTTTTAGGAAGCTCAATATGATCCATGCAGACGATTCTGCCGATCAGGTTGAATTTTATTATAAATCGTACAGGGAGATGATCAGTCTTTTTGCCAAGCCTTATACCAGTAAATCATTTGATTTTAGTAAACCTGAATTTTTTGAACAGCTTTATGCATATGGCGAAAAGATTTCTAAAATGCCGGAATTTAAACAAGCCCGCGGGGTAAAACATTTTATCTATGTTAACCGGACTAATTTTGGGTTATATCAGATTTTGCACGAGCTAAAGGCTATTGTACATACAGACACCTATCAACCAACATTACAGAGGTAACGATATGGACAACTAATTTAGTTAGCCGTTAATCGCTATAAAGTAGCGACTTATTTTTCAGGCAAAAACAATATTTAAGGTGCGTTATGTTGCTTAGTTTAAGCAGAGAGATCATGAAGTAAATTTATCTCTCGGGTTTGTGCTGGATTACAGGTATGGGCGATGCTCCGCAGACAGTTGATCATGCGGAGTCTGCTTTACATCTTTAATGCATAACAGAGTTTAAATTAAATACAGCATTAATTACACAAAGCACCGGCAAAATCTTTCGATGCATAAGCGTTGAATATATTTTTTGCAGTTGCTATTGACTCACTCGCTTTTGAATCTGTTTTTATAATCCTTTTTCCATCCATTGATTTTAAAATGCTGCCATCTTTGATATAAAACCGGTATTCTTTTTTAGTCACGTCGCCGATCGCAGGTCCTCCGGTAATTGTTTCAAAACAAAAGATGACCTTGCCAGATTGATAATAATATTCATTTACCCAACTGCCATCGCCTATTGAACCCGACTCTACAATTTTAACAACGGCTTTTCCGTCGAAATAGTAATCCACTACCCCATCCTCCACGCAGCCATCAGCTGCATACGTATGGTGTTCCTTTTTTAGTTTCTTTGAATTGGTATTTTGCACAGCTTCTCTAATCGATAGAATGGCTTGGTCAGCCATTTGTTTGTCCGATGTTAAATTTTGCTGCGATAATCCGGGTTTCCTTATTTGCGCAAATGCCCCGGTTGTTACATTAAAAGACAGTGCAATTAAAACGAGAGTTTTGTAAAAGGTCATATATGTATTTAAATTAACAAATCTTTTGGTAACAAACAATCCGGTAGCCATTAGGTTTACCGTAAAATAAATTTCGCTTCCGAAAGTCCCACAAAAACATGAAGCCTTACTTATCAACCAGTTAAACTATCAATAAAAAGTGTTATTTTTTATGTCAATAAAACAATCTTTATACTTTGATGTTGATTCGTACAAATCAGGTAGCAATATCTCCTCATAAGACATGACTTTTAGAATCACAAATTTCTTTCCAAAAATCTTTATTTTTCTCGGTTTTACACTAATACTTTCTGGTTGCAAAAAGGAGAACGAAGTTTCGCAACCGGATAAGCTCACTTTGCTCAAACAGCAAGTTTCCGGAGAGTGGGAACTTACCGGTGGAGTGTATATCATGTATGATGAGACGGGAAAGATTTCGTACACGGAGAAGCTTCCTTTTGAATCTCCTGCGCCATGGTACGACTTTAGAAACTCGGAAACCCTTTATCTGTCAGACCGATACGGAAGGCAGGCACTTGCATACAAAATTTCTATTGCAGACGACAAAGTGCAAAGAATGGACATTGCCGCTACAGATTTTGATATTGCCAAAACCTTTGAAATTACCAAGATCAATGAAACGAGTATGACCTGGGTAATCGACCAGCGATATGATCATCCCGGACCCGGTTTTGCTTCGCGCGTTTACACGGAATATAACTTCACCAAACGGTAGAAAAATCAACTTTAAGGCCTCATAAGAATATTAACCCGGTTAAGCTTGTAGTAGAAGCGACTATTTTATAAGTGTGAAGGCTAAGCATTTTTCTTTACTATATCTACCATGTGATCGATATCAAATGGTTTTTCGATATAATCATCAGCTTTGCAATCTTCTGCCTGTTGGGGCAAGTTATTTGATGTTGATGTGAGTACGGCAGATACATCTTCTGTTTTGGGATCAGATTTAAGTTCTTTAATTACTTGTGACCCCTTCTTTTTACCTTTAATGTGATCATCCACGATCACCACATCGGGTTCAATTTCATCTATTTTTTCTATAGGCTCGGTTGTTAAAGATGGGGTAACGTCAAACCCCTCCTCTGCTAATACCTCATCCATTATATCAAGGATATCTTTATTATCCTGAACAAGCACAACCTTTTTCTTCATAAATAAACAACCAAATTCTCATTAAAGATAAAAAAAAAGCGCAATCCAAAAATACATCTTAAAATATTTTACAAACCGTTGGTAAATATTTCAGTCATTGGTCTTGAATAAATGTCTGTTCGTCGAATATTATCCATGGCTTGTATAAAAACGCATTTTGGCCTGCAACGTATTTTTATTTCACAACGTCTTATCACCAGAACAACAAATAAAACCTAAATATTTTAAAACCAAATAATTAACATTTAAGCATTACATAAAATATTATGAAAACCTCTATCAAAACCCTGCTCCAAGTTTCACTTACAGTCCTCATTTTGTCTTCAATGATATTTACTTCCAACGTTTATGCCATAAAAAAAGGAACAGATACCAAAATCAAAACATCGGCTTTTAAAAGAATTTATGTAAAAGGCAATATTGAAGTAACCATCATTCAGGGAGGAGGTTATGGTATTTCTTATCCTGATGATGACATGGGAGCAGCAAAAGTTGTACAAAATGGCTACGATTTAAAAATAACCTCAACCGGTACTGAAAAAGCAAAGTTAACGGTATATGTAAATGATTTCTACAGAATTGAAGCTTCAGAGAATACCATTGTTAAAACAGAGGGAAAACTGAATACCAAATATCTGCAAATCTTTTTAAGAGGGAATGCCCAGGCAGAGATCAATACCATTTCAGAAGGTTTGTATACGGTGATTTCAGATCATGCTGATCTAAAATTAAGCGGTTCTACAGATTGCCATACATTGGTAATGGGTAAATCACAAAAATTAACCATAGATAAATTTGCTGCCTTAAAAACCAACATCAGTTCGACAGAAACCGCTGCTTTGGAGCAGGAGTTGGCTGCAATTAAATAAATATAAAAAAACACGCAAATGAAATTAAGGCTTCCTGATTTGATCAGGAAGCATTTTTATTTCCAGGGGATTTTTGGCAGCATAATATTTCGAAAGGTCGTCATTCGTTGAAAACGTAAATCCTAATTCGATAGGACGGCAAATAAGTAAGTCTCTACCAATTCTTTAGATGCCCATCCGATAGCTTATAGGATCAAGCTGAGTATGACACACCGTCAACTTTAATTCTTTTGCCAGCGCTAAATCTGTTATTTGATACAGCCTTTTAAACAACCTGTTTAATGCTGTAATACATTAGCAATTTCCTTTTCGATTGACTTGATCTCTTTAGGCTTAAGTTTTTTAGCCGTATCTGTTTTAGTTGCCGCTTTATCTTCCAGGTACTTTACTCCTACCCTTAAGGCTTTTAAACCTGAAACGCCTTGAAGCTCATCCAATTCAAGCTGTTCCAAATCATCGTTCAAATAACCCTGAACCTGCATGTATTTAATATATTCAATATATTCCTTTGCTTCTTCAGGATTAAAGTAAACCATCGAAATTTTATGCGGCTGGGTTAAACGCTCTGTTGTACCTTTTATCAGCACCTTATCAATACGCTTTTTAACCACTTCATAACGGATGTTATAAGCTCCTTCCACATCGAAGCGGCGCTCATCGTTTCTGAAACTAATATCAATAGCATTTGAATGGATAAAAATCAATTGCGTGGTTTCGAGCGTGCATGGCATCTCGGCAATTAAACTTTTTGACAAACGGGCAATATCAACCATTGAGGTAAGCTGCCACAAACGGATATTTTTCAGGTAAAGCAAATCGAACGGTTTTTCGGGTGCAATATCCTGACCAATGTAAATATCGTATTCTACGCCATCTGTCCTGAACTTGGCAAAATAGCAAGGATAAGAAGCCTGGAGTTTCGACTGCGATTTTTCCAGGTATTGGCTAACTTCGGTATTAATCAGCTGCATAGAAACTTCAAGCTGCCTGCGGTTTTCGAATGCGGCACCGGTTTCTGGCACCACCACTTCGAAATACTGATCTATGAACGCTGTAGTATCAGGATGGTTGGCTTTAATGATAGACAGGAAAGGATAAACCTCCACTTCCAAAAATTCATTCAACTGGCTTTCTTCATTGGAAGAAGCAAAATCGCCTATTCTTTTAATCCAGTCTTTACAGTTGAAAATCAGCTTATCAATAAGCGCTAAAGAAACATTTTTACTAATAAACTTTAAAGTATCAATCAGGGTATTTAACTGTACTTCCAAATCATTTTTTAGCGCCTTGTTACGCTCGGTAGTAGAATTCCGGATATCAATAGCCCCAAAAAGCGGATAAAGATGCCTAAATGTAATGGTTTCGATTTCCTTCAACTTATGATAACCATTATTCTGTTGTAGGAAATGCCAAACGGCCTCGTTAAATTTCCATTGAACCGAAGGCTGCAGCGCAGTAAATTTATCCATCAGGATTTCATCCATCTTGGCATTAAATTCTTCAATGCTGTACTGGAAGAGCTGACCAATCAAAGGCATAGCCGGACGCAACCTTGATAACAACTTATCATCAACGGCTACTTCCTCTTTAGAATATACTTCCAGCACGCCCGCCAACTCTTTATTGTAATAGACAGGCAAAATGGAATAAGAACTAACGCCCGCAGCTTTTAAAACCTTTAAAAAGGGATCTCTTTCTATCTGTTCTTCTTTTATGGCACTTATAAAAATAGAACGCGGGTTTTCCTTGTATTTATCAACCAGGGCATAAAAAACTTCTTCTTCTAAATTAGAAGCTTTTGCTGAATTGATAAGCATGCTTTGAGAAAACTCCTGGTTATCAAATACCAGCTTATTATTAACCGTTAAAAAAGGCATTAAGCCAAATTCCAACTTACTGTTACCACTTAATGTCTTCAGTGCATGTATAACATGGCTGTAAGCTTCTGTTTGATAGTTATGATCAACAAGTGCATCACGAATACCGTCAATAGCGTGCTGTAGTGTTACATCGGTAATAGAAATAATGCTGAAACCTTCGAAATGAAAATCACTTAACGGAAGGTTTTCCAATAAATATTCCAGTTCCGTTTCTTCCTGGAAATGTTTGCTCAAAGCTTCAAAATTAAGTTCAGGCAAATCGCCTTTGTGCATAATTTCGACAAATTTGGTATCTGTTTGGATATTGTAATACTGCGTTAATTTAGTTTCCTGATTAATGTGCGCATAAATAATCTCATTTTTCAGTACTGATGTAAAATTGTAAAAACGACCAAGAATGATGTTGTAAATAAACTTAAGCTGTTTTTTCTCAACAGGCTCGTTATCCTTAGTCACCTTATTTTTAGGATCGTGATCCTTAAAAAAATTATAGAATGCATTGGTACTAAAGAAAATCTGATCTGGAATCGGTGTACTTAATGCCCAAAACAAATCATTTTCATTATCCATTAAGGGTGTTAGGATAGTAAAAATTAATTCTAAGGTATCTTTATATTGAGACAGATCCTCTGGGCTGATGTTGCCCAGCAGCACATCGTCTTTTTCAATTTTTTGAAGTAAAAACCTGTAAAATTCAGATTTAACCGATTTTTCTGTTTTCAGCCTGCTTTTTAAATACTCCACAAGGGGGCGGAAAGACAGAGAAGACTCTACCTGGCAATGTATACATTCGTTTTTATGTATTTGTATGACATTGGTATTCATTGTATAAGTTCTGCTATAGGATAAAAATTATAATTTTCTAATATGTTACTAATCAACTGCAAAGATAGCTACTGCCACATGGGTTGTTAGTCTGCTGAACGTAAATACTTCAGGCAAACATCCATCATACTGTCATTACAAATTTAGTACCTAAAATTGATTGAAACGTATGGATACCAGCCATCTGTTGAATGTCCCATCACAAATCGTACAACTGTGAGTGATGCAGGGGCAAAATAAACCCCGGCTCCTACGCCATGGTGCCATAAATTTGATTTCTCATCACGTTTCCACACCCTGCCCACATCATAAAAACCGAGCAAGCCAACTTGTCCGGGTAAAACATAACTTACTAAATCGCCAAGCTTTGCCCTGAGTTCTAAATTGTTGTAAAACATATGTTCACCAGCGAACCTAAATTGCCTGTAACCTAAAAGATTGCCTTGTCCGCCTAAAAACAAAGCCTGGTAAAATGCAGGTTTACCTATGGTTACACCTCCGCCAAAACGATCGGCAAGAATAAAATTCTTTCTTCCGTCCAGATTTTTATATAATGCTATACTTGCTGTGAACTGTCCATAAGAGTTAGAATACTTATTTACGCCTTTGTAGCCCAAAAGCTTAAAATCTACAAAGCTGCCTAAGGTTGGTAAGAGATCATTATCGCGGGTATTATTGGTAAAGTTTACAAATGCACCGGCAAACATCTTTTCATTTCTAACGGTAAGAGAATCAGAAGAATGCAATAATGATGGGTTTTCGATAAAACGGCCATTGTTATCTTCCTGATTATATTTATAATACTGATATGAAGGACCAACGCTAAAAGTCGATTTAGGGTGGCGCCAGCGGATGGCAGCATCTACCTGATACAGATTAAAGCGTGCACGGTAATACCTGATATTCTCATCGTCGTCGCGGCGTTCGTCAAATGGGGTTTCATTACCTAAACCAAAGAAATTTTGCGTATTATTCGGGGCGAAAGCATCTGCCTTCAACACAAAATCACCTTTACCCAAAGCTTTTAACCATTCCCCTTTATAATTGAACCTAAAGGCTTTTGTAGAGAATGAATGCAGAAAAGAAATGGTTTGCGAATTGCCATAAGGTTGCTTTCTGAAACCAGGGTTGGTCTGTTTATAAATCAAACCCAATAATATTCCGTCATCCTGATTATAACCGGCATTTAATAACCAAGAATTCCGGCGGTACATATCTTTAGGGATGTAGCTGAAATTTGACGTATCGTTTGAAATAATTTTCCGGATCTTATCCTGGTCGCTACCCATGTAAGTTGCTTTGGTGGTCCGCCCGTAAAGCTTTACTGTGCCATTGCTGTTTGCAAAATCGTAAACTTTATTACCCTTGCCACCAATAATCCGCAATTTAATGTTCGAGTTTTTATTATCCAGTATCAGGCTATCATTACCGTTATGCATATATACCCTGATCTCTTTGGTTACCTTAGGATCAAATTTCCGATCAAAAAGCTCATCCTTGATATTACCCTCCTTAGATATTTTATTGATTTTTACACGCAATCCGTTATTAGGAGCATCAGTGATCTGAATCAATTCATTTTTGTTAGTCACCTCAATATCTACAATTCGGTTGAAGAAATGGTAATATTCGTTCATTAATTTTGGCAGCGTAGCAATCCGGTTACGCAGCTGGGCCATAAAGGCATCATGATGTAATGAATAACTAGGTTCTGGCAGTTTTCTCAACGCTTTTTCAAAAACTTCATCGTTATAGTTCGCGCAGAAATCTTTTACAATTTTATCGAATTCCTCCTCGTTTATATTGGCAGTCCAGCGGCTGCTGATTTCTCTTCCTTCCCACAAAAACCAATTGATATCTTTTATGCCACGTTCATAGCCCTGCATCATAGGCAATAAAGAAGAAGATTGCGTGTAACGTTGCAAAAGCCCGTCTGATCTGAAAAATACCTGGTCACGATCTCGTGGCACCGGAGAATAAAGCGAACCATCTTTAGTCTTGGTTTCCTTCCACCGCCACTGGTCTTCATGCCTGTCCCAATCGCCCAATAACACATCAAACGCCCTAGCCCTTACCCAGGCCGGCCCATCTAATCTATTATCGTTATCTTCTGTCAATTTTTTATCCATTTTAGGAGAATTGTCTGATTCTCCCGTAGGTTCCCTTTCTTCAAACAAACACAACGTGTTGGCAAACGCAGGTTCAAATTCGCCCAGGTTATCATCCGGAGAAACCCAACCGATAATGGGGTTGCTATGTGCAATGCCGCCCGCTTCAGCAAGTTCCGGAACTACCAGCGCTGAAAAAGGATGCTGCGCAGACATATTATCTTTTAAAATATCTTTAGCAAAAGTTTCGCGCAATGCTGCAGGCAACAATACCTCCGGAAATTTTTCTACGCTGCGCAATACATATTCTTTACCATTTTTATCTTCTAAACGCAAAGATCGCGATTGGTTACCTCCACCTCGTTTTGTTGCTTTTAAGCCTCCCATCATCTGGGAAATGCGCAGCACAGGTACTTTGGTTTTCGCAGCATATTCCTTGCGGTAATTTTCGCCAAAAATAACGCGGTGAAAACGACCAACGCTATCATATTCCGGCTTTACACGAACAAAAATACTGTCAGCCGTAATCGGTTTATCCCTATTTCGTATCGTTTTAGGTATGGTTTCGAACTTTTTGATGTAACTGTAAACTTTTTTAACACTTGTATCTGAATAAATATAATATTCGTAGCGCATATCGTTGTTATTCAATTGATCGGCCACCACATAACCTTGCTGCATTTCGTGAAACAACGACGTTTTGCCTTCTTTATTTGGTGATACTTTTGACCCTGAACCACTGATTACCTGCAGTTGTTTTCCTTTGATCAACTGAAGGCCATGTTCATGCCCTGCAACATAAGTTACGTTTGGATAATCGCCAAATACCCCGGTAACCGATTTAATCATATCCTTATAAGCCGGATGGTTTAAATCTTCGGGGCTTAATAAAGTAGAACGTAACAAAGGGTAAACAGAACCCAAACCAGGCAAAGGGATGTAAAGATTTTTATTTAAGGAAGTTAACGGGAAAAGATGGTTCCTCAAATTAAAGTAACCACCATGCGGGCCATAACTCTGAAAAGGATGGTGTGATGCCAGCAGGATTACCTTATCTTTGTTTTCAGCCAATAACTCGTCCATTTTTACCAGCACCTCGTCTTTCGTGTGGCAATCACAATCGTCATTTGGATTGGTTTTGTTATATGGAAATAACCACCATTCGCTATCATAAGCAATGATGGTGAGTTTATCTGTTAATTTAATGGCTATTGGATCGGGGCAGCCATTATCTGGGATAAGTTTAAGCAAAGGGTCATTCTGTTCCCTTAGATAATCGCCCTGCGCTTTTATTTTGGCCAGCCCTTTTGGCCCGGATTTATCCCAATCATGGTTGCCGGGAATAAAATAAACCGCAGCGCCCATTTTACGCATCGGTTCGAACTGCGAGCGCAGAATCTTTTTGGTTTCTTCTTCTTCTACACTTCCGGGTAACCCCATCCCGGTTGGATAAATATTATCGCCCAGATATAAAACGGTGGTTTTTTGGGGAAGAATCTGCTTAGCTGCATTTTTTAAATCCTGCATTTGGGCAGCGTTCATCTCGCCTGCATCGCCAAAAAGAATTACACGGTATTTTACATCATCCTGCGCAAAGGCAATGAAGTTAATTAAAAATAAGATGGTAAAAAGGGTAAATCTTTTAATCATAGACTCGGCATTTGTATAAAGGTAGTTATTTTAAAATTTAATTTTTTCCTGGAAATCATTCGTTATGCTGATCCTGGGGCTATCGGATTTATTTCAGCATCTATATAGAAGAAAAGATCCTGAAATACATTCAGGATGACGATCTCCTTAGGATACCACTACCGAAATTTATTTTTTCAACTTAAACATTAAAATATTTCCTGCAGATAGCGTTCCGCCCTCGTTGGAGATGTATAGATTATTATCGCGATCAAAAGCGATGCCTTCTGGCTGGTTAAATAACTGCGGATCCAGGGGATATGTGGCTTTAACCTTGAAATCAGCATCTGTAACGACCAATAGTTTATTTACGGATGAAAGGATGTACCACTCGTTAGTTTGGGGATTTTTAGCCAATGCAGATGGACGGAACCGTGATTTTGAACTTCCGGATGCTTTTTCGATTGCTTTATGTGAGAGGCTAAATTCTCCGGCTGCTGTTAACGAAGCATCATCAGCAACTTTAAACCCATAAATACTGGATGCTTTTGCTTTAGAATCAGCTTTACTATCCTTGGTCAGCACATAAATCATATTGTTTTTTTCATCTGCAGCCAAGCCTTCATATTCGGCTTTTGGTACCAGATCTTTGGTTTTGGTTACATTGCCGGCTTTTGGCTTGCCTAATTCAGCAATTGGGAAGGTATGTAGCTCACCATTGCTTTTTAACACAACGAAATATTTTTTAATAATGGTTACATCTTCATAATCGCCTTTACCACCAAATTTGGTAAATTTTGATTCTTTATCGCCCAAACCCAGATGAAAAAGGTCTCCATCTTCATCCTGAATGGCAAAAACTTCCCTGGGATCGCCATTATGGAATACAATACCTGAAATTTCAAAAAGATTTTGCGGCATATTATATTTTACCGGTTTTGTTAAATCGTAAGGTAAATTCGATTTTTCTGCTCCGCTTACTGATGCAGTTGTACTGTCTGAATCCTTTTTTTTATCCTCGCGGTTACTATTCACACAGGATACGCTAAGAAAAGCTGAAGCGATTAAAAGACCTGAAGCCAAAAGAGTTTTATTGTATTTCATAAGGGTAAAATTTAATGGTTATGTGCCATGGTCTGTGTCCTCACAGACCATCGGTAAAATTACATTATACTAACTTAATCAAGTGGTCTGTGAGGACACAGACCCCGAAGTAGGGGAAAATTTAATTACTTTTTATTTATCCCGTCATTCCCAGCCAAAATTGTCATCTCGACCATCGTGTGCCTGCCCGCACTGGCGGGGAGAGATCTATTATAGTCACCTATCGCCAGGCAGATTCTCCATTGCGCTACGCTTCAGTCGAAATGACGACCTTATCGAGATGACACAGACCCATGCGCATTATGATTTATTTTTCAATAATTGATAAATATCATGTTGAGAGGAAACCAGAACCCCACCAGTTTTTACAGGTATATTATCCATGTTTTCAGCTATACAAACCGCCTGCACGTTATCTTGTTTTTGAATTTCGATAATATCCATTATTTCTTTCTTAATCTGCTCATTGTAAACCGGAAAACAAACTTCAATTCTTCGGTAAATATTCCGGTTCATCCAATCGGCAGAGCCCAAATAAACATCATAATTACCCAGGTTATTAAAAATAAAAACACGTCCGTGTTCCAGATAACGATCTACAATCCGGGTAACTTTGATATTTTCGCTCATTCCTGCTACCCCAGGAATTAGGCGGCAGATGCTCCTTACGATCATGTCGATTTTTACTCCAGCTGAAGAGGCTTCGTAAAGTTTGTTGATCAATACTTTCTCTTCCAGATTATTCATTTTAATGGTAATGCCTGATGGTTTGCCTTGTCTGGCGTGTTCAATTTCCCGATCAATAAGGTTGAGAAAAACCTGCTGTAAGTTAAACTGGGCCACCAGTAAATGATCGAATTTAATCTGATCAGGAGATGAAGGCTTAACCCGTTTAGCCAGAAAAATGAAAAGCAGTTCTACTTCCCGCAGCATTTCTTTATTGGCCGTCATTAAGATGTGATCGGTATAAAAAGCAGCGGTGCTTTCGTTAAAGTTTCCGGTAGCAAACAAACCAGCGTAACGCATTCTATTCCCTATCCGGCGTTTTACAAGGGCTACTTTTGCATGCACTTTAAGCGCGGTGACACTATAAATAATATCAACGCCGGCATCTTTCATTTTTTTTGCCCATTTGATGTTATTGGCCTCATCAAAACGGGCTTTAAGCTCAACCAGAACGGTAACTTTTTTACCGTTCTTTGCTGCGCTGATTAAGGCATTTACAATTTTAGAATCGCTGGCCACACGATAAAGCGTAACATAAATCTCCCTCACTTCGGCATCAATGGCAGCTTCATTAAAAAACCGCAAAACACTATCATAACTCTGGTAAGGCGTGTGTATAATGATGTCGTTTTTATAAATGGCTTCGGTTAACGATCCGTCGATCCGGTCGGTATTACAGATCTTTGGCCAGTTTTGGTTGGACAATTTTGGTAAACTCACCGGAAAGGCCATAAAATCTTTCAGGTTATGATACCGTCCTCCTTCTATCCTGTTTGCCTTTTTCAGGTTAAATAGTTTTTTAAGCAGTTCGAATACATTGTCAGGAATACCGGGTTGGTGAAGAAAACGTGTGGCCAAACCCAAATCGCGTTTCATCAATTGTTTTTCGAGCTGTTCTGATAAATTACCGGGGTATTCATCTTTAAGATCTAATTCTGCATCTCTGGTAATTTTAAAGCTATAACATCCGGTTACTTCCGCCTGCGGAAAAACGCGGTCTAAATGAAAACGTACAATATCATCCAGAAACACCACAAAAGTTTGATCTCCTGATTCTACCTTATAAAAACGCGGCAACTGGCTGGAAGGGATATTTAAAATCACTACTTCGGCATCTTCTTTCGTTTTTAATGTAATCAGAAAGTAAAGCTCATTATTGGAAGGGAAAAAATCGGAGCTGGCATTTAAATACACCGGCTGCAAAAAGGCCATCACCTGACTTAAAAAATACCTTGTAGTACTTTTCTGAATGTCTGACGGAAACGGCTCCCCGTAGATTAAGTTTATTTGATTTTCTTTGAGCAATGGGATCAGATCTGACTGAAGTACCTTACCATAGCGCTGTTGCTGATCAGAAATAAGCTGATTGGCCGCAGTCAATAAATGATCATCAATCCTGATGTCGTTATCTTCTTTGTTGCTCAATTTTTCCAAAGCGAGCAGTACCGGCATCCTTACCCGATAAAATTCATCAAGATTGGAAGAAAAGATAGCTAAAAATTTAATCCGTTCCAGTAGCGGAACGGTGCTTCGCTCTGCCTCCATCAGAATGCGCTCGTTAAACTTTAACCAGCTTAAATCCCGATTAAAAAAAGAGGTTTCTATCAACTGTTCCATTAAAGTTTACCGTAAGCTGCGTAAGCAATTACAAATGCCAATACCGCTGCAATTAAACCAAACATGAAAATATTATAAGCCAGGCGGATAAGTTTATATTTCCGGCCTAATACCACCCCTTGCGAGTATACATCCGTAATTAAGGTGCCGTATAAAAAATCTTTATCGTTCATCACCTTAATCATACCATCGGTATAACTCGGCAAACTCATTTTGTAGAAATTGCCAAAAAACAGGAGGTTTACCTTTTTCTTATCCATATCTTCCTGCGTAAATTCTCCTTTTGGTATGGATGGACGGGTTGATAAAATGGAAACCACTACGCAGGTTAAACTCACCAACAATAAAATAAATGTCGGGATAATCAGGTTGCCATGATCTTCCAGTCGCCTTAACAATAAACTCACGATTAAGGAAAGCATAATTGAATTTACTGTAATGAGGATATGTGCCTTGTTATCGGCCATATCGCTCAACCTCTGGTTATTGGCCGAGGTAATCCTGAACATCGTTTCAATTCCCTTATCTGGTCTGTTGTCTTTATCTTTTTTCTTTTTTTCAGTAACAATAACCGGTGCAAAGTTTTTTGGTTCCTGAAGCTCAGTGTTGATTACTTCCTGTGCCGTTAGTTTGCTTTTCAGTTTTTCGATGTTTTTTTGTTTCTGATCGCTTAACAACAGATTGGCATAATCGGTATGGTAATGGTGCGCTTCCAGAAACTGGATGTCTTTTTTGCGCCAATCTGATTTACTGATATCTTTTTTGTAGATCCGTTCATTTTCTTTATGCATCAACTTCCCTTTTGCACGAAAATCGGCCTGACCTAAATGAAATAAATCTGCATCACAAAGGATTTTATCAATATCATTTTTAGGATTTTGAGGGATTTTGGTAGCCAGTATTGCACTTTTAACCTGATCGCGGATTTCCTGGTTCACCTGATGGCTGGCCAGAAAATCATCTGCCAATTTTGCTCCTTTTGCTTCGTGGTTTAACGCGTCTTCAAAATATCCGGTATCATGAAAATAGGCAGCAACCATTACTGTAAAAAAATCCTGTTCGTTTAACTGGTAGTGATTGGCTATCTGCTGTGCGGCATTTACCACTTCTTGCGTATGTTCCAGGTTGTGATAAACCAAACGCGGATCGCTATGGGTATGGAAATAATTAACCACATGCTTTTCTACATCTTCCTGTAGTTTTTTATAGTTCATGAGCGTATTGTGATTGTGATGATTGGATAGGATGAAAGAAATGCATTTTCTTAAAAATATTTAAAACTGAAAACCTGGATATCATTTATAGAGATAAAATTAAGTTATTTTTTTAAAAACGATACAGATCGGCGCTCAACAATAATAATGCCCTGTTTATTTTACAATCAGATTAAAGCCGCAGCATACAAACCATGTTTTTTATCGTCCAACAGTAAATTCTTAAACAATAAACTTTAGCAAAGGTAGGTGTTCTTTCAGCATGTTACCCGATACATATCTGGTGCAAAAATGCAGCTACTTTTTAATGACGATAATTTTGTGAACCAGTGCCGATGCTGATCCATCGGTAAGTTGCACTACACTACCATTTTTCCAATACTGGGTTACTCCGGATTTTCCATTGCTCCCGTAATAAAGCTGTTTGTAAATGCTGCCTCATATTCTGATTTTATTTTGAAGTTCAACAAAAACAGGTGCATATAGTTTTTCGGTGTTATATATTTATTTTTGGCTAAACGGGGCTTAACTTATTTAATTGTAGATAGCTCATTACGATACGTAAAAACCTGAACTCAATAATTATTTAATTAAAATACTGCCTAATAAACGCCCCATCCCTGGCCGATTCGTAATTACGCTGTCTCAGAAATGATTTTGGAGATTTTTGGCAGAATAATATTTTGAAAGGGCGTCATTCCCATGAAAACAGGAACCACAGAGTGCTCAGTGAAGCTAATCTTAATGCGATAGAACAGCAACTAAATAAGTCCATACCAAAGCATTAAGATGCCCAGTCAAGCTGAGCATGACGACATACCCAAATTTAATTCTCCTGCTATTATTTAATCTGTTATTTTGAGACAGGCTCATCTTTTTAGCTGGAAAGACACTGATATGAATTACCTTCGGTGAGCTCGCAAAGGCTCGGTTCAGGGTGACGGTCTCTTAATCAAAAGCTGATATAAGCTATTTGTTTAACCTACCAAAAAGTAATATTAACGATCAAAATAGGTGTGGAGTATTTTAAATAAAAAACGGAGCGGTTATCCAACCAGCTCCGCTCATCATTAACTAAAAATTAGCAATCTATTGCTATATCTATTTTCTATCTGCAGAAATGTTTTGTTCAATAAAATATTTTGCGAAATAAGCCCGCATTCGTTTTTCGAAATAAAACTTCGCAGCGCCTTCATAGTGGTGATCCTGTCCGGGCAGCACCATTAAATCAAAATCTTTATCGGCCTTGATGAGCGCATCGACCATCCGGTAAGTATTGGCAGGATTTACATTTTCGTCCACTTCGCCGGTGACCAGCATTAAATGGCCTTTCAGATTTTTGGCCAGATCTTCATTGATCGGCATTTTCTTTTCCAGCCCCTGGTAAGTTTCGCCCCAGGTGCGGTTGTATATTCTATTATCGTGGTTTCCTGATGAGGCTACGCCTACTTTATAAAAGTCAGGATATTTACACATGGCGGCCACCGTCATCATGCCCCCACCCGAATGGCCAAAAATGCCTACCTTGTTCAGGTCGATATAGGAAAACCGCTTTGCCAGCTGCTCAATTGCATACTTATCATCGTCTATTCCGCTATCACGAAGGTTACCATAGCCAAATTTGTAATATTCGGCATTGCGTATGGGCGATCCTCCCCTATGGCCAACCGCCATCACGATAAATCCCATTTGTGCCAAAGCGGCATTATTATATTTATCGAGTACGGTAAAATCGTTCCAAACGGTTTCTATCTGAGGACCTGGATAAACCTGCGAGATAACCGGATATTTTTTAGCCGGATCAAAATCAAAAGGTTTCCAGATCAATCCATACAGGTCGGTTATGCCATCTTTAGCTTTTACGGTAAAGGGCTCTGCATTTTTCCATCCATAAGCATATAGATTGCTTACATTTGGCTTTAATACTTCGGCTATCTGTTTCCCGTCAATTTTACGCAATGTAGTTACGGGAGCCATGTCTATACGAGAATAATTATCGACAAAATATTTTCTATCTGGCGAAATATATACCTGGTGGGTGGCATTTTCAGGTGTTAGCAAACGTTCATTTTTGCCACTTAAAGCCACTTTATATAGCATAGCATAGTAAGGATCAATATTTCGTTCCTTACCATAACCATATAGATAAATATCTCCCTTAGCGGTATCGATGGCAGAAATTTTTCCGGCCGTAAAATTGCCTTTGGTAATGCGGTTGAGTAAATGGCCCTCACTGTTGTAACGGTAGTATTGGCCCCAACCTGCTCTGTCGCTCCACCAGATAATTTCCTTTCCTCCTTTTATAAATGAAACATTGAAAAAATCTTCGTTAATAAAGGGTTTGCTGGTTTCCTGTATAATGGAACGAACATTCCCCGTAGCCAGGTCTACTGCACAAAGTTCCATTTCATCCCTGCTGCGCTTACGCCTGATTACGTAAATCTCTTTCGTATTTCCCTGAGCCTCTAAAGTTTCCACCTGCTGATCAGGCCAGCGTTTGAGGTCTACCTTTTTGAAAGAACCGCTCTCGGCATTGCCAATATAAAGTTCATATTGTGCTACGTCCTTATCGCCCGGTAATTCATATTTATAGGTAGATACCCGCGGTCTTGGCGTTACCGCCGAACTGATTACAGACAGGGTAGCTACTTTCCTGGTATCTACCCGTAATGCATAAAAATATTTAGTGCCTAACCATTTTGCATTAGAAGGGTAAGCTTTATCTGTAGTGTATGCACCTTTTTCATCTACACAAAATGAAAAATTAGGTTCTGCATCAAAGCTTAACTGACGTTCTTTTTGCTTATTTACAGTTGGGGCGATGTACAGGTTATGCGCTCTGGCGTAAAGTTCCCAGTTACCATCAGCAGAAACACCAAAACCAACTGTTTTTTTTACCGTACTTTTAACTAACTGTAAAGTAAGCTCCTTCGTTTCATAGTTATAATTGTAAGTTTTTGTACCGTATTTTACCAACACGCTTTTTCCATTGTCTGAAAAATCGGCCCAATACAAGATTTTCTTCTCGTCAACCGCTTCCTTGCTAAGTACTTTCAACTGCCTGATAATTTCAGATTTATCAAAAAGTGCTTGTTTTTTACCCGTTAACATATTCACGATGTAATGCGTGCTTTTCTTGCTGGCGGTTATAACTGAATCGCCTGAAAAACTTATCTGTGCTGTAGTTGAACCGGGTTCATCAGCTATAAACCAAAAATAATTACTGTTTTTAATAAAAAAAGGAATCACCTTGGTTGTGCCAATAAGCTTAGCCAGATTGGGGGCATCAAATTTTTGCGCAGCTTTATAGTTGGCTTGCTGTGCAAAAGCCGCTGCACAGCAAAACAAGCAAGCACACCATAAACTAATTTGCTTTAGGCGCATATCTTTCTTTTAAAGACTGAAACTGTTTAACTAAGTAAGGATTGCTTGAACTTTTCGAGATTTCGTCAGAAAGTACTTCAATTTCTGGAAAATCGTAACCCTTGATTGTTCTGGCGAAAGTATAATAATCGAAAAGGATATGACGGTTATCTTCAGAGAAAGAAGCGAGGTGTTTGATAAATAAATCTGTAACCTTATTAATGTCTTTCTCTCCTGCTGCCATAGCAATGTCCATCATCACTAACAATTGCTTTTTATCTGGCATCTCCATTTTTTTAAGCTGCGATTTGTACACTTCGTATGTTGCTTTATCATAAGGTTTCACCTTTACATAAAATCCATTAAGTGTCCAGGAAACGATCTGCCTGTAAACTGATGACAGCTTTTTATCTACCGTATCTTTGGTATTCTTTGCGGCAAAATCTTTCCAGTTATCCGCCAGGTATTTAAAATTAGGACTAAATAAATCAGAGAGATACATGGTATATCTATTTTGTCCGAATAAGAACCAATTCTCCGGACTGGCTTTTTGTTCGGGCATGAGTGTGGCCATGAATTCGGCATTCAGCTGTTTGGCCTTCGAAATTTCCATCACTTTAATCTTATGCCTGATGTAATTTCTCATAAATTCGGGCGAACGATCTCCACTTTCATACATTGCATTTAACCTTGCCTCTTCACTTGTTCCCAGTCCTTTTCTGGCGTTAGCTATAAAATCTTTCGCCGGCATGCCGCCCACAAATTTGTTTTTGATTTTTCCTTCCACATCTAATACCAGATAGGACGGATAGGCTTCTATCGTAAACATTTTTTTTAGTGCAGGGCCTTCCGCTTTTTCCATATCAACTTTAATGTTGATGAAATTTTTATTGTAAAAATCAGCAACACTATCTTGTGTAAACACATCGGCTTCCATGTGTTTGCAAGGAATGCACCAGGTGGTAAAACAATCTACAAAAACCAATTTGTTTTCAACTTTAGCTTTAGCCAAAGCTTCCTGAAAGGTTAAATGTTCGAAAATGATTTTTTTAGTTTGAGCTTTCGTTGTTATGCTTAATGAAAGCAGTAATAAACCTATAATTAAATTTTTCATTATTTTGCGTTTAGGTCGTTATCCATTAACATCTTCATCAATTGAAAATGATCTTTGCTTAATTGGTTGGTATGAGATTTGGCAATAGCGTCGATGTGTTTGCTTAATGAAGCCATATAACTATTCAATACCACGCTAACTTCATTAAGTCCGGCACTTACTTTATTTTTTCCGTTCAATGCCAGTAAGCTTCTGATGAATGTGGCCTGTATATTACGCTGATAGCTACTTAATGCTATTTTCGAATCGAAATTCATGAATAGATAACGGTCTATATTATCAAAGAGATCCTTCGTTCCGAAAATGCCTTTTTGCCCAGAATTTTCTGCTTCAATTAAATTTTTAATTAAATCGACATTGGTTAAGTAATTAACTACTTTAACTGCAGTTTTTGTCACTAAAGTTTCTGTGTTGGAACCATCGGTAAACTGTGCTCTGTCGTTCCGGGTCCAACTGGGTACTGCTTTCAATACGTTTTGATATAAAAACTCAAACGTGGCCTGCTGCCTTGCTTTGGACACATAACGGATAGGCACATCATTATACCCCTTCATTACGGTATAACGTTCTCTACCGCCAATATTAGGCAACACACTGGTCACATATTGATCGTATGCCATAATAAAATTTGCAGCCAATAACATATAGGTATCTGGTGTATCATCATTCATCTTTGCAGCGATACCATCTAATTCAGGATAAAAAGCCATCAGTTTAGCAATGCCTTTTTGTGCAGCCTCGATATTTTGAGAAGATAGGTCTTCAGCCTGTGCAAGGGGGTTGCTTTTATCTTCTGCAGTGTAAAAGAGCGCAAGGTCAATCTTGCCGTCTTTTAGAAAATTAGGTTTGATCGGTGCATCAGGGAATTGTCTATAGGCCCAGTTGATCGCAAAATGATCGTAAGCGCCAATACCGGGGATAAACAACTTACTGTTAAAACCCTTTGTAGGCACCATCAAGAAATTAAAGTTCAATTCATCAGTGATTGAAGAAGTGAAACCATGGGTCAACACCCATTCTGGACTACTGATCTGCGCTATGTTATAAGCAGTGCTACCTGCGTAATTAGGCAACATACCTAGTGCCTCGGCCATCGCCTGACCCAGCTTAAATTTTAGGATATCAGCCCTTACTGCTGATGAATTGGCATCTTTTTGTATACGTAGATCATATTTACCACATTGTACAAAATATTTTTGTAGTAAGTTGTCAACTACCCGGTCAGAAAAAGTAATCTTTGCCGTTTTAATCTCACCGGTGCGTGGATCTTCGACCGTTTCTACCTCTGGCTTAGCAGCAACGCCACCCCAGGCGATCATGATGGTTCCTTCTTCCATTACCTGCTGCCTGGCCTGCTCCGGAAGTACGACTTTGATGACCTCTTTGAATCCGGCGGTTTCGAAGCATTTATTCCAAGCCAATGCACCTTCCTTAAATGAATTGATCAAAAACTTAGGAACAGATGGGTGGATATAAACGATTATAGGTCTTTCGGGTGCCACCAACCGACTAGACTGATACTTAGCTAAGTCACCAGCAGCAACTTGAACATTCCATTTTCTAATGATGTTCACCTTTTTAGCCGCATAACCGGTTAATCCAAAATCGGTAAAAGATTTGGTGCTGAACCCAATTCTACGGTCGCTGATGCGGATAGGCATATTCTGCGCCGAAAGCTCTTGAAATACCAAAGAGATCTGAAAGGTAAAAGCCTGATCAATAGGCTTGCCATTGTAATCTCTGGAAGATGCGTTTTGAGACCTGTAAACGTTAAACAGTACACCTTTACTAATGGGCACTACTTCTTCTACGGCCGATCTTGAAGGATCTGGATTAGCGATTAAATTATAATTTTTAAACGAAAACAGCTCTCCGCCCTCAATCAACTGCCTCGTAATATCAATGATGTAAGATCCGGAGTCTTTGCCTAGTGCTTCTATTTTAAATGTAGAGCTAATTGGCTGTAAGGTAGAACCAGTTAATAGATTCGCCATAGATTCGTTAGCCACTGCTTGTTCACTATAATCGCTTTTAGTTACAAATAAATTATCGGCATTGCCCTTGCTAAACTGCAGTATTCCTGATGATTTGGCAAGGTTTGCCCCACCATATCGGATGTCGCCCACTACTAGGATATCTTTATTAAATTGCTGCGTGTTAATTTGTAGATAGTACTTATCGTCAAGCTGATAAATTGGGAAGGATCCCGGAATAACTTTCATGTTTTGTTTAAAGAATTTATCAAAGCTTAACGGGCTGCCTGGTTTATTGGTTTGAGCAATCAGCTGTATACTAAAAAGCCAACCCCATACGACTATTGCGAATATTTTTTTCATCTATTTCTTTTTTAGTTTAGGCTTTAAAGCCGCCAAGGCTCTTCGTTTAATGTCTAATCTCACTAAGTTAAATCACTATAACTTACTGCTCATCTTCTTATCAACTGACGGTATTGATCATTTTACTGATAATGACCGAAGATTATTCTGTTATTTTTTTCCCTTCCATTGTGAGATCATGTCTGCAATAGCATTGAGGTGTTCTCTGGAGTTTTTATCTGTTTTAACTTTAAGGGATATCTCACAAGCTGCTGCAACTTTATCAATTTGTTGCTTAATCAAAACCGCTACATCATTTTCATAACTTGCCGGGTTATAAACCGCCGTTAAAAGCAGGCTCACATAGCGTTGTTGTAACATCCTTCGGTATGCAGAAATAGCTTCAGAACTATTTAAATTTGAAAAAAGACCTGTATACATGTCATCGAAAAATTCTGCAACAGTATAGCGTTGTTCTCCTACCATACGTTGGTTTCTGCCGATGGCCGAAAATTTGTAAAAAACCCTGCCCATAAAAGCCCCGTAATCTGCTGCTACTTCGCCCGAAAAAATAAACCTCGTTTTATCTGTGATTTCTTTCGGGAAAAGCCATTGAGGCTCATTGAAATAATAATCGTTAATAAAGGCCATTGCTTCTTTCTGTAAATCTCTGCTTACAGGAACATAATTTGATCTTCCCTCTTCTGTTAGTGCATTATCAGCATATCTTCCACCAATATTTTTTAGTACATGAGCTAAATATTCATTATATCTACTGGCTACGGCGCTGTGCATGCGCTTCATCATGGTATAATTGTCGTCATCATTATCTTCAAGCCATACCGCTAAGTTTTGCATCATTACCTTTAAGTTCTTGATGGCTAAGGTTCCCGCTTTCATCGCGTTGCTGCCCATGTCTTCAGATTGAATTCTTGGATCAAAAAAGTCTCCTTCCGGGAAGTATAGGAATCGGGGATCTTTACGCATTTTGCTCACCCAACGTTTCAGTACTTCTGCATCCTGTTCTGCATTTTGATGTTTAGGAAAAATTTTATAGCCCCACTCAATAGCAAAATCGTCATAAACGCCAATCTTTGGCAATAGTTCTTCTGCTTTGAAACCATCTTCTGGCTGCGCTACATAGTTAAACCTTAGGTAATCCATAATCGACGCACCAAAACCATTTTTAGCAACGAATGAACGTTTACGCACACTGTCTACATCATAGCTGTGGCTACCTGCAAAGTCATGTCGAAGGCCAAGTGTATGCCCCACTTCATGGGTAATTACCATTTGTGCCATTCTGCCCATAATCTCTTCTGACAGCGGTAGTTTTCGGGCTGCAGGATCATTTGCTGCACAATTAACGAAGTACCATCGTTGCAATAAATCGGTTATATTATGAAAAACGGCCACATGTGAGCTGAGAATCTGTCCAGAACGTGGATCAATCACCATCGGTCCGTAAGCATTAGCTGTAGTAGAGGGTTTATAAGAAATGACCGAATAGGCAGGGTTATCTATAGAAAAATCGGGATTTTCTTCCGCAGTTGGCTCCATTTTAGCCACAATGGCATTTTTAAAACCTATCCGTTCAAAAGTTTTCTGCCAGGCATTTACCCCTGCAATAAAATAGGGGCGTAAATAAGCTGGGGTATTTTTATCAATATAATAAACGATTGGAGATGCCGGCTCTACCAGTTCACCCCGATTAAATTTATCGATATCTTGTGGCTTCGGCTCAATTTTCCATCGCGTAGCATAATTTCTGTCCTCAATATTATTAGGATTTTGTGCATAATCTCTGATAGCACGTGCAAAATAACCAACACGCTTATCTGCAAAACGTAACCGCATAGGCTTTGCCGGCAGCAAATACCAACTGGCTCCTACTTCCCAGAATGTAGGTCCGGTCATTTGTTGGGTGTTACCTTGATCTGAACCTTGTTCCGGGGAGCCCATTGCATTTGGTTTAGGCGTCACCGCACCAGCACCATACGCCCTAACAGAACGAAAAACTAAACTGTTAGCAAAACCAGCTACGCCTATAGGACGAGATAGGTTACTTTGGTATGGCCCTAATGATAATTCATCTTTTGCACCGCTGAGCGATAAGAATGGCATATCACTATTCAGTGTATTTGTAATATCGATCAGTACAGCTTTGACATCCTTCGCCACTGGATTAAAAGCTACGATAATTGACGCCACCTTGTTTTTCAAGCTAGCTTCATAGGCACTCTGCTTTGTTGGCTCAATATAGAACTGTGCTTGCTCCATGTTCAGGGTTTCTCTAAATCCTTTGTTAAATTTGAAAACCGCTTCATGTACAACGTCGCCGGCAAAGCCAAAGCGCTTTGAGGGATCTCGCGATACCTGCGCAGAGCCTTTATTAATAACAATCATGGCCAGGATATCTCTGTTAAGCAGAGAATCCGGAACTTCCAGGTAATATTTGTCATCTTGCAGGTACACGTTAAATACACCGGTATATTTAGATGCATTGGATTTGACAAACTTTTGGATTGACGGAAGCTCTGGCATTGTCTGTGCTATTATCGATGCACTTACAAAGAGCTGTCCGATTAGCAACAATTTTTTTAGTAGTTTCATTCACTTTTGTTAAAAGCACTGCCTGTTTTAGGTTGAGCAGGCAATGCTTAATTTATATTAGGTTAGCTTAAAGGCCCCTTGTTGCATTACCGATCGTCTGAAGATCGACACCATATTCATTGATAAAATAGTTTCTCACGATGTTATATCGTCTTTTTATCTGGCCTGCAGTATCTTTAGTAGCATTTAGCATTCCAGCGGGCGTACTATCTGTATTGGCCACCGAAGCATTTAACTGGGGGGTAGAGTAGCTAACCATTGCAGTGATATAGGCGTTCCAATCCAGCTGAGCCGAAATATTTGAGGTACCCATAATTATCCCCCTGGTATAGGCTTGTGCAAGTGTAGTTACATTGCTCATGTAATCGGCACTACTGGCAAAATCTGAAGTTGGTGCAGATAATCCCCTGGCAAAAATGCTTTGCATAAAGATTAGGTTAACCTTGTAAATAAAAGCCCGTTGTTCAGCAGCAGTCATGGAATTTACCGTTGCGTCACCATAATTCACCTGAATGTTGTCATAATTATAAAACGCCGCTATTTTTTTTGTTCCTTTGGTAGCCATGAAAGTCGGCGTAAAAACATAAGTGGTAGAAACAGAATCGACTTTTTTACAAAGCATGATCTTAACCGGGAGATACTGTTTTAGAAATTTATCTGAATAAAAGCCAAACCACTTGCTTTTAATCAGCGCGAGTTGAGATGCGATATATGCCGGATCAGATGCATCCACTTCTGCACCAGCAGACCATACTCCGTTAGTTGATACCGGTTTTTTCCAGCCGGTTGGCGTCCAATACACATCTTTTTCAGAAAACTTATATAGCATATAAGTTCCGTAGTTATTGTAATAATCTGATATGGTCTGATCAAATGCATTATTACCCTGAGGAACTTTATAGGTGTCATCTATACCAGATGGAGCAAGTTGCTCATTTTCTTTTTTACAAGAGGTGATCAGAGTTGCCAGCATCAGGGCAAATAAGATCAAAAAATTCTTTTTCATCATTCTTCTATTTTCTTAATGAGTGCTATTTAGGATTTTGAGAAAGGTCCGGATTATTATTTAAGGCGTTAAATGGAATCGGAAGTGCATAAAGCAAACTGTTTGCAGATAGTGTATAAACAGTAGATACGCCATCGGCACCTGTGAAGCTATGCGTTACCGGAATGGCCCATCTTCTGATATCCTGCCATCTGCAATTACTCTCTAAAGCCATCTCCCTCCTACGCTCCTGCTGATAAAAAGTCAAAAGCGCTTGTGCGTCGGTGATTGATACGGGAACATACGCCGTATTTCTGGTATCGTAGCGATTACTTCTTAAGTAGTTAAGATCGGCAAGCGCTTTGAGCCGATCGGCATCATTCCCAGTTAATATGAATCGCCTGATTAAAGCTTCTGCCCGGTTGAGGTATACTTCAGACACCCGGAAGCCGGTACTTCCACCAACCGAATTTGCAGAAGATTTAGCCGATGCGTACGGTGCGGAACCATTCTTCGTAAAATACATCTGATAGCGTAAATCTCCATAATTGGAGCTGTTCGGTCCCTGTTCATAAAGTGAAATTAAAGACTGTGATGCGCTATATGGAGTTGCAGATCCTCCAGTTATAGTTGGAAAATACGTTCCATCCAATCTGGAATTCCCACCGTGTACCCATAAAACTTCCACATTTCCCGGATCGAAAATACCTGTACCTGAAATCGCATTGTTTGCCGTGAAGAATGATGTTAGCGGTGTTAGCGTACTCTTTTCTGCCAATACCAACTCTGCATAACGAATCACCTGATCCAGGTCTTCATTTCTACCTTTTAACAGATAAAACCTTGATAAAAAAGCATTTGCTGCTGGCGCCATAATTCTATATGGGGTGGTGGCTATGGCATTGTTTTTTAAAAGATCAGCAGCTTCCAGCAAATCTTTTTCAATCTGATCATAGGTTTGTTTTAGTGTTGGCCGCGTAAGTCCGCCATCCCTTATCTGACTGTTTAAAATCAGTGGAACACCCAATGCAGTTTCTGGATTGACACCATTGCCGCTATAGGGTAAGCTGTAGGTGGTAACCAATTTAAAAAGGTAATAAGATCTTAGAAACAAACACTGTCCTTTAATTAAATTCTTTGCTTGCTCCGTACCAGAAACATTTGCCAACTGATCAAGCACAACATTACATCCTTTAATTTTACTATAACAGTTCTCATACAAGTTTGCCCCACCAGGTATGATACTGCCAGCATCAAACATAGCCGGACTAAAGGTGAACATTGCAATGCCATTGTTAAATGGCGTTACATAATTGGCAACAGGTATACCATTTGTAGTGGCCAGTCCATTACTTTGTACATCATCGGTTAGCAGATCCAGATTATCCAATCTTGTGCTGTACGGGTATGCATCGCTGTACATTAGTGCTGCAAGATCATTAGTTGTACTCGGACGCATCTCATCCTGACTATACTCTGTTAGAAATTTTTTACATGAACCGAATACTGCACACAACAATATCAGGAAATATATCATCAACTTTTTCATATACATGCTATAAACTTAAGTTCAAATTAAAAGTAAATGTTCTGGTTCTGGGTTGTTGTCCGATAGCCACCTCTGCATCAAGGCCATTGAAATCTTTACTATTAATGGCAAAAACATTAGATATACCCGCACCGATATTAATGTTCTTGGTTTTTAACCGTTGCACTACAGAAGCGGGAAGCGTATAACTCAAATTGATATTATTGCAACGTAATGCAGTGGCACTAACTACCCGGGCAGTACTATAATTGTACATTTCAAATGGTGTTGGAGCCGTTCCTCCGGAATTAGCTGTTTTTCCTGGCAACATTACTGAAGGAACTGAACTATCCGGTAACCGTGGTACGCTACCATTTGGATTAGATGTAGACCAGCGATCTAACAGCTGACGGGATAAGTTCTGATATTCTGTTGGCAGATTATTTACGAGTGTATATAGCGGAGACAGAAACTTCTTGCCTCCAACCTGCAGGTAAAAGCTCGAACTTAATGTTAACGTTTTATATCGAAAATTCATCCCTAAACCAGATGTAAAATCAGGATCCAGCTTACCTACATACTCCATATAAGACGTTGGATCCTGAGGATCAGCATTTGGCTTTAGAGAAAGATCGAAAGTTGGATAGCCATTTGATGGATCTATACCGGTATATTTAAATGCGTAAAATCCAGATACAGGCCTATCAAGAGCCGTTAGTGTTCCGGTAACCGCTGTTCTCCAGCTCACCAGCTGAGGGCTTACTTTTACAACACTGTTCATATTTTTTGAAGTGTTCAGTGTTACATTCCAGCTGAAATTTTTAGTACGTACCGGAACGAAGCTGGCCGCCACTTCATAGCCTTTATTATTGATTGCTCCACCATTAACAAGCGTATTGGCAACACCGTATTCTAAAGGTACACTCAAACTGGTAATCAATTCGCGCCCACGTTTGTTATAATATTCGAATGAACCTGATATCTTATTGTTAAAAAGGCTAAAATTAAGCCCTAAATTCATGCTTGCATTTTGTTCCCATCGCAAGTCTCCATACGGTAAGGAACTAATGGTAAGTAAACTTTCACCTGTAAAGGTATCGGTCCCACTAGCTGTTGATCCTGTAGGTGTTTTAATAATTAAATCAGGGCTTACATTTGCAGCGATGTTTCTTTGATAGCCAAAGGTACCACTAACGCTCAGGTTGGATAGCCAATATGATTTGTTAAACCATTTTTCATTGGCTATGTTCCATCTCACTCCTCCAGCCCAAACCGGATTAAATTTTTCTCCGGCAAACTGTCCGAAACGGTTTGAACGATCATTCCTTACACTGGCATTTACCACATAACGGCCATCAAAAGTATAACTCGAAGTGAGGTAAAGGCCCATGGTATTCAACAGCCGGTCTGTTATTTTCGGAGAAAATTTGGTCAGGAAATCGTTGTTTGTAACAATTGTACCAACGGAAAAGGTTGTTGGTATAGTTGCAAATGATTTTCCACGATCTCTGAGATATCCTAAAGTAGTATTGGTATAGCCCAGGTATTTTGTGCTGCTCAACTCGTGGCCAAACATGAAGTTAACCACATGTTTTCGGTTAAATACCCTACTGTATGATATGCTATTTCTCCAATTCCATACGGTATTGGTTGCCTGGTCAATACTATATTCACCTCCTACCGGTAACTTACTCTGCCTGTAGCCGGCATCAGTCGGTTTAAAAGTCCCGTAGTTATTATTTCTATAGGTACGGGCTACATATTCTGTTTGCTCTGTGGCATAAGATTCGCCAACGGTAGAGCTAGAACTGTAGCTGTACAGAGACTGAAAATTAAGCCCCTCAATGATCTTATAATTAGCATTAACAAATGAATTAACCGTTAATACCTTATTAGTATTACCTGTCTGGTCTCTTTCATTAAGAATATTATAGGCATAACCAGAAGCATTCGGATAAAACACCAAGCTTCCATCTTGATTTTCAGCTCTTATTGCTCTGTTTGTACCCTTTGCATAGCTATATGGGTCTATCTGGTAAAAGCCATTTGCCTGATTTTTTGATGTTGAAAGGCTAGCATCAATTGTTATTCTGTCTGAAAGCTTAGTACTTAACGAAATTTTTCCGGTTATTGCGGTAGCATCATTCCCCCTGGCTGTTCCAGACGAACTGTTATATCCAAAAGAGGAGTAATAGCGCGTATTTTGGCTGCCACCTGAAATACCGAAATTATGAGCGTTACTAAATGGCACCCGATAAAGTAAATCAAACCAATCGGTGTTGACTGTTTCCATATCTCTCACCCTCGCATTAAACTCATCGGCAGATATCGATTTTTTAAATAAATAATCGTTCAAGGCACCCGCATAACCTACTGTACTGTTCACGTAAGTAGCGGTTAAACCATTGGTAAAGATTTCTCTTGATACTGCTACCCGCTCTTTTGAATTCATCAAGTTTAACTTGTCTGCGGTTACTTTTTCAGTTGTACTAAAGTTTGTTGAGTAATTAATTACAGGCGGCCCTACCCTTCCCTTTTTAGTCGTAATTACAATTACCCCATTTCCTGCCCTGATACCATATATTGCGGTGGCAGAAGCATCTTTTAATACGGTAACGTCTTCAATATCCATCGGATTTAACCAGCGGATTGAATTACCAACGAAGTTTCTGATAAAATCAATGTTATCAGAATTGATCTCGCCATTACTGTTAAGACTTTGCGCCTTAAATGGAAGTGGTTCTTCCTGAATTACTCCATCAACTACCCATATTGGCTCCTGAGAACCTGATAAGGTAGAAGTTCCACGAACACGTACGGTCTGTTTGGTCCCGATAAGGCCACTGGTGTTGGTTACTACCAAACCGGCTAGCTTACCCTGCAAGGCCTGTTCAATAGTATTTACACCGTTTAAATATAAATCTTTAGCGTTTATGGAAGCTGTAGACCCTACTACATCCGATTTTTTCAGGGTCTGATATCCGGTAACTACCATTTCTTCCATTTCTTTAGCCGCCATGGAAAGCGTTACGTCTATTACAGATCGGTTGTTTACAGCTACCTGTTTACTTTCCATACCGACAAATGAGAAGATCAAAGTGGCTGGTTCCTGACTGATTACATCAATTCTATACCTACCCTCTTTATCCGTTGCAGTTTTTACATTTAACTCTTTTGAAAATACAGTAACCCCAGGAAGTGATCGATTTCCGATATCGGTAACCCTTCCCGTAACCAAAAGGTATTTACCGCCTGGTTTCGTTATTGAAGGCCCTACTTCCTGCATAGGTTTGGATTTAATAACAATCGTTTTATTCTTAATGGAATAACTTAGCGGCTGGTCTTTAAAACACGCTGCCAATGCAATTTCGAGAGAAGCATTTTTTACATTTATGGTTACCGGTGTCGTTTCGCTGATATGACTTGAAGTATATACGAAATCGTATCCCGTCTGTTTTCTGATTTCTTTGAAAACATCGACAATTTTGGCATTATTTTTTGAAATAGTTACTGTTTGCGCTTTACTGATACGCAACTGAAAGACAAAAATGGTAAACAAAAGTACGACTACCTTTGCTATAAAGCCCATATTTAGCCCAGTTCGACAGGCGCATGGCCTATCGTACAATGAAATGGATTTTTTCATACATTTGAATGGAATACCACATGCGGGCGCAATGGTATCCTGGTTTGTTTGGTTGTTTGGTTTAGTTGAATATATTCTTCATTATACCGCTCCAAATTTACTGCCGGGGGTGCTTCATCTCACCTCCGGTTCTTATTTAGAACGTAGCGATGTAAAATTTTATGGCATTACAATTACCCTCCTTCCTTCTATTTTAAAACGTACTCCGCCTGTTTCTTCCAGTGATGAAAGCACATCCTGCAAGGGTTTATTTCTGGAAATGGCCCCGCCGAAATTTTCCTTAGTAACCGGCCCATCATAAACTACTTCTATATTATACCAGCGGGCAATATCCTGCATAATCCGTTCAATCCCCTCATTGCTAAACTGAAAATTTCCGTTCTTCCAGGCAATGGCCTCTTCAACATCCACTTTATTGATATGAATAAGTCCATTAATAACAGTTGCCTGCTCGCCGGGAACTATTTTTTTAGCAGTATTACCATCTACCACTTTTACGCTGCCCTCCAGCAATGTTGTTTTAAGTGATGGTTCGCTACTGTAGGCCCTGACGTTAAAATGTGTACCCAATACCTCGATCGCTTTATCGTTAACCGTAATGACAAAAGGCTTTCTTTTTTGAACACCATTAACAGAGGTCTTTACTTTTGCCACTTCAAAATAAGCCTCGCCCTGTAACTTTAAATGCCGCTCAAAGCTGGATGAGAAGTTTGCAGGCAGCACAACACTACTTGAAGCATTAAGCCAAACTTTTGTACCATCTGGCAGTTCTACCTGATAAGTACCGCCATTTGGTGTTTTAATCTCCATCGCTTTGGTCACAGCACTCGTTTTATCTAAAACAATTCCACTTCCATCCATATATTCCAGATCAGCGGAATCAATTTTTAAACCGAGCTTACTGCTGCTTAACTGCAAAATTTTACCGCTTGACAATTTTAACGTAGCTGTATTTGTTCCGGGTACAATCTCCATATTGGCTGGATCAGCAGATCTGAGAAAGCTCAGCCAACCCGATTGGTAAGCCAGAAAGCCAAAAGCGAAGACCAGTATGGCTGCCGCACTTGTAAACCAGATGGGGAAAAATTTAGATTTTAAAGGTTTTATTTCTTCTTTAATCCCAATACCTATTTTGGAATAAATACTTTTTTCCAGCTCATCAAATCCGGTGTAGCTGGTTTCCCGAAGATCGAGTTCTTCATCATTAAATGAAGCATACCATTGCTCGTAGAAGGCTTTTTCTTCAGGCGTAGCAGTTCCTTGTTGCCACTTAAAGGCAATTTCTGGTATGGAGTAGTTTTTGTCGCGTTGATCCAATGGTTTGTTGATTTAACATATAGTCACATCAACAAGGCCTAACCCTACATTAAATTTAAAATAAATTTTATTTTGATAGCAGATACAAAATAAAGGGCAGCCCGGCACCTAATTTACCCCTTAAAATTTTTAGTGCCCTGGTGATGTTGGCTTCGACAGTTTTTTCAGATACATTTAATTCTTCAGCTATTGCGGCGTTAGACTTATAGTCTTCCCTGCTCATTTTAAAAATTAAACGGCATTTGAGTGGGAGCTCATTAATGTGCCTATCCAATTCCTTCCTGAGTTCCCTTTCTGAAAACCATAATTCCGTAGTATCTACACCCTGCTCTGCAATTTCATCAAGTGAATTTTTTCTGCCCTCATTAAAATATCCCCTGCTTTGCTTGTTAATGACCTGGTATTTAGTGGCTGTACTTAAATAAGTATGCAGGCTATACCTGATCTGCAGATTGGCACGCCGTTTCCAGAGACTTAAAAATACTTCCTGTACCACTTCTTCGGCCTCGGCCTGATTAGCCAGGCGATGATAGGCTACCGCAAATACTTTATCCCAAAACCTGCGGTATATTTCCGTAAATGCACCTTGATCGCCATGCTGCAAATGGGAAATTAGCTGGGTATCCGAAAAAGATTCATAGCTATTCATAACCTTAGGGAAAGTTTAAGCAAATTAACTTATAAAACATCAAAAACCAACATACAGCGCCATTATTTCGGCAAAAGTATAGTAATGGCAGAAGAAAACCGGGTTTATGCTAAAAACTTCATATCTATAGGTTTGAAACAGGATTCATTTTATATTTTCCACAGCCCAGAATTACATATCAATGATATGCTAAATTTGCTTTAGGCCTGGTGAAACGACCAGATTAAATTTAGACATTCACATCAATAATTCCTTAAAGTTGCGTATACTCCATATGTCTGGTTACTGATCTCATAAAGTGGGCGCAAAGTAAAGGTGTTATCAGCGTTACGAAGTTTAAAAACATCACTCCCCTCAGGGATCAAATTTTTTAGGATTTCCTGCTTAGTTCCTTTTAAAATAAATTCTGTATCCGTTTCTGCTGCCAAAAGTGTTGGTCCATAAAATATAGCAAATACATTTTCATCATCAGGCATGGTTTTAAGGTAAAAACGGTAGTGAAAAACCAGCTTAATTTGGTCGCCAGCTTTCCAGTTGCGGTTTATGGATAAATAAGTACCCGCACTTGGGCTGTCAGCTTCAAGTTTTCCATTGATATAAACCGCTGTTCCTTCAGCCCAGCCCGGGATAAGAAAATTTAATTTTAAGGCCTTGGCTTTAGCAGATTTAATGGTGAATGTAACCGTAGAATCGGCAGGGAAGTTACCTTCCTGCTGAAGTATAAATTTATGCTCCTTCCAATTTAAAGTAGAAGGCACGTATAAGTTGATCCATACTGCAGCAGCATCATGATAATAAATTCCCTTATTTAGCGATGCAAAAGCTTCAATGGAAGTTCCGTTACAGCACCTGAAGTCGTCATCTTTTAAAAATTTCTTTTCTCTTGGCGAACCAAGCGGCAAGTGGTACACTACCGCGCCTGTATTTCCATTTTGCAGGGCCATTACGGCATTATAAAACGTATTCATATAAGTTTCGGCGTAAGCAGGTTGCTGATCCTGGCAAAACAGGTAACTGGTTAGTTTTTGACTATTATGCGATACACATGATTCTGCAATCTCTTTAGTCATGGTATTGCTTAAATGATCTGGAACGCCCCAATGTTCTGCCGTAAGTGATGTTGGGCTGGTTACATTTGGCCGCGGACCGCTGCTAGAGCCATTGGCATAGGCATGATGGTGCATCAGCATATTCCAGAAGTTTTTCGCCGCATCCAGATACACACTTTCGCCCGTAGTAAACGCACGCTGTGCAAAACCGTTTACCAGAACGAGATGGGTATTGGAGTGCAGCCCCGAAAGGATATCCTGATTTTCGGCCAGCGGACGGAAAAACCAGTCCCTATCAAATAGTTTTGCCAGTACGAGGTGTTCAGGCTTATGAGAGACGTGATACAGGTTATACATCACCTCATTCATCGGACCTACTTCATTGGCCGGATTAGCACCAACCGTGTATAAGATCTTTTCAATGCTTTGTTGATCCAGCCGTGCCATTCGATTTTGCACATAACTGGCCATTTGATTAACCATATCGTAAGCCTTTTCGTTTCCGGTGTGCGTGTAAACATCTAAAAGCCCCTGCATAATTTTATGGTAGGTATAATACGGAGCCCATACATTACCAAATGTTTTTTCGAGGGTATCAAAGTCACGTTCCGGAAAAGCACTCAGGTAACCTTTACCTAAAGCCTGCTGGCATTTATATAATTCATCAACTATATAAATTAGTCTTTGGCGCAATAAAGGGTTTTTATGCTGTTCTACCAAAAGTGCAACTGCAGAAAGGTAATGGCCGGTAAAATGCCCGCGAAGACCGATGTCTGGTGCCTCCCATCCACCTAAAGGCTTTGACTGTGAAGTTAGCCCCGCATTGATTTTAAAATTATGCAAAAGGCGATCGGCATCAAGCGTTAAAAGATAGCGGGTATTCAGTTCTTCACGGCTTTTTATCCATGAAGGGTCTAATCGAACATCATTAGCCTGAAATACAGATACGCCTGGCGCATGATAGGTCGTTTGTGCGCGGATATATTGCGACTGAAATAAACAGGCCATCGAAGAGATGATTATTCCGGAACGTATTTTTTTTACAAACCTTTTTTTTAGAGATATCATCAGCAATTAAAATTATGTTTCTTATTAAACGCGGTTCGATTCTTAAATATTCAGAAAGGTTCGCCGTCAAAGTTGTATCATCAGCATAAAATTGTTATCCCGGGGGATAATTTATTATATACGAACCAATATGAGTGATAGTAGCATTAATGGGAATAAACCTCTACGGGGATCGTCATTGTGAGGTGGCTTTTTCAGCCGCCGAAGCAATCTTTATAGCCAGGATTATTAGCTTGAAAGATTGCTTCGTCGTTCCTTCCCGCAATGACGACTTTTTTAGGGACTCTGTCAATAGTGGCTCAATATTTTATTCTACCACCGCTACAAAACCACCACGTGGCAAACAATTAATTTTAAGCACCTGTCCTTTATGCCATAACTGTGTTTGTGTGTTAAAAGATTTATCATTTTCACCATCCTGGATAATGGTGATATTTGCCTGTTTCTTATTTAAAAAATCTAAACTAAATTGCAATACTTTGGCATCTTCCTCTCCGTTTAATCCGCCGATGTACCATTTGGTGCCGCGTTTTCTCGCCATCACCACATGTTTTCCGGGGAAACCACTTAATAAATGGGTTTCATCCCAGGCGGTAGGCACGGTCTTTAAAAAGTTTTTCGGGGCTTCCGGCAGTGCATAGTAAGCTTCAGGACGGTCTGCAAAATGCTGTAAAGCCGATTCAAAGACAACCGAAAGGGCCAGTTCATGACCGTAAGATGTAATATGTGGATGCTGACTGTTAGAAAAAGTAACCGGCGTATAATCCATCGGGCCAATTACGTTTCTGGTAAAAGGCAAAGTAGCGTTGTGTACCGCAGCTTTGTTGGTCATCACATCTCCGTTATTGTACCATTCAGCGCCAAAAACTGCCTCCACGCTCATCAGATTCGGATAGGTTCTGGACCAACCGCGTGGTATGGTTGCACCGTGGAAATTGACCATCAGGTGGTGGTCTGCGGCATCTTTCAAAATATCAAGATACAACTTCATCATGTCTTGCTGATCACCCGCAAAAAAATCTACTTTGATGCCATAAACCCCTATTTTATTTAACCACTCAAATTCTTTAAAGCGTTTATCGCGTGTACGCATTCTATCAATCGGTGTAGCAGTACACCAATCTGTAGTACCAGAATTGTACCAGATCATGGGTTTAATCCCTTTAAATTTGGCATAGTTAACGGCATCTTCCAGTTTTCCGCCATTGCCCATCGTATCCCATTCCCAATCGATGAGTACGTAAGGCCAGTTCATGGTTTTAGCCAGATCAGTATATTCTACTGCCTTTTGATAATCTTTAGAGCCGTGGTTGTAAGCCCAGTAAATCCAGGCAACAGCTCCCGGTTTGATCCAGTCTTTTTGTGCAATACGACTTGGTTCACTAACATCAGTAATCAGGGTAGATTGTACCACAGTTGCCAGGCTTCCGATCATTACAGTATGCCACTGCGACTTCCATGGCAGCTTACTCACATCACCTTTTTGCTCAAAGCCTTTTCGACCGGCAGCATAGCTCACTTTATATTCATTTAAATCGGCTTTATTGTTCAATTTGGAGGCCGCATTAAACGCACTGTTTCCTGCTTCAGAGATTAAGTACCACACCGGTGCCTGCCTGGATTTAAACAATGCCGGATATGACCACTCCTGCCCTTTTTCACCTTTTCCACTGGTGCTATAAGGATAAAAGTCTTCGTATCCCGGATCATAAGCCTGCGCCCAACGTTCTGTTTGAGCGGGAATATTAAAAGTGGTATATTCATCTTTAATGTTAACGGCTTGATTAGACCATTTGGGCAAAACATACCTGAATGCGATACCATCATTGTAAACCCTGAAAACGATATTCAATAGCTTACCATTAGCGTTTGAAAAAGAAAAGGTACCCTCATTAGCATTATTTTCACAAAGTTTGCGTTTTCCGCTCACCATTTCATAGCGGGTATCAATACGTTTTATTGTTCCGGTGATTTTCAGCGTCAGGTTTTTAAATTGTTCCTGGTCTGTGTACAATCCTAATTGATTATTGGCCATAATGCCCGACCATTTTCCATTGTTTTGGTAATACACCTGAAACCGCGCAGAAGCGGTGGTATCATCCGCGCCTTGTGACTGGTAATCCAAAACCAATTTGATTTTTCCATTAGGAGAAAGAACCGGAAAAGACTGTTTTTTTTGAGCAAATACCACTGTGTTGCCACACCAGGCTAATATGCTACAAAGGATGATAATAATTTTTTTGATCGGAATTCTCATGATTTGTACAGGTTCGTTTGGTGTTTAAATTATTCTGTAACCAGTTGCCAACTGAAAACGGTGCCATCTTTTCTATTGGGTGAAGTACCTGGCCAGTCTGCACCGTATAATTCTCCCGTTTTGGGATCTAGCCCTACAAAGCGGTTGGTTTTTAAGGATAGCAACATACATTGTCCCCTTAACATATCCTGCCACATGAACAGACTGCCCGGTGTTTCATCTTTCATCAAGCGGACATCTGCTGATAAGCCTAAACTGGTAATGGTCAAAAATCCGGTTCCATTAAGCGCCTGAAGGGCAACTTTCCCCTGTCCACGATCCAACACACGGAATTGATAAGCGACATCCAGGTCGTCATTATAAACGCGCCCCGGGCAAAGCATGCCGTGTGGATTTGCCCACAGCTGACGTCTATCAGCGAGATTGGTTAGTGTAATCACTTTCCCCAGCGGCAGATTTTTTGATCGGTCGGCCAAAGGTTCTGTTAACTTAAAATGATCAAATTCGGCATAACCACCCTCTTTTCCTTTGGTGTTGTAAGCAAAAAGCGCATACCGGGTACCTTGAAAGGTTTTAAGTTGATAAGGCATACGGATGCTGTCACCTACATTCTCGAAGGTTTTGCCATCTGTACTGTAACTCAACTGGGCAATATCTTTATCAAAATTACCAAAGGCGCGTAGATAAATACGTGGAGATTTTAATGGTTTATCAATTGTTTTTTGCTGATACTGATCAAACATCCTGAAAATAAGTTTATTCCCCTCGCGGATGATCCCCATCCAGGCATAGGGAATATTCATTAAACCCAGCCCGGCCAGATCGCCATCTTTTAAGTGCTGACCATTCAATTCTACCGTAGCCTCTGATTCTGGCCCTACCCCCCGCTGGGTCAGGGTATTTCTCGCCAAAAGGAAATCTTTTGCCGGTAAAGTGTGCAGGCGCAGGCTTCCCCCCTTCAACTGCCATTTGCGGTCAACAGGATTGTGGTTCCATTGCCAGGCAGAAGCTAACTGCGGTGCGTCGAAATTGTCATTGCGTTGGTAAGGTACCTGTGGAAGATCAGGTTTGGTTACATTGGGTTTAAACCAGGTTCGTGGCGACCTGCCCAGGTTGCCTTCAATGCCATAAAAAGGCCAACCTCCTTTCCAGGTAACAGGCGACAGAAAGGTGGTACGGCCTACTGAACGAAAATCCATCATCGAAAAACCCCACCATTCGCCATTTGGCAGATCGACAATTCCGCCCTGATGCATGGGTACCGAAGCAAAAAGCTGATCACTCTGTTGTACCATGCTCAGTTTTGCATCGGCCGCAGGTAGCGCAGAATCTAACCACATATTTTGGGTAAACCATCCCAGTGAGGTCCCCATGGTTTCTTTCGCACTCACTACCGTAGTTTCATAAGGGCCAATGATATTGGTAGCTCTGGCGCACTGCAACCGGCCATTGTCGGCATTGGTAATGTAATATTTACCGTTGATTTTGTACAGGTGGTTTCCCTCGCCCATGGCATTTCCCTTCGGAATGATTACCCGATCGCTGCCCTCCACAAAACCGCTGAGATCATATTTCAATTCAATTAGCTTAATTTCGCCAACGCCATAAACCACATAGATTTTATCATTTTCAAACAAGACCGAAAGGTCGTAAATATGGCGTTTAAGCTGGTGTTGTTTCCATGGCCCGGCAGGATTTGTAGCCGTAAAAACCTGTAATCCATGTTTATTTATATTGGAAAAAATATAAAAAACACCTTTATGGTAGCGGATACAGGGTGCCCATATGCCTTGGCCGTAAGCTTCTTTTCCGTCTGTAAGATTAAATTCTGCGCCCTGCTGAAAACGATCCATTGCATAACTGATCACTTTCCAGTTAACCAGGTCTTTAGAATGCAGCACCGGTAATCCCGGTACACTGTGCATGGTGGTACCGGTGAGGTAAAAGTCATCCCCTAGACGAATCAGATCCGGATCAGAGAACTCGTCATAAAAAAGCGGATTGGTATAGGTACCATTTCCATTATCTGCCGTCCAGGATTGTGCGTTCAGCATTAGCGACCACAACAAGCCCAGGAAAGTTAAAACATAAATTCGCAACAAGTTTTGTGATCCAGAACGAACCAACCAACCTAATACGGCCTGGGTATCCAGATACATCGTTTTGCTATTGTCCATAATCATAATGAAGATAATCTACATCAATATAACCTCCCTTAGCTAAAGGATTAAAATTATAAATGGCTATCCGGTCGCCGCGGTAAAATCCCCACTGTAGTTGATAAGGCTCACCAAAAGTTTTGAATACTTTACCATCCGAACTGTAACTAAATGTACTTTTACCATCCAGGCCCCAAACCGATCGCAACCAGATATCATTACCTTTAATTTCAGGGCCAGGCATAGCTTGATTTTTAGTGCCGAATACCAGCTTTTTTACCTGACCAGCACACTCGAAACCGAGCGTTGCATATTGAGGCGCACCAAAATGCGACAAACCGGCTTTTTGGCCATCGGCCATTCCACGCAAATCAAACTTTACGGTGACGGTATTTTTAGATGTGCGGTAAACCCTTTGGGTTAAGGTATTGCCAGCAAAAAGAATATGATCTTTTAACGGTTTAAAGGAATGCAGGCGCAACCAGCCTTTTCTTTCGGATAAAGACCATTGATCTTTTTTTGGCTGATAGTTCCATTCCCATTGTGGCTGAATGGTTTTGGCATCAAAATCATCACTACTTTGCGGATGTGTTTTGCGGGTTGATTTTACCGGCATAGGCGCCGACCATACCATTTCTCCGATACCATTGGCATTAGGCTTTCCGATTACCGGCCATCCTTCCATCCAGGTTACAGGAAGCAGACTTAGAATCCTTCCGGACCAATCGCCCGAACCATGATGGGTTAAGAAGTACCAGCCTCCGGTTTGGGTTTGTACCAATCCGCCCTGATTGGGTTCGTTAAACTCAGGTTGCCCTTCGCTCAGCTGCCTAGGCGCTTCATAAGGTCCCCAGATGTTTTTAGACCGTTCCATCATTAAAACGCGAACGTTATTGCGTACCTCACTAAAAAGGTGATAATAATAGCCGTTGATTTTGTACAGCTTATTGGCTTCACTCCCATTAGATTGGTAAATTACTTTATCTGAATCTTTGATCAATGATTTGCCATCGGCCGTCATTTTAAAAAGATGAATTTTATAGCCATCAGCAAAGTGGGTTCCGATCAGATAACCCTGGCCATCTTCATCCCAGAAAGGGCAGCAATCATCCCAACCTTTTTCGGCCCATACCCGGTGTAAAGGTTCCCATGGGCCCTCTGGCTTAGCTGCAGAACTCATAAAATAACCTTCATCCGGATCGCCAAAATAAATCCAGAAACGTTTGTTGTGATAACGGATGGCACCTGCCCAGATTCCTTTCCCATAACGGTTCATCTGGGTATAATTCATCGCAGGCGAAATTGTACTGATATCTTTAACAGCATGCCCCAGTATCTGCCAGTTTACCAGATCTTTCGATTTCAGGATCACAAACCCCGGTGAATATTGAAAGGTGGAGGATACCGCATAATAGTAGCCGCCAACACGGATGCAATCTACATCGCTGTAATCGCCAGGTAAAATTGGATTGCGGTAGGTGCCATTGCCCTGATCTCCCCATTGTGTCCAGTTGCCCCAGGCGGGTACAGCAACCGGAGATTGTGCGAAAGTAAAAGTATATAAACATAGCGTAACAAAAAGCAGCGTAATTACATGCTTTGGTATCACTTCATTAGCAACCATATAACGACTTGAATTAGTCATTCCTGCACCAAAACGGTATATGAATGATGTGTTTTAACAATTTAATGAGTAAGAATGTGGTCAGGCTCCCTTCATTTCAGCATGAGAGCTGCCAATTCACTTCGCGAGCCTAATATTATTTATACAATAGCTCCATGAATTTTAAATACATAGGCAATAGCGCCTGGTGCCTGTTCAGGAAGCTTAATTTTTAATCCCTCAGCGGTTTGTTCAAATTCAATTGATCCGGGATAACCCAATAAACTTACCTTTTGTATTTTATTGACTTTATTTGATGCGAGGCTTTCTATAAAAGCTGTCCGATCTGAAGGCCAGCCCAGCATAGCCGCATATAAATCTTTACCTTTTGTGGTAAAACGGAAATCTTTAGGCCCAAATGCGGCGCCACCTTCATTAAAACCTTGCGCACTTAGTGGCTTAGCTGATGCAATTGCCGGGCCTTCGCCGAACGAAGTCCATGGGCGGCTACTGTAAATGCATTCACTGTTTCGCTGCATCCAATCGGCTATGCCTTCTACTATAGCACGTTCTTTTTCATCTATTGAGCCATTACCCCTTACCGGGATATTCAGCATCAGATTACCATTTTTGCTTACCACATCCAGTAGCATATGGATAACCGTTTTAGCATCTTTGTACCAATTGTTATCGTAAAAAGCACGCTCGTAATGCCAAGTACCAATGCAGGTATCGGTTTGGAAAGGTTCTGCAGCGATAGCATTGGTTTGTCCACGCTCAATGTCCCATACCATACATTTACGTTGTTGCTCGTCTAATACCTTACCGAATAAAACCGCTTCCAACTTGCCGTATTTCTTGATGCTTTGATTGTACATGTGTGCAGCAATCCGTAATCCAACATCGCTGATCGGATATAATGGCAATACGGTATCGTCAAAATAAATCACATCCGCCCCATATTTATCTAAAAGTTCAATGGTGCGTTTATAAAATTTTTCGCAGTAGGCTTTTGAAGGTATAGATGCGCCATTTCCCCATGCCCATTGACTATGAATCATCCCATTATCTTCACTGTTTTTACTCAGCGGATGATTCTGTTCATAAAGCTCCTGAGGGTCGAATCCTTCCCACCATTTTCCTTTGCCGTCTGCCTTGGTCACTTTTCCATCGTAAGGAATGCCTGCCATCGGCCCATGTTTATCCGCACGTTGTGCGGTTTCCATCCAGCTCCAGGCATGGGCTGCGTGCACACTTACACCAAAACGGAGATCATTATTTTTAGCTGCCTTTGCCCAACCGGCGATGATGTCCTTTTTAGGACCGATCTTTGTTGAATTCCATTTTTGATGTGTGCTGTTAAACATATCAAAGTTATCATGGTGGTTGGCCATAGCCATAAAATATTTGGCCCCTGCTTTTTTATATAAACTAACCAGTTCTTCAGGATTCCATTGATCTGCTTTCCATTCGTTAATCACATCCTTAAAACCAAATTTTGAGGGGTGTCCATATTTTTTAACATGAAAATTATATTTGGCACTACCCTCCATGTACATTTCACGGGCATACCAATCGCCGGCTTCAGGTTGGCACTGCGGTCCCCAATGTGCCCACATGCCAAATTTGGCATCGCGAAACCATTCAGGTGTTTTATATTGTGCAAGTGAATCCCAGGTAGGTTTAAACGGGCCAGCTGCATAAGGTGCGTTAAGCAGTTGCCCTGCGTAACTTTTAGACAAGTATAGCGATGATAAGCTCAAAGCCATGCCTTTAATTAAGGTTCTTCTTTTCATATTGTGTTGTGTTGTGTTGGTTTTTTTGAATAGCCCTATTCAGCAACCATAAGGCTCTGCTAATCGGCTCGATATATCTGGTTAAAAAATGAGGTATCATAAGATACCTGTATACCAACCAAAATTAGTTGACTTTGAACTAAAAAAATTAAATAAATAAGACTTTTTTTTGTACAAATCCGACATTTTAAATTTTACAGCATTACTTTAAATGCAATTTATTTGAAGAATCGTCTGAAATTCGGTCAAGAAACCCGGTTAAAACGCAGCTTTGTCTTTTATCGTTTACGAACAAGTTGGTTACCGGATAAATTTGATAATCTTGACCTTGCGATTGAATACTTCCCTTTGATGAAAGAGTATATGATAAATATATCCTGCTTTTAGCACACTAACATTTTAAATTGTAGAATAGCGCCAAATCCGTAAAAGTAAAGTACATTTGTACAGTTAAATCCGTATAATTGCAGTTGGCTACAGGCATATCATCCACATTTGCAAAAAAACACCTGAAAATATTAAATGGTTACCTGATCAACTCTCTTCATTACTAACAATAATCGATGTCAACACCTTTATTCGCCAGCGACAATGATCTTCTAACGGCTTTAAAAGCGGGAAGAAGCGGCGCGTATAAGGAAATTTATGACCGTTACTGGCAATTACTATACCGCTTCTCGCGTAAGATGCTGCAGGATGAAAATGTGGCCAAAGATGTGGTACAGGAAGTTTTTACCATTTTATGGGCCAAAAGAGAAAGCCAAAATGCAAACGTACCACTTGCCGCCTATTTATATACGCTTACGCGAAACCGGATTCTTGATCTGGTAAAACGCACAAAAGTAGAAAACAGGTACCTGGAATCTTTAGCCAGTTTTATACAGCTTAATCATGCCACGCCTGACCGCCTGTATATTGAAAAAGAACTTTACGACCAGATTGAGCGCGAAATTCAGCACTTACCTGAAAAGATGCGACGGATATTTGAAATGAGCCGCAAGGAATATAAATCCAACCAGGAGATTGCAGATGAACTGCAGATTTCAAATAAAACAGTTAAAAATCAGCTGAGCACTGCTTTAAAAACCCTCAGAAACAAGCTGGGCGATTCCATGAACACCTATCTTATCTTTTTTTAATTTTTTTTTCATTTTGCATGGGACTTTCGTCCTACTTAGTCGTTAAGCCAGTATCTACTGACCAAAAATGACTGAAGACCAAACTAAATATACTCAGGAGCTGCTTGACCGTTATAATGCGGGTAACTGTACAGCAGAAGAGGAAATCCAGGTAGAAGCCTGGTTTAATGCCTATGCCAATACCATCGATGATGTTGAGCAACCGGAAGATATGGAACTTATCGGACAGGAAATCTGGGCGAAACTTCCGGCAACCCAGGTTTCAATAAAGCGGAAGTTATGGCCAAAATTTGCGGCAGCTGCTGCAGTAATCCTGGTGTTGATAGGTCTTTTTAAGCTTTATGAACGCAACTCAAATCAGGAGCTGCAATTGGTGCAAAACAAAAAAGAACAAATTGCGCCAGGTACTTTTGGCGCTACTTTAACGCTGGCCGATGGAAAGCAAATCAGGTTAAGCCAATTAAAAAACGGTGTTTTTGCCGAAGAAGCTGGTGTAAAAATTACGAAGACAGCCAAAGGCGAGTTGATTTACCAGATTAAAGATGAAACTTCCAATGCGTTAAAAACAAATACCCTGACTACGGCAAAGGGAGAAACCTTTAAGGTTGAACTTCCTGACGGATCTTCTGTATGGTTAAATGCAGCTTCCAGCCTTACTTACACCACCAACCTGGCTAATGCAGCAATCAGGAAGGTTAAACTCAGCGGAGAAGCTTATTTTAAAGTGGCTCATGATCAGGAACATCCCTTCATCGTAACTACCCGGGGGCATGATATTAAGGTATTGGGAACAGAATTCAATGTGAGTTCTTATGAAAATGACGATGCGGAAATAACCACCTTGGTACAGGGAAAAATTAGCATGAATACTTCCAAAGATCAGGTTATCCTGACACCAGGCGAAAAAGGGACCGTGCGCAATGGAAGCATTGAAAAGGCTACCGCCAATATTGAGGCCGCAACTGGTTGGAAAAATAACGAATTCGTATTCGCCAGTCAGGATATCAGGTCCATTATGAAACTTATCGCGCGGTGGTATGATGTAAACATTATTTACGAAGGTGAAATACCATCAGAGAAAATCAGTGGTAGCATATCAAGATTTGCAGACATCCATAGTGTATTCAACATCCTTCAGGCTACCGGAACCGTTAAGATCAAAACCACAGGTAACCGTGTAGTGGTATCGGCTATGTAATAAATTTAATTTAACTCATGAGAATAAAGAATATAAATATACAACATATGATAAAAAGCTAACCAAAAGACCAGCATCCTATTTTTTGTAAACTGTAAAAATTTATAGGATCAAACTACGAATCAACCCATTCAACTAACAAACCAAAACTAACTTAATGAAGACCAATAAAATGGCCGTGCATCGTGTTGCATGTCCCAGAATTATGCGGGTATCTACCTTGTTCCATTTCCTGCTCATCCTATCTTTTTTGCAGGTTAGCGCTTACACCTTTGCACAACGGATTACACTAAGCGTTTCAAACCAACCGCTTTCGGAAGTTTTCCGGATGATTAAAAGCCAGACTGGCTATAACTTTGTTTATTCTGATAAAATCATCTCAGATGCTAAACAGATCAGTGTAAATCTGAAAGACCAATCCATTGACATCGCACTGAAATCTATTTTAGGTCCACAAGGTATTACCTATACCATTCAGGATAAAACCGTTATACTCACCAGTAAAGTGCAGCAGAACGATGAAATCGACGGCGTAGTTAGAGACCGTAAAACAGGCAATCCATTACCAGGTGTAGTTGTTTCTATAAAGGGTACTAAATTCCAGACCCAGACAGATAACAATGGCCGTTTCAAACTCAACATGCCCGCAAATGCGAAAGCTCTGGAGTTTCGGTATATAGGTTATAAAATAGCCGAAGTTGAAATCAGGAATGAACGACATTTTATAACTTTTTTGGAAGAACAGGCCGTAAGCTTAGATGAAACTGTGGTTAACGGTATATTTACGCAACGCAAAGAGAATTTTACCGGTGCAGCAAATACCCTAACGGGTGCAGAACTTAAAAGGGTAAGTGCCAACAGCGTATTTGCGGCTATTGGGGCCCTTGATCCATCGTTCAGAATAGTACCTAACAATGTTACCGGTGGTAACATTAACCAGTTGCCCAATATTCAACTCCGTGGTGAAAATTCTTTTCCTAACCTTTCCGGGCAATTGTCATCTATTCCTACACTTCCACTCTTGATTTTAGATGGTTTTGAAGTAAACCTGCAACGGATTACAGACCTTGACATAAATTTGATCAGGAGTGTGACACTACTTAAAGACGCCTCTGCTACAGCACTTTATGGATCAAGAGGTGCTAATGGCGTTATTGTAATCACAACCATTACCCCTGTTGCCGGTAAACTGCAGGTGAATGTGACCCACGATTTTCGACTCACAACACCAGATCTTTCGGTATATCATCTGCTTAATTCCGAGCAAAAGCTTGATTTTGAAAAACGGGTAGGCCTATATACCTCCTCATCAAACCTTTTGCAAACCAGTTTAGATATGCTTTACAACGAACGTTATAAAGCCTATACCAAAGGTGTAAATACAGATTGGTTGTCTATCCCCACCCAAAATGGATATAGTAACCGGACTTCTGTTTATGCTCAGGGCGGTGATACCGTTATCCGCTATGCGCTCCAGGTATCAGGTGATTTTCAATCGGGTGTAATGAAAGGTCAGGACCGTACAAACTATTCAGGTCAATTTGATTTAAACTATTTTAAAAAGAAATTTGAGTTCAGGAATTCCCTCCGTGTTTTCCAAAATAAATCTAATGAATCCCCATATGGCAATTTTGCTGATTATGTAGGGATGAACCCTTATTGGGCACCTTATGACAACAATGGTAACGCAAAGAAAATGCTAGAAGACCTGAATTTTGTTGGATTCAACTATCAAACAGCAAGTCCGCTTTACGATGCTACCCTGCATTCTATTAACAGTGCCAATTATTTTGGAATTTCCAATAATTTTAGCGCACGCTATAAGCCAACACAGTCGATGTATATTGAGAGCAGTTTAAGCATCAACAAACAAAGCGGTGGAAGCGATTTATTTTACTCTGCACAGAGTCCAAGGTTTAATAATGTGGCTGATCTGAACCTGAAAGGAAGTTATGATCTTGGTACCAATAACAGTATGGGCTATGAAAGTTTAACTACTGCAAACTGGAATGCCATATTTGGTAAACACCAGCTGTTCTCCAACGTAGGTTTAAATTTATCTCGCAACACGTCATCTTATAACACCTTTTCTGCAACTGGCTTATTGACAGATCAGTTAGATGACATACTTTATGCCACACAGTATAGTGGCCGGCCGGTGGGTGATGAAAATACGATCAGCCGTGTAGGTTTGCTCTACAGCGGAAATTACATCTATGACGATCGCTTTCTGGCTAGTGTTTCCTACAGAAGGGATGGTTCTTCCCAATACGGTAATGAAAAACGTTTTGGTACATTTTGGTCTGTAGGTGCAGGCTGGAATATCCATAATGAATCTTTCTTTCAAAAAAGCGACCTCGTTAACCGATTGAAAATTAGAGGAAGTTACGGTTCTACCGGTTCGCTCAATGTCCCGTCTTATGCCTCTCAATTCAGGTATAATGTAAATGCAGGAACTGCTTACTATGGTAACGTGGGCGCTACGCTTGCTGGCATGGGGAACGAATTTCTAAGCTGGCAGGATGTGCTGAAAGCCAACATCGGGCTTGATGCTGATTTGTTTCAAAACCGTTTAAACCTGAGGTTTGAATTTTACAGGGAGAATACAAAAAATGCGGTCACACAAATTACCCTTGCCCCTTCAGCCGGATTTAATTCTTATACCGAAAACTATGGAGAATTACTCAATAAAGGTTTAGAATTTTACGCCAGATATACTATTCTGCAAAATCCATTTACACGTACGTTATGGACAGTTAACGTAAACGGATTTACCAATAGAAACTCGCTTAGAAAAATTTCAAACGCGTTACAGTCATCAAACAATTTATTGAATAATGGAAATCCAAATCAGGTGAAACCAAATCTTCAACTGGTAGAAGGACAGTCGATAAATACCATTTTTGCTGTACGTTCATTGGGCATAGATGCAACTACTGGTTCAGAGGTATTTCTAACGAAATCGGGAGAAACCACCCTGGATTGGAATGTAGCAGATAAAGTACCTGTAGGAATCAGTCAGCCACTCTGGAACGGCAACTTTGGCACAGGCTTTTCGCACATGGGTTTTGAGCTGAATCTGATCTTCAACTACCAATTCGGAGGACAAATGTACAACCAAACTTTAGTAGAACGTGTAGAATCAGTTAATCCAAAATTTAATGTAGACCAGAGAGCTTATGACCTGGGTTGGGCAAAACCGGGCGATGTCAGTCAATTCAGAAGGATCACGGCCAATCCAACTCAAACCAAGCTTACGTCGAGATTTGTACAAGATGACAACAACCTGATTTTGAGCGCTGCATCATTAGGTTATACTTTTTACAAAAAACAGTTTTTGGAAAAAATTGGCTTGCGCAGTTTGCAGGTCACGGCCATTACCAACGACCTTTTTAGGGTAAGTTCTATACAGGTAGAACGTGGTACCAGCAACCCATTTGCCAGAACATATTCCTTAACATTAAGAGCAGGTTTTTAATTAAGCGACATGAACTATAAAAAATTCTTAGCCATATTGGTTTGTTTAACCGCTATGCTAACGTCATGCAAAAAATATCTTGACGTAAATCCAAAATCATCCATTTCTGAAAACCAGCTATTTAATTCCGAATTAGGCTTTCAACAGGCTTTAGATGGTGTATATTCACTATTTGCTTCTCAAAACCTGTTTGGCGACAACCTGACTATGGGTTTTACATCAGCCCTGGCACAGAATTACAATATCCCGGTTAACTCCAGATTTTACGATACTGCTAAATTCAACTTCAACTCACAGGAAGTGACTGAATTTGGCAATTCGATCTGGAGCAATGGATATAATGCAATTGCCGGTGCCAACAAGGTGATCCAAAATACGGAAAAGCGACGGGATGTATTAAGTACTTCCGCTTACAGCCGGATTCGTGGTGAGGCAGTGGCTCTGCGTGCTTATATGCACTTCGAACTCCTTCGGCTATTTGGACCCGAATATGTAAGTGGGCTTACAAAAAAAGCCATTCCTTATAAAAAAGAGGTGAACCAATATACCGTGATGCCTTCAACCACACAAAATACGGTGTTAGCTATACTTGCCGACCTGAATGAGGCCGAACAGCTTTTAGCAACATCTGACCCGATCTTGAGCGGCCAGGCCAACCGCAGCATCAAGATGAATTATTATGCGGTTAAAGCCTTGCAGGCTAGGGTCTATCTTTTTTCTGGTGATAAAAGCAAAGCCTTTGCAGCGGCGAAGTTTGTGGTTGATGCCAATAAATTCCCCTTTGTAACCTTTAGTAATGCCACTGCTGCTGCCGAAGCTAGAGACCGGATCTACATTACCGAACAAATTTTTGGGCTGAGGGTAGCTAATCTCAGAGGCTGGGCAGATCCTGGCTATTTTCGCGGTGCTTCCAATATGCGCCGTTCTTCTAGTGATTACCAAACACTTTATGAAACAAGGTCTGGTGGCAGTACAGATATCCGCTATTTAGCTAGAATTGAAGTAGATAACAGTAATAGTGTAGGTTTTGTATTTCCTTCTAAATTCTGGCAAACTTATCCTGGCACGGCCCCTTCTGAGGATCGTCTGGATCAATTAGTGCCTATGATCAGGCTGGCAGAAATGTATTTCATTCTGGCCGAATGTGCTTCTTCTACGGCAGATGGCATCAATTACTTGAACATGGTACGTGAAAACAGGAACATCACACCATTGCCCACCAATCTTAGCCAGACCAATTTAAACAATGAGATTACCAAAGAATACCAAAAGGAATTTCATGCAGAAGGGCAACTATTCTATTATTATAAACGAAAAAGTATCACACGGATGCAGTTCATGACCTCAGATATTCCGCTATCTAATTATGTATTGCCTATTCCTGATCAAGAATTAGAGTTTAATCCAAATTACAACTAAACAAATGAAATACTTAACGATATTATTTTTGCTGGTTTTTGCAATAGGATGCAAAAAAGACGATATACCCACATTTGAAGGCCGTGATGGTATTAGCTTTTTTATTGATTATTACGAAAACCCCGATAGCACCAATTATTCATTCGCCTTACAGCCAACAGCTAAAACAAAAGATACCATATTCATCAAAATGCGTTTGGTAGGGAAACCTTCCAGTGTGGCGCGTGGCATTAAATTAAAGGCATTGCCTGGATCAACTGCCCGGCCTAATATCGATTACATTTTGCCTGAAGTTAAGTTGCCGGCCAATGCACTTTTTGTAAACTATCCGTTGGTCATTTTCAATACACCAGAAATGCTGACGCAAAATTTTCAACTGGTACTTGGTGTTGATCCTGGGAGTGAACTGGTTCCTGGTGCGCCGGGAATAGCGGTAGACCTTTCCAAAAATCTCGCGAAAATGAAAGTCAACATCACTAATCAACTGATAGAGCCTGATTATTGGCAAAATTTGAGCTTCTTTTTCGGAAATTTTAGTGTGGTAAAATTCAAGTTTATGATCAAAGTAACCGGACTTACCAATTTCGACCCTCAGGTAGTTGGTTTTAGTGACATATTCCTGATCCAGGTAAATCTGAAAAAAGCACTTTCGGATTATGTTCAGTTGAACGGTCCTCTTATTGATGAATTCGGTAACCAAATTACATTCTAAGTCATGTTAAAAATAAAATATTGCATTTGCTTATTATTGATATGCTGTGCCACGTTATGGTCTTGCAAAAAAAGTCAGGACTTCAATTATAAAGAACTAAACGAACTGGAAATTAAAGACAATGCAACCCTGTCTATCGTTCAGTTTGATACACTTAAAATTGATCCGCAGATTACCCAAAGTAAACCTGCTGGCGAAGGGTTTACCTATCAATGGAAAATTTATCCTTACGCTCCTGTTGACGGGATTGATGCAAAAGTTCTGGCGACGTCAAAGGCATTAAATGCTGTGATCAGTTATCCACCGTTAAAGGATGGTTATAACCTGGAATATAAAGTTACGAATTCGGCTACGGGTGTATCTACCTTTAAGGTTTATAATATACGCGTAGCTAGTGCATTTGGCAAAGGATGGCTGGTTAGCAACACGACTTCAGGTAATGCACAATTAGGCTTTATCCGTACAGACTACAAAGTATTTTATAACCCGGCCGGCGCTGTAAATCAAACCACGTTTCCGGGAAATGCTGTTGCTGCTAATCTTTTCTATAATAGTGACGGGAGCCGCTTTGGGCTAAGTTTTTTTACCGATAAGGGAAGTTACCGCTTTGGTGCAAACGATTTTCTGATATCGGGAAAATCGATCATCAGTTTTACACCGGTGAAAGACAAATTTGCATTTAGTGTATCAAAGTTTACAACCGAAGAATATTTGATTAATGATGGAAGCCTTTACGCAGCCTCCATGCTTAACGACCCTGCAAATGTCACCTATTCTGCAAGGTTAGAAGGAGATTATAACCTCTTTCCCAAAGTAATCACCAGCGCTTTATTTTCTACCTATTTTTATGATAACAAGTACAAACGCTTTATGTATGTTCCATTTGGAAGCTTTAGTTTAATACCAACTTTTGGCTCTTCTTCTGCTGCTTTTAATATTGGAGATACGCGTATGTTGATGGTAGGCGCTATGGATGGTGTCAAAACAAACTCATCAGAAGATTTTTTCTTCATCATGCAGGATACCAATGGCGATCGCTTTCTGTATTCATTATCGGGTGCATCGCCACGCCTCAATCAAAAAATATTGAACAGCCCGGAGATTGCCTCTGCTAAATCATTTGCTGCTTCCCTTACATTGAGGCAGATATATTACGCTACAGATAACAGTATTTACCTGTATGATATCCTGGCAAATTCAGCAAAACTGTTTTACACATTCCCATCCGGTACCCAAATCAAACAAATCCAGCTGGATCAGACGGATAGCAAAACCCTGGTGGTTGCCGCCAACCAGGCCACCGGGGGTTCAGTATACTTCTTCAAGATCAGCAATCTGGGTACGCTTGTTAACGGAAGCTACGATCAGCGAATAGATGGCTTCGGCGAGATTTCAACCATAAGCTATCGAAGAGCCAATTAAATAAATTAATCTACTAAAAAAGAAAACGCATATGTTTCGTAAAACCATCATTTGTTTAAGCCTCGGGGTAAGCTGTTTTACCCAACTCTTTGCGCAAAGTACCCGTGATTTTAAAAAAGAGCTGGAAGGGCTAAAAAGTATTCAGGATACTGTGGTACTCCATCAAAAGCTTTCAGCGCTCGCAACCGGATCTGAAGAAGACCTAACGCTACTTGCTCAATATGGGCTTGAGAAAGGCTGGTCCAGTAGCCAATGGGATGAATTCGCGGCGAAACGCATGCCCAAAGAACAATTTGCATTTAATAAAGCACAAGAAAAGTTTTTTGCAGAAAAGGACCTGAATAAAAAGCTCGCCATATTGTCTTCCATCAAAAAACAGTTCCCGAACCAGAAATACGGCTATAACTATGCCCTATTGGCTGGAGATTATGCCAGAACTGGCAACTTTAGTCAGGCCATGGCCTATTTACAAAAAACAACAGACCAGGATCGTTTAATGGCCTGGTCTCAACTGGCTTTGGTAAATGACCCTAAAATATCAAAACAGGTTACCCTACGTGTAAACCAAACCTTGTTGCAAAAAAACTTGCCTGCCGAAGAGCGAGTTACGCTTCTGAATATGAAGCGATATCTTTTGGAACAAAAACAGGATTATAAAAATGCCGCCGTTATTGCAAAAAAGATATTGGATCTGAATCAAAATCCTACCCAAAATGAGATTGATCACTATCATATTTTATTAAGCAAAAGTGGTAACTATCAGGCTGCGTTTCCAGCTCTGGAAAAAATGATCAATAAAGAGATAGAGGATGAAGAAATCAAGACTGAATATAAAAAGGCTTACCAGTTCATGTATCCGAAAAGGGATGTAAAAGCGCATCTTGATTCTATCCAGAATGGCAGGGTACAACAATATGAAGCCAAATACAAGAATTACAATGGTGAAAACCTGATCAAAGAAAAAGCACCGGAATTTGAACTGCTGGATGCTAACGGCAAAACCGTATCAATGAAAGATTTTAAAGATAAAATCATGGTGATTGATTTTTGGGCCACCTGGTGCATGCCTTGCAAAGCTGCGCTGCCGGGGATGCAGCTATTGGTAGATAAATACCAAAACGATCCGGAGGTAAAATTTCTCTTTATCCATACGAAAGAGATCACCGGCGAATCTTTTAATAAGGTAAGAGACCAATCACTTTCTTATTTTAAAGCACACGATTTTACACTCCCACTTTATGTAGATTTAAAGGATAAGGATACTAAAACCAATAAAGTGGCCGAGCAATTTAAGGTGACCGGAATACCTCATAAAGTGCTTGTCGATCGTGATGGTTTTATCCGTTTAAACAGTGTAGGATTTAACGGTTCAACTCCTGACCTCGTAGCAGAAATGAGCGCCGTTATCGAAAAGCTAAAAAAATCAAACTAATAAAGAACAAACAGTGAAGAACAAAATTTATCTTCTTTTAATGTTTCTGGTATTTATAATGAATAGCCAGTTGCAAGCACAAATGCGATTAAGCGGCCAGTTGGGTGGTACAAATGCGGATAGCATATCTTTGACCTATAAACTTAATGGGAAAACAAATGAAAAACGGATACCTGTCAAAAACGGGGTATTCACCATAACGGTACCAAGTGATACACCGGCTATGGCAAACTTGAAACTTCCCTTTCAAGGGCAAAGTTTTGATTATCCTTTTTTTGCAGAACCTGGTAACCTCCAACTGCGCGGAAGTGTAGAGAATCTGGATTCCATTATGAAAATCAGCATTACAGGTGCCCCTACTCAAAATGCATTTAATTCTTACATTAGAGCGAGGATGTTGCTGATTAAACAAGCCGATAGCCTGGATGTGCTAATGGCCAGTGGCCGCGCAGATTCTACTGTAGTGAAACCCCAGCTGTTTAAAATCGGACAAATGATTTCGAGTGGCCTGGCTGAACAGTACATCAAAAATAATCCGAAAAACTATGTAAGCCTGCACCTGCTAAATTTACTGATCGGTTCCAGAATAGATTACGACAAGGCAAATGCGCTTTTTCAGGGCATTGATAAATCCCTTCGTGCATCTTCAGCAGGTATGTCCGTAAAAAAAGACCTCTCTGTTTTACAACTCTCGGCAACGGGAAAACCACTGAAATCGTTTAGCATTCCAGATATGAACGGTAAAATGGTTACTTTGGACGATTATAAAAGTAAAATTGTACTGGTAGATTTCTGGGCAAGCTGGTGCGTACCCTGCAGACGAGAAAACCCTAATTTGTTAGAAAACTATAATAAATATCATGCAAAAGGATTTGATATCCTGGGCATCTCGTGTGATAATGATGTTGACAAATGGGAAAAAGCCGTAAATGAAGATAATCTTCCCTGGAAACAGGTTAGAGATTGGGAAATCTTGAAATACTATGGCTTACACTCTATTCCTTCCAACTTCCTTCTGGATGGTAACGGCAATATATTGGCCATAAACCTTAGAGGTGAGGAACTCACGCAAAAATTAGATCAAATCTTCGCTAAAAAATGAGCAATCGTTTTAAAATAGCTTGCCTGCTTTTACTCTTTTGCAATCTGGTGGCAAAAACGCGGGCACAGCAAGAGATCAGGTCTGCCAAAAAAATAGAAAGTTTGTTGTGTAAAACAAACTTAGAGGTGGTTGATGCCTGTATCAAATTGGTAATCAGGGATACAGTGTCAGATCGAGATTTTGGCGGGTTTAGTGCGGTAATTGTCACTTCCGATGGCACCATTTTAACTGCAGCTCATTCCGTTGAACCTAATCACCGGTACCGGGTAGAATTTCCAAACGGGCAGAAAGGGGTCGCAGTTGCTTTGGGAAAAATTGCCTTGAGCGATGAAAAGCAACAGTTCGATCTGGCGATGCTTAAAATGGAAGGCAAAGGCCCATGGCCTTTCGTAACAATGGCTGATAGTAGGAACCTGGTTGTAGGAGAAGGCTGCCTGGCCATCTCCTACCCTGGCAGTTTTTTTCAAACCAAGCCGAACTTGCGTTTCGGGCGTATTACAAAATTGGATGCTGGTGATGGCTTTTTGCAATCAACCTGTAAAATGGAACCTGGAGATTCAGGAGGTGGTCTTTTTGACCTGCAAGGCAAATTGATTGGTATCCGCGATAAAGTTCAGCTCAGTGAGAACGAAAATTTCGATATCCCGGTTAATCAGTTCCGCCGGTATTGGAGTGCCTTGCAAAAAACAATCAATTACCGCCGGTTACCAATAGCAGACACACTTACACCCGTACCGGCAAACAAACGTTTTACGGTAGCTCCTCCTGCTCATTTTTCACAGCTGAGACTTAAATTTCCAGACCAGGTTATCACCGTACACAGTACAAAGGGCAATGCGCAACAGCAAATCCTGGCCACCGCAATAAACCTGGATCAAAAAGGTCGGCCATCCGTACTATGGCTTAGTAAAAGTTCTATGCTTGGGGAACAGCCCTGGATGATGTACAATGGTGTAAAAATGCAATTAAATGTAATAAGCCGTGATCCTGAAAACGACCTGGTACTGTTAAGTCCAGCTGATGGCGTGAACAATTTTAAGGGTATAAAAACGGGTAAAGTTAAGTACAAACCAATAATTACCAATAACCTGGGAAAGTTTTTATACTCACAGGTAGATCCTGAGGGCTGTAAATTAGGCATTGTCAGCACTGGAGAAATTCAGCTACCGCTACTTTTTAGCCGTGCGCAATTGGGTGCATTGGTGTTTGAAGAAGCTGGTAAAATAATGGTGAAAGATATTGCGCTTAACTACCCTGCTGATCAGGTGCTAAAAATTGGTGATCAGATCATATCCATAAACGGAAAAGAGGTACCTAACGAAAAGGTTTACCAGCAAGAAATGAACCGTCTGCTTATGGGCGATCATCTTACTTTGGGGGTCATTAGAAACCATAAAACCTCAACAGTTGATCTTGATTTTAAGGAAAGAACAACGCGCGACATCACCCTAAACTACAAAGGGAAAAGAAGTTTACGCTCAGACGGGTTTCAAAAAGTATTTGTTCAGGACGCCGCCATCCGATCGGATGAGTGCGGAGGAGCTGTTTTCGATGGCGATGGAAACTTTATGGGCATTAACATTGCCAGGCACAGCCGGACAGCTACCATCATTTTACCCCTGGATGTGATTAAAAAGTCAATCGCAAAGATGTTGGATTCAACAAAAAGCTAAACATGTTAGCTCATCAATAAAAACGTGAACGTGCTAAATTCATATCATCAATACATGCGAAAGCCTCCATTTATTGGGGCTTTTGTTGTTTACAGGCTTTTCTAAAATGTGTTACTTCGCAATAATAAAGGTTAAATGCACTCGCAAATCAAAGGAAAAACGATTAATATCGGAATAGTGATAAAAAATGTCGGTTTCAGATAATTTCTAACCATGCTAGGAGATTATATTTGAAAATAAGATCAACCCCATTTAACCCCTAACATTAAGGACATTTATTTTGATTACGTTATAATCTTTTTCGAATGAAACTAAACTTTACGACCAGTTTCCTAAGCATTTCAATTCTATTTAACATCAGCTTAGGTTGTGCTCAAAACAAAAATACTACTGTACCTGAAATTCCCAATAATAAAACCTTATGGTATACAGCACCTGCAAAAGTATGGGAAGAAGCTCTACCTATTGGAAACGGGCAGTTTGGTGCCATGATTTTTGGCAACCCGCTAAATGAGCGGCTTCAGCTTAACGAAATAACGCTATGGTCTGAACATCCTCAACCTGATGCAGACCGTGAGGGGGCCTATCAATATCTGGATACAATTAGGAAAACTATCCGCAACAAAGATTATCAAAAGGCACAACAGTTAACCCGCGATCATTTTACTTCTCCATCGCCTTATAACGCTTCTTATCAAACATTAGGTGATTTAAACATGAAGTTTAAACTACCTGATAACAAACCGGTAAGCAATTACCGCCGCTGGCTGAATATAGATCAAGCAACTGCCGGCGTCTCTTTTTCAGTTGATGGCACACAATATCAGCGCGAGCTATTTTCCAGTGCCGCAGATAAAGCAATCATCCAGCGTTTAACGGCATCAAAAAAAGGTAGCCTGAGTGTCCAATTGGGTTTAAACAGGATAGAGCGTGCGCAAACCCGTTTTGTGGCGCCAAACAAACTCATCATGACCGGAAACGCCGGAGGTAAATTAACTTACGAAGTACAACTTACGATTTTAAACAGTGGTGGTACAATAAAAGCATCAGGCAATGAATTAGCAGTAGAAAACGCTGACGAATTACTGATTTTGATGACTGCCGGAACCTCTTATGTGCTTGATTATGCAAAGTTGTTTCAGGGTAAGAACCCCCATTCCGCGGTTTCGCAACAAATGGCCAATGCCCTGACCAAATCGTATCCGGTGCTGAAACAAAATCACATCAGAGAATACCAAAAATACTTTTATAGGGTAAATTTTGAATTAGGATCGAATAAAGAACCTGATCTACCGACTGATCAGCGGCTTAAAAATTATGGGAATGGATTGGCCGATCCTGCTTTCGCTACACTTTTTTATCAATACGGCAGATATTTGCTGATTTCATCCAGTCGGCCAGACAACATACTCCCTTCTAACTCTCAGGGTTTATGGGGCGATGGACTTGATCTACCCTGGAAATGTGATTATAAATCAAACATTAACTATGAGATGAATTACTGGCCTGCCGAACAAAGCAATCTGTCAGAAATGCACCTTCCCATGATCAGGCTTACCCAAACCCTGGTAGCGCCCGGAACCAAAACTGCTCAAACCTATTACGGTCCACAAACGCCCGGCTGGTTTTATGGTTATACCACCAACGGCTGGGGCTGGACCAGCCCGGGAGCAGATTTACCATGGGGCGTTTTTAATGGCGGTAGCGGCTGGGCATGCCAGCATTTATGGGAACACTATGCTTTCACCAGAGACAAGGCTTACCTGAAAAGTATTTATCCTACCTTGAAAGGTGCTGCAGAATTTTATATGGCTACCATGATAAAAGATGATAAAGGCTTCCTCATTACCTCCCCTTCCACCTCACCCGAAAATTACTTTATTACGGATGATAAAAAGAGTAGTAGCGTTACAGAAGGTGCAACGATGGAAAAATCAATCATCTGGGATCTGCTAAACAACGTATCCCAAGCGGCTTCAGCACTGAATGACGATAAAGCCTTTCGAAACCGGGTGCTAAAAATCCGCGATCAGATCAGCCCGCTAAAAATCGGCAAAGCCGGGCAGTTAATGGAATGGAACGAAGACTGGGACCTGAACACTAATGATCCTCACCACCGTCATGTTTCGCATTTATTTGCCTTACACCCCGGAAGGCAGATTACGGCATTAGGTACGCCTGAACTGGCGAACGCCGCCAGAAAAACGCTTGAGTTAAGAGGAGATGACGGAACCGGATGGTCTATAGCTTGGAAAGAAAACTTCTGGGCAAGGTTAAGGGATGGGGATCATGCGCATAAGCTGCTATCCAATCAACTGCGTGCCACTTACCAAACCGAAACCATCATGGCAGATGCCGGAGGCACCTACCCCAATCTTTTCGATGCTCATCCACCCTTCCAGATCGATGGAAATTTTGGAGCTGTATCAGGCATGACTGAAATGCTGTTACAAAGTATGGAAACATACACCAATGCAAATGGCCGGGATGCTTACATCCTTGATTTATTACCGGCACTGCCAACTGCCTGGCCGAGCGGAAAAATTACCGGACTTAAAGCCAGAGGCGGTTTTGAAGTATCACTTAAATGGAAGGACGGAAAACTGCACAGCGGAACCATCAAATCATTAACTGGAGAACCCTTTAAAATCAGGACTTCAAACCAGATAAAAATTAAAGGGGCAAATGCAATAGCCAGAAAGGCAGATGGTAACTTTATGTATAGTATGCAATCTAAAAAAGGTATAACCTACTCATTTTTATCAATGTAACGGACATTTTTTTTTTTTGCATATGCCTTTTACAATTTTTGAACAAAATAACGGTTATTCCTTATCCCTTTATTGAATGATAATTTATCGGATCATTTTAACAGGAATAACCCACTACTTATTGCTTTTTACTTACGGCGTGGGCTCGCCTCTGCTACCGACTACAAACCAGTTCAGGTTTGCCACCGCCGAAAGTTTACTTTTTTTACATCAAAAAGAAAAAAAATATAGCCGTCTTCCGTAAATTTTAGGTTTTTAGAGCTATCGTCATTCCCACCTAAATTCGATAGCGATCAAATGCAAACCATTTAATGTTAGTGAATACCTAAGATAAAAACCTGAGCTCGATTAATAATCTCCGCTGAAGATGCTAGTGCGGTGATCGACAATCTCGGCCTAAAACCATCAATACTTCAACCAGTTTCCTACTCGGGCAGTTCAGCACTGACACTTCCAAAATATGTGAGAAAACCTCAGAAAACTAAGGAACTTAAGGGAATAGACCTCTTTTTTCATTGGACAGGCAACAGCCCGGATGCGCTTGCAGCGAAACTTAAAACGATCGAAACAGCAGGACTTGAGCTTTCGATGATTACCAATAGGGGAATTAAGGTTTGGCCTGGTGGATTTCCGGAAACTTTCTGTACTGATCATTGGAGATGCCGATTCATGCCCGCTAAAGATACCTTTATTGACCAGAGAAAAATTATTGGCTTGTTTCTTACTGCCACTTTGGCTGGACTCGAGTTAATCAAAACGGAAAACCTTTATGCCTTTGACGGTGTAGATGCATTTTCTCTTGGCCAGGGACAGTAGCTAACATAAAACATTCAATTTTTAAAAAATCAAAGCTACGAACGCTTTAGCATCGGATCGGAGAAAAAATAAACAGCTACGCGGTTATTATTTTCAAACTTTAACAGTCTACCAAAATACACCCTTTTCGCGAGCATAGTTCGGGTGAATACGTAGTCAATAAAAGCTAACCAACATCAAATTTTAAAATAATATGCAACACACCAATCAGTTTACACTTATCCAGGGAAAGTTTACCGTGGAAGACGCAAAATCAATTTTATTTAACTTTTATAATACCAAAATTAATTTCCATAATTTGCAGCTTATCGCAATTCATGAAGGTAAACCAGGAGACGCCAGTGAGATTGAGCAAAAAGTTTCCGCACTAAAACAGGTGAAACAGGAAATCTCTTCACTATTGTCGGCACCAGACTTTGCCAACCAGTTGCTGGAAATCGAAGGTCATATTACTATAAAACGATAGTAAGTTTGTTTTGGCTATTATTCAAAAAGAAATCTGCATTATTTAGCTCATCTTACATAAAATCGAAGTTGCCAGATTTTCACCGACATATCAAACAATATATTTTTGTAAGGTCGAGCTTAAGACGGTGTTATGACCAGGATTAACCAGTTCAGTATAGATCATGATTACCTTGCTGAACTGGTTAATCATCGCCCTGTCATCATCTAAAATCTTTTCTTTAACCAATTGACCATGAGCTTCATGGCTACATCTGAAAAGCCGGTTTTGATCGTAACCTGATTTCGATTATTAATATTGCCTCTCCGTTAGCTTATATCGGCTTTTTGATTAAGAGGCCGTCACCCTGATCCGATAACCATCGGATTCATTTCAAGGTCTCTCCTGCTAAAAACAAGAGAGAACTACAAATAAACAGGTAAAAGGAGGATATCCAAAAAGGCCGGACATCCTTCGCAAAAGTTACTTATGATTAGAGTTTGATCTTGCAGCATGAATTATCATTTTGCTACAATACCTGATACTGAAACATCTGTTAAACCGATATCACCTTGCTTCAAAAAGCTAATGCGTATATACCGCCCGGAAACATCTAATTTATCGATAAACTGATGATCCATGCTTTTCTCACTGTCCGAAAAATCTTTTAACATTTTCCAATCATTACGACTGTCACTTACTTCTACCTTAAATCTACATTTATTTGATGCGGGAAATTGAATTTGAATTTCTTTAATAACAACTTTTTTTTCCATATCCAATACCCAATTTGGGGATTGGTCTTCATTTCTAGGTTTCCACCACGAAGACTTCTCTCCATCAGCCGCCAATCCCGAACTGAAGCCTTCAGCAGAACTGCTGGCAAAGGTTGGGTTGTTTCTGCCAAATACCTGCAATTGATCTTGCTGATCTGATCTCTTGAATGGAATATAAGGTCTGTCTTTAGTTTTATTCTCAGAACGATAAGCATAATTTCCTATAAATTCTATATTAATTTCTGCAGATTTCAATCCTGATGACGTGGCCCGGATAGTTGTTTTACCTGCATACCATGATCTGAGGGCGATAGCGGCTTGTCCGTCCAGTATACGGATATCACTTTTTTCATTAAAAAGAATAGTGGTGCCTGTCGGAAATTCTCCGGGGCCAGAAACGATTTCTAATTTTACGTCTGGACTGTTACTTAATGGGTGGCCTGAAGCATCAACAACGGTCACTTTTACATGTACATCATCTGTACCGTCTGTACCGACTATTTTTTGATCAGTTTCCAGGCGTAGTGCTGCAGCAGTTCCTGCCTTTGGCCATTCAGGAGGAGCAATACCTAAATAGTGGTTACGGTACCAATACCAGGCACGCTTTGGTATCCTGAAATAATCAATAATTCCTAGTTTTGCCATCGATTCTCCTGCAATAGAGCCATGATCAAATGCACACCAAAGAGACTGACCTGAACGCCAAGGATATTGCGGTTCGCCATTGGCATTGGCCAAATCTCCCCATCCGGGAGCATATTCCCCAGGTCTGTTTGCAAAAGTACCTCCATACTCTGAAACAACACTTGGGATACCGGGATTCTGAAAAGCCGCTATAGAAGCTCCATCACCATTATAACCGGCAATATCTCCAATTTTATCAATACGCATGTCATCAATAGGCCGTTGTGCACCTCCTACAGCTGCAGGCCTGCCCGGATCTTCCCGATGCACCACTCCTACCAGGTTTTTAAGTAAGTTGCGCATCGGAACCAGTGTATTCTTAGACGTAAAAAAGGGCTCATTAGAAACACTCCATACTACTATTGAAGGATGATTTCTGTTGATGCGAATCATTTCTTTCAGTTCTTGTTCAGCACTACGGTTGAAGGCGGCAGTGTCTGATGTATTTTCAGGATAAGAATGCGTATTCCAGTATCCTTCAGGTGCACGGTCACTTCCACCAATACCCCAAAAATTGTTTTCGGACCAAAATAGGATTCCTGTTTTGTCGCAAGCCTCTGCAAACGCAGGATCATGAGGATAGTGAGAGCCCCTAATAAAATTGAAGCCTGCATCTTTAACCATTTTTACATCTCTGAAAATAGCACGGTTGGTGACTGCATCACCCCACCCGGCCTGATCCTGGTGAACATTAGCCCCACGAAGATAGAGGTGCTCGCCGTTAAGAAAAAAACCCTGATCTGCTGTCCAGCGAAAAAAACGGATTCCAAACGATTGTTGTTGTTCATCTATTTTTTTATCATTCAGGTAAACTGTTGTACTCGCACTATAAAGATAGGGATGATCAGGATGCCAAAGTAATGGCTTTTTGATTAAATCAGACAATTGTTTGATTTTGTTAAAACCCGTTTTTGCCACTATATTAACAGTCATCACTTGCACCTGTTTGAGATTTGGATCAAACAGTTTAGTTTCTATTTTTAGTTTTTGTGCTTTTGAAGTCGTATTGTTGATTTCCGTTTGCACCTCAACATTCGCCTGATCTTTCGTTACCTGCGGAGTGTTGATGTAAGTTCCACACCAATCAACATGTACCGCATCTTTGAAAACGAGTTTAACATCTCTATAAATTCCACCAGAAAACACATGTTCTCCGGCGCGGGGAGCAAGATCAGCTTTCCAAAGGTTGTTCACCCTTATGTCAACGGTATTTTTTCCTGACTTAAGCTGCTTGCTAATGTCTATCGAAAAACCTGTATAACCGCCCTTATGTGCCCCGGATTTTATGCCATTGACAAAAATTTCTGCTTCCTGAAATACGCCTTCAAATTCAAGAAAAACCTTTTTACTGTTTTTTATCTGCGGTTCAAGGTTGAAATTTTTCTGATAATGGCCATAGCCTACATAAAAATCCGGAGACATAAAGTAAGGAATGCTAAACGAATGCGGAATTCCAACCGATGACCATTGCGAAGTATTAAGATTTTTTATTTCCTTGTCTTCAATTTTTTCCGGTTTAAATTTCCAGTCTCTATTCCAGTTTAATGTTGTTCGGCCTACTTTGTTTATATGATATTCAGATGTAAGTTTTTGCGCAGGGCTTGTTTGTATCAAGAAACAGTTCAGCAGTAGAAGAAGAATAAGGTTCCGAAAAAGAGGCTTTGAAGAAGTAGAATTGAACATCGTTAAAGTACCGCTGAAACAAAAATTTGGTTTCATTTGTGTGGATTTGTTGGATAAAGGATAGTGTATTCGGTTTAGTGCAAGGCATAATTAACAGATATGTCTTTAATGCACATTAATTCTGATTGATTAAAAATATTCACGAAGACTGTGCTCCTCTTTTTAAAAGTTAGTTTGATAAAAGTGAAACAGCCGTTACCCTCCAATATTGATTGCCGCTTTGCATCGTGGAGAGGAAACCTAAAGATACTGCCTGTGACTGTGTAAGGGTAAATGGTACCTGAATCACCTCATCGGTATAGAGTTTAGAACTAAAGCGCTTAAAACTTAATGCAGTTGACAAAGAAGATATATCTGGAAGGGTGTTTCCTGATGCTACCACCACATAAACAGGATCGAGAGCTTCTGTATAATTATTAACCTGGAAGATATAGTTGCCTGCCGGGAGTGTAACTGTCTGATAAATTTTTCCATTGATAATGTTTGGAGAACCACTCCAGCCAGATTCCATTACCAGTGATCCGCCACTGTCTGTGGCATAACCTCCATAACCAGAGTGATTGATAACAGTTGCATTCGTTACCCAGGGTGCAGCTAGTATTCCCCACCTGTTTCCATCAAATGCGCCACGTGTAAAAGGTCCGGTGTTGGAAATATACAGTTTAGTAACATCTGCTTTCACACTTCGGCTCTGATAATCAGTGTAAAATTGATCAATTGCTGTAGCTTCCGGAAGAAAGGCTGTACGGTAACTGAGCGATTTGCCTATTTTAAAGTTTGGCAACCTGGTAACCATAGCAGTAGGCGAGGATACAACCAATGTATCATGAGTTTTATCATTGTTGTCTGCATATCTGATATGCATAAATTTAACACCCGCATCCTTATTTACATCTGCCCATATAATTAAAGCAGAACCATCGGGCTGAATGGCTGCATCACTTATTCCGCGGTTAAGCAGCGAACTTTGATAAAGCGCTCCGTACACATTTGCCGCAATGTTAACAGGTATAGAAATATGGCCTTCCGTATCACTTGTCCTCACCTCAAAACTGGCTATACCTTCCGGCAAATTTGAAATAATGGTTTTTACGGTATCCACATTCTTGGTTCTTTTTACCGGTACCACTATTGAGTCTTGCCTTGAGTTCCAATATACTGTATATTTAGTAATCTTTGGATCTGATGTAAAGAGCCCGGTAAGCATTACCCTGTTTTTTCCGGCAAAAGCTTTTAGAGAATCTATTTTACCAGGGTAAATAATCGGGCCGTTTTTCTGATATATATTTTTGTAATCGTCCATTTTCGAGCAGGAAAACAGCAGAAAAAGAAGGAGGACATTTATGGTATATATTATATTTTTTTTAAGTGTCATTTTTTTAATTTTAGAATTTATCAATTAAAGTAATAGTTCTTGTTGAGCAATTATTGCTACATCAAATTGGATCTGCTTAAGCTTTATTGTCCCCAAAGCGTAAATTCATCAATACTCATAAAATAAGACCCTTGCCAGTTACGTAAATTACGAAGGCGGATATAGCGATATGAACCAAGACCGGGCTGAAAATCGAATTGCCAGCCAGACCGGGCTAGGCTTTGATCTGCCCCAGTTTCTGTACCATAAGGGCTACCAGATGGCTTGGCTACCGAAAATGTTCCCAATTTTGACCATGAGGCATCGAGTGCCCCTGATGTGTTCGGACTATTTGACCCCCATATTTCAAAATCCCGGGGATTACCCCTTACATAAAAATTATTCATTTCATTATGCGGATTGATACTCATCCTGCTAAATACATGTGCTTCGCCGAGATCAAGCGTAATCATTTGAGGTGTAGATGCAACTTCAACCGTAAACATTAAGTTTGGCCAGTTCTCCGTTAATACGCCATTATAAATATTTCTGACATCAGTTTGTCCTGGCAACAACATCTCTGCATCTCCGGGTAAAACCAGGTTGCTCCATTTATTTTTAGGTAACAACTGCTCAAACAGAGGGGTCAGCGTTACAAACAAAGTATCAGAGTGGTTCAGCCATCTATCGCGCACAACAAAACCGAATTTTCTTTTTTTGGCCTGTTGTCCCCGTATGGAGCCAGTGATTACCTTAGTATTTCTATAAATATTATCGAGTGATGCTGTTTTGACATATTCACCATTTCCTGCTGTATCTACCATAGTTACAATAGCTAAATTATCAGCCGCCGGGTTATTACAGGTAAGATTAAAACCTCCGAAAGTTGCAGTAATCTTTAAAGATCTGCGGGCGATCACAAAAGACGGAACCAGAGGGTTAACAGTTACTTCCGTTGCTGCTGAGGCGATTTCGCTGGAATTTACCGCATAAAGTTTAACCTTGTGCGCAAGCGTATCCGCAAAACCATCTAGTGTTAGTGTATTGGTGTATCGCGAAGCGATATTAACCTTTTCTATCCCGGGAGCTATTTCGTAAACAGCTTTAACGTAAGACAAGTCATGATCAGAAGGTAAACTATAGGTGAGTGTAGCTTTACCGTTGCTGCTTACCGACGTAACATTGGTAACCGCGCCAGGTGCATTACTATTGGTTAAGGTTGGTTTATTCAGTAATTCGCGTTTACAGCCCATATTTAACAGCAACAAGCAAATGCCCACAAGCAAAACGATGTTAGTTGTTTTTTTCATTTTAATTTTTTTGAATGTATGATTAGATTTTTTCAATCACCAGTTTGGGTTTTGAACCAGATTTTCATTAACCAGCAGGTTGTTTTCCTGAATAGGCGTTAAATAATCACGTGGTACAATGAAATGTCTCGAATAGAATGTAGTTTCACGATAATATAGATCAGCATCGGTCTGCCTGATATCCCAACCGGTAATATTGCCATTCAATTCCTGCCCTGCCTTTTTCCATCGTAACAAATCCCAGTAGCGCTGACCTTCGAAAGAAAGTTCAATTCCTCTCTCTTGCTGAATAATCAGGCGCATCCCTTCTTTAGTTGTAAATTTTGTAGGGTTTGTGCTAAAGTTCGACCATGCAGTTTGAACAGTTTGTAAGCCCGATCTTGCCCGTATTCGGTTCACATACTCGTATACATCAGCAGTTGGTCCCTGAAATTCATTTAATGCTTCTGCATAAAGCAGATATAAGTCTGCCAAACGCATTTCTGGCCATGCATAGTTTTGAAATTGATAGTTAGACCATTCGAAATGCCAGTTCAACAGTTTTTTCATATAATAACCTGTTATGGGATTAGCCGAAGTTGCACCATATTGACCTACTTTCGATTCAAGATGCCAGGTATTTTCATCGCTTAGCGAAGGGCTATTAGCCATATACCAAACACCCCCATCAAACCCAAGGCTGGCGTAGAATCGCGGTTCCCTGTCAAAGTTTAATCTTGCTGTCTGGTAATTTTCGGCGATATCGAATCTTTCATCGTGTGTTCCTGTTCTCAGCACTTCTATTTTCGAAAAATCAAGGGTTTTATCTTCACCAATAGGAACACCATTTTTAGTGTAAAATAATTTGGCCATTTTTAAGGTTGGTCCTAATTGTATATTATACGCAGCCTTGGTTGCATTCGCAGGGTCGTACTGACCAGCACTGATGGATTGGATCAGATTTGTGTTATTATTGGTTGTTAAGCCCCAGATCAATTCACTATTCCAGCTTTCACTCACTGCATTACGGAAACTCATTTCTGTTGTTGTAGTAGCGCTTAAAGGAACCAGTTGTGCAGGAAAAGTATATAGCTTTATATTTGCCGAATTACAGATATCAATAGCGGCTTTGCAAGCGTCAGCTGCTTTTTTCCATTTTTGTGGATCGTAGGAAGGGTTGAATAAAGCAACACCATCTTTATCCTTAAAAGAATTATAGTCTGAATTTCCGTTAAACAAGGGGCTGGCCGCCATAGTAAGCAGGCGTGCTTTCATACTGAGCGCTACAGGTTGTGTGATCCTTCCAAGTTCCGTCGTTTTATTTAAAATGGTTAAGGGTAGTTTTTTTGCGGCTGTATCCAGTAACAAGGAGATATAATCTACTACAGCATCTACCGGCTGGCGCTTCACCCTAATTTCACTGATTGGGGCATCAACTGATATATTTTTATCAATGATAGGAACCGGCCCATACGATCTCAATAAAATAAAGTGATAAAATGCCTTCAAAAACTGTGCTTCTCCTATCCAACGCCTGCGCAAGTCGGCATCAAGATCAGGCACTTTACTGGTATTGCTAATATTCTCAATAAATATATTACAGTCTCTTATTGCTTTGTACATAGATGGCACACCGTTATATCCCTCCATATAATTAGCCCGTGGCGAAACCGTATTTTGTTCTCCGCGTGCAATTCTCAGCACTACATCATCAAACCTTAGAGCCGGAAAATCCATCCATATTTCATCACCTGCAATCAGGCCCGGATTATATTGCGGATTGGATTGAGCTGGTAAATAACCATATAAGGTGAAAAGGTATTTTTCAGCCTCATTTTTTGCCGTAAAAGCATTATCAATCGTTGCAATGTTATCTGGTACAACATCCAGATAGGACTTTTTACACGATGAACAAAACAAAGCCAAAAGTAAAAGAAGCAGAAATGTATATTTTTTATATAAGTGCATTACAGAAGTATACGAGGCAAAATCAAATTGGATACCGCGCTGTTTACTGTTTTTTTTTCTATTTTTCATAATGATCCATTTATCTGATTAAATTAAAACCCTGCTAAAATCCCTATGTTGAACACTCTCTGAACAGGATAACCCAGCCCGGAGGTACCCATTTCAGGATCCCATAATTTAAAGGAACTGAAACGAAGCAGGTTTAAACCATTAACATATATGCGGCTATTGGCTAAACCCAATTTTTTTAAAAGTTTTGACGACATATTATAGCCCAGCTCCACAGATTTTAAACGAAGGAATGAACCGTTTTGCAGCCACCAGGAAGAAACCTGATTATTATTATAAGATAATGTAGGGCTTAAACGCGGCCAGAATGCGTAAGAATTGCGGTTATCTTCTGACCAGTGATCGTCTGCAATAATTTGCAAGAGGCCATTCTGATTACCACCATTGAGATAGAAAGGAGTAGTATTGGATGAATTGATAACGAATGATGATCGGGCAGATCCCTGGAAGAAAGCAGAAAGATCAAAATTCTTATAGCCCACAGAAAAACCAGCGCCGTAAATAATTTCTGGTGTTGTTGGAAAACCCATTGGAACGAAGTCCGAATTGGTAATTTTGCCATCTCCGTTGATATCTCGGTACTTGATATCGCCTGCACCGTACTCACCAAAACTTTGGATCGGCGAGTTTGCCACTTCCACATCATCAATAAAGAGTCTTTCTGCTACAAGTCCATAAATCTGGCCTAAAGAATTTCCTACGCGAGAGAGATTTTTCAGATTGTCTGGATAAATCGGTTCTTCATTAGCCAATAATTTATTTTTAGCATAGGTAAGTGTACCCCTTGCCTGTATCCACATCGAATTATTAAAAGAGTGATGATAATCAAGGGCTAAATCAATACCCCTGCTCAATACTTCCCCCACATTCGCTGAAACATCCGCCTGAAGGCCTAATGATGACGGTAAAGTATTTCGTACCATCAGAATGTTGTTTCGTTTTTGCTGGTAAGCATCCATCGTTATGGTAAAATCTTTAAACATTACCATATCAAGACCAAGGTTTAACTGTTTTGATTTCTCCCAGGTTATACTGCGGTTTTCGTAACGGTTAATGGCAACCGATGGCCGGCTATAGTTGTAATTGGTTCCAAAATTTCCATTTGTACCACCGTTCAGGTTTACATCAGACAGGTAAAAAAAGCGGTCATTGGCATCACCAATCTGATCATTACCCACCAAACCATATGTGAATCTGAATTTAAGCTGACTGATGGTATTTGTCAAAGGTTTGAAAAACTTTTCATTTGATACAATCCAGCCCCCACCGATTGACGGGAAAAAACCAAAGCGATGATTGGCCGCAAAACGTTCAGAACCATTATATCCAAAATCGAACTCGAACAGATAACGATTATCATAACCGTAAGTAAACCTTCCAGACATTCCCTGGTTTCTGGATGGAAGTGATAATTGTAGAGAAGAAGCATTACCGGTAAGGTAATTTCTGATCGTACCAATTAACATTCCAACAACATTATGCTTCTCTACGAAAGTATGGGAATAATTTAAGGCAAATTCAGCATAAATGGTGCTGTTTACTGTATTTGTGCCTGGATTGTAAGTCAGGTATTCGGTTGGAATGGAGCCAGGCGATCCCGGGTTACCGTCATTTAATAGGGATATACCTGAAAATTGACCATTTAATATATTTGAGGTGTAATAATAAGGACTATACTGCCGTGCCACAGAAAATTGAGCATAACGTGTGGTATATGTCATCAGCCTCGCGGATAAACCTGGAACTAATTCGTCCATGCTCTGCTTTAAACTTAGTTGTGCAGTAAGCGTACTGGTATTTGTGGCCTGATACCCCGATAGGGATTGTGCGTAAGGGTTGACATACAAACCTCCGGCAGGATTGACCGCATTACCAAACAATGGATGAGTGGCGTAAGGAAGGTAACTGCTGGGATAAATGGCAGGAAAGGCTACAGGATTGCTGTATAATGCATTGCTAAATACAGCAGATCCCCCGCCAATTGGTCCGTTATAGTTATCGAATTGCCCTTTAAGACTTACTAACGCTTCTGTACTTTTCGTAAAATTTAAGGTGATATTAGAAAGTAAAGAATATGAATTCAGTTTAATGTTATTATTAAAATTGTTCAGCTCGTTGTTCTTGAGTATACCATTATCTGTATTATAAGTCATTGCCAGATAATATTTTGCCCTTTCCGATCCGCCAGAGGCATTCATATTAAATCTGCGGTTTGAGGTATAATCCTTAATTAACTCATGGATCCAGTTGTTGTTCGGATATAGGTAAGGGTTATCTCCTGCTGCGGTATGGTCAATTTTATTTTGTGAATATGGTAATGATCCAAGTGGATTTCTGGTCAATACTGCTTCATTGGCCAGATTCATATAAGTAATATTATCTGCCAGTGCAAAGTTTTGGGTATTGGTGGATATAGAATTTTCAAGGCGAAAATTAAATTTTGTGCGGCCTTGTCCACCTGTTTTGGTCGCAATCAGAATGACGCCGTTTGCCCCCCTGGCACCATAGAGAGATGAAGCTGCAGCATCTTTAAGTACCGAAAAACCTGAAATATCATCAGGCTGTAACCGGGCAAGATCTGTTGTAGTAGATTCTATACCATCAATCAGAATTAATGGATCTACTTTACCTGCACCAAATGTTCCGACACCCCGAACAAAAAACTGGGCATTATCAGCACCTGGCTCTCCGCTGCGCTGATAAGAGATTACACCGGGAATACGACCGGCCAGCATGGTGGTAAGATTACTGGTTGGTCCTTTAATTTCTTTCGGATTGATAGAGGTAACTGAACCCACTAAAGTAGTTTTCTTTTGTGTTCCGTAAGCCACTACAACACTCACTTCATTAAGTTCATTTGATTTGCCAGTAAGACGAACGTTAATAATCGATTCGCCTTTAACTGCAATTTCCTGCGTTTCGTACCCTATCAACTTGAAAACAAGTGTATCCTGATGATCCGGTACACTGATTTTATACCGGCCATCGGGATCAGTACTTGCCCCTGTTTTTGTACCCTTTAGCAGAACAGTTACTGATGGTAAGGGCTGGTTTTTTTCGTCTGTAACCCTTCCTGTTACAGTGTGTTTGAAGAAATTAAGTGTTTTCTTTTCAATTGTGGAAGGAATAATTACCGCAGCACTAGCGTTATTTGTTTTGTTTTTATCGGCTTTTGTAAAGTGTGCGTAAGATTGATTTTGTAAGAACAAGATTAAGAAAAGTGCAAAGGCAGCACCTTTTATCCTTGTCCATGGAATTGCTTTGCGTAGAAAATAATTCATAAAACGACCTGGTTTTTTTTAAAATTCAGAACATAAAATCTCGTTTGGCTACAAACCTATTGTGGTTAATCTGAATTGAAGAGTTAGGTGTTATCCTTAATAAAGGAAGTATATAATTTGGTTAGTTTCCCGATAAGACCGGGGTTGTTTGGTATGTTTCGGCTGAGGTGTTACTACTATAGTATCATCTCTCATTGGTTAGTTTGCTTTAGTCTGAAGACATCAATTCGAGGTTGAATTGAATTAGTTATTCCTGATTAAGATGTTGACGATAAGCGAATGTCGTGGTAATAATTAAACCATAAGAGGGACAATTGTAGCAATGAAGGGGGGGTAAAAGGATAATTTTACCGTTTAAGTTAGATTTATTATCTATTGATATACGGAAGTTGACTTATACGGTTTAATTTATAATAGGAAAGGTTTGGCCTTTTTCAAACCTTATATTAAAGTATAATAAACACTTCAGCAAATAAGCGCTTATAGACCTATATCACATGAGTTCGATTATTCCTTTAGCTACTGAATGGTTCACAATCAAATTAGGAATGACGATCTCCCGCAGACTACCATTTTGCCAAAAAGATTTGTGTTTTGTATTGATATGAAATAACTATCCGTAAGAATGACAATTTAAAAATGATGTCCCTCTTCTGCGAAAAGATGCTGACCGCCCAGGTATCGTTATATTTTGGAAAAAAAACCATTAGTTATCCAAACCTGTATCAATTGTAGATAGATAAAAGTCTGAAAAAAAATTGCGAATTAAATGAATCCTAATGAGACATGTGCTTAACTTTTAGCACGTTTGTTGCCAATAATGGGATTTAAATGCTGGTTTTCAACATATTTCCCCCGGTATTTACGAATAAAGTCAGAGGGATTCATTCCAAAAAGCTTATTGAACTGCTCGCGAAAATACCTGAGATCCTGAAAGCCGATTTGATAGGCTATTTCTTTAACCTGCATTTCCGTCTGGATCATTAGTTCAGCACCTTTCCTCAGCCTGATATACCTGATAAATTCTATACTGGAAAGCCCCGATATAGATTTGATTTTTCTGGAAAGCGTGGTGCGCGTCATGCACATTTCTTCGGTAAAAATTTTCATCGAAAATTCTTCATCCTCCAGATGGGCCTCTACAACTGCAATGCATTTTGATAGAAAAGCACCAAACTCTTCAGGAATTTTAAGGGTATTATTTCTTAATGTAATTTCGTTGAAAAAATATTTTTTTAATGTGCTTCTTCCTTTTAAAATACTTTTTATTCTGGCTATTAACAAATCACTTTCAAAAGGTTTGGTAATATAATCCTCTGCTCCGCATTCAATCCCTTTTAATTTAATCTCGGGAGAAGTACTGCCGGTGAGCAGAATTACAGGAATATGGCTAAAAGAGGGCGATTCTTTTATCTTTGAGCAGAACTCCATGCCGGTGGTGCCGCGCATGATCACATCACATACGATCAGATCAGGTTCATTTTCCAGAACGATTTCAAATCCTCGTTGAGTGTTGTCAGCTTCAAAAATAATAAAGGTATCTTCCAAAATTTCGCGGATGTAATTCCGCATTTCGTCATCATCATCAATTAAAAGCAAAACCGGCTTTTCGCTAATTATATCACTCATCAGGCCCATTACATGCGCATCTGCTTTTGGCTGATTCTGATCTACCTGATTGCTGCTATCGATCATCAATTCTTTCAGCATGGGGTTTAAGCTTCTTTTAACATTAGGTAGCTCTGGTTTTATAGCACCTGCAGCTTCAACAGTTTTAGGCAGGCTCACATAAAAAACTGTTCCTTTTCCAATTTCACTGGTATAAATTAGATCTCCGTGATGTAATTCCACATATTTTTTGGCGAGGTAAAGTCCTATCCCAAATCCACTTTCTGAAGCAGATTCCTGACCATCTTGCGGCAATCTGTAAAACTTTTTAAATAGCTTGTCACCGGTATCTTTTGGTATACCACGACCTGTATCTGCAATGATAATCTGAATATCCGTATCTGTTTCTTTCAAGGTCAGACTGACAGATCCATGCGGAGAGGTGTATTTTATTGCGTTAGAAAGAATATTAAATAAGATCAGTTCCAGCTTTTCACGATCGGCAAGAATGTTAGTTATGACATCTGGACTCTTGAATTGATAATTGATATCTTTGGATTTGACCTGGTTGATGAAACATAGAAAAACCTCATGGCAAGTCTCCTTAATATCGATAAGCTGGGGCTGAAAGGCCAAAATTTCATCGTCGGTGCTACGAAAAAGCAACAATTGATCAACAAGACTCAACATTCGCTGGGCATTTCGATATACTGTACTAAGGTCTACCAGCTCCGGGTTATCTCCGTTTACCTGCAATAACTTTTTGACTGGATTAACAATTAAAGTAATTGGTGTCCTCAATTCATGCGAAATATTTGTAAAAAACTCAATTTTTTTATCAGTGAGCTCTCTTTCAAATTTAATATCATATTTAAGTTTTGTCTGCTTTTTTTGATAATGGTAATAGGCATAAATAACTAAGAAGCATAAGATCAGATAAATGATATACGCCCACCATGTTCTGTACCATGGCGGAAAAACCGTAATATCAATCACCCGCTCCTGCTTATTCCAGATCCCAGATGCGTTGGTGGATTTAATTTTGAGCCGGTAATGCCCTTCGTTTAAATGAGAATAGTTTACCGTTCGTTGTGCATTAACATAATTCCATGCTTTGTCTCTTCCTTCAAGAAAGTAAGCATACTTTATTTTTTCGGGTAATGAGTATTCCAGCGCTACATAATCAACCGATAATACGGCTTTATTATATGGCAACTCGAGTTTACTGACAGTATGTAAATTATTGGCACCAGATACAAACTCGCTTCTGGTATCAATAGTGGTATTGGAAACCCTCAACTCAGATAACAGCAACGGAGGAAAATCATGAGATTCCACTAAACTATCGGGAGAAAATATATTAAATCCTTTGATGCCGCCAAACATGAGCTCGCCCGTACTGAGATGGGCAGAAGCATTAAAGTAAAACTGATTTGATTGCAAGCCATCTGCTGCATAAAAATTTTGAATTTTACCCGTCTTTGGATTTATTTTTGATAAGCCATTGCAAGTGCTGGTCCATATATTTCCTTTAGCATCTTCCTCTATATTAAGTACCTTATTATTGCATAAACCATTAACTTCCGTATAGTTTAAGAACTTATTTTTCAAAACATCATAACACATCAGCCCACGTCCATAAGTTCCAATCCATAACATCCCAGATCGTGCTTTATAGATCGATCTGACTGCTGTACCTAAATGAATTGTTTTATCTATCCCTTTATTTTTATTGGCATGTAAAAGGCTATTAAAACTCCCAAGCCATAAATTTTCCTTATCATCATCGGTGATGGTAATAATATCCTCATTTACAGAAAACGGGGCGGGCATAAAAGTATGCAGAACATCATTATAGATGAATAAGGCATTCTTTTCTTTCCCATTTTCTACTCCGCGAAGTACCGTCGCCCACAGCTGGACCTTTTGGTCGTTATATAGTTTCCAAACGCAATTAAATTTGTTTCTTGACTGAAACGGAACAGCCTCAAATTTATGGCTTTCTGCATTGTATTTAGCTACACCGTGCCGGTATGTTGCCAGGTATATTTCATTTTGGTGATTAACCACACTGGTGATGCAATTGTCATTTAAATCTCCGCTTTGATAGGTAAAATTTTTAAATGAATTGGTTTTTCTCATCCATAAACTAAGTCCTCCACCATCTGTCCCGATCCAGATATCCTTATTTTTATCTTCACAAAATGAAAACGTAAAATTATTAGCCAGGCTGTTTGTCTTGTAAGGAATTTTAGCATAGGTTCGGAATTTGTGTTTTTTTGCGTCTAGAATATCAATCCCCCCTCTAAAAGTGCCGATCCATTTTCTCGATTGCTCATCTTCAAAAAAAGTGTATAAATTATTGCTGGATAAAGAGAAGCCATCATCATGCTTTTTAAATATAGCATAACTTCCATCTACATTGATTTTGATGATCCCTTCCCCATCAGTCATTACCCACAGGATGTTTTTACGATCCAGAAAGCAATTGGTAATTTTAGCATTATTTACCTCTGTTTCTTTGGCAATAAATTTAGCATATTCGCCTTTACTGATCTGATAATGGTATAATCCTGAAGTGGTCCCCACCCATAGCCATCCCCTACCATCGTTCTGAATGGATACAACAGGTTGCTGAGGTTTATATACTTGTACAAAAGCCTTTTGTATTTCATCATATCTGCATAAACCGAATTTATCAGTTGCAACCCAAAGGTTATTTCTATCACTCAGGTCGATGGCGTTTACTGAGTAGTTAAATGTTTTATTGTGGTAGTTTAAAACAGGGATTTGTACAGCTTCCTTTGATCCGGAGTTGAAGAATAAGCATCCGGAAACATCCGTTCCCACAAACAGATTTCCTTTCTGATCTTTTTTAATATCATTTATCCAATTATTTACAGGCAATTTCCTACCCGCGAAATTTTTAAATGTAACGTTTGAGAATTTTAAAGTCTTATGATCTAAGACAGCCAATCCTGCTTGGGTACCTACCCATATATTTCCGTAGTGATCATCATTTAACGCCATAATGATATCGTTAGGAAGCGAATTCGGATTCCCGAACCGGTGCCTGAATATATCAAATTTATATCCATCATATCGGTTTAACCCATCTAAGGTGCCAAACCACATGAATCCCAATTTGTCTTTAAAGATGGTGGTAACTGTATTATTTGATAAGCCCTGTTCGATTCCGAGGTTAGAAAACTGCTGCGCTGGCGCGTTTAATGGATTTAGATAAGAAAGCGTAAAGAAAACACCGTATATAATAAGCTTAGCGATCTCTTTACGCATTATTCTTTTCATTGATATGATTAAACGATAAGCTAGAAAATAAAAAGAAATACCTTAAATCATAGCTGTTTGGAGATTAAAGATACAATTATTTATTATCGGATGGTAATAATTCAATCAGAAGGTCTTATAAACCGTAGAAATCAACCCTATTTAAAATCGGTTCCAGTAGCCACCTCCATAGCCTTTTTAATTTAAATTTAAAAAAATAAGGCCGGCGCAATCCTGCTCACCGACCTATAATCATTAACTAATCTAAAATTTTTTCTTCAGCCAATTGACCATGAGCTTCATGGCTACATCTGAAAAGCCGGTTTTGATCGTAGGAATTTCAGCCTGGTTACAGGTAACACAGGGTAAAAACAAATGATTTAAATTGGGGATCAGCACCGTTTCTACATCGGTATTTCCACCCTGCCGCGAATATTCTTTCCAATGCAACAGGTTTTCTTTTCCGGCCACCATGAAGTCACGGTCACCATTTAAAGCCAATACAGGCACCTTAATCTGTGCAAGTGTTTTTACCGCATGATATTGAATAAAAAAGCGGTACCATGAACTGGTAGCCATTTTCACATAACTGTATACGGGAAAGCGGAAGTGATCAAAAGGTTGGTTTAACGTTTTGAAATAAGCATCATCTTTTACCTTCCACAGGTTATAGGTTTCATTTAATTTTGCCTCCATATTGGCTGAGTCTGCATACTTGTAGGCCGTTTGAAACATCAGTTCATTGATCTGATTAGAACGGGCTTTGTCGTAATCGGGAAGTTGCGAGTTTGCAACCAAATCTCTATTCTGTCGAATCAAGGCATCTAATCCGTTTGAAGCTAAACCGGCAATACTGATCAGAAAAGCTACATGTTTACTTTTTGCCGCTGCAATGCTGATGGCCATGCCCCCTTCACTATGCCCCAGCAAACCGATCTTTTTGGCTTTAATTTCTTTACGGCCGCGTAGATAGCCTACCGCAGCAAGGGCGTCATTAGCAAAATCGAGTGTAGTAGCCTGCTCGTAAACACCGCTGGTTTTTCCAACGCCCCGATCATCAAGCCGGAGTACAGCATAACCGTTTTTGGATAACCCGTCTGCGATATCGAGAAAAATCTTGTGCCCACCCATCGTACCATTACGATCTTGTTTTCCCGTACCCGAAACGATTACAATAGCCGTAAATGGTCCCTTACCCGACGGAATGGTTAAGGTGCCACCGTAAGTGATGCTGTCTTTTGCCGAACTAAAGATTACGTCTTCTGAACGATAACTTTGCGCATATGTAAAATGACCACATAACAATAGCACAATTAAGGAGATGATTTTTCTTTCCATTAGTTTGCGCTTTTGGTCAGTTCAATCAGGCTTGAAATTTCATCGGCCAGGGCCGTCGCGCTCCCTCCGTATCCAATGGAAATAAACCTTAAATAGCCGTTTCGATCAATAATCAGCTTTTGCGGAATACCCGAAATAGTGAAGGTCTTGGCCACACGACTGAATACTTCATCATTGGTTTTAGCACCTTCGGTTTGGTTATCAAACAAAACCTTAAAAGGATATTGATTATCTTTGATGTATTTAGCTACTTCTGCCTGGAAGCCAGCTTTATATTCTTCAGTATCCACAAAAAGAAAAACCACATCCGGATCGTTTTTATACTTCTCTACGGCCAGTTTCATACCGGGGAAAGAAGCTTTACAGGGTACACACCAGGTGGCCCAAAAGTCCATTACAACCGTTTTTCCCTTAAGCCCGGCCAGGGTAACCGTATTTCCTTTCAGATCTTTCATGCTCCATGCAGGCATTTCCTTTTTAATCATCCTGGCTTTTAGTTCTTCATGATTTTTCTGCAAATCTGCAGGATTTTTAAGTGATTCTACGTAAGCTTCAAAACCGGAAGCTGATTTTTTCCGTTTGATGTATAAAGCTTTGAGCATGGTCGTCATTTCAGTAGAACTTTGATTTTCGAACATGCTTTTGATCAGCAGTTTTTCGAGTTCAGCACTTTTACCCAGTTTTTGAAGGGCAATGGCCTGCTCATTATTGATCGCAGCCTGCTTATAATGCTGAATTTGTTGGGCCTCTTGTGTAATGCGAAGCGCCTGAGCATAAAGACCAGCCTTATTTAGTAAACCAGCGTATACCCTTGACACATTAAGTACAAAAAGCCGCTGATATTCTTTCTGCCATTCTATTGGCGAGAGGTAAGCCATACTTTCCGGCTGATGCATTTTGAAGTATTCAAATCTTTTCACCAAAAGATCTGAATATTCCTTTAAACGGTTCAGATTTCCTTTGTCATAAGGGATCTGGATCAGCTTATAATATACATTTGGCAGGGATTCGAACGTTAAAGAATCTACATAATGCGCTACTTCATTGCCGTTCGGATGTTGCATGGCACCAAACACCATGATATTTTGATAAACCATGCCATAACTGATGCGATTCTGGGCATCTATTTCCGGGCTGCTTTGATATTCGGGGAAATCTTCCAGAAACCTTTCTGAGGCAGCCAAAATTGTAGCGATATCACGGCTTTGTCCAATCTTTTTATAGGCAGCTATTCGGGCGAGGCTTCCTTTTGGAAAACGTTGCGCCCAGACTTTTTCAATAGAATCAGCCAGATTTTTATCATTTAAAAGATATTGTGCTATCCGGCGTCCGTTGAACAAGTCCAGTTCACTAGCCTCAGGCCTTTTCAAGTAAGCCATTACCCGCTGTAAACGCGGCGTTGCACTTTCTTTATAAGTGTTTTTTAAGGCTGAAGCGTAGAGATAAGCCAGCATAGACTTTGATGGCTGGTTGTAACTGATTTCCTGGTTAAGCCAATGATAGGTAGCAGAATCGCTGATGCCTTCAAATTTGATATAATTCGGGATATCCATGCCATATTTTGGTGAACGGGCCATGCCCCAACCGGCATAGCCACCCGGAGCAATCAGCCCTTTACGCTTAGCGTCAGATAACATCACAAAATAGCCCTGGTCCCTATTGTTATCGGTAAGTTCTCCGGAAGTAAATTTAAAACCCAAAAAACCACAATCTGCGGACACATTAAAGGTGGCCCTCCAAAGATTTTGAACGCTTTCCAATTTTAGGTCAGCAGCTTTCCATTTGTAATTAATATACTGGTAAACAACTGCACTTACCTGCTTTTTACCCGATAATACGGTCTGCGAAGCATCGTAAGTAATGGTTAAGGCCTTACCACTTTCAGGCCTTTCAGGAAATACCTTAAACGCTGCCGGAGATTGCGCAAAAACAGCAAGGGAGAACGCCAGTAAAATGTGCAGAAACAAGATTTTTTTTAACATGTTTTTAATTAAGTGAGATTTTACTATGGGTATAAATGTCATCCTGAGGGATAATTTATTTTATAAAAATTAATATAAATGACAGTAGGTTTTAATGGAAATAAATCTTTTTGAGGATCGTCATTGCGAGAAGGCTTTTTCAGCCGACAGCCTGCCCCGACTTTACGGGGAAGCAATCTTTATAGCAAGAATCTCTAGCATGATAGATTGCTTCGTCGTTTCTCCTCGCAATGACGCCCTTTTTTGGATGCTGTCAATGGTAGCTTGTCGAAAGACGCAATTTTAATTTTTATAAGGCGTTTCGACAGGCTCAACATGACAAATCAGATTTAAAATTACATCCTCATATCATTTATAATAATTATGGATTGGGTTCCAGTTCAGGGTTTAATGAACGGAAATATTCAGCAATTGGAAATACATATTGGTTACTGTTTGGTGCCAGCGTATACGTGGTGCCGTTAAATACACGTGTGTAAGTTCGCTGAAAATTCGTTTGATTAGTTAACCTGCGCATATCCCACCAGCGAAGCGAAATACCAAAAAATTCACGTCGGCGCTCATCAATCACCTTGTTCAGGGCGTCATTCGCATCAGTAGCCGTTAAGGGTGTATAATCTGCAGTTTTAAATCTTTTAACCCGAAGGTTGTTTACCGAGATCATTGCATTGGTCGCATCATTGGCACGTGCATAAGCTTCAGCACGGATCAGCATCATCTCCGGCACAGAAGGCCCTTCATTACGGGTCTCTCCTATCGCACGTTCTTTGGTGTAAACCCTGCCAGTCAAGCTGGGGGATATGGTTGCTGCCGGCGTGGTAAAGAACGCGTAACGCTGATCTTTAGTACCTAGTAAATTGAACCACTCGTCACTAGGTTTTAATACAGTAGGAAAAAAGTTCAAAGAACTGTTAACCGGTACCTTGGATAACAGAATTTCAGGATCTGTGATTCTTCTGGGGTAATTTGCACTGCTCACAGTTGTGATCGTTGACAAATCGTTCAGGGTACTTCTCAATTTAAGGGCTTCATCAGCATATTTGCCAGCATTTGCATAATCGTTCATCATCAGGTAACAACGGGCCAGTTCGCCATAGGCCGAAGCTTTTGAAGGAAGGGTATTATAGGCTTGCGTTTCTGGAAGCGCCGGGAGTGCTTTAGTAAGGTCACTAATGATCTGGTTATACACCTCCTGTACAGAGGCACGGTTTAGCTTCTGACTCAGGGTTTGTACCAGGATTAAGGGTACACCCAAATCAGTTCCTGCAGTTGCGGCATTGTAGGGTTTGGCATAGGTATTTACCAGGTTCAGGTAAGTATCTGCGCGGTGTACCAGTGCCTCAGCGGTTAAAGCATCTTTTTCCGCCTGAGTGCCGTCGCTGCCGGGCAATTCATTAATGATGGTATTACAGTTCAAAACATTATTGTACAGACGGATCCAGTTTGGATCTTGTTCAATATTTGATCCTAAAGGATAAATCACCGGCTGCCAGGTATAGCTGGCTACAAGATAATTGTAATTCAGCGATCCTGAAAGTGCTGTTTGTTGCGCCGCATCATTGAGATTGATATCCGACGAAGCGAAATCAGACAGGTTAGCTACCGTTTCAAAATTAGAAGTATTGTTTAACAGATAACGGTAATTGATGGTTTGATTGGGTACCAGCTGTCCCTGGGTTTTAATATCAACAAACTTCTTACATCCGGCCAATGTGGCAGTAGCTAAAAGAAAAGTAAGGATTTTATATTTTGGATTCATTATCGTTGTTGGTTAAAAGTTCACATTAAGGGATAAGTTATAAGATAACGGTGAAGGAAGTCCCAATGTAGAGGAATTTAAACTGCCTGCAAAATCAGGATCAAGGCCTTCTTTGTTGGCCTTCCAAATTAAACCTAGATTTCTTACCGAGAAGCCCACATCGGCAGCCCTCATAAATTTTAATTTTTCTACCGGAATCTGGTAACTCAGGGATAACTCACGCAATCGGATATAATCACCCTTTAATACGTTAATGTCTGATTGCTGATAGCGCAATAAACTGGTTGGTGCGAAAGCACCTGCTGCACCTGGTACATTGGTAAAGGCCTCATCACCTGCTTTGGTCCAACGTCTGGTGATATCTTCATGCAGATCATACTTGGTACCCTGGCGGGAAGAAGGATAGGCAGAAATGGTTGGGCGCATGAAAACGTTGCCAAATTGGTAAGTAGCTACCGCCATTAAGGTAAATGCTTTGTACCGGAATGAGGTATTAAAACTACCAAAATATGGTGGGGTTTTACGGCCCGCATAGGCTAAGGCATCAATAGAGGTTACATTCTGATTGGCGGCAACCTTGTTTCCATTCTGGTCGTATACCTGTGTTAATCCGTTGGCATCTAATCCAGCATTGCGGAACACAAATATTTTATCCGATGCATAACCATCTAAAGGAACCCCGCCGAATGCCGGGTTAGAAAAAAAGGAAGAATTGACAACAAAACGCGTATCGGTTATCTTGTTTGTATTATAGGCAAAATTCAGCCCGGCGTTCCACTCATAATCTTTCTCGCGGATCATAGTGCCATTCAGGCTAAATTCCATACCATGCCCCGATAAAGAAGCGGTGTTTCTAAAAATACTGGTAAAACCATAGGTTCCGTTAATCGGGAACTCGTAAAACAGGTCTTTCCCCCTTTTGCTGTACACATCTACCGAACCCGACAAACGGTTATCCCATAACGCAAAATCAATTCCTAAGTTGGCCACATTTGTTTTCTCCCATCTTAACTCCGGATTGGCAGGTGCTATAATACTGGCATTCGGTAAGCCGGTAGCAACATCGCCAGAACCTAAACTGATCCAGGTAAAGGGATAAGTGTTTGTGGAGATATTTCCATTTACGCCATAAGTTGCGCGCAAACTCAAGCTGCTTAGCCAATTTTCATGTTGTAAAAAGGATTCTTTTTTGGCATCCCATTTTAAACCGGAAGACCAAAGCGGCGTAGCACGGAATTTACGATCTACCCCAAAGTTATTGTAATCATCATAACGCACACTTCCTGAAAGGGTATATTTTCCTTTATAGGTATAGGCAGCGTTACTGTAGTAGGAAAGGTACCTTCTTACCTTATCCTGTTGTGTTGGATTACCTGCCAAGCCCTGGTTAAAACCCTGAACGGTGGCATAAGGTGTAAAGAAATTTACCGCTCTGGAAATCCCGTTTCCGGTATTGTAACCATAAAGCACATTTGTTCCCTGCCCTGCTTTGGTTTGACGGATCTCAGAACCGGCAATCATGGTTAATTGGTGATCATTGCCCAAAGTACGGTCGTAGTTTAACTGCCCTCTTAAGGTATAGTTGTTATTACTACCATTGATATTGCTTAAGATCCCACTACCAGGTGCCAGTCCTATGCTGTTTGCCGCTCTGCCTGAAGTAGGTATCGGGGTGTAGGTGTTTACCAAATTGCGGTAATAAAAAGTTGATTCGTTATAATAGTTTTTGGTATAACCAAAGCTCCTTTCATTGGCAAAAAGAGCATTTGCAGATAAACCTTTAAAGATGGGGACATTCAGGTTCAGGTTGAAATTATAATTGTTTTCATTTTGTGAGTTGTCTACATTATCCATCTCATCAAGAACGTTGTATTTCCAGTTCAGGAAACCCTGGTTTTGCAGGTTCTCTACCCAGCCGGCGTAATAAGCGGTAGAATAAGCCACGCGGTTGCCGTTGGCATCTACGAATTGATTATAAGGCATAAAGGTACTGGCCGATGGCGAGAGCAGGTTGGTAAGGCTTACTGCACCGGTTTTATATTTAAAAAAGGAGGCCCTGAAATTTGCAGATAATGTGGCTACTTTAAACAATTTGAAATTATTGTTCATTGCTAAAGTTAAACGCTGGCCTTCAGTCCCTTTAGTATAAGGATTTTCTTTACTGTAAGAAGCAGAATAGAAATAATCACTGCTCTTACCTCCGCCACTTACCGAAAGGTTGTATTGCTGGTTATTTGAAGGACGCAAAAGGTAATTATCTATTTGCGAACGGTTATCTCTGGCGCTCAGGCGGCCGATGGCTGCATCATAGGCGGCTTGAGTAATCGTTCCGGCTTTTAATTTAAAAGTCAGGTCGGTTGCTTCAGCAACAGGGCCACTTAAAGCAGAGGTTGCACTGGGCGCAAAAATTAAATTTTTGGCCACTAAGTCTTGCTCATAAGCAATTGTCTGTGCAGCATTCATCATTTTGAGGTAACCCAAATCCGGACGATTGGCTATGGCAGCCGTCATAGAGAAACTGATGGTTGGTGCCTGCGCGGTTTTACCTTTTTTTGTGGTAATTACAATTACCCCATTTGCAGCACGTGTTCCCCATATAGAAGCTGCCGCAGCATCTTTCAAAAACGAAATATTGGCAATATCATTTGGGTTGATAGTTGCTAAATCTAATTCCATAATGGCACCATCTACTACTACCAGCGGAAAGCTTTCTCCTTTAAGGGTATTATTGCCCCTGATTTCCATGTTGTAATCAGCCCTACCTAATGCGCGGGTTGAAGAATTGATCCCTTGCTGCGTAGTCCCATAAGTAAACATGTTGTCAGAGTTTAAGGTAACCTTTAATCCAGGCACCAGTGATTCTAAACGCTGTACCACGTTCGGGGTAGGGATTTTTTTCAGGTCTTCTGCCGTTACTCCAGATGCTGCTCCGGTTGACCGCTCTTTAGGTAAAACCTGGTAACCATTGGAAACGATGTTTACATCCTGCAATTGATTGCCTCCCGCAGGCGTAAGCGATACGTTGAGATTTGCGGTATTGGTTGTTACCGGTAAGTTACTGGTTTGGTAACCCAGATAAGAAAAACTAACAGACGTAGTCGTATTTGGTACAAAAATCGAATACTTTCCGTTTCCGTCGGTAGTAACTGCCCTGTTAGATCCGTTGGATTTGATGGTAACGCCAGGCAGCGGATTACTGTTTTCATCCGTAACCTGTCCGGAGATGTAAAATTCGTTACTGCTGTTGTTGCTTGCGCTTCCCTCAGGCAGGTTAGTCTGGGCATTTATGCCAAGGCCTTTTGCGTCTCGGCTCACAATGGTATAATTTCCCTCGCTTACATAAAGGAATAATAAATTGTTAGGATATAATACATTTTTTAGCGCTTCATCTACCGATTTGGCCTTCAAACTTGCCGTAGATGCTGTTCTTCCCTGTACAATACTGTGTTCGTAAGCAAACTTGGTTTTGTATTTTTTCGAAATGGCATCAAGTGCCTGTTGCAGGCTGATTTGCTGATCTTGCGCAGCCGCATGGAATGCAGCACCAAAAGCCAGCAATACCACCAGTAGAAAATAAAGGGGTCTGGTAAAGTTTTTGTTCATGTTTGATTAGTTTGGTTGTTTGTTGATAATATGGGCCGGCATTTATCTGCGTCTGAGATAAATAACCTTGCCTTGTTTTTGGATATTTACATTTAAAATATGGCTCAGGGTAAAGAGCAAGCCCTCTTCGCTTTTGATTGAGATGCTGCCATCAATCTTTTTCTCACCAAGTGCCGGATCATCCAGAATCACCCGGTACCCATAAACATCTTCGAAATTTCGCAGGATTTCGTTAACCGTGGTTTGGTTAACGATTAAACGACCATCTGTCCAGGCTGATTGCTGTAACGAACCTCGTTTTTCTACCGTTAGCAAACCGTTGCGACTATTTACCTGTACCACATTGCCAGGAAACATCTGGTAATGCTGTCCGGTTTTTACAGCCCGTACCCGCACACTACCTTCAACCAGGGCAACATGAGCCATACCACGTCTTTCCTTTATATTAAACGTGGTACCTAAAACCTGCACTTCTATAGTCCTGGTCTCTGCCTTAAATAATTCGCCGGCTTTGATATGAGCGGTGTTATGATTGAGGTGTTTGACTTTGAAATAGGCTTCCCCCTCCAGTTTAACTGCCCTGTTTTCTTTCCACGCATAAGCCCGTGGATAACTCAAGGTAGAGTTGGCATTTAAAATCACCTCAGAACCATCTGGCAGCGCAATCTTTTTTTGTTCACCAAAAGCCGTATGAATACTCACGGTAGAATTCAGGAACCAGCCGATAAATAATGCCACGATTAAACTGGCGGCCAGCCCTCCTGCCCAAAAGTATTTTTGCCTGCTGATTTTTATTTTTCTTTGTCCCTTTGCGATAGACTGATGAATGGCTGTTAACAGGTTTTCTTCTAAATGGATAGAAGTTTTAAAAGGCTTTGGACTGAGCATTAGTCGCAGCTGCAATTCCGCATCCGAAAATGCATCAAGGTTTTGCGGTTGTGCCTTCTGCCAGTTTTCCCAGAAAAGCCTATCTTCTGGCAGCTGATATTTTACATAACGCAAAAAACCGGGATTTTCTAAAAAATCGCTTGTTGTAAAGGTAGTATAGTTGTGTTTGGTCATAAAACAGTGTGACCAATGATGGCCATACGATTATACAAACAAGAAAGAAAAGGAAATTACCCCATGGAAATTAAATTATTTTAAAAATATTTTCCATAGGTAAAGAATGGCTTGGCAGCGTTATAAATAAAGGCCATCTGATTACTTCACTTAGATATGCCATTTATGGAGCTTGTTTAATTCCAGTAATAACAATACCAATGAGGTCTTATCTACTTTCATAATCTCGCGCAAAGCATCTAATGCCCTTGCACTAAGCTTGTAGGTACCCTTGGTAGTCAGATCCATAATTTCTGCAATCTGGCTATAATCCAGTTCTTCAAAATATTTGAGGTAAATAATTTCTTTTTGCCTGGGTGTTAGCTGATTCATGGCTGCTGCCAGTTGTACAGCCTTTTGGTTCATTTCCTCTTTGCGGATATAGGCAGATTCCAGGGTGAAGTTTAAATCAAAAAGATATTCGTCGCTTGCTTCCACTTTCTCGTATTTCGATTCCTTTGTCCGGTGGTTAACGATGGTATTGCGAAGGGCAGCGAGCAGATAATAGCGGATTTGCGTTGTTGGATTGAGTGTTTTTCGGTTTTCCCAAAGTTTAACGAAAAGGTTGTGCAGACAATCTTTCACCTCATCTTCCTGACGGAGCATGCGCATTCCATATTGGTATAATGACTGAAAATGCACCTTATAGATTTGATCCAGGGCATCTTCCTCGCCATTAAGTAAGCGGGACCAAAGGGCAGTATCCGAAAGTTCAGGATTCAAGTTTGACTGTTGATAACCAAAGATACAACTCCTTTGTAAAAAAGGAATTTAAGAGGGAATTCTTTTTTGGCGAGTGTAACTCCCAGAAACAACGTGCTCATTATTTATTCAGCACTTGACATGTTAAAAGCCAGTTGATGATTTTAGTTATAATCCACACAATAAGCATTTAAAATTTATGCTCAACTTTACCTTATGCATAATCGTAAATATCATGTACGTTTATTTACTTAAATCCAGCATCAATGAACTTTACAGCTGAGTTTTAAGGCGTATTTTTATCCTTAACAAAATAATAGTCACAGTATAGCCACTTGAGACCACGTTGGGCGATGTTTATCAAAGGCTTATGTATATTTTAATGTTGCTATTCCACATTTCCTTTATAGACCACCTGATCTTTAAGGTAGAGAATTGATTTCTTCGCATCATAACGGTAAGTACCATTTCCATAAATCAAATCTCCAGTTTTATTTAAAAGTACGGAGTGCTGATCATCATCTGGCAGAAACAACTCTACTTTAGCCTGGTCATCACTTATCAGCACAAAAGCGCTGATCACCTCCCTGTCCTTTTCATTAGCTACCGGATTTAATCGAAAACCAACATTGAAAATTTGTATACAATCATTTTTCAATTTGCTCCAGGTATATCCGGCTGAGCCTATACATCCATGCCCGTCCTGATCAGCTCCGACATTTACTGTATCTTGCTTACCTTTCTGTTCCGATTTGCCGGCTCTTCCTCCACAGGCCAAGAATAACATCATTCCAATGGCTACTATCGCTAATCTGTTCATATCAATTAGTTTAGATTCCTGACATAAACAATAAATATGCCATCTAAAATCTTATTTCCTCAAGAAACGCCGATTATAGGCAAGATCGCAACCGCAGCAGCACCAATAACAACTCATGAATGGAGTTAATTTTTAGCGTAAACAGATGCCAAACAAAATGAGAAATTGTTTTAATTACGTTTGGCATCTGATAGAGCGCCAGATTTTATTTTAAGGCTGAGAACTTGTACAATAATACCCCATGTGCCGGCACTTTTAGCTTTATTTTTGAGGTGTTAGCATCTCCTGTAGCTATTTGCTTCTGTCTCCATAAATCTCTTACGCTAAAACGACCTTTTAACCCCAATTTTTTAAAATCTGCATAATCCATATCTACAGGCTCTGTTCCGAAATTGCAGAAACCAACAGCCTTTCCCCCGTCTTCCAGCTCTTTAACGTAAATCCTTAAATCGCCAATAATTTGCAAACAAACGCCCTGTTTCCCAAGCGGATCCTGATTAATCTCAATTACCTCGTCATTGGTAAGCAGGTTTAGGGTGAAATCATCCAGTTTTTCCATATCACATCCTATTAATAAAGGCGCTGCAAACATGCTCCATAAGCTGATGTGTAAATATTGTTCATCTGGTTTTAACTTGCTTGGGTGAGGATTTCCCCAACCAACCTGGTCCACTACCAGCATATCAGGATCGTTCCAGTTGCCTGGTTTGGCGTAAGGGGCCGCCTGATCTTGTGCCAGCGCAATACTTTTCACGCTAGACCAGGTGTCGGTAATATCGTTAGTCGTTCTCCAGGCACTTCCATGTACCGAATCGCCCCATTTCCAAACATCAGACATGCCGTACTGGCATAAACTAAAAACAATATCCCTCGGCTGCGCACGTAAATAATCTCCCATCATTTGAAATGGTTTTACAGCGGTATTTAATTTTTCGCCACCTTTATAAGATAGCGACGAAACTTTATACGGGTCATTATCCGGCAAACCATCAATTACGTTACCATAGCTGCACCAGTCATACTTTAGGTAATCAAAACCCCATTCGGCATAGCTTTTGGCATCGTTTTTTTCATAACCGTAACTACCGGCACAGCCTCCGCAAGTCCATGGTCCGGGACTAGAATACAAACCGATTTTCAACCCCAGATGATGTACATAATCAGCAAGACCTTTCATGTCCGGAAATCTCTTGTTGGTTATGATATTTCCTGCCTCATCGCGGAATTTACCCTGTAAGTCAGGGTCTTTTGAATCGCGGCTGTTTTGCCAAAAGTCGTCAATGTTGATGTAAGTCCAGCCGTGATTAATCAACCCACTCTTTACCATAGCATCAGCAGCACGTTTTATTTTATCTGCAGATACCTCATGGGCAAAACAGTTCCAGCTGTTCCAGCCCATTGGAGGCGTTAAGGCAATGCGATCGCCACATACTATTTTGAATTTTCGTTCGGCCGTACCCTTAGCATTTTTCGCCTTTAAGGTAACCAGATAGGTTCCTGCTTGAGTAATTTTACCGGTAATCATACCATTTTTGTTGTCGATTTTCAATCCTTTAGGCAAATTCAAAGCGGCAAAAGTCAAAGGTCTTTCGCCTGTTGCCGTAACCCGATGCTGGAACGGGGATCCGGGCCGCACACCAAATACTTTTGCTCCGGTAAATTTGGGAAAAGCTGCTGGTTTTGGCGTTAGTATATAAAGGGTAGAAGAAATTGGATTATACGTTTTGAAAGTGTTTACCCCTATTGCCTCAAACTTAGCATCTGCCCAGTTTACATGATCGTAATAATCGCCATTACCTCCATCTGTAACCATAAGTTCTAATTTGTTTATCCCTTCCAGGTTAACCTGACATAATTTAGCTTCCTCTCCTACTTTCATTATACCACTGCTCCAGAGTCGCTTACCGTCGCCCATAACCATAAATTCGGCTGCTGGTTGTTGTCCTTTCACTTCATCATCAATGCCCACCATGGCAGAAAAGGATTTTGCTTTTCCATCTAGAATAACAGTTAACAGGCTGGTTGCATGGCTTCCGAAACCTCTTTCGAAGGTTTTGCCTGCTATACTCATTGTTCTGCCATCAATGGTTTTGTTTTTTCTGGGGGTTCCATATCCCTGGGTAGCACTGCTTAAGTCTAACTCATCTAACCACACGGTTTTAATAGAAGATTGAGCAATGGCCAAAAAACTTAACATGACAAAGCTGATGCTAAGCATTAGGTGTTCTATTAATTTCATGATGATTTCGAAATAAGTTTGTTTATCAGTGTGCAATAAATATTTGGTTTAAGCATTAATGTATATGCCTATGGTAAATCTAACTACCGTAACAACAAATTTAGTTGGGCGAGGTATAGCAATAGGGTACACTTGTATGGTTAACTTACAATAATGTTAATTAACGGGTTTATCCATCAGCGCTGCACACGGTATTTCGTTTTCAGGCATATCATATCCGGTTTGTGGTTTGAATCAGCAAATGTAACATTTACTTTGTGAAAGGAGTATTTGAATTGGCGGCATAAACTTTACAGCTGCAGTCAAACATTTTTGTATTAAACAGGGTTAGTTTGATACATGAACATTAAATCAAATAACGGAATCTTTAGGACGGTTACCTCAATTATCCTCTACACGGCCGGACTTATCATTCTGCTCTGGTTTCTATTAAAAATTCTAAGCATTGTGCTTCTGGGTATTTTTGCTATCGTTTTAGGACTAATCATTAATGCTCCGGTAAGCCGGCTTGAAAAAAAAGGGATGAAGCGCTGGCTGGCTAGTTTGATTGTGTTTTTTATCATTTTTGGTATTACGGCATTGCTTGGCTGGATGGTGGTTCCACACATGAGCGATCAGCTGGATGTTTTGATCGGTAACCTGCCAAAGTATTATGCCAGCGTATCGGGTTACCTGGATTCGTTGTTACGCAAATTTCCTGAACTGAGGAAAGAAATGAGTGAGGGAGGCTCGTCCATTTCTTCAGCTATACCTTCTATTGGTAACACCGTAATGGGAATTGGAAACTTTTCGTTTTCGATTCTGGGAGGTATTTTTGTATTCATTGTTTTTGTATGCATGGTTGTATTTTTTGTAGGAAATCCCAAACCTATCATCGAGCTTTATCTAACTGTATTTCCGGTAAAACAAAGGGAAAAAGCAGAAAATGCAATAAAACACACTTCGGTAATGCTTGTCGGCTGGATGAAGTCTAATCTCATTGGCGGCGCTATTGAGGCGGTATTGGTATATGGTTTTCTAACCTTAATGAGCGTTCCGGGTGCGTTGGTATGGGCTGCACTGGCTTTCTTTTCTGAACTTGTTCCAAAAATCGGATTTTATATCATGGCGATTCCCCCTACCCTGGTTGCACTCTCCGTGAGCCCGGCAACCGCACTTTGGTGCCTGGTATTCTTTTTATTATTGAATGAACTGATTTCAGATTTTTTGATGCCGAAACTTCGCTCCTCAACCATGAACATCCACCCGATGTCGTCTCTGTTTCTGCTATTGGCCATGGGAACGGCTTTTGGATTAACAGGGGCATTACTGTCTACACCACTTGCAGCCATTATCAAAGCCTATTATGAAGAATTCTATTTACGGCAGTTTCCGGAAGATCCGCAATTGGAGCGACGGACCAATGATATCGTTTATTGATGATTGCATTTAAGCAGCATGGTGCGCAAATGTTACGGCGTAAGGAATGTTCTTATGGCGAAGACCTGGCCAGCTTACTCATCTTATGGATGGGTAGCTATCTATGATAGAAAGATGTGTCGCATAACCTTCGGTTAGTTTTCGCGACATATTTATTATAAATTGATGACAGGGTCTGATTTACCAAAAATTATTTGACCAAATTCACATCAAAGCCTTTCCGGTTTTTTTAAGTGATCTACAAAATAATTACTGATCAAACCGCTGTAGTAATCGCCACTGATCTCATGAACATTACCTGGCAGGATCATTAAGTCAAATCTTTTATTATTTTTAATCAGGGCATTGGCTAGGCTCATGGTGTTTGCGGAATGTACATTACTATCCATATAGCCGGTCATCAGTAAGATCCGGCCTTTCAATTTTGTCAACACTATAATAGTTGCTGCACTGCTGCTAAACGAAGCGTGCAATTTACCTGGCGAATCTACCGTAGTAGGTTTGGTTTGCTCAAGCCCCTGATACGTTTCAGTCCAGAATTTTCCGTAGATGTTATTGTCACGATTGCAAAATGGTAGCGATATTGGCCCTTACTTTTGAAGATGGTCACACTCAAAGCACATTGATCTTGTTCATCTACCTGGTAATTCCCAATAAGGTCGTAGGGCAACGATGGGATAGTTTTATTGGTTTGGGTTAACCGTATGGGATATACTTTTTTCGAAGACAAATTTCCCATTTGCCATTAAAATCACCCTTGGTAAACTTGCCGGTAATTTTTGCCCTTTTTACGTTTAGGTAATCAAGCTCGTAAACAGTAACAATACCATTAATCACTTCCCCTGCAAGCCTGATTTCTGCGCCTATGTTCTCGTAATAGTAAAAACCGCTCAGCTTTCCTTTGGTATTTTTTAAGCTGAAAACAACACCAATTTTACGCCCTAATTTACCAGTGAAGTTGCCGTTAAAGCTTTGTAAATTAGTTGCTGATACAATATCTGCAAAAACAATAAAACCTAGAAACAGCAGGCAGGGAAAATGATTTTCATATTTAATTCCTTTCTTTAAATTCCACCCAATCTTTAAGCATGTAGACAGATGTAGGTTTAATATCAGACTCCTTAATCAAATGCACTTCTACAAAAGCGCCGGTTTTCTTAATATATTTAATTTTGGTATTCTGCATGGCTCCAGACGAATAGTAAGCACCAAACTTACATCTGTAAGGATTATTTTTTACGTCAGAAGTAAAAACAGAGAATAAGATCATCTTTCTGGAGTTGGTATCTGGTTTTTCGTAACCAAAAATTCGATAATCTGCCCTAATATTTTCATAAACAGTAAGCGAGCTGTCGCTGAGGTTGATCATTGCCTTTTGAAAAAACGTCTCATTCATTTGGGTGTCTTTGTCATTTCTAATGGCATCTTTTTTTTCTGTTTTTTTAGCAGGGATGCGATCTTGTTTAACCACAGTTACGCCATCCTTTTTAGATTTTAAAGTATCTGTTGTTGTATTTACTATCTCCGTATTTGGCGTATTTCGGCAACCCAAAAATGTAACTATTATTAATGCAGTTATGATACCTTTCATTCTGTTTAAGCTATTTTTTATGTAGTTATCCATTCGGCTGTATAGATTGACAATGCTCCGTATTTATCCTCTTTTTTTATAATCCCTCACTTTCACCAACCTGGCATTTTCGATTTTGCATTCCTCATAATGCGTATAAGTATCGTTTTCATAAACACGTTCTGCTTTCTGTAATAAGAGTTTTCCGTTTTGCCAGCGATAATACATCTTTGCTTCATTCCCGTTACCATCTGCATCATATTTATAAATTTGTTTTTTAACATCCAAATCATCTAAAGTTTTGTTTTTAATAAAGCTTTTACGTGTTACATCGTATACGAAATACTCATAGCCATAATCTCCTTTTATTCTATCCGGATAAAAAACAGGCAATTTTATATCCAGATAACCATCGAAATTTACATCTTCCAGTTCCACCTTATCTTTAACTAAATCATATTTATCAAAATCATGAAGTATCCATCCGGAATTTTTATTGGCATTAATTTTCAGGGAGAGCAAGGTGAAATAGCCCACCGAATTTTCAGTCATCGAATCCTCGTCAGGCTTGGTCTTCGACATGATAAAATCGAAGCCAAGTGGATTAAAAGCCGGCAAATTTTCGCGACATTGCGACTTGATGTCCAGCGTTTTTTCTCTATCCGGTTTTTTGCCCCAGCTACCCGCTAAGGCCTTTTGCAAGATATAAGCCATTTTGAAATAACCTGTAGTTTCATTTTTTTTGATTTAGCGTTATATGCACTTTCTTTGAGGAACATTTCGTCATCTTTTAAAGTGCCCTCCAGATAGAGCTTGCTACCGTAACCATTTTTGATATAGTAATATTCTCCAAAAATACTGTCATTATAGCTGTTTAAACTCAGTTTCATTTCTATTGGGTATTTACCAATATTACCTGTAAAATTTAGATTAGCAGTCAACTTTGCTTTTTGTGCATTGGCCCGACCAAAAATCATTGCCAGTATCACTATAAGTATTGTTTTCGCCATACTATTTATAGTCTTTATTATTTCGCCCTGATCTACTGCTCGGCCAGATGATCGCTACGGCAACAAGAGGTACGATGAAAATTTAATATATTTTTATAGCGCTGTATCTCCTGCGCACTGGAAATAAAAGTATAAAAATAATATGATATCGGATATTAGCCTGGAAAGACAGTTTAGAATAATTGTAGCCAATTGACTGGGTTATATAATGATCTACAAATCTGCCATAAAGTATATTTCAATAAAAAAGCTTCCCATTTTTATAAGAAGCTTTATATTCCCCGCTGGCACTTTTAACCATTAACTGTGAGCATAAAGCAAATTTTTAGGACCTGATTATACCTTCCTGAGGAACTTGGTTAAAGCGTTGCGCTTGTAAGCGGTCGTACTCTTTTACATAATCCGGATGTTCCGTGCCCATCACCCTATCCCAGATCCTGAAATACAAGCCGTAATTCCCCTTAAATTTGCTGTGATGCAGGTTATGATGGACCGAACTATTCAGGATTTCGAATGCCCAGGTTGATCTGAATCCTTTAGGCATAATTTCATAACCCAGATGCCCATACACATTAATGATGAAGCCAGTTACCGTAAATAGTAATATTGTTAAGGGATGCATTGGCAGCAGCATCACGACGGGCACCAACACAAATCCTTCGGTGATGGCTTCCAGTATATGAAAACTATAGGATGTCCATGGTGAAGGATTGGTGCTCTTATGATGGACCAGATGGGCAAGTTTAAATAATTTTTTGTGATGTAATAACCGGTGCATCCAATAAAAATAAGTGTCGTGTATAATCAGGCTCAATAACAGCATCACACCCACATACCATATCGGGAAATCATTAATATGTGTGTAAATCAGGGTATATTGTTGCAACGGCGTAAAAAACAAGACAACTGCGATGATTGAAAACACCAATGTACTCTGCATAGAGTGCCATACCTCACGGACAAAGTCTTTTTTTGTGGCCAGTTTTTGCTGAATTTTAAATTTAGCCACCTTATCAGCCATAAGCAGGTAAAACAGCGCAAAAGGAATTCCGGCGATTATAAAATACCGGATAGCTGAAATACTAAAAATACTGATGGTGGCTTCTATTATCTTTTCCATATCTTTTATTATTGACAATCCAAAAGTATGAGACACATGGATTTTGTGGCGTTAACAAAAGATAATTTCAAGGCTTAACAAAGGATAATTTATTTTACTGTTTACCTTTTGTATACATCCTTTTGCGAATCCGGCTTAATGACACCGGCGTGATGCCAAGCATGGATGCGATATATTTATCGGGCACGCGGTTTACCAGATCGAAACGCTCTGACAGGAGTTCCCGATAACGTTCTTCCGGCGATTGTGTAACAAAGGATTCCAGCATTTTTAAAGATTCCGCCAGCATTTTCATCAAAAAAAAGTTACGGAGTGGTTCATATTCCGGATGGGTTTTCAGAATCTCTTCCAGAACACCATAATCAATCTGCAGCAATTTCACAGGTTCCAATGCACGGTAAATAAACCTTGAAGGCTGGCGATTAATAATGGTATCATGCGAGGCGATAAACTGGCCTTCCCAGCGCAGGAGAAGTGTAGCTTCATCTCCATTTTCCTTAATGGTATATGCGCGAATGACGCCTTTTTCAATAAAGGCCAACCGACGGCTGTTTTCTCCTTCGCGAATGTAGGCTTCATTGGTTTCCAGCGATACCGGAGTGGTCATTGCAAATAACGGTTCCGTATCGGCAGGTAATACACCAGCTAAATCGAACAACAATTTTTGTAAGGTATCAATTGTACTCATGTTAAATAGAAAACGGTGTTGACCAATTACTAAATTAAAAATATCCGGCAAACCTGCAAAAAGTAGTGCACCAACACTGAGCAATATAAAGCTAATCTTTCACATCAATTAAAAGAGGCCTTATTCGCAGAAAATATTGAATTATTTACCACCTTAGCAACTGCTAAACTTTTAGTACAGTAGATGGTTGATGAGGCAATAATAGCCATTATTTAGTATGACTGGAAACAAATTTAATTGTTGAATCAATGAAAAACAATTTACAAAAAATAACTTTTTTTTGTCTTTAATAGGATTCTGTTATATACCCTTGCGCATGTTTGTTCAATCGCAACAGCTGGTAGCAATCAATGGAAGAATAACACAGGTTAGTGCTTCAAAAACCAGAATACCCTACTTCTCTTTTCAAATTGAGGGCAAGCCCTGTATATTTTTTAACCCAGGCAATGGTTCGCTGTCATTATTTAAAACTAAAATAATTGATACCGGACAGCCCGTTTCTTTCAAGATCAGAAAAGAGGACCTACCAAAGATAAAAGTGGACAACAGGATACTATATTTCGCTTATAATGGACATTATCTATGGATCGATTTATATTACAGTATCGTGAGGCCCAATTTAATTACGCAATTCGTCCATATGATATATTTCTTTTTCTTAAGTATTGCGAATCTGATTTGTATCTACCGCCATAACCAGACCAAATTATTTACTAATCTGTTTAAGTGTTCTATGATATTTTTCTTCATGATGATGTTGTTGTAAGAGAAATCCTCTGCAAATTGATTTACCACAATATCCTTATTTCCTCTTGGTGAGGGCTGGAAAAAATTTTGCGTTTTCGTAAGAATAAATAACGCTTACAATTTTCCATTTTCCGTCTGCTTTGATAAGGTGCCAGTATTCACTTCCCCAATTGGTGACAGTATTTTCTTCCAGGAATGAGTAATCGAAACTCACACTGGCAATCACATCATCATTAATGATCCTGATCTTATCAAATTTTTCTTCTTTGCCACCTTTTTCCATGATATAGCGGAAGAAATTTTCATAAGTATCTTTGAAGTAATTTTTACGGTTCGCCGGATTAATTTCCAAACGCTTCTGTTGAGATCTGTTTTTCACAACACCAATCCAGACTACCGGGTTTTCATGGAACAGCCTGTTAAAAGTGGCCGAATCTTTTTTAATGATGCTTTCTCTGAATTGCCAGACCACACGTTGGATTTCTTTTTTCTCCTTAGTGAAGTGCTGAGCTACAGCAAAATGAGACATCAGGATGAAGATGCTTAAACTAATTGTTTTCATAAAATAATTGTTTAGTAGTCGCGATTAAACCTGTTAAGGACTTTATTTTTGATGGTTGCAGATGGTTTTTCTATACAGTAGCGATAAACTAGGCCGGCAAGAATACAGCAGGCAAAACAGATCAGCAATCCAGTTGAATAGGATGCCGGAATTTTAATTCTTTCAAGAAACAACTGTACTAGATGGATGACAATTTTATGGGACAAATAAATTGCGTAAGACAAGGCTGCTAATTGAGTGGTGATCATGTTGGATTTCTTACTTAGGAAAGAAGTGCCCGAAATAGCTCCTGTTACCAGTATTCCGTAACTTACAGCTACCAGTGTAAATCCGAAGAGAGAGGCCTGCTGCGAATAGGCGTCTCTGCAGAACCACAGCGAAAATGTAACGGCTGTTATTCCGGTAAAGACCAGTAGATTCCCATTTCGATTGATCATCGCTTTGAATGTTGACGACTGAAACAGCACCCCAATCAGCACGCCAATCACCAGCCCGTCCAACCTGGTATATGTAGGGTAATAGATCTGCATATACCAGTCTTTCCAGAAACCGGGCGTTTCCAGTTTCGGGAGAACATATTCATTCCAGGAAAAAACGCGCAGAAAAAAAGTAGAGATCAGCAGCAAAACAATTATGATTTTCAGATATTTCATTTGCTTCAATCTGATCAAAAACAGCAGCAAAACCGGTAGCGCCAGGTAAAATTGTTCTTCAATGCACAATGACCAGGCGTGAGAAAAGGTTCCCTGGTTAATCACATCCAAACCGAAATTCTGAGTAAAAGAAAGAAATTTCCAAAGGGGTGGCAAAGCTTCCCGTTCCCTGAATACCGGAAAACAAAAATACAGTAACAGGGTGAACAGATATGGAGGAATGATCCTGAAAAAACGTTTGGTAAAGAAGATTTTTAGCCTAATGGTTTGGTTTGCGCTAATTTCCCGGAAGAGCTGACTGGAAATTAAAAAACCACTTAATACAAAAAACAAATCAACTCCTGTCCATCCGATCCAACCGATAGTATCTACCCAGGCGGGATGCTCAAACATTCCATAATGATACAGGAAGACCAGCAGGATCGCAACCGCCCGTAAATGATCTAATCCAACGAATTTTTCTTTTTCCATCATTTTTTCTGCAATAATCTTACTATTCACCATGGGTATCAAACGACGAATGCAGAAAGACTGCTTCTGCCTGCATACAACATTATTTGTTGTTCGAATGCCTGCTCCCGCAATTCATCACCAAAATGCATACTTCTGAATCCTATCAGCACATACAAAGCTTTTTAGTAATATCTTTACGTTCTGTGAGCAAAATATCAAACGGCAAGTTAAGAAAGGAAATCAACTATCAAACCGGACTCTGGATTGCTCTATTTATTTTTGGAATATTCCGTAATTACGGCGAACCTGAGCAGCCTGATTTCCGGGAAGTATTTTACTATGGTGTATGTCATTGGATCTTTCAGATCATTGGCGCCAACTGTATTTACTTCATTCTGATCCGCAGATTTTTCGAGGCTAAAAAATATTTTCATTTTATGCTCTACCTTATTGCCGGGATGTACATTTTAAGTGTGTTAAATCGGCTTTTTATTGTATATGCTGCAGAACCTTTATTTTCAAACTATCCTCAAAACAGTGTTTTCGATATTCTAACGGATGTTAAATATCTTCTGTTTCATTACATCCTGCCCATTATTTCCGGATCTTTCATTTTTGTTTCGATGATGTTTATGCTTAGGTACAGGGATGAAAAGCAAAATGCGCTGCAGCTTCAGAAAGAGAAATCAGAGCTTGAATTAAAAGCACTGAAGGCACAGCTGAATCCTCATTTCCTGTTTAACACCCTGAATAATATTTATTCATTATCCATCACCAGTTCGGATGTCGTATCCAAATCCATCAGCCGGCTTTCAGACATCCTGGATTATATTCTTTATCACGGACAAAAAGAAATGGTACCAATTACAGCAGAAATGAAAATCGTTAAAGATTATATTGCGCTTGAAATGCTGCGCTATGATGAACGCCTGAAACTTGAGATAGAAGAAAAAGTAGCATTTCCCGGCCTCATCCCGCCTTTGCTGTATCTGTCTTTTGTAGAAAATGCATTTAAACATGGTGCCGAAAAAACAAGTGGAAACGTAACCATCAGCATTTCCATTGAAACCCATGCAAACGCTTCGTTTTTCAGGATAGAAAATCAGTTCTTTGGGAAACATAAAAAACCAGGAACCGGAATAGGATTGGAAAATATCAGAAGACAACTCGATCTTTATTATCCGAATCAATATACATTAGCCATAGCGCAAGCAGATAATTGGTTTAAGGTAAATTTAATGACTCCAACAACATGATTAAATGTATTGTGATAGATGATGAGCCTTTGGCCGTCAGACTTTTGGAAAACCATATTTCAAAGATAGCGGAACTAAAGCTGGTAGCTACAGCAGCAAATGCACTCGAGGCTTATAGAATTTTACAAACGCAGGAAGTGGATCTTCTTTTTCTGGACATTCAGATGCCCGATCTCAACGGCATAGAATTTCTGAGGTCGCTGAATAAAAAGCCGTCTGCCATTTTTACCACCGCTTACCGGGAATTTGCCATCGAGGGCTTTGAGCTTGAAGCCGTAGATTACCTGCTGAAACCCATCACTTTCGAACGCTTTTTCAAATCTGTAGACAGGGTCCTCAGAAATGTAAAAAAGGAAAACGAAGATGATTTCTTGATTTTAAAGTCAGAGGGATTTAGCCGCAAGCTTTTGCTGAAACATATTCTTTATTTCGAAAGCATCGGAAACGATATTAAGGCGGTGCTTCAGAACGAACTTTTCGTGGTTTCTAAAATGTCAGTTTCGGAACTTGCAGTACATCTTCAGCACAAAGGATTTTTAAGGATTCACCGGTCATTTATCATCAATCAGCATCAGGTAACTGCCATCAGCAACCAGGAGGTATTGATAGATAAAATAGCCATTCCGGTTGGTAGAAGTTTCCGTAAAACATTTGACGATTTTGCACGGCTTTTTTCGGCAAAGCGTTTGTTTTAAGCTTTTGAAACTGGATTTTCGTTTCTATAGGGAAAATGGCAAAACGCATGCTAGCTGTACCATCCAAAGATTCGTTTTGCGCGATCACCTGATAACTGACTTGCCAGCACAGTATTTAAAGCATAATTAGGCTAACTATCATTACGCTACTTTTAACCGGAAAATCATCTGGTTATTGTTAATATTCTGTTAATATGTGTATCGTTTTTGAATTTTAATTTTGTGGCCATAATTTATGCCCCAAAACACTATTGCCGGACTTAATGCTGATAATAACAAGAAGTTTGATGAAAAAACCTTCGAAGACCTTTATCGCCGCATGTACCCTACTCTAAAAAAATACGCCATTTATCTTGTTAAAGATGTGGAAGATGCTCAACTCATCTTAAATGATGTATTTATATCTATCTGGAAAAACGGCACTATCCTCAATAACGAAAAAGCATATCTCTTCCGAGCCGTTAAAAATGCTGCTACAAATTACCATAAGGCAGCCAAAGCCAATCTTTGGTACATGGATAGCGAAGAAGAGTTTTCTGAAATTATAGACGTGAAAGAAACCCCTTCGCAGGCTTTTCAGAACAAAGACCGCAACCGCGTACTTTACACGCTTATTGATCAGATGCCCGAACGCAGAAGGCTTATTTTTTACATGTACCGAATTGATGGATTTAGTTACAGGGAAATTGCAGTTTTACTGGACATATCAGTACGTACGGTTGAAGACCACCTGGTAAAAGGCTTTCAATTTCTTCAGCAAAAAGTATTAGAAAACAAGTCAGAATTCAGATAAAAATACCTCTTAACAATTTCTTAACGCAAAGTTAACTTTTTTGGGCCCGTAGTGCGCCTGCTATCCTTGTCCTGTAAGCATAAAAGCATGTGAATGGATCAGGAAACGTGGAAATTAGTACTCGAATATTTAGCTGTAAAGGAAGATTTGAGCAGCAGCAAAGCTGAAATTGCATTGTTGGAAAAAAGGCTTAGGAACTGGGTAGATGAAGATGATGATCGTGAGGAGCAATTAGAAGCGGTATTATTGCTATGGCAGGAAACGGCTCAACTACCGGACGACGGGTTGTGGAAAGAAAGTTTTGCCGGCCTCAGAGAACAGATCAATCAGGCTCCGGTCAAAAAGTTTAAAATATTAAAATGGTGGACAGCGGCAACTGCCGCGGCAGTTATCGGGGCACTAATCTTCTTTATTGCCGGAGATAAAAAGTTATTGACTTCCAAACAGAATCAGGTTGTATGGACAACCAAAACTGCAGCGCCAGGTAAAATCATTACCATGCTACTTCCGGATAGCTCCGAGATCTGGTTAAACTCAGAGAGTAGCATCAGCTTTCCTCAAAACCTGAAACATGCCGGCATCAGAATGGTCAAACTCAATGGAGAGGCTTTTTTTAAAGTAAAAAGAGACCCTGCTCATCCTTTTGTAGTAAAAAGCCAGAATATCCAAACCAGGGTACTGGGAACCAGTTTCAACATCCGGGCATGGAAAAATTACAGGCCTGAAGTAACTGTACTCACCGGAAAGGTAGCCGTTTCGAGAGATTCTGCAGGCACCCAGTCAGTAGCTGTCCACCTTCTTCCAAATCAGAAAGTAACTTACGATACAAAATTGGCACTCCTGGTACGCGAAAATGTAGAAGATGCCAAAACATCAACTGAGTGGCGGACTGGAAAAATGTATTTCAATAAAACGCCGATGGAACACGTATTCCAGACCATATCAAGAAAATATTCCCTTAAAGTAGTTTCAGACAGATCATTTGACAACTGTGAATTAACTGCAAAATTTGATAATGTAAGTATAAAAGAGGTGTTGCGCACACTGGAGCTTACATTCGACATCCGGTATACCATAAACAAACAGACTATTTATATAAAAGGAGGTAGATGTAATTAAACAACCAGTAAAAGATAGCTGCAGCATGTTGGCGCATGCCACAGCTAAGAAATTTTAAATTTTATTTTAACCCATCAAGATTAAAACAAACAAAGTTATGAAAAAGTCCGCAGTGACTAGTCAATTAATTTTTAGCGCAATGCGTTTTTTTACCCTAATTTACATCATGCTCTCGACCATGCTCTTTGTAGGGCAGGCATCGCCGGTAAATGCACAACAATTAGACGTTAAAGTAAGCATCAATATCAAAAAGGGATCTTTAACGGAACTTTTTAAAAGCATAGAAAAGAAAACCGGCCTATACTTTGTATACACCAACAAAGACGCCATAGAGAAACAAAACCTAAGTGGTTTTAAGGCAGAAAATGAAGCTGTAAGCGCTTTGCTCGACAGGATATTACCTCCTTTTCAGCTCAGCTACCTGATCGAGAAAAACCAGATCATCATCAAAAAATCAATACGAATCAAAGGTAAGGTAACAGACGAAAAAGGTATGCCACTGCCGGGAGTAAACGTAATTGAAAAAGGAAGTAACAACGCTACCAGCACCAACTTAAATGGCGAATTTAACCTGAACGTATTAAACAGTCAGTCCTTGCTGATCTTTAAAATGATCGGTTATCAGAGCAGGGAAATTGCACTAAAGGGCGAAACCGAATTAAACATCAACCTTTCCCCTGATGAAACAGCACTCTCTGATGTAGTAGTTACCGCACTTGGTATTAAACGTGCCGAAAAGGCCCTTGGTTATTCGATCGCTACCGTAAAAGGAAGTGATGTTAATACAGTAAAAGAAGTAAATGTGATCAACTCACTGGCCGGAAAGGTGGCTGGTGTAAATGTGGTCAGCACAGGTGCTGATCCCGGATCAAGTTCATTTATCACCATCAGGGGGCAATCATCAATCGCAACCGACAACCAGCCTTTATTTGTGGTAGATGGTGTTCCCGTAGCACATTCCCTCCGGGCAACATCAGAGGTTGGCCGTTCATCGGTTGATTATGGTAGCCCGATTGCGGATATCAGTCCGGATGATGTAGAAAGTATCACCATATTAAAAGGTGCAAGTGCTGCCGCATTGTATGGAAGCAGGGCCGGAAGTGGTGTGGTTTTGATTACCACAAAAAGTGGCCTGATAAACAAAAAGGGTTTAGGAATAAATTTTAATTCAAATGCCATGTACGATCAGGCTTGGATGTTCCCACATTTTCAGCACACTTTTGGGGGAGGCGAATATACCGACGATCAGGCATCTTCCACCACATCTGCCTGGGGGCCGCGGCTTGATGTGGGTACCAAACACCTGCAATGGAACAGCCCTCTGGATGCCAGCGGGAAACCAATTGCTACCGATTGGGTATCGCATCCGAACAATCCGCAGGACTTCTATGAAACCGGTTCTACCTATACCAACAACATTTCCATTACTGGCAAAAATGCAGATGGTCATTACCGTTTATCATACACCAACCTGAGCAATAAGGGGATTGTCCCCAATACCGACCTCAAAAGGAATACGCTTAATCTTTCGGCCACCTATGTGTTGCACCCCAAATTAAAAATTAGCACCAATATTGGTTATGTAAACAATAAAAGCGACAACCGGCCATCGGCTTACCGGGAAAGTGTAACACAGATGCTGTATTCACTTCCACCAAATATGAACATTAACGACCTGAAAAACTACTGGAAACCGGGAAGGGAAAACATCGAGCAGTTTTCAGCAGATGATTCTGACAACCCCTATTTCGTAGCTTACGAGCATACCAACGGCTACGACAGGAACCGCTTAACCGGGAATATACAGGTGGTTTACGATATTACCAAAAACTTAAGTTTAATGGCACGTACCGGGCTGGACATGTACAACGAAGAACATGAGACCAAACGCCCCTTCAGTTCAAAACGTTTTAAATTTGGCGGATATGGAGTCGATAATTCTTTCTTTAAGGAACAGAACACAGATTTTTTACTGAGTTATAAAAAACTGTTAAATCAGGATTGGTCTCTGAGTCTTTCTGCCGGAGGAAACCAAATGGATCAAACCAACCGGTTTACCGCACAGAAAACAGAGAGCCTGAGTATTCCGGGTGTTTACAATATTGCCAATGCGCAGGCAGGTACCATCGTAAATTCGCAATATAATTCCCGCAAACGCATCAATAGTATTTATGGTCTTGGCCAGGTATCGTTCAAGGATATGGTTTTTCTTGATGTAACGGGCAGAAACGATTGGTCGAGCACACTCCCCGCTGGCAACAATTCCTACTTTTATCCTTCTGCATCATTAAGCACCATTGTAACGGATGTGTTCAAGATCAAATCTGATGTACTTTCTTTCCTTAAACTGAGGGCCAACTGGGCGCAGGTGGGCAGTGATACCGATCCTTACCAATTGTATAATACCATTCCCTTTAATCAGGATTGGGGCGATGTAAAAAGAGCCACCATTGAGTTTAACCTTAAAAACAACTTCCTGAAGCCCGAAATCGCCACATCATATGAGTTTGGTGGTGACCTCCGGTTTTTCAAGAGCCGGGTAGGTGTAGATGTAACCTGGTACAAAACAAACAAGAGGAACCAGATCATCAACATCCCTACAACCATTGCGTCAGGTTCATCAAACCGGTTGATCAATGCCGGAAATATCCAGAACAGCGGATGGGAAATCGGCTTAAATGCTGTTCCTTTTGATGGCTTTTTTAAATGGGAAACCAATGTAAACTTTACCAAAAATGAAAACAAGGTGATAGCGTTATCAGAAGGTTTAAAAGAATATTCGATGGGCAGTGCCGACGGAGACAACATTCGTTACCTGATTAAGGAAGGCACCAAAATCGGCGACTTCTACACTCCGAGTTATACCAAAGTAACCAGCGGACCAAACGCGGGAGCAGCCTTGCTAGACAAAACCGGGCATTACATTCGTAACAATAGCGAATACCTTAAAGTCGGAAACTATAACCCCGATTTTACCATGGGTTTCAACAATACTTTCAGTTATAAAAACTTTACCCTAAATGTACTTTTAGACTGGCGTAAGGGCGGCAATTTTTACTCTTACGTAGTAAAATCACTTATCAACGCAGGCTTAACCGATAACACACTGGTGGGCCGAGATGCAGAAACCGGAGGTTTACCATGGACGGACTCGCAGGGCAGAAAACGGAACGACGGAATGATTATTCCGGGCTTTATTGCGGATGCGAACGGAAACCTGACACAAAACACGGTCATTATCGCCGCTTCTGATTTTTATAACAATACCTACAACAAATACTATGAAAGGTTAACCTATCAGGCCTCCTTCCTGAAAATCAGGGAAGCCTCATTAACCTATGTATTCGATAAAAAACTGATCCGAAAACTGCCCATCAGCAACCTGTCGCTATCACTTATTGGGAGGAACCTGTATACCTGGACCGCCAATGGACTGGGTTATGATCCTGAAACGACCATGAGTGTTACCGAGGGCTTTAAACTGGGCGTAGGTCACTGGACACTTCCGGGAACACGCTCATTCGGTTTTAAATTAAGTTGTAACTTTTAACCTGTACAGAAATGAAATTCAAATATACAACGCTACTTTTCGCTATACTGGCTTTGATTACAAGCTGTACCAAAGATTTTGAAAAGTTAAATACCAACCCAAATGCTCCTGAAACCACCAATACCGAATTCTTAATGTCTGACGTATTGGTTTCTACCGCTTACGCCTATCAGGAAAATGCTGTTAACCGAAGACCCGCCTCAGCAGCGCGCTACCTTACCCTGGTTCGAAATACCGGCTATGACCTGTTGGATTGGGGGCCGGTTGATTGGGACGATATTTACGCCCGCTTAGCCGTAAACAAAACCTTCATGGAAACTGCACAAAAACGTTCTGAAAACCAGTACGTGGCCATCGGTAAAATTATGAAAGCTTTTAACTTTGGTTACCTTACCGATTTATATGGCGATATCCCCTATTCGCAGGCGTTAAAATCGAAAGAGGCTAATATTATTTATCCTGAATACGATCAGCAGCAGGTCATTTATCCTGATCTGTTGAGGGAACTAAGGGAAGCCAACGATATGCTAAAAGGCAACGTTCAGGAAATCAATGCTAAAGGCGATGTAATGTTTAAAGGTAAAACGCTTGCCTGGCGCAAATTTGCCAATTCGCTACGCCTCCGGATGTTATTGCGAATCTCAAAAAATTATGTGCCAGCCTTTACCGAAATGCAGGAAATATTGAACGATAAAATAGCTTATCCGATCTTCGAAAGCAGTGCAGACAATGCGGAAGTAGCCTATTTGGGCAATATTGCGGCCTATAGCTGGCCTGGTGGACCTCTGGCGATGATCGATTTTGATTACCTGAAAACAAAAGTAAGCAAAGAACTGGTAGACAGATTAATACAAAGGAATGACCCAAGGTTGAATGTCTGGATAGAACCGGTAAAGAGTACCACAGGATCAACTGTTGATCTGAACCGCTATGTGGGAGTGCCTAATGCCATTGACGCACCTTCTGCCTATAACGGCGGCGAAGATCATGTTTCGGTTTTCTCTTCTGCTTTTTTCAGGAAAAATGGCGGTAGTTCAAATGCATTACTAAAAGCCAGCTTAATCACTTATACCGAGCAGTGCTTTATTTTGGCTGAAGCCGTACAAAAAGGAAAACTAAGCGTAAGTGGTGAAACTGCAGAATCGCTGTACTATAAAGGCATTAAAGAATCGATGAGCAGCTACGCTGTAAGTGCAACACAGGCCTATTATGATCAACCTTTGGTAAAATACGATGGCACACTTGAACAATTGATTACCCAAAAGTGGCTCGCTATGCTGTTTAAAGGTGCTGAAGGATGGTTTGATCAGCGCCGTACCGGATACCCTGCCTTTGTAACAGGTCCTTTAGCAGCTGGGAGAGGCATTCCAAAACGTTATATCTACCCGGATTCGGAAAGTGCAAAAAACCGTGTCAACTATCAAAAAGCCGTTTCCGTTTTCGGTGCCGACAATCAGTATACCCTAATGTGGTACCTGAAATAAATTAATTCCTTTATTACCAAATAAAATAACATGAAATTATATATCACTTTTTCTTTTTTACTTACACTCTCTGTTTTGGCCATTGGCGTTAAAACACATGCCCAGGATTTTAAACCCGGGCATTTTCCCGATCGCGTAATTTTAACATGGGCCGGAGATCCCGCTACAAGCCAAACCGTAAACTGGCGTACCGATACCACTATTAAAGCCTCAAAAGCCCAAATCAAGGCTGAAGATTCCAATCCGGCGCTTGAACAATCGATTACGAATTACAATGCTACTTCTACCTTACTTGGTAGCGGAAATAATTACGATATTGCAAGCTACCATCATGTTAATTTTACCAACCTTAAACCGGCAACGGTTTATGCTTACCGCGTTGGCTCTGGTGAATATTGGAGCGAGTGGTTCCAGTTTACCACTGCAGCAGTTAAAAACATTCCATTTTCTTTCATTTACCTTGGCGATGCACAAAACGACATCCGTTCGAAATGGTCGAGAGTAATCCGTAAAGCATTTTCCCACCAGCCTGATGCCAGATTTATCATCCATGCCGGCGACTTGATCAATCGTTCCAATAACGATCAGGAATGGGGCGAATGGCATTATGGAGGTGGTTTCATCAATGGTATGATTCCCAGCATCCCCTCCCCCGGAAACCATGAATATGTACGCGATGACAAAAGAAAACTGGTACTTGACCCACATTGGGGCGTACAGTACACCTTTGCCGGCAATGGCCCGAAAGGTTTGGAAGAATCGGTTTATTATGTCGATTATCAGGACATGAGGATCATTTCCCTGGATTCGCAAATGATTATATTGGACGAAGCTTCGGCCAAAGCTGAATATGAGTGGCTCGAAAAAGTATTAAAGGAAAATACTAAGCTATGGACAATAGTTACCTTTCACCATCCCATTTTTTCAACAGCAAAGAGCAGGGATAACAAGGAATTCAGAGATCGGTTTAAACCCTTATTTGATAAATACCATATAGATCTTGTACTGCAGGGCCATGACCACACGTACAGCCGTGGCCAAAACCTGCCAAGGGGACTATCGGGAAGGGAAGTGAGCGGGCCGGTTTATCTGGTTTCGGTCGCAGGCCCTAAAATGTACAAAGTAGATGGAGCAAAATGGATGGATGTATCTTTAGAAAACACCCAGCTGTTCCAGGTTATCCATGTTGATGGGCCAAACCTTAAATTTGAGGCCTATAAAACCTCTGGCGAGCTTTTCGATGCTTTTTCCTTAAAAAAATCTGACAGAAACAGCGCAGCAGCATTCACAGATATGAACCCGACACAAAATCCCTAGTCATGAGCATAAATATAACACCGGTTTTACTGGCCATCTTATTTAGCTGCCTCTGTATACCTGTATTCTCACAACATGCGATGAGGCCATTACCGAAATCAAAAAATGCTTTTATCGTGATTGCCCACCGTGGTAGTCATTTAATCAAACCAGAAAATACAATAGCTTCCATCACGGAGGCTATTGCACTAGGTGCGGATTATGTGGAACTCGATCTGCGTACGACAAAAGACGGGCACCTGGTACTTTTGCATAACGACCGTGTAGACGGTTTAAGCAATGGAAAAGGACAAATAAAAGACCTTGATTTTGAAGCGGCAAGACAACTTATTTTTAAAGGAAAAGACAGTAGTTTACACCGGATTGCCAGCTTTGAGGAGGCATTAAAGGCTTGCAAGGGAAAAATAAATATTTATTTGGATTTTAAAGCGGCTGAAGCGGAAAAAGCATATAAGGCCATTAAAAAGGCAGGTATGAAGTATAATGTATTGGTTTATGTAAGTAGCCATCGCGACTACCTTTCGTGGCGGAAAACAGCACCCGAAATGCCTTTAATGTCTCATTTGGATAATACCATCACAACCGAAAACGCCTTGATGCAAGCAATGTCAAAAGCCCCCTTAGAGGCGATTGACAATGCCCCTAATGAAACATTACTTCCAGTTCTAAAAACCATGGGCATCAGTATTTTTATAGATGTACAAAAAGCAAATGAAACACCCGATGACTGGATGAAAGCAATAAAATCAGGCATTCAGGGATTACAGACCGATCACCCGAAGTTGCTAATTGACTATCTTTGGGAGCATAAAATAAGAAATAGGATATAAATAAAATTTATATAATGAAGATAAATCCTGCTACCGGATTTATCTTCAATTCAGACCTTATTAAAAATCACAAAGGCTTAACCTTGTCAGTTTCCTTCAACCAGCGTTTGGCTTCCTCCATGTCGTAAAAAAAGCGAACATTAGCTTTACCGTCCGATACATCGAAACTTTTTTGAGCGGCAAGTTGCGCAAAGATACTTCGAGAAAAAATCCAGGCAAAATCCTGCAGGCCAGCTTCAATCATCATCGGAAACCAAACCTTTCCTACCCAATCTGATGCCTCCGACCAATTCCCAAGCACTTCTCGATTATCATTAAGCACTTTTTTAAGTCCTGATGACCTAAGCATCTCTATCATCTGAAGCCCCCCATTTTGCACACTTTTAAAATTCTGATGCCCGGTCCAGTTTGCTTCCATCCAGTCTTGCTGATCATTGTAGCTAATGGTCAGGTATTCATCGCTATAGTTAAGTCCTTTTGCAACCGAACCTTTTGTAATCCCAGTTTCACTCATTGGAACGCGTATGTAAACTGTAGTTCCTATCCCGAGCTCACTTTCGATCCAGAATGTACCCTGATGAGCTTTAATAATTTCGGAGGAAATAAAAAGGCCTAAGCCCAGTCCGCCAAAGCGCCCCGCAGCATTATCTGATCGGTAATAACGGTCGAAAAGTTTTTCAAGCTCATCACTATCTATACCTATACCATGATCTTCGACTGCGACAATAATCGATTCCTGTTCAACCCTGAACGTAACATTTACCACATCTGCACTGGGAGAATATTTAACAGCATTGCTGAGTAAATTATCAATTACCTGTTCAATCCTGAAACGATCGGCATATATATTAATTTGTTCGTTCGCTGTAAAGACGATCCGATGGGTATTAACGCTTAGCTGAAGGTTTTCGCAGCATTCCTGAATCAGCTGGTTAAGATTGAAAATCGATTTATTGAACTGGAGCTTACCTGCATTGATCTTGCTTACGTCAAGCAAATCGTTAATCAGGCTCTCCAGTTTAGTCGTAGCTAGATCTACTTTTTGTAAGTAAGATTTTGCCCGATCAAGATCATTGGTTCTGGCGAGCAGTTGATTAAATGCTTTAATACTGGTTAATGGTGTTTTCAACTCGTGCGAAGCAATTGAAATAAATTCATCCCGCTGCTCCTCTCCCTTCTTTTGCAGGTCTATATTGGTATTCGAACCAATCCATAACATAACCTCACCATTTTCGAAAATAGGCACGGCCCGCCCCAAATGCCATAGATATTGACCATCTGCCATTTTCAATCTAAACTGGACTTGATATTCGGTACCATTGCCAAGCGAAAGCATCCACACCCGTATACACTCCTGTAAATCATCAGGATGAACGTAGTGTTGCCAGCCGATACCAAAAGGGGATTCAGGATCGAGTGCAAAATCACGGATGATCACGCCATTAACATAATCAATTGTACCATCAGCCCTGGCCGTCCATACTTGTTGTGGTAGGGTATCAAGAAGTTTCGATAAATGAAGTTTCTCCTTCCTTACAATAGTAATATCCCTAAAAATAACCAAAAGTCTAACCTCAGAAGCGTCATCTAAGATTTCGGGAATGATATGAAATGAAAAATAATAGCGGCTTTCCTGCATTCCTGCCTCCAATTCTCCGGCAATATTTTTTCTGGTAACAAGTGCCTGTTTCAATTCATTCCAGATTCTTTTACTCAACGATTGAACATCTGAATCAGCAAACTGTGGAAGCTTACTGATTTCCTGATTGATATAGATACAATCCAGGTTTTCATCAAAACGCATAATCAGATCCGGAAGATTTTCAGCCAAAGTCTTATACTCCGTCTCGCTGGCCTTAAGCTCACGAAAAATACTTGCCATGGGCTTATCAAACGCCATTTGCACATTGGCTTTGTAAATAAGAAAGAAGGAAATCAGTTTCCCATAATGTCCCCACTCATTTAACTGTCCGTAGTTTGATGTATAAGTGGCAAAGCAGCATTCACTTAGAATGGCAACTATAATAGACCCTGAAAGAAGATGGTAAGTTTTCCGGTCAAAATTTGCCCTTCTCCGGTAAAGCAAGAATAAGCTTGCAAATAAAAATAAGATGATAATGTACTCACATACCACCTTGAAAAGGGTTTGACCAGCTCCCGGCACAAAACAAACGGGAAATACTTTCCATACCAAAATGCTTGCAGCAATGAGTGAAGCCACCACAAAATATAGGAGGAAAAGCAGTTCGGTATTAATTTTTCGTTTGCGTCCAATCATTAAAAAACCGCCTAAAAAAATCATTGCCTCCATGCCACGTGTTGCCACCCAGAACTGGTTGGCAGGATATCCAGGTAACGGAATGATATTCATTCCCTTATAGCTCAGAGTATGTAACAAATCCAGCGCGCCAATAAACAGATAGGATATTCCCACAACATGCAGGTATTTGTTATCCTGCATTTTTCTGGAGTTCCAGGCCACAATAAACACCGCGAAAGCGATTACGATGGAAAAGAGTTCCACCAAAGTATGGAAAAGCATGTAGCCATACCGCTTGCTGTAAACAAAAACCAGTATCAGGCAGATAATACCAAATGCAGTACGATAGTAACGGTTGAAAAGAGAGGTGATGTTTCGCAAGGATATCATTAATATAAAAGCAAATATATGGTTTTAAAGAGCTTTATAAAAAATTGTTTCTTACACTGGTTGTGTGTGCCAAATGATATTTAAAATGCTTGAGAGACATATGATTTGATCTGTGCAAGCCCCTCGGCATAACTAACCGCAAGGCCTCATTTTTGCGTATATAATAAGCCGCAGAAGGCATTTTTTACCAGAATATTCTATTACCTGACATCTGCCACTTACTTTTTCTCGATTAGCAAACTATCGAACCGTTTTTAATGTTAACTCAATAAAGAAATTATGGAAGACAATAAAAACAAAAAAGAGCAGCAGAAAGAAGGCCTTACTAACCAGGAACAACTTGCCCAGGCCGCATTGGGGAACAGCGAAGCAATTCAACCTTCAGCAGACAACAACAACGACATAATAACCATACCCGAGATCTCGGGGACCGGAAGCAATCCATCATCTGCCGCACCGCATTCGCTTATTGTACATGAGGATGAAAATGGAGAAAAAAAGTATGAAGAGGGCAGCACTGAAACTTCTGAAAAGGAACAAGAATAAATACAGGCATTTCATGCCGCTCGAATATTTCAATCCACAGACCTGAAACCCGACCATCCATATCTACTGCGCAAATAAATATGTACATCTCGACAAGTGGGCCCGCATGGCCAATATCATTAATATGCGCTGCTGGAAAAGGTTTTCGGATTAAAGCAACTGCCAGGTTAAATGATTTTTATCAAATACCTGAACCCGGATTTATTCAACCTGACTTCATGTTGCCAGATTGGATCGGAATGGAAGTGTGTAGGCTCCTGAATCAGACAATGCAAAAAATGTTGTTGTACTGTGATGAGCTTCACAGGGCTGGCATAAGGGTAAAAAGAAGATCTGACCAAAACCATTAATACCCATTTACTGGTGAGGAATTCCAGGCAGATCAACTTTTTTGAGAAATATTTACATTTAACTTAAACTGATTCACACAAAATAAATCTCAATATGCAGGATATCGACTGGACCAAAATCATGGTAGGTGAAGAACAGTGGGGATTTCTCATCGAAATTGCCATACGCACCATACTGATGTACTTTATCATACTCATCGGGTTAAGGCTTCTTGGCAAGCGCGGAGTAGGACAGTTATCGGTATTTGAAATGGTAGTCATCATCAGTCTGGGTTCCGCAGCCGGAGATCCGATGTTCTATAAAGAAATCGGGCTCATGGTACCTTTAGCCATATTTGCCATCATTGTAGGTGCCTACAGGCTTACTACCTACCTAATGGCTAAAAGCAAGCGGTTTGACGATCTGGTTGAAGGCAAAGCTACCTACATCATTGAGGGGGGCATATTCTCCGTAAATGAATTTCGGAAAGAAACCCTCGCCCAGGATGAGTTCTTTTCCGAACTGCGGCAACAGGGCGTTTCCCATCTCGGTCAGGTTAAAACGGCCATATTGGAAACTTCTGGCTGCGTAAGCATCTTCTTTTTTCCAGATGAAGAGGTGCAGCCAGGCCTGCCGATCATGCCCAAAGATTTTGCGAAAGCGTCCAAAATTGTAGATCTTGCCGGACTTTACGCCTGTAGCTTCTGCGGCAAAGTTCACAACATCAATAAAGAACAAAAAGCCGAATGCAACAATTGTAAACATGATGAATGGGTAAAAGCAGACGACAGGCCAAGGATAAAGTAATTTTTGGAAAAGGATTATTTCATGCAGTATTTACTTTTGGTATTTATCCCTAAATTTCTGTCAAAGCTAACAGCAAACATGATCAAATCGGTTTAAAACAGCCGTAAATTAAATTTGATCCTGACTTTTCATACCTATTTCGTACCAAAAACAAAAAAGCACGTAGATTTACATCTAAGCGCTTGATTGTCAGTGGACCCAAATGGGCGCTTCTCGAACCATTTCATATCTGATTTACGTTTAATCGCTGATTTGGCTAAAAAAATTGCTTAAATTTTTAGGAACATCTTAAGGAGTCAACAACAAAGTTTATATCAATGAATTTGCGTTTGATTGGGATTTACAAATTCACGCATTTACAACACCGGATCGGAAATACTTTTAACAAAAAAAGGTGCAGGAGAAATAAGCAGAGCACATTGATTCACTAGTTCTTATCCATCGATTTAAAACAAAGGCTCAAAGGGGAAATATTTGTAATGTTTCCAGGGACCATCCAGATAACTTAAAGGTTGTCAATGGGTAATAAAATCCGAAATCAAATCAATTGTCCTGACCATGTTTTTGCGTTGTGCGATATAATGGGTTTCATTTCTATAAACTTCTATACGCGTACTTTTTAATAAAGATGCTTTTGAAAGCATGGCCAACCGATCTTTATCTGCAATCATAAATCGTTGTCTCCATAAATAAATAACCTTTTGGCGTTATAACTTTTAAAACTATCCTCCGTTCCTGACAGATCGACTACACTATTGATTTCTGCTGAATATGAATCGGCATAACCATGGGCAATCTTAGCACCATAACTAACGCCAATTAAAGAAACTTTTCCGCTGATCCTATACTTTATAACCATACCTCTCAGATCCCTGTGAACATTTAAAATCTGATTGCTTAGAAGATTACTATCTTCCCTTGATTCATAAATATTACCGATTCCGGTCGATCCCAGATAATTTAATACGATGATCGCAATGCCTTTGTCCACCAAGGAATTAATGTACACATTGTAACGCTCCTGGTTTTGCTCCCATGATCCCCCATGTAAATAAACCGCCCATGCTTTAATTTTTTCTTTGGGCTTATAAATAAAATGGGTCATACCCTCTCCGTTCCTTTCGGCAATTGGGATTATTGTATTGTCAATTGTTGCATTTGGTCCCTTATAGACGGTTTTGCCATCTGTCGAGACATCAAATGTAGCTGGAGTACCAACATTGGAATACAGGCTGAAAACCACGCCAGATTTTGTCTTAAAATAATCGTAGTAGACGCCTTTTTCAGAAATATAGGATACACCTTTTGGAGTAAGTTTATTTATTAAAACATTTCCGTTCTCTACCGACCTGAAATACAACCCGTCTTTACTTTGTGGATAATTAAGTAGATATTTATCTGAAGCTGAGGCATAAAATAATGAACTGCCTTTGCCCTTTTCAAATCTATATATATCATTGAATCCAGTTTTGGTGTCATCTAGATAATAGAATATATCTGGGTTCTGGTCATCTGAAATAATATTCCTGTTTCCATAGAAAAAAGATTTTGCTTGTACCAGTTGACAATATTTTCTTAGCTTGATATCATACGACCAAATATTCGAGTCAGCATCCTCCAACAGCAATTCTGCCCCATCCAATGACCATGTCAGTGCACGAAAGTTAATATCCATTGGACCCAGCTCTAAATTTTTGCGGCGTTTATAATCATAAATCGTAATTTCCGACACTGAGATATAAGCTAACAAAGTTTCCCTGGGAGAAAAAGCAGGCGATCTTACACCTCCTTCTTCCTGAAAAAACTCATTATTCCCAGTCCTTAAATCCGAATATGCCAAATAATACCCATTGTTATTTGTAGCTTCTACCAGCGATGCTACCTTTTTGCAATCACATGAAATTGATTGTATATATGCCGATCTGTCATTTATAATTTCTAATCTTATCGGTTTTTGAGAATAAATTGAATTGAAAGATCCCACAAAGAATTCGGGAACGAAAAACCTATCCCTGTTTATTGAGTACCCAAAAAAATTGCAGGGCTGAGAAACAACGATCCTTTTATTGATCTCAAAAGGAATTTCGAGATTTTGCTGACAGGAAGCCATTAATAAAATAAAAGCCACAATATACAAAGTTCTCATTTACCGTGCTTTTCTATATAACTACTTGCTTGCATTTTCATAAAATCAATGTCTCCTGATGGAATTTTTACTGGTAAGGACATTATCTCTTGTGCTTCTGCGAAAGCATCGGCGTGGGCGCCTATTTTCTCGCACAATTTTAGCTTTTTATACCTCGAGGAAAATCTGCTAGGAAAAATATATCGTGCCATTTTATACGATTCGAGTGCTTTTGAGAAATCTCCGATTGCCTGGTATGTATCGCCAAGATTGATGAAGATCTGATCATTTGGATAGAGGTTGGCAGCAATCTTCAGAACCTTGATACTTTCTTTATTTTGATTGGCATATGACAACTCAGATCCGTAATCAAACATGAATCTGCCGTCGTATTTAAGGTATCTGTAACAAGCTTTGAACTCAGTATTTGCCGCCGAAAAATTTCCCTCCAAGCCCAACAGTGCCGCTCGCGACCATCTCCGTTCGCTTTTTGCAACCTGCAATTGAGCATACCCCAAATAAATGCACCACGCCAAAAAGCTGATTTTGAAAATAACTTGATAGTTTGTGATTTTATCCAGTACAATTAACCTGTTTTCTTTATAAGGTAATGTGGAGAAAAAAAAAATAATATTGATAAGAACGGAATAAAGGGATAATGGATATGACATCAGGCCGCATATCAATACAGATAATAATGATCCGACCGCACCCATACAATAAAAGTTAAGCTTCCTTTTTTTTATTCCTACGATGGTTACCAAAATAATTAAAAATAGAATTACGCTACCAATAATACCATATTCCGCAAGTATGCGAAGTGGCTCGTTAAATGACTCATAAGTATTTGCCGCGAGTAGTTGATCATTTTGAGAGTCATTACTATTCTTTGCGAAATATTTCGCCTGCCACAAATTATAATTTGATGAAAAACCGCCCGGTCCACAACCCAGTGCTAAGTTTGATTTGATGAGATAAAAGGAAACCTTATAAATCAGAAAACGCCCTTGAACAGATTTGGGATTGAACTGATACAGGAAGTAGCAAAAAAAAACGAAGATAATAGTCAGTAACCATAGGTTTATATAATTAGCGAATATCTTTTGGAAGGTTATAGTTCTACAAAGCCAGAGTACGGTAAAGGGCACAGTAATTAAAATGGCCAGCAAGCTAATCCTTGAGTGGCTCTCAACAATTATGACAATCGAAAAAATAAGTAATAATATATTCAGGCATAGGAATATTTTATGCCTCAATATAAATTTCCTACCGAAGAAAAAAGATAGGCAAAATGGAGTTATAGAAGCGAAGTAATTTGCATTGAGACCGGTATTAATTGAGGAGTTGCTTGACAAATAATCCAAAAAGTCAAAAAGATGCTGATTTGTTAAATATAATATTGCTGTAACAAGATTCGCAACAACAAAGCAATGGAAGAAAATCCACCTGTTGTTAACAAAAAGCTGGCGTATTACAGTGAAAATCAAGAAAAAAATAAGGGCTAATGATATATATTCCTGTCGATTTGTTAAATGTGCCCCGAGAGCAATATATAATGAGAACATCCCGACTATAATGGTTCGTAGCGTAACCCTGCAGTAGAATTTCCTAAACAGGAAAAACACTCCAATCAGTATCAATATGACAAAAAGAGCATGCCTATCATAATTTATAAAATTTGAAAAGGCATGCTCTAATGCTAAAAAATGCAGGCTGAACAATGCAGAGGCAAACAGGATAACGAATAAGCTGTTAAGAACCTTATTGGTCCGACCTACTGTTATAACTTGCTTCACAATCAGCTTTTATAAAAAATGTTTACTTATTGTTTGAAAATTATATTTTTCAAGATTTCAGGTAAGATCTGAGATGCCTTACTTTTGTTTTCCTTCTCAAATTCAATAAGTCCATTAACTAAAGAGGTCCCATTCGCATTTGTTGCATAAAACCTTATCTTGTTTTCAGCAGAATTTTCGATCACCAGTGCCTTTATACCATTGACATCAACGATCTTTGAACTGTAGGTAGAAGAACCGCTGCCAAATTCGTCAAGTCCCTTTTTTAATTTTGCAAGATCGACATTGGCTGCTTTTTCAGAAGATGATAAAGTAACCAGAAGATCACCATAAGCATATGAAGCTTTATTTAGCTCTTTAGGTAGTTCTACGGCTTTTATCTGCCTACCCTTGGCTATCATCATTTTTTCAGAGTCTGTTTTCTTGATAAATCCCTGAGGGGCCGAGAAGCTTGTTTTACTGTTTAAAGTAGCGTTTTGTGCGAAAGTGTTTGCGGAAATAAGAAACATTCCCACACAAACAACAAAAATAGTTATCGTTTTCATAATTTCAGTTTTTAGTAATAACAAGGTTTTCCCTGAACGGTAAAACCAATTTTTTCCAATGGCTCAAAAGTATCAGAACCGGGTTCGGCTTTGTAAACCCTGATCTTATCCCCCATCAAACTCATCAGTGCCCATATTCCGGCGGTACCATTATCAGTCGAGTTATTTGCAAACATGTAGTTCTGTGCCTCTGCAATATAATCATTATTATATCCCGTATTATCCATCATAAATTTCTGTCTTTCCATAGAAATACCAGCCCAGTCATTAATCTGGACAACGTAGGTAGTGCCGTTCGGGGTATATGTGGTTATCGACACGTTGGTCTGGTAATAGTTCTTTGCATCTGGACCTGCAGCGACCAACTGTGAATTATAAAGATTATCGTACATCCAAAACACATCCCTCGGAGATGGTCCCGTTCCTCCGGGATGGCCGTGTGCTGCTCCCAGTGTATAACCATCTGTCGCATTCCACACAAAGGTCGGCGTGAAAGAATTTGATGCTGTCCCTGCCCTCGCTGCGACGTTGTTGTAGCTGGTACCGCCCGGCCAGGCGTTGATGTTCTGCTCCGTACCCCATTCGACGCTCGTCGAGTTACTGATAATGGTAGATTTCTGCGAGGAAACAGCTGCTGAGGCTGCTCTGGCAGACACGTTCTGCCTCTCTACACAGGGGTCTTTAGGACACGCAGGTATTCCGGTTTCCCCTCTTATACAACCACACGCTGCCATATATGCGGTTCCATTAAGAGTTCCATAACAATCATAGACAAGAGTTTCGCCCCCAGGAGAACCTCCTCCGCCATCGCCGGGACCTCCACCGCTTCCACCACAATCCATGTATAAAAAATCCCAGGTCTGGTCATAGGCCTGTCCGTACGCATCATAGTATGTTGTAACTAGATAGTAAGCGGTACACTGTCCTTCAGCACGTTGGGTAACAGGCGTTGCCGATTTGGGACTTGCCTGGCTTTTCTTTCCAATATTAGCACGACCAGCGATTGATTTTCCATCTTTAAATATCCTGCCCACTATTAAATGGTATTCTAGATCATAAACGAGTATCCTACCGTTAAATCCTTCAAAAGACTCCCTGTTATAATTTGCCAGAATCTTTTGGTAATTTTTTTCTAGAAACTCATTATCGCCAAATATTTCAACGATAAATCCTTCCTGTATTTTTGCACGGTTTTGCACGAACAGATAAGATCGTCTGTAGGACCACTTATTACTTGATATTTTGTAGTCAGGATATTTTGTGAGGATCAGCCTTGTACCATCCTCCTGAACTGTTTCTGAAGAAGCGTCCCATTCAGGTTGACTTTTTTTCAATTTTTTTAAGAAGAGCGCTTGAAAGGTTCTCTTTTTTGACCTTCGTGCCATAAAAGATTTTTGCTTGCTCAATTATATTCGAGTTGACTGGCAGGTCAGTAACGAGCGATTCGTTATCCTTCCTACATGCATACGCGAAAATAAGAGCACAAATTGCTACGAGAGCTAGAATTTTGCCTGTTTTCATAGATTGATTTGTAGTTGTTAAAGGTTAATTTGTGATATAGATTACCTTCTAAGTATATCAGAAAACAATACTTCTCGAACTAATAAACAGCTAAATGCAAAAGGAAAAGAATGTTTTTTTTTCGTTAGGTGATTGAATGTGAGGCATTGCTTTAGATATATAACTCTAATATCAATAATATTTAATTTATACGTGATTTGTATCAGAAAAAATACAGACATTCTACTTCTATTTGTCGTGGCTGATAATATTTGTCTATCGGTAAAGGAAAACCTGTATCAGACCTAATGACGAACTATAGCAGGACAAAGCCGCTGAACGAAAAAATCGCCCGAATCATAGTGATCACTTCATTTTACCACAACCTAACAAAAAGAATTGGATGTCAGCTCAGTCGAGCTACAGAAGAAAAGTCCGAAGGTTTTGTGATAACCTGGGTGTTGATTTTCTTGGTGCTGCTTCCACAGGTGTAAATTCAACAGGCTTGTAAATGATTTTGTGGCTTTTTACCCTAATTAAAATTTCTTTTTCTGTAGCCTTGGCAAGATCCGCCAAATCAAAAAATGTGCAGTTTAACTGGAGCTTACAAAGCAGAGGGCTGGATGTATAGCCATCCTTTTTTTATGCGCTTATTTTTCCATCTAGATTTTTGGGGTACCACTGTATCCTAATATAGAAATCACTTTTTTTATCTATATGGCAAATGGGGATACCACCATTTCTAAAAGTATGATCATTTTCTTTTCTGGGCGATTTTAGAACTGGCCCGCGCTTGATTGCGCGAGCCGATTTGCCTGTCCTTTGGGCATCGTCCACCTGCTTCGAAGTTTGCCCTAGGTATGATAAAATCTGAAAATTTTATCCTAGTCATAGGAGCCATTAGCCCTGTCCTTTTCTGGACAGCGGCCGGTAGCTAGGTTAGGCGATGTTTTTGGCGGTAACCGAAGATAAAAACCGATGATTTTATCTATAGAGATATAGGACAGAATTTACCAAACGCGTTCAAAAACGACCTGTCGTTTACCGTTTGAAAACGTGTTCGGACCTTAGTTGAAACTTTTGGAAAAAGCTCGGTATAACATAATATAAGATTAGGGGGCGGCGTGGGGATTATTCCAAAAGTGGCCACTTGTTTTTCTGCAAAGTGGTCACTTTTTTCGGTTTAAAATGGCCACTGTTTTCGCTTCAAAGTGGTCACTCGGCTCATTTTAAGCGGTTTTAAGGCTTATTTAAAGCCAACTTGATTCAATGTTTGTTTTTGTGCTCAAGGCAGCTTCAGCGGAGCGCTAAAGCGCTTAAAAATGGTTTTTTTAAAAAGGGTGTTGCTGGAGTTTTTTGTCTGTCGGTTTTTGGATGTAATCTTTCCTCAGAACAGCTTTATTGACTGGATAATCATATCCGGGATGTCGTGGAGTGAAGTTTTGTGCGGATGGGAGGCAGAGCATTGACAAAATTTCTTTTGCGGTGGTTCTGATAGGAATGGATATATTTGGGACTCTTCTCAAGATGTCCTGCTCAAAGTCGGGCTAATCTACGGGTGTACAGTTTGGAACGGAATCCTCTGTCTACTATTGCCGAAATCCCCATCTAAAGGAAGAAATCGGTATTATCACTATTATCACTGTACCTCAGCTTGTGGATGCAGATACAAAGCTGAAGATGTCAACAATGCAATTTTAAAGGAATTAAAAAAATTTGTGCCTAAAGCTGGTATGGCCGAAGTGTGCGCTAGGTTAGTGAATGAGATGTATACTTTTGAGTTTTCTTCGAAAGGAGATAATAAGAAAGAAATACTTTGTAAAATCGATAGTTTAAACAACCGGATTAAAACAGCAAGAGAACTACTCTTGAATGGTGATCTCGACGGCATAGATTACAAAAGCGTGAAGTCGGAGTGTGAGGAGCAAATAACTAAGTTAGAAGCTAAACTCTTGAACGTTGAAACACCGAAGATTAATATCGAAGCTCAACTAAAAAAAGCCGTTGACGTGCTATTAAACCTAGATTTACTATATCAAAATGGGAAAGTAGCTCTCAAACGAGAGATAATTGGTTCGATCTTTCCCGAAAAACTGAGTTTTGATGGAGAGCAACATCGAACCACTCGTATTAACGAAGCGGTGTCAATTATCTATCAGATTTCCAGCGATTTAGAGAGCAAAAAAAAGTGGACAAACATCGTAAAAACGAGTTTGCCCACTAGGGTGGGCCCACCTGGGCTCGAACCAGGGACCAAAAGATTATGAGTCTTCTACTCTAACCAGCTGAGCTATAGGCCCGGAAAAAAGGCATTCCTTTTTTGCGAGTGCAATGTTACAAATTTGTATTGAAATTAGGAAACTGTTTTCGGCATTTTTTCACAAAAAGAATGAATATAAACTCATTTTCAACCGCTTAATTTTAATTTTCATTATAGCAAGCCTGGCCACTACTTAAAAAATGTGGATAAAACGCCTGCTCACCTACCCGTAAATCCATTTCGAATAGGTTAATTTTGCAGTTGATATGAACACGCCCGACCAGGACAACCAACTTCTTTTAGACTTTTTAGCCACTACCAATCAACCCGTATTTTTAACAGGTAAAGCCGGAACAGGTAAAACTACCCTCCTGCGCAAAATCAGGGATACCACCAAAAAGAATTTTGCCATTGTGGCGCCTACCGCTGTTGCGGCCATAAATGCTGGTGGTGTTACGCTACACTCCTTTTTTCAGATTCCTTTCGGGCCATTGGTTCCGGTTGTTGATGAACATGCAGAAACCAGTTTTAAGTATTCAGATGAGAAAACAAGACTTTTACGTTGCCTTGATTTATTGATTATTGATGAAATCAGTATGGTCAGAGTAGATCTGATTGATTTTATCGACCGTACTTTAAAGCGTGTTAAAGGTTCAAATCTTCCCTTCGGTGGCGTGCAGGTATTAATGATCGGTGATCTTTACCAGCTCTCCCCTATCTTTCACGATGCCTGGCACATCCTGAGCAGTTATTACTCCAGTCCTTATTTTTTTGACAGCCTCATTTTCAGGTCTACGCCGATGCTGACGTTTACCTTAGATAAGGTTTACCGCCAGTCAGACCCTGTATTTCTTGACATTTTGAATGGCATGCGTGAAAACAGCCTTGATGCAGAACTTCTGGCCAAACTGAATGAACGTTACGATCCATCTTTGGATCAGGAATGGAAAGATGATTACATCACCCTTACCACGCACAACCAGTTGGTTAACGAAATTAACGAAGGCTGTCTGGAAAAATTACCAGGGGAAATTTTCGAATTCGATGCAGAAGTCAGTGGTGATTTTCCTAAAGACGCTTATCCCACCGATGAAAAACTTCAGTTAAAACTGGGTGCGCAGGTCATCTTCATTAAAAATGATTCTTCAGGTAAAAAGCAATTCTACAACGGAAAAGCGGCTAAAATTACTGCAATCAGTCAGGATGCGATAAAAGTAACTTTCACCAACGGTGGCAGAGAAATCGAAGTAGAAAAAGAAATCTGGCAAAATGTTAAATATAGCCTGAGCGATGAGGAAAATAAAATAGACGAAACCAGTACCGGATCCTTTTCACAATATCCCTTTAAACTGGCCTGGGCCATCACCGTACACAAAAGCCAGGGCTTAACTTTTGATCAGGCGATAGTAGATGTAAGCACTGCATTTACCCATGGGCAGGCCTACGTGGCGCTGAGCCGTTGCAGAAGTTTGGAAGGGCTCATTTTAAAATCGCCTGTGCTTGCCGAAAATATCATTACCGATGCTAAAGTAATCAGTTTTACAAAAGCCGCCCATCAGGATAAACCTACCCCCGAACTGTTAGCCCGTTATACGCAGCAATATAGCTGGCGATTGATCCACGAACTACTGGATTTCTCGCTGGTTGCCAAAGACTGGGAAAAACTGGGGCGCTCCAAGCTGATCGACAGAGATGAGCAAAATGCGTTTTTAGCTATTTACGATACTGGAAATCAGATCTTTCAGAACGATATTTTTAAAGTAGCCAAAAATTTTATTGCAAAGGAATTTTCGAAAATCAATACCGATAACAACACGGCAGATGAAAGAGCTTTTATGGATCGCTTGCAAAAAGCGTCAGATTATTTTGTTCCAAAAGTGGAACAGCTCATTACTTTAACTTCCAAAATTGTGGCCATCAACTTTTATAACGACACACATTCTGATAAACTACTTACCATATTAAACGATTGCAAAGACGGGTTCCAGATCAAATTGGCCCTGTTTAAAATTTCCTGGAATCCATTTTCCATTATAGACTATATCAATACTTTACACGCCGCAGGAAATAAACAAGCAGAAAAAAAACCGGTTAAATCGAACATTAAACCAAAAGAAATTTCAAATCCTCAGGTTTATAAAAACCTCGTCGAATGGCGTAGCACAATTGCACAGCAACGCGGCACGCAGGATTATGCTGTACTTTCTGATTTAGCATTACTTTCTATTGCCGAAAAAATGCCAAGAACGACCGATCAGCTGGCAGCAATCAAAAGCGTAGGAATTGGTAATGCAAAAGAACTCGGCCAACAGATTACCCGCATCATTAATGCACATTTGGGTACCAGCGAATTATTTTAAAAAAAATTTACTTCTTAACACTTTTTTTAATACTTTCGCAACCCCATTTTAGCCCCGCCAACCCCAGCATAGCAAGCCATGAGTAATTTTCTATACGGAATCGACTTTGGAACAACCAATTCGGCACTTTCCATTTACGATGAAGAAAAGAAAGAAATTGTAGATACCATTTCTATTCCATCCTTAATTTATTTTACAGAAGTAAAAAGTCTTATTGATGGCGAAAGCCATATCGTTGGCGAAAAAGCAATAGATGCTTATTTAAGCGATGGCATGAAAGGCCGTTTTATAAAATCCATCAAACAGATCCTTTCCAGAACCACTTTTACCGAAACCCGTATCCATAATAAAAGATATACTGCGTCAGACCTGGTCACTTTAATCCTGAGGGATTTGAAGACGAAGGCGGATCAGATTATTGGCAAAGAATGTAACAAGGCCATTATAGGTCGCCCGGTATTTTTCGATGATGACAATACGATGAAAGATACCCTGGCACAAACAAGGTTAAAAAAAGCTGCAGAAAGTGCCGGCTTTACCGATGTCCGTTTTCAGTTTGAGCCTATCGGGGCTGCTTTTGCCTACGAAAAAACAATTACCAGGAAAGAGCGCGTACTGGTGGCCGATCTGGGCGGAGGTACAACAGATTTCACTTACCTCATCCTTGATCCCGATAAAGTTGGCAGCAAAGACCGTAAAAAAGATATGATTGCCTCTGGTGGAATCTACATTGGGGGCGATAGCCTTGATTCGGCATTTATGTGGGACAGGGGAACACCATATTTCGGTAAAAACACGCTGTATGAAGCTACACCAGGCAAGGTCTTAAATGTGCCCAAATCGCTCTTTGCAAATATCTGCACCTGGGATAAAATGAATTTCTTTAACGGTTTAAAAATTCAGAAAGAAATCGAAGAATATTATTATTACTCTGGAAACGATCCGAAATTCAAAAACCTGATTACCCTGATCGAAAATAACCTGGGTTATTCTTTATTCAGATCGATAGAAAAAACCAAAATCGAACTTTCTGATCAGCCTGATTCTACTTTTGCCTATAGCAATATGGAAATCGAGATTGATGAAAATATTTCGCTGCAACAGTACAATTCCATTATCGAAAAAGACATTAATAAAATAGATGCCTATCTGGACCGGTTTATGGAAACATATAAAATCAACCCGGCAGATATTGACTGTTTGTTTTTGACCGGGGGAACCTCGATGGTATCTGCCGTTCAAAACTTATTTAAAACCAAGTTTCCACACATTCCGTTAAACTCCGGCGATAATTTTAAAAGTGTAGCCAAAGGTTTGGCTTACAGCGGTTATCTCTTTGAAAATTAACACAGTCCAAAGGCTTTATTAGGGAATTTACAGCAGAGCGCAATGAACTATATTGTGGCAGAAAAAACAGTTTTTTTTTATAAAGAGCGCAGGTAATTCAATGCACCAGGTTTCTTCCTGTTTGATGTTTTTACGCTTTGCTGCCTCGTACACAATTGCAGAAATTTATCGCTGTTCAACCTGAAAAGGATCGTTTTTTCAACAAACTCTAGACTGGCCAAATGTATATCTCCCCCTTGTAAAACGGCAACATCCCGAATTGTAAATACTAAAATACAAATACGTAATATATTTAGGAATATTTCTTCTTCTTTAAATTAAGATTTTATAATTTAGCAAACATAAATTGGTGCGGCTGATAAAATAGAAACAGTGAGCAAAGCTTTACGCGTTAGGCGAGAAACAATTAATGTGGTGAGGTGTGGAATACCTGTTTTCTAGAAGAGATCAAATCAAATTGATGGAAGTTTCTTTGGCAGACGCACCAATTTTTATTTTAACTGATGCTTAGGCGGCTAAATTGAAATACCGACATGCCTTTATGTCGTTTAAAACTGGTATTAAAGCTAGTGGTTTGTTCAAAACCCAGTATTTCGGCTATTTCATCAATTGTATAATCACTATGAAGCAACAGCACTTCCGCTTCGCGCATAATACGATCTTTAATCAGCACGGTCAAGCTTTTTCCAAGCACCCGATCTAAAAATTTATTCAATCTGCCCGGACTCATCCCCATGCCTTCAGCATAAAACTGAATGGATCTTTCCTGCTTATAAAATTGCTCTAAAATTGCCCGGAACCTTAATACCTGCTGTAAATCATCTAATGTTAAAGCTGCAAGATAGCCATCCAAACCAGCTGTAAAGCCCAAAAACAACGATAAATATTGTGCTATATAAGACATATCCTTTTTATGATCAATTTCTCTTTTCAGCTGATCAAGTAAATTATACGTTTTGCTTGATTTTTGCGGATCAAGATCCCTGAAAGAAAGGTTTAAAAAGAGATTTTTAGCTTGCGGATCCAAGTGCTGCAGTAAAAATTCTGCATATAACAAACTACTAAAACTTAGCCAATAACCCGAACTCATTTCTCCATCGAGCCTAACCAGGCCCTCTTCCGGAATAAAAAAAATCCGGCCATTCAAAAGTGGGTAATCGCCAGAATTCATACACAGAAAGCCTTTTCCATGGCATACAATCAACATGCGCATAGGATATATAGCCTGTAAGGCACGCTCTCTGTGAAAAAAACCGCTAATTGGCTCTAGCTGAATCATAAAAACTTGAGAATAAACAACAATAAGACCAAATTTATCCGACTTGGTTACAAGTTGTTAAAATATATTATGAACAGGAGGCATTGGTCTTCAGGAGCCAGCGTAATATGGATACTGTTATTAAGCCGTCCGGACCCGCAAAATTTTCTACCATACCGCTCATTCGCTGTCCTCCTTCCAAATCAAAATAATCATTTCATTATAAGCTGACCGCTATTAGCTACTCTTGCTTGTAGATAATTAATATCCGAAACTTATTTCTACGCCGACAGCACAATTACCTTAGTGGCTTCGATGCCATTTTGCGTAAATTCGATATCAAACTGAACAATGTTACTGGTTTTGATGTGATCAACCACGCCATGGGCAAAAACGCTTAATTCTTTCCCTCCATTTGAAGGTATAATACTACCCATCCCCTCTTCAGGGTTATAAAACTTTACAGTACCTAATCTCATCGAATTATCAAATCTTTTTAACATCAACTGCGTTTGTGCCTTTTTTCCCTTGTACTACTTCAAATTCAACCCGGTCATGCTGGCTTACTTTATCGCTTAAGCCGGTAACATGAACAAAAATTTCTTCTCCGTTTTCTGTTATAATGAAACCAAATCCCTTAGTTTCATTATAAAACTTTACTGTCCCCTGCATTTTCTCTGGAATTTACTGCTTAAACATAAAAAAGATCAAAAGGTTTAGCTATTAAATACTTTTTTTGCAAGTTCAATAAATATGGAGATCATAACAATGATTTAAAGCTAAGCCCTTATGATATGCGCAGCAGCCAGGCACGATATGCAAAATTTAACTACATGATGTAGTACCATCTACATGGCAAAAAGTTAGATTGAAGTAACCGGTCAGATTGGGCATATTACCGATATCAAGATCCCGCGATTGGCATCTGAAAGATTGTGAGCATTTGATACAGCATGATTTTACAATGCCACATGTAACAACAAGGTGGAATATTAACCAATCAAATTTTATTTCGATACAGAATTTAAGAAGTCAAAAAAGGAAGATTGCGTTCTGCTTTTAAAAAAACAACTAACCCTTTTTTCCGCTAAAAATCACAAAGAAAACACTAAAACCGCTTAAGAGGAAAACTACTCCAAGAATAAAATTAATTTTATCGTTCATTCCGTAATTTACATATTAAAACCACAATGACAATAGACTGACATAAGATAAATGCAAAAAACAACTCTTGGTTGTTGGATTTTCAAGAGCAATTATTACAATTTGCAATCCTTTTGATGCTGTTTTTTTAATCTACACAACTAATAATGAGATAATTATTAAATTTTAAATTCGCTTCAGAAATACGCACTGCTTAGTAAATTATGCTAAAACCTTTCGCATAAATTTTGATACAATACCCCAGCCTACAAAACTATACCCTATATTTATTGAAAATCATTCAACCAAATAAATGAAAACAGCACTTAGCCTATTTTTATCTGCTCTTGCACTTATCTTTATATCGGCAACAACTTTAAACAAAAAAGTTTTTGAGCACAAAACTTTCAATTTTTTTCCAAAACAAAAAATAGATACACCAGATCAAGACCGCTTTGTGAAAGTTACCCTGGCGCAGGGAGAATTTACAGAGCCAACTGAGATGGCAGTGCTCCCTAATCTGGACATTTTAGTTGCCCAGCGCAGAGGTGAAGTATTGATTTATAAGAACCAAACTAAAAAAATAAAAGAAGCGGGCAAGCTTGATGTCTATTTCAAAACCAATACCCCGAATGTAAATGCTGAAGAAGGTTTACTGGGCATGGCCGCAGACCCAAAATTTGCCGTAAATCAATACATTTATCTTTTTTACAGCCCTTTTGACAAATCTGTAAACCGCCTTTCGAGATTTAAACTGGTTAACGATCAGATTGTTAAAGAATCTGAAAAAATTGTGCTCGAATTCTATTCTCAGCGCGAAATATGTTGCCATACCGGCGGCTCCATTGCTTTTGGATCAGATAATTTGCTTTATGTATCAACAGGCGACAACTCTACCCCATTTGATGCACCAAAACAACAATATGTAAACAAAGGTTATGCTCCCCTTGATAACAGAAAAGGATTTGAGCAATATGACTCCAGAAGATCGGCTGGGAACACCAACGATTTAAGGGGAAAAATACTCAGGATCAAAGTAAATGAAGATGGCACCTATAGCATACCGGATGGCAACCTTTTCCCAAAAGATACCCCAAAAACCAGACCTGAAATTTATGTAATGGGCAATAGAAACCCTTACCGTATTTCGGTTGATCAGAAAACCAACTTTTTGTACTGGGGCGAAGTTGGCCCTGATGCCACCAACGACGATCCACTAAGAGGCCCCAGAGGTTATGATGAGGTGAACCAGGCGCGTAAGGCAGGTAATTTTGGATGGCCCCTGTTTATAGGCAACAACTATCCATATAAGGCTTATGATTATACCAACGGCGCAAATGGAAATGCATTCGATCCCGAATCACCTATAAACAACTCGCCAAACAATACCGGTTTGGAGAAACTTCCACCTGCACAACCAGCTTATATCTGGTATCCTTATGGCGAATCCAAAGAGTTTCCGCAAGTGGGTGCGGGCGGGCGTACCGCAATGGCGGGCCCCGTATATTATGCTACTGCTAACTCACCTTACCCAGCTTATTACAATGGAAAGCTGATTATTTATGAATGGGTACGGGGCTGGGTTAAAGCGGTAACCATGAATGCGCAGGGTGATTACGTAAGTATGGAGCCATTTATGGCTAACGTTTCTTTAGCCGCGCCTATCGATATGGAATTGGGACCTGATGGAAAACTATACATCCTTGAGTATGGTAAAGGCTGGTTTAGCAAAAACCCTGATGCCGCAATTACCAGAATTGATTACCTGAAAGGTAACCGTCCGCCGGCTATTGAACGCCTTACTATCGCAAAAACCAGTGGTTTAATGCCTTATAAAATGACGGCAACCGTTACGGCTAAAGACCCTGACGGCGACCCTTTAAAATACATATGGAACTTAGGGAAAGGAATTACCAAAACCACCAGCACCCCAACATTAAATTATACTTTTACTAAAAAAGGTGAATATCCGGTAAGCGTTACGGTGATAGACAACAGTAAAGCTTCTGCAAAAAGCCAGGTAATACCTGTTTATGCAGGTAACGAACACCCAACTGTAACCATTAATTTAAGTGGTAACAAGAGTTTTTATTTCCCGAATAAAGCAATTGATTATAAAGTTTTAGTAAGCGATAAAGGTGCAAAGGTGAATACCAACCGCATTTACATCTCAAGCACCTATACCGAAGGGACTGATTTGGCCGGCGCACAACTAGGGCACCAGCAGGCAGCACAAACGCTAATTGGCAAATCGCTCATGCTGAAATCCGATTGTAGCACCTGCCATAAAGAATCAGCTGCTTCTATCGGCCCTGCTTTCGAAAAAATAGCAACTAAATATAAAAATGATAGTAAAGCCGTTGATTACCTGGCATCAAAAGTAATTGGTGGTAGCCATGGTGTATGGGGAGAAGTACCAATGCCTGCACACCCTGCAATGAAAGAAGCCGAAGTGAAGAAAATTACCGAGTGGATTATGACTTTAGGCAACAAAGAAGCCGTTAAAGCCTCACTGCCAACTTCGGGAAAAATCGTTCCTGCAACAGCTGCAGATAAAAAGAAAACGGTATTCACTTTAAAGGCAACCTATACCGATGCCGGTGTTGCAGGTTTAAAACCGTTAACCACAACAAACATAATCAACCTCAAAAGCAATATCATCGATGCAGATGACATCAAAGATTTTGCAGGTTTTGAACGTAAAGACATTTATGGCGGCGAAAAACTCATTCTCACCAAAGACAATGGTTGGATAGCCATTAAAAATGTGGATTTAACCGGTATTTCTGGTTTTAGCTATTCATTTCTGAACCTTGATCCTGAATCCGACGGAGAAATCGAAATCAGATTAGATGATAGTAAAGGCATGTTGATTGGTAAGTCTACCTTTCGAAAAAGTGTGCCGGTACAAATGATTTCGGACGGGAAGTCACACGATATTTATTTTGTGTTCAAAACCCTAAAAACGGGTGATAAGAAGAAACGGATCATAATCCAGGCGATTACAGTAGCGCCTAAATAAATAATTTTTTAACATTGGATTTCCGCCTACGCGGGAATTCAATGTTAATCGATATAGACTGACAGGCTTTTTTGCCAAATGGCGGGCTTCAATAGCTCATCAAAGCATCTTGCTGGCTGTTTCGACTACCTGCCCCCAACCTTAGGAGGCTCAACATGAGCATCACAAGCAGATATCAGCTCGATATCCTCATTTTATAAAAAAATGGTGTTTTAATATCCATCATTAATATCTTTGCAGTAAATCAGGATGAATCTCATGCAAAATATTAAAAACATAATTTTCGATTACGGAAACGTAATATTTGATATCGATTTCAAAGTTGCCCAGGCTTCTTTTCAAAAGTTAGGCGTTACTGATATTGAGAATTTCTTTGCGCATAAAGCGCACAATCAATTATTTGATGATTTTGAAACCGGTGCCATTTCTCCTTCCGAATTTAGAACAGGAATTAGAAATGCCGCAGGCAATTCCGAATTAACCGATCAGCAGATTGACGAAGCATGGAACAGCCTGTTAATCGGAACCATACAGGAGAACCATAATTTATTACTTGAAGTAAAAGAAAAGTACCGTACGTTCTTGTTGAGCAATAACAATGAAATCCACTATGACTGGATTATCAATTACCTGAAAACCACTTTCGAAATCAATAATTATGATGCTTATTTTGAGAAAGCTTATTTCTCTCAGCACATGAAGCTCCGTAAACCCAATACCAATATTTTCGAACAGGTTTTAAAAGAAAATAACCTTGATCCGGCCGAGACGCTGTTTATCGACGATAGTCCACAACATATAGAAGGCGCCAAAAAAGTGGGCTTAAATACTTTATTAATGACTGAAAAACCGTCACAATTGGGCGCATTTTTAAAAGCGAACGGAATTTTATAAATTAATATGTCAGAAAAAAAGTTTAAGTCGCTAAAAGAGTTCTACCCATTTTATTTATCAGAACATCGCAATACCACATCTCGTGTGCTGCATTTTATCGGTACCGGATTAGTTTGCCTGGCTTTTTTTACCGGATTTCTTTTTCATAACTGGCATTTCTTTTTGGCCATGCCAGTATTGGGTTATGGCTTTGCATGGGTTGGACATTTCTTTTTTGAAAAAAATAAACCCGCTACCTTTCAATACCCGCTTTATAGTTTAGCCAGCGATTTTATCCTCTTTTATGATCTGCTGACAGGCAAACAATCTTTTGTAGTAAGGAAGTAATTTGGTTCTGGAAAACCTTTCAACATAAACTCGATTGAAGCGGCATCCTTTTTGGCTGTCATCCTGAGCGTAGTCGAAGGGCAGCCAAAAAGATATAGCGGAAAGCGAGACTGCACGTCCCAAAGGACTACTGCACTCTCATTTCCAAAAACAATGAAAAAACTATAAGACATGAAAGATGCTGAACTAAAAGAAAATCGTCATCTCGAATAAAGTGTAGCAGAGATCCTTAGACTACGCTCAGGATTGACAATCACACTTATTTAGAAATGACGACGCTGTTAACTGAAAACTACTAACTGCCAACTGAACTACAGTTTTCTTCTTTTCAATTCTCTTTCAATCAAACCAAGTTCACGGCCAGTTTGCCCCGCTACTGAAGTATTTTCCTGTGCTCTTCTGAACAGATAAGGCATTACGGCTTTAATCGGGCCATAAGGAACATATTTGGCCACATTATAATTTGAGTCAGCAAGATTAAAACTTAAGTTATCACTCATGCCCAATAACTGGGCAAAGTATACATGCGGATGATTGTGCGTAATCTTTTTTTCCTCCAAAAGGTAAGTCAATAACCTGCTGCTATCCTCATTATGCGTTCCGGCAACAATGGCAATATCTTCAATATGATCCACACAATAGCGTAAAGATTCATTGTAATCGTGGTCTGATGCGGCTTTATCCGGCTGAATCGGTGAGGGATATCCCATTTCCGCAGCACGTTTACGCTCTTTTTCCATGTAAGCGCCACGTACCATTTTTACGCCCAAAATAAAGCCATCCGCTTTTGCAATCAAATGATCAGCTTTCATATCGGCCAGCTTATCATGGCGGTACATCTGGTAAGTGTTGTACACAATAATGCGCTCGCGGTTATATTTACGCATCATATCCAGCGCCAGTTCATCAATGGTATCCTGAATCCAGGTTTCTTCTGCATCAATCATGATAGGCACTCCTCTATCATAAGCGGTTTTACAGATCATTTCGCAGCGTAATTTCACCTTTTCATATTCTGACTGTTCTGCTGCAGTTAGCGTTTCTTTGGCATCCAGTTTTTGTAATAGCGCAAAACGGCCGATACCTGTTATCTTAAATACCGTAATCGGAATTTTGGGATCGCCATCGGCACGCACAATGGTTCGGATAATTTCGGCACAGGTCTCATCAAAAACACTTTCTTCTTCTTCTCCTTCCACCGAATAATCTAAAATGGTACCTACCCCACCTTTGTCCAGTTGCGCAATGGCCTTATCACATTCTGCAATGGTTTCACCGCCGCAAAACTGCTGAAAAATGGTTGCTTTAATGGCGCCCTGAATCGGCAGGCCAATATTTAAAAAAAAGTTTGTAATGGCGGGACCAACTTTCGTGAGGAAATTATTTCCAATCATTTTAAAAAGCCAGTAAGCTTTTTTAAGTTCATGGTTAGATTTTTGGCGGAATGCAATTTCCGTATTATCGAAATTTGGCAGTTTCTTGGTGGATAAATCCATTTGTTACAATATAATAAGTCAGATTGATGCAAAATTATAAAAAGCATTGGTTGTTAAAACTAAAAACCTTTAAATAATCGTATTTTTGCACAAAATGATACAATTCAAATTAGAGGGCGAATTTATTCCATTGATCCAGCTGTTAAAAGCAAGCGGATTGGTAGGCAGTGGCGGTGATGCCCAAACCGTTGTTGAAGATGGTTTAGTAAAAACCAACGGCGAGGTCGAATTCCGCAAACGTTATAAGGTTAGAGTTGGCGATATTGTTACTTTTGGCGAAAATAAAATAGAAATTATTTAATGGAACCACTTACCAGCGCAGGCCATACGCTTTATTTCGAAAGCAATTTAGACGCTTTAAAAACACTTTTAGCAAGCAATAAATACAGCAAGGTTTTTGTACTGACTGATGAACATACCAGTGAAGTTTGCCTGCCCCTGTTTCAATCCATCTTAGACTTTTCTGAATTTGACCTGATTGAAACTTCAGCAGGTGAAGAAAATAAAAACATCGATTTCTGCATTGGCATCTGGAAAACCTTACTGGATTTTGAAGCCGACCGTAAAAGCCTGATGATCAACCTTGGTGGAGGTGTAATTACCGATATGGGTGGCTTTATTGCCTCTACCTACAAACGCGGAATCGATTTTATCAACATTCCCACCACCCTCCTTTCTCAGGTTGATGCCTCAGTTGGCGGTAAAACGGGAATTGATATCGATAATGTAAAAAACATGGTGGGTACCTTTACCCTCCCGCAAATGGTTTTTATTGAAACCGCATTTTTGAAAACACTCCCCCCGCGCGAACTTTTATCGGGCTTTGCCGAGATGATTAAACATGGTTTAATTTACGACAAAGCTTATTACGAAAAACTTAAGGTTAGCAACTATTTAACGCCCTCAGCAGCAGATATTTACCGATCAGTTGAGATTAAAAATGAAGTGGTAACCATCGATCCGCATGAGAAAAACCTGCGGAAGATTTTAAACTTTGGACATACCATCGGCCATGCTATTGAAGGTTATTCTTTGGCAAATGACGAAAATCCGCTTACACATGGTGAAGCCATTGCCATCGGTTTTGTGTGCGAGGCGGCGCTTTCAATCAATAACAGCACATTGAGTACAGAAGAACTGGAAGATATCAGCAAGTATATCTTATCGTTGTATCCCAAATACAATATTAAAAAAGAAAGCTATAACAGCCTTTTGGAATTAATGAAAAGTGATAAAAAGAACGAAGACGGAAACATTCTCTTTTCACTTTTGGAAAACATAGGTAAATGCACGTTTAACTGCCGTGTAAGTACAACCGATATTTTAAGCAGTTTAGATTATTATAACAGTTTATAAAATGAAATATACCGGAAGTGATATTTCTGTTATCGGGCTTTTTAGCTTCGTAATCGTGTTAACCCTGGTTGAAATGTATTTTAGCTACCAGCACGACAGAAAATTATATACCAAACGCGATACCTGGACCAACATCTATCTGATGACTGCAGCTGTTGTGATTAATTTAGGTACCAAAACATTTACTTTTTTCTTATTGGCCTATTGTTACCAGTTCCGCTTGTTTCAGATTTCCAATATTTGGCTCTATTGGATCGTGCTGATTTTAGCACAGGATTTTTTATACTGGTTTCTGCATACCGTAGGTCATTACGTACGCTTTTTCTGGGCAATGCATGTTACCCATCACTCTTCTGAACACTTTAACTTAACTACGGGTTTCCGTTCAACTGTTTTTGAACCATTATACCGCGTTTTCTTTTACCTGCCCCTGGCCTTTATGGGCTTTACGGCAGTTGATATTCTTTTTGCCTACCTGGTTACCCAAATTTATGGCAACCTGGTTCACACCCAATACAATATCAGATTCCCGAAATGGTACGAGTATATCTTTGTAACGCCATCTCATCACCGTGTACACCATGCCAGTAATGTGCGTTACCTTGATAAAAACATGGGTATGGTATTAATTCTGTGGGACAGGTGGTTTGGAACCTTCCAGGCCGAGTTACCTGAAGATAAAGTTAAATATGGCTTAACCACCCAGCCTACCGATACAGGCCCTGTAAATATTATTTTCCACGAATTTATTGCCCTAACAGCAGATGTAAAAAAGGCACCCACCTTCATGGATAAAGTGAAATACATTTTTAACCCACCTGGGTGGAGCCATGACGGAAGTACCAAAATTGCAAAAATCATGCAAAAGGAGCTGCGTGAAGAAGAACAGAAAAGACATGATGACGAGCAAAAGCAAAAAGTAAAAGCACTTAACGACCATGGCGAGCTAAGCTCTGCAGGATAAAAATAAACCAAGGTCTGTGTCTCCACAGACCCTTTTTATGATATACTACATCTAATTTTATCACTGATTACGCTCCATCAGGCACAGTAGTTTGGAATTTCTCTCTTTAAACTTAATATCTCTTTTACTTAGGTATAATTCGTATTTTTGTATACATTGAAAGATATTTGAAATGAAATTAAGATAGTCTATTTTCCAATATTTATAAAAAAAGCCAGGCAACTCATAAGAAAATAATAGAGAGCTTATAATTTCAATCAATATCTGACTTAAATTCTGCTTTTTATATCAGCTATCTGGAGTTAAAATCGATAGTTGCATATCAACTAAACAATAGATTTAAATATTATATACTCATTGCCAAAACGGTTCAAAAATTAAAAAATTAAATTTCATTAAAAATATTTTCAATTTACTATTGACAAATTAAATTTTGTTACTACATTTGGCTCAACAAAAAAAGAAATGCAAAATACAAACACATATTACTTTGGCTACTTTTACTATTTTAGTAAGAGCCGGGGCTAATATGCAAAAAGATATATAACAATATTAAAATGTATAAAAAAGTCCCGGCAACCAGCCGGGACTTTTTTGTTTTAACGCAAAAATGGAAACGACAAAACGAGTAGCAATTCAGGGTATTAAGGCATCTTTCCACGAGGAGGCCGCATACAAATTCTTTGGTAGGGACATTGAGACTGTTGAGTGTAATTCTTTTAAGGAAACCTGCGATAAATTAGAGAAAAACGAGGCAGATTTCGTTGTAATGGCGATCGAAAACTCTATCGCCGGCAGTTTATTACCAAACTATACACTGATCAGAGATTTTGGTTTTTCAGTTGTAGGCGAGGTTTACTTAGCTATCCAATTGCACTTGATGGCACTACCAGGCGTAAAGTTTGAAGATATTAAAGTCGTTACTTCGCACCCCATCGCCATCCGCCAGTGTATCGATTTCTTTTATGATTATCCACACATTAAAATCGTAGAAAGCAATGATACTGCAGCCTGTGCCAAACGCATACAGCAAGAGCAACTAACAGACACGATGGCCATTGCAAACAACTTAGCAGCAGAACTTTACGGCTTAAACATTTTAGAACGCCGTGTAGAATCAAATAAGAAAAACTATACCCGTTTCCTGATCCTGAAAAAAGACAAAACAGACGAAGGCAAAAAAATAAACAAAGCATCTATTTGCTTTCAGGTTGGCCACAAAGCCGGTTCATTGGCAACAGTGTTAAATATCTTCGCAGAACAAGAAGTAAGTTTAACAAAAATACAATCTATGCCGGTTTTAGGTAAAAGAAACGAATATTACTTTTACGTCGATTTAGAATGGCCAAGCACCGAAAAATATGATAAGGCCATTAGAAAAGCATTAAAATATACATCGAACTTTAACATATTAGGAGAATATCAAAAGAACGATAAAGTATAAATAAGTCCGAAGTCTGGGACGAAGACAAATAGTAGAATATTCAAACTTGTAATAATAAAATAATTAAAATATAATTCCTGACATCCGACTGCGGAATAAGGACTTTAAACAAACCCGTCATCATGAAACTTAATTTAAACATTCAACCTTTAAACACCTGGTTAAACGTAAACAACGAACCACTAATCATTTCCGGTCCCTGCAGTGCAGAAACTGAAGAACAATTATTAACTACAGCACACTTATTAGCGGCTACCGGTAAAGTGTCGGTATTACGTGCAGGTATCTGGAAACCACGCACCCGTCCGGGAGAATTTGAAGGTATCGGAAGTATTGGCTTAGAGTGGTTAAAACGCGCCAAAGCGGAAACTGGTTTACCTACAGCTGTAGAGGTTGCAAATGCAAAACACGTTGAAGAGGCTTTGGCCGCTGGTGTAGATATCCTTTGGATCGGTGCACGTTCTACAGTAAATCCGTTCACCGTTCAGGAAATTGCTGATGCTTTAAAAGGCCATGATGTTCCGGTATTAATTAAAAACCCGGTTAATCCTGATTTACAGTTATGGATCGGCGCAATTGAGCGTATCAATGGTGCAGGAATTACTAAAATCGGTGCTATTCACCGTGGATTCTCATCTTTCGAGAAAAGTTCTTTCCGTAACGAACCAATGTGGGAGATGGCTATCCAGTTAAAAACTTTATGCCCTGAACTGCCCATCATTAACGATCCAAGCCATATCTGTGGTAACCGTGAGTTAATCCCTTACGTTGCTCAAAAAGCTTTGGATTTAGATATGCAAGGTTTAATGATCGAATCTCATGTAGATCCCTCAGTGGCCTGGACAGATGCCAAACAACAAGTTACACCAGCTGCTTTAGCTGATTTGGTAGATCGTTTAACCGTACGTGAACCTGAAGTACCAAATGAAGCATCTGCCGATAAATTAGCCGAGCTGCGTAAATCAATTGATAAAATTGACGATATCTTGTTACAGAAATTAGGTGAGCGTATGGCTATTGTAGAAAAAATCGGTGAATTTAAACGTGATAACCAGGTAACGATTTTACAGGTGAACCGTTGGGATGCCATTATTAAAAAAGGCCATGCTTTTGCAAAAGCTTTGAAACTAGATTTAAACTTTACAGAGAAATTCCTGGAATTAATGCATGGTGAATCCATCCGTAAACAAACTGAAATTATGAATGCTGGTAAAGCCGAGAAAGGCATCGCTGCTGAGCAACATAATGAAGTTAAAGCCTAAATAAGGTATAAGGCTGGAAGGTGTAAGGTAGAAGGTGAAACCTAACCTTAAAAAGAAATCTTCTCCATATAACATTATCGATGTGGTGTCAGATGTTAACATCTGACACTTACATTTAAGTTTAAAACAGAATAAAAATGTCTAAAAATGCCTTAGTTTCTTTTAAAGGAACCAAGAATATTAATGCGGAAATCCAGTTAACAGGCTCAAAAAGCGAATGCAACAGGGCTTTAATTATAAGCGCTTTAAGTAAAAATCTGGTTAAAGTAGATAATCTTTCCAATGCAGCTGATACCGTAACATTAAATGGTATCCTGAACAAGCTGGGAATTGAGGGTAGTGAGTTGAGAGTAGACGCTAAACGGAAAACTACAAACTCCGAACTGGTTGATGTGGGACCTGCCGGAACCGCTATGCGTTTCTTATCGGCATATCTTTCGGCAAAAAACGGCAACTTTTTACTTACGGGAACCGAACGCATGAAGCAACGCCCGATCGGTATTTTGGCCGAAGCCTTAAAAACCATTGGCGCTGACATTTCTTATGCAGAGGCTGAAGGTTTTCCGCCGCTGAACATCAATGGTCCGTTAGACCAGAAAACGAACCAGGTAAGAATTAAAGGCGATATCAGTAGTCAGTATATTTCGGCCTTGTTAATGATTGCCCCTGTCCTGCCCCAAGGTTTGACTTTAGAAATTGAAGGTGAGCTTACCTCCAGGCCATATGTAGATATGACTTTGGATATGCTTGCAGAAGTTGGTATCGAACATCGCTGGAACGGGAATTCGATCACTATTGAACCCCAGGCTTTTAAACCAGGGACTTTAATTGTAGAGCCCGACTGGAGTGCAGCATCATACTGGTACAGCATTGCAGCTCTGGCAGATGAAGCTGAAATTAGTTTACCGGCTTTAAAAGAGAAAAGTTTGCAGGGCGATAGCAAGATCAAAAACATCATGAAGATTTTTGGCATTGCAACCAGTAAAACGGAAAAAGGAATTTCGATCAGCAACTTGGGCCTGTCTTTAGATAACAATCAGGTACTAGACCTTAAAACCTGCCCTGATTTGGCACAAACCGTTATTGTTATTGCTGCAGCTTTGGGTAAAAACATGGCTTTTACAGGCTTGGAAACTTTAAAAATCAAAGAAACAGACCGCATTGCGGCTCTTCAGAACGAACTGGCAAAAATTGGTGTTACGCTGACTGAAAACAATCTGATTTATACACTAAACACAGATAATCTTCATTTCCCGGATAAAATTACCATTGCAACCTACGAAGACCACCGTATGGCCATGGCTTTTGCACCACTGGCATTGTTGATTAACGAAGTCGAAATTGAAGACATGCAGGTGGTAGAAAAATCATATCCATATTATTGGGAAGATTTGAAAAAAGCAGGGTTTGAGGTGAAAGAGATTTGAGAAGTGAGATACCAGATGTTAAACATAAGATTTGACAGAGGATAAATCGTTGTGGAGACATCAGATTAATTAAGACAAATAAATAACAAGATTTGAGGGGAAAACTTCTCAAATCTAACCCCTAAATAATTTAAAAACTGAAGTTTAGATACGAATTTGGTTCTTCTCAAATCTCATATCTACCTTCTCTTATCTAATAAACATGGCAGGCAACTCATTCGGACAACTTTTTCGAATCACAACCTTTGGCGAATCTCATGGTGTGGCTATTGGTGTAATTATCGATGGCTGTCCGGCACAATTGGATATTGATTTGGATTTTATCCAATCAGAACTGGATAAACGTAAACCAGGTCAATCTAAAATCACCACGCAAAGAAAAGAAAGTGATACGGTTCAGATTCTATCAGGTGTATTTGAAGGAAAAAGTACCGGGACTCCGATTGCACTTTTAATTCCAAATGAGGATCAGCGTTCAAAAGATTATGGCCATAATGTGGATGTTTACCGCCCCAGCCACGCCGATTATGTTTACGATGCCAAATACGGAATCCGCGACCACCGCGGTGGCGGGCGCTCGTCTGCACGCGAAACCGCTACCCGTGTAGCAGCCGGAGCAATTGCCAAATTGCTTTTAAAGCAACAGGGGATCGAAATTTTCGCCCATGTAACTTCAGTAGGTACAATTGAAGCGCCAAATTTAGAAGGCAATGACCTATCTGCTTTATTGCAAATCAGAGAAGACAATATTGTTCGCTGTGCAGATCCTGCAACTGCACACGAAATGATTGAATTTATAGATTCGGTTAGAAAAGATGGCGATACCGTTGGCGGAAAAATAAGCTGTGTAGTAAAAGGTTGCCCGGCAGGTTTAGGTGAACCTGTTTTCGATAAATTACACGCTGATTTAGGTAAAGCCATGCTCAGCATTAATGCCGTTCACGGTTTCGAATATGGCTCTGGTTTTGCAGGAAGCGAATTAAAGGGTTCACAACATAACGATATCCCCCAACCAAAAGCTGCCGATTCAAAAGTGTTTAAAACCACCACCAACTATGCGGGTGGTATTTTAGGCGGGATATCCAACGGAATGGATATTACCTTTAAAGTGGCATTTAAACCTGTAGCTACCATTATGCATAACCAACAAACTATAAATGCGGCGGGTGAAGCCTCGGAGATTAAAGGCAAAGGCCGGCACGACCCTTGTGTAGTACCCAGAGCAGTAGTTATTGTTGAAGCCATGGCTGCACTGGTTTTAGCCGATCAGTTTTTAAGAAACAAAGCCAGTATCATCTAATTTCCCTCAATGAAAATCATCACCTTTCTCTTGCTCCTCATCAGCATGAACAGCTTTGCCCAAAGCTACGCTGAACAGATTGCAAAGCACCGTGAAGCTTACAAGCAGGATTTTATAAAAGACGAACGCGCTCCACTAAAGAAAAGTGACCTGCAAAACCTGCACTTTTATGACGCGGACAGTACCTATAAAATCCTCGCTACCATAGAATTACTAAAAAACGAAAAAGTTTTCAAGATGCCTGCTTTTAATGGTTCAAGCAGCGATTATTACCGGTATGCACATGTCAACTTCGTTTTGGATGGGAAAAAAATCCAAATGACTTTGTATAGAAGTGTTGCTTTGTCAAACAACCCATTATATAAAGATCACCTCTTTTTACCTTTTACAGATGAAACCAACAATAAGGAAACTTATGGTGGTGGCAGGTACGTTGATCTGGATGCTAAAGAAATTGTTGATCATCACATCGCAATCGATTTTAACAAGGCTTATAATCCCTATTGCGCCTATAGTGAAGGCTATCGCTGTCCGGTACCACCAGAAGAAAACGACCTACAATTGGCCATAAAAGCAGGAGAGAAATTATATACGGGAAAAAAGAAACATCAAAACTAAGTGATACCAAAATTACGCTAAAATCGTTGATACAACTTTTGCTCCTTTCTAATGAACTCATTTCAGATTAAGTTTGATTTATTAAAGAAAAAATGAGTAAAGAATCACTTTTTTAATCATGCCTCAACACTAAATCATCCCCATAGAAATAAAAAGACGATGATCAATCATCTAACTATCGAGCTATTCGTCAAAATAGCGATGGATATTTAGAGGGATTTGCATCATGCATCATCTGGTAAACTGCTTCAATTACATCATCAACAGAAGGCTTACTGAAATAATCACCATCTGATCCGAATGGTGGGCGATGTGCTTTGGCCGATAATGTTTTTGGCTGACCATCTAAATGAAAATAACCGCTCTGTTCTTCCAGTACCTGTTGAAGGATATAGGCCGATGCCCCTCCCGGAACATCCTCATCCACCACCAATAATTTATTTGTTTTGGCAAGTGATTTTACACAAACCTGGGTAGTATCAAAAGGTAAAAGCGTTTGTGGGTCTATAATTTCTACAGAAATACCCAATAAGTTCAGCTCTTCTGCTGCTTCCTGAACAATTCGTAATGACGAACCGTAAGAGATAACCGTAATATCAGTTCCTTCTTCTAAAACCTCTGCCCGGCCTAAGGGTACCGTAAAATCGCCGGCATTACCTGGCAGTTTTTCTTTAAGGCGGTAACCATTTAAACATTCAATTACAATGGCTGGTTCATCAGCCCTGAAAAGGGTATTATACATACCTGCAGCCTGGGTCATATTTCTTGGTACGCATAAATGCATACCTCTTAAGGCCCCTAAAATCATGCTGATTGGCGATCCGGAATGCCAGATTCCCTCCAGTCGATGACCACGGGTGCGCACAATAACCGGCGCTTTCTGAATTCCTTTGGTGCGGTATGAGAGCGAGGCCAGGTCATCACTAAGCACATTTAAGGCAAAAATCAAGTAATCAAGATATTGGATTTCGGCAATAGGCTTTAAACCCCTCATGGCTAAACCTATCCCCTGCCCCATAATGGTCATTTCCCTGATGCCGGTATCGGTGATCCTTAACTCGCCATATTTTGCCTGCAAACCCGCAAAGCCTTGATTTACATCTCCAATGTTTCCTAAATCTTCTCCAAAAGCAACCAAACGCGGATCGCGTGCAAAGTTTTCATTAAAGCAGGCGTTGAGCACTTCCCTACCATCAACCATTTTCGATTGTTCATCATATACGGCTTCAACCAGTGCAATCTTATCCGGACTTTCCTTACCATTGGTATGCAGTTTGGAATTGTAACGGTCGTAATTTAGATGATCCTGTTGTTTATACCATTCCACCAGTTTATTACGTTCAGGACTGCTAAAAGCAGCTGATAAACGTATGGCTTTGCGTGCAGCTGCAAATACTTCCCTGCGTTGCGCATCGGCAATTGAAGCTAATCCCGCCGCAATTTTTGCCAGTTCGGGCTGATGTTTAGCTACGCCACTAACCAAATCGACTACTTGCTTCTGTTCTGGTTTAATGCTGTCCAAAAACTCATTCCAGGCTTCTTTTTGTGCGTTGCGAACAAAAATCTTTGCCTCTTTTTCAAGCGCTGCGATTTCCTCTTCGGTTGCCAGGGCCGATTCGAGCATCCAGGCACGCATTTTCTGGATACAATCGTATTCAGTTTCCCACGACAGGCGTTCCTTAGATTTATACCTTTCGTGCGAGCCAGATGTGGAGTGACCCTGAGGCTGGGTGAGTTCGGTAACATGGATTAAAACAGGTACATGTTCATCCCGGCAAACCTGTATCGCCTTTTCATACACCTCACATAAAGCCGGATAATCCCAGCCTTTTACTTTATAAATTTCATATCCAGGCTGGCCGGCATCACGCTGAAAACCTTTTAAAACCTCAGAAATATCTTCTTTTGTAGTTTGATATTTTGCCGGAACAGAAATGCCATAATCATCATCCCAAATTGAAATGGCCATGGGTATCTGTAACACACCAGCAGCATTAATGGCCTCGAAAAATACCCCTTCAGAAGTTGATGCGTTACCAATGGTACCAAAGGCCACCTCATTTCCGTTTACAGAAAAGTGTTTTAAATAATCGAGTTCTTTATTTTGCCTGAATAATTTAGAAGCATAAGCCAAACCTACCAAGCGGGCCATCTGCCCACCGGTTGGCGAAATATCAGATGAGCAATTTTTAATCTGCGTTAAATCGTTCCAGCTGCCATCTTCATTTACAGATTTTGTTGCAAAATGGCAGTTCATCTGTCTTCCCCCCGAAAATGGATCCGCACCTTCTGCTGGATTAGCATAGAGCTGCGCAAAAAATTCTTTGATAGTAGAAATCCCGGTGGCAAAGGCAAAAGTTTGATCGCGGTAATAACCCGAGCGCCAGTCGCCATTTTTAAATGCTCTAGCCATGGCCAATTGCGGAACCTCTTTACCATCGCCGAAAATGCCAAATTTAGCCTTACCTGTTAATACTTCCCTGCGGCCTAAAATACTCGCCTGCCTACTTTCGAAGGCAATTTTATAGTCGTTTATAACAATAGATTTAAAATCGTTAAAACTAAGTTCGGAAGCATCAATAGTTTTGGTCATCAATTTTTCATTCGGCATAGTAATCAAAGATTGGTTGCGGCAAATATATGGAAAATTAAAAGTTTGCCTTTACCCTACATTGTAAAATTATATATGGATTTGCAAAATATATTTGGAATAGTTTTTGTTTTATTAGGAAAACATTAAATTTGTTTAAGAATTATTAAAAAATAAATCACACCACATAACATGAAAAAGATCTTAGTATTATTCGCTTTTGTTTTAGGTTTTGGTCTTGCAGCAAACGCACAAACCAAACCTGCAGAGTTCAAATTTGAATCAGAAACGCACGATTTTGGTAAAATTGTTTTGAACAAACCAGTAACTTACGATTTCAAATACACCAATGTTGGCGAAGCACCTTTAATTATCACCAAAGCTGAAGCAAGCTGTGGGTGTACAGTACCTAAATATACTTCTACGCCAATAAAAAAAGGTGAAACCGGTGTAATTTCAGTAACGTTTAACGCAGCTGCTGGTCCGTCAACCTTTTCTAAAGCCGTAACCATTACTTCAAATGCAAAAACACCAATTAAAGTGCTTTACATTAAAGGCGAAACAGTTGCCGCATCTTCAAAATAATTTTTAAACGATAATATTTAAAAAGTCCGGATTTTCATCCGGACTTTTTTATTTTTGTGCCATGCCAAAAATTTCACAAAAGGGTGTGCAGATGCCTGCTTCACCAATCAGAAAGTTAACTCCATTTGCAGATCAAGCTAAAAAAGATGGTAAAAAAGTTTTCCATTTAAATATTGGTCAGCCAGACATAGAGACACCGGAAGGAATGTTAAATGCCATCAAAAACATTGATTTTAATGTTTGGGCCTATACACCATCAGAAGGTACACTTGCTTACCGTTTAAAACTTACCGAATACTACAATAAACTGGGTTACAATATTACGCCAGAAAATATCCTGGTAACCGTTGGTGGCTCAGAGGCCATTACCATTGCCATGCAAACCTGTGTAAATGAAGGAGATGAAATTATCATTCCAGAACCTTTTTACGCCAATTACAATGGCTTTGCCTGTATGAGCAATGTTGTGGTGAAACCGATTCTTTCTTATATCGAAAATGGTTTCGCATTGCCACCGATTGCCGAATTCGAAAAATTAATTACAGAAAAAACCAAAGCAATTATTATCTGCAACCCTAATAACCCAACGGGTTATTTATATTCTAAAGAAGAATTAGAGGCTTTAAAAACACTTTGTGTTAAATACGATCTGTTTTTATTCTCTGATGAAGCGTATCGCGAATTCTGTTATGATGGCAGGGAATTTATTTCGCCAATGCATTTGGATGGTTTGGATGAAAATGTGGTGGTTATGGATACGGTTTCTAAACGTTACAGTGCATGTGGCGCACGCTTAGGCTGTTTGATTACCAAAAACAAAGAAGTGATTGCATCAGGATTAAAATTCGCACAGGCAAGATTAAGCCCGGGCATGGTAGAACAGATTGCTGGTGCGGCAGCTGTAGATACTCCGGACAGTTATTTCGAAAAAGTAAATACCGAATATACTTTACGCAGAGATACATTGGTTAACCGGTTAAATAATATTGATGGCGTTTTTTGTCCTAATCCGGGGGGTGCATTTTATGTAGTAGCCAAATTCCCGATTGATGATGCCGATAAATTTTGCCAGTGGATTTTAGAGGATTTTGACCACAATAATCAAACGGTTATGATGGCGCCTGCTACCGGCTTTTACTCTACCGCTGGCTCTGGCAAAAATGAAGTCCGTATGGCTTACGTTTTAAATACCGATGACTTAAATGCGGCTATGGACTGTCTGGAGATAGCGTTGAAGCAATATCCTGGAAGAGTGGATTAACGATACCTTATTTAAGCCGGTTGCTTGGTGAACAGCGGTTCATTACAATTAACCGGCTTAAGTAGTTAAGCCAGAGTGGCTGAACGTATATGATAACATTTAAAAATCAAAGCAGATCCAAAAACATTTCTTTCAACTAATCCCTGATAGTTGTTTGTGTATTCTGATCACCTACTTGATTTTACCAAAACAATAAACAAAATGCAATGGTTTTGAGATCATGAATGCATTTAATATTGAAATTAACCATAATGATCAGGCATTAACACTGACCATTATTCCAAAAGATGATCATTTTAGGATTGTTTATTTAGAAGAGATTTTAGGCATTTTAAAAAAACAAGGATCTGACTGGATCTTAATGAAAGCAGAAGAGATCGATGCTGAAACATTAGTCACTGAGAATAAACTGACTGGAAGCGGTCACCACATTTCTTTAGGCGTAGCCGAGATCAACCAGATTTCCGGCGCAATAGAAAACCATCTGCAGTAATATATCCAATCCAATTTTCCTAACGATGAGTTGGGAAAGTCTATACATATTCCCCACCTCCCTAATTTAAATGTAGATTTTACTTCACCAGATGATATAGCCTGTTTACGTTAGCCAACAATTGTTAACATTTATTTTCGCCACGTTTAAGCGGCTTTTTACCAAGTTAATTCGGAAAATGAAAATAAAAAAGCTAGAATTAGGCAATTGGCTTTTGGCAAATGATGTACGAAATTCTAAGCTTCAGGGAATTGATTTTAGATGTTATTAAGATTAAAGTGGCAGGGCAATGCCATGACAATGAATCGCAACACAAAATTATAAAAGAAAGTAAACGGATAATGAGTTCCATACTACATCATGCAACGCTGGCTGAGCCTGATAGAGCGAAGGCTTACATCAGGCAACATCAAAGAGGATTGATGCAATTAATTGATGAGGCAGAAGCGCTAACGAATGAAAACGAGCCTTACGCTAATCAAAAAAGTAGAGACGGAATGATTAGTAGTTTAGTAAAGCTACTTAATCAAATGGTAATCGATCTTCAGCAGCATTTGCCATATTATTTTGACTTCGATTGCCCCATTTCAGCGGCAAGCCAGAAACAACTCATTTTAGATATTACAGCAAATTCCGGCCAGATCCTGAAAAAAGTTGAAGAATTGCATGCAGACAAGGAAACCATTAACCTGTTTAAACAGCTCTTTAAAAACCTGAACGACTATACAGGACGTTTCACTTTTGAACAGGCTAAATACCTGTACGCTTTTTTTGATTCCATAAAGATGGCTTTAAATACTTTTGTGCCACCTTTAGATTTTTCTGACATTATTCTTCTACTCGTATCATTAAATTTTAATCATCCCTTCTTTTATCACTCCTGCTGCAGCCACCTTAATCGCGAGCTTCAGAATTGCGAAAACATAAGCGAGCAATATAGATTAATCCATTTCTTTAAAAAACTGATTGGACAGGTTTTTAAAACCATCAGTTTACCATACCATAAAAATTTGCCCGATATTGATGAAGCCATACTCAGGTATATTGAAAGTGAAATCAGCTACCTGCAATCAATAGATACTATAGCCGAAGATCTGACGCGCGGTGGTATTCTAGAAAGCAATTTTAAGGTAACCTTCACGGTTAGGCAGCTTGCCCTATTTATCAACTTGCAAGTCGAGGCGGGCATTATTACAACAAAGAGTCCAAAACTGCTGCACCAATACATTACTAAACATTATAGCACGACTGAAAAAGAGGTTATATCAGAAAAAAGCTTCAAAAATGCATACTATGGCAATGTGGATAAGGATATCCAAAAGGTGATCGAAAAAATCGTTGTCATGTTGAACATTGCCCAGGATAAATGCTAACCGAGAAGATCTAATAATTCTTTCCTGTGTAAGAAATCTACAAATTCAAAATACCAGTGTTCTGAATAATCCTCAAGCGTAGATAATTCTTTTTGTTTTACGCCAATAATATCCTGTAGGGTAAAAAAGCCCATTAATTTACTTCTAAGCTTAAAATTCTCAGATAGTGGAAGTTCTGCAATGGGCAGATTGAGAAGAAAGTAATTTGACTGGGAGAAACTGTCCATAAAAGCGTGGGTTGACCCGATATCCGTTTTAGGGGCACCGCAAATGCCCAGACACAAGATAAACAGGCACCCACGCATAGCGTAGGCAACCATCTATTTTTTCCTGTGTCTTTTGAAGTTTTGCGGTTTTCTAAAACAGTGAAATAGCTAGTGCTACAATATCAATATGTAATTAGTTTTTATTTCATGGCTCAAATATAACAGATCTAAGGCTTTTATTTTCCTAAAACGAAAAAATAACGGGGTTGCTGAGGGTTGCTGGAACAGCAACTTGACAAACGTTGAAATATCCATTTCTTTACCTTCAAAAAAATGGTTATGGAAAAAGAACAATACCTCGCTAAATTATCATCCTATCAAAAACTTTCGGTCGGCCTCCGCGCCTACATTAGTTACGCGATGTACCAAACCGATTTCATGAAACTCGAAAAAATCGCACTCAACAACACAGCGCTTGGCCATTTTTGCTATCTGGCCAAAGGCGGTGGAAGAATATTTACTAATGACACCGAGAATGAGCAGGAAATCACCTTGATGTTTTTCCAAGCAAACGATATTTTACCAGACTTTAAATCCATCTCCAGATATGCAAAAGGGCAGTTTTTTATACAATTTTCAGAAGACACTACTTTGCTTGCCATACCCGTAAAACACGGCAATAACATGCACAGGCTATTCCTCGAATCGGCCATTTTAAGTGCTGAAATAAATGCTGAATTATTGGCCAAAGTAATCGTAATGATGATTGGATTAAAAACTCAAAGTGCCGATCAAAGGCTGAATAAATTACTTGCATCTTTTCCGGTGGTTTTTAGCCAGACTGCGGTAAAAGATGTGGCATCATACCTGGGCATTCATAGCAGTACGCTGAGTGCAATGAGAAATAGAAATTACAAACATACGCCATAATTTACTCAACCTATCGATCAACAGCAGCATGATCAACCCACATCTCTTTAGTCATTTTTGATTAAGATATTAGTTTTTCCCATGTAGATGTGAGGCGGTTTAGCAGAATATAATTCAATTTCGAAATAGCAAAGAAAACGGATATGAAAACATCGATAGTACAGGTTATTTCCGCAGCATTCATTTTACTTTGGGTATATACCGCGGGGAGCAAATTGACTGACTTCCAGGCTTACCAGCAGCAAATGAGTCTGCAAGTTTTTAGCCCGGGTGTAACAGTGGTGCTATTATACTTAATCCCATTCCTGGAAATAATTGCTGCTATACTGTTATTGATTAAAAAAACCAATAAGCTGGGTTTAGCCTTATCGCTCTTACTCATGTCGATTTTTACCGGATATATCATACTCATCATTTCAGGATACTTCCCGAAAGTACCATGTAGCTGTGGTGGCGTAATTAAAGCCATGGGCTGGAAAGCTCACCTCATTTTCAACATTTTTTTTATTAGCGCCGCAATGCTCTCACTATTTATTAAACTAAAGCCGGAGGTACGTGACAAAGATTAAGGTTAAATAATGGAACTGGCCAAGCCAACAGATCAAAAATTACAAGCTGTATTAATGGCCAAGAAAAACAAACAGCAGGGCTAGCTGCTTAAGCCTTATTTGATAAGCAGTAAATATCAAACTTAAAAAACATGTTAAAAAAAATCAACTTAGGCCTAGTAGCCCTCGTATTGGGGTTCGGCCTTATCGCAACACAAAGTGCTTTCACTACTAACAGAGCAACTACTTTCTGGGCTTATCAACCAAATCAAGACAATAATTTAAGAGATTACTCAAAGTATATGCATACCTCCGAGCCTTCGGCACAATGCACTGATGATAATGCGCCATTACCATGTGTTATCGAAGTTCCGGAAACAGTTACCACCCAATCAGATCTTCAAGCTTTTTTGGCGGGAAAAACTGACAATGAGATTCTTGCCTTATCGGCTCAACGTACACCAGAACAATAATTATAAAATTAGTGGGGAAACTCTTCCCCACTAATTTTATCTTGGATTTTGCTCAATACCACTTATTGCAATCACATCTTGCGGAATTTCCAGGGCATACCTCTTATCATTTGGTTTAAGTTCATAATTAATTCCATTGGCGATTCTTCTCAACGTAATGTTCGCACCTTCAAGATTAAACCGCTTTAAATCAGTCCAGCGCAAGCCTCTCATTACCAATTCCTTTCTCCGCTCTTTTAAAATCAAACCTAAAATATCCGGTGAATTGGCCGTGTAAGGAATGTAAGTACCACTTTTAAAACGTTTGATCAATAGCGTATTTAGATCATCTACCGCAATTTGTGAATTTCCTAAACGCGCATTACATTCCGCCCTGATGAGGTATTGCTCATCAACCGTAATACCCGGAAATGCACCCTGCCCTGCCCTGTAACTTCCCCTCCAGCCAAAGGTTCCGTTATTGTTATTCTTAAAATACAGGATTTTCCTTAGGTCGTTAGCCGCATATTGGTTAATCAAATCTGCAACAATCTTTGCCCTTGAATTATTCAGAATCTGCGGGATAGCAGCAGCAGATTCATAAATAACCTCAGCATTGAACCTGGCAAAGGGAAATGTAGGCGTAGCACTGATCTGGTTATAATCCAATAAAACAGCTTTAATCTTAAGACATGAATCTGCATATAAGGCTGCTTTTTCATAATCTCTCATACTTAAATAAACACGGGCAAGCAAGCCAAAAGATGCCTGCCTACCAGGGCGGAGCGGATGTACCGATACATTTGGCAGCAAGCGTTTGGCTTCAAAAAGATCAGCAAGAACATAATTGTAACCCCTGGCTACCGATGATCTGACTGAAGTTTTGTTAAAATCAGTAGATTCTCTTATCACAGGACCCAAATCACCATTTGCAGTACTGCTATTATAACCTACAGACCAAAGTTGCAAAACATTGTAATAAGCACGTGCGCGATTAAAATATGCCTGCCCTTTTATATTATCATATTGGGCAGCGTTTGATGAAGTCCGCTCGATTTTCTCCAGATTCTCTAAAACGGTGTTAGCGGTATAGATTAATGCATACAGGTACTCCCAATCGTTGGGAAAGTTTGCACTGGTAAATAAATTATCTTTTTCCCATGTATATAGCCTTCTATTTTGCTCATTTGATAAACTGTTCAAGTCTGCATCAGTCACAAAATAGTCATCAGCACTAACTTCAGCGGCGCCAGGATCTACCGCATTGTTTAAATTTTCGTTATTCAGCAGTGCCTGCAGATCGTCAAGTCGTTCTGGTACGGCCAACTTCATATCAGATTTTTCATCCAAAAATTTTTTACAGCCAGGTAATGACATCGTCAGCACAATAGCTACTAGATATAATATTTTCATATATTTTATTTAAGATTAAAAGCCGGTCCTTAGGCCAATTGAAACTGTTTTAGGAGGTACCAGACCATTTAAACCGATTTCATAGTCAGGATCTAAACCCTGTTTGTTTGCCACCCATATCAGGCCCAAATTTGAAATTGTAGCATAAACCGTTAAACTTCTGAATACTTTCGACTGAAGCTTTGGGCTGTAACTCAGATTAATGTACTGCAGGCGGATATGGTCGCCTTTTGAGATCAGCACTTCTGATCCCCTGTAAAAATTGTCTCTGGCACTAACTGTGGGATATATTTGAGAAGGTACATCCGTGTTAAGTTCATCGCCCGGCTGTTTCCAGCGCAAGCTATAATCAGCATGACCCTGTCCCGTAGTATTCAGGTTAGCATATTGGATGGAATTTCTTCTAAAAAAATAATCAAGCTTAAAGCTAAACTGAACATTAAGCTCAAGGTTACCATATCTAAACCCGTTGCCTAAGCCACCAAATATCCTGGGCACAGCAGAACCATAATAAACCAGATCAGAAAGCTGTGTACCTTGCCCTGTAATCAGGTTATAATCCTCACTTGCGTTGCCGTTAAGGTATCCGATGGGATCGCCGTTAGCAGGATCCAGGCCGCCCCACCTGTAACCATATATCGAGTAAACCGGACTTCCAATGATACCCGAGATGGATGGTCCCCCTGCAATTCCCAAAAAGTTGCTTCCCTGGTAATTTGACAATAAATATTTATCGATCTTATCTCTGTAACCGCTTATATTAAAACTGCTTTTCCAGATTAACCTGCCATCTGTATTGATAGAATTAAGCTGAATCTCCCAGCCATTCCCGCTCATCTCCGCCACATTTTTAACAATTGATTGTCCAACACCACCAGAATAATCTAAACTAGCAAAACCAAATAAATCTTTTCCCTTTTTATGGAAATACTCCAGGGAACCTGACAAGCGGCCTTTCAACATCGAGAAATCGACGCCCAGATTTGTCATTGCAGAAGTTTCCCACTTTAAGGAGGGATTTGAATAGGTATTGAATCTGGCATATGGCAGTCCGGTATTGGTAGAATTCCCTACATAAACAATCGTTGATACTGCAGTCATGGTAGGATCAATATTACCAGTAAGCCCATAAGTTGCCCTGGCCTTTAGCGAACTAAACAGGTCTTTATTGAAAAAAAGCTCATTTAATACATCCCATAATAGCCCTGCAGACCATAATAAATTCCATTTATCATTGGTGTTGACACCAAAAAGATTTGAGGCATCCCTTCTACCGCTTAGTGTAATAGTGTATCTGGATTTATAGGAGTACGAAAGATTTGAAAAAGCCGAAACGAATCTTGTATTTGTAGCTGTTATCCCATTTCTGTCCGTTATAAAAGAATTGTTTCCGGAGATAAGCGAAGGATAGGCGGTCGTATAGTCAACCACCCCGGCAGAAATAATATCATCTCTAAAACCATATAACCTGGAAGATAAACCATTAACCGACGATTGCCTTGTTTCTGCACCAATAAACCCTGCGATAACGTGTGCCGGTGTATTTAAGCCATAGTTAAGCTGACCTCTTATATTATGAACCTGCAAAGAATTGAGCGAATTATCCAGAATTCCTCCTTTCGGCACCTTATAGGTTACAACGTTATTTGCATATTGGGCAAAATCATTAACCAGGTTGCGGGCAAAATAACTTTGCCCATCGCTAAGCACCGAATTTTTCCTTTCCTGATTTTCATATTGGTATTTTAATGTTACAGAAAACCCAAAGGGCAATTTTTGCATTAAAGCGGCATCAAGAATCAGATCTCCTGTCTTAGTCTGGTTTTTAACATGTTCATAATCTGTTAACGGATAATACTTCCAATCGCCCAAAAGGCCACCCGCCAATCCACTTAAATATGATGCGCGCCTATCCTTTGGTATAGCAAGTGCATTGCCATCGGCATCAGCAAATTCTGCATACGGATAAAGATTGCCTGATACAGAACTGATACTTCCATAATCTGGCTTTCCTGTACGCGCAGTGCTATTGGTATAATAAAATCCGGTGCTAACCTCCATGCTTTTATAGGGCTTGTAGGTCATGCTCATTTTTGCATTTAACTTCCTGAAAACAGCATCAGTTACTGATCTGTTGTCGTCAACGCTTACTGAAGAATACCATTTGAATAATTCCTGCCCACCGGAAATATTTACAGAAGCCTGATTGTTCAATCCTGCTGAATAAAAATACTTTTTATACTGATCTCTTACATCCAGCGATTTTAACCGGTCAATCTCTGCCTGCGCGTCATTACCGGATACCGTTCCTTTCTCTTTTTTCAGCAACAGTTCTACAATGGGGCTTAAGGCCGGCTGTTGAGCATTATTGACCTGAGATTGATAAAAACCTTTAGAAAAAAGAAAAATTTCATTATCAATATATTCTGCCGGGCTAATCTGCTTTAACCTTGAAAGGTTGGGGCTTTGAACGACACTGGTATTGATATTTGCATCGATCTTGACTTTCGAATTAAACCGCCCGTTTTTAGATGTGATAACCACCACTCCGTTTCCAGCACGTGCGCCCCATATACTTGAAGCAGCTGCATCTTTCAAAATTGTGATACTTTCCACATCGTTGGGATTTATATTGTTGATGTCGCCCTCGTAAGGAAAATTATCCAGCACAATCAGTGGCGCTTTTGGCCCCTGTATCGAACTTAATCCGCGGATCATCAGCCTTCCACCGCTGTTGGTAGACCGGTCAACAATCAGCCCTGATGAAACTGCCTCTAATCTGGAGATAATGTTAGGCCCCACCTGTTGCGACAATAGTGTATTGTCTAAATTGGTAAATGAGCCTGTAGAGCGTTCCTTCGGCAAGGTCTGGTAACCTGTATGTACCTCTACATCATCCAGAAGCCTTACCACAGGTTGCAAATAAATTTTCAGATCAGCTTTTAAAGGTAAGCTCAGCTTGACTAAAGTTTTTTCATATCCCATTTGGCTTACTTCAAGGGTATATTCTCCAGCATATCCCTTTACCGACACTTTACCTGTGGTATCGCTAAAAAGGATTTTATTAATGGATGTAAATTTCAGCATCACCCCTTCAAGAGGTGTTTTTGTTTCTGCATTGAAAATCCATACCCCGGCTGACCTATCCTGGGCAACTGTGTTTAATGAGATGAGGAAAGCAGTTAAAAATAAGATGTACTTCATATTAGTTTGTTTTATCGGTTTTACTAACTACAAGCATTTCAAGTTCCTGGTGATCGGCCACCAGCGATAAACCGTAGGGGTTTAGCAATGCATTTAACGCTGCGATATCCTTTACTTCCGAAAGTTCCAGATCAACTAAAAAAGTAATTTTAGTATCATCAAAAACCGGGTTTTTAACAAAAGAACAGTCCTGAATATCATTTATCAGGTTGGCTATGGGTTGGTTGATTAATTTCGATCCTTTATGGAAACCCAAATTAGCTGGCCGTCCGCCCTTTGTTTTCAGCTGGCGGGCAGCCTTTGATGGTGAATACTTTAGCTTGTATACTGCGGTATTGATTACTTTTACCGCTGCAGAGTATCCTGAATTTTCGTTCAGGTAATTCAGGGTTAGTTTTTTTAATATAGCCGATTTTCGGCTTGGTACCCAAAAATCTACAGTCCAAAGGTCATCTGGCTTTAAAGATGGATTATTAAATCCGTCTGTATCATCGAAATCAAGCTTAAACCGCTGATCAGAGAACCAAGGGAATTCTGCCCTCGCCAGCACACTATACAGCCATCTTAGCGGATGGTTGAAAATGATCATTCCGGTATTTGGTCCGTTAGAACGGACCGTGGAACTCGAAATACCCGGTATTCTACCTTTGATTAACAGGTTAAACGATTGCATTCCCTCAGGATTCCGCTTCATCATTAAAACCGTATTTGGGTAAATGTAATTTACGGGCGTTAAACTTAAATTTCCGGATAAGACTGCCCTGATATTTTCTTCAGTTAATGCATCACCCTCGGTGGTATTCTTCACTATTCCCTGGTTATCGATCCAAACCAGATGAGGAATCTTGTTGTGTAGAAAGAGCCGGTTTAACGCTTTATCATCTACAATTGAAGTAAAATCCCTGCCAATAGGATTTCTTGCTGAAGAATAAAAAGTGGAAACCAGTTTCTCGTTATCTGTCGTTACGCTTAAGATATTGATCTCTCCACGAAACAACCTGGCAAGCCTTTCCTGTTCTGGCATCCCTTTAATACATGGAATACAAAAGGTAGCCCAAAAATCGATAACCAACGGTTTGCCTCTAAATTCCTGCATATCCTTCCGCACTACCTTACCATCCACCATAAAATTTCTGGGGCTGGTCCAGAAAGCATCTGGCACCCGATCACCCACTTGTAAGGCCATTTGGGACCCCTGGGCATGTAAAAAAAGAGAAAAAACAAGCATCATGCCTGTCGTAATAAATACTTTCATAAAATTGAGTTAATTAGCCTGAATCGGAATTTTTAAAAGGCTTTAGGCAGTTTAAAACTGCGCTAAAGCTTGCCGTACCTGCTTTGCGGATCAGGAGTACCGGCATCAGATAATTTGTTAATCCGCTTAACATTTTAAGGATAAAAATGCTACACCGAAATCGTTGCTAATGGTTTTATGGGTTAGTTGATATGTAAATAAAAAAGTCCTGCCAGCAGATTCAATTCTAAAAGATTGAATTTTGGTGAAATGTGAAAAGCAAGACTACAATTTTCGTTTGGCTTGAACTTCACAACATACAGCAATCAAGCAGAAACCACCTAATTTTTCCTATACGCTCCGCATTGATCAACTTTATAAAAAATAAATGGAATATGGCTATCGCTAAAATTGCAGCCTTGATGATTATGCCCCATGATCAACCAGCACGATGTGTAGGTAAAAGGCAGACATTCAAAATCCCCTGCCTCATCCATCTTATCAGTATGTGTATCCTTCGGAACAGCCGTGTTCAAATTTTCATTTTGTTCAAAAACATACCATATCGCCAGTGGACTGTACAACAAAGCCCAGCAAAAGAAAAAAAGCGGCAAATAAGCATTGTTGAATCTCATCGTTTAATTGGCGTGATCCGGTTAATTTGAACTTTAAAAATTAGCCTTATCGGATATTGATTTAAAAGGAAAAAAAGTATTTAGGCGAAAAATCTAGACATAACAATCCCATTGCAGCATAAGCCACTTAGTTTTTATAAAATATTCCGTCTAAACCAAAGTTTAACCGGCATATCAATAATCTCTGCAAAAAGGAATAAGGCAGGCCATCATCATTAAAAAACCTAAATTTCATTAACCTTTAAGGTTAGCCTGCCTTATCAAAAAACTATTCGGGATTTTTAGGTTTCAAGGCATAAAGCCTATCGAAAGGACAACTTAACAGGGATTGATATAGAAATATCTGCAAATAACAAACAAATAAACAAACATACTGGCGTACACCTACTTCGGTAAGCAACAACCTATTCATCTTATTTATTTTTTGCGTTCCCATAACTATATGTTATGAGTCTTGCCGGAGAGAAAAAAAAGTGGGCTTCCCAAACCATAACCTCATAATGTTTCTCACGCCTTACGTTGAAATGGAATTACAGCAGAAGCCCACTCTTATGTTGGAAAGCTAAAGATAGCAATTCCGCTATAAGAAATGGGATAAAATCTGCTGTCTTGCTCCAACGGCGTGAGATTTGAGGTTGCAAGACTCTTAATTTTACCTTTTACTGGTCTATTTTTTTTTGTTACGTAAATGTAAATAAAAAAAAGACAAATGTCAAGTAATTGCATGACGATTTTGAATAAAATATAAAAGACATTGCCAATTGTATTTTTATTAGCAATGAAATGATCAGTGAGAAAGAAAAAATAATTCTGAAAAGCTTTGGCGAGCATTTAAAATCCTTAAAAGAGAAACAGGAACTTTCTTATCGCGAATTTTATAAAAGAAGTGGGGTAAACACCGGCGACATCATTAAATATGAAAATGGCGAAACCAGCCCAAATTTTATTACTATTATGCGACTGGCCATCGGTTTAAAAATCCATCCGACAGTACTGCTTGATTTTGACTTTGGAATAGATTTCAGCGCTGGACTGGAATAAAATATACAACGGTAATTGCTGGAGTTTTTGATGGCAACCTCAGGATTGACACTGATATTAAATCAATCCAACCTGCATTGGCAAAGCATCCTCGGCTTCCTTCCTTATTTATAACAACCATTAGAAACAGCTGTCTGCAACCTGTAGCAGAAGAACGTTAAAAATATTTGCGGCTAAAATAACCCTGATAGTTGTGAGGTCAGCACACTAGTCCGCTCTCCATAGGTAAATGAAGATATTCACCCGCAAAAATAAATAGCTAAATTCAGCCTGCCAGTAGCGTTTTGAGATTCATCTGCGTATAAGCTGCAAATTAAACTTTATGAAAAAAATTTTATTCTTTTTGGCGGCTGTAGGCATGATCAATGCATCGTGCAAAAAATCAGACTATAGTAATGATGGCAAAGGCGAAGTTTACGGAAAATGGAAACTGACCGAAACCTTGTTCGATATTGGTAATGGACAAGGGAAATACACAAAGGTTTCAGGTGGTGCCAAATATTTGATTCTGGAGAAATCAGTAGATAAAGCCGGAATAATTAAGGGTGATGCAATCCCAAATCTGTTTTCCTTTAAAATATTGGACAGTGTACAAATGGAGGTTTATAGCGACAACAATAAAATGCCGGCAATTTTCCGATACCGGGCTTCAGCAAAATCGCTGGAACTTAACCCACCTTGTATTGAGGGTTGCGGGTATAGGTTTATAAGAGAATAATAATTTGGGGTCAAGGTTTAAAAAAGTATAAAAATACACATTGTCAGTCTCAGGGGTAATCTAATGGATAACATAAATATGAATGCCAGATAAAATTTAATTAGTAATATCCCCGGGGAATCGTCATTCCCAACTTGAGTGGAATCTTAAAACGTTTGCTTTAAGACGCCCAAATGCGCGGGAATCACGACCCTGCTAACAGACTCTGTTAATGGTAGACTGTCAAAGACTTTTCCTGGAAACAAAAACTAATTGCCATTCTACGTGCACGTTGATTGATACCTTAGAAAAAGTCGTTATTATAAAAAGGAATGACGAAGCTATCTTTCTTGGAGGCGATCTTTGCGATAAAAGATTGCTTCCAAGAAAATTCGGGGCTAGCTGTCGGCTGAAAAAGGCTTCTCGCAATCACGATTTTTTTTACAATATCATTGCTCAAAATCACAAACCCTAGCTGATCCGATTGCGATCGGATCAGTAGAATGATTACCTTTTTAAACCGTTAAACTATCCCAAATTACCTGATAAATATCAGGTGCCTGCAAGGTCTTATCAATTGCTTTTGAAGTAACCAGAACAGGTTTATATTGATCAGCGGTATTGATGCCGCCATGCGACCCTTTAACCAGCGTAGCGTCAAGCGGAATGACATCCATCACATAACGAAAGCCGGCCTTTTTTCTCAAAAGTTTATATCCTGCCCTAAATTTTGAGGTCATAAACATCTCTACCGGATCGTATCCAGGTTTTTTATGAATATCTACTACCCTGGCGTAATCCGGTGCCTTCGCATCATCTAACCAGAAATAATAAGTAAACCAGCTGTTCTCTTTTGCAACCAGTACCAGATCGCCAGAACGTTTATGGTTAACATGGTATTGTTCCTGCTCTTTTTTATCAAGTATCAAATCAATACCAGGTACATTTTTCAATAGCGCTTTAACCTGTTCGGTAACACTTTTATCATTAATATAAACATGTGCCACCTGATGATCGGCCACAACAAAGGCTTTTGAAGCTCCCGCATCAAGCAATTCCAGTCCTCTTTCTTCACGGATCTGGATCAGGCCATGTGTTCTGAACAAACGATTCAGATGAATGGGCTGATTTACAGGCGCAATACCATATTCAGACAGTAAAATGATGCGTGCACCCCTGCTTTCATAAAAATGCACCAGTTCTTCTACCACCTGGTCAATTTCTTTCAGCTCGTCGCTGATTTTTTCCAGCTCAGGGCCAAACTTTTGCAGGCAATAATCTAAATGAGGCAGATAAATTAAGGTAAGTGTCGGATTATGCAGTTTTTCGGTTTCCATCGAAGCATCTGCAATCCACTTTGTTGATTTGATATTGGCACCTGGTCCCCAGAACTGAAACAAAGGGAACTGGCCCAGCTTAGCCTGCAAATGATCGCGAAGTTCGGCCGGTTGCGAATAGCAATCAGGCAATTTACGTCCATCGGCCAGGTAATTAGGCCGTGGTGTTACCGAAAAATCAGCTGTAGAATACATATTGTACCACCAGAACATATTGGCACAGGTAAAATCTGGATCTTCCTTTTTAGCCTGATCCCAGATTTTTTCAGCATTAACCAGTTTGTTAGACTGTTTCCAGAATTTGATTTCCGCATCCTCATGGTCATACCAGCCATTGCCCACAATCCCGTTTTCTGAAGGAAATTTACCCGTCAGGTAACTCGACTGTACCGCCGTGGTAACCGCTGGCAATAAAGGTTCAATCGTACTGAGGTGGTGTTCAGCGATGTATTTCTGAAGAAAGGGTGTATGTTTTCCTATCACAGAATTAGATAAGGCTACAATATCGATAACAACGGTTTTATGCATATGCTTCACTTATAATATTTTTTTTACCCAGTCCAGTTCTCTGATAATGGAATCGTTAAGGGGCGCTTTTAACGCTGTAGGCAAAACTTCCCAGGTATAGGTTTCTACTTCTAAATGATCGGTAAACGGATTAGTTTTCTGAAGGTTCAGCACGGCTGTAATATCCGATTGCGTAGATTGGATCAGGCCCATGTCTTCTACAAAAATAGGCACATGGAAATGCGCCCGCCATTCCTCTACTGCATAGTTTTTACTTTCTGCCAGTGCTTCTTTAAGATCGGGATAACGAATTAAACTGCCATCATTTTTTTTGGCGATTACCTGATGAAGATAAACAGGTTCATCAAATCGGGCAAGCTGATCCAATACCACGGTTCTTTCTACCTCAGAAGAGGGCAATTTAGCTTTTAGCGCCGCACTGATCTGGATTTTCCCAATTTTGATACCTTTTTGCTGCAATTCTTTGATAATAGCGGTATGTGGTTCGTAACCGATTGCAAAATGGCAAACATCATAACATAAACATATGTGTTTTTTGATCAGGCTTTCATCTTTTCCGGCAGGTAAAAGTATATCTTCGTACCACTCAATAAATTCCCGTCCAGATTCAAGAAAACCATCCGGTTCGGGTTCAATATCCAAATGAATAACCTTGCCCCTCTGGCTAAAAATACGATGTAGACCTTCCGCCACTTGTATAATATTGGCCGTTGCACTTAATGTGGCGTTTTTTCTCGCCCCTATATCATTAAACCAGGGCTTATAACTTAATGGTGAGGTTGAAATACCACCTTCCATATCATCAGGAAGCAGCCTCGACAGGATTTCTGCTAAACGAAGCGTATATTCAACACGCTCTACCGTTGTCCAATCGGGCGCATGTACCTGATCTTTCACCCTGGTATGGTGAAAACCGCCGTATGGAAATCCGTTCATGGTAAAAACGTAACCACCTTCCTGTGCAAGCCACTGCTTAAATGTTTCAAGATGATTTCCCTCCAACAGTTCGATGCTGGCCAGGTTGGAAAGGCGTAAACCGATCCCCATGGGTGCATCTGGAGATAATTGTGCTTTTAGTATTGGGAAACTAGATTTTAACACATCAAAATGTGCCGCCCAGTTTTCGCCCGCGTAAATATTGGTACAGAAGGTTAAGTGCCCTGAAGTTAATTTCATAGCTTAAAGTTGAATACCAGCGGTCTGTTGATTTAAAATTTCTGCGGCCTGTTTTAAAATGTCGGCATCAATTTCATGGACTTCTTCGCCACTGCCCAGTCCGGTAAGCAAAGTAATGGTAAGCTGCCCGCCAAGATGCTCACGGAATTCTTCCAATCCATCCAAAATCAGACTGCTGCCTTCCTTAACCTGCAACAACGGGTGCGTGAGTTCAAAACCAAGTTGCTGAATCAGGTTAATCACCCGTTGTGCGTCTTCAGCACTGATCCTACCCGATAAATTTGAATATACAGTATCTAAAGCAATGCCCATGGCAACCGCCTCCCCGTGTCTCACTTCAAAATTGGTGAGGTATTCCAGTTTATGTGCACTCCAATGGCCGAAATCCAGTGGACGGGCCGAACCGTTCTCAAATGGATCGGCACTGCGGATATGTTCCATATGTAATTTCGCGCATTTCCAGATCTGGTAGTTCATCGCGGTGGTATCGCGATTTGCAAGTGCAACGGCGTTTGCTTCCAGCCATTCAAAAAATCCGGCATCTTTAATCAGCGCCACTTTAACCGCTTCGGCAATACCTGAACGCCAATCGCGGTCAGATAAAGTATTTAAAAATACTTCATCGTTAAAAACAGCAACGGGTGGTGAAAAAGTGCCCAGAAAGTTCTTTTTATTGAAATAATTGATTCCGTTTTTTACCCCAATACCCGAATCGTTCTGCGAAAGCACGGTACTCGGAATCCTGATGTGTTTAATGCCCCGGTGTGCAACGGTAGCCGCATAACCCACCATATCAAGTACTGCCCCGCCACCAATGGCCGCAACAAACGAATGCCTGTCTATACCATATGTATTAATGGCTTCTAATACCTGATCAAAATATCCCGTGTCATTTTTCACCTGCTCTCCACCTGGGATGACCAGCATATCCTGAACCAGTTGAGTTTGATGATACTGTAAAAAATAGGCTTTAATTTGCGTAGTAAGTCCTGGGTGTGCATCTGCTACCCCCTTATCAATCACAAATAAAATTTTCTTTATTGCAGCAGCCGGATTTAAGTTAACCAAAAAACTGTTCAACAATTCGTTTTCAGGCGAAAAAAGCGAAGAGGTGAAGAAAACGTTATAATGATACTGTACAGTAAAGGATTGATGTAAATGTTCCATAACAATTGCGAAGGTGTGTTTGATGGTTAAGTAACGGCAAATAATTTAGAAAGCCAAATGGATAAAGGCAATAAAGCTGCTATGATAAAAGCCAGAATCAAAGCATCAAAGGTTACCGCCCAGGCAGCATCCATCAGAATAAGTGAAATGACGCCGGCTTTTACTGCGCCACCGATATTTTTGCCAACAGGCTCTTTTATGGCTTTTATAAGTGGCCTGAAAATCATAAAGGCAAAAGGAACCAGGAACAGCAGCGACCATGCCAGCCTGTTGTTTACAAAAGCAAAATAACCAATTGCGAAAATCACTATGGCATACAAAAAGGCTGCTACATATAAATTTTTAGCACAGCCTCCATGAACTTCGCCACGGCTGGTCATGGTAATGGAAAAAATATAGATTACCGGAACAATAGCCAGATAATAATGGCTCCATAACATTTCTGGCACCACACTAAGGCCCAACAACAGGTTAAATCCACGGCATAGGCCCATATTCAACGGTCCGAAAAAAGAATGGTGTTTCCCAAATTTATTATAAACTAAGGCAAAAACAGCTACCAGAAGGGCCAATAATCCCGAGGTCAGACTGTTTAAAGCCGCAAAAGCAATTCCCGCAAACAGTAGCAGGCCTCCTAATAAGGTTGCATCCCGTAAACTGATTATGCCACTGGGAATAGCCCGTTCCGGACGTTCTATTTTATCCAGATCTGCATCAAAAACATCGTTAAAAACGATCCCTCCGCCATATAAACAGGCGGTTGATGCTGCCAATAACATAATAGACAGCCATGGGATAGGAAAGCCAATGCTTAAAACCCCTGAAATGGCAATCCCTGCCAGAATATCGGCTACCGAAGTAACGATGTTGGCCGGGCGCATCATGCGCAGATAGACAGTTATTTTTTTCAATACTTTAACTAATAATGATAGAAGATTTATCTGGTCTGGGCTGCTGTCCGCCTCTTAAGATGGTATTACCTTCAAACTTCTCTGTAAGGTCTATCTGTGCGTTAAAATCACTTTCATCAAGTTGTCCACTCTGTGCAAAAGCCTTTATGGCATTGTTGTAGGTAACCAATTGAATATCCTGATCGCTTAGTCCACGCATTTTCATCAGGGCGGCAGTTTTCGGTACCGCCAGGGAGTCGCTAATGCCCCAATCGGCAGCAGAATTGACCATAATACGCTCCGAACCATATTGCTTTACAATTTCTACCATACGCTCGTTACCCATTTTGGTAAAAGGATAAATGGTAAAAGCTGCCCAAAAACCTCTGTCTAATACCTCTTTTACCGTTTCTTCATTATTGTGATCGATAATCACGCTATAAGGATCAAGGCCATGCTCCAAAGCAATATCCATGCTGCGCTGGGTGCCCTTTTTCTTATCGCGGTGTGGGGTATGTACCTGAACAGGCAAACCTGCTTCCTTAGCAAGTTCCAGCTGCAAACGGTAATACTTTTCTTCGGCAGCAGTCTGATCATCAAAACCAATCTCGCCAACACCAACCACACCTTCTTTATAAAGAAACAAAGGCAGGATTTCCATTACCTGTTCGGCCAGGCTCTCGTTATTGGCCTCTCTGGAGTTAAGACCAATGGTGCAATAATGTTTAATGCCAAATTGAGAAGAACGGAAACGCTCCCAACCGATCAGGCTGCTGTAGTAATCCCTAAAACTATCCAATCCGGTACGGGGCTGGCCTAACCAAAATGCGGGTTCTATCAAAGCAACAACACCAGCATCGGCCATAGCCTGATAATCGTCTGTTGTTCTCGAAGTCATGTGCACATGTGGGTCGAAGAATTTCATTCCCTTTACCGCACTGATATCGAAAGCTTCAGGCTCGCCCATCATGGCTTTATCTCTTTCTATTGAACTGCTACAACACATATCTTTATCTTAGATTTTTTATAGGTTAAAATGAATTCCAGTTTAAGCTTCCATCGGCCAGGGCCAATTTAAGTTCAGGAAAAGTATTGATATAATCTTTTGCCGGTTGGTAATCAGACTGCGAAATGGCCAGCGCAATGGCGCGTTGTTCCATCTGGTTATAATGCTGCAAACCCGTTTTAAGGGTCTCAAAAATTTCAGGATTGATAAATCTACCCACCAGGCGCCACAACTGTGGATGTACTTCCCTACCCGCAGCCCAGCGTTCCTGAGCGTAATCTACCAGCGTTAAAGCAAGCTGCAGATTGGCGCGTTGATCTAACCCCACTATCAGTTTAATATTCTTCTCGGTAAAAAAAGCTTTCAGCACCAGCTGGTTCCATGCGGCTTCATCCAGGTTTGCTGCCGGATAAGGATTATTTTCCATAATGGCTTCGAGTACAGAACCAATATTGCTCCTGATCCCTTCAGCACAGCGTTTCGCCCAGATTTCGGGATGGGGTAAAAACGGAAGAGCCGAATATAAAGCCACAGCTTCGTTTACTTCTGCCGACAAAAATAAGCGGTTAATGGATGAAAATAAAAGTTCTTTATCTCCCGGATCCAAACCTGCCAATAGCCACACCCGGGCGAGCCTGTCTATTGTCCAGCTGTTGATATACCCAAAACCTGCCGCATTCAGCACTGCTTGCTGCTCATCAGAAATAGCAACCGGTAATTTACCCGTTTTGCGGGGCAGCATCACAAATACCTTGGCCAACAGTGTAGCTTGGTCTTTAGCTTGTGAAAATTCCTCCAGCCACTTTTCGGCTTCTACACTGATGTTATTTTTAACAACAGCTCCTATAATCTCATTCACGGCCTTCATATGCTCATTTCTCATAAATAAATGTCAAAAAAAGCTATTAGGCGGTAATACCTGCAGAAACAAAATAGTTGATCAGCAGCGCTCCTGCAATAATCAACAGGCCAAAAAATTCCCTTGTTTGCTCGATATAAGGTTTGGTAGCCTGCATGCTCTGCACCAGGCTCTCACGCCTGTACTTGGTGATCCAGTCGCGCACGCCATCTTTCGCAAAGAAAAGAATAACCGCATAAATTAAATAAAAAGCGGTTAAAAACAGGTAAGCAAACGGATAATACTTACCGGCAGCAGCCAATCCACAGCATATTGCAGCACTTAAATAAATAGACACCCATAAAAAAGCGTCGTTATCATTAAGGTTTACATAGGCAAAACCCAAAAAGGAGATACAGAAAATAATGTTGAGAATAAGTAAAAGCATTTTAATTATTTGGTTTAAACAAATCGATTCACCGATTTTTCAATAAAAAACAAAGTTATTTAAACTGGATGCTTTTTTTGCCTATAAAATGTAAATTATATACTGCAGTAAAATATTTTTTTGATTAATAACTGGAATCATAAAGCTGAATCTAAGTAGAGACCTATTTAACTTAACGAAGGGAAAATAATATCAAACATAATATTTGCCTGTTCCTTAAAGCGTCGTCACCCTGGCCAGCAGCGCTACGACGTAAACCGAGCCTTAAGCGAGCTCACCGAAGGTAATTCATTTCAGGGTCTTTCCAGCCTAAAAAAATGATGACCACCAAGGCTTTTAAAACAATAGAAAACGACTAATAAAATAAATCCGACAGCAATCGGATCAGCACGACGGATCGATATGATAAGGGTCAGTTAAAAACACTTTTTTTGTTTAATATCGATTAAGTTCGGGTCGGATCTTTATACTGGGCACTAAGATGGAATTATCTTTTATTCCTCAAAAACAAGTTTCAAAATATTGGCCAGTACAGGATTGTGATCATCGGAACGCCAATTAATCCATAAATCTGTTTTAAATGGTAGTGGGATAAAGCGCAAACCCGGACTTTGATGGTGCATATAGGAATCGGGTAAAATGGCTATGCCCAGGCCCTTTCTCACTAATGCGATGATGGCAGAACCAAATTCAGAGTGTAAAAACACATCCGGAACAAAATCGTAAAATTTAAATAATGCCTGGATGATCTCGCCATAACTGCTTCCCTCATCTTTGGTGGGCAGTATAAATTTTTGCTTTTTCAGGCTTTCGGTAGAAAGGTCTCCGAACACGTTAAAAGGATGTTCTACCGGAACCACCAATGCAAGGTGATCGGAATACAGTTTTTTAGCCCTTATCCCCGGTTCGCTGTTGATATCTCTAGTGATGGCCAGGTCAATCTTATAGTTTTTTAAAAAATCCAGTTGATTTTCAAATAAAACCTGTACCAACTTGATCTGAAGCCGGGGAAGTACTTGCGTGATCTTAGCCAGCATATCAGGCATGAGCGAAGCCGATATGGAATCGGGATGTGCAATGGTAATGGTTCCACGCTCGCCTAAGTGGAGCTGCTTAGCAAATTGATGGATATATTCCAGTTCATTTAATTCGATTTCCCACTTTTCTTTCAGGAATTTGCCTGCCGGCGTAAGTTTCACATTACGCTTATTACGCTCAAACAGCTGCAGGCCCAATTCATTTTCGAGCGATTGGATCTGGCGGCTGAGTGCTGACTGCGTAATGTTAACCTTCTCTGCAGTTTTCCAATAATGAAGCTGCTCTGCAAGGGCTAAAAAATATTTGATTCTTTGGAGATCCATTAATGCAAAATATGCATTAATAAATGAAATAATAACATTTTAAATCATTTAACAACTCATTACATTCGTAACATGAAAATCAGCATTGAAAAGGTGACCACAAACGACATCCCTAAACTTCAGGAAATTGGGAGAAGCACATTTTATGAAACTTTTGCCAGTGTAAATACGGAAGACGATATGAAAGATTATCTGGAAAAAAGTTTTTCGGAGGAGAAATTGAAAACGGAACTGAATAACAGGGATTCGCAGTTTTATTTTGCGATGGTAGATGATAATGTTGTGGCCTATTTGAAAATCAATTCTGGTGAAGCACAAAACGAAAAAATAGAAGATGCCATTGAAATTGAACGGATTTACGTACAACAAGCATTCCATGGCAAAAAAGTAGCCCAGGCCCTTTATCAAAAGGCTATTGATATAGCCTGCGAACAAGGGGCAAAATGGGTGTGGCTTGGAGTATGGGAAGAAAACCACAGGGCTTTACGGTTTTACGAAAAAAGTGGTTTCAAAGCATTTGGAAAACATGCGTTCTGGCTCGGTAATGATGAGCAAACCGATTTGTTAATGAAAAAAGAACTGGATCATCCAAACGAATTAAAGACATTATAATGGAAAAAAGAACCCTTTTCCTGATTTTACTCATCCTGGGCACCGCTTTCTGGGGCATTTCTTTTTCAGTTACCAAACTGGCCATTGGCCATGGTCAGCCACTTTTATTTTTATGCTATCGTTTCCTTTTAGCCACTATGGTTTTATCCGTAATTTTCTGGAAGCACGTAAAGAATCTTAATATAAACACGATTAAAACGGGTGCGGGCCTTGCAATATCGCTTGTATTGGGCATTTACCTGCAAACCCTCGGTATTACACATACTTCAGCATCGCAATGTTCCTTTGTAGCCGGCATCACCGTGGTGATCATTCCCGTAATCAAACTGATCATTTACCGAAAAGCTGCGCCACTGAAAATATGGATTGCGGCCTGCGTAGCGCTTACTGGCCTTTTCATCATATCGCTTACTGATAAATTGAGTATTGGTATCGGCGATTTGTATACCATTACCGGGGCTTTTTGTTTCGCCGTATATTTAATTCAGGTTGAAAAGAAATCGAAAGAAGGTGATATTGTACCCAGCATAGTGCCCATGTTTGCCACCTGTGCTCTTTTCACTTTTTTATTGGCCTACTTACAAAACAACACGGTCTGGATTCCCGACACGCAAACTTTTTGGTTCGGTATCATATTCTGTGCATTATTTTCTACTGCATACATGTATACCATATCAAACATCGCTCAAAAATACATCAGCGCCGAAAGGGTATCGATCATTTATCTTTTCGAACCGGTTTTTGGTGCTATTGCCGCACATTTTATGCTGGGTGAAGCCATTACCTCCCGCTTATTAATAGGAGGAGGATTGATTTTTACAGCCACGCTGATTTCGGAGCTTAAATGGAGGATACATGGCGAGATGGCAATAGCAAACTTATCCAAACAGAAAAAGGGTTAAGCAATATTTGATGCCTGATAAATGATCAATATCTTAGCACAATGGAAGCTATTGAACTTAGCAGATCGCAGGCACGGAGAATGATTTTACACGCAGCAGGACTCTCCGGAAAAGCGCAGTTTGGTACTGGTATTGACGCCGTTAACCGGGTAATTGACCATTTGGGTTATGTACAGTTAGATACCAACTATGTTGTAGAACGTGCCCACCATCATGCCCTGTTTACACGGGTTCCGGATTATCAAACAGAATGGCTTGCAGCCTTATGTAATGATGGTGATGTTTTCGAATATTTCACTTCCGATGCAGGATTTCTGCCCATGCACGATTTCCGATTTTCGCTTCCGGTAAAAAGAGCATTTGCAACGCAGGGTGGCCCCTTAACAAAAGTGCAATCGGATTTAATGACACAAATTCTAGATCAGGTTGAGCGGGATGGGGCGGTGATGGTTGGCGATTTTGAGAACGACCGTATAGAAGCCAGCTCGGGCTGGTGGGATTGGCGCCCGGCAAAGGTTGCATTAGAAAGGCTTTACCTGGAAGGCAAACTGATGATCAGCCGCAATAGCGCATTTCAAAAAGTTTACCAGCTTCCTTTGGATGTAATACCACATGATACCGACCAAACAGAACCTACTGACGAAGATTATGCACGTTACATAATTAAACGCACCCTCGGTGCACTGGGCATTTCATCGGTAAAAGAAATGGCCTGGCGTGCCCGCCGCGTAAAAGGCAACCTGGTAAAAAAAGAACTGGAAAAGATGCTTCAGGCGGGAGAAGTTAAAACGGTAATAGTAGATGGTGTGAAAGGACCGCTATACATACTTTCGGATACCGATGTTAATGTTAATATAGAAGACGAAGTTTTCATCCTCTCGCCTTTTGACATCCTGAATGTTTTTCGCGCCCGTTTAAAAGATTTTTTCGACTTTGATTATCAGATTGAATGTTTTGTGCCCGCACCTAAACGAAAGTTCGGCTATTTCTCTCTACCGATTTTGGCCGGAGAAAGATTTATTGCCAGAATGGATGCCAAAGCCGACCGGAAAAAGAAAACACTGATCGTTCAAAACCTCCATTTTGAACCTATTGAAATTGATGACATAACGATCGATAAACTTATCGGTCATTTAAAGGAATTTACTTTATTCAATAAGTGTAATGATGTGATCTTTAAAAAATCAAACCGTAACGATCTGCTTAAATTCATCAGTAAAGCATTTTCGGATGGATATTAAGTTTGAAAGATCTACATCTGAAAAAAACTAAACTCTTGCAATGTTAACGACCGTTTGGTAAAACCTAACCAAACAATATTTCAGCTTACTAAAGAATGTAAGTTAATTTTAGTAAAAAGAGTTTGTATAATACCAAACCCTTTTTACCGAATAGAAGAATTAAATACCTGGATAGCCTCTCACTGCGAAAGCATCCTACTTAAATTTAAGGTTTAGTGATAAGATATTGGAAACCAAACTTGTCGATCGCGAATAATGCCCGTATCTCAACTCCAGCATGTTAAGTCTTTGCCAGCCAAAAACACCTTTGGGCGGGGCAAAACGAATACCTGCACCATAAAAGTCGCTTGTTAGTGTAGACAGATCATAATCACTGGTAAAATATTGTTCAGACGGCGCATGCTGTCCGTAAGGTGCAAAATATTTGGTACCCACCTGGTTATTATAACGGTAGAAAGGACTGATCGAAAAGAAAGAATTGATCTTCACCGGAATCTCCAGTTCAGCTGTATGCGCCCTGATGCCCCAGTTATCCATATAGTAACGGTAAAAAGTGCGGATTACAAAATGATCATCCAGGAAATAGTTCATCCTTAAGCCGATGGGAAGTTTATAACGCTTATCGGGTAATGTTTCGGCACGGAGCGAACCATCCGTAAAATAATTACGCTGATATTTAGTCGCCAGCAATCCCTTCTGATAAGATGGCTCCAAAATCAAAGCGGCCTGAAACTTTTGGCTGATAACCTGAGACAAGGAAAAAGATGTACTGAACGAATTTCTTGGTGCGGTATCGTACTGTTCGTGCCCCCTGCCAGTATTGCCCGTTCGTAACTCTATCGGGAGGATTACTGTCCACTGATCCAAAAATGCCTGCAATTTAAAATCAAACTGGGTATTTTTATCTTTTGACAGGCGGGTTAAATTAAAAGCTGCACCCAGCGACTGGTAATCAAATTCCGTTGAGTATGAACCTGTGAAACCGAATGAATTACCGGTCTCCTCGTTGGAATGTGTCCAGTTTAGTGACGGATAAATACGGGTATCTGCAGAAGAAGCGGAAGAAATAGTATTCGGATCAATTTTATCTGAAGAAGCCGAGGTATAATGGTCAACACCAAGCTCAAAAAGAAAAGTATTTTTTTTGCCTCTTTTGTTGAACTTGGACATTTGAAGATCAATCGTGTTCGCAAAATCACTTAGTTTCTCGGTACCAATACCACCGGTTACCGCAGAATTATTGCCATCCTGATGATAATAAGCTGAAACCAGATTAATCTCATCTACTTTTAGCTTTCGAGACTGGTATTTGCTGCTATCTGCTTTTGCTGGTTCCGGTCTGCTTTGTGCATAAGTGCCTAATATACCGAAATACATAAAGAGCACATGGAGATATATTTTTTTCATTTCCGATCATTCATTAATTACAGCCGCAACCTCCACCGCTTTTGCCACCGTTGGCACCAGATGCACCTTCGCGGTAAAGCTGAAAACTCTGTTCAAATTTCTGCACCTTTCGGGCCGATAGGGTCATATCGGCATCGTTAATCTTATTTTTTTGATAAGGCTTTACGCTACTGCAGGCACCGAGCATACTGATTAGTGAAACAGCGCTAACCGTTGCAAGGAAAATTCTGGAAATTTTCATCTATCTATGATTTATTTTATTGACGATAGTTTATGTTTTTTATGGTATCAATGAGCTCGCAAGCTCGGTTTAAAGGTGATGAAGCGATCATGATTTTAAATATTGATTCCCGTTCGGGTTTTGGTAAAACATGATGGTTTCATATTATATCACATTAATATTTTTTGTGGTAAAAACCCGATCATCATCATCAATAACAATACAGGCTACTTGTTTAATCTGGTTAATGAGTTCGAGCCCCACCTTTACCCCCATTACCACAACAGGTGTGGCAAGTGCATCGGCCAGTTCAGCACTCGGGCAAATAATGCTGACACTTTTCACCCCGCTTACCGGAAGTCCGGTTTTAGGATCAATGGTATGCGAGTAACGCTTCCCATTAATGGTCACATATTTTTCATAACTACCCGAAGTTGCAATCGCCATATCACTAATTTTTAGTGCAGAAAACGGCCTGTCGGTTTGTTCAGGATCGGCAATGCCAACTGTCCAAGCGTGGCCCCCTATTTGCGTACCCCATGTTATCAAATCGCCGGCTGCATTTACAATTCCGCTTCTAATACCCAGTTGTTGCAGCACTAATTTTGCCCTATCGGCTGCATAGCCCTTTCCAATACCACCAAAGCCGATCCTCATCCCTTTATTTTTCAACAGTACAGTTGATTGCTTTTTATCGATGATCACATTCCGATAATCAATCAGTCCGACAGATTTGAGCGCAGTTTCTTCATCAGGAAGGCTGGTCATGCCCTGATCAAAGTTCCACAATCTTTTATCTATAGAACCATAGGTAATGTCAAAAGCGCCATCGGTAATTTCAGAGATCCTTATTGAACGCTCGATCAGGTTAATCACTTCTTCGTCAACCTTTACCGGCTTTAAACCCGCGTGCCTGTTTATCAAACTCGTTTGGCTAAGTTCGCTGTAAGTAGTAAGCAGCTGTTCTATCCGCTGCACTTCTTTTATGGCTGCATCTATTGCCTCATTTCCCACCTGCTCATGTTCGGCAATCACCGTAAACTCAAAGCGGTTTCCCATGAGTTTTAGTATCCGGTTTACAGAAACAGGTATAGCCATCTTGTTTAGGTTATTTTTTTAGCTTATCCAACTCAGATACAAATGCTTCAGGACTTTCGTTAGGAAATCCATCCCACGTTTTAAGCACCTTTCCATCTTCGTCAACAAGAAGGGTATATGGAAATTTACCGTCCTTATTGTATACCTCGGCTAAGGCCTCGTTAAGTTTAACCTGCTCTTTTGCCAGCTGGTTTTTCTTCTGCCTTGGAAAATCTGCCCTTACCAAAACCAGGTTCTTATCTGCATATTGCTCAAAACTTTCAGATTCGAGGATTTCTTTGCGCAGGCGGATACATGGACCGCACCAGTCTGAGCCCGAAAAATTAATTAAAATCTGTTTATGCGTGGCTTTAGCCTGCTGTTGTGCTTCCGAAAAGTTCTCCATCCATAATGCAGGAATGGTAAACAGCCCCAATAGGGCAACAAAAAGTAATTTCATTCTTCTTTTATAATTAAATCAGCAATACGATAAGATGATCCAACAGTGGCATGATAGCCAGGCTTTTATGATCAATAAATACAGCTTGAAAAATCTTTGTAAAATTGTTCATATAAAAACTTCTGATTTAAGTATGTCCTCAACTTTCTGTTTTGCGCAATAACAAAATCAGAAGGTTGATCTTTTAACAAAAGTATAAATCAAGTCTGAAGACATTCTGAAGTTCTGAAAGAAAATTGTTAAACATCTGTTAAAAATAAACCTTAAAATGCAAAAAAGCTTATGCAATCCATCTCGCAATCAAAAAGGCGGCACCTGCCGCAATGAGCCCGATAGCGGTAACTTTGAAGGCACCCTTCACTGCTGGCTGGCCGGTTAACCTGCTTTTAAAATAGCCAAATACGAACAAACAAATGGTAGTGAGTAAGGCAGATAACAGCAGTCCATCCTGTGGTTTTGACGTAAAAAAATAAGCTGAGAGGGGCAACATGCCGCCCACACAGTAAGATAAACCTATGGTAAGCGCACTGTTTCTGGCCCTGTTGATATCCGGTTTTTCAAGGCCAAGCTCAAATTTCATCATAAAGTCTACCCATTGGTCTTTGTTTTTACTCAATTGATCCACCAGAAGATCTTGTGCGTGATGATCCAGTCCGTATGCGGCAAAGATTTCTTTAACCTCTTTCTTTTCCATCTCCGGAACTTTTTCAACCTCCAGGTATTCCCGCCTCAGCTCGCTCTCATAATGTTCCTGTTCAGTCTTGCCAGACAGATAGCCGCCCAACCCCATGGCAATACAACCTGCAATGATCTCAGCAATACCGGCCGTAATAATGATCGAATTGCTACTTACTGCAGCACTTAAACCTGCGGCAAGTGCAAATGGTACGGTAAGCCCGTCACTCATCCCGATCACGATGTCGGATATAAATGCGGAACTTTTTAGATGTTCTTCTTTATGTGACTTTCTCATTTTTTAAAAAATAATGTCTGTCATGATGTGATGTTGCTCACCCCCCGTTGATCATATCTGAAACAATTCCTTTTCCATCTTTTCGTTCTGCCAGAAAAATGCCCGCCAAATGAAGAAAAATAAAGGCAAGGATCAGGTACATGCAGAAGCCATGGAATTCCTTGATGCTGTGATTTACATTTCTGGGAATGCCGGTATAATCTTCAAAGGCCAGCAATAAGCCCGTGACCACCATAATCGCTAACAAAACATAAAAAACCAGATAAAGCCCTTTTACTACCAATTCGTGCTTTGCTGCCTCCCGTTCTTTTTTTAAGATAAAATAAGCCAGGTAAGCTTTTTTAATTTTTGGAGAAATTCTCTGGGCAGCAGGCAGAAAAAATTCAGCAATCAACCTGAATAAAAAAAGCGTAGCAAGGGCATAGCCAAAGTAGATGTGGATGCCCCAAACCAGGTCCTCAAGCCCATGTGTTACCGCGCCTGCCTGCTTATCACTTACAGGTGCGCCGGCATTCATTAGCGCTGTTTTGACAAAACTGCGTTGCGCATGATCAAAAAGCGTAGCGTTGATGAGTACCGTAAACAGTGACCCGAAAAGCACAATAACATTTACCCAGTGCCAAAAGCGCAGGCTGGCCGGGTATTTCTTTCCGGTATTGATTTCCCCGATTTCCTGATTGATAGGTTCGATAATAGCCATATTAACTCAATGTTTAAAGGTAATAATAAAAGTATGCATGTCGTGATGATAGGTATAATCCAACAGGAAGTGCTGCCGGTTGCAGATCTGCTTCAGTATGGCAAGCCCCAGGCCTGTACCTTCAGAAGCATGATCTTTATAAAAACGATCAAATATTTTTTCAGGATCGAGCGCCGGATGATGGCTGGTATTGGCAAATACAATTTTCTCCGGGTCTAAACGGATCTCAACCTGGCCTCCATCATAATTATGCCGGATAACATTACTAAATAAATTGTTAATTAATATCTCCAGAAGTTGCTGGTTTGCATAAATGCTTACGTCGGCTAAAACAGATTCCACATGTATGTTCCGGCCATTGATAAGTTCCTGGAAATAAACGTATTTTTCTTCGATAAGCGACTTCAGGTTAATTTTTTCTTTATCCTGGAGCAAATTATTATCAATTTTAACCAACAGCAGCAAAGATTGATTAAGCTTCGTTAGGCGAGAGGTAGCCTTATACAATTCAACAAGGGCTTCTCCGTGCTCTTTCTCCAAAACATTTGACTGGAGCATATTATCAAGCTTGGAATTGATCACCGCCAGGGGTGTCATCATCTCATGCGATGCATTTTCAGTAAACAGCTTGATCTCATTATAGTCTGATTTAACTTTACCCGAAAGCTCCACCAATACTTTATTCAGCTGCCTGAATTCGGCAACAGGCATTTCTACCGGCTGATAGGGCACTTCATGATTAATATTGAATGCCGTAATATTTTTCAGCAGCTGTTCAAATGGCGTCCAGATTTTCTTAAGCAAAATCCGGTTCACCAGCAAAACCAAAGCAAAAAGCAGCATCACGGGGATGAGAATGATTAAGCAGATGTTCTGGATCTGCTCCTGGCGTTCAGCTTTTGAGGCGATCACCAGGATCTGATAGGGCTGGCCCAATAGTTCAAGTTCTGTTTTCAGGTATCTTGCGGTCTCCGTATGATGCTTTACCGGGTTGTAAAAAACGGTATCGGCATAGCTGCTGGAAGGATTGGCTTGTTTTATTTTTTTGTATTGAACAACCAGATCCTCAAATTCGTGCGGCTGGTAAAAATTTCCTTTTGAAGCATATTCTTTTACTTCCATAATCTCTTCTACCAGATCATGATCAATCTGCTGATCCAGGTAATAACCCAGCAACCGGTAAAAAAGAGAGCCAATCAACAGCAACCCGAAAAGGCTGATCGCAATCAATATGATATTATACCTGGTAAACAACTTCATATTTCCATAAATTTATAACCCACACCATATACAGATTGAAAATAATCGCCACTCCCGGCATCCGTTAATTTTTTTCTGATGTTTTTGATATGGGTATAAATGAAATCGAAACTATCTGCCATGTCTGAATCATCACCCCAGATATGTTCTACCGCCGCAGATTTAGAAATTACTTTTCCTTTATTGGCAACAAAATAAAGCAGGAGATCAAACTCTTTTTTGGTCAGGTAAACCAACTTACCTTTCACCAGAACCTCCTTGGCGTCTAAATCAATGCGAATTTCTTTAAACTCGATATGGCGTTCTCCATGCGCACTTTTCCGGCGTACAACAGCAAGTATCCTGGCATTAAGTTCAGAAAGATGGAAAGGCTTGGTCAGGTAATCATCAGCCCCCAAACGCAAACCTTCTATTTTTTGATCAATCGAATTTCTCGCCGAAATGATGATTACGCCCTCTGTCCTGTTCAGTCTTTTTAAATAGTTTAATAATTGAAGTCCTTCTCCATCCGGCAAACCAAGATCAAGCAGAATACAATCATAATCGTATAGCCCCAGGCGCTCAAGCGCCTGGGCATAAGTTGAAGCCATACTGCATTGGTTGCCTTCAGACATCAGGTATTGCACAATACTTTGTTGCAAACCCGGCTCATCTTCAATAATCAGAATCTTCATGATAAACAAATATGGTATAAGATACTGAAGACATGTTGAAGTTTTACATAAAAAACAAAGCTGGTGTAATTTATTTGGAAGATGTTATAAAATCAAGACGCATAAAATACATTAGAGCAAGCGCTGACCGCTGTTAAGTAAAATGGTTTTTCCAGATATCCTTTGCGGCGGTAGTGAGTGGTTATTTAAATTTACACCAAACGCAAAAGGTTTATATCCGGATGATGTATTGATAATGCAACGTTTATAACGCATACCTGTCTTATACACAAATCCATTACAACAATATGAAAAAAACAATTTTTAGCCGGTTGGCAGCCATAATTATTCCATCGCTGATTGGTATTTCATCCGTTTTTGCACAGCACAATCAAAATTTATCTTCAACAAAATCATATTTCCCTCAACAAAGCACAAAAGTGTTATTTGTCGGGACTTTTCATTTTCACTATCCCGGATTAGATGCCCATATAACCGCAAACGGTGATCAAGTGGATGTACTTTCAGCATCCAGGCAAAAAGAACTTACTGATCTGGTAAGCTATATCAAAAAATTCAGGCCTACAAAAATTGCAATTGAGGCTTTTCCTGAATGGAAAGCGGCAGAGAAATTAAAAGCATACAAAAACGGAGCCTACAGGCTGGAGCGGGATGAACGCTACCAGCTTGGTATGCGGCTGGCAACTGAACTGAAGCTGGATACCATTTATTCAATTGATGATAACTCAATGGTTTCTGCATTGAGCAAAATCGATCCGGAGTATTTTAAAGCTTTGTTTAAAGATTATGACTATAAAAGTGAAGACCCTTACTCCAAAATGTATGAGCAATGGTATAAAGCTGAAGACAGTTTACGCGCTAAAACTTCCCTTTTAGCATACTTCAAACATACAAACTCGAAGCGCTATCACCAGCTTGGGCATGGTGCTTACCTTGTGGGTGATTTTAAGTTAGATGATAAAAGAGGTGCAGATGCCCTGGCAATAAACTGGTACAGCCGGAACCTGCGGATTTTTAGAAACCTTCAGGAAATTACCGAAAGTCCAAAAGACCGGATTCTGGTCATATTCGGGAACGGTCATGGTGCTATCCTCCGGCAATTACTGGAGAGCTCGCCGGAATATGAGTTCATCGAATTCGACAGCCTGAAATAGAGCCAATGGATTAACTCCTGAAAAGCCAGGGTTTATACCAGTAGATAAAGGGCTGTGCCGATAATGAAACCAAGCAACAAAATGGTGGCAAAAAATATGGCCAGCAACCTTTCAAATGAATCTAAACTTTCCATGCAAATTAAATAACGTAATGGTTTGTAAAAATCAGATGAAAAATTAAGCCAGCTTAGCTAAGGTCATGCCGAGAATGGCGCTAACGACCAGACAAATGAAAAATACGTCTAAAATAATTGAAAGTAGCCTCTTAAAAGTTTCCATGTCGAAGAAACGGAATCTTAAGCATTTGGTTTTTGAAAATTTTAAAAAAATTACTTCCAATCCCTGTGTGCTGAATTGATGAACAGTTAAATTGTTAAAAAAATAAACGAGGCGCTATAAAATTTGAAATTTCACCTCTAATTTGTCAAGTTGAGCTCAGCCTGTACTGAGCATGTAAAAGTATCAAAACGCCTTTGAAGCATTTAAAAACATTGTTTTTCGAAAAGCTGCTATAGACACAGCCCGTAAAAAAGTCGTCACTGCGAGGAGGAACGACGAAGCAATCTTTCTTGCGAATGCCCCTCTTGCTATAAATATTGCCTGCCTGCAGCAGGCAGACTTCGTCGGCTGAAAAAGCCTTCTTATCATGACGATCTCAAGGAGATTTATTTCTATCAAATCTACTGTCATTTATATTGAGTTTTATTAAATAAATTACCCCTACCATTGAAAGACTCCAATAGAAAAATCGTCATTGCGAGAAACTAAGCAATCTTAATGCGCACGCTAGTAGCGATCGTTGCAAGATTGCTTCCCGGAAAAGTCGGGGCTAGCTGTCGGCTGAAAAAGCCTACTCGCAATGACGATGCCTCTTGGCCTTTCAATTTGCTAAATTAGCTGTCATTGTTATTGATTTTTATCCAATAAATTATCCTTCAGGATTGACAATTTTAACTATGATACAGCCCTTCTCATACCGATCTGCAGGCGTATTTTGAATATTTAAATTGCATGATTTGGAGTGGAAACCATTAATCACACTCCAAAACTTTACTCACTAAGACTGAATAAACGCTAAAATATCTTTATTAATGGTTGGCGCTTCGGTTGTAGGCATACCATGGGGGAAACCAGGATAAGTAATCATCTTTCCATTTTTCAACAGTTTGGCAGATTTTAACGCAGCATTTTGGTAAGGAACAATCTGGTCATCTTCACCATGAAGCACCAGGACCGGAATATCAACAGCTTTCAGATCTTCATTGAAATCAGTTTCAGAAAACGCCTTGATGCCATCATAATGCGCAACAATTCCGCCCATCATGCCCTGCCTCCACCAGTTTCTTTGCACACCTTCTTTTATAACTGCGCCCTCCCGGTTATAGCCGTAGAACGGAATGGTTAAATCGATATAAAACTGTTGCCTGTTGTTCAATGTTTGTTCTCTGATACCATCAAAAACAGACATGGGTACACCATCCGGATTGCTTTCACTCTGAACCATAACCGGTGGAACAGCACTAATCAATACTGCTTTTTTTGCTCTGCCATTGGCGTATTTATGAACATAACGAATCACTTCGCCACCACCCGTAGAATGGCCGATGTGAACCACATCTTTCAAATCCAGAAACTCTACCAGCTCGGCCGCATCGGCCGCATATTGTTCAATCGTATGGCCATAAATATCCTGGCTGGAACGGCCGTGGCCTCTCCTATCGTGCGTAATTACGCGATAGCCTTTCTGTAAAAAGAAAATAACCTGTGCGTCCCAATCATCTGATGATAAAGGCCAGCCGTGGTGGAACATCAAGGTTGGGCCCTGCCCCTGGTCTTTGTAAAAAATCTCTGTTCCGTCTTTTAATTTTAGTGTACTCATGGTTTTTAGTTTTTAGTTGGTGATTTAATGGTTATTATGGTGTTTTTTTATTTTGCTTTACCAAAGGTAGTCTGGCAAAAGGTAATCCGTCTTGACCTATGGTAAAATCATTTGTTTTTTAAAAGAACGGAACCGGATATATGGTGATTTACAGGGATGTTATTGGTATTCCGGAAAAATCGGCCGTCCTGTAGCTTTGTTTTTATATTTTATTTAAGAATAAGAAATATCTACTTTGCTTACATTATAAATGAGATTACCTCACACGTTAGCGGCACATTAATATGTCGTCAAGGTTTTTATAGCTAAGAAATGATGCCATCCGCTATCGTTTTTTCCCATATTCACCAGCTAACAATTAGGGTATTCCCCATTATTAAGGACTAGGATCGATGGGGCAAAATTAGGTAACCTTTACAAAAGGTAAAAAATAACGAATTGATTGCCACTACAAAATTCTTTATCGGTATAGATGTTTCCAAACCACACTTTGATGTTGCACTGATCGCTGTTGTGGATCATCTAAAACGGGAGGTAAATAGCACTTAGAGTTCCTGCAGTGATAAAAAGTCAAACCAGCTATAAAAATAACTAAAATATAGCCGCTGCAACCAGAATAATTAATATTTTCTTTGAGATTTGTGATTTTATTTCTAAATTGCCTATGCGAATTACTAATTAATATCATCATTCACTTAAACACAGGGTTAAAATTCAATTAAATTTCTTTAACAATATTCCTGGTCGAGTGGTAGCCCCACATTTTCAATCTCTCTGTGAAGAGTTATTTGGTAGTTCGCAGCGACCAGGATACTTTATTTACGGTTATGCGAACTACCAAAAGTAAAAAACAAAACATACAGCTCCCTGCTCAGGTTGCAGCTGTAACCAACAACATGAATGTATTACCTGCTATTTGCACGGTAAAGGCTACTCTACATCACATTGATGGGCATGTTTCAGAAATCACGATGACTTTGCCACGTTACAGCGGTTGGGCAGAATTTTTAGAAGATGGGCAAAATGCCGTTAGGGAATATGTGTATCAGCTTACCCGGCATTGGATCAAGATTACCCATTTCTTTATCGAAACCGGAACCCTCAACCCCAGCGGTACCATAGCTTCTTGTTTTTTGCCACGCCGGTTTGATATTCCTTTAGGCAAATTTTATAAACCGATGGTACCCGGCGCCTGGGTATCGGCCAATCAACACCCGCACCATCCAAAGTATCACCAAAAAGGATCAAGCAAAAGTTTATCCGCATTGATGGCTATTGCAAATAGTAGAAATGATGTGGTTTATCATCATGTGGAACCCAATACCATCCTTTGCGGCATTCCGATAGAAAGTCAGTCAGTCTACTTTGAAAAAGGTGATATTCCTATAGAACATTTTCAAAAGAACGGGATCGAGTATGTAGTGATTTATAGTTATGTAGTTGGGAAAGGGAGTTTTGAATGATAGATGGATAGTAAAATAAATTTAAGCCCTTGCGGATGTGAGGGCTTGAATTACTTACTAAGTAAAAGTTGAAGATTCTTTGAAATGTAAATTGATTTTAAAGTTATATTTATAGAGCCTTATTTGACAATATCATGTTCAAGAAAACAATAATAGCTGTAGGGCTTTCCATAGTAGGGCAGTATATCCACATCATCAACATCTTCCGAAACCTTATCAAGTAACATCAACTGTTTCCTGAAACGCTTCAGCTGATTAGCCCTGGTTTTATCCAGTCCCCTGAACTGGTTTCGGGTAGAATGGTTATTGCTAACCGCCCTGAAACCATTTGTCCAGCACATGGTCGGATCTGCAGTCCCGTAATTATGCAATTTTATCCGGCCGGCCGACATAGAAATCAACCTGTGATTAAGTGCAAACTCGAGTGCAGCGAGTGATTTCCGGGAATTCAGATTTAAATCTTCAGGATTCCTGAAGTCAATAGCGTTCAACACCCTATCGGTTTCTTTTTTCTGCTTTTCCTTTTCCTTATCAATCGAGCTTTTTCTTACCCTTATGCAGCCATCATACCGGATCTGATATCCAACAAAGGCAAGCCATGGAATTCCACCGGAGCTAACGGTAGACCATAAATAAGGTTTTTTCGACTTGGTTGCCTTTTCACCCCAATACTCGGTTGAATAACTGACCTCCTGCGGATCATGGATCAACAGCATCTTATGACCGATCGCAATGCTATAGCGGTCGAGTGCTTCTTGGCACCCGGATTTGTCCTTATGCAGGATAACCATGTCATCACAATATCTCACATATACCGAATCCGATCCCGCTTTATACACCTCCATGTCAACTTCATGGAGAAAAAGGTTCGAGATGAAGCAGGAAAGTGCTCCACCCTGTGGTACCCCTAACCTAAGGTTATCTATTCCGCCGGGATAAAACCGGTCGACCAGTGAATCCTTCTCCCATTTGAAAAAGCCATTTTTAATCTGGAACAGATCGAAATAGGACGTTCCATTGAGTGAGTATACATCGAAATTAAATGCATAGGAATTCAGATAAGCATAGAATATACACCTTGACCGCTTATCGACAAAAATGCCTTGGTGTTCAAATTCCAGCACATATCGGTCAAAAATTGATATCAGCAGTTCATGATTTACGCAATCAAAGAATTTTTTGATATCGCATTCAGCAGACCACAATTCTTTTCTGTTTACGGTACGGAACTTTAAGATATGATCGACAGCATCGTGATGGGTCTTTACCTTGGTAAAAAGCCCTGATCTGAACGCATAGGAGCAATCTGGTTCTTGAAAAACAGGATCAAAGAGATCCGTAAAATACTTTGAACAGAGTCCGATGATAATCTTATCCCGGTAACCATACATGGCGATTGGCCTGCATTCCCCTTTTGGAGAACGCTTAATCTTTTCTATGGGGACAATATCAGGCTTATTGAGCACAATATCTTCACTAAAAAGGGCGTCATGCCTAACCTTTTCAACAAAAAATCGAAGGTTCCGGTACCATTTAGGTGCCCTGACTAGCAGCCCCGAGGCTAAAAATGTTTCTGTTTGCTTAACCTTCCTGAGAATTGAAGCCATCGTGACCTCATGAGAAGATTTCAGCTTGCTCCGCTGATACCTGTGTGGCCGTATCCATTTTTTTCTTGGGGGCAGAATGGCAGAAAGATCTGTTGGGCACATGAACCGCTCATTCCCAATAAGATTGGTCTTTTCATGATAACTGATATCACGGATAAGATGGATCTTATGTCTTTTCTTTGCAGTGGCCATACGGAACTTGACCACCATCTTGATGATATTGTCCTCGCTAAAATACTCATCGAAAGATTTCATTAAAGAAAGGGTTGAGAGTAGTGGTTAAAATATACAAATATTCTATCATTAGATAATTGCGGGTTAAACTGAGATCGCAAGTCATTTTTCGGTATCAAATACCTATATTATAGTGCTTGCCCTATAATAGCCAGCTTACATGAGTGACATAAAATACACACTCTCACTACTCCCCTTTCTTAATTCTCTAAGTTATATATATATTTATCATTTTTGTAAAATAATTATAAATGATGAACCTCGGCGATATAATAATATCTAAATACGAAAATACTTTCGCGATGTCCAATACAGAGGTTTCGTTACTAGAGGAACTTGAATTGATCAGGAACGGTAAATATAGCGCTGAGATCCAGAAATGCCGGTCATTTATCGCTCAAGGAAATACCGAAAGCTACAAATTGGCAAAAAGAACACTTCCCGCGATCACCTTTTCGGGTACATTTGATGGTCCCCACAAAAAGGACAAATTAAAAAGGTACAGCGAACTGATAGTAATCGACATCGACCATATCGACGGTGATATTGATTCAGTAAAAAGAACACTGATAGATGATGAGCATGTTATTGCTGTCTGGGTTTCTCCATCCGGAAAGGGACTAAAAGCCCTTCTCGCCATACGAATTGCACCGAGTGAACATAAGGCCGCATTTGACCAGATCCTGGAGTATTTCAAAACAAAACATTACCTAGACATCGATAAGACCGGCAGCGACCTATGCAGACTATGCTATGTTTCCTACGATAGTGCACTGAAGATAAATGATCAATTCCGGGAATTTGAGGTATTGCCGGTTGAACAAACTATATCGTCTAAGAATAGCGCTATTAAAGCCAATCCGATCTTTGAGGACACCAAAGAGCCAAAATTTAACGCGGCATACAATAAGAGGCTTTTTGCAAGGCTGCTCAAATACCTTCAGACCAGAAAGCTATCCATCACTACATCTTATGACGATTGGTATAGAGTCGCCCTTGCTATTGCAAATTCGTTCAATGCTGATCTGGGAAAGCGTTATTTCCTTCAATTATCCGTCTTGGACGAGAATTATGATGAATATAAGTGCTTGGAACTCCTTGATTATTGCTACAGGCATAAACGAGTGGGAGCTATTACATTCCGAACAATTGTCCATATGGCTAAAGCACATGGATTTAAAGAATGATTATCAATACGTTACATATAAAATTCTGTTAAAATTGCTGTAAAACCTTATTGGGCTTTTAATGTCATATTGAACAACAATTTAAAAATAGCGAGCATGATATGCTTTTGAATTTAACTAAATGATAATCAAACAACTGCAATAACTAATAAAACATAATTAAGTCTGTATATGTCTTCCATATATTTATCGGACCGAACTACCCCGCCATTCCCAACTCCTGTAAAAACAAAAGAGTTTGGTAAAACCCAAACTCTTTGTACCCAGAAGCAGATTCGAACTGCCACGCCGTTGCCAGCGCCACCCCCTCAAGATGGTGCGTCTACCAATTTCGCCACCTGGGTATTACTATTTGATCATTCCCGAAGGCGTCTACCATCCCGATATTTATCGGGGTTGCCCACCTGGGTTTGAAGTTTGCAAATATATAAATTAACCCTAGTGCGCTGCAACATTCATAAAATATTTTTTGAACTAAATTAAAGAGATCAAATTTTTGACATCTGAAACTTATTCCCGTATCGGCAAATGGTAAACTTATTCCAGTATAGGACATAGCTAACTTTTTCAACGGACTTTCTCCGCACTTAAGCCGGGCTTTCGTCGGACTTATGACAATTATACCCGTATAAAAACCGATGAAAATCAAAAGTAAATATAACTTATTTGTTTATTAATCAGCCGTTTGCTATTTTGCATTACATAAATTAATACAATCATGGGAAAAATAGAAAACGGAATTAACGGCGGCTTCACCGGGACGGTGGGCGCCGTAACCGGTTATTACCTGAATGGTAAATGGGTGATCAGGAGTAAACGCAGAAAATCGATTAAAAACAAAACCGGTAGTGCTGATCAAAAGGCCTGCAGATCCCGTTTTACCATGATGCAGACCTTCTTAAGCCCTATTGTTGCTTTTATCCGGATTGGTTTTAACCTGGAGTCGAAAAAACGGATGATTACTGCCCATAATGTTGCGAAATCCTATAACATGCTGAATGCCCAAAATGCCGCCGGTGAAATCGACTATGCGGCTGTGCGTTTAACCTTTGGAAACCTCAGCGGTGCGGAGGAGGTTCAGCTGGAACATGACGATGCGGGTGTACACTTCAGCTGGATCGATAATTCAAAAGGCAATCACACCAGAAAATATGATCAGGCAATGCTGATGGTCTATGATGTGGACAACAAAACGGCTATCTTCGAAACAAGCGGCGCCAGGCGATTTAAAGAAAGAGAAAGCCTGGAAATTCCTGCTTTTTATAAAGGAAGAACATTTCACACCTGGATGGCTTTTATTTCAGATGACAGAATGGAAATATCAATGAGTAGCTACTGTGGCAGTTTTGTTTTTTAATAAAACAATTGACCACTAGCTTTATGATTTAACATTCAAAGACAGCCCATCATAAGCCAGCCTGATGTTGGATGGTAAATCTTTTTCTACCTCTGCATGTAAGCCTAAATTATGGCTGATATGCGTTAAATAAGTGGTTTCGGCACCTACCCTTTCGGCAAAGGCAATGGCTTCGCCCAAGGTAAAATGAGAAATATGAGGTTCTTTCTGCAATGCATTTAATACCAATATTTTTGATCCCTTTATTTTTTCAAAACTCTGTGCTGAGATGGTTTTTGCATCGGTAATGTAGGTAAAATCACCGATCCGGTAACCTGTAATGGGCAATAAATGGTGCATCACTTCGAAAGGTGTAATGGTGCTATCGCCAATTTTAAAATCTTCGCCATTGGTTACCGTATGCAGGTTAATCTGCGGCAAGCCATGGTATTTGGTTTCGGCAAAAATGTAGTAAAATTCCCTTTTTAAAGCAGTTTGTACCCTTTCGGTAGCATAAACATCAATTACCTTATGGAGCAGATAATTAAAGGGCCTGATATCATCTAAACCCGCAATATGGTCTTTATGTTCGTGGGTGAATAAAACCGCATCCAGGTCTTTTACCTTCTCGCGCAAAAGCTGATAACGGAAATCCGGTCCACTATCTACTACAATGGTTTTATCAGCCGTTTCCACCAATATAGAAGTCCTTAAACGGTTATCTCTTTTATCAGCAGATCTACAAACCTCACAATTACAAGCAATTACAGGAACGCCTTGTGATGTACCGGTACCTAAAAAAGTAACTTTCATCTGCTTAAACTTTCCTTTCTAAATAAGTAATCCCTGCTTTGTATCTTCATTAAAATAATTCGGTTTGTTGTAAAGATTGATAAAACTGGCGTCGCTTCTCGTCCAGCAGGTTTTCCTCGGCATTGGTCTGTTTTACCAATGTAACTAACGCAGCAATTTTGCCTTCCAGATTGGAGAACTTATTGACTACAACAACCTTATTATGTTCGAGCAGACAGGAACCTGTTTTAAAGTTCCCTTTCTCATAACGCACCTTATAACCCATGGCCAAAAGCAGGGCTTCTAATTTCTCTAAAGTATGGTTTGTTAGTGGCAATGACATTGGAAACAAACTTAGATAAATCTGCGCAGCATTCATAAATACGGGAGGAAAAAAATGTAGGGGTAATGTTCATTTCTAAAACAATTAGAAAATCAGGGCTATGGATCAATCGGTTGCGAAAGTCTTGCATCTGCTTTACTTATGCCCTTTCATTGACAGATTTAAAAAATCGTCGTCATTTCGACTGAAGCGAAGCGAAATGGAGAAATCTTTGAACTATGTTAAAAGATTTTGCTTCGCAGAGCCTTAGGGTTTTCGGCTATGGTCGAGATGATTCATTGTAAGCCTTTGATCCAAATCCTCTGGTTTGGCTAATAAAAACCTGTACGAATATCTTTCGTGAAAAGCTCTTTTTAGTAACAATTTTAGGCGTTTTGCTAGCTTCCTTAAATAAAAGCACTACGCTAACCGAAGAACGCAGTCAATCCGAGGAGCCAGAGAAATCAAAAAAACAGTTGTAGGAAAGAACAAATAGTACTGCCAAACCTAAGCGTAGTGGTTTTTTTTAATAGATATACCATTGTTGACAGAATCCATTAGTGCGGTCGTCATTCTCGCGAATGCGGGAATCTTAAAGCACTTGCATTACGATTCCCATCCGATAGCAATCGGATCAAGTTGGGAATGACGATCCCTATAAGAATCTGTGCTAAAAAAATAATCACTAGTATAAATATTTCCATACGAAAGATAAATATCGGGAACCATTTTCTCTCCTACCTATTTTTACTGAAATACGCTAACACATCCCGAAGAATTTCGATTTTAAGTGTTGGCTAAAAACCATTGTTTCTTAACACGACCAAGCCACTTAAACCCGACAGCAGCGGCAGCGCCCGATTTTTCATTGGGCCTATAGCGAATGGCGGGACTGCAACAACCTAAGAATTGCTGCAATTGCTTTTCAAAATAAGGCGATATATACCCTACGCTATACCTAAAAATCTAACTTCAATAAAACAAAAAAGGTTCAGCTGTTTTCCAGCTGAACCTTTTTACGGGGAGAGCAATTTTAGTAAATTCGGTTAAAAAGACCTTTTACATTACCAGAGCCACCGCTGCCTGTGGTAGTAATATGCCCCATGTTTCCGTTACCGTCGTAACCGCTTCCCTTGTTATTGCTGGCGGTACAATTGGTCACAGTATGTGCAACATTTTGGCCTGCGCTGCCCAGCTTAAAGCCATTTCCATCACCGTTTGTACTGTAACCATTATTGGTGGCCGTACAATTATTGATGACAACGGTATAAGGTTGTCCGTACAAATCCCATCCGTCATCAGAATTGTGGTAGGCATTGCAGGAATTAAACTGGTTACCAGCGCCTGCAGATAACTTACAGGCATAACCATCAGCGTTTTCACCTCCGTTGGCTACGTCATAATTGTCGTACGAAGTGGAATTATTGATGCTGTTGTGGTGGCCCCCGTTGTAGATCTGTAACCCGGAATCCTTATTTCCATGTGTAATAACCTTATTCACGTAGTTGTAACCGCCTGTCTGGAAAACGATCCCGCAGTCTGGTGCATTTCTAATGGTCATATTGGTGATATTCCAATAGCTTCCATTTACTTTTACCCCCCAGTTGGCACCAGAAATACCTGAACAATCCAGTATACCACCGGTAAAATTGATTTTAGAACTTGATGTACCACTTTTAAGCAACTGAAGGGTGCTGGTTAAGTAAATGGTACCGCTTACCGTAATCACGTCACCCGGCTGCGCATTTGCTATGGCCGTTTTTAAAGCAGCTTCTGTGCTTACTGTAGCACTTACTGCCGCTGTAGCAAGTTCCATTTTGTTTGGCTGTACGGAAGACTGACCATCTGCAAGATCAGCCGCTGTTGTATTGTCTTTCTTGCATCCGAACAATGCAATAGCCATCCCGAGTAGGAGAATACCTGATTTTTTTTTCATGTCTGTAGAATTATATTTGGTTAATACTGAGCATGAAATTAACAACTAAAATACAATTATGTATGATAAATCATATATATCTATGCAATCGTTCCCGTAATTAAATAAGGAATAAAAAATACAGCGTAAAATTCATGCTTGTAAGTAGTACTCATAAATCGTAAAAATCCGAAGGTAATTATTTCAGGGTCTTAGCAGCAGGAAAGATGAGGCTATACCAAAATAACAGATTTAGAGCTGGCAAAAGAATTAAATTTGGCAATGTCGCCATGCTCAGCTTGACTGGGCATCTTAATGATTTGGTAAGGAATTACTTATTTGCCGTTCTATCGTATTGAGATTAGCTTCGCTGAGCACTCCGTGGTTCCCATTTTAAGCTACCGTGTGAACACAATTAATTATGATATTTTTCTTCCGCTCTATGCCGCGGTGGCATGGCAGTTTTTCACAGTTAATATTGTTTTTAGTGGTGTTCAAGAATGCTGCGCATTTTGACGCGCCAAAGTACCCAAAGCGCTTTGTCAATCCAGCAATGAGCCTTTTGCACAATCTCATACGCATCAAAAAAACAGCGGCACTTCGTTTAATCAGTTGTGTTTGCGTCCTTTTTGGTCTGATTGAGCCCTGCGGGGTTTGTGTTCAATTCTTTCAAAAGCTTCGAATCATTTCTGATGAACACAAAACCACTGCGTTTCAGGTTTGTAAGTGCTAATTTGCCTGAACTGCAACTGTTTTTTTGATTTCTCCGGCTCTTGGGATTGACAGCGTCCTTCGGTAAAACCTGTGTGGTTATTAAAGCGAGCTAACATAATGCCGAAACTACGTTCAAAAAAGATCTCTCCCCGCCTGTACGGGCAGGCGCTACGGAGATGACGATTTCTTACTAAATAATCACTGATCTAAATTTGCCAACACGAAAGATAAACATCGGGAACAAATTTCGCTCTTGCCTATCTTTTTGAAGTGAGCTAACCTCATGCTAAGAATCTCTATTTTATAAATGTTGGCTAGAAAACGTTATATCTTAAAAGAACCAGGCCACTTAAACCCGACAGCAGCGGCAGCGGCCGGTTCTTCATCGGGCCTATAGCGAATGGCGGGACTGCTGCAAACCAAGCACCAATGCGATTGCTTTTAAAAAAAAAGACACCTTACTAACATAATTTAATCAAAGTACATCAATAACTAGCTAATAGATACAAATATCAATTCCAATTGAAGTTCCGTAAACAAAAAAGGTTCAGCTGTTTCCAACTGAACCTTTCAGGTTTCACGCCGCCCGGGCGGCAATAACGATTATCTTAAATCTACCACTTCAACACCAGGATATTTTTTGGCATCAAAAGCGAACGTAGTTTCCGGTACATTTACGTTAGGCGAAAATGTTTTCACATTATAAGTGTATTTGTTTCCGTTTTTATCAAACAACACCACATTTGCAATTTGCTTAGCGGCTTTATCAATACTTAAACGTACTTTAAAAATCGATTTTTTAGCATCTACAGGAGTTAAATCAATCATCTGATAAGTTTTAGCGCCTGCTTTTTGTTCTCCTGTATACACGTATTTAAATCCTTTTTCGTAAACCGTGAAAATCTTGGCTGGATTAATCGCATCACCACTGTTATCTACATTGCTTACCTGTACTTCTTTATCTTTTTTAAGGTAAGTCCACTGGCTTTTACCATCACTAAACAATTCCTGGTTAGTCATGGCTACTTTATACTTGTTAGAATTGGCTTTAACGTACAAAGTACCTTGCTGGGTTTCTTTAACCTTCGCTTTCGGATTATCCAGCGTGAAGGTGAAGTCTGTTTTCACTACATTATACGATTTGTATTTTTTACTCACTTCTGCTAAAATGGCTTTAGCTTTCGCATCAGTTTGAGCATAAGTTGAAGTTGTAAAAGCAACTACAACCATTAATGCCGAAATTAATTTCTTCATCTTTTCTTTTTTAAATTTTTCCTTTGAAACGTTAGAGTAGATTTATTGCTATTGGTTTAATCTAGTCTTTGTCATCCATACTATTCAAGAACTGTTCCAAAGAGTATTCGTCAGGATATAAAACTTCACGTGCTTTACTTCCTTCAAATGGCCCCACAATTCCGGCAGCCTCCAGCTGGTCAATAATACGGCCAGCGCGATTGTAACCTAATTTTAGTTTGCGCTGAATTAACGAGGTTGAGCCCTGCTGATGCATCACGATCAGCCTGGCTGCATCTTCAAAAAACTTATCGCGCTCGTTGGGATCAAAATCAGCTTTGCTTCCCTCTCCTGCTTCATCTATATATTCTGGCAGCTGGTAAGCATCTGCATAACCGCGTTGATTCCCGATATATTCAGATATGCGGTCTACCTCAGGTGTATCAACGAAAGCACACTGTAGCCTGATTAAGTCGCTGCCTGTAGATAAAAGCATATCACCACGCCCAATTAACTGATCGGCACCACCACTATCCAAAATGGTCCGCGAATCGATCTTTGATAATACCCTAAAAGCCAGCCTGGCCGGGAAGTTGGCTTTAATGGTACCGGTAATAATATTTACCGACGGTCTTTGGGTAGCCAGTACCAGGTGGATCCCGATGGCACGGGCCAGTTGGGCCAAACGGGCAATCGGCGCCTCAACTTCCTTACCGGCAGTCATCATTAAATCGGCAAACTCATCTACCACCAACACGATGAAAGGCAAAAAGCGGTGACCAAGATTCGGGTTAAGCTTGCGTTTAACAAACTTATCGTTGTACTCCTTTAAATTCCTCACCTGTGCATCTTTCAACAGGTCATAACGCTGATCCATCTCTATACAAAGCGAATTTAGCGTATTCACTACCTTTTTGGTATCGGTGATGATGGCGTCAGCCTCTCCGGGCAACTTAGCCAGGAAGTGCCTTTCAATCCTATTAAACAGGGTCAACTCTACTTTTTTAGGGTCAACCAGTACGAATTTAAGCTGTGCCGGGTGTTTTTTAAACAGCAGTGAAACCAGAATGGAGTTGATCCCTACCGATTTACCCTGACCGGTTGCCCCTGCCACCAATAAGTGGGGCATTTTAGCTAAATCAGCAATAAAAACCTCATTACTAATGGTTTTACCTAAAGCAATGGGCAAATCCATGGTATTTTGCGCCCATTTTTCGGTATTTAAAATACTGCGCATCGGTACCATTTCAGGATGCTGGTTTGGTACCTCGATACCAATAGTACCTTTGCCCGGCATTGGCGCAATGATCCGGATGCCGAGGGCCGCTAAAGAAAGTGCAATATCATCTTCAAGGTTTTTAATTTTAGAAATCCTCACGCCCGGGGCCGGAATAATTTCGTACAGGGTAACTGTCGGACCAATGGTTGCCTTAATCTTATCAATTTCGATATTATAATGATTAAGCGTTTCTACAATTTTATTTTTATTGGCCTCTAGTTCCTCCGCATTTACCGAAATTTTATTGGTGCCGTAATTTTCCAACAGATCAACTGTAGGGTATTTATAACCCGATAAATCCAGTTTTTCGTCATAATTGCCAAACTGTTCAACCAGGTCTTCCGATTTTTTTTCTTCTTCAGTTTTTTCGATCGTAAAGGCAGGTTCCTTTTCTACTTCAACCGCTGGCTCTACCGTTAAAGGCAATGAAGCGGCCGCAGCAGTAGCCAATGGCAAATTTGTCGCCAATGGAGAGAGCACTACCGGTGCTACCGTTTCCTCTTCCTCTTTTTCTTCAAAACGGCTTGGCTGTAATACAACATTCTGTTGCTTACGTTCGTTACTTACCGGCTTATCACGTACCGGAAATTCAATAGGTGCGGCAGGCTCTTCATAGGTTTTGTTTTTTACCACCTGCTCCCTGATGTCGTTTACATAATCAGGCGTTTCATTATCCAGGTAAACTTCCTTTGCTTTACCCTCCGGAAACTTAAAATCGATATTATAGGCAATGATTAAAATGGTTAATCCGGCAAAAGCGATTAATCCGGCAACACCGGCAGCGCCAATCTGGGCACTTAATAGTTTATTGCTCCAGTAGCCAAATTCACCTTCCAGATAATGTGGCGATTCTGACCAGAAACCATGTGCAAAACCTAAGGTCAATGAAATAAACAACAAAAAGAAAAAGCTATACCCTAATGTTTTAGAGATAGAAAGAATTTTTACCTTGAATAATAAACGGTAGCCGATAATAAAAAAGGCCAGAACGAACAGGAAAGATGCAATCCCAAACCATTCGTAAATAAACTGGTGCGATAACAGCGCGCCGAATTTACCCAGCCAGTTTTGAACCACCGGAATGGAAACACCCGCCTCTTTCAGTTCTTCGGATGTTTTAAAAAGATTGCTCCATCCCCCATTTGCATCAATTACATAACTCTGGTCATCCTGCCAGGTAAACAGATAGGAAGTAAAAGCAATTAAAAAATATAATGATAATATGACGAAAAACAGTCCTATAATTTTAACTGCACGGCCATCTGCCAGATCGAAGCTTGGCAAAAAATCCATTTTTCGCTTTGGCTGCCTGCCCAATGATGATCTGCCGGGTGCACTTTCTGCACCTTTATCCCTGAATGTATTGGCCTTAAACTGGTTACCCCTTACCGACATTTTCTATCCTTAATAATTTATTATTGAACAAACTTAGATAAAACTGCGCAGCATTAACGAAAGCCTGACAAAAAAAATAATCACATCTTGCAACCACCATTTATACACTTTCTGTTACGCTCCTCCGGTTAACAACAATAAATTAACCAGTAGTAGTATCCATTTCTTTTTTATAACATGCCTTAAATTAAATAAAAATTATTCATCAGACATTAAACCTTAAACAGAAATTCCTGTCTATTATTTTAACAACACACAAGTTGTAACGTTTTGTCAAATGAAACGGATTTTGTTTTAGGTTTTATCCCGTTTTGCCTGGAGAGGTGAAACGGATTTTTTTTGCGCTAATCTATTTTTTTCTCCATATTCCATGCTGAGGAATAATTTATGGTATAAAATCAGTATGAGGAACACTAGTCTTTAATGGAAATAAGGCTCTTCGAGAATCGTTGCGAGAAGGCTTTTTCAGCCGACAGCCTGCCCCGATTTTACGGGGAAGCAATCTTTATAACAAGGATCATTAGCGTTAAAGATTGCTTCGTCGTTCCTCCTCGCAATGACGACTTTTTTTAGGGAGTCTGTCAATGGTAGCCAGTCGAAGCACCATACAAAAGAATTATATCTTCAATATTTAAAAAAGTAGGTTCCTGTTCGTTTCGGTTACGGCAATCCAGCTATCCCTTCAAGTCCTCGCTACGCTCCGGGCTTTCCGTTTTATCAGGTTTGTAAAGCGATGATCAGGCGTTTTATATCACCATGCTCAACCTGCCACATTTTACTGCGATAAATACCGCGTTGGGGATTGTAAGGGTTCAGTACCGATCCTTCATCGGTACCGGAGCGAAGCGGAGCCCTGAGCCCGACTCTCTCCCGTATTTAACGGGATTGGGAACGCCCAAATTAGTTAACAGTCAAAGATTCTCAATATAAACCCATCTTTTAAAGATACTTCACTACGTTCAGGATGACAGTAAGCTAAAACAAGACAAATTTTCAGTATAAGCTATTAAAAATCAGTCATTTATTCATTTAAAACAACAACTTCACGACAAAATTTCCGATTTGAAAATCAAAATTAACATGGCATTTGTTTTGATTTAAAAGGGATATGAACTTCAACAATTTTACCATAAAAGCCCAGGAAGCAGTTCAACAGGCTTCTGAAATAGCCCAGGGCAACCAGCAACAGGCTATTGAAACGGCGCACCTGCTTAAAGGTCTGCTTACTGTTGATGAAAACGTGGTTTCTTATGTTTTAAAGAAATTAAACGTTAACCTAAATGTATTAAATCAAAATCTGGATGCAGAGATTGCCAGGTTCCCGAAAGTGAGCGGAAGCAATGTATATCTATCATCTAATGCCAATAGCGTTTTACAAAAGGCGCAAACATTTTTAAAAGAGTTTAAGGATGAATTTGTATCTGTAGAACATCTGTTACTAGGTGTCTTATCTGTTAATGATAGCACCGCTAAGTTGTTAAAGGAACAAGGCGTTAACGAGAAAGACCTTAAAAAAGCCATTGTAGCGTTACGTGGCGATAACCGGGTAACCGATCAAAATGCGGAAGCCACTTATCAGGCCTTAAGTAAATATGCACGCAATTTAAATGAATATGCGGAAAGTGGGAAGCTGGATCCGGTAATCGGTCGCGATGAGGAAATCCGCCGTGTGATCCAGATTTTATCGCGCAGAACCAAAAACAACCCGATACTGATTGGTGAACCTGGTGTTGGTAAAACCGCCATTGCAGAGGGTATTGCCTTTAGGATTATAAAAGGCGATGTGCCAGAAAACCTAAAAAGTAAAGTGGTTTATTCACTTGATATGGGTGCATTAATTGCAGGCGCTAAATATAAGGGAGAATTTGAGGAACGTTTAAAGGCCGTGGTTAAGGAGGTTACCCAGAGTGATGGCGATATTATCCTTTTTATCGACGAGATCCATACTTTGGTGGGTGCCGGTGGCGGTGAGGGTGCAATGGATGCGGCAAATATCTTAAAACCTGCCCTTGCCCGTGGAGAACTCCGCGCTATTGGTGCAACTACTTTAGATGAATATCAGAAATATTTAGAAAAAGACAAAGCTTTGGAACGCCGTTTCCAAAAGGTAATGGTTGAGGAACCAGATACCCAGGATGCCATTTCGATCCTCCGTGGGTTAAAAGAACGTTACGAAACCCACCATAAAGTAAGGATTAAAGATGAAGCGATTATTGCAGCCGTAGAAATGAGCCAGCGCTATATTTCTGATCGTTTCTTACCGGATAAAGCCATCGATTTAATGGACGAAGCTGCTTCTAAACTACGCATGGAAATGGATAGTGTACCTGAACATGTAGATGCGCTAGACCGTGAAATTATGCGATTGGAAATTGAACGCGAAGCGATTAAACGCGAAAAAGACGATAGAAAAGTTGCAGATCTTTCAGCAGAAATTGCTAACCTGTCTGCAGAGCGTGATGAATTTAAAGCGAAATGGCAAGGCGAAAAAGACCTGGTAGATGCAGTGAATAATGAATTGGAGCAGATTGAGCATTACAAATTAGAGGCCGAACAGGCAGAACGTGCCGGAGATTATGGCAAGGTTGCCGAAATCCGTTACGGTAAGATAAAGGAAGCCCAGGACAAGGTTGAAAAACTTAAAGCCGATTTAGAAAGCCAGCAAACCGATAGCCGCATGCTCAAAGAAGAGGTTACGGCAGATGATATTGCAGGTGTAGTTGGCCGCTGGACCGGTATACCGGTTACCAAACTGATTGCCAGCGAGCGCGAAAAGCTGTTGCACCTGGAAGAAGAACTACACCAGCGCGTAGCAGGTCAGGATGAAGCCATTGAAGCCATTTCTGATGCCATCCGACGTTCGCGTGCCGGTTTGCAGGATAAACGTAAACCTATTGGTTCTTTCATCTTTTTAGGTACTACCGGTGTGGGTAAAACAGAACTTGCCAAAGCCCTGGCTGAATTTTTATTCAACGATGAAAATGCACTTACCCGTATTGATATGAGTGAGTACCAGGAGCGTCATGCCGTGTCGCGATTAATCGGAGCGCCTCCGGGATATGTGGGTTATGATGAAGGCGGACAGTTAACCGAAGCCGTTAGACGCAAACCTTACTCAGTAGTATTGCTCGATGAGATTGAAAAAGCACATCCGGATGTATTTAACATCCTGTTGCAGGTATTGGATGACGGCCGTTTAACCGATAATAAAGGCAGAACGGTGAATTTTAAAAACACCATCATCATCATGACCTCTAACATTGGTGCACATTTAATTCAGGATAACTTCAAAGATTTGAGCGACGAAAACCGCGAAGAGGTTATTGCGAAAACGAAAAACGAACTATTTGAGGTATTGAAGCAGACCATTCGTCCGGAGTTTTTGAACAGGATTGATGAGCTGATTATGTTTACCCCATTAAACCGCAGCGAAATCAGAAATATTGTAAGCTTACAGTTTAAACAGGTACAGCAAACCTTAGCCGAAATGGGTATAGAGATGGATGCCAGTGATGAAGCTTTAGATTGGCTGGCACAACTGGGTTACGATCCGCAATTTGGTGCAAGACCGTTGAAGAGGGTCATCCAGAAAAGAATCCTGAACGAGCTATCGAAAGAAATCCTGGCAGGAAAAGTTGACAAAGACAGCAAAATTAAATTAGACATGTTCGATCATAAATTTGTGTTCCTGAATCAAAACGTTGATTAGTACATTCCGGTCAAATCCCGTCTCAATGAAATTGGGGCGGGATTTTTTGTTTTAAACTTTAAGGACTCAAAGAAAACAATTGAGGGACTGTATCATTAATTACAATTCAATAGGGTTTGTCACGTTGAGCCTGGCCTGTGCTGAGCTTGACGAAGTATCGAAACGCCTTGCAAGACATTTAAATAGGTCCTTTGACAAGCTCAGGATGACCATTCTATATTGATGCAACAGCCTCTTTTTTTTTACCAATATTATCTATAGAACTTAAAATATGATTTATTTAGCGTTTTTTAACATAAAGTGTGTTGCAGCAATAGTTTTAGATACTTAAAATTGCAGATATAACCGCCTGAAAATGAATCTAAAAACCACGCTTCTTCTTATTTTGGCCTGTCTTGCCATCCAAAGTTTCGCTCAAAAATTTCAAAAATCAGCACTTTTAAAAGGCATTAATACCTTACCTATGCCTGATACGGGAAAATTTGTTTCTGCGTTCTTTAGCACTAATGAACAACCTCAGATCATAGCCACACACAACCTTGCCCCACAAGTAGAAGTTTCGGCTACAGTAATCATAACAAGTAGCCTGGGTAAAGGACAGATTTTTGCCATAGGCTCATCCGAGTATTTTGAAAGCAAATTATTGGGTGATCAAAATGTTCAACATTTGTTAAAAAACATTATCCAATCGGCAAGAAACCATCCTAAGAAACTTAAAGTAGCCGTCACTAAAACTGCCGATGCATCATTGATCAATGCATTGAAAGCCAACAATGCTCAAGTTTACATCGCTGATAGCAGTAAAATACAACCAAATACCGACATTTACTTTTTAACCAATGATGTGAAGGATACGGCAGCGCTTAAAGTCATTGAAAAATATATCGCTAATGGTGGAAGTTTGGTTTATGGCTCCCCCTATCCATATATTTTCAAAGACAGAGATCCCAATAAATCATATTTAAATGATCTGATAAAAATAAATGCTTTATTAAGTAAGGCAGGAATATTTAATGCCTACACCATGTTTACGGCTGAGCATGCCAAAGATAGTTTGACGTTAACAAAAGAACCATTTTATCTTCATTTAAGGAATATTTTAACTGAGCTGGCAAAACCTTCTCCTAAACAGACCAGCCCCACCGAGTATGCTTATGGAATAGAGCCTACATTAGAGCTGGCTTTTTCGAATAATGCAGATACCAGTATTTTGATCAGGAAAATAAAATCGACACTTTCCATCAGCGATTCACTTCCGATACCAACACTAAACAAACCACTGGATATTTCCACTGCCGCTAAAAAAGCGGGCTATCAATTTTCAAAATATATTTATGAAAAATCTCACAATAAAGAAAATTCAAGCGATTTTGTCTATCCGGAAAGTAAGTCGTTTCCTGGAGAGGTACCCAAAAACGCCAGACGTAGCACAGAATTGATTGATATAGCCGTACAGGTAGGTTCGCAAGGCTTAGCTGATCCTTATCCAAATTATTTCAGGTTACACAGTACAGGCGTTTATGTTCCGGCCGGCGAAAAAGTGAGGATCGTGATCAACCCAAAATATAAAAGCCAATATTTAAAGGCACAGATCGGCATTCATAATGATGATTTAAGACATCTGGATCAGCTTGTAAGATCGGGTTTTGACCTAACCAGATCATTTGAACTGGAAAAAGATACCACAACCATTTTTTCACCATATGGTGGATTATTGTATATCAGAATTCCTGATAGTTCTACATTTAAATCGATCAGCATTATCGCAAAGGGTGTGGTAAAAGCGCCCTATTACAAACTGAAAAAAAATAAGCTGACAGAGTGGGCAAGCATTAAAAATAATCCTGCACCATGGACAGAACTAGCGACGGATAAAATTATACTTACCGTACCCACCTATCGCATTAAAAATTTGGAAAATCCTGACTCCTTACTAAATTTATGGGACCAGATAATGGATGCAGATGCCGATTTAGCCATCATTAGCCGTACCAGAACACATCCTGAAAGGATAGTCATTGATAATCAGGTTGCCTATGGCTATATGTTCACCGTCTGGGATAAAATTGTGGCCCCCAATGATGAAAGTTGCGCATTAATGCTTAATGAAAAAATGCTGAAAGAAAAAGGAAGCTGGGGCCATTTCCATGAGCTCGGCCATCGCCATCAATTTTGGGGGCTTGATATGGATGAAGTTGGTGAAGTAACCACCAACCTTTATACCATGTATGTATATGATAAGGTACTAAAAAAGGGCCTCTACAATCACGAGGGAATGGAAAGTAAAGATGAAGTAAAGCAGAAAATTGATAGTTATCTTCAAAACCAGCCTACCTTTGAAAAATGGGGAAAGGAACCCTTCACCGCTTTGTGCATGTATATCCAGCTTATTGAACATTTTGGATGGGAGTCTATCATCAAAGCCAATAAGATATACCGTGATATGGATCCGAGAAAATATTACGAAAACGAATTGAGCAACAAAGAACGGATAGATCTTTGGTTTACATCCATCAGTAAAGCTACGAATTCAGATTTATCATCGTTTTTTAAAATATGGAAAATACCTGTAAGTGAAAGCGTAAAAAAAGAGGCTAAAGTATATAAAACCTGGATTCCTGAAGAGTTCGCCACTTATCTGCCGTACCACACTGGCAATCATTAAATAACAACTCCCACAGCACTTATTTCTGTGGGATTTTTCGTTTAAAAATTAACTAACACAGCAGTTCATTTTTCTTGCTTTTTGTTTCGATAATGATTATTATTGATTACACACAAAAACACAAATAAAATGAAACCTAAATTAATCATTATGGCACTGCTATGCGCCATTAGTTGGCGCAGCTATGCCCAAACCGAAAAAGGCTCCGGCTTTATTGGCGGAAGCCTGAGTTTTGGAACCTCCAGACAAAACAACTCATCCCCCAGCTTAAACACTTTTACCTTAACACCAAGGGGCGGCTATTTTTTAGCCAATAATTTAGCCATTGGGTTGGAACTCCCCTTAAATCTTTCGAAGCTCAGGGGCGAAAACTATATCGCATGGAATAGTGAATACGGATATTACGAAGAACAGCGCGGCGTAAAAGAATTCAGCTTTGGTTTTTCTCCCTTTGTACGCAAATACATCGATGTTAAAGATCGTTTTAAGTTTTTTATGCAGGCCAACCTGCTCTTACAGATCAATACTTTTAACCGCATTGATGATGAAGGTTACCTGATCCGCACCGATGCTAAAATAAAAGGATGGGGTGCGAGCATTAGTCCTGGTTTTAGCTATTTCATATCTAAACATGCAGCTTTAGAGTTTTCCGTACCTGTGCTCTCATTCTTCCATCAAAATTATTATGCTGAAGAATCGCTTTACAACTATGATAAAACCAATAACTTAAAGCTCGCCCTACAAAATTTCACACCAACATTTACCTTCAATTATCATTTTTAACATTCAATAAAATGAAAAATAGATTTACCTGGCTAAAATTAATTGTTTTAAGCTTAGCCCTGCTTTTAACTTATCCATTTAATTTAAAAGCACAAACCGAAGCAAATACAGAAATAAAATATTACAGAAGCATTTTCCCCGAAGAAAACGGAAAGATCAAATCAATCGGCAACACCAATTTTGAATACTACAAAAGCATCTTTCCCGAAGAAAACGGAAAGATTAAATCCATTGGAGATAAAAAATTTGAATACTACAAAAGTATTTTTCCCGAGGAAAATGGTAAAATTAAATCTGTGGGTGATCAAAAAATTGAATATTTCAGAAGCATCTTTCCAGAAGAAAATGGGAAAGTCAAATCAATCGGAGATACGCCTATCGAATATTATAGAAGCATCTTCCCTGAGGAAGATGGAAAAATAAAATCAATTGGTCATGTTACGATCGAATATTACAGAAGTATTTTCCCCGAAGAAAACGGGAAGATCAAATCAATTGGCGGTGCTCAGATTGAATACTACAGAAGCATCTTTCCAGAAGAAAATGGGAAGCTCAAATCAATTACAGGTAAGATAGGCGGCGATGTCAATTTCTCTCCTACTGAACTTTATTACTTTATCCTGAATGCAAATTTAAAGTAAAATACAAACTATTCATTCTTATCACCAAACACCGATCTAATAATAAGGTCGGTGTCTTTTTTTTAACACTGATAATCAAAACATTCCTATTCGATAACTATCGGATCGGGTTGGGAATGACGATCTTTTGCAGTACTCCGATCGTTAAAACTTCCTGTCATCACATTATTTTATCTTTTCTTCGTTTCTATATTCGGCAAAAAGCCAGTCAGCAACCCAATCAAAGGTAAAAAGGCACAAACATTAAATACATATTCGATACTGGTAGAATCTGCCAGTTTACCCAATAAGGCCGATCCTATGCCCCCCATACCAAAGGCAAAGCCAAAAAACAAACCTGCAACCAAACCTACCTTCCCGGGGATTAATTCCTGTGCATAAACCAATATGGCAGAAAAAGCCGAAGCTAAAATCATCCCGATGGGAACGATAAGGACGCCGATCCAGAACAAACTGGCATGCGGAAGCAATAAAGCAAATGGCGCGGTACCCAATATAGATACCCAGATAACATATTTTCGTCCTATCTTATCTCCTATTGGTCCGCCCAGTAACGTCCCGGCAGCTACCGAGAATAGGAAAACAAACAAATAAAGCTGTGAGGTTTGTACGGAAACCTTAAATTTATCGATCAGGTAAAAGGTAAAATAATTCGTTAAACTCGCCATATAAAAATATTTCGAAAAGATTAATAACAGTAAAATACACACTGAGAAGATCACCTTTCCTCTTGAAAATTGATTCACAACGGCTTGAATATTGATCTTTTTACTTCTCGAAAGCATAAAACCCTTGTACCAATTGCCAACATAGGTTAAAATAACAATGGCCAAGAGCGCAATAACCGAAAACCAGATGACGCTGATCTGCCCATAAGGCACAATAATCCAGGCGGCTAACAGCGGACCCAAAGCACTGCCTGCATTACCGCCCAACTGAAAAACCGATTGTGCCAGTCCCCTTTTCCCTCCAGATGCAGCATGTGCCATCCTTGAGGCTTCGGGATGAAATACCGATGAACCGATGCCGATAAAAGAAACGGAAATTAATATGGTGTAAAAATGGCCGGATAGCGAAAGCGAAATCAAACCAAGCAGGGTAAACCCCATGCCTATCGCCAGTGAATATGGCTGAGGTTTTTTATCGGTGTATAAACCCACAAAAGGCTGTAACAGTGATGCGGCTAATTGAAAGGTTAAGGTAATGAGCCCGATCTGCGAAAAACTTAAGCGATAGCTGTTTTTAATGATGGGATAAATTGCCGGAATTAACGACTGTATGGTATCATTTAACAGATGCGAAAAACTTAAGGCAAAAAGTATCGGGAAAACGGTTTTTTCGATGATGGCAGTAGTAGATGTATTTTCAGTCATAGCGGGTAGCTTATCTGCCAAAATTAGCGATTATATTTTTTAAGGGTATGGGTTGCTTTGCAAAACCAAACATTTTGATCGAGTGCTGGTTTTATAACCATGGAAAAAAACAAAAAAATTGTTGGCTTATGTGGAAGCTTAAGGAAAGGCTCTTACAATGCCATGTTACTTAAAGTTGCAGGCAGTTTAATACCGAAAGATATTGAATTTGAAATCGTTGGTTTTGATGACCTTCCAGTTTATAATGAGGATCATGATCTACCTCAGGTGGAAGAAAGACCAGCAAGTGTGGTAAAATTCAGGGATGCCCTGGCTACCGCAGATGCCTTTATTATTGTTTCTCCTGAATATAATTATTCCATTCCCGGGGGATTAAAAAATGCAATTGATTGGGCCAGCCGTGGAAAGGACTCACCATTGATGCATAAACCGGTTGCCCTGATGGGTGCAACGCAGGGCATGTGGGGCACAGTTAGGATGCAAGCTGCATTTTTACCTGTTTTTACTTTTTTAAATATGAATCCGGTTTTGCAGCCAGAAGTTTTGATTGCCCAGGCTCAAAATAAATTTGATGAGGATGGGAATTTAAGTGATGAAAAAACCATTTCCATTATCCAAAAGAAAATAGATAACCTTATCGGCTTGTAAGGTTTAACTAAACCTTACAAGTTACTTTAAAACCTGCCATTTCTGCCACCTCAATATCTGACATTTCTACAAAAAAAGTCAGATTGTCAATTTGTCACACCTAAAAAATTAATCAATCGATTGATTTTTCGTCACACGAAAATAATATTGAATTAACACTGAATTTACATCTGTTTGTAAGCTAACAAGTTACCCAAAAACTGATTTTTTGATGACTTTAACAAAGCTTTTTGGCATAAGTGTTGACTTTTAGGCAAATATAGTCAGAAATTAAAATAGTAAAATTGACTATATTTTTATAACAAATAAATCATAAAAAGATGAAAAAATTATTATTATCTTTAGTAGCAGTAGCTGGTTTAGTTTATGGTGCACAGGCACAAACTGAAAAAGGAAATTTTATGTTAGGTGGTAATGTAGGTGTAAATTCTACAAAAGTTGATGGCGCTCCGAAAGCAGATTTCAACTTCAGCATAGTACCTAGTGTTGGCTATTTTGTGGGCAACAACTTTGCGATCGGTACAGGTGTTGGTTACGAATACGATAAAAAAGTAAGCAACAGAACACAGACTGGCGCTTTTAAAGTTGCCCCTTTCGGACGTTATTATGTAGGTTTATCAGACCAGTTTAAATTCTTCGGACAATTATCGGTGCCTTTGGCTTTTGGTGAGTTAAAAGCAACTGATGCCAATGGTGATAACGCGGTTAAATTAGGTACTACCACCAATATCGGCGTAGAACTTGCTCCAGGTTTTGCTTTCTTCCCAACCAAAAAAATCGGTATTGAACTTTCAGTTAGAGGTTTAAGCTACGACAATTATACTGTTAAAGCTGAAGGAACCGGTGCTAAAGCTAAAACCAATACATTTGGCTTAAACGCTGATACTTTTGCACCAAGATTGGGTGTTCAGTTCTACTTTTAATTAATTCTCCCTCGGGAGGCAATTATTAAATGACTTTTTTTCAGAGAGCGTCACGGTTGAACATCGTGACGCTTTTTGTTTGTTGTACCATTCGGTAAAATGAACCTGATTTTTTGCTGATCCGGCAGAGGAGAATTTGGTAGCTGTCCGTCCATCCGTTCCGGAATGGTTTCATTCTGATAAGTATTCCATGCAAAAACAGGTCTGAATTAAATGAAAGCAATAGCAATCATCTACTTTTGATCGGTTTCAAAAGTGATGATGATCCCCGATCCGTTTGGTGAACCAGCAATAACCGCTTACCGGTTAAGTAGTGGATTAAGCCAGATGGCCCATGAATTGTGGTTATGCCCTCCTGTTCCTTCGGCGCGAAGCTCGATTTTATTTATATTCTCAATACTGATATCTATCCGGTTCTGCTCTCCAACTCTTAACGCCGGCGATCGGTAAAGTTCTTTACCATCGCCGATAATGGTAAATCTTGCCGACCCTTGCTGGTGGGCATAATCTCTCAAACCTACAATAGCGGAAAACCTTGTCCATTTTTTATTTAACAGGAACAAATAAACAGACGGCGAATGCGCAAATAATCCCTTTTCATAAATCTGACCCCGGTTAGCAAGAAAAAAAACATATTCCGACTCGGTAGTAAAATAATTACGTGCAGGTTTTTCCCAACCCACGCTGGCAAGCTCCCACTTCGCGTCTGAAAGGTAAAGACTATCACCTGTATACGTTGCAGGATCGACAGGCGGGATGGGATTAATCACACTTTCAAGGATGCTAAGCTTTTTATTTATTTCCCCGGTCTTCTGCATTACGGATAAACGGCTATATAGTTCTTTGACTTCTAATGCCTTTCCTGTTGGAATTTCCATCACCTCTGCATGGTTACGCCCCACCATAAAAAGTTTGTAAAAAGGATATACCATCCCATTAGGAAGCATAAAGATTAAATACATCCGGTAGTTCCCTTCTTTCCATTTTTTTAATGGTACAGCGATCGATCCAGTACTGTTAACGGGGTAAATAGTACTTTCATTGAAATATTCTGTTTCATTCAAAGGACTAATCAGCACTGAAAGGGCATAAGGTGTTAAATTACCGGCAATACCGGCTTTCAATAGGATGCCATTATCAGTATAGTTGCAAGAAATGTGATTTAATGACAGTTGTGTATCAGTCTTACTGTATTTAGCATATCCGGTAAATACGGGGTGACTGAGCAGCTGCAGTATTCCGGCGGCTGAAATATAAGAAGTCTGGGTATCGCCCCAAACGCTTCCCTTAAAATGGCGGCTTCCATACTCTCCCATTAAGGATATTGATGACGGCTTCAATTCGGATGGATTACCAAAATCGTGATGCAGGCCAAACATGTGTCCCATTTCGTGAGCAATCCCCCCTATATACCAGCTGTTAAACTCCGCTATACTGCACTCCCTGTCGGCCCTGCCTGGTTCAGCGTACTTAATCCGGTTCACCTTATCCGTTAGTAACGTTGGATCGAGCAGTGAGCAATCGGCGGCAAAGCTTACTCCGTTAACTGATGAACCAATTCCCATATAAGGCGAGTCAAAAACATAGGTTGTACTATCTTTCCTATAATATAACCCGGTTATGATCAGCACATGATCTTTGTAAAAATCAATTTTGTCACCTGCTTTGTTCGATATTTCCGCTTGCAGCTGATAAGCGGAATTGACATTATAGCTTTTTGAATCGAAATCTCCTTCAACTGCAGTGAGCATATATTTATTCCCTGATTTCTCAAAGTTTACGCCATCGGATTTTATTCCATACCGCTGGAACTCGTCTCTGTAAAAATCACTCACCGCGCTCAATACGCGGTTTAAGCGCTCTTCCCAATTAGCGGATAGCTTTTGGCCTTTTCCATAAAAATACACCACCTTAACTACATTATTAGCTTTCGGTGTGTCCTTATTATAAGTTTTAATTATATTTTTTGAAGCCGATATTATACTTTGAGCAGTTTGAGGTAGCTGCGAATAGCCATTGATGGCAAGGAAGCAGGAAAGGACTACAATTATTACTGATTTGATTTGGAGAGTCATTAAGAAAGTTGATCTGGTTTATCGCTAATGTAGTAAAAAATATCAGCACCCATGTCGACTAATATTTTACCCCTATTGGCTAGCGGCTTAGCGTGGCACTTCTTAAGTTGTTACATGCGGATTATTACGGTTTGACCGAAAACAAGTTTTATATTAATTACTTCTTAATCAGCTTAAATTTTTTCAGTTGTTGCCCATTTTTATTGATCACACCCACATATACCCCTGTTGATAAAGCATTAAGTGCAAATTTATTCGAACTGGTGGCTTTTTCTTCAAAAACTTTCTGACCTAACATGTTAAAGATAGACAGGCTGTAATCTTCAAATGAACCGCTCAGAATTGTTAAATAATCGGTTACCGGATTAGGAAAAAATGAAAATTCATTTTCTTTCAGGTACACTACCGATACGAGATCGCTCTGTACCTGACCGCTGGCCGTTTCGAACGTAACACGGTAAAACTGGATTCCGGTTTTTGGCTTATCATCAAAAACCGTATAATCCAGCTGATTTGAAACGGGCCTGGTTTGCTGCAAAACACTAAAAGTATTTGGGCCGGTCTGTTTTTCCCAGATGATGTTCTTTATATCCAAAGTGGTACCCACACTCAGTTCAATTTTTACCCGTTTATCATCGGTTAACGAAGCAAACAAATTTCTCACGTAACAGGCAATGCCCTGCTGGGTATAATCGATGGTATAACTTTTTAAACCCGTAAAACCCACACCATTTGCCGCCACGGCAAAGTAATTACTATTGATTTTGCCGGCATCAAGCTTAACTATGGTATCAGCAAGCGTTAAAACAGGTGAAAGGATATTATCAGTAATATTATACAATGTATAGTCCTTTGCTCCGGGCTGTGGGTTCCAGCTGAGTACCAGGCCATCTTTACAGGCATAGCCAACGTTCAACACCCTCGGACGGGAAATAACAAACGACTGACTCAGTATGACCTTACCTTCGACTTCCATTTTTACCATGGCTTTAACAAACAGGTTTGGTGGAACCCAATGGTGAAAACCTTTACTTAAATCAACACCGGCGGCAATAGATTTCCAGGTATTACCTTCGTCATAGCTAACAGACAGGTTTCCTGTTTTACCCGTATATGTATTTTCCCATCGGATATAGTTATCTTCATTAGCAAAAAAATATTCGTTTTTCACAGGACTAACAAAGGAAAAATCATTTTTGAATGTGTAACGATAAGCCAATGCGAAAGGTTGATTATTGCCCTGTTTAATCCGATCTCCTTTAACATGAATAGTATAAGTACCAGCAGATGGTTGATTGAGCGTAACCTGTTGAACGTTATTGAGAAGATCGGCCTTACGCACCGCGGGTTTTGAAAGGGAATCTAAATGAGGAAAGCTGCTTAATACCCAGGGAAGCATCAAATTCCCTGCAGGTGTTTCCAGGCTTAAATCCAATCCATTAACCAGGCTTTGTGCAGCATTTACAATAGCAGGAGGATCATTCCAGGCAATAGTCAGCTTTACTTCCTCCACATTAACGGGAATAGTTAAGGGGATCAGTAAATCCTGGTTTTTGGCTACCTCATACAGTGATGCCCTGTTTTCGTCTAAGGTTTTTAAAGACTGGCTCACGTTTAATTTTCCGTAACCATACACAAAATCGACCTGTGCAGTACCTAAATCATCAGCAGAATTGATTAAGGTTGCCCTGATGAGCGAAGCAGATGCCGCTTTTTTATATTTCTGCTGATAAAACTGTTCTACCAATGCAACAGATCCACTGGTAATGGCTGCAGCCCCCGATGTTCCGTCTTCGCCCAGGGCAACCAATTCAGGTTTTACACGTCCATCGTAAGCAGGCCCCTTGCTGCTCAGGTTTTCAGCCATATTTTCTCTATTAATCCCTCCTATCACCAATAGATTTTTCGCCTGTTTAAAATTGCCCGTTAAATTGGCCCGGGCTGCTATACCCTGATAAAACCCTGCAGATGGTGTGGCGGTACCTTTATTTCCAGCCGAGAAAACATGAATCAAGGTATCGGTTTCAAAAATCTGTTTATCGTATGCCGCAGCCTCCATTCCATAATCGTTATCGATATCAGTCCCATAAGAATGATTTTGAACATTAACCCGAAGCCTGTTTAAATCGGTAGCCAGATCGGGCATTAAATTTGCGAAATCAGAATAGGCCAGTCTGGCCTTTGGTGCTGCACCCAGTCCACGGATAAAGGAATTACCATTCCCTAAAGCAAGGGTAGCCATAATGGTAGCATGGGTAGTTGGCGTTTTACCAATAGTGGCCCCCACAACGATTTTCCCGATTAAGTCAAGATCAGCAGCATCATACATTCCTTCTTTAAAGGACACATTTATACCAACACCATCGATACCAGGATAAAGGCTTCGGGCGTTAGAGATCTGGTTAAGGGTAAGGTCGAGACCGTTGATTACAACCTCCTCCTTAGCTACAGGCAAAACATCTGCATATAAGAGATCGCCAAGCTCCAGCAAAAACATTAAATCTTTTGGCGAGAGGTAGGCTGTACAGATGTGATTGATGTTATCGATTGATTTTATTTTTAAACCTGCCAGCGCCACTGGTAGCGGATTTACATTTTTAAAGGCTAACCGAACCAGGATAGAATCATTCCTTTTACTGCTTTTATTGAGCACTTTCATCAGTCTGTCACTAACTTTCCAGAGCCCATTAGCTTGTTCCTGATCAATGATACTGTTGGAAAAGTTAGAAACACTCGATTTTTCGACGATAAAATGGTCACCAGAGAGCATTTTTTGGGGCTTTAACCGCTGAATTTCTTCAGCTGTTAACACCTGTTTAAATCTTACCAAAATAGACTGACCATCACTTAATTTTGTAACACTACCCGTTTTTGAAATATATTTTTCATTTTTTTTATCTATTCCACCAGGTTGTATCTGTGCGTTTAAACTAAAAACAGACAGACAATAACATAAAACTAAAAATACAGTAATGACTTTCAAAAAATATTTTATTATAAAATTTTGGTTACATGATATATCTTCCCTAAATTAGGATTTATAAGGTAATCCACAAATATTATTAACTAACTTATTCAACCTAAACTAATTTTATTCTAACTAAGATGAAAACAACCAACTTTTTATCGATTGCAGCCGCCTGCATTCTACTCACAAACCTATACTCTTGTAAGAGTAATAATACAGAAAATGCCGTAGAAAATAAGAGCGAAATTTCTGCAAGCAAATTATCACAGATCAAATCACTCGGTTTCAGTACTGACAATATCCGTAAAACAGATGAAGGATATCTGGTAGAGGGAGATATTCTTTTAACCGACGACAATTTAGCTGAGCCTTCTACCGGGGCAAATCTAAATATCGCTGAAACAGAACAGTACAGAACCACAAACATTGTAAAATCGTTGCCACGTGTAATTACGGTATCGGTAACCAACCTGCCTCAGGTATATAGCGACGCGGTGAACACCATGATTTCGAGATACAACTCGCTGGGTTTACGCATCACTTTCCAAAGAGCCAGTGCAGGTACAACCGGAAACATTAATGTTGTAGGTTTTAACGAAGGTCCGAGCGGTGGTTTTATTACCTTAGGCTCTGCCGGTTTCCCTACTTCATCAGGCCAGCCATTTAATCAGATCAGAATGAACACCAATTCAGCGGCCTATGGTTCAAACCCTAATTTATTATATCTGGCTTCTGTAATTCAGCATGAGGTTGGCCATTGCATTGGTTTCCGTCATACCGATTACATGAACCGTGCCTTTAGCTGTGGTTCTAGTGGTGCCGGCAATGAGGGCGCATCAAACGTTGGCGCAGTAAGAATACCAGGAACACCTGCCAATCCAGATGCAGCATCATTCATGCTGGCCTGTTCAAACGGCGGCAACCGTACTTTCAATGCTAATGATGTTATCGCTTTAAATTACCTTTACCAATAAGATCAAATAAAAGGATTACCTTAAATAAAAAAAAGCCTTCTGATTTGATCAATCGGGAGGCTTTTTTTATTTAAAGAGAGTAAAGATGATCGAAAGTTAACGGACCATACGCTACAAAAGTCAGGTTTTAGTAATATTGAGTTTGGAGCGCGCAGCCAATGCAAAACAGTTAATTTCTTCCCGTTTTACGCTTATACGCTTCGGTGCCTCGTGCCTCGTTGCTGCAGGGTATCACTTCAACCGGGGCTAAGTGGCCAGAACGGTTCGTGAAGACACGAACCACGGCGGAGTGAAAAAAAAATTGATACTGAACGGTTTTATCGGGAGCACAAACCCCATTTATATAAACCTGATAGCGCCAGATAGCTCCCGATTTAGAATAAAATTGTATTTAAAAAGATTCGATCGGGACTATGGGCAATAGCAGGACTGAAATAACCGAAGAACCACCGGAGCCTGCTTTCCCTGAAATCAAAATTGATGGAAAATAAAATGGTTGGTGAAGACACGAACCATCGCGGAAACGATACCAATTCCCTAAAACATTAAATAATTTATAAGTGGTTCGTGAGGACACGAACCACGGTTTTAGTATTATTTTTTCAACAAAGAATCCTAACGCAGATAATAATCCCGATCTGTGATCATCTTTTTCATCTGTGGTTAATCATCACTTTCCGTTCTGCTCAATATCCCGGTCCATTTCTACCAGATCAACATCGCTCGGTTCAGAAAAATCACCAATTAAATATTTGTTGAAATGATCAGCCAGTTTCCAGAAAGCATATTCTGTCATATCACCAAAACCATGGCGCTGCCCCGGAATAATCAGGAAATCGAACCGTTTACCTGCTTTCATTAACGCATTGGCTACCCGGATCGAGTTTGCCGGGTGCACATTGTTATCTACGTCACCATGCATCAATAACAAATGTCCTTTCAGGTTTTTTGCCAGATCAGGATTTTTATCAATGCTGTATTTAAATGATGTATCGCCTTTTAAAGAGATGGTTTCCTTAACACCATGGTGTTTTTCGCTCCACCAGCGGTTGTAAATGCTGTTATCATGATTTCCGGCATTCGAAACCGCCGCCTTAAAGAAATCGGGATATACCAGCATGGCGGCGGTAGACATAAAACCACCACCCGAGTGACCGGTAATACCCACTTTTGATTCGTCGATAAATGAATATTTAGCGGCAAGTTGCTCCACAGCTGTTTTTTTATCCGCTAAACCATAATCGCGCAGGTTGCCATAACCGTAAGTATGGTACCATTTAGACCGTGATGGATTTCCGCCGCGGTTGCCCACGGTAATCACGATGTAACCAAACTGAGCCAAACGTTCAGTGCGGTCCATACTTTTGCTGAAAGCTTTATTTACCGCTTCGGTTTGTGGCCCCGGGTAAACATATTCAATGATTGGGTACTTTTTATTGGGATCAAAATCGAAAGGTTTATACATCACGCCATACAGATCGGTTATCCCGTCATCAGCTTTTACTTTGAAAGGCTCAGGAAATTTGTAACCCGCTGCCATGAGCAAGGAAAGATCAGTTGTTTCCAGATCCATTACTTTTTTGCCCGTTCCATCATAAAGTGTGGCTTTTGGTGCTGTATTTACCCTCGAATAGTTATCTACAAAAAAAGTGTTGTTATCATTCATATTCGCCAGGTGATCAAAGTCACCGGCATTTAATAATTTCATATTCGAACCATCGAAATGGATGCTGTATAAATGTAAGTAATAAGGATCTTCTTTGCCTTCCCTACCATTGGCCGTAAAATACAGTATGCGTTTTTTCTCATCGATATTAACAATACTTTCGCAGTGGAAAGCGCCCTTTGTAATCTGATTTTTCAGTTTTCCGTTTTCATCAAAAAGATAAAAATGTGCCCATCCATCTCGTTCACTCCAGTGAATCAGCTCTTTACCATCGTTAACCAAACCCGGGCGGTTAACTTCGACATAAGTATTAAAACGTTCATCAATTAGCGGGGTAACCTTTCCCGTGGCAATATCAACAGTACCAATGTCGATCCGCTTTAAATCTCGGCTGGTACGCGAAAAATAGAATCTGTTATTGTTACCTAACCAGATAGATGGACGGAATTCGTTATCACGGTCTTTATTTAAGGCTGGTTTGCTCCAAACGGATACACTTTGATCTTTAAATGCAGATACATTTAGTTTTTTATAAGATTTTGCGGAAAAATCGAACAATAAAATTTCATCCTGAGGAGCTTCGGACTCTCCGGGCATCTGGTATTTATAAGTTTCTAAAGTGGGGCGGCCAGGTGTAACGCTGTTGATCACCCAAAGGTCTTTTACCTTACGCGAATCGGTGCGGTCTAACACAAAATATTTAGAATTTGGCGACCACAGCACATAAGCACCGCGGCGTTTCTTATTGTTTTTTTCGTTCTCCACATTGTTCTCGCCATCGCCGTCACTTCCATAAGAATAGAATTTAACCCCATCTTTAGTAAGCTGATGCTCTACAATGGTACTATCTTCTTCATTTTTAACTGCTTTTTTGTAGTTTTCTTTATCCATCCAGTACAAATTATAATTGCGGGAGAAGATAATGGCTGAAGAATCGGGTGCTACAGCCCCCCATGATGGTTTAGGCTTCGGTTTACTGAAATTTGGCACCTCGGTTAATTTTGCACTTGCCAGCTCGTATTTGAAAGAAAATATTTTCTTCTGCATAGAATCCGCAGCTTTTTTATCTTTTCTGTCTTTTTTCAACTCATCAACCGTGCTTTTGATTTCGAAAGAAATACTTTTTTCGTCAGCTGCAAATTTTAAATTCTCAAGAGGTAAATGTTCTGCATCAAATGGATCCCGCACAATCAGCGTAATGTCTGCAGCCAGTTTAGCATTATCAAACATTAATTTTTTGCTTTTGGCAGCAGGATCTACCAGGTACCAGAATTTTCCCTTCGGACTTTCAAAAGTATACCAGAAACGGTTACTCAATTTTAACCAATGCGGATCTACAGCAGTAGAATACACCATTTTTTTCAACTTATTTGGCGAAAAACGCGAAGCAAGCTGATAATTTGCTTTTGGCTGTGGCTGAATGTTTTCGGTTAGGGTAAATGTTTTATTTTGTGCTGCAACAGTTAGTGACAAAAACTGTGCGCCCAGCAGGAATTTGTAAAGTTTCTTCATTAAAATTTGTTTGAGTTGCTAAATTATTTAATTAAAGGATATTAAGCAGGCTTTGATATGTAATAAATGCGATAGTTACTATAATTTCTTACAACTAAATTAATTATTAACACAATTTATTTTGATAGATAAATAATTGAGGGATTTTATAGTTTTGTACCCATATATACTAACAATGAAATACAGCTTTTTAACCTTAATAACAGCCGGTGCAATCTTATTGTCCAGCTGCCAATCTAAATCACAAACAGACAGTTCTACAGGAAAAGATTCGACTGAGAAAACAACACAAACCAGCGAAAATTCCAAAGCTGCTGCCATTGATGTTTCAAAAATAAAAGTGGCTGATGCTAAAACCATCCTGGCCAGAAAACAAGTCCCGATTTTATGTTACCACCAGGTTAGAAACTGGAAACCAACTGATGGCAAGGTAGGCAAAGATTATATTGTAGAAATCCAGAATTTTAAAGACCAGATGAAAATGCTGGCCGATAGCGGTTACCATACCATTTTACCCGATCAGCTTTACGCCTACCTCAATACGGGTGCCCCCCTACCGAGTAAACCCATTATGTTAACCTTTGATGATACCGACATGGACCAGTTTACCGTTGTGCGCCCAACCTTAGAAAAACTGGGCTATAAGGCGGTTTATTTCATCATGACCGTTTCGATCGGCAGAAAAGGCAAGTTTGTGGATTATATGACGAAAGAGCAGATCAAACAACTTTCAGCTGAAGGAAATGTGATCGGAAGCCACACGTACGACCATAAAAACTTTAAAAAATACGCCGGTAAGGACTGGGAAGAACAGTTAGATAAACCAACCAAAAAACTGGAAGAAATTACGGGCAAAAAAATGACCGAATTTGCTTATCCATTTGGTTTATGGAATGCAGAGGGTATCCCCGAGCTTAAGAAACGCGGCTTCAGGATGGCCTTCCAATTATCAACCAAACGTGATGAAAAAGATCCGCTGTTTACCATCCGCAGGATTATTGCCAGTGGTTACTGGTCGCCAAAGACGTTAAGCAACAGCATCAAGAATAGCTTTTAAATCAATATAGTCATGATCAAAAGTTCTCTGCTCTATGCTGCAGTTTCTTCGCTACTTTTAACGTCGTGCCAGCCGTCAAAGGCTTCAAAAGAAAAAGTAGCGGTTAGAAATGCTTCCGAAAGGGTTAAAATAGATTCTGCAAACACCAAACCGGCCGATAATAAAACCATTTTGGCCCGCAGAGAGGTACCCGTTCTGTGTTATCACCAGATCAGAAACAATATTGCCAGCGATAGTAAAAGGGCACACGATGATATTATTGCGCCCGATAAATTCAGGGAACACATGAAAATGCTGGCCGATAGCGGCTACCATTCTATTCTGCCTGATCAATTGTATAATTACCTGGTTTATGGTGCCAAGTTACCTGAAAAACCCATCATGATCACGTTTGACGATACGGATCAAGATCAATTTACAGTTGGCAATGCTACACTGAAAAAATATGGCTTTAAAGGCGTTTATTTTATCATGACGGTATCCATCGGCAGAAAAGGACGGATCAATTACATGACCAAAGAGCAGATCAAACAACTGTCTGACGAGGGAAATACCATTGCCAGCCATACCTACGACCATAAAAATTTTGCACAATTTACTGATGGGGATTGGAAAACCCAGATTGATGAACCCACAAAAAAACTGGAAGAAATTACCGGCAAAAAAGTAGCATATTTTGCATTCCCTTATGGTGTTTACAAATCATCTACCCTGCACAAGTTAAAGGAACATGGATTTAAGGCTGCTTTTATCCTGTCGACAGCTAGAGATGAAAATTATCCGCTTTACACCATCAGGAGGATAATTGATCCGGGAAGATACACGGCAAAAAACCTCTATTACAGCATCAATAAGAGTTTTAATAAAACAAAATCTTAGTAAAGGGGTTAAATACTAAACGTTGAAATGTTTGAAGGTGAAAAAGTTGACTGTAACATCATAACCTTTAAACCTTAAAACATCATAATCACTACCCTATGAAGTATTCTTTTCTTTTTTGCCTTTTTGGATTAGCGATAATATCAGCTTGTAATAACAATAACAACCGGAACAATAATAGTGAAGCAACTGATGGTACAACCATTACTAAAAAAGCGCTTACGGGTAATTTCTACAAAAGATTGGAAGGCACCATAGCAGGCAAAAAGGTGGTGATGCACCTGCAAAAAGTTGATGATGATGATGTGAGCGGTTCATACTATTATGACGGATCATGGCTTAATCTCTCAACTGATACGGTAGTAGGAAAAGATAGTTTAATACTGGCAGAGTACAATTTTTATGAATCATACTTTAACCAGAATTCAAAGTCGCCACTTTTAAAGTTAAGATGGAACGGAAACGGTTTTGATGGTACCTGGGAAAGTGGCGATAAAACAAAAAAATACCCGGTAGCTTTAACAGAAAAATATCCGGAAGGCAGCTATCCGTTCAGTGCCGGAATTTACCAGGATTCAGCTAAAGCATTTGCTGACCGGCCAAAATCACCTGCGGCCGAAATCAGTTTCGAATATCTGGAAAGTAAAAGCAAGGATGAAAAGGGCAAATGGCTGGACGCAGAACTTAAAAAAATCTTCGGTCTGGCACAGGTAGATCGCTCAAGCGGATTCAGAAATATTGCTTCTGACTATTTTAAAGATTATAAACTGCAGGTTGCTGAACAATCAAAAAATGGCCGCGGAGATGATTTTGAGGCCTGGATGAATTACACCAATAATAGCCAGCAAACAATTAACTATAATGATAATGGCTATGTGGTGATCGATTTCCTTGCTGATGCATATACCGGCGGCGCACATGGCAATTATAGCAGCACGATGTTCTGTTTAGATGTACAGAACAAAAAACAACTGGTACTTAGCGACATTGTTAAAATTGATTCGAATACCTTACAGGGCATTTTAGAACGCAATCTTCGCAAAGAATACAACATAAAGACTAATGATGCTTTAAGCACGGTTCTTTTTGATGATTTTATTAAACCCAATAAAAACTTTTATTTCAATGCCAATGGTATTGCTTTTATGTACAATCCATATGAAGTGGCCAGTTATGCACAAGGGCAAATTGTTATATTTATCCCTTATTCAGACGTAAAGGCTTATTTGGTGCCGGCTTTTGCACAGCGGATGGGCATCAAGTAGTTTGCAGTTTAGGAGTTAACAGCCGATCATCAAATATCGGTTAATCCGTTAATGGTTAAACTGGTTAACTGTAAATTGAAAACCGCCAACTGAAATCTGTTACAGTATCTCCTTTACGATATATTCTTTTCCATTAAACTTAAAACTGTCATTTACAGCTTTTCCGACCAAAAACCTGCCAATCGGCGAAACCTGAGAAACAGCAAAAAATTTCTGTCCATCGGTATTGAGTTCCCCTGCACTAATGCTGATGTAAAAATTACCTTCAGTAGTGAGTACTAAACTCCCGTTTTTAACCAACCGATCTGATGCGACATTTTCAATCTGTTGTAAAGCAATTTTCTGCTGACCGGCTTCGTACAATAATTTATTGTTGCGATCCATCTCCTGCTGCATCATTTCTCGTGTAGTTTCATATTTGTCGCCAGCACTGCTTTTGGTGTCATCATTCGATGCCTGCCTGGCCTGTCGCAGCGAATATTCTATATTTTCGATCCTTTTTTGGATGAAAGAAAAACAGAGCTGGTAAAGTTTAGATTTTAAAGCAGACATATAGGTGACGGAGATGGATAATGTAAAAGGGTTAACGGAAAATGGTTAATGTAGGACGACCGGTTAATCATGGTATAAAGACTAAAAACTATCAAACTTCAACAAAGAACTAAACGACAGAATCAAGACTTTCTACTCAGAACTGCAAACTAAGAACTGCAGATTCAGGACTTAAGACTCAAGACTGAGGACTAAACTACTCCTCTATCCACCTCACCTTTTCTTCCATTGATGTCCGGTTTGGTGTCCAGGGTTTTTCGTTATGATAACCCATGTAAAATAAGCCAATACATTTTTCATTTTCACCAAGGCCTAAAAAATCGCCTAAATGATCAATTAACGGTGGTGAACTCCAGTATGCGCCAACCCGCAAGCTCTCTGCGGTTAAAGCCATATTTTGTACTGCGCAGGAAACTGCAGCCAGTTCTTCCCACTCAGGTATTTTCCCGCTTACCTGCATATTGATGGCAATAATACAATCGGCCTGACTTGTTTTTTCGGCAAAGCTGTCGTACTTTTTCTGTAAAAACTGTTGCGGACTAACCAATTCTTTATATAATCTTCCTAATTCTTCGCCTAATCTGGCCAATCCAGCTTTTCTGATGACAACAAAGCGCCATGGCTGGGTTAATTTATGTGTGGGTGCATAATTGGCTGTTTCTAAAATCTGGTTAATCACCTCAACCGGAATTTCTTTTTTGATATAGCTGGCAGGGAAAATACTGCGACGTTCTTTTATAACTTTCGAGATGATATCGTATGTAGTACTCATGTTGTAAAAATAGCTAAAAGGTGGAAGATTTTATAAGGTGGAAGGTTGAAGGTGTAGGGTTTAGGGCTAAAATCACCAAGATTTGACTTTGCGACAACTAAAAATTGGTTCATTGAATTATTGGTCAGTAGCTGATTGGTCATTAGTTCATTGGTCATTGGTAATTGAAAACCGTCAACTTCGAACCAAGAATTGCTTCCTGATCTGTTTAACCTTTGCAAAAAAGCCAATGCTTTCCTTATCAACCAGAAAATCCATGGTCTGTAACAATTCTTCCTTAATCCAGTTGTGTTTTACATTTAAATTGGCCAGGATATTAAGGCAGTGCGATTTTATAGCCACAGGAATTTTTTCATCAATCAACCAGGCAAAAACAACTTCAACCAAATAATCAGTATCATAATGTTCGATAATTTTCTTGATATCTATTGACGCATTTCTTTTCGTTATAAGGGCTAAAATCTTAACGTAATGCCTTAACGCCGATAAATTGTTCTGTTTCGGAAATTGCTCCAGGAAATAGAGCGCATGAGGTAGAAACTTTTGTTGATGGTTGATAAATACATTCTCCAAAATCCACGCCGCCCGAAATCCGATCTGTTGATCATCATAAAAACTTAAATCGATCAGTTCTTTTACCGAAAAAGTTTCTACTGAAGCGATGGCTGCTAATTTTTCTACTTTGCTTTTTTGAAGGGTAGTTTTTATGGTTTCGAGCAAGGTTTGATTTAGCATAAGGCTAAAATAAGCCTTTTGCTGGAGATAAACAGATCAAAGTCATTTAATAAATTCTATTTTTTGCTGCAAATTACCTTAAGATAGGTCGTCATTCCCAACTTGATTGGGAATCTTAATGCCTATGCTGCGTGCATTAAGATTCCCTTATGTGCTCCATCGTGTGGACAAAATTAATTATAATATTCTTCTATCGCTCTATGCCGCGAGGCATAGTACTTTGGAGCGCCAAAGTACTCAAAGCGCTTTGTCAATCCAGCAATGAGCCTTTTGCACAATCTCACGCGCATCAAAAAAACAGCGACACTTCGTTTTGTGTTCAATATTTTTTTAAAATTAAATCATCGGTTATGAACACAAAACCACTGCGTTTCAGGTTTGTTAGTGCCATTTTTTACTGTTGTGCGCCTGTTTTTTTGATTTCCCCGGCTCTTGGGATTGACAGCGTCCTTGGTTAAAATCCGTGCTTTATTAAAGTTGGTTAGCAAAACGCCTAAAAATACTTAAAAAAGGTGTGTACACACGATAGGCCTACGCGAGAATGACGTACTCCTTAATTTAATTTGCTTATTAAGTTTTAATTTCTGGAACTAAATTTTAAGCCATTGGCCAAAAGCTTCTCCCCGCAGTGAACTAAACCCGGTAGCAGCGAACACGGAGTGCAACGGAGTAAAGCGAATAACGGGACTTCATCTGCCACCAAGAACCAAACCATTCGTTTGCTAAAATATTTCAACTTTCTAAACATACAGCATTTAAACTTTCCAACATTAAAACCTTCAAACTTTACAACAGGCAAATGCCTTTCTACCCTCAACCTTTTTGCGTATCTTTGCGGCTTATTTCAATTATAGCATGATTTCAGTTTCTAATTTATCTTTACGGTACGGCAAACGCACATTATTTGAAGATGTTAACCTCAAATTTACCCAGGGCAACTGCTATGGCGTAATTGGGGCTAACGGCGCAGGCAAATCTACTTTTCTTAAAATTTTATCAGGAGAAGTGAGTCAAACCTCTGGTAGCGTAGCTTTTACTCCAGGCGAGAGAATGGCGGTTTTAAAACAAAATCACTACGAATTTGATGAGTTTTCGGTGCTTGAAACCGTAATGATTGGTCATAAAGAACTTTATGCCATCATGAAAGAGAAAGATGCCATTTATATGAAAGAAGATTTCTCGGAGAAAGATGGTGAACGCGCCGGAGAACTTGAAAATCTTTTTGCAGAAATGGATGGCTGGAACATGGAAAGCAATGCGGCAACCATGCTGAGCAACCTGGGCATTACCGAAGATAATCACTATAAATTGTTAAAGGAACTGGATAACACACAAAAAGTACGTGTGTTATTGGCACAGGCACTTTTTGGTAATCCGGATATTTTGTTACTGGATGAGCCGACCAACGATTTGGACATCGAAACCATTGCCTGGCTGGAAAACTTCCTGGCTGATTATCAGAATATTGTATTGGTGGTATCGCACGACAGGCACTTTTTAGATGCCGTTTGTACGCACATTGTGGATATCGATTTTGCTAAAATGAGTATCTATACCGGTAACTATACTTTCTGGTACGAATCAAGTCAGCTGGCTTTAAAACAGCGCAGCGACCAGAATAAGAAAATGGAAGATAAGGTGAAAGAACTTCAGGAATTTATCCGCAGGTTCAGTGCAAATGCTTCCAAGTCAAAACAGGCTACCTCACGTAAGAAAGCTTTAGATAAGATTGATATCACCGAAATCAAAGCTTCGAGCAGAAAATATCCGGCCATTATATTCAACAATACCGGTCGCGAGGCCGGCGACCAGATTTTACAGGTAGAAAACCTTGGTAAAAGCGGAAATGACGGCATATTGTTCGATAAAGTTACGTTTATGGTAAACAAGGGCGATAAAATTGCTATTTTATCTCAAAACAGTTTAGCTACCGCCGCATTTTACGATGTTTTGACGGGTAGAGATACCGATCATAAAGGTGAATTTAAATGGGGCGTTACCATTAGCACTGCAGATATCCCAAATGATAATACTGAATATTTTGCTGGTAAAGACGAAAACCTGGTAGACTGGTTGCGTGAGTATTCTGGTACCGATGCTGATGAGCAATTTGTTCGCAGCTTTTTAGGCCGTATGTTATTCTCGGGCGAGGAAGTATTGAAAAATGTTAAAGTATTGTCAGGAGGTGAGAAAATGCGTTGTATGTTTTCGAGAATGATGTTGCAACAAGCCAACTTACTGATGTTTGATGAGCCGACCAACCACCTGGATTTAGAATCGATCGAGGCCTTAAACAATGGCATGAAAGATTTTAAGGGGACCATATTATTTACCTCACGAGATCACCAGTTGACAGAAACTGTTGCCAACAGGATCATCGAAATTACACCAAAAGGTACTATCGATAAGTTAATGACTTACGATGAATACATTAACAATGCGGATGTTGCCAAACTCCGCGAAGAAATGTATTCCTAAATAAAACGAAAAAGAGTTTTGAAATGATATCAAAACTCTTTTTCTTTATATAACCAATTTAAATTATGAAAACGCTTCTCTCCGTCCTTCTCTATTTTATTTCTTTTACTGTTGTAGCCCAAAAAACAGACTCTACACACACGCATTACCGCTATGTACGCGGAGGTTTTATTGAGCACTCTACCGAGTTAAAATCACAAAGGGGAATCAAGAATGGCATAGCGACCATACTTGCAGGTAAAAAGAAATTTGCCACAGGCATGTATAAAAATAATGAACGAATAGGCCGCTGGCATTTTTTCTGTCCTTTGGATACCCTTGAACAGATATATAATTACTCAACTAAAAAGTTAGAATACAATGTACCAATTAAAGAGATAACATACGAAATTGATTCGCTAAAAGAGGGCGATAAAGTTAGTTATCCGGCAAAAATTGGTGGTAATTTATATGGAATGTACTTTTTAACTGAACGCTTTCGTATCCCTAATGAATTAAAACATATTAAAGGATTTCACAAATTGAACTACATCTTTACTGTTAGCGATAGCGGTAAGCTACTTAATTATGGAGTAAAAATTATTTCTCCATCCTACAACAAAACTGAAATTATTGACCTTGCTAAGTTTCACCCGGATGATCTAGCCTTCGTACCTGCGAAAGTTAATGGTAGAGCATTAAAAAGCAAATTAATTGTTAACGGTGATGTAACCGTCGATTAAGTCAAAATTCTTTAGCAAACCCAATATTATAAAAAAATAATTTCAGCTGTAGCGTTTTCATTCCCTTAATCGTTTTACAAGAAAAAAGCGTTAATGGCCATTAACCAGTTTTGTTCAGAAATTGATTTAAACATTAAAATGAAAACGGATTTGAAAAATTTTAGCACTGCGACAAAAATTATACTCTCTCTCCTTGCGATTACTTTAACAATAACAGCCTGCAAGAAGGATTTTAACAACGATCCGATAGAGGCTGCCGGTATTGGCTTTGTGCATGCATCACCGGGAACGGGTGCGCTTGATTTTATTTTGGATAACCAAAAAATAAACAGCTTTACGTACACAAAAGATCTTGGCTACTATGCGGCTTATCCAGGCATCAGATTAGTGGGAGTTGCCAAAAAGGATACCTTAAAATATTTAACGACAGCTAATGCCACTTTAAAATCAGGATCTTTTTATTCGGTTTTCGTAGTGGATACTTTAAAATCAACCAAACTTTTAATCCTTGAGGATGATTTGAAAGCACCTGAAACTGATAAGGCCAAAGTTCGTTTTGTAAACTTAAGCCCGGGCTCTGCGCCATTTGATTTGGCCATTGCAGGTACAGATGCACCATTGTTTACGGCAAAAGCTTTTAAGGAGTTTACCACTTTTAGCAATATAACACCAAATGACAGTTATACTTTTCAATTAAAACAAGGTGGAGCAGTTAAAGTGAGCTTGCCTGCGGTTAAAATTGAAAAAGGCAAAATTTATACCATCTGGGCTAAAGGTTTATCAAGCAAAACCGATAGTACGGGCGTTGGCTTGTCTGTGATGACGAACAAATAATATTTTCTCTACCTGTGAAAACGAAAATCGACACCGCCCAAATTGGGTGGTGTTATTTTCTTAAATTTGCCATCAGTTAACCATGATAAACCTTTTATAAATAGTCCCTTACAACGGTGATCAAAAAAATACTCAGTTTTGAGGAAATTTTAAAAGGCTGTGTAAAAAACGACAATAGCTGTAAAGAAATGATGTATAAATCATTTTACGGCTATTTAATGGGCATCATTTTAAGGTATACCAAAAACCCTTCAGATAGTGAAGAGCTTGTAAATGATAGTTTTATCAAGATTTTCAAACACGTTGGCGGATTCAAGGCACCCAAAAACCCGGAAGAATTACAACGATCGTTTAAAGGATGGATTGCGCAAATTGCTTCGCGGACAGCGATAGATAAGATCCGGAGTGCCAAAGTCCAGTTTTATGTTGATGATTTAGCAGAAAGTGAACATCCGGTTACGCAGGTATCTGTTGCCTCTGAATTACACGTTAACGATATTTTAAATTTACTAAATCACTTACCAGATACGCAGAGACTGGTATTTAACTTATATGAAATTGAAGGCTTCGCTCATGATGAGATTTCGAAGATGTTAAACATTCCTGAAAGTTCCAGTCGTGTTTACCTCACCCGTTCTAAAAATAAGTTACGTACCCTTTACCTAAATACCATGGTTAACTCATACGAAAAAAATGGATAAGGAATTAATTGAGCAGATTACCGCACAACTCCAAAACCATGAGGAAGCTTATTCTAGTGGTGCCTGGGAGCGCTTTTCGGAGAAAGAAAAAAAGAAAAGAGGCATCGCTTTCTGGCCTTTATGGGCTGCTGCTGCCCTTATTTTTATTGTTGCAGGTGTATTTTTTACGTTAAACAACACGGCTCAAAAGCAAATGGTTGTCATCACTAAGCCTAAAATTAAAAACAATGCTGCTCATGGCGGGCATACCGACACTCATCTTCATTCTAAAAATGATTTCGCGCATTTAAATAACAATACTAATCCCTCAACCAATTTAACCGCTGGTCGCGCCATTCAAACTTCATCAATTGCAAAACCTTCAACAGAACAGCGAAACGATTATTCACTTTTAAATGCATCTGAAGCGTTAGATCCAGTTAATCATAACCTTTTGGAGAATAAACTATCTGCGATAAATCTTTCAGGTTTAAAATCAAAACAGTTTGAAATCTTAACGGAAAAGAAAAAACCTCAGCCCTTCACTACACCAACAGATTTTGAGAAACTGCTGGCTCATGATAGCTACGTAAACCAACAGAAACCTGCCGATAAGTCGAGCGGGAACTCCAAATGGCAACCAGATGTGTATGTTGCCCCGGCTATGGGTAACGACAATAAGGTAACCATGAATTATGGGTTTTCTTTATCGTATGCCATCGCCAACAAATTATCGATCAGTTCTGGTGTATCTTATGCTTCTATTAGTACAACAGAATCATTAAATGCTTCTGCACCACAAACCTTATCGGGTAAAAATTTAGCATCAGTTGATGCTAAAGTGCGCGGAATTAATATTCCTTTAGAATTAAAATATAACATTAGTGATAAACTTTATACCAACGTTGGGGTTTCTGCCCTTGCTGTTTTAAATAATTCACAGCAAAACAGTTATATCGTCAATCAGGTTCAGAGTTTTTCTGCTCCGGCAGTTAATGGTTATGCCGATTCTAAAACCATGATTGTACAAGAAAAAAAGGTTGAGCCTCAACCCGAAGCGAGTATAGATCCTGATAAATATATCGGATTCTACAATTTTTCTTTGGGCTATAAGCAGAAAATCTCTAAAAAGAATAACATTGCCATCGAACCTTTTTTACGATTGCCCATGAAAACTTTCTCTAAAGAAAACCTTAACCTGACCAATGGTGGACTGCGGTTGAAAATTGATTTTTAAAAAAAACTAAGATATTTAGTATATTTGGTTAAACGCCTTATATATGAAAAATATCAAATCCTATCCAACCGAAGATGAACTACCTCCCGTTAAAACCCTTAACGAGATAGATTTTTCTGCTACTTACAGTTACGCAGATTATATGCGCTTCGAATTTGAAGAACGTTTAGAGATTATAAAGGGATACATTTTTGAAATGAGCCCTGCCCCTTCCAGGATGCACCAAAAAATATCTGGAAGGATTTTCAACCCTATTTACAATGCCCTAAATGGTCATCGATGCGAAGTTTATTCCGCGCCTTTTGATGTACGTTTAGCTAAAAAAGCGCAAGCTGACAGAGAAGTTTTTACCGTAGTGCAGCCCGATATTGTAGTAATTTGCGATCCGACTAAACTGGATGAGCGTGGCTGCATTGGTGCCCCGGATATCGTGGTAGAGATTTTATTACCCGGAAATAATAAAAAGGAACTGATCAATAAATACGAAGTCTACGAAGAAGCAGGTGTTAAAGAATACTGGATTGTGAGTCCTTCGCATAAAACATTTTTCAGGTACATCCTTGATGAAAATGGCAAGTTTCAGCCTACCAAAATGCTCACCGAAGGTGAAGAGGTGAACACATCAATTATGCCTGGTTTTAAACTCATACTGGATGAGGTTTTTAAAGATTAAGGTATGAAAAATATTAAACCATACCCAACTGAGGATGAACAACCTGCGTACAAGACGCTTAATGAAGTCGATTTTTCTGCTTTATACAGTTACGCAGATTACATGCGTTTCGAATTTGAAGAGCGCTTGGAAATTATTAAGGGACACTTGTTTAAAATGAGTCCTGCTCCTTCTCGAATTCACCAGGGTATTTCAGGCAATATTTTTGGACCAATTTATAATGCGCTAAAAAGTAAACCTTGCCGAGTTTATTCAGCACCTTTTGATGTACGCTTAGCGCAGAAATCGCAAGATGATAAAGAAGTTTTTACCGTTGTTCAGCCCGATATTGTGGTGGTTTGTGATCCCGCTAAATTAGATCAACGTGGATGCATTGGAGCTCCGGATATCGTGGTCGAGATTTTATCACCTGGAAATAATAAAAAGGAACTGATTAATAAATATGAAGTCTACGAAGAAGCAGGTGTTAAAGAATACTGGATTGTGAGTCCTTCTGATAAAACATTTTTCAGGTATATCCTGGATGAAAACGGCAAATTTCAGCCTACCAAACTGCTTACCGAGGGTTAAGAGTTGACTACGTCAATTATCCCTGGCCTAAAACTGATTTTGGAAGAGGTTTTTGAGGATTAAAAATGGGTATTAAAAAAAGAAGTCAAGTTTAAACTGCAATTTGCCATTCAAAACCTGACTTCTTTAATATCATTTATATTTTATTTCTTAGTGACCTGAATGACCGTCAGCACCGTGTGCATGACCGTGAGCCAATTCGTCTTGAGTAGCTTCACGAACATTTAAAATCACACCGCTAAACATTAAGTTTTTACCAGCCATTGGGTGGTTCAAATCTACAGAGATCGTTTCATCATGTACTGCAGTAACACCAGCTCTAAATTGGTTACCATTGTTATCCTGTAACGGAATCACATCACCAACATTTGGCAATTCGCCACCAGCCTCGGTAAACATCGTTTTTGGAAGATCGGCAAAAGCACCTGGATCAATATCACCATAACCATCTGCAGCAGATAGTTCAAATGAATATTCATCACCAGTTTTTAAACCAGTTAAATGCTCTTCAAATTTAGGCAACATCATGCCAACGCCATATAAAAATACTAAAGGATTTTGTTCGTCAGCTTTTTCTACAAAAACTTGTTGTCCTTCTTCGTTAGTAGTATGCAATTCGTAAGTTAACGCTACTACAGAGTTTGGTGAAATATTCATTTAAATTTATTTATTGTACATACAATAATGCTTCCTCAACAGTGTTAACCGGCAACTGGCATACTTTACTTCGGCAAATATAAACTTTTGTTTCATTGCTTTGCTTACCTTTTAACAGCGGTAAGTTACTTTTTGTTCCGCCCAATGTAATTTTGTTCGGAATATAATGGCTGCTTAATTCCAATTTAACAACATCCGTTTCTAAACCGGTAATGGCAATTTCATTTATGCCATAAATTTCATTTAGCAACTGGATGGCCCAATTGGAGTACGCAGAGCCATAACTTTTAATCTTGGGATGAACTGCAGCAAGCATTTCAGAAGCTTTTTCATTATATTTTTCAATATCAAAAAGCAATCCCAGTTTTTTTAAGTTTTGCGCCATTACGGAGTTCGAAGCAGGAATTACATTGTCCATCACTTCGTGTTTACGGGCAATTAAATCTTCACTTTCTGCAGACGTATAAAAAAACATGGGCGAATCTGGATCCGTAAAATTAGCGATCACATAATCGGTCAGGGATTTTGCCTCTTCCAACCATTTTTCATCAAAATCATATTCGTACAATGCAATTAAAGCCTCAATAAAAAAAGCGTAATCATCCAGGAAACCGGTAATAGAGGCCTTTCCGTTTTTATAGTTCCGGTATAAGCCGCTATTTTCTGATTTTAAGTGATTTAAAATAAAACGGGCTGCAGTTGAGGCTTTTTGATAATATGGTTCATGATTCAACACATCTGCAGCATCGGCCAGTGCTTTAATCATCATCCCGTTCCATGCTGTTAAACATTTATCATCCAAACCCGGCCTGATCCTTTTACTCCGCACAGCCATTAATTTTGTTTTGGCTGAGTTTACCTTATCGTAAAGCACCTCCGCCGTAATATCAAATTTTGCAAGTAAATCGTCATCGCTGATGGTTTTGCGCAAAATATTGGTTTGTTCTTCCTCCCAGTTACCCTCTTCAGTAATGTTATAATAAGCGCCAATTAGTTGGGCATCGTCTCCCAAAACCTGGTCGAACTCCGCTTTATCCCAAACATAGAACTTGCCTTCTATGCCTTCACTGTCTGCATCCAATGCCGAATAAAACAATCCATCTGTAGAAGTCATCTCCTCAGAGACCCAATTTATCGTTTCTACTACAGTTTGTTTAAAAGAATCGAACCTGGTACATTGATAAGCTTCGGCATACAAACTGATTAGTTGCGCATTATCATATAGCATCTTCTCGAAATGCGGCACATGCCATTTATCATCAACTGAATAACGGGCAAAACCACCACCAATCTGATCATAAATACCTCCCCTGCTCATTTCTTCAAGGGTATGACAAACCGCTGTAAAAACAGATTCATCATCTTTTAAAAAGCCATAACGCAATAAAAACACCCAATTATTGGGCAAAGGAAATTTTGGGGCACGGTTATAACCTCCGTAACCAATATCGAAATGTCGCTTCCAGGGATCGATAATTCCAGTTAAATGTTCCTGGGTATATTCCTGGGTAATATCTGCAGCGATGAACTTTTCACTGTCTTTAATGCCCGAAGTTAATCGCTCGGCATACTGAATGGCTTTATCAGGCTCATTTGCCCAAAGTGCAGCAACATTTTCAAGGATATTGATCCAATCGTTTTTCCGGAAATACGTACCACCATAAATCGGACGCTGATCGGGTAAACAAATACAGTTTAAAGGCCAGCCGCCGCTCCCCGTCATAAGTTGAATGGCATACATGTAAATCTGATCAATATCCGGACGCTCTTCACGATCTACCTTGATACAGATAAAATGACGGTTCATCACCTCGGCCACTTCATGGTTTTCGAAACTTTCCCGCTCCATTACATGGCACCAATGGCAGGCAGAGTAACCAATGCTTACCAGAATCAGTTTATTTTCAGATCTGGCTTTTTCCAGCGCTTCTGCCCCCCACTCATACCAATCAACCGGGTTGTGGGCATGCTGTAGCAAATATGGTGATGAAGCGTGGATTAAGTTATTGGTTTCAGACATGACTTGAAATGTAAAATGTAAGAAGGAAAATGGATTTTTTATTTCGAGGCGTAAATCTATTAATAATCTACAAACCTGTTCCGATTTAGTTTTTGTTTTTATACTTTAGTTGGAAATCTACCTGACGGAATGGAATTGAGCAAAAATGAGTTATTTGATGCCATAAAAGCGATTATCAGCCAATCTCGTTTGAAAGTATTTCGTGCGGCAAATTCTGCATTACTTGAATCTTACTGGCAAATTGGAAAACTTATTGTTGAAGATGAGCAGCAGGGAAAATTGCGAGCGGAGTATGGTGCTGCGACCTTAAAGACCCTTTCAAATCAATTAACTTTGGAATTTGGGAAAGGTTTTGATGAAAGCAATCTTCGAAATATAAGAGGCTTTTACAAGTCATTTCCAATTCGTGACGCAGTGCGTCACGAATTGAGTTGGACACATTACAGGCTATTATCCAGATTAGATTCTGAAGAAAAAAGAAAATTCTATATAGAAGAATCAATAACATCAAATTGGAACAGTAGAGAATTACAAAGGCAGATCAACTCTTTATCATACGAACGCTCCCTAACTGTACCAAACACGAAAAACCAGAAACCAAACATCCAGGATTACATAAAAGACCCTTATATTTTTGAATTTTTAGGATTGGATACTAATACTAAAAATACAGAGAAAACTTTAGAATCTGCAATTATAAACCATCTTCAGAAATTTTTACTGGAATTTGGAAAAGGTTTCGCTTTCGTTGCCCGTCAGCAACACATTGTAACAGATACTTCAGATTTTTTTATAGACCTCGTTTTCTACAATTACATTTTAAAATGTTTCGTAATCATTGATCTTAAAACAACCAGTTTAAACCATCAAGACATCGGACAAATAGATATGTATGTTAGGATGTATGATGATTTGAAAAGAAATGATGGCGACAACCCAACTATTGGCTTATTACTCTGTACCGAAAAGGATGAAACAATCGTAAAATATTCAATTTTGAATGATAAAAATCAGTTGTTTGCCAGTAAATATCTATTGTACTTACCAAAGGAGGAAGATTTAAAAGCAATTATAGAGCAAGACAGGCAGCGTTTTGAATTAGACAACTCCTAAACCCTAAACCTTACACCCTCAACCTTACACCCTAAACCCTCAACCTTCAAGCCTTCAACCTTAAAACCATGAAAATCACCCATACCGAAATATACCGCTTTAGCATCCCGATGGAACCTTTTGTAATTGCCACGGGAACCATGCATTTTGCACAGAATGTGTTGATCAGGATTTATACGGATACAGGTATCCACGGCATTGGAGAATGTTCTGCTTTCCCGATGATTGTTGGCGAAACACAGGAAACCTGCATTGCCATGGCCAAAGATTTCGCCGCGATTTTAAAAGGTAAAGATCCTTTAGAAATTCCGGAGCGGATGAACGATTTATTGGGTTATGCAGATCATAACAATACCATTAAAAGTGCTTTCGATATGGCTTTGTTTGATATTGCAGCAAAAAATGCAAACTTACCCTTGTATAAATTTCTTGGCGGAACCAAACGCACCATAGAAACGGACATGACCATTGGCATTGATACGCCAGCGGGAATGGCTACTACAGCTTTAAAATATAAAAGTCAGGGTTGCCGGATTTTGAAAATCAAACTGGGCAAAAAGGTACATGATGATATAGAAAGGGTAAAACACATCCGCGAAGCCGTAGGCGAAGATTTGATTTTACGCCTGGATGCCAACCAGGGCTGGAGTTTTGATGACGCTTTGTTTGCATTGGGCGAATTGGAAAAATACAATATTGAATTTTGCGAACAACCCATGCGCACCTGGTACGATGATCAATTACCTGAGCTGAATGTAAATTCGCCAATTAAATTAATGGCCGATGAAAGCTGCTATAACCACCACGATGCCCGAAAACTGATCAACAGCCAATCAACAACTTATTTAAATATTAAATTTTCTAAGTCTGGCGGTATACTAGAAGCGCAGAAAATCCATGAAGAAGCCTTAAAACATGGTGTTAAGTGTATGATCGGCAGCATGCTCGAAACCCGGATTGCTTTAAGTGCCAACCTGCATTTTGCATTGGCCAGTCCTAATGTTGAGTTTTTTGATTTAGATACAGCGCTATTGGGGCATTTAGTTGATCCAGTGGTTGGTGGCCTTACCTATAACGGTTATTTTCTGGATGTACCCGAAGAAATCGGTATCGGCGCCAAAGCTGATGAATTTTTCTTAGAGAAATGTGAAAGCTGGCTAGTGTAGTTTGGAGTTGGGTGTTTGGCGTTTGGAGTCGATTAACCGATTAAAAAAATTAAACTCCAAATCAATATCTATTCATTATTTATTAACGACGTACTGAACCTCTTAAACAGATCGCTTATCCTAAGGCTCCCAGCGTATGTACATATCTCCGGCATTTGTTTTTAGGCATTATGTTAGCTTGCTCTAAAAATACGCAGGTTTTACCGAAGTATGCCTATTTACCGATAGCAAGCAATCGGGACCAAGGGCCAGCGAAATCAAAAAAACAGGTGCAGACTTGAACAACTAGCATTACCAAACCTCAAACGCAGTGAGTTTTGTGTCAAAAGGAACCCACAACGTTCATCAACCGCAACCCGACAGAAAACAAAGTGCCGCTGTTTTTTCGATGCGTGCGGAATTGTGCAAAAGGCTCATTGCTGGATCCGATAGCTATCGGATGACGAAGCGCTTTGGGTACTTTGGCGCGACAAAATGTGCAGCATTCTTGAACACCGCTAAAAACAATATTAACTGTGAAAAACTACCATGCCCCGCGGCATAGAGCGGAAAAAATTAGGCTTATCGTTAATAAATAATGAACTAATGACTAACGAACCAACAACCTATCCAACGCCAAACTATCACCATTAAAAGCATTAAAATCAACCACATGGCCAATACCATTAATTTTGGCTTTATCCGAGTGTTGCCAAAATTTCCAACGGCTTTTATCCATTCTCAATTTTGGTTGATAATAGTGGGCAATCCATAAAGGATAATCATCAAAATGATCACCCAAATAATCTTCATAAAATTTAAGCCCGGTATAAATAATTGGCCTTACCTTGGTTTTCATTTCTACATAATTAAGGAAATCAGCAAGTTCAGCCCGCATTTTTAACGCCGAAACGCCATCTAACGATTCAATATCCACAACGGGTGGTAAATCACCCTTCTCGATATTTACCACTTGTAAAAAAAATTTAGCCTGCGTTTTACCATCCTTTTTAGGCCTGAAAAAGTGATAGGCTCCACAAATAATGCCTGCCTTTGGCGCTTCGCGCCAGTTACGCTGAAAATATGGATCGACCAGCATTAAGCCTTCTGTCGCTTTGATAAAGGCAAAACGGATGCTCACCTCATCCTCTTTCATTTCCTTTACCTTTTGCCAGTTTATTTTACCCTGATAATATGAAACATCAATGCCGTGAACGGTATATTTTTTAGGGATTTTAATGTTAAAACTTTCATAAGTTCGGTAATTCGGATCCTGCCCCCAGTCTCTAACCCAGCGCCAGGTAGCCACAAAACTTCTTAATACATAACCGTAATAAAATGGAGAGAGCAAAACCAACAATAAACCTGCAATAACCAACTTCAGCTGAACCGAAATACCACCTTTCTTTTTTCTGCTTGTTGAGGTTTTTCTGTTTACAGGTTTCCTAACGGCAGGTTTCTTGGCAACTGGATTTTTGCTTATTGGGGTTCTTTTCTCTGGCGGCATAGGTAATTTAATGCTGCTAAGTTGGGGAAAATGTGTGGAAATAAAAAAGGCGAGTTCTGTATGTGATCCCAAAGCTATCAGATGACAACGGTATTATAGCGAGTGCCTTAAACCCCTATCCGCCTATTGGCACCTTTCCACTGAAAGGGAAAGGACTAAAAACAAGTTACCGCACCCTGCAATATGCCCCATGCTATCTGCGCCCTGCTACCGGCCTCGCAGATTTCCGCCGGAAAAAGCACGGAAATCTTTGCACCCCCCCTTCATACACCACAGCCCAAGGCAGGATCAAAGCGAGCGCGAAGGAATCAATCAAGAGCTAAGAGCCTCGATGCTGCCGCAATAAAGATTTCCGTAGGTTTTTACAAGGAATTGCGTAGCAATCTTTTATACCTATAAAAATAACATTATCAGATAAAAAACGATGCAAGCCTTGGGTTTATGACCTTTTATCTGTTGTTTTTATCGGTTGTCATGCTTTCGCTGTGCTCAGGTTTGTTACTTTTGGGCCAAGCCAACCTGCGAAGCAAGCTTGAAGACCAATAAAAACATATACAAGCACTGAAAAAAGTAAGAGCCCTTCGGTGGCTAACCGAGGCAAGACTGGGCGAAAGGCAAAAAATAGCGAGCGCATTAAGATTCCCGCCTGCGCGGGAATGACGACCGTGTTATAGCGAATGCCGTAAATCCCTGTCCGCCAGTATGCAATTTTTCCCTAAAAAGGAAAGGATTAAAAGAGGATTCCATTCCTAACCACCCCCGCCCCTCCTAAATCAGGAGGGGAGTTCCCCTCAAAGTTCCAAATCGATTAATCCATGGATGTTATTGAATTAAAATGATTAAATAACAGCTGGCTTTTGGTATTTTTACCCCATCTAAACCCACCATGTTCAAACTTATCTTCAACACTTACAAAACATCATTCAGCGGATTAAGCAAAGAAACCTGGCTTTTAAGTATTGTGATGATGTTTAACCGTTGTGGCAGCATGGCGGTTCCGTTTATGGGTTTATACGTTACCCAAAGCCTGCATCGGTCTGAAATGGATGCCGGTTTAATCATTACCTTATTTGGTGTGGGCTCTATTCTAGGTTCTGCAACCGGTGGTAAACTAACCGATATGATCGGGTTCAGGCCGGTACAAATCCTTTCCTCTGTTATTGGCGGATTATTATTTATCTTATTTTCTACCATCAGCCATTTTTCTACGCTATGTGTGCTGGCTGTGGTGATCAGTTTCTTTTCTGAAGCTTTCCGGCCCGCCAATTTCACCGCTGTGGCACATTATGCAGCAGAAGGGACCATTACCCGCTCCTATTCACTTAACCGGCTGGCGGTAAATATCGGTTGGTCTGCCGGGATTAGTATGGCAGGGATTATTGCCTCCATTAACTACAAGCTTTTGTTTATCGTAGAGGGTTCGGTGAGTATAATCGTTGGACTGTCGATCTTGCTTTTACTACCTAAAGTGCAGGATTTTATCAAAAAAGCAAAAGAAAGCCGCAGCACGATGGTGATTTTAAAACCCTGGCAAGATGCCTTTTATGTAAAATTTATCCTTTTAACTACCCTTTTTATTACCTGCGCTTTTTTAATGTTCAGGGTAGTACCCGTATTTTTTAAAGAGGAATGGCATATTAACGAATTTGCCATTGGCATTATTATTGGCTTAAATGGCGCCATCATCGCCCTTTTCGAAATGATTATGATCAATAAGATTGAAAAGAAAAGATCGCCCATATTTTTCATCATTATTGGTTCAATTTTCTTTGCGGTATCTTACCTGGTGTTAAGTGCACCGATTATTTTTCATGTGCTATCGGCTGTGTTAACCATTGTAACCTTTACGGTTGGCGAAATGTTTGTACTGCCATTTATCAATACCGTGGTTATTAGCCGAAGTAACAAACATAACCGGGGTTTATATGCAGCGGGTTATACTTTAAGCTGGTCTTGCGCACAAGTGGTTGGCCCACTGGCTGGTTTTTATATTGCCAAACACCTGGGTTACAATTGGCTCTGGTTTGGGTTGGCCTGTATTTTATTGCTTTGTGCCTATGGTTTTAGCGTGATAGATAAACGCCAGCAACAAACGGTATTGGAAACAAATTAGTTTACAGTTAACCATCTGCTAACTGTAAACTACAAACTGATAATTGGAGATTACGGCTATTTAAATTTCTGTGCCTTAACGCCTTCTTTAGTAATTTTTACCGGTAAAATCATTCCATCTGCATCAAATTTCATTTCATCGATACAGGTTTCGCGATGGTTGCCATCCGTTTCGGTTAATGGCCTGCGGTGGTAAACAATGTAGTATTTATTCTTTTTCTCATTGATGATTAAAGAGTGGTGCCCCGCTCCTCTGGCAATGGTAGGGTCTTGCTGCAAAATTTTACCTACCCTTTTAAACGGGCCAAACGGAGAATCGCTTACCGCGTAGGCTACCGAATAATCTGGTCCGGTCCAGCCGCCTTCGCTCCACATGAAATAATATTTACCATTTCTGATGAACATATACGGCCCTTCTACATAATTATCGGGTGTGATTTCTTTAAAAATCTTACCATCATCAAAAGGCAAAAAGCCGGTAAAATCTTTATTTAGCTTGGCAATATTACAGTGTTTCCAGCCCCCATAAATTAAATAATACTGTCCGTCTTTGTCTTTAAACACAAACTGGTCAATCGGTTGTGCACCATTATGAAATTTATCTACCAAAGGTTTGCCCAAATGATCTTTAAATGGACCTTCTGGTTTATCGGCCACCGCTACACCGATTCCGCCCACCTCATTGTCGCTCTGGATATCGTTAGCACCGAAAAATAAATAGTATTTTTTATCTTTTTGCATAATGGCTGGTGCCCACATGGCTTTATTGGCCCACTTCACCGCGGCAGTATCTAAAACATGAGGATGTTTTTTCCATTTAACCAGGTCATCAGAAGAAAAGGCATCTAAAAAAACCTGTTCTTTGTACTTGGCAGAGTAGGTTGGGTAAACCCAGTATTTATTGTTGAAAACAGCGGCTTCAGGGTCTGCATACCACCCCGGAAATATTGGATTTCCAGATTGATTAATCGTTTTAGTATCCTGCGCAAAAGAAGTGAGCGCGGATACAAATAAAAGAGATGAGAATAAATATTTCATGGGTACAATTTAGAAAAAAATATGTGGTTTTAAAATTTGGTGATCGGTTTAACCGCAAAGCGCGCGAAGAAGAAACGCAAACAAAGCAAAGTTGGGCGCATATTGTTTTAACCACAGAGAAAACTGAGACGAGACACAGAGAAAACTGAGTTTGGCCATAAAGGGCGGTTTAACCGCAAAGCGCGATAAGAAGAAGCGCAAAGCATGCAAAGTTGGTGCATATTGTTAACCACTGAGGTAACAGAGATGAGGCACAGAGAAAACTGAGTTCGGCCATAAAGGGCGGTTTAGCCGCAAAGCGCGATAAGAAAAAGAGCAAAGAACCCAAAGTTGGGCGCATATTGTTTTAACCACGGAGAAAACTGAGACGAAACACAGAGAAAACTGAGTTCGGCCATAAAGGGCGGTTTAGCCGCAAAGCGCGATAAGAAAAGGTGCAAAGAATGCAAAGTTACTGAGTTTGGCCATAAAGGGAGATTTAACCGCAAAGCGCGACAAGAAAAGGCTCAAGGAATGCTGAGCTTCCAGTTTATAATGTTTTAGGAAAGCAAATGCAGTGCTTATCGGGTTCGGCAGCCCCGCTCCCGTTCCTGCTCCGATGAAGAATCGGGAGCATCCACTCAGATCGGGTTTAGGTGGCGAGGAATAGCAAGACTATCAATGTTTTAAGCAAATACCAGGAACAGGCCTTGCCTATCAGAACAGGCGACTGTTAAATAAACCCGACAGCAGCGGATAGCCCGGAATGGAGCGCAGCGAAATGAGGACTATAAGCGAATGGCGGGACTAAAGCACCCGTGAAACACAGACCGCTCATTTTCAAAAAATGGCAAAAAAATCCCTGCTGATTAAAAAATAGGCAGGGATTGGTCTTCGACTCCGCTACCATTGACAGACTCCAATAGAAAAATCGTCATTGCGAGGAGGAACGACGAAGCAATCTATCACGCTTATGATCCTTGCTTTAAAGATTGCTTCGCCGGCTGAAAAAGCCTTCTCGCAATGACGATGGCTCTTGGCCTTTCAATTTGCTAAATTAGCTGTCATTGCTATTGATTTATATCCAATAAATTATCCCTCAGATTGACAGTATCGACTTCGATCAGACTGACCATAAAATGAAGTTTATTAAAATCTTTCGGAATCAAATGAAAACGCAGCGGAGGAGTGTTCTACTAAAGATAGATCTACCGACTACGCTGCGCTTTGCTCGAAATAACAGATTTTATTATTTACTCAATTCAGCAAAATATTTGTGGAATAAAGGCAGCGTTTCTATTCCTTTATAATAGTTGTAAATATCATATTTCTCATTAGGCGAGTGTAGTGCATCGCTATCTAAACCGAAGCCAAAAAGTACCGATTTAATACCCAATACATCCTCAAACAAGGCTACAATAGGGATACTGCCTCCGCCACGGGTTGGAATAGCAGTTTTGCCAAAGCTATCTTCAATGGCTTTTTCTGCAGCTTTGTAAGCAATACTGTCTGTTGGCGTTACCACAGGTTCGCCACCGTGGTGCGGCGTAACTTTTACCTTAACATTTTTAGGGGCAATGCTTTCAAAATGTTTGGTAAAGATTTCGGCAATTTCTTCTGAGCTTTGGTTCGGCACCAAACGCATCGAAATTTTGGCATTGGCTTTACTTGGCAATACGGTTTTGGCACCTTCTCCGATATAACCACTCCAAATTCCGTTTACCTCCAGTGTTGGGCGTGTACCGGTACGCTCTAAGGTAGAATAACCTTTTTCGCCCCAAACTTCCTCAATATCAAGATCTTTTTTGTATTCTGTCTCATCATAAGGAGCAGCATTTAATGCTTTTTTCTCTTCATCTGATAGTTCTACCACTTTATCGTAAAAAGCAGGGATGGTAATATGGTTATTTTCGTCGTGTAGAGAAGCAATCATTTTACAAAGAATAGTAGCCGGATTGGCCACTGCACCACCGTAAACGCCGGAGTGCAAATCACGGTTTGGTCCCACTACTTCAACTTCCATATAAGCCAAACCACGTAAACCGGTTTCGATAGAAGGATGCTCCATGCTGATCATTGAAGTATCAGAAATTAAAACCACATCTGCTTTTAAACGTTCCTTGTTCTCATTTACAAAAATACCCAGATTGGCAGATCCCACTTCTTCCTCACCCTCAATCATGAATTTAACATTGCAAGCCAGCGTATTGGTTTCCATCATCAGTTCAAATGCTTTTACATGCATGTAAAACTGGCCTTTATCATCGCAGGCGCCGCGGGCATAGATTTTACCATCGCGCACGGTTGGCTCAAATGGCGGGGTATGCCAAAGCTCCAACGGATCAGCAGGCTGAACATCATAGTGGCCATATATTAAAACAGTTGGTAAAGCAGCATCGATAATTTTCTCGCCATAAACAATCGGATATCCGGCTGTTGGACAGATTTCTACGTGATCAGCTCCTGCATCCTTTAATTTTTGTGCTACATAATCGGCAGTTTTTAAAACATCACCTTTATATTTAGGATCTGCACTAACCGATGGAAAACGCAATAATTCAAACAATTCATCTAAAAAACGTTGTTTGTGCGTTTCTACGTATTTTTTAATCTCTTGCATAACAAAATTAGTTTGGGCAAATATAGGCTTTAGCAAATAAAAGGCACAGTAAACCATTAAATTATCATACACGCCGCCATAAAGCTAGTCGGATGGCTTATATTATACTGCAATTAACGATGTAAATAATGAATCATCCTATTATATTAAAATTTAAAAACCGTCTTTTAAAAGATACAAATCGTTTTATGTTTGTAAAAAAGAATAGCACAAACATTTTTTATATTTACTTTTTAGTAAATTGCGCAATTAAAAATATCCTTTAAATCCTGTACGAAAGAATTTTAACAATGAAGTTTAGCACGAAAGTATTTCTAACTCTGCTGCTGCTTCTTGTCATTCGTATTTCTTCGTTCGCACAAGGAACACCACCCCCTACCCGGGTGAGTTGCCCTGAAGCGGCGCAATATTATTCAAAAGACAGTATCAATATCGTAACTTTTGGCGCCAGCACCGTAGAGGGCGTAAAAGGTCTTGGTTTCCAGACCATGCTCCAGAACAATTTTATTAATTGTTATACCAACAAAATAGTCGATATTACCAATCATGGTATTGGTGGTCAGACTACTTTTCAGGGATTACTCAGAATAGACAACGCCATAGCCAACAGAACTGGTTTTATTGTAATTGATATGGGCATTAATGATGCTATTGCCATGACTACGGGTAAAGGAAGCGTAGCTGAAACCGTTGCCAATATGCGGTCGTTAATTACCGTGAGCCTCAAACAGAAGCTGGTTCCTATTTTGTGCACGCTACAGTTTGTGGATGACAGAACCATTAAGGGTAATATTGCGGTAAATATCAACATCAGGAATATCAATGCGGCTTACAGAAAATTAGCGGCAGAATATAAAATATACCTGGCTGACGTAAATGCAGCCATGAGAAGGGATTTTTCACTTTATCAGGATCCGTTTCATCCAAATGCGCGCGGTTACAGATTGATCAGTTATGTCATTTTCGACGCGATCAACAAGGCGATTTTTGATAAATTCCTGAAATTTACCGTTACGCAGAATTACCCGAATCCTGCATCCATGCAAACATTTATTGATCTTGTATTGCCTGAAGCGGATAAAATTAATGTGCAGATTTACGATTTAATGGGAAGATTGGTTAAAACAGTCGTAAATGAATACCTGAATGTAGGGAAACATACTTTAGACATCAATACCTCTACCTTTGTTCCAGGCATTTATTTCTTTAAGATTTCTTCCGATTCCGGCCAATACAACACCACCAAAAAGTTTATCGTGGCGAGGTAACAAAAGATTTGAATAGGAGTCTATATCCAGGGAATATGTTTTATACCTTTAACTATGCACACGGATACCACTTTCACCAACGAAGTTATAAATCTCGACCTTCTTCCAAAATATGAGCACATTCAGCTGAACCAGCCACATCGGGATTATTGGAAAATTATTTGTATCAATCTGACGATCTTTTTTGGTCTGCTGGGCATTCTACTGAGTATGCTGCTGTTTTTTGTTGATGAGTTAAAACCAAACGCTAAGTGGATGATTCCCCTTTATCTGGTGCTTTCGGTCAGCTTCTTTTTGCTTTTTAGGCTGAGTTTTAAAAAACGGGGATATGCGATCCGTACACACGACGTCATTTATAAGAGTGGGATTATTGCCGAGTCGACAACAATTGTTCCGCTAAACCGGATTCAACATATTGAATTGAACGAGGGTCTATTTTCAAGAATGTACAAGCTGGGATCGCTACAGTTATTTACCGCAGGTGGACAAACCGGCCATATCCATATTTCAGGTATTGCAATTGACGAGGCCAAACGCATCAGAGACTTGTTATTGAACAAATTAGAGCAGCTTGAAACCCCAACAACAGCATTGAATACCAATGAATAATGATTTTAGCAAACCACAGCGCGAATCGGCTTTGGGTATCGTCATCATGGGTGCGCACATGATGCTGAAAATTGTCAAGGCAACTTTTTTCCTATTCGTTATTGCCTTCGTCAAGATGTCGGGCACTTCTTTCGCCTACCTCATGTTGGGTATTGCTGCAATAATCGTATTCAGTTTTATATTTGCATATTTATGGTACCTAAAATTCACGTTCTTTTTAGATCAAGAAAAGCAGGAATTCGTGGTAAATAAAGGCATATTCAACCGCGATCAGGTCATTATTCAGCTTGACAAAATACAACAGGTTAACATTAACCAGAACATTTTGCAAAAAATTATAGGTGTTTATGGGCTGAAAATCGACACGGCCGGTGCGCATGGAGAAGAAGTAAGTATAAAAGCCATCGATGAAACTTCGGCCTATATCCTGAAAGAACACCTGTTGAACAGCGATACCACAACCGAAACACAACGGCAAGTTGACCTGAAAAATAACAAGACAGCAGAAGCACCATTTTTAAAAATAAGCTCCTGGACACTGTTTAAAGTTGGATTAACCTCTAACTATGGGCAAAGTTTAGCTTTAATTGTTGCTTTTTTTTATACCGTTATTTATGAGGGCAGGCAATTACTTGATGCTTTTAAAATTAACCAAGATCAAATTCAGAGCACAGTAACCGGGATGCTGACCATCGTTACCATTTTTATCTTAGTTGCGTGCCTGTTAATTGTACTGTTGATTGTTAACCTGGTTAGAACTTTTTACAAGTATTTTGAACTCGAAATTAGCGAACATTCCAATACGCTCTTGCTCTCATCGGGATTAATTGCCAAGAAAAACACCCTCGTTAGTCCAAATAAAGTTCAGATTACAAAATACAGCCAGAATTACTTTCAGAAAAAACTGAACATGCTGAATATGAGTTTAAAACAGGCTCATTTTGGTCAGAGTAAAAAAGGGCACGAAATGCAGGGAAACACCTTAGAAATTCCGGGGTGTAATGCTGGCGAACGCGATGAATTGCTGAAAATGATCTTGGGCAAGGTATCATTCAAGGAAAAAACCTTTATTCCCGACTGGCGTTTTCTAAACCTGCCTATTTTCTTTAAACTGGTTGTACCTGTATCAATCTTTTTGATCATTACCTTTAATGTACCGGAACTGAAACCTTATATTGGCTTTTCAATTGCCTATCTAATTATCGGTGTATTGATGATTTATATCAGTTACCGCCGGCACCGGATTTCAGTAAGTCAGGATTTCATAATCAAAACCAGCGGAATCTGGGACATTGCTAATGAAATTGTAATGCCTAATAAAATTCAGGCCATTACCACCTTTCAATACCCCTGGCATAAAGGAGTGGATGTTGGCCACCTCACTTTACATACCGCCGCAGGACAGATTCACTTTAAGTATGGCAATTACACCGAAATTAAACAGCTTGTTAATTATTGGTTATACCAGGTGGAAAGTAGAAATGAAAATTGGATGTAAACAAACAGTTGTCCGGCTGCCGGACCGAACAACGGTTATGCTTTAATTAGTTGTGATATGCTGAAGCAAAATCTTTGGCAAAATCTTCAAGTTTAATGTTCCCTAAAACAGGTCTGTTTTTGTAATAATCTACAAACAGTTTATTACTTCTGATCGCATCGCCCATTTCTACATAGTTTTTGGCTATTTCTTCGGGTAATCCTGCCCCTACCATTCCGTTAAATGCCTCTTCATCGCTAAATTCAACCCATGGTAATGTTGGCTTACCAACAGCCATACCCAATGCTTTTGCAACATCAGCTGGCGTGCTTTCATCATCACTGGCTACATATTGGATGGTTTTACCTGTAAAATTACTTTCCAAGACTTCTGCAGCTGCCACTGCAATATCAGCAGGATGTACCAAAACAAGTCTGGCATCAGCGCCAAAATTAGAACCCAGTATATCTGCATGTTTAACCATATCGATGTTGGCTAAAAAGTTGATGTAAAAGTAACCGGCACGCAAATGTTTAACATCTACCCCATTTAATTCGGCAAAAATATTTTCTACGTCGTGCAAGCCAGCTATAGGACCGGTTCCATCAGGCAGATCTGCACCTACACTACTTAAATTCACCACTTTTTTAACCCCCGACTTTTTTATGGCAGCAGCATAATTTTCGCCAATACCTTTAATATATTCCCTGAATTTTGGCGCAGCAAAATTTGGCGGAACCATGGTGTAAATGGCATCAGCCCCTGCGAAAGCATTTGTTAAAAATTCTGTATCGTCTACACTACCAATTAAAGGTATTGCGCCCAGGGCTTTAATTTCTTCGGCTCTATCGGCATTGCTGCTGATCACTTTTACTTCATGGCCTTTGGCCACCAATATTTTGGCCAGCGGCTTTGTAATATTACCTGTTGACCCTGTTAATGTTATTTTCATGATTTTTTATTTTTAATTACTGAGTACAAAGCTATATTTGTGCTTACTTTTATACAAGTACTTACCCCAAAGTATGTAACCATGACTGCTGTTAAAGAAAGTTCGACCCGTAATTTCAATAAAGGCGTAGCGCTAACCAGCTGCCCTGTTACTTTTGTAATGGAAAAAATTGGTGGTTATTGGAAACCGATTATTATTTTTCATTTGATGAGCGGGCCAAAACGCTATAGTGAGCTAAAACGAGCCATACCACAGATTACAGAAAAAATGCTGATACAACACTTAAAGCAATTGCAAAATGACGACCTGGTTCACCGTGATGCACAAGCGGTTATTCCGCCTGTAGTGACTTACAGTCTCACCAAATCAGGGCAGGATCTTTTTCAGGTATTGGATTCGATGGTAGATTGGGCCATTAAAAATGGCTCTGTTTAACCTCATTATAGACAAAATAAGGGTTTGAGTAAAACTTTGGCTCATTTTACCATTTAAGACACATAAGGTACATATAAGCCAATACAGGGTAGATCATGAAATAAGTTTAGCATGATGGCTTTATGTGTAATTGATCATTAGGCGATATATTCTTTTTATTGATTGGAAATGAAAGGATGGTTTTTCATCGGAAGCTGCAGTCCTGCTGTTCACTGTAGCCCTCATGCTTCGGGGCTGCCGCTGCCATCAGGTTTACGAACAGCGTAGCTGCAAACGGCGACCTTGAAAATGAAAAACGCATCTATACATCGAAACGGCCTAAAGGATCATAATGCCTTTGATGTTTCCAGCCTGCTTGTAAACTGCAATCACCTCATCCGCATTTTGCACTGGTTTCTTTACCGTAATGGAAACATATTTCCCTGTTTTTGAAGGCTGCTCCATAAACTCATCGTTAGGTAAAATGGCACGTAACTCCTGTATTTTATCTAAACCTCCGGTAATGATAAATTTAAAATGGTAAACACCCGGAAATTTTTCAACGCTTTCCAGTTTCTCTTTTAAATTCACATAAATATCCTGGCTGGCCCCTTCCGGGATATCGGTAAACTCAATATCCTTATTTGTTTTTTTCTCTTCCATTATTGTACTATCTCAAATTCTATACCTAAAAAATCAGTATGAAATTCTGACAGTATACACAGTTATTCGATTGAAATAAACATCAATTTGGGTTTTGAACCTTTAATAGCAGCATAAACTCAATTTACCTAAACCTTGGCGAAGCGGATACCGGCCTGGGCGTAAGGCCTGCAGGCGTATGAGCAAAGCAAAGGGCTATACAACCCTATGAAATACAGGTTTGGCTTTCCCCTAAATTATCGAAGGTACAATTCATACCCAAATTTAAGCTCACGATCTTTTTATATTATTACCCAATAAAGGAAAGATGCTGACCACCAAGTAGCTTTTAGACCTAAAAACAATAAGAATAGCTAATAAAATAAGTTCAGCATGACGAATGATTTGCACGAGCCATTGGATTTTTAACTAATTACCAACACCTTTGGCAAAAAGCCCCGGGAATTGTTATTTTTGAACCTCAAAAAAACAGGAGCCGATTTGGATTATTTAGCAGGATTAAACCCACAACAAAGAGCAGCAGTAGAGAACACAAAAGGACCGGTAATGATTGTTGCAGGTGCAGGTTCGGGCAAAACCAGGGTAATTACTTTTCGTGTAGCCCACCTGATCCAAACCGGTACCGATCCATTTAACATCCTGGTTTTAACCTTTACCAATAAAGCGAGTAAAGATATGCGCGAGCGTATCAGCAAAGTGGTTGGCGCAGAGGCGAAAAACATTTGGATGGGTACATTTCACTCTGTTTTTGCAAAAATTTTACGCGTAGAGGCCGAAAAAATCGGTTATCCGAACAATTTTACCATTTACGATACCGACGACAGTAAAAGTGTAATCCGTGCCATTTTGAAAGAAATGCAACTGGATGATAAATTATATGCCCCAAATTTCGTGTACGGCCGGATTTCTTCGGCAAAAAACAACCTGATATCATGGGGAGAATACCAGGCTAATGACCAGATTCAGGCTGAAGATATCCAGAACAAACGCCCGCTGTTAGGCCAGATTTACGAAACCTATGCCAAACGCTGTTTCAGGGCAGGTGCAATGGATTTTGATGATTTATTGTTCAAAACCAACATCCTGTTAAAAGAACATCCGGATGTTTTAAATAAATACCAGCAAAAATTCAGGTACCTGATGGTGGATGAGTACCAGGATACCAACTTTTCACAGTATACGATTGTGAAAAAACTGGCTGCCGCTTATCAAAACATTTGTGTAGTGGGTGATGATGCACAAAGTATTTATGCTTTCCGTGGTGCAAATATCCAGAACATTCTGAATTTCGAACGCGATTATCCCGATTTAAAGGTTTACAAGTTAGAACAGAATTACCGTTCTACCCAGAATATTGTTGACGCAGCAAGCAGCATCATTGCCAACAACAAAAACCAATTGGAAAAAAATGTATTTTCCGAAAATGATCCGGGCGACAGGATTAAAGTTGCCCGTGCTTTTACGGATAATGAAGAAGGAAAACTGGTTGCCGAATCCATTATCCAGGAGCGCAGCCTAAAAGGTTATACCTATCACGATTTTGCCATACTTTACCGTACCAACGCGCAGAGCCGTGCAATGGAAGAAGGTTTGCGCAAACTGAATATTCCTTATAAAATTTACGGGGGCACCTCTTTCTATCAACGTAAAGAGATTAAAGATTTAATTGCCTATTTCAGGTTAACTTTTAACCCGAAAGATGAAGAAGCCATTAAACGGGTAATCAACTATCCAAAACGTGGTATTGGCGATACCTCAATCGATAAAATCATCGTTGCAGCCGATCAGCACAACCTCACCATGTGGGATGTGATTTCGAATGCACACCAATATGTTGATGGACGTTTGGCCAATCAGCTCAATGATTTCGCCATGATGGTGCAGAGCTTTCAGGCGGAAGCTAAAAAGCTTGATGCCTATGATTCTGCACTCTTTATTGCTCAACATGCAGGTATCTTAAAAGAACTATATACCGATGACAGTGTTGAAGGACGCGCGAGATATGAAAATATTCAGGAATTATTAAACGGTATTAAAGAATTTGCGGAACGTGAAGATATTGAGGAAAAAGGCCTTGATATTTTTATGCAGGATGTTGCGCTTTTAACCAACGATGATAAGGACGGCGATAAAAATAAGGATACCGTTTCTTTAATGACGATCCACTCGGCCAAAGGTTTGGAGTTTAAGAACGTGTTTATTGTGGGATTGGAGGAAAACCTGTTCCCATCACAGATGTCGTTAACCAACCGCACCGATTTAGAAGAAGAGCGCCGTTTGTTTTATGTAGCCATTACGCGTGCAGAAGTAAAACTGACCATCACTTATGCCACTTCACGCTATCGTTGGGGCACTTTAACCAATTGCGAACCCAGCCGTTTCATTAACGAGATTAATCCGAAATTTCTAGAACTGGATGTTAAACCAGCCAAATCAAACAGTTTTGAAGGTAGTTTTGACGGCGAGCGTAAATCGTGGACATCGCAGCCACGCGATTTCATAAGTAAACCAAAACCGGGGGCCGGTGCAACTACTTCCGCCCCAGCCGCACGTCCGAAAACAACTTCATTACTGGCAAAAGCACACGTGCCAACACCTGGGTTTACGCCATCACAACCGCACGAGTTTCAAGGTGGTATGGAAGTGGAACACGAAAAATTTGGCTTTGGAAAAATTATTAGTTTAGAAGGCACTTTACCAGATGTAAAAGCCACTGTATTTTTCCAGGGCTTAGGTAATAAACAGTTGCTGCTTAAGTTTGCAAAATTGATGATTGTGAAATAAACGTAGATTTTAATTTAGCCGCCTAAATTCAGAGACGCTGAAACAATTAGATTCTTCATCCCGAACTCTTTTCAGGACCTTTAATAGATAGTCAGCAGATTGCCATTGACAGAATCATTCGGGTGGTCGTCATTCTCGCGCATGCGGGAACCACGAAGTGCTCAGCGAAGCTAATCTTAAAGCACTCTGCAATAGCATTAGGATTCCCAATTAAATTGGGAATGACGAACTATCAAAATATAATTTGCTTGGTAAGCCAGCATAAATCTTTTTGATACACCCCCTTTTATGGATAAACATTTAATCAGATGCTGGTTCAAATCCGATAACTAACTATCGGATCAGCAAGGCGACTGCTTTTGAAGATTATGCCCAACCCTGTGCCCTCAGTGCTTTCTTTTCGTGGCCTCTGTGGTTAAAAACACGCTTATTAAAACTTGAAAAACCATAAAATTATCCTTAATATTGGGTCCGGTTCTCCCGATTACAAACCATGCAGCTTACCAGGTTAGAAATTAAAGGCTTTAAAAGCTTTGGCGATAAAGTGACCATCAACTTTAATGAAGGGGTTACGGCTATTGTAGGACCTAATGGTTGTGGAAAATCGAATGTAATTGATGCCATGCGCTGGGTGCTGGGCGAACAGAGTACCAAAGCATTACGCTCTGAAAAGATGGAAAACATCATTTTCAACGGCACTAAAAACCGTAAACAGGCACAGCTTGCCGAGGTTTCATTAAGCTTTGATAATACCAAAAACATCCTTCCTACTGCCTACTCGCAGGTTACGGTAACACGCAAACTGTACCGCAATGGCGATAGCGAATACCGCTTAAATGATGTGCAGTGCAGGTTAAAAGATATTACCGACCTTTTTCTGGATACCGGGATCGGCTCTGATAGTTACTCGATTATCGAGCTGAAAATGGTAGATGAAATTATCACCAACAAAGAGCATAGCCGCAGGTCGCTGTTTGAGGAAGCATCCGGCATCTCTAAATACAAACTCCGTAAGAGACAGACTTTCAGTAAATTAAAAGATACAGAAGCCGATTTGGAACGGGTAGAAGATCTGCTTTTCGAAATCGAAAAAAACCTTAAGACCTTAGAAAACCAGGCACGTAAGGCTGAGCGTTATTATAAACTCAAAGAACAGTACCGCGAGTTGAGTGTACAACTGGCCACGCATCGCATTGCTTTTTTCCGTACTGATTTAACTGCACTAGAGGCCCAGGAGCAGCTGCAAATGCTAAACCGTACCGAGCTAAGCACCAAAATAGATACCGGTGAGGCCGAGCTGCAGAAGCTTAAACTGGGCAGTATCAGTCAGGAGAAAAACCTTTCGGTACAGCAAAAAGCCACCAACGAGTATGTTTCCAAAATCCGCGCTTACGAAAGTGAGAAAAAAGTAAAAAATGAGCAAATGCGTTTTTTACAGGAAAAAGAAACGCGTTTATCGGGCGAACTGGAAAAAGATAAAAACCAGGTTAACCACATCAAATACAACATCAAACGTTTAAATGAAGAAGTGGTAACAGAAGCGGAAGTATTTAACCGTCTCGAATCTGACTTAAAACAGTTAAAATCGACGCTTGATACCTTGCGTGAGCAGCAGCAGATTGAAAAAAACCGGATCGACAACCTGATCAAATCTGTTAACGACCTGCAAAACCAGGTATACCAGTCGCAAAAAGAAATTGATATCCTCAACATCCAGAAAGATGCCCTGGTACAGGAAAGCAACCGCAATGTAGATGATACCGAAACGAAAACGCTGGAATTAAAGGCTTTTGATCACGCCCTGGCCGAACTTGATATCCAGGTAAGAGAAAAGCAGGCCAATATTAAAAACCTGATTGAAGCAGAAGAGATCTTAAAAGAGAAATTAGCCACTTCAGAAAGTAACTTAAGTTCCAATAAGGAAAAACTAACGGCCGAAAACCGTAAAAAAGATGCCAGGCAAAACGAATATAACCTCACCAAATCACTCGTTGATAGTCTGGAAGGTTTCCCTGAATCGATCCGTTTTTTAAAGAAAAGCAATGCTTTTGCTAAAAATGCCTTGCTCCTTTCCGATATTTTATTCTGTAATGAAGATTACCGCATAGCCATTGAGAACTATCTCGAACCGGTAATGAACCATTATGTGGTTGACCTGTATACAGATGCCGTTCAGGCGATTAACCTCTTAACCGATGCCAGCCGCGGAAGGGCAAACTTTTTCGTTTTAGAAAATGTTCCGGATAAAAACCCAATTCCCGTTAGTCAAGAAGGATTGACACCTGCTTTATCAGTGGTAGAAGTTGATAAAAAATACCAGAACCTCTGCAATTTGCTTCTGCAAAATGTTTACATCGCTGAAAACGAACAAGAAAACCGATTTAAAAACACACCGACTGACAGTTTAACCATATTAGCTAAAAATGGAAAATATGCCCAAACCAAATTTACCCTGGCTGGTGGTTCAGTAGGTTTGTTCGAAGGTAAAAGGATTGGCCGCGCCAAGAATTTAGAGAATCTGGCAAAAGAAATTAAAGCTTCAGAATCGCTGATCAATCAGTATAATGCCGCCATAAAAGCCGAAACAGATAATATATTTAACCTGAAAGAGGCTTCAAAAATTAATCAGATCAACGCTTTACAACAGGAAATGAATCGTTTAAATAACGAGCATATTTCAGTACAAACGCGCCGCGACCAGTACCAGGAGTTTATTACCACCAGCGAAAACCGAAAAACAGATATTGCGCAAAAAATCGTATCGATAGAAAAAGCCTTATCAGAGAAATTACCGGCCTTGATTCAGTTGCAGAAAAACCAGCGGGAAGCACATGTGAATCTACAGGAGCAGCAACTGAACTATCAGGAAATTGCCGACCAGGTAAACGAAAGTGCCGGTAAGTACAACCAGGATAATATCCGTTTCCACCAACAACAAAATAAGTTATCGGGCTTAGAAAAAGATTTAGATTACCGTTTTGTACAGGAAGAAGCCTTAAATAAGCGCATTGCCCAAAATGATAAAGAATTGCAGGAAACCCTGGTACAAATAACGGCAACTTTGCAACACACCGATCTGAGCGACGATACACTTTTAGAGATGTATCAGCAAAGGGAGGAGATGGAAAAAGGGCTTGCAGAAGCAGAAAAAGAGTATTTCGAAATAAAGGGCAATATTAACCAGGTAGAAACCGATTTAACCAACATCCGTAAAAACCGCGAAGAAACCGATTTCCTTCTAACTGAAATCAAGGATAAAAAGAACGCTTTAAAAATCGACCTGAATGCTTTAAAAGAGCGTTTGGCGGTAGAATTCAATATTGATATCAACGATCTTTTAGAAACAGATACCGCTATTGAAGCGCTGGAAAGTGAATTTGAACTCCGCCAGAAAGTAGAAAAAATGAAACGCCAGTTGGACGAATTTGGCGCCATCAACTCTATGGCCATGGAAGCCTTTAAGGAAATGGAAGAGCGTTATACGTTTATCCAGAACCAGAAAAAAGACCTTAACGCGGCCAAAACCGATCTTTTACAAACGATTAAAGAAATAGACGATACCGCAAAAGATAAATTTATGCAGGCTTTTACCCGGGCCCGTGAACATTTTATCGTGGTTTTCCGCTCCTTATTTAATGAAGAAGACAGCTGTGACCTGATTTTATCCGATATCAATAATCCTTTAGAAGCTGACATTGATATTGTTGCCCGCCCCAAAGGGAAAAGGCCATTGTCGATCAATCAGCTATCCGGTGGCGAGAAAACGTTAACGGCTACCGCGCTGTTATTTTCGCTTTACCTTCTAAAACCTGCGCCTTTCTGTATTTTCGATGAGGTTGATGCACCCCTGGATGACACCAACATCGATAAATTCAATAATATCATTCGTAAATTCTCCGATCAGTCGCAATTTATCATCGTATCGCACAACAAACGCACCATTGCCAGCACCGATATCATTTACGGGGTAACCATGGTAGAACAAGGCGTTTCAAGGGTTGTAGCAGTAGATTTAAGGGAAGTAGCGGCTTAGCGCTGTATTTTCGTCATTGCGGGGAGGTACGACGACGCAATCTTTTATTTGCATTTTTTCAATTAAGAAAACGAAAGCCACAACCATTGGCGGTCTGCAGTAATGTTGTACACTTTACCCGTTTTCATTAGGTTTAGCATGCAATACAGTACAAAAAACAGCGTTGGAATAGCGTACTGAAAAATGTATATTTGTTAATAACACCAAAGATATGTTAGCCACAGTTAAAGGATATTACGAAAAAGGAAAAATAACGCTGAAAGAAAAAGCGCCTGTACAGACCAAAACGGAAGTTATAGTGACCTTTTTAATGGAAGATAAACCAGTCCCAGCCAAAAGGATTCCTGGTGCGTTTAAAGGCAAGATATCAATTCCAGATGATTTTAACGATCTTTAAACCTGCGTTTGACAATTAATTATATTAAAAGATTTCCAATTAAAACTGAAATTTAGATCCGTCACCCTGAATTCATTTCAGGGTTCTATATTGCAGGAAAGATGCTGAAATAAATTCAGCATGACGATTCTATCATACTATAACCCTAAGACATGAAAATTCTATATATCCTACCCTTAGCCATGACGCTCAGCTGCTGTTCATCAGTAAAGAACCAGACGGGGTCTACAGATTCCGGCAAATTAGATACCCAGTTATTAAAAGATGTTGAAGTATTATCATCAGATGCTTACCAGGGGCGTAAAACAGGTACTAAAGGTGCTGAAATGGCCAGAGCTTACATTATAGAAAGATTTCAAAAACTAGGGTTAAAATCTTACCCACAGCATGTAAACTATGCCCAGGAATTCACCTTTAATGATAGAAATAGTGCGAAAGTAAACGGAACCAATATTATCGGCTACATTCCAGGCAAAGGAAACAATGTGATCGTGGTTTCTGCGCATTACGATCACCTGGGTGTGATAAAAGATGAAGTTTTCAACGGTGCAGATGACAATGCATCGAGTACTGCCGGATTATTAAAAATTGCCGCCTATTTTGCAAAAAACAAACCCAACAATACCATTATTTTCGCTTCTTTTGATGCGGAAGAAATGGGTTTACAGGGTGCAAAAGCATTTGTAGGTAATCCACCTGTGCCCATTAATACCATCGCTGTTGATTTAAATATGGATATGATCAGTCATAGTGATAAAGGTGAATTATATATATGTGGGACTTTCAAATATCCCGATTTAAAGAAATATGTAGATACGACTAAAACCAATATCAAATTACTTTTTGGCCACGACGATCCTAAACAAGGCCATGATGACTGGACCAACCAAAGCGACCAGGGTGCATTTAATGCTAAAAATATTCCCTTCCTATATTTTGGCGTCGAAGATCATAAGGATTACCATAAAGCCAGTGATGAATATTCGACCATTACCAAACCATTTTTCAGTAATGCAGCGAGTGCCGTATTAGATGTCGTAAAAAGTATCGACAAACAAACCGGTTTACAGCAATTGTTAAAAGATAAAATGATCATGACGGACAATCCGCGAAAATCGCAAAAATTCTAATAAGTTTTAAGTGTAAATGGTAACCTGCCCTATCGGCAGGTTTTTTTATGCTTTATATTTTTTTATAAAAAATTAAAATACTGATTATCAAATATTTAAAAATAAAACTATAAAAATAGTTTGAAAACTATTTTTATAGTGGTAACTTCAATTAACCAAACTACAAAAATAGTTGCTATGATAAAAGAACTCACAAAAGCAGAAGAACAGGTGATGCTTATCCTTTGGGAAATGGGCGAAGCCCTGGTGAAAGAGGTCATCGAAAAAATGAATGAACCCAAACCCGCCTACAACACGGTTTCGACCGTAATCAGGGTGCTGGAAAGTAAAGGCTTTGTTGACCATAAGGCGATCGGTAATACACATATCTACTACCCTATCATCAAAGAAACTGATTACAAACGTTTTGCATTCGACAAGGTAATGAACAATTACTTCGAAAATTCTTATGAAAGCCTGGTTTCCTTTCTGGTGAAGGAAAAAAGTATGAGTAACGAAGAGCTCAACGAAATTATTCAATTGGCAGAGAAACTTAAAAAAGACAAGTGATGAGCTGGCTATATTATTTACTCGAAGCAAATCTATACCTGATCCTGTTTTATGGATTTTATAGATTATTTCTCCACAGGGAAACCTTTTATGTTTTAAACAGATCTTACCTGATTTTCAGTTCGATGCTGGCTTTTATACTTCCATTTGTTCAGCTGGGGTTCTTAAAGAAGGAAATCGTTTTCCACTATACAGGATCTATCAGGATTGACGAACCTACATCCTATTTTACGCTGGAAAACGTCCTTTTAGTATTATATCTGGCAATTTCATCAATTTTAATACTAAAATTTTTGTGGGGGCTAAGACACCTTGCAAAATTAATGCAAAATGCACATAAGCGTAAAGAAGATAATATCACTGTTATTGACATCAAACATTCAAAAGTGGCATTTTCATTCTTCAATCTACTTTTTATGGATCCGGAGATGAACCAAAAAGCTACTGTGTTAAAACACGAAATGGTGCATATTAAACAAAAACATAGTCTTGATATCATGTTATTCGAACTGATACAGATTTCCAGCTGGTTCAACCCGGTTATTTACTTCATTAAGAACGATATCAGGCTTGTACATGAATACCTTGCTGATGAGGCTACTACCAGAAAAGACGTTGCGAAATATGAGTATGCGTTGTTTCTGATCCAAAATTCGTACGGGAATGACAAAATTACCCTTAGTAACCATTTTTTCAATTCTTCATTACTAAAAAATAGAATAAATATGTTAAACCAAAAAAAATCAGCAAAATGGGCCAGGCTCAGATTGTTATTTATCCTTCCGTTAACCGGATTTATGCTATGCCTATCTACAATGGCATTTACAAAAGATTATGCTACCATCCAATTTGGACAGAAAAAGGAAAGCTTAAACATTGTTTTACAGGATACGACGAAGAAAAAATCGGATAAAAAGAGACTGCCTCCTCCACCTCCAAAAGAACCAAGCCCAGCCAAAGTCAAAAAGAGGAAAGAAATAAGGATAAATGAACCCGTTATCATCAATTATGACAAAAGATTACCACCGCCGCCCCCAGTAGAACCAGTTCCTTTAAAAGCAAAAAAGAATAATGAGTCAAAAATAAATAAAGTTCAGTTTGCTTCACCTACTGTTAAAAAGGACAGCAAAAAACTACCTTCGTCAATAATGATCACTCCGGATACAAAGCCTGTCCCTCCACCTCCGCCTGCAGAACCAAAAGCAACAAAAGGTGAAGTAATGAGAATCACCTTAGATGCACCAACTCCAACTGAGACAAAGCCAGCTAAGAAGGGTTAATAGAATACTTATTGCGGTACGTAAACCACATATTTGGTTTCAAAAAAATCTTCCTCAAAATAAGCTGAAAGCGGATATAATTCTGCTTTCAGTTTCGACTCCCTGATCTCTTCTGCCAAATCGCCACCTTTTAGATACAAAATTCCATTTGGAATAGCATTTATTGAATCTTTTTTAAATTTACCCTGTATCCATGGATAAAATTCGCCTAAACGGGTAACCGCCCTCGACACCACAAAATTAAACTTTTCTTTAACCTGCTCAGCCCTCAAATGATCGGCACGCAAATTTTCTAAACCTAGTGCCGAAGCCACTTCTTTTACCACTTTGATTTTTTTCCCGATAGAATCAACCAGGTAAAACTGCGTTTCAGGGAATAAAATGGCTAAAGGAATACCCGGGAAGCCGCCTCCAGTTCCCACATCCAACACAGACTCTCCTGCTTTAAAGGTACAAATTTTAGCTATTCCCAATGAATGGAGCACATGGCGCTCGTACAACTCTTCAATATCTTTTCTCGAAATTACATTGATCTGTGCATTCCAGAAGCTATATAACTCAAACAACCGGGAAAACTGCCCAAGCTGTTTTTCAGTTAGATCGGGAAAATATTTTAAAATGATATCTGGCTTTACATCTGGCATATTGCAATAACTAAAAGATTATGAACTATTTCCATTTTACATTTTTCTTCCCAAACATGGATAAAAATCCGTTTAAGGTTAAAAACAGAAACAAAAGTATATCTAAAATCGGGAACCACCAACGTAAATCGCCATAGTTTAACCGTTTAAGTAATTTAGGATAGATAAAACATCGGATCACAATGCTTAATCCGAGGATGCCGAGTGCTACATATTGCGCTTCGCGACTTAAAAACATACAAGCAGCAAAAAAGGCATAAAACAGAAACTGGGAAATAATCTGAAGGCTCAAAATAAATTTATGTTTCGGTTTATAAAACTTACCAGCACCAAAATGGCGTTTTTTCTGTCTCAAATAACCTGCCCAGTTTTTATTTGGCTCACTCCATACGTGGCTATCCGCATGTATGCGAATCTCGGTATTATAGATGTTGGCGTGTGCATTTACAAACAAATCATCATCTCCGGATGGAATATGCATATGCGCTGCGAAGCCCTTATTTTTAAAAAACAGCGATTTTTTATAAGCCATATTTCGTCCAACCCCCATGTAAGGCATGCCTTTCAGGGCAAAAGAAAGGTAGTTAACCGCAGTAAAAAAGGTTTCGAACCGGATCAAAGCATTCAACAGGCTGCGCTTTTTCATATAAGGCGAATACCCCAATATAATTTCCGTTTGCTCATCGGCGGGCTGCTGCATATCCATCAGCCAGTTGTCAGATGCCGGCATACAATCGGCATCTGTAAATACCAGCCAATCATATTTGGCTGCTTTTATGCCCATGGTAACGGCGAACTTTTTACCGGCAATAAATTTATCGTTATCTAAAATTTTTACTACCTTGATGTTACGATGCTGCTTTTCTAAAGCTTCTAAAAAGTCCTCGGTTCCATCCCAGGAACGATCATTGACCACCACCACCTCAAATTCAGGATAATTTTGGCTGAATAACGAAGGAAGATATTTTTCCAGATTAACAATTTCATTTCGGGCACAAACAATAACACTGATCGGTTTACGCGCCGAAAACGGTACTTCCTCAACGCTTACCCTGGCCAGCTTCAAATGAACAAATAATACATAATAAAGCTGAACCAAAAGGCAAAAAACCAATATGGAGAGCAGAATAATTTCAAGTGGGGTTAATATCACGATGGTAAAATAAATAGGCGCAAATTTCTCATTTTTAATCTGTAAATCACTTTTATGTGGATAAAAAATTAAACAAAAATATGCCCTCAATTTTTGCTATTTTTGGCAGATTTTTGACGAGGAAAAATACATGATGAAATTTAGTTTACAGGCTAACGACCCCCTATCTAAAGCCAGGGCCGGAACGGTCACCACTGCTCATGGCGAAATACAAACACCTATTTTTATGCCTGTGGGTACTGCCGGAACGGTGAAAGCCGTACACCAGCGTGAGCTTAAAAATGATATTGACGCAAAAATCATTCTCGGAAATACTTACCACCTTTATTTGAGACCAGGACTTGATATTCTTGAAAAGGCAGGTGGCCTGCATCAATTTATTGGTTGGGACCGCCCGATTTTAACTGATAGTGGAGGTTATCAGGTATATTCATTAAGTCAGGTACGTAAAATTAAGGAAGAAGGCGTTACTTTCCGTTCTCACATTGATGGATCAAAGCACCTTTTTACCCCTGAATATGCCATGGATATCCAGCGTACCATTGGTGCCGATATCATTATGGCCTTTGATGAATGTACCCCGTATCCATGCGACTACACCTATGCGGCCAAATCGATCAAAATGACCCACCGCTGGTTAGAGCGCTGCTGTACCCATTTTGACAATACGCAGCCTAAATATGGTTTCGACCAAACACTTTTCCCTATCGTTCAGGGCTCTGTATATAAAGATTTAAGAATTAAATCGGCAGAATTTATTGCTGGTATGAATCGTGAGGGCAATGCAATAGGTGGCTTATCGGTAGGTGAGCCTGCCGAAGAGATGTACGCCATGACGGAAGTGGTATGCGATATATTACCGGCTGAAAAACCACGTTATTTAATGGGCGTTGGTACACCCATCAATATATTAGAGAACATCGCATTGGGCATCGATATGTTCGATTGTGTAATGCCAACCAGAAATGCAAGAAATGGCATGTTATTTACCAGGAATGGCATTATCAACATCAGGAATAAAAAATGGGAAAATGATTTTTCTCCTTTGGATGCAGAAAGCGATCTGCATGCCGATCAGGTAACCACAAAAGCTTATTTAAGGCACCTGGTCCATAGCAATGAAATGCTTGGCGCTCAAATTGCTACCTTACATAACCTGCATTTCTATCTCTGGCTGGTAAAACAGGCCAGGGAAAAAATCATTGCAGGCGAATTTTATGAGTGGAAAAACAAAATGGTTAAAGTGTTAGGCAATAAGCTATAAAATGAATCTGTTAAAAGGGAGAATAAAAATCATCGATCAGTATATCATCGGGAAATACCTGGGTACATTTATTTATACCCTTGCCATTTTCGTGATCATTATTGTTGTTTTTGATCTGTCGGAAAAAATGGATGATTTTATGAAAAGTGGCCTAAGTTTTTGGGGAATCCTTTCCAAATATTACGCTGGCTCCATTCCTTTTTATGTGAATATGCTTTCGCCACTGATTAATTTCATTGCCGTAATTTTCTTTACGGCTAAAATGGCCGATCAGACCGAGATTGTGCCGATTTTAAGTGGTGGTGTGAGTTTTAACCGGTTTTTATTTCCTTACCTGGTGTCGGCCTCCATTATTTTTTCGGCCAATCTACTTTCCAACTTATACCTTCTTCCCTATACCAATACCTTAAAAAATAGCTTCGAGAATACGTATGTAAAGCGTAATGATCCCTCCACAAAGTCCAAAATCCATATGAAACTGGACGACAAAACCTATATTTATATTGATAATTTCGACAACAAAACGAATTCAGGATATCGGTTTTCTTTGGATAATTTTAGCGGAGATGTACTGACCAAAAAAATCGTTGCAGAAAATATAAAATGGGATTCGCTTAAGCGTAAATGGCAGTTGAGCAACTACTCTATCCGTAAAATTGATGGTCTGAAAGAAACCATGATTTATGGTAACGGCAAACTTAAAGATACCATTCTGGATATGCGTCCTGACGATTTTTCGGCCTATGATAACGTGGTGCAAAACTTAACAACCAGAGAACTTTCAGAGAAGATCAGGAAAGAAAAAATCCGTGGCACAGGTGTAATGAACGACCTTCAGTTTGAAAAATACAAACGTTACCTGCACCCACTTTCGGCTTATGTGTTAACGCTGATCGGTGTTGCACTCTCCTCGCGTAAAGTTCGCGGTGGGGTTGGTGTATCTTTAGGTATCGGAATCTTCATTAGCTTTGCTTACATCGTATTTAACCAGTTTACCCAAATGTTTTCGACCAAAGGCGGATTACCTCCTTTCGCAGCCGTTATCATGCCTACACTATTCTTTGGCTTACTAGGTTTTTACCTGTTAAGAAAAGCACCAAAATAACGATGGACATTACCAAAAAGAATTTACTCATCCTCCATCTTACCGTATTTGTTTGGGGCTTTACAGGCGTGCTCGGTAAGTTGATTTCTATCGATGCAGTACCCATGGTTTGGTACCGTGTAATGATTGCCGCAGCCACACTCTTAGCGTGGTTTTTAATTACCAAAAAGAACATTAAGATCAGCAAAAAACAGTTCATTCAATTCTTTTTAACAGGAGGAGCTGTAGCTATCCATTGGATATTTTTTTTCCATGCCATTAAAGTTTCTACGGTTTCGGTAACCCTGGTTTGCCTGTCTTCTTTTACTTTATTTACGGCAATTTTAGAACCGCTGATCAAAAAACAACCCATACAACCTGGCGATATTTTAATCGGCTTACTCATCATTCTGGGAATATATATGATCTTTAAATTCGAAGGTCAGTATACATTAGGAATAATTTTTGGTCTTTTGGCTGCAGTTGCATCCAGCCTTTTCTCGACGATAAATTCCACGCTGGTACAAAAAAGCGAACCTTCCATCATCAGCTTTTATGAACTTGTTGGGGCATTTTTCTGGATCACCCTATATCGTTTATATGATGGTTCGCTGCTCAATACGGGGTTCAATCTTAGCGCTCAAAACTGGTTCTACATTGCGTTGCTAGGCACGCTTTGCACATCTGTTGCATACGTTGCAGGTGTTGCCGTAATGAGAACTTTATCTGCTTTCAGAGTTGCTTTAATTACCAATCTTGAGCCTGTGTACGGCATCGTATTGGCCTTTATTTTTTTTCAAAGCAAGGAGCAAATGACAGGTGGATTTTATATCGGCGCAACCATTATATTGGCCTCGATTTTTCTTTATCCCATTTATAAAAAGAGAAAGAACCAGCTCTAAAACAAAGCCTAGTAATAGGATATATTTTTGAAAAAGCTAACCGTTTTTTATTAAGATAATTTAAGCTGAACGATCTATTGTATCTCTATATTTTGATGGCCGATTTTTTTTTCAGATCTGATTACCAACAAAAGCATGATCGAAAATTTTTAAAAGATAGCGCAGAACATCAGCTTCAAACGGCTCAAAACAAACTACCACAATACCAATTTAGAAGTAACCAAACTTGTCAAAAACCAATCGTTAAAACCTATCAAAATACTTTATCCAAGCGATAGCAGTTCCATATAAACAGGCGTAATTAAAAAAGGAAACTGAGATTAAAAAAATGTAATTTCCCAACAAGATAGGAATCTAAGACACCTCTACTTCGCCGCTAATTTGCCACCTCGAAAAAAAATACGTTTGCCAAAAACACCTAATGTGATCGCGTCTTCCTTTCAGAACAAGGCGATATCAATTAACTGTCTGAAGTTGTAATTATAGCATAACAAAGCTGAATTATTATATCCTTAGATTATACCTTTTTTACCGATAAAACTTAGGAAGAGTTCAGCAATATCAGATGAGCAAAAACGTAAAAAATACCATCTGGATCAACCTCAAAACAGAACTATAAATCAAGCTTTACAATATAATTTTAACTTATCAAAAATGAATATTTTCTAAACGAAATTCCTTTGATAGCCATCTAAATAAATCTTTAAAAAAGAGACTAAATATAAAGCCAGTAAAGCACAAATTTCGAGTATAAAATAGATTACAAACAATCAATCAATATATATTAAAAACAGGTCTGAAATCAGGAAAATATAAAAGTTAAAAGATTAAATTTTTCAATGAAAAATTCACTGACAAAACAGCTTCAAATCAACGATAGAAACTACCAAAAACCCAACATGAAAATACTGAAAAAACTAAGGATTTATTAGCGAAAAAATCTTATAAAAAACTCGTTAAATCCCAAATAAAAAAATACTACTTACATCTTAAAAAAGCAGCGATAAAACAATATTAAATCCAGAGATTTTTATACTAAAATTCAGATAAGTAAATGCCAACGTATCTTCCTGAAATAAGATAGAACTATCTCGAAGATGATATACCAGTTCTCAGCATAGTTTTCAATTTGAAGTACAAACAGTTTCTATGCAGCCACAAAACAGCGTAGTTTTTTGTAATTAATCATTATCAAAACACTAAAAATTCAGGCGGTAAAAACTAAATTGTTGGACCACTTTTCACGCCTAAAGATGAAAAATTATCAGATTCCACTATTACGATCTGAAAATACGTTCTGATCAAAAAAAATGCGTTTAAACCACAATAAAGCAGCTTTTTACTTCAAAAAATGAAATTTCGATAAAATATCAGGAGAAAGCCTTTATTCACGAATATCGCAAGGAAACCGCATTATCCAGGCAAAATTTTACGGTTTTTTAGGCTTAAAGTCAACAAAAAATATACAGATCATTAAAATTTAAGCCGAATTTATACCTAAAATTTAAGCTCCAAAACCTGGATTTGTACTCAAAAATTACTGTTTTAGGAATACATGAACTTCCATATTAATATTTTAAATTGATCTAAACCCGATTAATTCGGCCAAAATCGGGATTCAAAATACCTTAAAATTAAGCTGATACCTCAGCAAAAAAAACAGACATTATGTCATTATAAAAATCTTAGGCCACCATAATCTGATTTTTTTCGTTTCCAAAAATTTTAAAAACTAACACAACAAACGTTTCAATTATTGATTATCCCGGTCAGTTTTTCGTATTTAAAAATCAATTTCGCTGTCGAGAATTCCTTTAATTTCCCAGGCATTTGTTAATCTTCCAGAATCATCCATTGACGTTATAAATTCCATAGCGCCTGGCTTAGCTCAGAGAACTGAACTCATCGTCTTAAAGTCATACATAATTTAAAAATGGAAGAAAAAATTTTCAGGAAAATCGATTAATAAGTGTAAATTAATTGAATAAAAACTGATGAAATTAAGAATAGGCCTTTAAGCAACAATCAGTAGTATATTTATGCAAATTTTTATTGATAAACGAACATTTTACCAATTCAATTATATTACAATAACATTTGTAAATCAGATATTTAAACAAATTTATATAAATTAAAAATTCACAATTTTAAACAACTATAAATTTTAAAAGACTAAATATTTTAGCAAAGATTTTAGATGAACTTAAAAAAATCAAACAAAAAACTAATTATCAGCTATTTAAGCACAATTACTTTAAGTTTTGTTTCATTATCGATTTATGGGCAGATTTTCAGCACTGCGCAAAACCCACTTAGTGTAAGATGGAACTACATTTCATCCGGCGGCTTCAAAATCATTTATCCCAAGGAACTGGAGAAAGAAGCCCAAAGAATGGCTAATACCCTACCCTTTATCTATAGCAAAATCGGGGTAGGCCTGAACCAGCAACAAACCTCTATCCCACTACTTCTACAGAACCGGGGAACGGTAGCTAATGGCTTTGTTCAGTTAGGACCGAAGAAGTCGGAGTTCTATGCTACGCCTCCACAGTTTTTTGACAGCCAGGATTGGCTGAACAACCTTGCTGTGCATGAACTCAGGCACATTGCACAGTTTGACAAATTGACAGGAACACAGGCACACCCTTTTCCTGAACTGGTTTACTTCGCATACTTTGGCGCGGGTATACCCATTTGGTTTTTCGAGGGCGATGCTGTGGTGAACGAAACTGCTTTGACGAATTCGGGCCGGGGCCGGCAGCCAAACTGGATCATGCCTTACCGGGCTTCACTTCTGGAAGGAAAAAAATTTACCTACAGCAAAGCCTATTTTGGCTCGAACAAAGAAGTAACACCGGGTTATTATCAAACAGGCTATTTGATGGTATCTGACATGAAGGAAAAATATGGTCAGTTCATTTCAGACAGTTTACTTGGCGACATCAGGAAAAGACCATGGAGACCGTATCCATTTTCTAAAAGCTTAAAAAAATATACCGGAGAAAACACGCGGCAATATTTTTTATCTACCCAGAACAAGCTGGCAGAAACATGGAAAAAACAGGAAGAAAAATCTTCCACAGAAAAATATGAAAGCTTAAATAAAAAAACAAAAATAGCAACGCATTATTTCTTACCGGTAAGATTAAATAAAAACCAGGTTTTAGCCCTTAAAGAAAGTAAAACTGATGCCCGATATTTCGTCATTATTAATGAGGATAAATCGGAGCAAAAACTATTCGGAATCGGTTATCAGGAACAACCCTGGTTTAGCTTAAAAAATGATCTTTTGGTTTGGGATGAAATCCGCTATGATCCCAGGTACAAACAGCGGAGTTACAGTATAATCTGTTCGTATAATTTAAAGACCAAAAAATTCAATAAATTGAGCAGCAAAAGCAGGCTCTTCTCTCCCAGCCTATCTGAGGACGGAAAGAAAATTATTGCAGCTAAGATTGAACTTAATAATAAATTTAATTTAGTAGAGATCGATGCCAGCTCAGGAAAGATTTTAAAGACTTATGCAAATCCTGAAAACGAAATCCAGCAAACAGCTTCTTTTGACCGGTCAGGAAATAAGGTAGCTTATATCAGCGTAAGCGAGAAAGGAAAAAGTTTATGGCTCGTTGACGGAGAGAAAAAATCCATACTCATTTCCAACAGCCGACAACAACTCAGCCGACCGGTTTTTATTCAAGATAAAATTGTTTTCAATGCACACTTTAACGGCATCGATAATATTTACGAAATAGATCCCGTTTCAAAAAAAATCACAGCACTTAGCGCATCTAAATACGGAGCCTTCAACCCTACAGAAAGCGGTGATGGAAAAATTATATTTAACGATTACAAAATCAACGGTTATGAAATTGCCGAAATTCCTGTCAAAGAGAAACCGTTAGGCGAAAATAACTTTGTGGATTTTTCGGCAGCAGCAGAAAAGCAGGAAAATGTTGGTAATGTTTTTCAAAACATTCCAGATAGCATCTACCCATCGAAGCGGTACCATACAGCCTTAAATCTTTTCAACATCCACAGTATAGTTCCGGTAATTGACAACGAATATGTTTTTGGTTTAGCACTGCAATCAAACAACCTGCTTAACACAATGGATTTTTATTCCGGCGCAAAATACCACCGGGATTTAAAGCGTTTTGAATACACTGCAGATATCAGTTATAAGGCACTTTATCCTGTATTGAGCATCTTGTATCGGAACAGACCTAAACGCACGTTCTACCGCACTAAAAACACCATACAACAAGGCGATTGGCGGGAGAACTATATCAAACTTAACGCATCCCTTCCATTATCATTTAATGCACGCAATAACAACTATAGTTTTACCCTGAATACAGCAACCAGTTTTACGCAAAGGTACATGCCTGAAAACATGCCTGCCGGTTTTATACGCGAGCTTAAATTTCCGATGGAGTATAATTTTACTTTTAACCACAGCGTACGCACGACCGAGAGAGACATTGCACCCAGATGGGGACAGGTGTTCAGGGCAACTTACAATCACCAGCCCTTTGATCAAAATTTGAAAGGAGAAATTTTAGCGCTCGAAAGCTTCCTTTACTTTCCGGGTTTTGCAAAAAACCATTCCTTTCTGGCGAGCTTCAATTATCAAAAAGCAACCGGGGTAAATCAGTACGCAACAGAGATTGCAACTGTTTATGGGTACAACAATATTTTAGCTAAAAGTAAACTACAAAACAGCCTGCTTTTCAATTACCGTTTTCCATTTGCCTTTCCTGATTGGGAGTTAGGTCCTTTGGCCTATGTCAGAAATTTTAGGGCTGGTTTATTTTGCCATTATGAGAATATCGGGAAAGGCACAACTTTTAATGATCCTAAAACATATGGGGTAGAATTAAACACCAGTGTAAACATTTTACGCTACCAACCTGTTGTAGATTTAGGGGCAAGATTGGTTTTTGTTAATCAGATTTACAATCAAAATCCGATATTAGAGTTTTCATTTAATTATAGTTTTTAAACATGAGCGCAAAAACAATTTCGATAATCATATTAACGGCCCTATTAACCGCCTTCTTATTTCTGAACAGTGATGAGGTACCATTTAACTTTATCGTTGCAAACGATGTTCAGGTTTCCAAACTGATCGTTATCGGTGTTTGTATCATCGTCGGTTTCATTATTGGCTTTGTGGTTGGCCGGCCAAAAAAGACAGTAAGCAGTTATGATGATGAGATTGAGAGAAATCAACCTACGATAGAAAATAATAAAAATACCTTAAGCGACGAGGATAGAGATTACATTAGCTAAAGCCAAAAAATCCCATGGTCTGTGTCTCACAGACCATAAGGATTTATTTTTCCTGCGTACAACTAGCTTTAATGAGATTAGCTTAAAGTCTTTTGAAAAGCAAGTCCTGCAGCGCTATTGACTGACAGTCGGGCTTTTCGCTAAATCTTTTAAAATGCAATTGTCATGCTGAGGTACGAAGCATCTGTTTCATCGCTTAAAGATGCTTCGTACCTCAGCATCGCAGTGAAATGGCAGCAGGTGCTAATTTTAAAAGGATATCGCTGCAATCCCGTTTAGGTGGATTGGCAACTGCTGCTATTTGAGGGAGTAATAGCAAAGTGCAAAAAATATTTCTTTACTTAATTTAGTGCCGTCATAATTTCACCATAAAGAAGCCCGCTTCCACCGCCATAATGCTGGATAATTTTAATCTGAGGTTTAATTTCAGTTAATTTTGCCCTCAATATCTTTTCACATCCTTCATCAATTCCGTTTCCGAGCAGAACCAGATCTATTTGCTGTTCCCTGCAAATGGAAATGGCTTCATCATCCGAACACACGCAGATTCCTTTCCACTCCGGTCTGGCATTTAACAATCGGTTCATCACAGTTGTAATTTCAGTATCCCTGCCGATATAAAGTATGGTAGTTTGCATATTTTTACATAAATAAACCCCGCAGGTTTTAAATCTGCGGGGTTTGGTTAAATTATTTTAATTCAATTCCATCGGCACATCCATTAACAATACCTCTGCATCTGCAGTATTGGCTTTAAAACTGATTTTATCGGTATCCCAAACACCCAGGCCATCTCTTTTGCTCAACACTTGTTCGTTTATGGTTACTTCGCCATTGATCACAAAAGCATAAACACCGTTGCCAGCTTTTTTGATTTTGTATTCGGTATCAAATCCGGCATTGAATTTACCTAATGAGAACCAGGCATCCTGATGGATCCATACACCGGCATCATCAGCATTTGGCGATAAAATCTGCTGGAAGTTATTGTGTCTGGCTTCCACATCCAATGTTTGCTGATCGTAGCGTGGCGTAACATTTTTCTTGTTAGGGAATAACCAGATCTGCAGTAAATTCAATTGCTCATCAGCATTAGCATTAAACTCGCTATGACTTACACCTGTTCCGGCACTCATCACCTGAATTTCTCCATTCTTAATAACGGCCGAATTACCCATACTATCTTTGTGTGCAATTGCACCAGCTAACGGAATGGTAATAATTTCCATGTTATCATGCGGATGGGTACCAAAACCCATACCACCATCAATCAAGTCATCATTTAAAACCCTCAAAACCCCGAAATGCATTCTTTCCGGATTGTAGTAATTGGCAAAACTAAATGAGTGATGCGCATTTAACCAGCCATGATTGGCATGACCCCGGGTGTTTGCTTTATGCAAAATAAACTGTGACATAAATTTCCTTTCTTATTTATGATACAAATTTACAGCAGTGATGTTTAACAGGCATTGATGTAGGGTAAGAAAGTTTGGTGTGGAGAGCGTAGAACCTCTGGCATTGATTTAACTAAGCATTCAGCTTTACAGGTATAATGCCTCGTTTAAGCTATCAATATATCATAGCATTTGAAATTCTTTCCACATCAATCGAAAGGCATATAAATGCAAATCATTAAAGATAATCTATCGTTAACATGGTTTCAGTTTTAAGTTTATCTGTACCCCATAAACTTGCGCTAATTTAACCAGAACAATCAACCTTATAAACTCATGCAAAAAAATATGTTCGGGATACTATTGGTGTCCTGCCTATTTACATTCTCCTGCGAAAAGAACACCTCGACAGCAGATCAGACCAGTACGCCAAACCACGACAAAAACATATTGATGGCCGGTAACGTAGCAGTTAGCGCTGCCGCAAGCGTAAATACTTATTCTAATACATCGGCTTATATCAGCGCCGGTTTTTCATTTTTAAACCCTACACAAATTGATAAAAACCGCCAGGCCATTGGTGGTAGTGCTTATACTGAGGTATACGGCTTTAATGTGCCCGAAGAAAACAGGGTAAGGGGTATCAGATGGAATGAAGATGATGAAACCACTTCTGTTTGGCGCCCTCAGGGTATTGCAGGTTTCTCCAGGAATGGTGTGCGTTACTTGCTGGTGAGCTGGTACGCCAAAGATGCGGCTGAAAGCAAAGGATCGAGAATAAGCCTCATCGATATTAGTCCGAGTTCGAGCACTTATTTAAATTACAGGCACATTTTGCTGGTACAGCCTACCCTACCAACCGGGACGTTAGATTATACACAATACGGTTCGTATGCGCCACTAAATGTACATGCAGGTGGAATCGCTTATTTTAATGGTAAAATTTATTTAAGCAGTACAAGCTTAGGCCTAAGGGTATTTGATTTAGATAAAATTATCGAAGTAAGTTCTGGAACCGGCACCGAAAATAAATGCGGCAAGGATGCCAGTGGTAACCTTTATGCTTTTAATTACAGGTATATCCTCCCACAAGTAGGTTATTATAAAATCAATGATGCAAGTCCATTTTCTACAGTACAGGTAAATTACGAAAACAACCAGCTATGGACGGGCCAATATTATGCTGGCAGCGCCGATGCCTCAATTGTACCCAAAATATTTGGATTTCCAATTAACGGTTCTGGAGAACTGCAAAATTCTGGTATACAAACCGTGATCCCTAAAAACAGTTTGTTTGCTTCCGATCATGCCCATGGCATACAGGGCGTTTTCAGAAAAGGCAACAGAACATGGCTCTCCTGCACAGGATCACCCAGCGAATCATACGGGTCTACCGCCCGCCTGGCAAGATACACCGATGGCGATACCAATGCGATAAGATACAGGTGGCCTTATGGTGCCGAATCATTATATCTTGAAACGCAATATGGATATTTATGGAGTTTAACAGAATTTGAACCTAACGCTGGTGCCAATAATGGAAGTCAGGTTAACCGTTGCATCTTTGCAGTTGATTTCTCCAAATATGAATAAGATATTGACTCAAAGCAAAAAAAGGGAGATGTAAATAAACCTCCCTTCTTCATCATTTATTTTTGAGATTAAACTAAGCCAGAGCCTGCTCAATATCAGCCAAAATATCGTTAATATGCTCCAAACCGATCGACAAACGGATAGATCCCTGCTCAATCCCCACTTCATTACGTTGCTCTTCAGTGAGCTTGCTGTGCGTACTTGTTGCAGGATGTGTTGCTATGGAACGGGTATCAGCCAGATTTGCCGAGATAGAAAACAGCTGCAAACCATCCATAAATTTACGTGCGGCATCGATACCGCCCTCAACCACGATGGTTACAATGCCTCCACCTTGCTTCATTTGCTTTTTAGCAATATCATATTGAGGGTGCGATGGTAAAAAAGGATATTTAACCAGCTTAATTTTCGGGTGCTTTTCTAAATATTCAGCAACTTCCAAAGCATTTTCGCAATGGCGGTCCATACGGATGGCCAGGGTTTCTAAACTTTTAGACAATACCCAAGCATTGAAAGGCGACAATGCTGGTCCGCTGTGACGGGCAAAACCAATTACATCGGCAATCAGTTCTTTTGCACCTAAAATAATCCCTCCCAATACTCGGCCTTGTCCATCGATGTATTTGGTAGCTGAATGAATGGAAATGTGAGCGCCCAACTTAATTGGCTGCTGCAGATACGGCGTGGCGAAGCAATTATCCACAACCAGCAACAGGTGATGTTTTTTAGCCAGGTTCCCCAGGAACTCCAGATCAATAATATCAATACCGGGATTGGATGGGGTTTCTACAAAAATCATTTTAGTGTTTGGCTTAATTAAAGCCTCCCAGTCCTGTGGTTTATCAAGATCGGCATAATCAAAAGTTACGCCCCAATTCGAAAAAACATTGGTTAACAACTGGTGCGTAGAACCAAAAACAGAACGGCTTGATACCAGATGGTCGCCATTTTTCAAAAATGCACCAAACGTGGTAAAAATTGCCGCCATACCAGTCGCTGTAGCAAATCCATCTTCTGCTCCCTCCAAAAGACACATTTTTTCGATAAACTCTGAAGTATTTGGATTTGAATAACGGCTATAAACATTCCCCTCCTTTTCATTGGCAAACAATGCACGCATTTCTTCTGCATCATCGAACTTATAACTCGAAGTTAGATAAATCGGCGATGAATGCTCCTTATGTAAACTGCGTTCGGTTTGTGTGCGTATAGCTATGGTTTCAAAATTTTCGGATTTCATTTTATTGTGAGATGTGAGATATGAGATGTGAGATGTGAGATATGAGATGTGAGATTTGAGATGTTAGACAGGAGATTTTCACCCTAAACCCTACACCATAAACCTTTTTTACCCCTTATTAATGGTATAAGTAAAATTAATTCTGGCTGAACGGCCTAAAATGTTCGATACGGAGCAGTATTTATCGAAAGTCATGGCTAATGCACGCTCCACTTTTTGGATGCTTAAATCACCGAATAAATCGAAGCGGATATCAATTACATCAAAAATCGGCGGCATTTCTTCCTCTTTTCTTGTGGCATTTATAGCGATTTTGATATCATCAAGCGGCTCCTTCTGCTTGGTAAGCACATTTACCATATCAATGCCACTACAGCCCCCTAATCCGACAAGTAACATTTCCATCGGCCTGAAACCTTTTCCCTCGCCACCAATAGCTGCTTTTGCATCGAGCTCTACCGTAAAACCGTTCTCGTTTTCTGCTTCAAAATTAAATTTCCCGCTCTTGCGGACTAGATTTATATTCATATCGATAGTATCAAGTATTAAGTACCAGGCATCAAGACCTTAAGCCTTCTACCTACAACTCTCTACCTTAATTTTAATTTAATATTTATACCCTAACATTTTGCTATCCCAATGCCATGCGCCACGCGCTCAGCTTATACACCGTAATAGACAAAGTTGTTTTGCTCCAGTTCAGGCAATTTAACCGGATGGTCAAACATTGCAAAAACCGACGAACCGCTGCCACTCATTAAAGCGAATGTTGCGCCTGCATCGTATAAACTGGTTTTTATTTGACGAATTTGGGGATACTTTGCGAATACCGATGGCTCGAAATCGTTGATAACCTTATTTTTCCATGTTGTTGGATGCAAATGTATCATTTCTTTTAACGATTGCAAAGGTTTTTGCGGTTTTACATGGGCGTAGGCATCGGCCGTGCTGACATGTACAGGCGGCTTCACCAAAACTTTAAACCAGGCTGACAAATCTACTTCGCACTTTTCAAATTCATCCCCCTTACTAAAGGCATAAACGGGCTTGTTTTCAATAAAAAATGCACAGTCAGCGCCTAACTGACGAGCATAACCCTCCATTTTATCAACAGACAGCCCCAAACTGAATTTATCATTTAAAAGTTTGATCAGAAAAGCACAATCTGCTGATCCGCCACCTAAACCTGCGCCAACCGGAATGTTTTTTAACAAATTAATTTGCTGAGCAGGGATATCATAATCCTTTTTCACTAACTGATAAGCTTTGAAACACAGGTTATCATTCGGATCGCCGGGGATATCAATACCATGAATTTTGCAGGAAGTTACTGCTGCATCGGTAATCTCAACCGCGTCTTTAATATTGATCGGATAAAATACCGTTTCGAGGTTATGGTAACCATCGGCACGTTTTTCGGTAATATTTAAACCTAGGTTGATTTTTGCGTTTGGGAAAGATAGCATACAGATTTGAGATTTGGGATTTGAGATTTGAGATTCCCCTCAAAACCAAATACCGTCCAGGTGCAAACATACAAACAAGTCGCGAGTTTTGAATACCCGCAGGTCCCGGCTTAACTTCTGGATTACCGTAAATGTTAATAAATAGACCTGCTGATGATTTACAACACCTGATAAATTTTAGATATTTGTAATTAATTATTTATTTAAAATTTAAAGCCCCAAAAGGGGTTTGGGGTGTATGAAACAATATTTGGATTTAATGCAGCATGTGCTTGATCATGGTACGCAAAAGCACGACCGTACGGGTACCGGAACCATAAGCGTTTTTGGCTATCAGATGCGTTTTAACCTTCAGGAAGGCTTTCCCATGGTGACGACAAAAAAACTGCACTTGAAATCTATTATCCATGAACTGATCTGGTTTTTAAGTGGAGACACCAATATTAAATACCTGAAAGACAATGGCGTACGTATCTGGGATGAATGGGCTGACGAAAACGGTAACCTGGGACCGGTTTATGGTTCGCAATGGAGAAGCTGGCCCACGCCAGACGGACAGCACATCGATCAGATTACCAATATCATTAACTCCATAAAAAACAATCCCGATTCTCGCAGAATTATAGTTTCTGCCTGGAATGTAGCAGAAATCGAAAATATGGCATTGCCCCCTTGCCACGCTTTTTTTCAGTTTTATGTTGCTGATGGAAAGTTAAGCTGCCAATTGTATCAGCGCAGTGCTGACATTTTCCTTGGCGTACCTTTCAACATTGCCTCCTATGCACTGCTTACCATGATGGTGGCTCAGGTTTGCGATCTTGAAGCCGGAGATTTTATCCATACCATGGGCGATGCGCATTTGTACAACAACCATATTGAACAGGCCAACCTTCAGTTAAGCCGGGTGCCTAAACCACTTCCTACAATGAAGATAAATCCCGAAGTAAAAAGCATTTTTGATTTTAAGTTTGAAGATTTTACATTGGAGAATTACGAGGCGCATCCTCATATTAAAGGTATTGTTGCGGTGTAAGCTTATTAAAAAATATCGACAAACTAAATAGATTGCTTCACCCCTCTTCACATCCCTTGCTTCAGTTCGCAATGACGCTGTGATTGTCGTCATCGCGAGGAGGAACGACGAAGCAATCTTTTTAAAACATGACATAACCAGTCATAAAACTTTAGTCTACAAATTTATGAACACTGAACAAAAGAGCCATTCGCTTTCAATAGCCGTAGCAATAGGTGAAAATTACGCAATAGGTAAAAATAACCAGCTTTTGTGGCACATGCCTGCTGATTTAAGGTTTTTTAAACAAACAACATCTGGACACACCGTGATCATGGGACGCAAGACGTTCGATTCTGTAGGTAAGCCGCTACCAAACCGCAGGAACATTGTGATTACCAGAGATACTGAATTAAAAATTGAAGGTGTTGAAGTAGTAAACAGCTTAGATGAAGCGTTAGCAATCAGCAAGACAGAAGAAAAATCAGTATTCATTGTTGGAGGGGCAGAGATTTACAGACAAGCACTACCTAAAACCCAAAAAATTTATTTAACCACCGTTCATCATCGTTTTGAGGCTGATACCTTTTTCCCGGAAATTGATCGGAAAGAATGGAAGGTGATCAGCAGTGAACACCATAAAGCAGATGAAAAAAATAAATATGATTATACTTTTGAGGTTCTGGAAAGGGAATAAGTTACTTCAACCGCAAATTATATAAAGAAAAAGGCGCAAAGTTTCCCAACTTACTGCTGGGAGAACTTTTAAGTAATGATGCTGCTCACTTCAGACCCCGAACTATTTTTAACAAGAAAGGGAAAGCACATAGAGCCGGTAGTTGATATTGGATTACTTTCCTTTTTATGCCTAAAACTTCGGTCTCCCGACCTCAGACTCCGGACTATTTTAACAGGATAATTCTATCTTAGAAACTAATCTTAATAAATTATCAATTAAGGGGTTCTATAATTTAAAAATTTAATTAGATTTGCCGACTTGTTAAAAAACAGCGAAAGACAAATTATTTTAAACAAACAATGCAAGGAAAAGGTTTTATTAAGTTTATAGCGATAGTATTGGCTATCGTTTGTGCGTATGCACTTTCTTTTACTTTGGTGGCATCCAAGGTAGAAAAAGACGCGAAAAACTATGCGAAAGGTGACTTAGCCAAAGAAAAGGCTTACTTAGATTCGATGAGTACCGAAAAAGTTTATCCAGTTGTTGGGTTTACTTATCAAGAGGTAAAAGCGAAAGAGATTAATTTGGGTCTGGACTTGAAAGGCGGAATGAACGTAACGATGGAGATATCGTTGGCAGAGTTGGTTAAATCATTGGCAGGAAACCCTACTGATGCAAATTTCAACAAAGCAATTCAAAACGCGCAGATCAAATTAAATGCCGGTGGTAAAGATTACATCAAAATTTTTGTTGATGAATTCGAAAAATTAAGCCCTGGAGTAAAACTTGCAGATTATTTTTCTAATCAGGATAACGCATCTCAGTTAAAACCTAATGCAAGCAATAATGAAGTTGAATCTTTCTTGGAAAAAGAAGCAACCAGTGCTATCGATCGTTCATTTACTGTTTTACGTTCACGTATTGATGGTTTCGGGGTAGTTAGTCCGAACATGCAAAAACAAGAAGGCAGTAACCGGATCTTAATCGAAATGCCAGGTGTACAGGATAAAGAACGTATTGCTAAACTTTTACAGGGTTCTGCCGAATTACAATTCTGGCAGGTATACCAGGTACAGGAAGTTGCACCATTGTTAGAAAACATTAATAAAATTTTAGCGGCAACATTAAAAACCGATGCTCCGGCCGCTAAAGATACCACCGCCGCTCCTGGAGCTGGCGGTAAATTGGCGGGCTTAGAAAAAGCCGCTGCTAAAGATTCTTCAGCTAAAGGAGGCAAACTTGCAGGCCTGGGCAAAAAAGATTCGAGTGCAGTTAGAGCCGAATTGTTAAAATCCAACCCATTGTATGCTGTTCTTAACCTTCCTATTTATCAAGGCGAAAACGGACAACAACAGTTAATGCCGGGCGCAGTTGTAGGTATGTCTTTACAGAAAGATACTGCAAAGGTTAATGCTTACCTAAAACTTCCTGAAGTTGCTGCATCTATTCCATCAACGATGAAATTTATGTGGAGCGTTAAACCTCGGGAAGGCTCGAAAGTTTTTGAATTATATGCCATTAAAATGGTTAGTGCAGATGGTAAACCAGACTTAGGTGGTGAGGCAATCAGCGATTCGCGTGCTGACTTTGACCAAAAAGGCAAACCGGAAGTAACCATGTATATGACCAGCGAAGGTGCTGCAAAATGGAAAAAAATTACTGCTGAAGCTGCAGCTGATCCAAACAACAAAAAATCAATCGCCATTGTATTGGATAATCAGGTTTATTCTGCCCCTACCGTACAAAATGAGATTGCAGGTGGCGTTTCATCAATCACCGGTAACTTTACACAGGCCGATACCAAAGATTTATCAAACATCTTAAAAGCGGGTAAATTACCTGCTCCTGCACGTATTGCTGGTAGCTATATCGTTGGTCCGACATTAGGCGCACAGGCTATTCATGATGGATTAATCTCATTTGTAATTGCCTTTATTGTTATCCTGATCTTCATGGCGCTATACTATCACCGTGCAGGCTGGGTGGCTAACTTTGCCTTGTTAATCAACTTATTCTTCATCATTGGTATCCTGGTATCACTTGGTGCAGTATTAACCTTACCTGGTATTGCCGGTATCGTATTAACGATTGGTTTATCGGTAGATGCGAACATCCTTATTTTTGAACGTGTACGTGAAGAGCTTGCACATGGCAAGAATACTGCTTCAGCAATTCAAGAAGGTTTCAAACATGCGATGCCTTCCATTATCGACTCAAACGTAACCTTGTTTATTTTAGGTGCGATTCTTTACGTTTTTGGTAGCGGTCCGGTTCAGGGTTTTGCCACTACATTATGTATTGGTATCCTATCTTCATTATTTGCAGCTGTAGCCATTTCGAGAGTAGTTTTCGAATCGTTGTTAAACCGCAAAATTGATGTAAGTTTCGATAACAGCCTTACCCGTAATGCATTTAAAAACTTAGCCTTCAACTTTGTTGGCCGTCGTAAAATCTATTACATTATCTCTACCATCATCATTGTTGCAGGTATCGGTATGTACTTCAAAAATGGCGGTTTAAACCTAGGTGTGGATTTTAAAGGAGGTAGAACTTATTTAGTTCACTTTGATAAAGCTGTTAATACTGAAGATTTAAAAACCAAGTTAAACCCGGTTTTCGGCAACGAAACGCCAGAGGTGAAAACTGCAGGTGAAGATAGTCAGGTAAAAATCACCACTACTTTCCACATCGAAGATCAGGACATTAAAACGGATAAAGTTGTAGAAGATGCCTTAAATAAAGGATTGGCAGGTTCAAAATATGAAATTGTAAGTTCACAAAAAGTAACGCCAATCATTGCAAGTGATATTGTAAACGGTGCTTTCTACGCAGTATTGATTTCATGTTTGTTCATGTTTATCTATATTGTCGTGCGATTCAAAAAATGGCAGTATGGTTTGGGTGCGGTAATCGCATTATTCCACGACGTTTTAATGGTATTGTCTTTCTATACTATTTTAGATGGTGTGATGCCATTCTCATTGGAAATTGGTCAGGATTTTATCGCTGCAATTTTAACGGTAATGGGTTACACCATGACAGAAACCGTTGTTGTATTCGACCGTATCCGCGAGAAATTAAAAGAGTCTGGCAAAGAAGATTTACATGGCGAAGCGCGTAACAACTTAATCAACTTTGCGTTGAACAGTACCTTAAGCCGTACCATTTTAACTTCATTAACCGTATTCTTCGTATTATTGGTAATCTTCATTTTCGGTGGCGATAGCATCCGCGGATTTATATTCGCCTTGTTAATTGGTCGTATCATTGGTACGTACTCATCACTATGTATTTCTACTCCTATCGTAATCGATTTAGGTAGTTCTGCAGAGAAGAAATAAGATCAAAATCTTAAAATATACAAGCGCCTCGGGAAATCGGGGCGCTTTTTTTGTGCTAAACCTATCAGGTTTAAAAGATAAAAGTATCAAAGCTTTTTATTTCTTTCGAAAAGCAAGTCCTGTAATTCTTCGGTTCCGATAGCCCTGCTATGCATTCCAATCTTTTTAATACGCACTATTATACCGGAGTACGAAGCACGTGTTTCATCGGTTACAGATGCTTCGTACCTCAGCATGACGGCAGATTCAGGGCTGCTGCAAATTAAAAAGGATTTCCATTTCTATCAGGTTTAAATCATTTAAGGTGTTGCTAAACACCTGCAAATCCCCCTTCGTCATGAAAACGTTATATATGTGGCAAAAGAATGATTGATACTGCCAAAAAACCTCACTTAATAAACCTTTTGGCTATTTTTTTGTTACGTTAGCATTAGATACAAGAAGATAAAAATGGATTTACAACTTCCTAAAAGCGAGTACCCGAGAGTAGTTATAGTTGGCGGTGGATTTGGTGGTATTGAATTAGCAAAACGTTTAAAGAACAAACCTTTTCAGGTAGTGATGCTTGATAAGCATAATTATCACACGTTCCAACCCCTACTCTATCAGGTAGCTACAGGAGGTTTAGAAGCCGATTCGATCGCGTTCCCGCTAAGAAAGATTTTTAAAGGTCAAAAAAACCTGATTTTTCGCGTAGCCAAAGTTACGGAAGTGAATGCAGCAGAAAACTGTTTACAAACTGATATTGGCAGAATTAAATATGATTATCTGGTTATCGCTACAGGTTCTACCAGTAATTTTTTTGGCAATAAAGAAATCGAGGCCAATTCAATGCCCATGAAATCTATACCGGAAGCACTGGATTTGAGAAGTTTGATTTTACAGAATTTCGAAAAATCGCTGATCGAAAAAGATCCGGATAAGAAAAATGCACTGTTAAACTTTGTCGTGGTTGGCGGTGGCCCAACGGGCGTTGAAACCTCCGGTGCCATTGCAGAGCTTAAAAGACATGTTATTCCAAACGATTATCCGGAAATGGATTTAAGCAAGGTTAATATATACCTGATTGAAAACTCGCCGGAATTATTAGGCGTAATGTCTCCACAGGCACAGAAAAAAGCCAAAGATTTCCTTACCGATATGGGTGTACAGATTATGAACGAAACCCGGGTATTAGGTTATGACGGGTTAAAACTCAGCTTACAGGGTAAAGCGCCTATTTTAAGTTCTACGGTAATCTGGAGTGCTGGAGTAAAAGGAGAACTATTGGCCGGCTTAGACCAGGCAGAAGTTGTTCGCGGAGGCCGGTTGAAAACCGACACTCAAAATTTAGTGGTAGGCTATCAAAACGTATATGCCATTGGCGACGTAGCCGCTATTATTGATGAAGAAACACCTAATGGTCACCCGGGAGTTGCGCCGGCAGCCATCCAACAGGGACATCATCTGGCCAAAAACCTGATCAACATTAAAGAAAATAAACCTTTAGAGAAATTTAAATATTTCGATAAAGGCTCAATGGCTACAGTTGGCAGAAACAAAGCAGTTGTTGATATAGGCAAAATCCGTTTTCAAGGGGTATTCGCCTGGTTTACCTGGATGTTTGTCCACTTAATGACTTTGGTAGGCTTCAGAAATAAGATTATTGTTTTTGTCAATTGGGTTTGGAGTTATTTCAGTTATGATCGGGGAACACGTTTAATTATCAGAACCTTTGCAAAGGACAGAAGTGTGGATTACAGAGCCGAAGTACCCTCTGTAAAAGATGAAGTTAAGGTATTTTAGTCTTTAGTCTTTAGTCTTTAGTCTTTAGTCTTTAGTCTTTAGTCTTTAGTCTTTAAGAGAACTGTCGGGTTAAAAAATTGTTTTTTCATTGCGAAAAACTTTGCGCAATTTGCGGTTAAACCGAAAATATGAGCCAAAACAATTTCAAATTGATTGAATGTCCGCGCGATGCCATGCAGGGATTGCACAATTTCATTCCGACTGAGCTTAAAGTTGAATATTTAAACCTACTGCTTCAGGTCGGTTTTGATACGCTTGATTTTGGAAGTTTTGTATCTCCCAAAGCCATTCCGCAGATGGCCGACACCGCTGAAGTTTTAGCAAAGCTGGATTTAAGCAATACAAATACTAAACTGTTGGCTATTGTAGCGAATTTAAGAGGCGTAGAAGATGCAATAAAGCATGAAGCAGTTAATTACCTTGGATTTCCATTTTCAATCTCTGAAACCTTTCAACAGCGCAATACCAATTCCAGCATAATGCAGTCTTTAAATACGGTTGAAGAAATGCTTTCACTTTGTGCAAAAAAAAATAAGAAAGCGGTCATTTATCTATCTATGGGTTTTGGAAATCCTTATGGTGATGAATGGAATTACGGGATTGTAGAACAATGGGCTGATGTATTAGTGAGCAAAGGAGCGGAAATTCTATCGCTTGCTGATACGGTAGGCGTTTCCACACCAGAAAAGATAGAAAACATATTACCAAAACTGATTTCAAAATTGAAAAATACCGAAATCGGCATTCATTTACACTCCACTCCCGCCGATCGTTTCGAGAAAATTGAGGCTGCTTATCGCTCAGGCGTAACCCGCATAGATTCTGCATTAAAAGGATTTGGCGGCTGCCCTATGGCTGCCGATGATTTAACAGGCAACATCGCTACTGAAGATGTAATTGGCTTTTTGAGTACAAAAGGCGAAAACTTAGGCCTGAATATGAATAAGTGGAACGAGTCGATTGCTTTTTCCGGGAAGATATTTGGGTAGTTTCCTTTTAACTCCCGAAGTCGTCATTTCGAGTGGAGTGAAATCCAGTCGAGAAATCTATATCAAAAAGATTTCTCCATTTCGCTGTGCTTCAGTCGAAATGACGATATTTTCTATGCAGTGGCTCATGCTGTGTGGATCAGACTTGCTTTACCATTTTAAAATGTTGTATACCAGCCTCCTCAAATTGCTCACCCTCTGATACAAAACCGAACTTGGCATACAAACTCATGGCATCCAGTTGTGAGTTTAAATAAATATAATGTGCATCTTCCGGCAAATCAGATAAAGCCTCGGCGATCAGTGCCCGGCCTACCCCTTGCCCTCTAAACTCCTTTAAAACAGCAAAACGCTCTAATTTATAACCTTTGTCCGTTTTACGCCACCTACATGCACCACAAGGCTGTCCGTTATTGGTGGCCAAAAAATGTACTGATTCGTCCTCATGCTCCCATTCCAGCTCTGGCGGACAATTCTGTTCATCTACAAAAACAATTTTACGGATCGCAAATACTTTATCTAAATCTTCGGGATGGTTAACTTTTTGAACGTGCAGACTCATTATCGTGTTTTTTAAAGTGTTTATTTGATTTTACTTTTATTTCATTCAATTGCTTCGCAACATCTATTGAATGCGAGCAATGAATATCGGCCTCTTTTTTGGCAAGTGTAGCAATCGCAACGTAAAATTTATGCAATTGATCCAATTCTTTTTCGCTCAGGTCTTCAATATCTACCATGCGGTTACTCGCACCTTGTTGCGCGGCAATTAACTCATTCAATTTTAGCTGGATCGCTTTCCCGTCTTTATTCTGCGCTTTCTGGATTAGAAATACCATTAAAAAGGTAATAATTGTTGTTCCGGTATTAATTACCAGTTGCCATGTTTCAGAGTAATGGAATATCGGGCCACTCACCGCCCAAATTACAACAATTGCTGTTGCACTGATAAATGCTGCAGAACTCCCGGTGAACTTGGTTGCCGCGTTAGCAAATTTTTCAAAAAAATTGTTGCTTTTATTATTGCTTTTAGATTTTGTCATCACCATTTGTTTGCTTAAAGATACCATAAAACAAACAAAAGCGCCATAAGTTTTAAACCTATGGCGCTTTCACTAATGTTGTAATGTTGAAAGTTTGAAAAGTTTCAACGTTACAATCTTTTAACCTTTTAAGCTCTTAGAGCTTATCGTTAACGTTGATACAGTTTAAGTCTTCAAAAGCGGTAGTTAAACGCTTAACAAAAGCTTCTTCTCCTTTACGTAACCATACACGTGGATCGTAATATTTTTTGTTTGGCTTATCATCGCCGTCAGGATTACCGATCTGGCCTTGAAGATAACCTTCATTCTTTTTGTAATATTCTAAAATACCTTCCCAGAATGCCCATTGCATATCCGTATCAATATTCATTTTAATTGCACCGTAAGAAATGGCTTCCCTGATCTCTTCCTGAGACGAACCGGAACCACCGTGGAATACGAAATTGATTGGTTTCTCGGCTGTTAAGCTGAATTTTTCTTTGATAAAATCCTGAGAGTTTTTCAAAATTACCGGTTGCAATTTTACGTTACCCGGTTTATAAACACCATGTACGTTACCAAAAGCTGCAGCAACCGTAAAACGAGGAGAAACTTTGCTTAACTCTTCGTAAGCATAAGCGACTTCACTAGGTTGTGTATATAATTTCGAGCTGTCTACATCACTATTGTCAACACCATCTTCTTCACCACCCGTTACACCAAGCTCGATTTCGATAGTCATGTTCATTTTAGCCATACGTGCTAAGTATTTAGCAGAAATTTCCATGTTTTCTTCGATAGACTCTTCCGATAAATCTAACATATGAGATGAAAACAAAGGCTTGCCGGTTTCAGCGAAGAATTTTTCACCATGATCCAATAATCCATCAATCCATGGCAACAATTTTTTAGCTGCGTGGTCAGTGTGTAATACCACAGCAACACCATAATGTTCTGCCAATAAATGTACATGTTTAGCTGCTGATACAGCACCTAGAATGCATGCTTGTAATTTCTCATTATCCAACGATTTACCAGCATAAAACTGGGCACCACCATTAGATAATTGAATCATAACAGGCGAATTTACTGCCTTTGCAGTTTCCATTACCGCATTTACCGTATTGGTACCGGTAACATTTACTGCTGGTAAAGCAAACTGATGTTTTTTAGCCTGCTCAAATAATTCTTGAACGGCATCTCCGTAAATTACGCCTTTGTAGCCTTTTAAACTCATTTCTTGTTAATTTTATTAAGTCCGAAGTTATAAAAAAAATTAACATTACCAGCTTTTGTAACAACAGAATTATCTGCCTAAAAGCAAAACAAAGCCTGTTTAGTGTAAAAAACACATTATCCTTAGTGTAAAAAAGACACACTTCAGTTCGTGAGTCGCAGCTGGCAACAGACAAAAAACAGTTTTCCATTACCTTTAACATTGGCAATCAACCACCAACCCATAAACCATTCACTATTTTTACCGCTAATAAGGTTCGAGTTTATTTTATTTTTCGTTTCTTTGCAATCCAATTCTTCAAAAAATTATATGGCTTGGTTTAAGAGAGAAAAAAAAGGTATCATTACTACAACAGAGGAGAAAAAAGAAGCACCGGATGGGTTGTGGAATAAATGTCCGAATTGCAAAAAACCGCTACATCAGGCAGAGCTTCAGGAAAACAAATATGTTTGCCACTATTGTAGCTACCATCTGAGAGTAGGCTCTAAAGAATATTTCGAGGTTTTATTTGATAATAATCAGTTTAAAGAGTTGTTTCCTAACCTCACTTCGGGCGACCCTTTAAATTTTAACGATAACAAACCTTATACCGATAGAATTAAAGAAAGCCAGGCTAAAACGGGCTTAAAAGATGCGATCCGTTCGGCGGTTGGTAAAATTGAGGGAGAAGACATCGTGATTGCCTGCATGGATTTTGCTTTTATTGGCGGTTCAATGGGCTCAGTTGTAGGTGAAAAGATCGCAAGATCGATCGATTATAGCATTAAACATAAAGTTCCGTTCCTCATGATCTCGAAATCAGGTGGTGCACGGATGATGGAAGCTGCATTTTCATTAATGCAAATGGCTAAAACGTCAGCGAAACTGGCTTTATTAAGTCAGGCAAAAATTCCATATATCTCTTTATTAACCGATCCAACTACTGGCGGTGTAACGGCTTCTTATGCCATGTTAGGCGATATCAATATTGCAGAACCAGGCGCATTAATCGGTTTTGCAGGTCCGCGGGTAATTAAAGAAACCATTAAAAAAGATCTGCCTAAAGGTTTCCAGACTTCAGAATTTGTGTTGGAACATGGCTTCCTGGATTTTATTGTAGACAGAAGGGCCATGAAAGCTAAACTGGGCGCTTTTGTAAAAATGATGAATAATTAAAAGTAGTTTGATGGTTCATTAGCCATTAATTCATTGGTCTGGGTGCCAAAATAAATTCTTGATACTTAGAAAAGCAGGACTTGAATAAATAGGTTATTCAGCCCTGCTTTTTACTTCAGGTCCTCGATGCGCTGTGGGCTTTCCACTTCAATCAGGTTTACTTACAGTAGTCCTGTAATGCTTAGGTTCGGCAGTTTCCCCGCCACAGCCCAAAAATATTCAGTCTTTCAAAAAAACCAGAAGGTTTGCTGCTATCTGCAACATTTCCATTAATATCCATTTCCACAGTCCTTATTCATTAAATTAGCGGATCATTAACTAAACCCAATTATGAATAAAAAACTACTCTTACCAACCTTACTCCTGTTTACCTCTTCTTTTGCTTTTGCACAAGACCGGAAAGTAATTGATAATATCATTAAAGAAGTAAACGAAAATTCTCAATTGGAGAAACTGGCGCACGAACTTTTGGATGTTGTTGGACCACGATTGGTTGGTTCGCCACAGATGAAACAAGCTAACGACTGGGCGGTAAAAAAATATAGCGACTGGGGCATTTCGGCTAAAAACGAAAAGTGGGGCGAATGGGCCGGTTGGGAACGCGGCATTACACACATTGATTTAGTAAGTCCGAGGGTTCGGACATTAGAAGGCACACAATTGGCCTGGAGCCCATCAACTAATGGTAAAACCATTAATGCAGAAGCCATTATCCTTCCGGAAATTACAGATTCGGCATCTTTTCAGAAATGGTTACCCAACGTAAAAGGTAAAATTGTTTTAATTTCAATGAACCAAATATCTGGGCGACCAGAAAAAAATTGGGAAGAATTCGCTACAAAAGATCTTTTTGAAAAATTTAAGAAAGAAAAAGCCAATGCAGCAAAAGCATGGACGGCCAATTTAGCTAAAACAGGTCTTACCGCAAAAACACTGCCTGTAGCTTTAGAAAATGCTGGTGCGGTGGCTGTGGTCATCAATAACTGGTCGCAGGGCTTCGGTGTAGACAAGATTTTTGGCGCCAATACCACTAAGGTGCCAACATTAGATTTATCTGTCGAAGATTATGGCCTTGTTTACCGTTTGGCTTTAAACGGCAACAAACCGATGCTTAAAATTGAATCAGAATCAAAAAAACTGGGAACTGTACCAACCTTTAATACCATTGCGGAGTTAAAGGGCAAGCAAAAACCAAATGAATATGTGATGCTCTCGGCACATTTCGATTCTTGGGATGGAGCAAGCGGCGCAACAGATAATGGTTCGGGTACCATTTTAATGATGGAAGCCATGCGCATTTTAAAGAAATTTTACCCCAACCCAAAACGCACAATTTTAGTGGGGCATTGGGGTAGCGAAGAGCAAGGATTAAACGGTTCGAGGGCATTTGTAGAAGATCATCCGGAGATCGTGAACAACCTGCAGGCGCTGTTTAACCAGGATAATGGTACAGGCCGTGTGGTTAACATCGGCGGACAGGGTTTTGCAAAATCAAAAGATTACATTACCCGTTGGTTGGCAGCCGTACCAGATACGATTAAAAACCAGATCAAAACCAGTTTCCCGGGCACACCAGGCGCAGGGGGATCAGATTTTGCTTCGTTTGTAGCCGCCGGAGCTTTGGGTTATTCGTTAAGTTCTACCAGCTGGGACTATGGAACCTATACCTGGCACACCAACCGCGATAGTTATGATAAATTGGTTTTCGATGAAATCAGAAGTAATGTGATCCTGGCCGCCATCATGGTTTATATGGCTTGTGAAGATCCTGAGAAAACCTCAACCGAAAAAGCAACCGATTTACCTGTAAATGAGCGTACCGGAAAACCAGCAACCTGGCCGGTACAAACGAAATCAAACAGAAAAGGTGGGTTGTAGAGAAAGAATTCTAATATAATTTAAAGGAGCATTTGGAAACAGATGCTCTTTTGGTTTTTTCAAAAAATACGACGTGCAACATTATTAAAAAAGGGTCGTCTTTTAGACAAAAATAGGATGAAAAATATAAGTAAAATACTACTCTCTCTTTTATTCGTTTTCACCAGTAACATGTGCTTTTCGCAGTCGCTATCGCAAAGTGATTTTATCGAAGACCTGGAGTACATTAAAAAAACTTTACCAAGCAAACACACCAATCTTTTTGCCAAAATAGATTCTTTGGCATTCATCAAAAAGATTGATATGATTGAAATCAAGACGGGTTCTTTAGATTATGAATCATTTAGTACTGAGTTGTTTAAGCTCACTGTTGCAATTGGTGATGAACACACTTTCATAGAACGAAAATTCACTAAAATACTCCCAATTCAGTTTGAGTTGTTCAAAGAAGGCATCTATGTAAAAAGGATTGATACTACAAATAAAGCGATGTTATACTCGAAGTTATTTGCCATCAACAACATACCTGTTGATAAGATAATTAACTTATTTAAAGAAGTTATATTGAGTGAAAATCAATCTTACTTTAACGATCACCTTTTGCGATATCTTAATAATCCTGCATTTTTAAAGGGTTTAGGGATTTTAAATTCCGACCAGAAAGCAGAATTTACTTTAATCGATAAAAATAATATAACTAAAAAGATAACGCTTAATGCGATTACTAGCAATAACATTATGGACCTGCAATTGGACAAAGGCAGTACTGCTTTGCGCGCTCAAGAGAAAAAAGGTCATTACTGGTTCGACTTTAATCCAAGTCTCAAAACCGTATATGTCAATTATAATGAATGTAAGGAAGATCCTGGCAACCCTTTTTTGCAGTTTAACGACGAATTATTTAAAACCATTAATCAATATCAACCCGAAAAGCTAGTGCTTGACATACGGGAAAACAGTGGAGGAAATTCGGGTATTCTATGGCCATTTATAACTGAAATCAAGAAAAGCTACCTCAACAAAAAAGGAAAATTCTTTGTACTCATTGGCAAGAAAACTTTTTCATCAGCTGTAATGAATGCCGTAGAGTTGAAAAAAAACACCAACGCCACATTTATAGGTGAGGCAAGCAGTGGGAATATCAATCATTATGGAGAAGTTAGAGGCTTTAAATTACCAAAATCGAAGATAATTATTGCTTATTCTACCAGATATTGGGAAAACTGGAAAGGTAAAAAAGGTCCACTAAGACCCGATGTAAGAATTAAGTATTCAATTAAAAATTATATACAAGGCAAAGATGAAGCGCTGATAGCAGTAAACAAAATTTAAAAGAGGTTAACATTAAAAAAAGACTTTATAAAAGCGATTCTTAGCCCTTTATAATAACAAAAATCGTACTTGATAAAAGTCCAATGATTTAAGTATTATAAACAAATGGCTTTCAGTTGCGAACTTACTCCTCTTTCCTCTGAAATTTATAGAACAGATACCCCAGAAAAGGCAAAATTAAAACACTACCTAACAATAAAGCTAAACCCAAACTATAAATCGTTTTGTCCGGTCCGGCAGTATCGAGTAATGAAATTGAATCTCCACTTTTTAAACGGATAAAATTTGGAAAGTGGGCATAACTTATCGCCAACAGGATCATCGTTACCTGGAATCCCGCTAAAATGCGTAAAACCTTAGTTTTTCCTTTAATTAACAGGTACCATAGCAGCATAAGCGATAAACTGGCTAAAATAATGGCTGATAAACCTACATGGCTTCTAAAAACCCAATCAATAAGTGGAATTTTATCCCGTTGCGCAGCAACAAATACCATTGCACCAAAAACCACTGCTGCCACATTCATAAACATTGCCTTTTTTATAAACCGGCGTTTATCATGAGTTTCTGTTGTTTCGCCGATGAGATAAATGGCCGCAAGGAAACCGCAAAGTGAAACCGTAAAGAAACCCACAGCAACAGAAAACCAGTTTAACCAACCTGAAATATAGGCTGTATAAAAATCGGTGGCCTGCGCATCAATATGGCCTGAAATTAAACTTCCTGCAATGATGCCCAAAAATAAAGCAGTTACAAAGCTCGAATACCGAAATATCCGGTTGTATAACCATTGCATATCATCTTTTACAGCATCATAATGGCGAAATACGAACGCGGTACCACGGGCTATAATCCCGATGAGCATAATGGCCAATGGGATATGCAGGTAAACCGACATAGTGGTGTAAATAAACGGAAAACCAACAAAGAGGATTACAATCGCAATAATCAGCCACATGTGGTTAGCTTCCCATACCGGACCAATGGCATGATACATAGTTTTACGTGTTCGGCTCCTATTTTTTGTTGAGGTAAAGAGTTCTATGATTCCTGCACCGAAATCGGCTCCACCCAATAAAAAGTAAAGCAGAATGGCCATGCATAAAAATGTGATAACTACTTCTTTCATATTCAATATGATTACACCGGTATTTTGATTACACTGATTAATAAGATTTGCTTCGTGTTGTTCATCCTTAGCTATGCAAATGAGTATTGGATTCGACTTTATCATATAACACAGGTACCATTTTAATCTGCCGGTAAAGCAAAAACGTTACTATTATGCTTAACGACAGGTAAATGGCGGTGAAAATATAAAAGGAATACGCAATACCGGGCATTGGTGTAACCGCATCCCTGGTACGCATAATACCATAAATAATCCACGGTTGACGCCCTACCTCTGTAACTACCCAACCAGCCTCTAAAGCAAGGTAACCAAGCGGAATAGCCAAAACAAATAGTTTTAAAAGCCATCTTTTTTCTATCAAGGGCTTCTTTTTGAGAAGGGTAAAAAAATAGGTTAAAGAGATAAAGAGCAATAAAGTACCAATCCCCACCATGATCTGAAAAGCATAATGGGTAATGGCTACCGGTGGATGCTGGTTTTCAGGAATCTGATCCAGCCCTTTAACTTCAGCTTGAAAATTGCCATGTGCCAGAAAACTCAGTGCCCCCGGAATTTTGATTGCGCCTGTTACCGATTTATCTTTTTCATTTACGATACCACCAATCAATAGCGGCGCTGGCTTTTCGGTTTTGTACAATGCTTCCATCGCCGCCAGTTTTGCAGGCTGACGTTTGGCAACGTCTTTTGCAGAAATATCGCCACTCAAGGGTTGTAACAATGCCGCAATACAGGCAAATACAGCCGCTATTTTAAAGGCTTTTAAATGAAAATAGGTATTTCTGTCCCTTAAAATCATTAATGCATGTACGCCTGCTACAGCAAAACCAGTTGCTGTAAATGCGGCTAAACACATATGCAGCGCCTGAGTAAACCAGGCTTTATTGAACATGGCCTGGATAGGATCGATATTAAGGTATTGTCCGTTTACAAAATAAAATCCTGCCGGACTATTCATCCAGGCGTTGGCGGCAACCACCAATATCCCGGAGGCTAAACCGCTTACCCCTACCACCATTCCTGTAAACCAATGAAACCACTTATTTAACTTATTCCAGCCATAAAGAAAAAAACCGAGCGCTATCGCTTCAATAAAAAAGGCCGTTCCTTCAAGTGAAAAAGGCATTCCGAATATTGGCCCGGCATGATCCATAAATTTGGGCCATAACAAGCCCAGTTCAAATGACAACATGGTACCGGATACCGCGCCAGTTGCGAAGAATATGGCCACACCTTTACTCCAGGCTTTAGTCAGGTTTTTATACACCTCATCGTTAGTTTTAAGCCACTTATAATGAGATACGGCCATAAAGAAAGGCATCACCATACCAATACAGGAAAAAATAATGTGGAAGCCTAGTGACAAGGCCATTTGCGAGCGGGCTGCGATAAAATCATCCATGGGCTGTAGATTTTGTATGTTAACAAATATAGTCGTTAATGATTAAAGCCTGTGGTCATTCAATGATGTTGAAAGGATTATTTAAAATATAGAACGTTTATAAATTGAAAAAAGATTTGGAGGGCTGTCGTAAAGGAACCATTTTTTTTTGCCACAGATGAGTACAGGCAGATATCGTCATTTCGAGCGGAGTGCAACGCAGTCGAGAACCACATAGTGCTCAGCGAAGCTAAATCTGTCAAGACAGATCTCTCCATTCCGCTGAGCTTCAGTCGAGATGATGACTTTTCTTATGGAATATGAGGTTAGGCTCCCTTCAATTCATCATAAGCAGCGGTTAAGCTCCTTTCAATGCCTTCTCCTTTCCATTCGGGTGCATTTGGGATAGTAGTGGTTTTTAAGATATCTTCTTTGCTTTTACCTGCTTTAATTTCGCCGCCTACATAGGTTAAAAGGTTTTGAAGGTAATTTTGATAAGCTTTAACATCAGCTTTACTTCCGGTTACTTTTGCCGGATCAAGACTATGTCCCCAGATAAACAAGGTGTCATTATCAAACTCATTCTGAATCTTATCCAAAGCAGTGATCCAGTTACCGATGTGGGCACCATTTTCACGATCAATATATGGAAATTTACGGTTGAATACCAGATCGCCTACATGCACGATATTGGCGTTTTCAAAATGATAAACGGCATCACCATTGGTGTGACCAGAGCCATAGTAATAAGCCTTTATATTTTCGTCGCCTACTTTAGCGCTCCATCTTGTACCAAAAGTGCTATCAGGCAAAAGCTGTTTATCTAAATTATTGGCTTTCTCTGCCCCTCTTTTTTGGTTGACCAGTGAATTTTGGTGAGCCACGACTTTTTCTGCCAATCCTTTAAAAGAAATATTCCCTGCGGTATGATCACCGTGGTGATGTGTATTGATCAGGTATTTAAAAGGTTTTTCACCTAACTTTTTCAATTCATCAATCACATGCGGTGCCGTAGTTGGGAATTGGGCATCCACTACTACAAAACCGCTGCTTGAATTTAACCAGCCAATGGTCCCACCCTGCTCGGTAAATATACCAACATTATTACGGAGCGGCTTAAAATCATAAGCGCGCAATAACTCTTGCTGTGCAAAAACATCGGTTTTATAAATTGAAAGCAAGGCCATGGCGAGTGCCGAATTTTTAATAAAATTTCTTCTTTCCATTTTTAAGATTAAGCTAAAAAACCACAGCAAATGCCGTGGTTTAAATTAATGATTTAAATCCTGAAATAACAGAATTATATACCTGCACCTGGCGTAGTACCCGGCTCATGCCCCGGACCAAATGAATTATTCTTACGGTCTTTATCCTTGTTAAATAAATTTGTACCCACTTTCGATGATTTATTTTCATCAAGTGTTCTATCTTCTTTAATATCCTCGGCAGTTTTATCCAGTAAATCGTTCTCAACAACTTTACCTTTTTCTTTATTCGTTTCCATAGTAATTGTAAATTGATTTACTATAGGAACAACCTAGAAATAATATTGTTTTCTTTAATCCTAAAAGTCCGTGTTTAGTGGCCTACCAAACAAGTAAACAATCACCAACCAATGAAAATGGAAATGCAAGTTTACCTTAACAATTAAAACATTGCCCCGGGCAATTTCCCTAGCTCATGAATGCAGCCGAAAGAATGAAACTTTCTTTTATGGATTTTATTGAAATGGTTTGAGGACTCGAATGAAAACGGACTGAAGATAAACCTGTAAATATGTTTTCTTTCTTCATTTGATTTTTCTTCCAATTTAGCATTTTCCTGATTTTGAGTGTTGTGGTTCGTTTCCATGTTGACATAAATTATTGAAAACCTTGCAGGCTTTCAGGGTTAAAAAATTTTAATAATGATTAAAAGCTTTTTTAAAATTTGCTTAACCTTATACCATGGGAATCTGATAAGGTTTCTTGCCGCAACAACAGGTTAAATGGCGTGGATTGCCATATGTTTGATTAAATATAAGTTTATTACTTGGGTTTTGCAAGTTAATTTTCGTGCGCAGACATATTTACGCTTAGTTTTTCCTAAATCATTTTTTTTTTGGAAAGCAATGGCAATACTTCTTAGCTCAATACAGTCCTGCTCTCCACTTTACTACGCTGTGCTACGTGTTCGTTCCGATCAGGTTTAGGTGGCACGGCCGGTAATCCTATCTGGGGCCTCTGGGCGCAAAGAATTTGTTTATCAGAACAAATATCTCCTGCAACATACAACCTTCAATAGCAGCAGCGGCTTAACGGAGCTAAACCTGATTGAAGCGGATACCGGCACAGGCGCATAAGGCCTGCAGGCGTATGAACGTAAAGCAGGACGAACATAAAATGGAATACTACATATGTTTCACAGTAGCTAGTGATTCAATATTACACTATTTATACCATTGTTTTTTTAAGAAAAGCAATGGCAATACCTCTTAGCTCAATACAGTCCTGCTCTCCACTTTACTACGCTGTGCTACGTGTTCGTTCCGATCAGGTTTAGGTGGCACGGCCGGTAATCCTATCTGGGGCCTCTGGGCGCAAAGAATTTGTTTATCAGAACAAATATCTCCTGCAACGTACAACCTTCAATAGCAGCAGCGGCTTAACGGAGCTAAACCTGATTGAAGCGGATACCGGCCCAGCGCATAAGGCCTGCAGGCGTATGAGCGTAAAGCAGGACGAACATCAAGGTGAAAAGCTGCATCTGCTTTTCTAAACATCATTAAATACTGTCCACAAAAAAAGTCCCGACTTACACCGGGACTCTCCTATTTGGCTGATGATATTTACGCTAAAGCATTCTGCTTCACTACCATTTTAACTTTTTCGATTACGTAATCCAAATCTTCTTTAGTGGTGTATTTACTGAATGAAAAACGGACTGAAGGACGGTTTGGATCGGCCTTAATACCATTTAGCACATGTGAGCCTATATTTGAACCCGATGAACAGGCACTACCGCCGGAAGCGCAGATTCCATTAATATCCAAATTGAACAATAACATATCGGCCATATCCATTTCCGGGAACGAAACGTTTAGCACGGTATAAAGACTTTTATCGGCATCCGTTTCGCCATTAAAAGCAATCCCCGGGATTTCGGCAATTAGTTGTGTTTTCAGATAATCTTTTAAGCCCTGGATATAAGATTGATGCTCATCCATCTCTGCATAGGCAATTTCCAGGGCCTTCGCTAAGCCTACAATGCCATATACATTTTCGGTACCACCACGCATATTGCGCTCTTGTGCGCCACCATAGATCATAGGCGGAATTTTAATATTGCTATTTACATATAAAAAGCCAACACCTTTAGGTCCATGGAGTTTATGCGCAGCGCATACGATAAAATGCGCTTTAAGTTCGCGTACATTATGTGGATAGTGTCCCATGGTTTGAACGGTATCGGCATGGTAAATGGCATTGTATTTTTCGCAGATATCGCCGACCTTCACCATATCCGTTAGCGTGCCTAACTCATTATTGGCATGCATTAACGAAACGAAAGTGCGTTCGTTATTTTGAAGCAGTTCTTCTAAATGGTTGTAATCTATATTACCTTTCTCGTCGATATTGACGAAACTTAACTTATCAATTTCGCCATTTTTGAGCATTGTATTTAAAGTATGCTCAACGGCGTGGTGTTCTATTTTTGAAGTGATGGCATGTTTAATACCATAGGCTGAAATGCCGCAGCGGATAGCGGTATTATCTGCCTCCGTGCCACCGGATGTGAAAAATATTTCAGATGGAGACGCATTTAAAAGACCGGAAACAGTTTTACGGGCCTTCTCAACCAATGTTCTCACCTCGCGGCCAAGTGCATGAATGGCAGACGGATTACCAAAATAGTTTTCCATCACGTTTGTCATCTCCGCGATTACCGCCTGATCTAAGGGCGTTGTGGCCGCATTATCTAAATAGACCCTTTTCATTTTATGAATATTTAAAAAGTTAGTGTTGCAAAGCTGCCTGGTTAAGGTCCGCCCTGTTTAAATGTTCAGGATTTAATTGTTTTATTAAATCCTGAACAGGTATGCCTGATCCCAGAATCCCTATTAGAGATTATAGGTGTAATATTTCTTTAATATCAGAAATAATTTTATTTGCCAAATTTTCGGCAATGGTTTCATTTTCTGCCTCACTATAAATCCTGATGATCGGTTCGGTATTAGAGCGGCGCAAATGTACCCAAGTTTTATCAAATTCGATCTTCAAACCATCAATTGTGCTGTAAGGTTGATTTTTATACTTCTCTTCTACCTGCTTTAATAAATAATCGATATCCATTTCAGGTGTAAGGGTAATCTTATTTTTAGAGATATGGTATTGCGGATAGCTGGCCCTGAGTACCGAAATAGATTTACCAAATTTAGCTAAATGCGTTAAAAACAAGGCAATTCCCACCAAGGCATCCCTCCCATAGTGCGATTCGGGATAAATAATCCCTCCGTTTCCTTCACCGCCAATAATGGCTTGGGTAGCTTTCATTTTGTTAACCACGTTTACCTCACCTACAGCCGAAGCATGATATGATGATCCCGCTTTTTCGGTTACATCGCGTAAGGCACGGGTTGATGATAGATTTGAAACGGTATTTCCTGGCGTATTTTTTAATACATAATCAGCTACGGCTACCAAGGTATACTCTTCGCCAAACATGCTTCCATCTTCATTCACAAAACATAACCGATCAACATCAGGATCTACTACAATGCCTAAATCAGCATGCTGTTTCTGTACTTCTTTCGATATTTCAGTTAAATTTTCTGGTAAAGGTTCAGGATTGTGCGGGAAGTATCCGTCTGGCGTGCAGTACAATTCTACCACCTTACTTACGCCCAGGGCTTTTAATAATGCCGGGATAAAAATACCGCCTGTAGAATTTACACAATCAATTACCACTTTAAAATCAGCCTTTTTTATTGCTTCAACATCAACCAATGGCAAAGCCAAAACTTTATCGATGTGTTTTTGCAGGTAAGTATCATTTTTGATCACTTTCCCTAGCTTATCTACCTCGGCAAAATCAAAATCAGCACTTTCTGCCAAATCTAAAACTTCTTTTCCATCAGCATCGCTGATGAACTCCCCACTGTCATTTAATAATTTCAGTGCATTCCATTGCTTAGGGTTATGGCTAGCGGTTAAAATAATGCCACCTCCTGCATTTTCATCAGGAACGGCCACCTCAACAGTTGGTGTGGTTGATAAGCCTAAATCGATTACTTCAATACCAAGTCCTTGCAAAGTTCCAATAACCAAGTTGTTGACCATCTCGCCGGAGATCCTTGCATCGCGGCCTAAAACAATCCTTTTATTGCCGGTTTTGCTTACCACCCAGCTACCAAAGGCAGCTGTAAATTTTACAATATCAAATGGAGTTAAGCCCGCTCCTGCCCTTCCGCCAATGGTTCCCCGTATTCCTGAAATCGATTTTATTAGAGTCACTTCTTATAATTTATTAGAGGCTCCAAAAATAAGAAAAAAAACAAGATAGCTACTATTTAAACCTGGCTATATACCTGAATTTATGTAGCCCTTATGTCTACCTACGCGGTCAATTTAATAGAGCAGTATAGCGCTTCACATTAAAATGGTGTGTAACTAAATTCCTTACAGAGAATCTTTTCAGGTGCTAACATCAGAAGTTGATTTAGTTGATATAAAAAATAAACCCATAATATTTTTGCAACATTATTGCATAAAAGCACATTCTAACTTTACTAGCGATTGTAAAACCTTATATTTGCATCTTTTTAAAGATACAAACAGCTTTTATATGCAGCGCAAGTGGTTTCAATATTGGTTCAATTCGCCATATTATCATATTCTTTACCAACAAAGAAATGATGCTGAGGCCGAATTTTTTATTGATAAGCTTACCTCTTTTTTAAATCCTGAAGCTGATGCCAAAATGCTTGATATTGCCTGCGGAAAAGGCCGGCATTCTATTTACCTGAATAAAAAAGGCTTTGATGTTACGGGTATTGATTTATCTGAACAGAGTATAAAATACGCAAAACAATTTGAGAACAGCAAATTACACTTTCTGGTGCATGATATGCGAAGGTTGTTTTACATCAATTATTTTGATGTCGCTTTAAATCTGTTTACCAGTTTTGGTTATTTTGATACAGAGAAAGAACACATAAATGCACTTAAAACTTTCCGCAAATGTTTAACAGCTGAGGGGATTCTGGTGCTGGATTATTTTAATACAGAGAAGATCATCCGGAATTTAAATTCCTGCGAAACGAAATCACTGGACGGCATCACTTTTCAAATCACCAAAAGTGTTGTTGATGGGAAAATCATTAAAAAGATCGATTTCGAAGATCAACAAAGGGTATATCATTTCGAAGAGCGTGTACAGGCTTTTAGTTTTGAAGACTTTGAACGCATGCTGGGTAAAGCGGGAATGATTATCCAGAAAACCTTTGGCAATTACGACTTAGCTGATTTTGACAAAACTAATTCAGACCGGTTAATTTTAATCTGTAAAAAAGCATGATCGAAAGCATACAGCAATTTGATGTAGAATTGTTTTTGAAAATTCACCGCGGACTTTCAAACGGCTTTTTTGATTGGCTGATGCCCCTTATGCGCAACCGTTTCTTTTGGTCGCCGCTTTACCTGTTTATTGTTATTTTTTGTATCAGGCAGTATAAAAAACAAGGCTATTATATCATAGGCATGGTGCTTTTTACTTTCGCCATGGGCGATTTAACCGCCTCCAGGCTTTTAAAACCCTGGATATCACGCGTGAGGCCTTGCAATGATTTAAGCCTGGCGAATGATATCATCCATCGTGTACCCTGCGGGAGTGGTTTGAGTTTTCCTTCGGCACACGCTACCAATCATTTTGCTATAGCTGTTTTTTTGATCTGCGTTTTTTACAGCAGATGGAAACCGATTCTCCCAATTGGTTTGTTCTGGGCATTTATCATCAGCTTTGCACAGGTATATGTTGGCGTCCATTACCCTGTTGATGTAACTACCGGCGCTTTATTAGGAATAGTAATAGGCGTGATCTGTTCAAGAATATTTAAAAAATTACAACCTGATTTTTAACCTATGGAAATCTGGAAACTTTGCGTACTCTTTTTCTGTGCCTTTTTAGGCGGAACGGCTATCTTTTTGGTTAAAAGTGATAAATCTAAATTGCTCAAGCTGATTTTATCTTTCAGCGGCGCCTATTTATTTGCCATAACCGTTTTACATTTAATTCCTGATGCCTATAGCGGACCGGACAAAGGGCAGATTGGCATTTTTATTCTTATTGGCTTCTTGTTACAAATTTTCTTGGAACAGTTTTCAGAAGGTGTAGAGCACGGCCATATCCATAAACAACACGATGGGCATGTATTTCCATTTGGGGTGATGATCAGTTTGTGTTTACATGCCTTTTTAGAGGGCATGCCGCTGGCCAAAGAACAGCACAACGAATTGATTTTTGGGATTTCGCTACACCATATTCCTGCTGCCTTTGCATTGGCAAGCATATTGATGCAGAATCATTTCAAAAAAAGCAGTATCATTTTTTACCTCATCGTGTTTGCCATTATGGCTCCACTGGGCTTTTATGTAAGTGTTGGTTTAAGCAACGGCACTATTGGGGGCATTGACGCTTATTTTAACAAAATCATGGGGATTGTAATTGGTATTTTCTTACACATCTCTACTACGATCCTGTTTGAATCAAGCAATGATCATAAAATCAACACCCGCAAAATGATTGCTGTTTTGTTAGGAATTGGCGTAGCATTGATCGGTTTCTTTGCCGGACACTAATTCAGTTTGCAGTTTTCAGTTGGCACTTTTCAGTTAACAATTGGCAGTTTACAATTCTTGGTCGGCGATTAACCGGTTAGACCGCTCGACAGTTAATCCTCTAGCCGTTTTAAACGTTTAAATCGTTTATTTATTCAATCTTTACGGGAAAACATCTGTAAATTTAGATATGGATAAAATCGTAAATGAACCGGCCATAGCCTATCAAAAAAGGCATTATACTATTGAAGAATACCTGGAGATGGAAAAAGCATCAACAATGAAACATGAGTATTACCAGGGAGAGATCTTTGCCATGTCCGGTGCAGGAGAGAATCACAACGAGATTTTCAGTAATGTTTTTGGAGATATAGCCAGCAAACTTAAAGGCAAGCCATGCAGACCTTACGGAAGTGATAAACGAATGAATATTCCGGAAAATACGTTGTTTACCTATCCGGATATTTCCATTTATTGCAATGGTTCAACACATAGTAATTTTGATAAAGACACTTCCATTTTACCAACTGTGATTATTGAAATTCTTTCTCCTTCAACCAGAAATTACGACAGGAATAAAAAGTTCAACTTGTATAAAGATATTCCATCGCTAAAAGAATACATTATGATTGATTCGGAATCTGTTTTTGTACAATCGTATCATATTAATGAAAATAGAAATTGGCTTTTAAGAGAATACAAAGAGATTTCTGATACATTAACCCTTGTTTCAATGGGATTTGACATGGAACTAAGCGACATCTACTATTTTGTCCGTTTTTAACAATTGAACTCAGAACGATGCGGTACCAATTGGCCTATTTCCAGTCAATTGAAAACTGAAAACCGTCAACTGATTACTTTTTCTCTTTTTTCTTCCCATAACTCCAGGGGCAGTGTTTGCATTTATTTTTACAGCAATAACCACGTTTTAAATGGTAGGCTTCTGTGAAAACCATTAGTCCGTCTTCATTGAAATAAAAGTCTTCGCCTTCTTTCATAGCCAAGATTGAATGATTGAATGAATAATGAATGATTGAGTGTTCATTTAATAGCTAAGGATCATGAAAGAAGTTCAGAATGACGAACCGTGATTAATTTAATATTTTAAGCTCGATTTTATCTTTAAAATAATCTTTAAGCTGTCTACCATCGCCGTGCAAAGTCCAAACCTGCTTGGGTTTAACTTTTTCTATGGTTTCCAGAATCGCATCCCAATCGGCATGATCAGAAATGTAAAGTGATATCCCGTTTCGCTGCTGCAGGTTCTTCCATCCTGACGCAAAGGCACGGACTACATTAATGGCCTTATGGTAACTATGGAACACCATCGGCGGCACAATGTAAACCTGATGTTCCTGATTATTTTTCATCACCTTCCTATCGTACATTTTGTAATTTCCCACTTTCACACCATAATCTTCATATATTTTAACAAAAGGCATAATGCTATGATGAACCATAATATTTTTTGTAGGGCAATGCTGGTTGAGCAACTGGATTATCCGCTGGCTTTTACCTAAGGCATAAGCACCCAGCATGATATTCGAATGGGTTTCGTTGAGCTTTTTAATTTCGGTTATGGGAGAAGGATGTTTGGTTTCCGGATTGGCGAAGGTGCTTTCTGTAATTAAAACATCAGCTTCTAGAAATTCAAAAGGTGCGCAAGAACCATCAGGTTCAATTTTATAATCACCAGTATACAGATACTTTACACCGTTATATTCCATTAATACCTGTGCCGAACCTAAAATATGTCCGGCAGAATAAAAAGTGATGGTAACTTCTTTTATTTTAAAAGATTCGTGATAATTTTTGGTAAAAAAATCAACCGCTGCAAATTTACGGTACCGGTGTTTCATAAAAGTTGCAGTAGCAGCAGTGCAGTACACGTTCTGGCTCCCACCGATAGCATGATCGCCATGGGCATGCGAAACAACCGCTTCTTTAACCGGTTGCTGTGGATCAAGATAAAAATCCCCGTAAATACAATATAAGCCCGTTGGGGTAATGGTAATAAAATCTGCTAAAATCATGTTGAAATGAAAGGATTTAAGAATGGTATGATTGGAGTAGATCGTTATACATTGGTAAGCTTAAGGGCCTCCGAAGCCTTTAGAAACTGCTGATGCAAGGTTAATACCTGACCGATGATGGATTGTTGTTCATCATTTGCAATAAAATGTCCGGCTAGTTTAGATTTCTCTTCGTCATTAAATTGTTTGTCCATGCGCGCTTTAACCTGTTCTGCCGAAACACTGTCGCGCTGCATTACCCTTTTAAGCTTCATTTCATATGGTGCAGTAACCAGAACAGTGGTATCGCACATCTTGTAAGAACCACTTTCAAAAAGCAGAGCTGCCTCTTTAAGCGTGTAAGGAACCGTTTTTGGTACGGTCTCTTCCCAGGCATCAAATGCCCTAAAAACGGCCGGATGAACTAACGCATTTAATTTTGCCAGTGCTTCTTCATTATTAAAAACGATGCCGGCAATATGTTTATTGTTCAGTTTTCCATCTGCAAAATAACTTTCTTCACCAAAAGCAGATTTGACTCCGGCAACTAACAAAACATCTTTGCACATGATTTCCTTAGCAACCGTATCAGCGTAAAATACCGGAATCCCCAGTACCTCAAAAACCTTGCAGGCCGTTGTTTTGCCACTGCCTATGCCACCTGTTATGCCTACTTTATACATTATTTTTCTACAATGAAATCTATTTTTGAAGGTTTCACGCTAACCAATTTACAGTAGTCGGGAAATTCGGTTATCTTAACCGTAAACTGGTGATGCCCTAAATCCTTCCATTCATCAACATCAATAGTTGCAGTAATAAAACTTTCATCAACCTGATCGTAATTACTCAAAGCAACCAAAAAAGCAACCTTAACTTTTTTAGGATAAAGTTTAATGCTGTTATAACTCCGGTTATTGATGATTTTTAAAGGCACTTCAATGGTCTTTTCCGTAAACTCATCAACGGGCACTTTGACTTCAACAGATGATGGGTAAATGCTTACGTTTTTATGAATGCTGTGCTGTAGAGCTACCCTTGCGGTAATACTGTTCTGTATTTTATCCTGTTTAAGCGTATCAGTTGGCCAAAATGTTATTTTAGAAAGTTCTTCCAAGGGGCCGGCAACCTTTACATATTTAGGATTGAGGATCACGTCACTTGACCTGCCATATTGTTTTGCAAACCCTAATTTATCAATCAATTTTACAGGAACTTTTTTTACGACGCGTTTGGTGAAATCGAAATAAAGGGTATCGGGCTTAACTGAAATTACTTTCTGCGTACTTTCCAACTGCCTGTTGATATTAAAAAGCTGATCGGAAAAAACGATAAAATCTTTGGTATTGAGCTGGCTCAAACTAACAGAAACAGAAGGTGGATTGATTCTTAAACGGGCAAAAAGCAGCTGCCAGCCCGTCCCTTCTACCTGTAAATCTATCGTATCAGACTGTAAAGGATAAAATGCTCTTTTGGTGGGACTGTTTTTAAAAACCAATACGGTTTTAGCAACATAAACATACTTATTATTTAATGCCATAAAAAGCCATGCGGCTATGGCCAGCAACAGGCAGGCCAGTAAGCTAAATACACGTCTTTTTTCAATCTTCGTTAATGTAATGAAGGGCATAATAAATTAAATATGGACTATGATCCGGAAAAACAATTTTCCAAAATGCATTTAATCAAATGTAATAAAACAAAAACAGTCCCGAAAGTTTTCGGGACTGCACTTAAATTTTATTAATTTATTATGCTTTAGGTGTAATCACCGCTTTGGTTGCATCTAAAGAAACTGCCGATTTATCGAAACGGATCTTCACGCCACCTTCAACCTCAATTAAAAAAGTAGTTTCATTCATATCTGCAATACGGCCGTGAATACCAGCAGTCGTTACAATTTTATCTCCTTTTTTCAATTCTTCAACCAATTTTTTATGGTCTTTAGCTTTTTTAACCTGCGGACGGATCATGAAAAAGTAGAAAACTACCATGATCAGTACCATTGGTACAATTGTAGTTAACGTGCTACTTCCGCCTGCTGCTTGTAATATTACTGTTGATATCATTTCTTTTTTATTTGTTTATTATGAATTTTGATCGTTAAGGATGACGCCCAAACCACCAAACGATTTATTTTTTTTCCAGCACCTCTCCTACCAGATGGACGGTACTTACGGTCGGGTTGGCATTAGATGTTACCGTTATCACCTTATCCTGCATCCCCATTTTACCTTCGCTATTGAAAACTACACTGATGATACCTTCTTTACCTGGTAAAATAGGTTCGCCAGGTACCTGCGGAATGGTGCAGCCACAGGTTGCCGTTGCATTGGAAACAATGAGCGGACTCTTACCTGTATTTTTAAATTTGAAATCGTGTTTAACTTTTTCACCTTGTGTGATTTTACCGAAATCAAAAATATCGCGTTCGAAAACGATAACAGGTGCATCTGCCGGGGCAACTTTAGCTGTTTTTGAAGTGTCATTGCCAACCGAAACAGCCGAAGCAGTTTCGCTGGTTTGATTATTTGCATTGCGACAGGCTACGAATGAAAGTGCAGCAATAGCCAGGATAAATGTTCTTTTCATTTTTAATCTTCGATTAATCCACGGCCGATCTTTTTAATGGTATTATTTTTCTTCAGATCGCCTAAAATTTTGTCTAAAATACCGTTAATAAATGAATTACTTTTCGGTGTACTGTAATCTTTTGACAACTCTAAGTACTCATTAATAGTTACTTTAACCGGAATAGATGGGAAATTTAACAGCTCGCAAATGGCCATTTTCATTAAAATCGTGTCCATCAAAGCAATACGTTCCGATTCCCAGTTTTTGGTCCGGTCAGCAATCATTTCCTGGTATTTCGCATCATTCTGTAAGGTGTGCACAAATAAATCCTGAACAAATTTGCTGTCTTCAACCCAATCGGCACTAATTTCGGTTAATTTGTTTTTAAAAGGATCTTCGGATGTAAAGTTTTTCAAGGTTTTGGCTACCATCCCCTTCATCACTTCATGATCTACCTGCCAATTGATAAATTTCTCTTCAAAAACCTGGATAATAGCCTGATTTTTCAAGATAATTTTACGAAAAATGTATTTAATGATGTCTTTTGATGATTCTAAACTTTCGTTTGGATCGGCCAGATAATCAGCATATTCTTTTGACGCCTTTAAAGAATTGTAAACGGTTTTACGGATTTCAGGATCGAATCCCCAATCAACCTTATATTTTTTAATTGCGGAAGCATATTCAGGATTTTGCTGCAATAAAACGCTAAACTTATTGTGTAGCAATTTCATGTTGGGATTGATATCCTCTGCTGTTTTGATAAACTTATTTGCGCGCTCTGCTGCGTCGTTAGCAGTAAATTCTGTAACCTCTACCATTAAAGATAGCATCCAGATGTACATTTCGTACACGCTATCGATGCTTTGCATTAAAGTTTTTAAATCTCCTTTAATGTCTTTTTTGTCTGCCATGTGCCAAGCAAAAATATTTTGCAAAGCTTTGATTCTTAAGTGCCTTCTGTTTAACATGAATGTAAGAACGAGTGCGGTTATTTAAAACCTGTTTTAATAATTATGATTTAATATGACGATTTAATTTTTTTAATATCTGCAATCCGTTTCTCGGCAATACGGTTTGCGGCAATGTTTGTTGATATATTTTCCGCTTTACTTAATTTAATTACACTGCGTGTAGCATCATAAATATTCTCAGTAAGTTGTACGGTACGTTTTTTGCCGAAGCCCGTTAACTCCGAATAACAGGAAATTAATCCACCTGCGTTAATCAGGTAATCAGGCGCAAATAAAATCCCTTTTTTTAAGAGTAATTCGCTATCCAGAACCTCATCTTTTAACTGGTTATTGGCAGAACCTGCAATAATTGCAAATTTCATTTTTTCGATGGTTTTGTTATTGACGGTAGCACCCATTGCACATGGCGCATAAACATCAGCATCGGTTGTAAAAATTTTATCTGCCTCGATCGGTTTTGCTTTATACTTCCGCGCAACATAAGTTAGTTGTTCCTGGTTAATATCGCTGATCAACACTTCAGCATTTTCTTTTCTTAATAAGGCAACCAGGTGTTCACCAACATTTCCAATTCCTTGCACTACAATGGTTCTTCCGGCAAGCATATCTGTACCAAAGACCTCTTTAACACTCGCTTTAATACCTAAATAAACACCTTGCGCAGTAAAAGGAGCCGGATTGCCAGCGCCACCGATCGATTCGGGCACACCTGTAACATAATTGGTTTCCATACGGATATATTCCATATCGCGTGTATTGGTACCCATTTCTTCTGCGGTAATAAATTCGCCATTCAGGTTTTTGATAAACCTTCCATAGCTACGCATTAAAGTTTCGGTTTTGTCTTTTCTGGAATCGCCAATGATTACACCTTTTCCGCCACCCAGGTTTAGGCCAGTGATCGCAGCTTTATAGGTCATTCCGCGGGATAACCGCAATGCATCTTCCAATGCTTCGCTTTCCGTGCTATAACTCCACATACGTGTTCCACCTAAAGCGGGGCCCAATGTGGTATCATGTATAGCAATAATTGCTTTTAAACCTGTATCTGGATCATTACAGAAAACCAATTTTTTGTGCCCGTAAGCACTTAACTGATCTAAAATTGATGAATCTGACGGAGAATTTGCTGGCATATGAACGTTCGGATAACCTGCTGCAAAATTAAAATAAAAAACGATTATTACACGTATTTAAGAAAACTATGACAAAATTTATTCGTTAAGGCCGCCATCTCCTTACTATTATCACTTTGCGTACGAAAGATCTGTAACCTATTAAAAAGTCTATTATTCTGCTATCCATGAATTTATCCGCATCATTATCATTGCTAAGCAGGCCTATCGCGCAGATAGATTTTATTAATCCAGATTGATTTTTCCTATTTGAGCGGATTGAACGTCATGCTGAATTAAATGAGCCACTGGAGAAATATAGCAGTGTCAGATGGAAACATCCGACACCACGAAAACTGCATAAAAAAGATCTGTAATTAACATAATGTAAAGTCCAGTCATTTAACATACTTTAAATCAACAGCAGGACTATAGTCGCTATGAAAGGCATACCATACATTTTCAAAAACCGAACAGACGGACAACGGACGGCATTTGCACTCAAAATGTCATTAATTATTAAAGCTCAATTTCCAATGGACAAATAACTAGTATGAAATAACAAATTTATCTAAGTTTGTAGAACATGAAACATCTGAGCCGATTAAACAAATACTTTCTTAAATACAAGTGGTGGATTATTCCCGGAAGTATTTTTGTGGTGATTTCTAATATCTTCGGTGTAGTACCGGCACAGGTAATCGGTTATGCAGTTGATTTAATTAGCGAAAACATTCAGCTGTTTAACCTTTTTGCTGGTTTTGATCGTCAGGCCATTATTTATAATATCTTCAGCAGTAACCTGTTATTTTTTGGTTTACTGGTTATTGCACTTTATCTATTGCGGGGACTGTTCCTTTTCTTTATGCGCCAAACCATTATCTTAATGTCGCGGCATATAGAGTTTGATATGAAGAATGATATTTATCAGCATTACCAGGAGCTGAGCTTAGGTTTTTACCGCAGAAATAATACCGGCGATTTGATGAACCGCGCGACAGAGGATGTGAACCGGGTAAGGATGTACGTTGGTCCGGCAATTATGTATACCATTAACACTTTTGTTTTATCTGTACTCATTATCTGGTCGATGTTTGATGTAAATTCCAAACTGGCTATTTATTGTTTATTACCCCTACCTTTTCTGGTGGTGATCATTTATTACGTAAACACCCTGATTTTTAAAAAAAGCGGAAAGATCCAGGAGCGTTTATCAGATCTTTCCAGCTTTGTACAAGAGCGTTTCTCGGGAATCAGGATTATCAAATCATATGTGCGAGAAGATTATACCCGCAACATGTTTGAGATCCAGAGCAATGATTATAAAAAAGACTCCATGAGCCTGGTTAAAGTATCGGCTTTATTTTACCCTACCATGTTGCTGTTAATAGGATTGAGCACCATTTTAACCATATATATAGGTGGTATACAGGTGATGAACGGCAGCATTACGGCAGGGAACATTGCCGAATTTATCATTTACATTAATCAATTAACATTTCCCGTAACCATGCTGGGCTGGGTTACTTCTTTAATCCAGCGGGCTGCTGCATCGCAAAAAAGAATAAATGAGTTTTTAGACATCCCATCAGATATTCGACCTAACGAAACAGCAGAAATCGAGCTGAAGGGTAATATCAGATTCGATAATGTGAGTTTTACCTATCCGGATACAGGCATTGAAGCTTTGAAAAATGTGAGTTTTGAAGTTAATGCCGGCGAATTTGTAGCCATTATCGGCAAAACGGGATCGGGAAAGTCAACTCTGGCAAACCTGATGATGCGGATGTATGATGTAGAAAATGGTGCAATAAACATCGATAAAAAAAATATAAAAACACTAAACCTTAAAGACTATCGCGGCCAGGTTGGCTTTGTACCGCAGGAAGTTTTTCTCTTTTCGGATACCATAAAAAACAATATAGCCTTTGGTTTAGATGCGGTTACGGATGAAGAAGTACATACAGCCGCAAAAAATGCCTCGGTTTATACCAATATTATTGATTTCGAAGAAAAATTCGAGACTATGCTGGGTGAGCGGGGAATAACCCTTTCGGGAGGACAAAAACAGCGTGTCTCTATCGCCAGAGCCTTGATTAAATCGCCAAAGATCCTAATATTCGACGATTGCCTTTCGGCTGTTGATACTAAAACAGAGGAGGAAATACTACAAAACCTGGGTAAAATCATGGCCGGAAAAACCAGTATTTTAATTGCCCACAGAATTTCGACCATTAAAAATGCAGATAAGATTCTGGTGCTGGACAACGGAAAAATCATTGAACAAGGCACACACAATGAATTACTTAGCCTAAATGGCAGTTATAAGGAGCTTTACAACAACCAACTTTTGGAAGAGGAAACGCGAACGATTTAAATTGTATTAAAATTGTATTTTGAACTTTAAATATTTGCTTTATATTTACCGAAACCAAAAACCAACATCAATACCAACCATGGGAGAATTCGACAACAAGGAAAGAGAAGAAGTTTTTTCAAAGAAAGTAAGAGCAGGAAAGAGAACTTATTTCTTCGACGTGAAGGCTACAAGATCGGGTGATTACTATTTAACAGTTACCGAGAGCAAGAAAAGATTAGAAGACGGTGTGTTTGTAAAACATAAAATCTTTTTATACAAAGAAGATTTCGAAAAATTTGCAGAAGGATTAAATGAAACTGTAGATTATATCAAAACTCATCAGGATGTGGTTGAAAAACGTTATGAATATTCTGAAAATGGAGAACATAGCACGAAAACAAGCGACGATTTTACTTTTTAAGTAATATAATTTCAATAAAAGCCTCCTTATTTAATAATCCGGAGGCTTTTTTTTATCGTTCGATATTTCTATTTTATACCTGCGCCGCTTACTGCTACGGCGAGAATTAACAGAAAATAGCTTACCAAAAAGATAATGGTGAGTATGCCCCAAAATTTAAACAGTGATTTTACACTTGAAATGGCATCGTTAAAAGTTTCCTGGTCGCCGAACAGCACACCTTGCTTGCCCTTGGACGAAAAACGCAAGAGCAATAAACTTGGGTAAAAAAAGAGTAAGGCTAATAGCAGGTAAAATATGGTGATGCCTGTTGCACCAATGCCGGCCAATGGCCCTAATTGATTAAGCATTGCTGGGTTTGCAGATATTGCAGCTCCTATCCCAAATGAGCTCAAGGTTAAAAAAGCAGAGACAATAAAGCCTACAACCGATAGAAATCTTGCCCATTTACACATATCGTAAAAATAGCTGCGCATTTCTTCCGTAACAACCAACTTCACTTCATGAGGCACTTCTTTTTCAAAATCTTCCATTTAATCTCTATGTATTTTGGGCTAAACTTAGATAAAATATAGATTTGATACAAGAGCAAGGGTTTAAATAAAGGTTTTAAAAGCTTATCTTTGCGCGGAATTTAGGGCGGAAAGCGGAAAGCAGGAAAGGTAAAATGGCTGATGGTTTGATAGATCATGGCCAAAGCGCCCAAACTAAAGATCAAAAAAACGAGCATAGGGCTATTGACCTAAGATTACGAATCAGTAGCCCGGAACTAGACATAAAGACTAATAAATAATGGCATTACAATGTGGTATAGTGGGTTTACCAAATGTGGGAAAATCGACTCTTTTTAACTGTTTATCGAACGCAAAAGCGCAGGCTGCAAACTTTCCCTTTTGCACAATTGAACCCAATGTTGGTGTAATTACAGTACCTGATGATAGGTTAACCAAACTGGCGGAGTTGGTTAAGCCAAACAAAGTACAACCGAACACCATCGAGATTGTAGACATTGCCGGTTTAGTAAAAGGTGCATCAAAAGGTGAAGGCTTAGGAAATCAGTTTTTAGGAAATATCCGTGCAACCAATGCCATTATCCACGTTCTGCGTTGCTTTGATGACGGAAATGTCATCCACGTAGATGGTTCTGTTGACCCGATCCGCGACCGTGAAATTATTGATACGGAGTTACAGCTTAAAGACTTGGATACCGTTGAAAAACGTATTCAAAAAGTTGAAAAAATGGCTAAAACAAGTGGCGATAAAGACGCTAAACGTACTTATGAAATCTTAACCGTGGTTAAATCTCATTTAGAAAGCGGTAAATCTGTTCGTACCGCACCATTGGCGCAAGATGATTTCGATTTTATTGAAGATTTAGGTTTACTTACGCAAAAACCGGTCATGTATGTTTGTAATGTGGATGAAGCATCGGTAGTTACCGGAAACAAATATGTTGACCTGGTGAAAGCGAATGTTGCTGATGAAAATGCGGAAGTTTTGGTAATCTCGGCTAAAATTGAGTCAGAAATTGCCGAACTGGACAGTTACGAAGAGCGCCAGGAGTTTTTAGCCGACTTAGGTTTAACTGAATCTGGCGTAAATAAACTGATCCGTGCAGCTTATAAATTATTAAACCTGTATACTTATTTCACTGCGGGCGTACAAGAGGTAAGGGCATGGACCATTACCAAAGGTTTTACGGCGCCGCAAGCTGCAGGGGTAATCCATACCGATTTCGAAAAAGGATTTATCCGCGCAGAAGTGATCAAGTATAACGATTTTGTAACCCTGGGCTCTGAAAATGCCTGTAAAGAGGCTGGTAAATTGGGTGTAGAGGGAAAAACCTATGTAGTGGAAGATGGTGACATCATGCACTTCAGGTTTAATGTTTAAATCTCATTACTCCTAAACCCCAAAAGGGGACTTTAAAAAACAGGGAGGCTGTATCATAATTTGCGATTTTATCTTTAATTTGTCACGTTGAGCCTGTCGAAACGCCTATAAAGCGCTTAAGCAAACTCCTTCGACAAGCTCAGGATGACATTTGGCATTTTATGATACAGCCTCTTTTTTTTGCAAATGAACCTTTAGCGGAGATCCACGTTACCTATTTTAGCGTTGACAACTTTAAGAGCACAGCTGCCCGGAAAGTTGTCAACTCTTCTAATCAAATGTGTCACAACACCGAAAGATCCTGAAATAAATTCAGGATGACGAATGCTAGAGAAGATTCAGAAAAAAATTATCGGTGTACCCAGCTTCAAGTATTAGCAGCGGATTTGTGCTTTGATCCAGATCGAAATGAAAAACCCGCAACGAAGTGAGCATTTGCAATGAGCAGGACGAAACTTTAAAACGGTCTGCTGTATGTGCTTTCAAAACATAAAAGATATTTTTCAACTGCAGTATGAGATCACATTCACGCCCCTTAATTTTTTTGAGTTTGGTGTCAGAATCGAACTGACTACACTGGTTTTGCAGACCAGCACAAATCCATTGTGCATACCAAACGATAGGAAACAAAAAAGCCGCTTATTACATTTGTAACAAGCGGCTTTAAATTCATTTTATATTTTATCAGATAAATAAAGTCGACCCGTTACTTTTTGAGTAACCAAAACACAGGTTAAAACAATATTTTGCTGTTGTAATTTTCACGATGTAAAGATACATAAACTTTCCCAAGCAGCAAATATTTATACTCTATAATTGACCAACAATTGTCAATCCCCTTAAAACCCAGAAAATAGATCTCTTCATTCCAATGTGTTTCAGTCGAGATGAAGATGATGACTTATTTTAAACCTCCAACCCATGAGCAGCCAATTGCGCTTTGGTATCTTCATAATCGGTATGATGAATGCCCTTTAAGCCCAAACCTTCGGCAACCTGCACAAATAACATCCTGTCATCAATGTACAAGCTCGTTTCTACATCACTCTGCGAAATATCAATGGCTACTTTAAAAATATCGGCATCGGGCTTACGGAAATGCACGAAACTTGACGACACAAAAAAATCGACAAACTCATTCAGTTTAAAAGTATTAATGCGATACTGGTTGAGTTCCCTGCCTTCATTGCTGATAACGGCGACCTTTAAATTGTATTTCTTTTTTAAATTACAGATCAATTGGATCATCTCCGGATAAGGAAGTGATTTTTTGAACATGAATTCCTTAAAATCATCGTAGGTAAAATTGCGTTCTTTGAAGAAAACGATCCGCTCCAGGTATTCATCAAGCGTTAATTTGCCCACTTCATAGGTATCGAAAGTAAGGTGATGCCGTTCTTCGAGATCAACGGAATCGAGGTTGAAAAGTACAGAAGCCTCTCCCCTTGCCTGCCTATCCCAGCCATTTGTCAATAAAACGCCCCCGATGTCGGTAAAAAGTGTGGTTATTTTCTTTTGCATGATTTAAATTTAAAGTAAAACGCCTTTCAAAATCAATACGGCTACACTAAAATAAATAACAATTCCGGTTACATCTACCATAGTTGCTACAAATGGTGCTGATGAGGTTGCAGGATCAAGTCTCAGTTTTTTCAGGATAATTGGCATCATCGAACCGATTAAACTGCCCCAAAGTACAATGCCAACAAGTGTAAAGAATATAGTAGTAGCAATTAAAAACCAATGTGGCCCATAATTATAAAGGTGTAACTCTTGCCAGGTTACAATACGGACAAAACCAATAGTTCCCAGAATGATGCCCAGTAAAGCCCCTGAAACAAGTTCGCGGCGCATTACCTTCCACCATTCTGCAATGGTTACTTCGCCTAAGGCCATGGCCTGGATAATTAGGGTTGATGCCTGTGAACCACTGTTACCGCCACTACTCATAATCAAAGGAATAAAAAGAGACAGTACCACTGCTTTTTCAAGTTCGATTTCGAAATGCTGCATGGCTGTTGCGGTTAACATTTCGCCTAAAAACAGTACAATTAGCCAACCGGCACGCTTTTTTACCAGTTTAAAAATCGGGATATCCAGGTAAGGTTCGTCCAAAGCCTCGGTACCCCCGATTTTGTGCATATCTTCAGTATATTCTTCATTGGCAATCCACAAAATATCATCAACGGTAACAATACCTAACAGGATATTATTCTCATCAACTACAGGTAAAGCCACGCGGTTATTCATCCTAAAGATGTTGATTGCATCTTCCTGAGGGTCATTTGCTTTTAAGGCAATGAAACGTTTATCGGTCAACTCGCCTATAATGGCTTCGGGGTCGGCCAATAAAACTTCCCGTATCCTGATATCATCCAACAGCACCCCATCCTTATTGATTACATATACAACATCGATGGTTTCTGAGTTTTTCCCGTAACGCCTGATATGCGCTAAAACCCTGGTAATAGACCATTCGGGTTTCACAGCAATATAATCAGGCGTCATTAAACGACCTATACTATCCTCTTTATAGCCTAAAAGCGCAAGCGATTCTTTACGTTCTTCCGGCGGCAAAAGGGTGATCATTTTTTTTACCACATCTCCTTTTAACTCACTAAAGAGTGCGGTACGGTCGTCAGGTGGCAGGTCTTTAATGATCTGATTAAGTTTATTGCCTGAAAGCTTTTTAATGATCCGTTCCTGTGTAGGAAAATCGAGGATCCTGAATACATTTACTGCCCTATTGAGGGATAAGGTTTCAATAAATTTAGCTGCATGTTGTGGGAGTTCATCTATCAGTTCTTCAACATCTGATATATTCAGTTGATCCAGATATTGTTTTAATGCTTTGTCGTTCTCTTTTTCCAGTAGTTCCTGAATTTCTTCCACAACCATTTCTTCCATACACAGCTATTTATTTGTTACATGCTTAAACCTATTTAACGGTTCGCAAAGGTGCATTTTATTTCTTAAAAAGCCAACCTAAGCCCCTAAAATCAGTATTGCAGACAGCCTAAATTAAAAATACAGAAGCATAAAGTCAATATAAGGGCGTGTTTAGGCCATAATTTAATCGTTTGTTAACATCAAAATCATCAAATTGACAGAGAATGGCCGGGATGCAGAAATGGTAGCAGGATTAAAAACAATCTCTATTATTGAATTATCCAATTGAGATCTTTCCTGAACATGCTATTGGTTCGGGGACAAAAACAAACGCGTAAAAAGCTTTCAAATGTATTTGATTCTAATCTGGAATATTTTGTATCTTGTCATATCTAATATATCTCTCATGAATAACACAATCCCCTGCATCATTATCGATGATGACCAGTCAGCTATTGACATTCTTCAAGAATTTATCTCCGCATTTCCAAGGCTAAGATTAGATTTCACCTACACAAAATCAGTTTCAGCTTTAAACGATATCACCATGCTCAAGCAAAGCCACATTATCTTCACAGATATCGATATGCCAAATCTTTCAGGCATTGACCTAGCTGAAAATCTAAAGGGCGAACCGCACAATATTATTTTTATCACCTCCTACCCGCAATATGCGATAGATGCTTTCAAAGTCAGGGCTAAGCATTATCTTCTTAAGCCATTTGATCTTTCAGAATTTGCAAAAGTGGTCAATGATGTATTAAAAGAATGTTACGGAAGCCACAATTTTGAAGGAGATAGTGAAGATGTTTTCTATTTTAGAAAGTCCAGTGATAAAAGCACAATCTTAACCGTACAGAAAACTGACATTATCTATATCCAGGGTTCAAATAATCATATCCACCTATACACTCCTACTGAAAATTACTCTGTTTACATGACCATTAAGGAGATGGAAGAAAAACTTAAATACAATACAAGCTTTTTCAGGGTACACAAATCTTACATCATCAATTCGGCTTACGTAAAGAAAATTGAAGGTAATAAGATAAACCTCGGAAAGTATGAGGTATTAATGGCGGCACATTACAAGGCAGCTTTCAGCAAGTTTATTGAAGAACGCTTTTTATTATCAGGCAGAAATTAACCTGAGTTTTGAAGGTCGGATGGTTCGTTGTGGAGATGATCAATCTACTTTGTAAACTCAGGCTGAGCCTATTCAGGGATTGATGTTGACCTAAGGGAATGCGAAGCAGTTAAAACCCTTTCTCCGCTCTAAACAATTGTGGCAAAATATATAGCTGAATTTAACTGTATTTTTTTATTAAAAATGCAAAAAAAATATGTTTTCAAATCCTATATTTGCAGCCTTGCTCCCGTAGTTCAATGGATAGAATTATGGTTTCCGGTACCATCGATATGAGTTCGAATCTCGTCGGGAGCACCTCACGAGACAAACCAGTTTTTAAGCTGTTTGTCTCGTTTTTTATTTCAGATAACTCCTTATTAATCAGATATATTAGCTCCACCCCTTCGTTCATTCTAGGAGTTCGATAACCCTCGTCGTGGTAGACCAATTTTTCAGGGAAAATTGCTGCTATAATTTCGCGTTTTAGCGCTGTTTCAGCCTCAAAATATGCCTTCTCTAGGTTTTTGAGGGAGTTCGATAAACTTTTGATTAGGTTATTAATATTCTCCTTATTTTGATTGAATACATTTATGTTTTTATTTAAATTGTATATTTTATCTTCGAGCTGCTTTTTGATTACGCCATAGTCCTCCGGTGAAATTTGATCGTTAATTAATAGTTCACGGACTTTATCGATCTTTACATTCAGCACCTCAATATCTGCTTTAGTCCGACGCGTACGATCTACACTATCTTTAACCATGGAGTTGTAATTGAACCGTATACATTCCTCATAAAGTTCCTGCATACCATCGATTGGCTGCAAATCGGCGAGTCCAGCCTCGAAGACTTTATTTGCTTTTACTGCACTAACTCTAAACTTGCATGGGGAAACACAATGGTAGTAATAGTAACTCTTGTACTTTCCCTTTGATGGGCTACCTGTAAGGTTCTTCCCACATTTTGGGCATATCATGTATCCTCTTAATGGTAGGCTATCAGGACTTATAACATGTCCTCGATTATGGTTTTTTCTACCATCCATAACATCTTGAACATCATTAAATAGCTCTTCACTTATGATTGGCTCATGAACCCCCTTTATAATTGTTGCCTCCTCATCCTGATATCTGGGAATAAATAACTTACCGCAATAAACGGGATTTCTCAAAGACACCCAAAATTGGTTTTTGCCACATTTTAGGCCCTTTGAAACAGCAAGCCTCCAAATTTCGTTTATTGCGAGCCGTCCCTTAGCCATTTCTTCGAATGCTTCTTTCATTATATTTCCGAATACCGGATGGGGAGCTATATACTTGGTGCCGGTCTCGCTGGATTTATTTAAATAACCAACTGGTGCTGTAGCCATCCATCGGCCCTCCTTTTTAGCTCTTCGCATGCCGTAAAAAACGTTTAAAGAACGTCTGTCATTTTCTACCTCTGGAACGGCTAGATAGAACGCCAGCATCATCTTATTCTCCGGAACGGACAAATCAAGAGGCTGTTCCACTGCATGTGTCTCAACACCTAAAGACTTAAGGCTATTGATGGTTTGATAAGCGTCCGCGGTATTTCGGCTGAATCTGTCCCACTTCGTAAATAGAAGTAAATTAACAGGGTTTAATTTTTTACTACGAAGATTTTTCATCAGTATCAGCCATTGCGGACGATTGAAAGTCTTCGCTGAATGATCCTCAATATAAATTTGATTAATTTTAATTTGATTTAATCCACAATATTTACGCAAGCGCTCCTCTTGATCGCGTTGTGAATATCCCTTATCTTTTTGTTCTTCCGTACTTACTCTAATGTATAAATCCGCAATCTTCATAGAAATAATCAAGTTAACTTAACACCAGTTAATATAAGAAATAAACTACATTTAAACAAGCTTTAACGCCATACTGAAACTTGCCAAAATGCTATTTATCCAAATGTTGTTTGATGACTATTTTCGCAAAGGCATTCATGAACTCCAAAATTTTTATTGCCTGTTCCTTCGTAATAATTATTCCCTTTCCTTTTAAAATTTCCATAGCCTGTTCAGGCTTCACTTGTTCTCGGCTGTACGATTGATTATTTTCATACTCCATCCATTGAAATTTTGGTGATAAATTTTCAATAAAAAGACTGATAATTTGGAAGTCTATCACCAGTCATAAATTCCCTTTAGAAATCAAATTCATGGGATAAAAGACGATCGTTAGAAATTGACCATCTTTTAGTCTAGATCGGTGCATTAGGGTCGCTGGCGATATGATCTATCATCCAGTAAAATGCCCCTAAATTAATGCGCATACCAAAATACCCCGAGCGCTATTGACGCTCGGGGTATTGTCTTCCATTTGTGACGATGGAAAAATCTTGCATTGGTTATCTATAGTTCTATTTTGGTCTTTTAATAGTTGAATTGAACTAATTTTTCCAGGCTTACAAATAACCACGTTGCTCGGAGGCTCTTCAATCCATTTTTCCCAGCATCAATCCCAGTCTATTCCTATTTTCTGAGGTTCATAACTCTATGGCAAATAAGGCCTTCGAATCCTAAAGCCTTGGTTAGATATTCCTTTGAGTTTATTTGGACTGATGAGCTCATCTCAATAAAGTCTATCGCATTTTCAAATGACTTTAATCCTGAAAAGCCGAATGTTTTCAAGCTTGAAAACGGTACATCTACATTTTCCGGATCAAAAGATGGATCAGACACCTCATTTTTAGCCCCTTTGAGGTCGTGGTGTAAAATCCATCGCCATGAGCGTATTCACTCGAACCAATCCCTGTATTAGATTTTACGTTTACTGAATCTCCACTTAGTTCATCAATACCATGAAATAACTCAAGATTCGAAGCATCCTTTCTCAATGCAAGTCATCTATCGTGAAATCCACGTTTTCGCCTTCAACAATAAGTGTCACCCGGCATTTGATATCCGGAGTACCAATACTTTCTAGTTTGAAACGTTTACCGTCGAGATGATACAGAGGGTGGTTCTCGCTCAAATCTAAGTATGCCCATCCGCTAGCCCTAATACGCTCAATTTTTGCCAAAAGCTTTTTCATCTTTCCAGTTGCTAACTACAATTAACGACCTATTTCTGCCTGCTCAGTTGGCGCATTTCCTTTGCTACTTTCCCAGGGGAATCGCTCCTCACCGGATTCATGGCTCATTTCATTTTCCTTTGAAGCAGATCTATCCGAAGATTTACCCTTAGCACTTTCCTCTTCTTTTTTTGGAAAAATCTCATCCTGGCGGATCAGCGACATATTCTTGTCATAGACATCAAGCCCTTTAAACTGCGGATTAGCTGTTATAAATACAGGGACTGCTTTTTTACCCACGGTCATCTCAGCCTGGGCCATGTTACCGTTTCTGAGCAACCTTTCCATCCCTTGCTTGCCAAGCTCGTTTAATCCTTTGAAAGGATACTTATCAATTGCTGAGGACAGATCGAACTTAAATTCTGGATAGAACTTCTTGAGCGGATGGTTGCCATAGGCATCCTGAACATCCAGGTTTAATTTAAACCACACCTTTTTCTTTTCAGGACTTTCACCGTTTTCAGCCTTAACAACCACCTCGCGCTCCAATGCATTCCCAGACAATAGTTTATAAGCCTGCAGGGCTGTGATTCGGTTATCCCTCTCCAGATCAAACACCTGATGAATTGGAACTGCATTACCTGACTTGTTCAGAACAACCTCGTAGTCATTAAGAAAATACATATCACTTTGTTTAGACCTGTTGAAGTTTAATTTAAAGCTAACCTGATCCGCGCCTAAGGCAGAATTTTGTTTGGAACCAATTGGCTTATAATTTTGATTGACGCCGAGTGAAAAGGCAGGAAGTTCCCGTGAGATTGCCGATTCCAGTACATCGTTGAGTTTTGTTCCGAAGCCAAGATAATCAAGGCTATTTTTTAGATAATCTAAATTTTGCTCATTCATAATAAAAAAATTAAAGGTTTAAGAGCTTGCACGAAAGCTCAGATTTTTATGGTTAATTAAAAGCCAATCGATGAAGTTGAATGATTTCAAACTCCGCCAACCCCCGTATACAAAACCGTAACTTTTACCTGAAAGTCTTCATTGGTTTAAGCCGCGTACGAAAGCCTGTCAGCTTGCAGAACCGGCTTAGGGAGAAAAGGGGTATTGGACACTCAAACTGAATGGACTTGTATTGAAAAAACATGGTGTTTTCCTGAGCCATAAATAACGCATCAGTGCATTTAAGCCATAACGAAATTCTGCAAGTCAATACAATGGCAGGTAAATCGTTACCAAAAGCAGACCTGAATCTTGCATTTTGAAAAAGTTGTTGAATGTGTTCAATAATAAATGAATCCGGACAATGTCCAACGGCTACCAATACAAGCTGAAAATTCAAATAGGAATTGCGGTCAAGATAAGCTTGAATATCGGCCTTCTCATAGAACAGCCATACCTCCAAGACGCAAACTGGAGGAAGGCCATTCACATCAAGATATCCAAACCCATTGCAACTGGTCCATTCAACAGACATTATCTGGAGTGACCAGCCCCATAGTCACGATTGTATTCATTTTTAAACTCCTCATAACTATCCTTTAGAATTTCCCGATCAGCTAAGGAATTTTCCGTTCTTTCCATTTCGATGTAAGCAGCCTCGAATGACGCAGTGAAGGGGCTCTGCTGAATGCTATAGTCTTTCAAAGGATGAATCTCCAGAACCAGATAACTTACCGGCGCTTCACTTCCCGCTATCGTAAGAATGAGGACTGGAGTGTTGGCAATAATTCCATTTGGTTCCGATGCCCTGTATTGAATTTTTGTTCCGTCGGCCATCTCAATTAATTTACCATGGGCAAAGGCCAAGCGCTTGCTTTCCTCCAACAACTCTCCATTTACCTGAATCGGCACGATGACCTGTGAGGGTGAATAGGATAGAAATTCCTTAGTTTCACTATCATACTCAAAGATGAGCATTCTTGTCGAATCATCTGTGGAATTTTTAATAACCTTAGCCACATTTGCATCATCATTTGCAATCATCGCCCAACCTTCTTTCGCTTCAAGTTCAGCGCAAATTTTGGGTTCTCTGTAAACCGGGTGCACCAGGATGGCGTCAGTAGCTCCCTCCTTTCCCAGTGACAGCTTTGCTTCCAGGCCCTCAATCACAAAAGTGTCGCTTTTTAGATTCTTTAAGCTCAACATAGACGTCCGGCGACCGGATAAAAGCGCCTTGATGTTTTTCTCAGAAAGTAAATGCCGGCCATTTACGTACAGCCCAAGCTCAGAAAGCGCTACTATGGGCAACGCTTCATTTAAAATCAATTTTTCCATAAATAATTATCTACCAGGTTCTAGAAAAGGCAAAACTTCAGTTTCGTCCACGTTTTTTATTAATTCATTTTGCTGATTGGCCAAAGCTTCCTCTCGCTTTAGATAAAGCAGGGATGTATATAGCCTGTCGTTCCTGTTCATAGTAAAAACATTTCCACTGGAGGTATCCTGCATTTTTACCCTCCCTTTCTTTAAATGCCCTAAAACTTCATAGATAGCGTCATTGTAGTGGATTTTATCTCCTGTGGTAAGGTATGTTGGAACTTTTACGGGAGGTAGCCCCAAAAAGTGTTCTTCTTCATGATCCAAAGAAAGCTCCTGCTTTTTGTCCAGTCCGAGGATGAAGCTTAATATTTTCTCCGCATCCATCGCGGCAGAAAAAATCTCATAAGGATTATCCTCCAAAAGATTTATCCAATTCTCCACATAAGCATAATGTTGGCCCGAATCATGCCCGATTCCCAGTTCCTGACCTAATAACATCGATGCGATCTCAGCCCTCAGTTCCTCTTTGGCATATTTCGGATCACCAAAATCATTACCCATATCCCTGTTTAACCTATCGGGATGCCCGGTCCAGTGACCAAGCTCATGAAGAACCGTAGCGTAATATTTATCGCTATGGGAAAACCAATCCTTATAGGGTAGCGTTATCGAGTCCCGATTCAGATCATAGAAAGCCTTTCCCGAATATTCGTGATAGATCTTTGCGCCAGAAGCTGCGATTAGCTTTTCGGCCTTATCGATAGGATCCCACGCTGAACCTGCAACGGTTCTTTCCAGTATGGGCATACCATCAATCTGCGCAGCATTAAAGACGTAGGCATTTCGTATGACGGCTTGTGGGAGTTTTTTTGATTCCTTGATAGGTTCTCCAAGCTCATCATGGAGAATCTTGCCGGACTGGTCTCTTTTGACACGTTCATCTGAGGTTTTAACGAACTGAATGAGTGTCGATTTTTCACCTTTCCTAACTTGAAAACCGCCTTCCTCAGCCTGCCTGTAGGTCATCCATCTGGGGTCATCACGGCCTGTGGTAAGCAAGGATACCGCATTGATACCATGATAGCGCTTTCCACTTTGAAAGTTGTAAGGCAAAAGAAGTTGCATCCCTTCAACGTCCCATGGACGTTGCCATGGAGCAGTTCCTGCCCTTAATGCATCAATCACTTTTTCAGCAACCTGCTCATGCATCGGTTTTGAGACAACATTTTTAGCCATCGCCCTGATCCTCCCTATCGGCCAGGTCCGTCCCATAGACTTTACTTTCAGCAGCAGTTAAGACAACCTCATCGCTATCTACCAGGAGTTCCAGTTTTTTTCTCAGCGAAATGGATGCTTTACTTTCTATTCCTTTGACAATACTATCCTTATTCATTTCAAGATACCTTAGAAAAAATGTGATTGGATCGATGTAAGTTCCGGCAGAACAGATCGATAAATGGAGATGCTCACCCGTCACTCTACCAGTCGCTCCGGTAATTGCGATCAATTCACCAGACTGCAGATTATCTCCTTTAGCTACCAGAATGACTGACAAGTGCCCGTAAATACTTGTTACCCCATTGTGATCAACCCTGATGAAATTGCCAAGTATAGGATGATTACCTGTAAGTGAAACTATGCCCTCCAGGATGGCAAAAACAGGTTCATTACGGGCATATAAATCTATACCCTTATGATAATCGGATTGATGGGTCACAGGATGTCTCCTGAAGCCAAAGCTGGAATTGATCCTCATTTTCTGCAGCGGCATTGACAATTGGGCATTACAGAAAAAGTAGCTTACCAGCAGAATGAGTAGCATAGGGAAGCTAACGTCCCATCGAAGCCTGCGCAGAGGTGTCCATTCCATAATGCTTTGCGATATGATTTTCCAGAGAGATCATGCTGTGCTCAATGAGCTCCTTTTGCCCTGCGACAATTTTCAGGGCATCCGAGATATTGCCATAACCAGGGTTCTCCTGTAGCATATTGATTTTCAGCAATTGCTTAAATGTATCTGCTTCCAGGCTTTTGGGATCGTGCATGATGTCTCTGTAGAGTTCGTTTTTTTCTTTCAATACCAGTAGCGCATCAGCGGAATATCTGCCCAAAGGGCTTCCACCAAAACCAACGGTAATGGTATCACTTTTTAGATCGGCCATGGCTATGACACCTACCTGGCCTTGTCTGGATACCGGATCCTGAATAAGATCCGGATGCACCAGAACGAGTTGTCCGGTTAATTCTTCCATAAAACAATGATTAATTTTAAAACCAGTACTGGATAAATATTAGCACTTGAGGCCACCCATACTTGCTTTTGCTGGTACAGGTGCTGCAGTTGGCTCCGATGTTTTGAATCTGGAAACCAATGAACTTACCTCGGCATTGATCTCTCTGAAGTTCTTCTGAAGCACCTGCTCTTTTTTACCGCCAAAGTCATAGAATACCGGCATTTCGGGATAAGCTTTTTCCTCCTTAGCGATCGCTTTCATATCCAGATTCACCCGGCAGTTGATCGCTGAGGTTTCATATTGACCAGTGTAATTCGTTACTGCATCAGCGGCGAGCATACCAACAAGCTCACCTGCTTTCAATGAGGCAATTTTTCCCGCAGGAATCAATGGCTCCAGCTTTTCAGAAAGAGAGAGTGATGTTTTGGTGCGGTCAATGGAAAGACTTTCAGATTGCTGCTTAACTTTACCAAACAATCTCTCCAGCCATTCCAGGGTTTCCTTGTTTCTTACCGATCCTGATAGTACGTTACCAATGACTGATGTAATCGTAGTTGCGGTATCCTTTCCATATTGCTGTTGAAACTGGGGCAATTCCTGCAGGCCCATCAGCACCGCCACTTTATTTGAACGCGCTGTTGCAATCAGGTTCTCAATCCGGTGTACGAAAAGAGTAGGAAGTTCATCTATGATCAATGCCGAAGGTAAATTGCCCTTAGAGTTGATGAGCCTGGTCAGCCTGTTTAACACCACCGAATAACATGCTGAGTTGATATTCTGCGTATTCGGATCATTAGCTAGTACCAATATTGACGGGCTTTCACTTGATGAAATCTTCAAGTTGAAATCATCACCCGAAAACACCCAAAACGTTTCTTTTGTCGCCAGTCTGGAGATAAATACTTTCAGTGTCCCGATCTGACCCTCGAGTTGATTAAATGCCTTTGCCTGATAAGCGGTAGCGAATGGGGAAAGCAAACTTTTCAACTCCGGATTGGAAAAGAGTACTGTGAATATCTGCTCATAACTACAGTTGAGAAAAGACAGCACGTGTGGAAAGGTCGAATACCTGCCGCCCTCGAACTGAGAAAAAAAGTAGATACAGGCGGCCAAGAAATTTACGGCACTCTGGGTAAAGAACTGATCACTCCCACCGGACTTATCACCTTTTTTCAAGGCTTCCACCAATGCCTCTGCTGTTTCCCCTGCATCAGCTAAGGTGAGAATATAGTCAGACCTCAGTACATTTATTCTTCTACTGCTCTCCACCTGTGTGAGGTTGATGACATGGAAATCGAAACCTGCCAGTCTCCCTTGCTGTTTGCCCAGTAAGTAATGATAATAGGAAATCTGGCCAAGGTCTGGAAACTTGAAATCGTAACAACATAGGCAAAACTGCTTTGCAATAAGCTGCCTGATAAATGGCATCACGACACCAAAGCTTTTACCCGAACCTGGCGTCCCGATCAGCAGCGTCCCCCTGAAGATATTCTCTACATTAATAAATCCTGCATGAATTTTTTTCCGATAGTAAAACAATGACGGAATCACTACTGAGAACGGTGTATCCACTCTTTTTCTGGCCTGCATAAAAGATTCTTCCTCGGTATTCCATCTATCCTTTCCAAGAGAAGAACTAATGATCTTGGAGATATTATCCATAGCCACATGAACTAAAATGGTTCCAATCAGCAAAGAGAGTATATAGCCCAGATTTACCCAACTCGTTAGGTAAAAGATCTCCTTACCATCTTTTCCAAAAAAGAAAATACTGCACATCATGAAGAGCAAGCCTGAGATCAAAGGATAGACGATAGCGGTTTTGGAATTGAAATCCTTCTGTTTTTTACTCAAAGTGCCAATCGAGACCAACGAAATCAAAAGCAGTGAAAACAGCCTGCTATACAATGGATTTTGGTAAATGATGATCCGGGACATGCGAAGCAGAAATTTACTCATCCCTATTCTTTCGGCATCTCCTATCTGCAAAATCCTCGGCGCATAAACGAACATCAGTATATCCAGCAATACAGTGAGATAGATTGCAAACTGGAGGAAGCGGTGCAGGCTTTGTTGTTCCTTACTTTCTTCCATGGAATTCCGCTAAAAAGTTTCGGCATTTAGCAGGTCTGAATACCGAAGCGATAGCTTCAGGTTCCTTCCTGATAGTTGTTTTTCGGACAGTTCTATATTGAAAACACGGTCGCCAGGAAAACTTACTTTTTTAATCGCATATATATTCCGGTAGGATCTCTTAAACCGAACAAATGGGTATAACTCAAAAACAGGCTTAATTTCAATGGACTGGACATTGGTGCATATACCAATAAATTTGACCCCCTTTCGCCAATTTCAAATTGACCCCCAGAGTTGTTGCTTGAAAAAAGCAGAAGTTGTTGTGCAAAAAGGC
>NZ_JBIWEB010000001.1:631260-839154 GCF_044762335.1 Pedobacter suwonensis | reverse complement strand
TGAAATAATAAGCTGCTTTTTTTGCTAATTAAATTTTTTTGTATGTTTTCAGGACGCACTTTTATTGGTGAAACTTACTTTCAAAATAAAAAAGGCAACATTATTTAATTAATGTTGCCTTTTATGATGTTGAAATTGCTTAAAGCAATTTTTTTTGTTATAAACTAGCGTAGTATTCTACAAATTTAGCTAGTGCAGAAGAGTAACCCCATTCGTTATCGTACCAAGATACCACTTTAACGAAGTTGTCATTTAATGAAATACCAGCTTTAGCATCAAAAATCGAAGCGTGGTCATCGCCAATAAAGTCAGAAGAAACAACCTCGTCTTCAGTATAAGCCAATACACCTTTTAATTCACCTTCAGAAGCTGCTTTCATAGCGGCTTTAATTTGCTCGTAAGTAGCTGGTTTTTCTAAACGCGCAGTTAAATCTACTACTGAAACATCGGCAACAGGAACGCGGAAAGACATACCTGTTAATTTACCTTTTAACTCAGGTAATACCATGCCTACTGCTTTAGCAGCACCGGTAGAAGAAGGGATGATGTTAGAAAAACCACCACGTCCACCTCTCCAGTCTTTAGCAGAAGGACCATCAACTGTTTTTTGAGTTGCTGTTACCGCGTGGATCGTACTCATTAAACCTTCAACAATACCAAAGTTATCGTTTAAAACTTTAGCAATTGGTGCTAAACAGTTTGTAGTACAAGATGCGTTAGAAACAATCGTTTGATCTGCAGTTAACTTATCGTGGTTAACACCCATTACATAAGTAGGGATGTCGCTATCTTTAGCTGGAGCTGAGAAAACTACTTTTTTGGCACCTGCAGCAATGTGTTTTTCAGCGTCAACGCGGGTTAAGAATAAGCCTGTTGATTCGATTACGACTTCAACACCTACAGCATCCCATTTTAAATCAGCAGGATTTCTTTCTGCAGTTACGCGGATGGTTTTACCGTTAACAACTAAGTTGCCGTCAACAACATCAATAGTGCCATCAAATTTGCCATGTGTAGTATCATATTTTAACATGTATGCCATATAATCAGGCTCGATCAAATCGTTAATCGCTACAATATCCAATCCTCTTTTTAATGCGGCTCTGAAAACCAGTCTGCCAATACGGCCAAAGCCGTTTATTCCAATTTTGCTCATTGTTTGTTAATTAATGTAATGTTTTAATAAATTTTGTATTGGTTCTTTAATGATGCTTTTAATGTTTAGGTCATACTTGCTGGCCGCCAACCTTAACCGGTCTTCAAGTTCGGCAGCTACCTTGCCTACAATATGCAGTTCACTATCTTTATGTTTCAGCCATGTAGGTAAAATATATATTTCGAAATATTTTTCAAAACCCTCGTCAATCAATTTACAGATATACTCATGTTTAGTGTTATGGGTAATAAAATCGAAAAACGAAGTCAGAAATATATTGGCCTGCGGCTTATTATAAATACGTTCTAAGATCTGAGGACGATCCAGATTGTAGGTCAGCGTAAATTTTGCTTCAATATCCTTTGGCATTTTCTTGCTTAAAAATTCTTTCAGGAGTATTTTTCCGAAATAATTGGATGAGCCTTCATCTCCCAGGATATAGCCTAAGCCAAAATTGTTATTCAGTGGTTTTTTTCCATCGAAATAGGCGCAATGTGCACCGCTGCCCAGCATACCAACAATACCCGGCTGATTATAACAGGCGGCTTTAGCTGCACCGAATAAATCATTTTCGACTACAATTTTGCTGTATCTGAAAAATGACGCCAGGGTTTTGGCCAGTACTTCTTTTCTATCTGATGATGATGCCCCGGCTGCAAAAAAATAGATTTTTTTGATATTTTCTGCATGGTTAACGAGGACGACCTTTTTATTTAGTATCTGTAAAATTGTTTTCGGATCAACAAAGCAGGGGTTTAAGCCTGTAGTATTGCAATGGGCTACTACCTGTCCATTTCGGGTTATTTTCCAAAATGCTGTTTTCGATCCGCTATAAACAACTGCTACCATATTATATTGAAAGTACCTCTGTCATTTCCATTAAATCGGGTTCGAGTTTAAAAGAATGAGCCGTTAAGGCCTCTCTTATACTGGTTAATTTTATCTCATTTCCTTTTAAACCTACCATTTGCTCCGTTTCGCCTGCAATTAACGCATTTACTGCCGCAAAACCTAAACGACTGCCCAAAATTCTGTCGAAACTGCTGGGGCTTCCGCCTCTTTGAAGGTGACCCAGAATGGTTACTTTGGTGTCGTAATGATCAAAGGTTTCTTTTACCTTTTTGGCAATATCGTAAGCACCGCCTTGTTTATGGCCTTCAGCTACGATGACAATGCTCGATGATTTTTTTGTTGCCGCACCTACAGCCAGTTTATCAATTAATTCATGAACACTGGTTTCTCTTTCCGGCAATAATACCGCTTCGGCACCACTCGCAATCGAACTTCTTAGGGCAATACAGCCGGAATCACGGCCCATTACCTCTATAAAAAACAAACGGTCATGTGCATCGGCAGTATCCCTGATTTTGTCAATTGCTTCAATTACGGTATTAATAGCAGTATCATAACCCAACGTAAAGTCAGATCCTACTAAATCGTTATCAATTGTTCCCGGTATACCAATTACCTTAACCCCAAAAGTTTCTGAAAAACGTTTAGCTCCGGTAAATGTTCCGTCTCCACCAATAACCACCAGGCCATCAATGTCATTTTTCTTTAAATTGTTGTAGGCAATTTGCTGGCCTTCGTCTGTTTTAAATTCTAAACAACGTGCAGTTTTTAAAATCGTACCACCCAGGTGTAAAATATTACTTACAGAACGGGCATCCATTGGTTTTATGTTGTCGGTTATTAAACCCTGGTAACCTTGCATTACCCCAAACATGTTAATGCCGTGGTAAATTCCGGTACGAACAACAGCTCTGATTGCTGCATTCATCCCAGGGGCATCGCCTCCAGAAGTTAGTACAGCTATATTTTTTATATTTGGCTTCATCTTTATAATACGAATATAGTGTGTATTTTTTACACTAAGTAATTTATTTTATTTTTTTTACTTAATATTGAAAGTTATACCTTTATCTGCTTAAAATAACTAATTTTTACTTTGGAACAAATTTTACCTCATTTAGATTCCGTATTCTCGATAGATTGCGTTTTGTTCGGATTTGATGGTAAGGAATTAAAAATCCTGCTAATCGAAAGGAATGAAGAACCGTTTAAAGATTGGTGGGCATTGCCCGGTAATATTGTTGGTCCTGATGAAAGTTTAGATCAATCAGCCTCCAGGATTTTGTATGAACTTACCGGTTTGCGTGGTATTTATATGGAGCAGTATTATGCTTTTGGTGATCCGAACAGGCACCCGCAAGGGCGGGTAATCACTTTGGCCTACTATGCCTTGATCCGTTTGGGCGGAGACAAAGAATTACGCCCGATCAGCACTTATGCCAAGCGGGCCAATTGGCTGCCGATTACCGATTTGCCCAAATTAGCTTTTGATCACCAGAAAATTTACGATAAAGGATTAGAAAAAATAAAACGGCGGATCAAACACCAACCTATTGCGTTTGAACTCTTGCCAGAGAAATTCACCTTAACACAATTGCAGCACGTTTACGAACTGGTGCTGGGTAAAAAACTTGATAAAAGGAATTTTAGAAAGAAAATTGTAAGCTTTGGTGTGCTCAAAGAACTTGATGAAAAACAAAAAGGAGTTTCCTATCGTGCAGCTACCCTATACCGTTTTGATAAGCGGAAATATGCAAAACTTTTTGGCAAGGAAATTTCGTTCTAGCGGATTAAGATTTGAGAGGTGAGATTTGAGGTGGAAGAGTGCTAAAAGATAAAAACGAAAACAGCATCGTCTATTATAAATAGAAAAATCCCGGGTTGAATTTCAAACCGGGATTTTTTTTGTTTTCTCTGCTTTCTGTAACTGTTAACTCCAAACTGCAAACTCCCAACTGAAAACTAAGCCTTAGGTGCCAACTCCAAGTGGTAATGTACCAGGTCATCTATAGGCGAACGGATAATTTTTCCTACACCCATTTCGTAACGGTCGGCTACAATACTTAAAATATCTCGGAAACTATAACCTACTGAACCCACACAATTTAATTTGTGGTCTTTATAGTTTGGATAGTGGATAACCAAAGCTTCAAAAAATGCGGTAAATGCATAATCGATCGTGCTGAAAGCATAATCTTCATAGTTATCTTTAAAATCGTATAAAAATTTACTAAAGCTTGCGCAGAAACGGTTTGGCAACGGCTTATTGTAAATATTATCGAAAATGTCTTCGTTGGTTAAGGCGTAATTATCATAAAAAGCTTCACGTAATCCTTTTGGCATATAACCTTTCATGTAATCGCTTAAAATGCGTTTACCAATATAAGAACCACTACCCTCATCGCCAAGGAAGTAACCCAGAGAATCGATGTTCATGGTAATTTCAGTTCCATCGTAAAGGCATGAATTTGTACCTGTGCCTAAAATAGCGGCAAATCCTGGTTCATTTCCAAGCAATGCTCTGCAGGAAGCAAGTAAATCATGGCCCACAAAGATATTTGCATTGGTGAAAATCTGTTGCATGGCATCGGATACTATCTTAACATTTGCAGGTGTAGAACAACCGGCACCGTAGTAATAAACCGCTGTCAATTTTTCTCTTTCCAAGTGGTCTGGAAGAGTCTCATTCAAAGACTTTACAATGTACTCTCCTTTTGAAAAATATGGATTGTAACCTTCGGTGTTAAAGTAAATTTTTCTGCCGGCCTCGTTAATCAAACACCAATTTGTTTTGGTAGATCCGCCGTCTGCAATTACTATCATTTTTATTTATTTTTGGTTTTAGCACGATAAAAGTATAAAAAGTCTTATATTTTGTATCCTTTTTTTTAATAAATTTTTAACAATTTGTTGTTACTGAAAATTAAGTGTGTAAAAAATACACTATATAAGGCGTTTAATCGCCGAAAAACCTTAAAATTATACCAGAAAGGGCAGTGGTCTTTTTTTTAACGTCAACAATATTTTACAAGAAAATAGCCAGATGAACAAGCGATTTTTAGATTTTAGGAGTGATACGGTGACCAGGCCAACTGCCGGAATGTTGGATGCCATGATGAATGCAAAAGTAGGCGATGACGTTTTTGGTGAAGATGAAACGGTGCATGCTTTGGAGACGAAATTAGCTTCGATTTTTAATATGGAAGCCGGACTTTTCTGCCCATCCGGAACGATGACCAACCAGATTGCCATCAAGTGTTTTACACAGCCGATGGACGAGGTCATTTGTGATCAGACTGCACATGTTTACCGCTATGAAATCGGAGGCATTGCTTTTCACTCTGGCGCATCGGTCAGGCTACTTCACGGTGAACGTGGAATTCTGACGCCGGAGCTGATCGAGCCTGAAATTAATGAAGACAATATCCATTATCCTACATCCAGTTTGGTTGTTTTGGAAAATACAGTAAATAAAGGCGGCGGAAGTTGTTATACCTTATCGCAAATTGCACCCATTCATCACCTCTGTAACATAAAAGGATTAAAGCTACATTTGGATGGTGCTCGTGTTTTTAACGCACTCATGGCTACCGGCGATCAGGCCAGCGAATACGGTAAATATTTTGACGGGATTTCAGTTTGTTTATCTAAAGGACTCGGTGCACCAGTGGGTTCGGTGTTGTTAGGTACTAAACAAATGATCCATAAAGCGCGAAAAATCAGGAAGGCTTTTGGTGGTGGCATGCGCCAGGCGGGTTTTTTAGCGGCGGCAGGTATTTATGCACTCGATCATCATGTAACACGGTTAAAAGAGGATCATGCACATGCGCAGGCCCTGGCCAATGCACTGGCTGGCGCAAAATATGTAAAATCGGTAATGCCTGTTGAAACCAATATCGTTATTTTTGAAGTCGGAAAGGGATCGGCAGAGAAGGTTGTACACCAATTAAAAGAAAAAGGGTTGTATTGCAATACCACCAGCGCCAGTACCATCCGTTTGGTAACTCACCTTGATCTGACTCCGGAAATGATTGATCAGGCAATTGAAATAATATTACATTTGTCTTAGATAGAGTCCTAAGTTGCAAGTATTCAGTCCTGAGTCAATATGTCTAATGAAATGCTAACCAAAATGCCAGAAAACTCCAAAGTTCAAACCCCAATCTCCAAACTTCTAATCGCTAACCGTGGCGAAATCGCTTTGCGTATTATGCGTTCGGCAAAGGAAATAGGAGTTAAAACAGTAGCTGTTTATTCTGAGGCAGACCGGAATGCGCTGCATGTGCGTTATGCCGATGAGGCCGTATGTATTGGCCCTGCGCCATCTAACCAGAGTTATTTGGTGGGGGAAAAGATTATAGACGCCTGTAAGCTAACCGGCGCTGAGGCCATCCACCCGGGTTATGGGTTTTTATCAGAAAATGCCAATTTTGCACAAATGGTTGCTGATGCCGGCCTTATTCTGGTTGGTCCTTCGCCGCAGGCTATGGAAACCATGGGCAACAAATTAGCTGCAAAAGCCGCAGCATTAAAGTATAATATCCCTATGGTTCCCGGAACGGAAGAGGCCGTTCAGGATGTAGATGAGGCAAAGCAACGTGCCATTGAAGTTGGTTTTCCGATCTTAATCAAAGCAGCTGCAGGAGGCGGCGGTAAGGGAATGCGCATTGTGGAGCGGGCTGAAGATTTTGAAGAACAGATGCAGCTTGCTGTAAGCGAAGCTACTTCGGCATTTGGCGATGGCGCAGTTTTTATCGAACGTTATGTTACCTCTCCGAGGCACATTGAAATACAGGTTTTAGGCGATAGCCATGGTAACATCGTTCATCTGTTTGAGCGTGAGTGTTCTGTGCAACGCCGACACCAGAAGGTAGTAGAAGAAGCCCCCTCATCTGTGTTAACTGAAGAAATCAGGCAAAAAATGGGGCAATGTGCGGTAGATGTTGCCCGTTCTGTAAATTATACCGGAGCGGGCACAGTCGAATTTATTCTTGATGAAAACCTCGACTTCTTTTTCCTCGAAATGAATACCCGCTTGCAGGTAGAACATCCGGTAACCGAGCTGATCACAGGCATAGATCTGGTAAAAGAGCAGATCAAAATTGCTTCAGGAGAAAAATTGAGTTTTAGTCAGGTTGATTTAAAAATCAGCGGACATGCCATCGAACTGAGGGTTTATGCAGAAGATCCGGCCAATAATTTCCTTCCTGATATCGGAACTTTGCAAACTTATAAAACACCCCAAGGTAACGGGGTAAGGGTAGATGATGGCTTTGAGCAGGGAATGGAAATCCCTATTTATTATGATCCGATGATTGCCAAACTGGTTACTTACGGGAAAGATAGAGGAGAAGCAATGGAGCGGATGATTAGGGCTATTGAAGAATATGATATTACCGGGATAGAGACTACTTTGGGTTTTGGTAAATTTGTAATGCAACACGAGGCTTTCAGAACAGGTAATTTTGACACACACTTTGTAGGTAAATACTTTAAAGCAGAAAGTTTAAAAAAGCAGGATGAAACAGAAGCACTGATTGCCGCTGTAATTGCTGCAAAACTGTTTGCTGAAAAAGAGTTGAAGTTAGGAAGTAATGGAGTTAAAAATAGCTCCGATTGGAGAAAAAATAGATTAAAATATTAAATAGACGAATCTTCATTGCGGGAAGACTTTTTCAGCCGACGAAGCAATCTTACAACTCTAGCTAGTAGCGAACGCATTAAGATTGCTTAGTACCTGGCAATGACGACCCTTGTTATTGTAATATGTCAATGGCAGTAAAGTGTAATGCAGTGGAGAATTTATCTGGGTAGATCTCTCCATTCCGCTGCGCTCCAGTCGAGGACGAACAGTTGCGCGGGAATGACGGACTTTAAATAAATTATAAAATGTTCACAGGAATTATAGAAACACTTGGCGAGGTTACTGCCATTAAAAACGATCATACTAATATCCACTTTACCATATCATCGGCAATTAGCCATGAACTGAAAATCGACCAGAGCGTAGCCCATAACGGGGTATGTTTAACCGTTGTGGCTTTACATGATGGAACGCATACGGTTACCGCAATTGATGAAACCCTTAACAAAACCAATTTAGGTGGCTTGAAAGTGGGTAGTAAAGTGAACCTTGAGCGGTGTATGCAGATGAATGCCCGTTTAGATGGTCATATTGTTCAGGGCCACGTAGACCAGACTGCGGTTTGTGTGAAACGCGAAGAACTTGATGGCAGCTGGGAGTACCGTTTTAAATATGATGCCGGCGCCGGAAATGTAACTGTAGAAAAAGGTTCAGCCTGTGTAAACGGGATCAGCTTAACTGTTGTAAATTCAGCTGATGACGAATTTTCGGTATTTATCATCCCTTATACTTTCGAACATACCAATTTACAGGAAGTTTATGTAGGCGATACGGTAAATTTGGAGTTTGATATTATCGGTAAGTATGTGGCCAGGTTGATGAATCGGTAGCTGTTTATTTTCAGTTTTTAAAATTTGTTCAGTCAATTTATTGACGTTGTGCCGGCGTTTATTTTCATAACAGTGCAGGATGGTTAGTTTAAAAATATTGCTGATTATCGCATTGTTAAGATTGAAAATTAACGCTAACCAATATGAACAAAAACTTATTTGTACCCTTTACCAGTCTTGTCTTGTTGTTTTTATTTACAACGGATACCTTCAGTCAGAAAGTTTCGGTAAAAGATTTAACGGTAGAGCATTTAATTAATCCTTTAAGTGTTGATCATCCAAAACCCAGATTCAGCTGGAAAATAATTTCGGACATCAAAAATACCAAACAGCGTAATTACGAAATCAAGCTGGGTACAACGGCCACTATTGGTAAAGTTTTATGGAAAGCAAGGGTAAGCAGTGACCAGTCTGTGCTGGTTGCCTATGACGGCCCAAAACTCTCATCGAAAACCAAATATTACTGGCAGGTTAGGGTAAATGATAATCAAGGAAACACATCCGCATGGTCGCCGGTACAATATTTTCAAACCGGTTTAAAACCTGAAGATTGGCAGGCGAAATGGATTTCGGTAGCCGGAAAAGATACTTCGTTAGCGAGCCCATTGTTCAGAAAAGAAATTAAACTTAAAAAGCGGGTAAAATCTGCATTGGTTTACATTACCGCCAAAGGCTTATATGAGGCGAGTATCAACGGCAATCGGGTTGGTAATGCGTATTTTGCCCCAGGCTGGACCAGTTATAGAGATCATATTCAATATCAGGTTTATGATGTTAAACAATCGCTGAAGACAGGTGGCAATGTAATTGGTGTTTCGCTGGGCGATGGCTGGTACAAAGGGCGTATCGGATTTAATCATCAGAAGCAATTTTATGGCGGCACCAGGGCTTTGTTAATGCAGCTGGAAGTAGAATTTGCTGATGGGAGCAAAGAAACCATCGTAACAGATAATACCTGGAAAACAAGTTACGGACCCATATTAGCCGCTAATATTTATGATGGTGAAACTTATGACGCTCGTTTGGAACGCCAAGGCTGGAATAATACAGGTTTTAAAGAAGACCTGAACTGGAAGCCGGTACAAGAATTAGCCTTTGGCCCTGAAAAACTGGTTGGAATGAGCGGACCACAGGTAACCAAACATGAAGAATTTAAAGCCTTAAAAATATTTAAAACACCCAAAGGTGAAACTGTTGTTGATTTTGGTCAGAATTTAGTAGGCTGGGTAATGCTGAAAGCGAAAGGCCCGGCAGGGACAAAAATCTCCATCAGCCATGCTGAAGTATTAACCAAAGAAGGGAATTTTTATACAACTAACCTGAGAACAGCAAGGCAACAGCATAATTATATCTTAAAGGACGGAACTGAGCAGACATTCGAACCGCATTTTTCCTTCCAGGGCTTTAGATATGTTAAAGTAGATGGATACCCAGGCGAACTGAGATTAGAAGACCTTACTGCGGTAGCGGTGTATTCAGACATGAAAACCACTGGAAAATTCAGTACCTCCAATCCTTTGCTAAACCAGTTGCAGCACAATATTACCTGGGGGCAGAAAGGGAATTTTGTTGATGTGCCAACAGATTGTCCGCAGAGAGACGAACGTTTAGGCTGGACCGGCGATGCCCAGGCGTTTGCTTTAACTGCCGCATATAATATGGATGTGTCGGGCTTTTTTACCAAATGGCTAAAAGATGTTGCTGCAGATCAGCTCCCCAATGGTAGTGTTCCTTTTGTGATACCAAATGTATTGACACAGAATGATGCAGGTTCTGCCGGATGGGCTGATGTAGCCACCATTGTTCCATGGGATATGTATGTATCATATGGCGACAAAGGAATACTGGAAACACAGTACAACAGCATGAAAAAATGGGTAGATTATATTTCTTCAGTGGCACAAAATAACCTCTGGAATACGGGCTTCCACTTTGGCGATTGGTTATTTTACCGGCCTAATGATGATAACGATGGTCGTGCAGCTGTGACTGATAAGTATATGATTGCCCAAACATTTTATGCACATTCGACCCAGTTACTGATTAATGCGGCAAAGGTATTAGGTAAAACGGAAGATGTAGCGAAGTACCAGGAACTTTTAGATCAGGTTAAAGCGGCTTACCTCAAAGAAAATATGACACCAAGCGGCAAATTGGTTTCTGCTACGCAAACAGCATATGTTTTAGCATTGCAATTCGATATGCTGCCCGAAAACTTACGTGCACAGGCTGCGCAAAGATTGGTGGATAATGTAAAAGATTACGGTAACCACCTCACCACGGGTTTTTTAGGTACCCCATACCTGTGCCATGTACTGAGCCGTTTTGGGCATGAAGACGTAGCTTATGACTTATTGCTGCAGGAAAGTTATCCTTCCTGGTTATATCCGGTTAAAATGGGAGCTACCACCATCTGGGAACGTTGGGATGGTATTAAACCGGATGGCTCATTTCAAACCGCAGACATGAATTCTTTCAACCATTATGCTTATGGCGCCATTGGCGATTGGATGTATAAAAACATAGCAGGCATCAACCCGGTTGTTACAAAGCCTGGTTATAAAGATATTTTGATTGCGCCCACACCTGGAGGTAAATTAACCAGTGCCTCAGCAGAACTGGAAACGGTGTATGGAACGATAAAATCTTCCTGGACTTTAACTAATGGGACCTTTAAGCTGGACGTAACCGTCCCCGCTAATGCCTCCGCAACCGTTGTAATGCCTGGTGCCCTAAAAAGAGAAGAGATCGGCTCCGGGAGTTACCATTTTGAAAGTAAATATTAATCGCTAATATTGCAGCGTTTGACAGGCCGCGAACGGTCGTCATTGCGAGAAGGCTTTTTCAGCCGACGAAGCAATCTTTCTTGCGCGAATCGCGAGCAGGAAAGATTGCTTCGTCGTACCTCCTCGCAATGACGAGTTTTATATTGAAGTCTGTCAATGGCAACCAGTCGAGATGGCGGTGCTTTAGGCTTAAAAAAATAAATGTACAGTAGAGAGGAATCAGCGAAATTACGTCAACAGTTTTGGATCAGTTTTGGGCAATACATGAAGCCTGTGCCATCAGCGAGCGGTTCGACGGTAAACTGGACGAACTATAAAACCGGTGTGAAGAACATCTTCTTTAAGATGGATGTTGATGGCAAAAAAGCCTTCATCAGCATTCAGCTTTCTCATCCTGATCCCGATATCAGGCATCTTATTTTCGAACAGTTTGAAGAATTTCAACGTTTATTTACCAACACATTGAACGAGGAATGGGAATGGATTAGAGACGCAACCGATGATTTCGGTAAAACGGTATCTAAGATTTCTATTAGCATTGCTGGAGTGAGCATCTTTAATCAACAACATTGGCCAACATTAATTTCCTTTTTTAAACCGCGAATAATCGCCCTGGACGAATTTTGGGATAACGTAAAACCTGTTTTCGAAGATCTGGTTTGATTGGTCATTTTGAGTTGTTCAATCCTGCTTTTTGAAAATTTAATCTCTTCTTTATCATCCGTTGGACTGGGCTTGCTTTTTATATAAAGATTATAGTATTTGAGCGCATTTTTGCCTTGTTTTAAGCTGGTGTCATAAAATACGGCCAGGCGATAATACAATGTGGGAGTAGCTTTAAATTGTAACCCTTTTTTATAAGCCGCGCCTGCCAGCGCAAATTGTTTATTTTCTTCATAAACTAATCCTAATAAGGCATAATAACTGGAGGTATTGGGCGAGATGGCTGCATCGATGGTTTTCTGGGAATAAAGTGCTGACTGTTGATAATCTTTTAAAGCCCGGTAACTTAATGATGTGTAGTATAAGGTAGCTTCGTTCTCCATCTTCATCTCTTCCAGCTGTTTAAAAAGCGTTATCGCTTTTTGATACTTTTTGGTATAGTAATAGGCTTTTGCGGTGTCCTTTATTACTCCTGCATCTGCATTATCTTTCAATAATTTTTCACCTGATGCAATCACTTCGCCATATTTTTTCAGCTGGTTGGCAATAGGCAATTTAGCTCTTTGAAGTACCAGGTTATCACTATCACCGTTAATGGCAATATTGAGTACCTGATAAGCTTTTTCGTATTGCTGATAGCTGGTATGCATTTCAGCGAGGTCGGCGGCAACATCGCCTTCCAGTGGATTAATAAAGTTAGCTTTTAAAAGGTAGATGAGTTTGAGCGAGTCATCTTGCGGAGAATTGTACAGATTGGCCAATAGTTTATATACATTGAAATTACTGCTGTCTATCTTTACAATTTCGCCATAATAAAGTTTGGCTTTTTCGGTATTGCCTCTTTTAGTATTAATGTTACCAAGACTGAAAAGAATGGGTAGGTTCTGCGGCTGTAAGGTATTGGCCTTGATATAAAATTTTTCTGCTTCTGCATTATTGCCAGCCATTAAAAAACAATAACCCATTTGGCTTAGGATTTTAAAATCATTTACTTCATCTCCATAAGTATTTTTCAGGTACTGTGCTGCATCTGCATAGCGTTGGTTTTGATAAAGGTCGAAGAGCTTCTCCTTATCTACTGTTTTTGCATCCTGTGCATAACTTGTTAAAGCTAAAATGAATAAGGCCAATAGCATAAATGGTTTTTTCATAACTGATGATTTTTAACTAAATTATTAGTTATTTTTGTTAGTTCCAAATCGGTGATTAAAAAATCGAGAAATAAAACAAAAACTATACAAAGGGGTTTATAAGGAATAGTTTAACTAAAATAAGAACCTATGAATACTTTAAAGAAGTTTGAATTAATGGAGAAGATCGTGCGTGAATTGGAAGATTTGCAAAATTCTAAGCAGGCACTTATTCAGAAAATTGCGAAGATTGAAGTAGATAATATTGAATTAGGCGATAGCCGTCTGGAAAAAGATTTGCCAGAAATTCATCAGAACTTAGCTGATAACTTAGAAACTATTTCAGGAATTTTAGATTATTTTGCAGGTAAAACGCAAAACTTTGGTGATAAAAATAATATTGATTCTTTAAAAGAACAGGAAGCCATTAACAATGCCACCAGCTAAATTTAATTGTATATGAAATTTTTATCATTAACTGTTGCCTTTTTACTGGTTGGCTTATTTGCCAGCGCACAGGTACTGCCATCGTTCCAGCTGGGTGTTAAAGCTGGTGCAAATTTTTCGAAATTTGATAGTGAAAACACTTTTAACAGCAACAACCGTACTGGTTTTTATGGCGGCCTTTGGGCCAGGGTAGGTGCTGCAGGCGTTTATTTTCAACCTGAGCTTTACCTGTCGGGAAAAAAAGCAGATTTGGTAAGTGATGCAACAGGAGATGTAAACAAAGTGCGCTTTACCAGCTTAGATGTGCCTTTATTGGTAGGTACAAAGTTTGGTGCAGCTGGTGTAGGACTTCGTTTAAACACGGGACCCATGTTCTCGCTGATATTAGATGAAAACCAAAGCTTTGGTCAGGCGGCAGGAAATGTTTTCCGTGCTGACTTTAAAAATCAGGCCCTGGCCTGGCAATTTGGAGCAGGTTTAGATCTTAAAAAGCTGAGTTTTGATGCCCGTTACGAGTTGGGACTTTCTAAAATTAATAAAGCTGGTTATCCAGGTACTAAACTGAATTTATTTACAATCGGTTTAGGTTATAGAATTTTATAAAAAATCAATCTAAAAAGATGGAAGGTGTTTATGTCTAATAAACACCTTTTTTATGCCTGATACTTTTTTCTTCGATCCCCAATAGTGCCCATATCGGTTTCATGGAATAATTTGCTTTTTTAAAATAGTTGTTTATATTTGTATCGTAAGCGATATAATCGTTTGCGATTAAAATCAAAAATAAAATATGAAAACATTGTATGAAACAAGCGCCACGGTAACCGGCGGACGTAATGGAAAAATAACAAGTGAAAATGGAGTTCTGGAACTTGAAGTGAGAATGCCAAAAGAGCTGGGTGGTAATGGCGGGGAATATACCAATCCGGAACAGCTTTTTGCGGCAGGTTATGCTTCTTGCTTTGATAGTGCATTAAATTTAGTGATGCATCAGGATAAAGTGAAACCTGAACAACCATCTTCAGTTAAAGCAAGTGTATCGCTACATCCCGATGAAAAAGGTGGCTTCAAATTAGGCGTTTCGTTGCAAGTGCAGATTCCGGGAATAGAAACTACACAGGCACAGCAATTGGTAGAGAAAGCGCATGCAATATGTCCGTACTCTAATGCAACGCGTGGCAATATTGATGTTAAACTGGAAGTGATTTAAATACCGGACCCAGCCGGTTGTTTAAAATAAGTTATTGATTTATGTACAGGTAGCGATCTTATGAAGATACTTTGTATCTATTAAATAACTGATTCATAGTAAATTCGTCATTACAAGAAGGAAGGGCAAATGAATCTTTCATATTAAGTTGTAGCTGTAAAGATTGCTTCCCCGGAAGATCTGTGCAGGCTGTCGGCTGGAAAGCCTTCTTGTAATGACGATACCTTGGAAAGATTTATTTCCTTCGGATTTTAGTGTCACTCATATTAGTTTTTATGCAATAAATTATCCTTTGCAATCACGGATTTGTCCGATCATTGGTATGTCATATAAAATGATTTACTTAGCCGAAGATTTTATTATTAAAGAAAATAAGTGATGGATATAGATGAGTCTTTAAAATTGGAAAACCAGTTGTGTTTTCCGCTGTATGCTGCCTCGAGGTTAGTAACCAAATGTTACCAGCCTGTGCTGGATACCTTAGGTATAACCTATCCGCAATACCTGGTTTTAATGGTATTGTGGGAAAACGACGCTGTTAACTTAAGCTTGCTTTCAGAGAAATTAATGCTGCAATCGAATACCTTAACCCCATTGCTTAAGCGGATGCAGGAAACTGGTCTTGTAGCGCGTGTCAGATCGTTAAAGGATGAGAGAAGCATCGTTATATCGCTTACGGAAAAGGGAATAGCTTTGAAAGAAAAAGCACCAGCTTTACGCGCTCAACTTGGTGAGCAGTTAGGGATTAGCTTAGAAGAAAGTATTCAACTCAAAAGCCTGCTTGATAAACTGATTCAAAATCTGGTTATATAATGGTATTTAATGTTCCTTTTTCAATCCAACCTCTGTCAGCTCATAGGCGAACGACCCATTTTTGGGTACAATAGGGGTGGCGCGTCCAACACTTAATGCTTTAATAAATGAAGCACCAAAATAGAATATCAGGGAAGAGTAGAATACAAAAAGCATAATTACAATAATCGATCCCGCCGACCCGTAAATATTACTGATGTTGCTTAGCGGCAATAAAATCCTTAAGATATACTTTCCGGCGGTGAACAGGCATCCGGTTAACAAGCCTCCTGATATAGCCACCCGCCAGGTAGGTCTGCCATTGGTTAAATATCTGAAAAGTATGGTAAACCAGGTGGTTACGATAAATACAAAAACCAATTGATTAATAATTGAGGTTAAAATTAATCCAAAAGATGGCGCCCCATTTTTAAGGAAAGCACCTATGTAGGCCTGCACACTATCAGCCAACAGGCCTATAAAAAATAATATTCCGGCCAACAAAATAATGGTAACGGATATGGCTCTCGATTTAAGGGTATTAATAATTCCCTTTTTATCTTTCTGACCAATGTTCCAGATTTGTTCCAGGGAGTTTTTGATCACATTAAATAGGGTGGTGGCTACAAAAAGAAAAAATATAAAACTAAACAAGGTAACATACCAGGCCTGATCAATCCCCCGGATATTTTTTAGGGTGTTTCGGATCTGTAATATGCTTTCATTGTCCAGAATATTCGCCAAACGTTCAAAAAGGTGTGTAGCCAGTAACCTCCTATCGGTAAACATGCCGAAAAGCCTGATCAGGATAATCAATATTGGGGGTAAAGCAAAATTGGTGAAAAATGCAGTCGCACCGGCCAATCGCAAGGGATCATTCTGCTGAAATAAATTAAATGCTTTTCTTATGGTAGAGAAAAAAAACTTCAGATCTAGTATCATCAATGGCATTGCTCCTGCGTTAAACTCAAAAGGCCGAAAATAGTAAAAATACTTTATTCAGCCTTTTTATGATTGTAAAGATTCTAGTTGGTTTTAGTGAAAACCATTAGCGTTTTATCACCATTTAACAACTGTAGCCTATCATCAGTTATTTTGGCGTTATTCACCTGGTTAAGGGCATGTAAGTAAGCACGTTCAGCAGCGTCAGTTTCCTGGCAGAACATTTTTGTGCTAAAAACATTTTTAACGTTTATTTTATGATCAGTAATTTCGCCTTGTCCGCCATAACTGTTGCAAAATGATTTTCCGCTAAATTTAAGGCTGTCTGCAAAGTTTAGTGTTGCCTTTGCGTTTGAAGGCAAAGTTAATCCTGGCAGCGAGATTAATTCCCATTTGGTATTGGTGAATTTTGCCGGATCTAATTTTTCTTTGCAAGAACTAAGTAATAAGATCAAAATGCCACAGTAAATAAGGTTTTTCATAACAAAAAGTTTATATCATTTACTTTTTATCATCAAAAACTAAACCAATAAAAGGTAAAATCATCTTTTAATCAAGCCAAGCTGATTTTCAATTCTCATCCAGAGGTGTTTTGTACCGTCGTAATCGAAAACAGATACGCGCTTTAAACCAACTTTTTCGAGCACATGAATAGATCCCAGGTTATTAATGTCTGCAATACCAATAATCTCATTCAATTTTAGTTCAGTAAATCCATAGTGTATCACGGCTATTGCTGTTTCTGTGGCATATCCCTTTCCCCAAAACCGTTTGCTGAACCGATATCCCAGATCGTAATAATTGATATGGTTGTTTGTAGTTGCTGTAATCAGTTTTAAGCCAGACCACCCTAGAAAATTACCCGATGTTTTTTCGATAACAGCCCATCTCCCAATACCATTTTCTACATATTGTTTTCTGATGAACTCAATTTCGGCTATACTTTGCTCAATTGACTTTACGGGTTTATTACCGAGATACCGGTGAACGTCAGCGTCGCTGTTCATGTCAAACATACCTTCAGCATCGGCAGGCATGAGTTCGCGTAAAATTAAACGTTCGGTTTCGGCAAAAATCTTCATACTGTCGATCTTAATTGATCAAAATTAACATAAAGTTATTTAAGTTTTAATATGATAAGATTTAATATGGAAGAGGGATGATGGAATAGATCTGCGTTAATTTGCTAAATCCGTGTGGTAATGGGTGTGATTGTCCCGCAGATTTAAAACGAAGAGAGCAGACGGTAGCAGTCGTCTAAACCGCCTGGGTTTTCACCGTGTTGATTGGCTTTTTTCTCAGTATTAACGCGGCTACCAGTGAAGTCAATAAGCCGACAGGCAATATTTCCATATAGGTAAAGAGTACAACCATAACCGGATTTTTATACATTTCCTGACTAAAAGCCAATTCTTTGCTCAATTTTGCTAATTCTAATGACGATGCACCATTAGTTTTGGCCTCCCTTAATGCTTGAGCAACATATTTATCCATAAAATCAGGCATAAATAAATAATAATCAACAAGCCAAACAACAACGTATATAGTTGAGGCTATTAAACTGATCAGCGCACCTATTTTAAAGGCTTTGCCGAAAGTAATCAACCCGTCGTTGTACTTATCCCGGTAGTTTTTGATTCCAACAAAAATAAAAGAGAAGGCCAATAACATCGAAGCGTAACCGATGAGCATGCTGTGCTCCAGGTTAGGGTCATTATAACATCTCATCATCGAGAGTACCATTAACACCGATACAATTAAGCCTGCAATTAATCCGAATACCATTACATTTTTTTTCATGTTTCAATTATTATGGGTTTATGCCACAAAATTGGCCCAAATAGTTGTTTCAGCCTTCATACTTTAGGGTGATTTTCAAATCAACATAATTTTTCATGCCAAAGTATTAACGCGATTGCGGGATAAGGCCGAGTTTTTTAGCTATTTCTATAGCCTGTGTTCTGCGTTTTACTTCCAGTTTTCCAAAAAGCCTGGCATTATGTGTTTTAATGGTATTCAATGAAACAAAAAGGCGCTCTGCTATTTCCTGATTGCTCAATCCCTCCGACATCAATTGTAAAACTTCCAGTTCTCTTTTACTGATATTTAGCCTGATTATTTCTTTTTCATTAATGACAAATGTTTCCGATTTTTCAGACAAGACTTCTTTTTCGATCAGAATGGTTTTAGGTTTTGTTAATTTTAACGCCAGCCAAATGCCTAAGCCTGTAAAAATAACCGCAATAGAGCCTGCATAGATTTCAAAGGCATGATTAATCACGATAAACCTAAGCTCTAACCATTTTAATAAACAGAGCATTATAGCCAAAAATAACCCATATAGTATGACGCTTTTATTTTTGGTTAAAAAATTTGTTGAGCCGCGCATTGGTTAATAATCGTTTATCTAAAGTAGGAAATTTAGTTTTAATTAGGCAGGTGAAAGTGTGTTAGATTAAAGAGGAGGATGGAAGAGGTGATCAGGATGATATAGTAATCTGCAATGTTTACGAAATCGGGGGTACTGCCAGCCATTTGCTCCTCAGATGATGTTGTTTTTTGATCCTAACACCGTTTCCTATTTAGCCGCTGGAAGGTCTGACAACAATTACAATACTAAGCCAGTACTTGAACCAGGTAATTTTCTGGTGATTTTGTAATAGAAAGCAATAAAGGTTTTAAATTAGCGCAAAATATAAATAGCTAAACCATGAAAATTACGCTTTATGCACTCTTATTATCCGTTGTTTTATTCGGCTGCGGAGGAAATTCTGAAAAAACCTTTAAAGCACGCGCATTTGCGGCAAGTGATGATTTTAATGTCTTCCCGAAATCAAAAACAGACATATTAACCATCGTAAAAACTGATTCCGGAAAACTAGCCACCGACGATCGTTTCAGCATCAAATCTAAAGATACAACTATCATTGTAGATGATGCGCCAAACGCTGAAGTAAAGAAATTTAAGGTTGCATCTTTTATCAATACACAAAGAACAGCGGTATTGGTTCAGAGTGATAATGAAAAGGATAAAATGAATCCTTTTTATATCATTTATTTAAATGGTGGAAAAACAGAAGTGGTGAGCCTGGACAGGCCATCAAAAGGTGCTGAAGATCAAAAATATACAAAAGGCTTGGAAGAATTAACCAGAAGCAATTGGTTGGTGAACAACGATTTTTTTATCACCACCATTAATTCAAGGGTTTACCCGATCAAGCGTCAAAAAGAGGATGAACGCATCCAGGGTAAATTCTTTATGTACTCTAGCGATAAAACAACGTTGGTGTTTTTAACCGCTAATTCTCTGTACCAGGTAAATACAGCAACTGGAGAAACTTTTAATCTGCCTTTGCCAGCAGCGTTGACGAACCAACCTGAAACCCTTGTTGGCAATATCCAGAGAGATTATACCTGGGTGAACAATTCTAACGGGACATCGTTTTTAAAGAAAAATGCCGATGATGACCGTATTGTAGATATTAGTGAGTTCAAACGTTAAGATTTTATAGATTATTAACAATTATTGTAAATGTACCTTTAAGTCCAATCAAAAATTTGTTATTAGGCCCTTTTGAATAATTTTTCCATTGGAATAAAAAGCCTTTTATTATACACTTGCTATTGATCAATCTATAATAAAAATAGTCATTGCGAGGAGGAACGACGAAGCAATTTCTATCATAGAGATTGCTTCTCCTATCATATATCAATCTTTTTGCTGTAAGTTTTTGTTTTTTACAGGCTAATTGTCATGCTGATCAGATAGCTGTCAGATTCATTTTACAAGCAGCGCTTCCCTTTCAATTGCCTCGTAGCTACTGCCTGGTCAGCATATTTTCTATATAAAGGGTTCTGAAATAAATTCAGGGCGACATTCAGAAAATAAAAAAGTTAGAAAAAATCTCAAGATCAGATGATCAATTCAAGTGAGTTATATTCCTAAACCACCATTGTTCTAAAAGTGAGGTTTATCCTCGGCTTATATACCTTCTTGCTTGTCGGTAATCTGTGTAGCCATTTCGTCTGCGTTTCATCTTTCATCACCAGTAAACTTCCGTTTTCTAAAAACAGGGTTACCTTTTCTTTAGTTGTTTTGTGTTTAAATAGAAATCTTCGCTCTGCACCAAAACTTAGTGATGCAATGGCAGAATCTTTTGCCAGGGCCTTTTCGTCATCACTATGGTAAGCCATGCCTTCATCGCCGTTATGGTATAAATTAAGTAAGCAGGAGTTAAATGTGGTGCCAGCTTGTTCTTCCGAAATCTTTTTCAATTGCAGTAATTCCTTTGTCCAAGGTAAGGCGGTTTTCGATTTATTCGAGTAGGTGTAAGAATATGCCTCATCTCCGTACCAGGCTACTTTCCGTTTGGTAACGATGTGTTTGCCCATGATAAAGGCTTCGTCGTTTTTCCACTCAATCGTTTTCATTAGCACATCAAAATAATGATCCGCTTCTGATTGCTGGAATAATTTGCCGTAATAATTTACTGTTCCATCATGCGGGAGCAGGTTTTGGCTACGATCTGGTGTGCTGTTGAATAAATCCATTGTTTATAGGCTGTTTTTAGGCAATGTCCGCAGGGGCGATAGCCGTGCTGAAATGCTTCTTCTTTAGAACGAAAAAAAACACGGTTTTCTTTTTTCATCCGCTTTCCGGAACTGCATTTAAGTAGTCCGTAAATTTTCAATCTGGCATTTCCACCGAAGCAGATTTCTCTGTTTTTGATTTTTTTTTAAATTCTTCAGTTGAAATATTGATGTGTTTAATCATACCGTTTGGTTATTGGTTTTAGCGGCTTCCCAACCAATCATGGCTGTTTTTCGGTTCACTCCCCAGTGATAGCCGCCCAATGCACCGCTTGATTGTATTACCCGGTGGCAGGGAATGAGAAAAGCCACCGGATTATCGCCAATGGCAGTGCCCACCGCTCTTGATGCCTTTGGGTTTTCCAGTTGTTTCGCAATCTTACTATAAGTTGCTAATTTGCCCATTGGGATTTTTAATAAAACTTCCCAAACTTTTAACTGGAAGTCGGATCCTTTTAAATGCAATTTAATCTTTTGTAATTTGCTCCAGTCGTGACCAAAAATAGATAAAGCATTTTGCTGTTCCTTGTCCATTATTTGTTGATACTGAGCAGCCGGAAATTGGCGTTGCAAATTCATCAAGGCCATGTTTTCATCATCATAAAAGGCAATATGGCAAATTCCTTTTGAAGTACTGGCTACAATAATGTTCCCAAATGGACTTTCTGCAAAGCTGTAATTGATAATAAGGTTTTCGCCGCCGTTCTTATATTCGCCTGGTGTCATTCCTTCAATGTTCACAAAAAGATCGTGTAGCCTGCTGGTTCCCGACAAGCCGGTTGCTAATGCGGTATCGAATAAACTTTCGTTTTCTTTCAACATTTCTTTAGCGTAACCAATGCTGATATATTGCAGGAAACGTTTTGGGGTAGTGCCTGCCCACTCACTAAATAATCTTTGGAAATGAAAAGGGCTTAAGTTTACTTTTTCTGCTATTTCTTCTAAACCGGGCTGTGTTTTGAAATTTGTTTTGATATAGCTGATGGCCTCAGCTATGCGGTTAAAATTGATTTTTTCCTGTACTTTCATGGTCTTGAATAATTCACATCCAAAGTAGTTGTTAAAGAAAAGGCAAACTACCCGAAACTTGCTAAGTTTAACCAGATCTGATAAAGTGTTTATTTTATTTCGTCACCAATTAGTTTCTCTGCTTTTGCAAGGTCGGTACTTCCATTCATATCGATCTGAAGGAAATATATCACTTGCCACTTTTGGGTTTTCGCGGCCTGTTTATTTGCTGCTACATCCTGGGGTGCATAAACCCTGATCCCTCTTTTACCTGCTATTCCGTTTGCAGCGATTATTTTATGGTGTACCAAAATTGCTTTTGGAAAAATAAATTGTCCGGATCGTTCAGCATCATTAACAGATATGATCAATAGATCAAATTCATCCTGATCAGTAAAGGGAATCGTAATTCCAGCTTCATTCCTCTTCCATATGCTTACAAATCGACCCGTTTTGGTCGGGGTGACTTTAGCAGTCCGGTGTTTGATTTTCAGGGTGTTTAATTTAAAAGTACAGGCCTCGTATTCCCGACCTTCATCCTCGACCTGCAGGTTATACATTTGATAACCCATCGGACTGTAAACTAAATCCAATGCAGTTTGTAATACAGATGAAATACGACCGGTGAGATTTTTTATCAGCATATTGGACTTATCAACCGAGGAAGAATTTATTGTTCGTCAATAATAGATTGCCCTTTCGATTGATCTCCTGATGTCCATTGCCAGGTTTCATGAAGTCTGATTTTGCCATTAGCCAATAGTTCAGGTTTTGAGCTACAGGTTCCAGTCATTAATTCGCCTTCCTGGTTTATTTGGTGATAGCGCATTTCGATGTTTCCTTCATGGTCTACCAAGCCAAGCAAATGGCCGTAAACAATTTTTCCACCCCCGTATTCGGCGGTCAGGATATTTCCCCTTTGCTTATATTTGAAGATGGTTTCATTTGATGTTTCGCTATTTTCTGTCGTGTTTACAGGTTTAAAAAGCTTGTCATTATAATTGATCATAAGTGGATAAAACTAATCATCTCCGGTCGAATAAAAAAATACATATGCTTTCACCCGTCGCTCTAATTCTTAGTGAAAATTAAATATTTCAAACGGACTTAACCCAGGCTTTCTTCTCTTTTTACCAGGAGGTAGCTATCTTCATTTAGGGCTAAATAACCAAATTCATAACAGAAAGTATAGGTATTGCCGTTTTGGGTTTCGTAACTGGAGGTATGGAATTCAAACTTAAAGCCAGCCGAAACAAGCTTTTTACCGGAAACCTTTGTTTTACCGTTTGGATTTAGCGTAGCGAGAATAGCACGATTTTTTTTGAGTATATTATTTACCCTTTTAATCACGAGGTTATCCTCTGTATTCAAGCGATTGTTGTAATTGCTGCGGCAAGAATCATCGCAATATTTTTTATCAGCCCTGCCTCTTATCGGGCTTCCGCAGTCTAAGCATAAACGTTCCATAATAATTGCTTTTTTTATTATGGGATGATGACCTAATTTATAAAATAAAATAGTGAATAAAAAAATAAATAGCTGTAATGATGCTTAAAAGTACATTATCCGTTTATAAACGTTTCTAAACGGCTATAAATGTTTACCATCCGACTAATTTTTGACGCTGTTTGCAATTTTGTCCTGTCGGTTATCGAGGTGATGACTGTTCGTTAAACATTTAGAAACTTAAAATTTAAAAATTATGGAAAGTGCAGTTAACAAAGTAGTATTAAGCGGATTTGCAGGAGCAGATGCAGAGGTTAAAAATTTTGGAAGTCAAAAATTAGCCAAGGTTAATCTGGCAATAAACGAAAACTACAGAAATTCATCCGGAGAGGAAGTAAAAAGAGTACAATGGTTTAATTTAATTTTTTGGAATGCGAAAGCCGAACTTGCCGAAGCGCAGGTTAAAAAGGGGACGGCTTTAACCATTGAAGGTAGATTGCAAACCAATAGTTATGATGGGGCAGACGGAAAGAAACGCTATGCAATCGAAATCGTCGTTGGCGATGTCGTGATTAAGGAAAAAGAAAAGAAAGAAATGTTTTAGTTCAAAGCAAAATCGCATCATATAGACAGATCATTTATATGATGCTATTTAGCAATTACAATTTGACAGCAAGGCCTGTATAAAAATTAATGCCTGGGGCTGTGTTAAAATATCTTCCGTTTGCTGCGTTTAAATCGTTGCCTAAGCTGTATTGTACATTCAGCAGGTTATTTACTCCTGCAAAAAGGCCTAAACGGATTTTGTTTATCTTTAAATTTCTGACACCAAATTTGCCTTCAACCAAATGATATCTGTTCGCAAAGATGGTATTGGCATCATTCAAAGGGATTGAAGAGGTATAATTATATTGCACAAAAAGGTAAATTGCTTTTGGAAAGTCAAATTCTAAACTATTGATTAAAACGTTTTCTGGAACTCCTGTAAGTTTATTGCCATCAAAAATATTCATACCACTTGTAAAATTTTCGAATCTAAAATGGTTATAAGTGTAATTGGCTCTCCATTGTAAGCCGGTTAAAAATGATGGGTTATTTCTGATTATCCAAATGGCAGTTTCCAGTTCAAATCCTTGTTGCCTGGTTCCGCCGGCATTGGTAAAGTATTCCGTGTCGTTTTGATTTAACCTTCTGACAATAGCATCTTTCAAATGATAATTGAATAGGTTAGCACTGGCGTAAAAACGGTTGTTTTTGGCTTTATAACGTAAACCAAATTCATAGTTCCAGCCAAGCTCGGCCTGCAGGTCATTATTGATATTATTATCTGACGCCCTTACTTCCGCAATAGTTGGTGGCGAATAGCCCTTACTGACCGAAGCCCTGATTGAAAAATCAGAAGTGATCAGATAAGATACTGCTGCCTTTGGCATAAACTGGGCATTGAATTTTCTTTGCTTAGCGGCCACAACATTCGGAAAATAACTCTCGTAATGGTATCTGTAAAAGTTTAAACTCGAAGCAAGTTCGATCAGAAGTTTGTTATTAATATCGAAATTTAACCTCAGATACGCAAAATCCTGTCCTGCCTTTAACCGATCAGAAGCTTGTAGAGCAGTAGCTTCTCCGCCATTATTATTAAAGTTTTTGATCTGGCTTTTGGTACCTGAACTTTCTAACCCGATCTGTGCATTAAGCCTTATGTTTTCTTTAACCTGTGCATAATCCAGAAATGTCCGTAAACCGAGTGTACTTTCATAGCGTTTTTCGTAATTGGTAATAAAAGGATTTTTAAAGTCGGTATAAGAAGTAAATAAAGCAATTGCGTGTTTTAGGCGCTTGCTGATCTGATAGGAGTTGGATATTCCCGCAAAAATGGTTTTGTTGTAGATAGCAGCTTGCTGCGAAAGGGCGCCAGGTAAAGTAGCGGTTGCCGGACGTGCCAGTCTGGGATTTTGATCTAACTGCGAAGCCGTTAATCCGCCTGGTGTCTGGTAAGTTAAATCGCTATAAAAAGCAAAAGCCTTTAAACTCCCCGCATTGCTATAATCCCATTGCTGCAAGGTTTGAAAATATTTTCTATCCATTGCACTGTTTTCCCGATAGCCATCACTTCGCTGATATCCTTCATTAACACTAAAGCTGTATTTTTTATACTGCTGCCTGATTGATGCATTTTGATGGAAGAGGCCATAAGAACCACCACTGGCCGACACATTTATCTCATTGTTGTTGATGGTAAAAGGGTTGATTAAAATGGCGCCACCGGTATTTGCTCCAAAGATATTGGCTTCCGGACCCTTATAAATTTCCATTGTACCTATTGCGGAAGCATCTAGTGCATTCAAGTAAGTATTTCCTCCTGCATCAGTTAATGGAAAATCATCAATATAAATTTTTACATTTCTTATGCCGAAAGGGGAGCGAAGTAAACTGCCCCGAAGTGACAGGCGATAGCTCCCCGGTGAGCGTTCCTCCATGCGTACTCCTGGTACGGTGTTTAACATACTCACTAATGAGCTGCTAGGTTGATTTTTTATCAAACTGCTATCTATCAGGTTTACAGCGGATACTGATCTGAGTAAAGTTTGGGGGTTATAATAGCCTTTTACGGTAACTTCTTCGAGTTTTTTGATCGAATCGGGGTTGATGCGCTGCGCTAAGGCAGTAGAAAAGAATAGGGTAAACAGTAGGGTAAAGTTCGATTTCAAATTGGGAAAAGTTAGTGTTAAACCACAGATTAGCGAATAAATTTACTGCATATTCTGATAATCTGTGGCTTATTTTAAATTATTTTGAAGCTACTTTCCAAATTACACCGCTCACATCGTCTGCCACCAATAAAGCACCGTCAGGCGTTAAGGTAATGCCAACCGGACGGCCATAAACTTCTGCCTTTTCCTTGTCAGCAATAAAACCGGTTAAAAAATCTTCCATTTTTCCAATTGGTTTTCCATTTTTAAAAGGTACGAAAGCTACTTTATAACCAGAAATAGCCGATCTGTTCCATGAACCATGCTGGCCTATAAACGCACCTCCCTGATATTTCTGCGGGAATTTTTTGTCTTTGTAGAAAGCTAGCCCTAATGATGCCGTATGTGCACCAACCGCAACATCCGGAGCAATTGCTTTTTTAACCATTTCCGGATTTTGTCCTTTTAGGCGGGGATCTTCATTTTGACCATAATAGGAGTATGGCCAACCGTAAAATGCACCTTGTTTAACACTTGTGATGTAATCCGGAACGAGATCGTCGCCTAATCCATCGCGTTCGTTGACCGCTGTCCACAGCATATTGGTTTCCGGTGACCAATCAATCCCAACAGGATTCCGCAAACCACTAGCATAAATCTTTTCACCGGTTCCATCTGGATTAATTTCTAAGATATTGGCTCTTCTTACCTCATTTTCCATTCCATTTTCACCTATATTGCTGCCCGATCCGACAGTTACATAAATCTTGCTTTTATCTGCATTGGCAATCAGATTTCTTGTCCAGTGGTTATTATAACCACCAGCAGGAAGGCTCAAAATCTTTTTACCCGTGGCAGTTATTTTGGTATCTCCTGGTTTATAAGGATATTGCCAGATGCCATCGGTATTAGCGACATAAAATGAATTGCCAATAATCAGCATGCCGAAAGGCTGGTTCAGGCCATTTAAAAAAGTTGTCACCATTTCGGGTTTACCATCCTTATTTTTATCACGATAGAGAAGGATGGTATTAGCGCTTTTTCCTGGTACTTCTGACTTTGCTTTGCCCGTTACCTTATTGGCCACCGCTTCGATTGTACTTCTCTCTGAGTTGGAAAGTGCTACCAATACATCGCCATTTGGTGTGATGTAGGTGTTGCGTGGGCTTTTAATGTTGGCTGCAAATTTCGTAACCACAAAGCCTTCAGGCGCAACAGGTGTTTTCCCGTCAGGCCAGCCAATTACTTTGCTGAATTTGTTTTTGGCCGCATTGGTATCTGGCGCAGGCAAATCTACCGCTCCGATTTTGGTAGTTACCGTAGTATCCTCTCCTTGTTTTTGCGAATTCGAATTGGATTGACATCCAAACAGGAAGGCAGTAGAAAGTACTGATGCGTAAAAAATCTTATTTTTCATGTTAACCGGTTTTTGATTAAGGTTTTTATCTTAAAAGATAACATCGAAAAAGGAGAGAAGTTTTTTAGCGCAAGCACAATTGCCCAAGGCTTAAATAATAAAAGGAAAGCACCCGAGAGCACCTTCCTGGAGAGCGCATATTATTTTCCCTGTTAATAGCGGCAGGAAAGTACCTTTATAGCATACATTCAAATTGAAATCGTTGTTTGATGTACAAGAACGGACAACAAAAAAGTGTTGTTTTTAGCGTAAGGCATTAAACATTAGGTTCCAGTTATTCATTTGAAAGCGATTATAAAAACCAAATTACGAACATTAACCTAATTTTTTAGTTAAATTTTGTTAAATTCAAGGTTATTTTTTTAGCCTTATTTCATGTTAACTTAACTATATATTTCTTAGCCTTGATGTATGCCCAGCCCACCTGATATAAAACATCTCGTAAGTAGTCTATCTTTTTTAGTTTAGTAAGGTTCATTTATCGCCCAATTGTTATGTGTCTCCAAACTGCAATTACGTTGGTGTCTGCGTGGTGTTCTTCTGGGTTGTTTTCTAAAAGTCTTTTTTTTACATCATACGCTTTTTCAAAGTCGTAAATTAGTCCTTTGTCGGTTAGATCGGTTGGTTGAAATGTTTCGTCAAAACCGCCACAGTTTGTTAAAGCACTAATGTTAAAGTCCTGATCTAACAGCTCATAGCCAACAAATTCATAATTGTCAATTTTTATGTCTTTACAGTCTATGTTTGGCTCTACGACAACCGTTAATAAATTGAATTTGTCCTTGTATATCATTCTCTTAAAAACAAATTCAGGTGTTGTGAAAAAATCTGTCTGATATTGCCCAATAGTCTGAATATAATTCCAATCATCGGGGTTTTCGTAGTCCGGTTCAACCAATATTTCATTTAACATTCCGTCAAGCGAAACAAGTTCTGTTAAATGTGTCAGTTTAGACCATTCAATATAATGGACCCAAGACATTCCGGTTTCTTCATAAGTTTTGTCGTATGATCCCCGGGCCGTATATAAAAATGTCATCTTCTTTTATTCTATTTAACTGATTAGTGAATGGGTTTTAGTCATATGTATTTGTTTATCAATAAATTATAATAAAAATATTAGATAAATTCCAACTAATTTATCTAATTGATGTTACCCCTGTAGGCGCGGCAATCTCTACGTTATTTTAGTATTTACTGCTTTGGTATTCTTGTTATTTGGGCGGTTTCGAATTTCTTTCCAATATTCTTCCCTTACTACTTCGTCAATATGAATTGGAATTCGGTCTCCGTAAAGCCTATCGCTTCCATCTTTTTTGCAGCCCGAAATCCAATAATGTTCACCAGTCTCAACATCAAAATAATTAGCTTTATAGCCTTGTCCGCTTAAAGTTTGGAAGGTTTTTTCCGTTGTAGTGAATCGATTTTCCAGTTTTGGAAAATTGTACTCTGCCGATCCTAGCCTCGCCCGTCAAACTCTCTCCCTTAAATTCGATATATATTATTCTTGTTTTCATTTGGATAGATGTCTTAAAATTTTAGCAATCAACGATTATCTAACCAAATTTTCCTGTAATTTTTGCTCAATATCTTTGGCATTTAAAATCAGCGCAGAAAATTGCGGATCTGATTTTACCAGTAGAAATTTTCCGTTAGGAAGGATAATAGCTGAAGTTCCGCAGGTAGTAACCTCTTTAAATAATAATTTTCTAAGGAAGCCCGAATCAGTTTCAATTTCTAAACCCTTCGATTTAATCGGGCTGAAACTTTCTCCCGGTTCCCGGTATTGATAAATAGCAACTTTTGGCCTGGCCTCCGCTTTTTCCTGAATGTTTTTTTGAAAGGCCCACCTGACATTGTTCAGGAATTCTGCGTTTTGGTAACTAAGGTCATTCCAACAAACGTCTTTATTGAAATCGTATTTAATGATGATGGTATCTTTTAGACTGAGCCTATCGTTTTGTTTTAAGAAAGTATGCAGCGAATCGATTTGTGTTTCAGATAATGTACCCGCCTGATAACGTTTACTTTCGTCAACATACAATTTCGGAGAACAGGCATATATAAAGATGGAGAGGAGAAGAAGGGTAAATAATGGTGATCTGATTTTAGTAACATTTTTCATTTGTGTGAGCATTATATTGTCGAATAAATTTAGAACTAAAAATTTATCCGACAATATTTTTCACTAGAAATTTCGACTGAAATGTAGTGAAATGGAGAAATCCGCTTCTATAGATATCTCGACTACATTGCACTCCACTACCATTGAGATTCCATTAGCTTATTCGTCATTCCCGCGCAGGCGGGAACCTTAAAGCTTATTGCATTAAGATTCCCAATCGTGTTGGGAATGACGACCCCTCGAGGTATATCAATTCTCTAAAATCCAACCGTCATCCATGTTTCTTTATGAAATAAATTGAAACTCAGCATTGAAGATACCTTAAGTAAATCAGCTAAATTGTGGTTTAACCTCAACCTTTCAAGATCTTCGCTTTCTCTGCATCAAATTCTTCCTGTGATAAAATTCCGGCATCCAATAATTCTTTTAAATCCAATAAGGCTTGCTTTTTAGTTGCCATATCGTTTTTCGGAACTTCGACAGCATTTTCTGTAGATTTTATATTTGAAGCTTGAACGGGTGGATTAGCGACAGGGCCGTATTTTAATAGGAGCTCCGTAATTTCATTTAAGCCTTTAATATTCGAATAATCAATGGCCTTTTGCTCTTTCACATTTACAATAGATGGATCCGCAGATTTTTCGAGTAAAAACTTAACGGCATCTTTTTTACCATTTGCTGCGGCATAATGTAGTGCTGTGTTCCCGCTTTCATCCTGGATATTTACGTTTGCACCTTTCTCTATCAGCAGCTTTAACATGCTTAAATGTCCACTTTTCGCGGCTACATGTAACATGCTTTCGCCTCCGTAGTTGTAATTGTTATCAAAAGAGAAACTGGCTGAAACGGATATGTTGTTAGCCGTTTCTACCCACTCCAGATACGAATACATGGAATCATCGTTGCCAGAAAGAGGCTTGGCGTAATTTACATCCACACCATTGGCCAAAAATAAATCAACAATCTCTTTTTGATTATTGGCACAGGCATACCAGATTGGCGACAACCCATTTTTTGAAGATACAAAAACATCTGCGCCTTTTTCTACCAATGTTTTGGTTAACATCCGGTTAGCATCGTAACAGGCCAGCAACAGTGCTGATTCACCAGCATGGTTAATATGGTTGATGTTGGCGCCCTTATCAATCAACAGCTCAACCATAGGAACATTTTTAGATTTAACCGCAAAAATCAGTGGCGAATCGCCATTTTTATTGGTGGTGTTAATATTGGCACCAAAATCCAATAGTTTTTGGACAATTTCTTTGTTTCTCCAGGCCGATGCGATAAGCAGGGGCGTTTCTGCCTCGTTATTTTCATTGTCAACTTCCAGGCCCTTATCAAGCAACTTTTCTAAAATTTCAATCTGTCCGTTTAGGGCAGTTAAATGCAATAAACTATTTCCTTTAAGGTCTTTAATGTCAACCCTTGCTCCTTTATCTAATAGGTATAGCGCGGTTTGTTTCTGTTTTTGCAGGCAGGCAAAATAAAAAGGTGTTTCCCCATCGTGGTCTTCGTAATCTAAATCTGCACCGCGTTCGATTAAAATTTTTACCAGATCTAAGTAGCCATGATGTGCAGCGTAATGCAGTGCAGTTCGGCCTTTCTCATCCGTATAACCTACTTCTACTTCATTATTGGTCAATAAAAGTTCGGCGATTTTCCGTTTGCCGCTTTCGCAGGCAATAATAAATGACATCGACATATTAAGATTGTTTCATGAGTAGTTCAACAGTTTTTATTTTCAGGTTATCATCCGATGCCAGCATTAAAGCTGTTTGATCCTGATCATTGCTCAGTTTGGTATCAGCGCCATTTCCGATCAGGAGTTTCACTTTCCGGTAAGTTTCTTTTGCTTTTTCAGGCTCATAGTTTACATTATATGCGCAAACTTTGTGCAGCAAGGTATTGCCCTGGTCATCGGTTCTGTTAATATCTACCTGTCCGCTTTCTAAAACGGCTTCCAGAATACCGGCTTGTTTTTCGGCGATTACATCCAGAGGGGTTTTATCTGCGCTGTACCAGGTACTGGGTTGATATAAATCGGCACCATCATTCAGCAGCTTTTTGAGGAAGTTAATGCTGCTTTCACTGTCAGACATCATACGCACGTATTCAAACAACAGGGTTTCCCCTTTTTTATTTACCTGATCAAATGCCGGGGAGTCAAAATTCCGAAGGATGTCGTACATGCTTTCACTTTGGGCATGTGCCACTGCATAGAAAAAAGCTGAATTACCATCGCGGTCGGTATGGTTCGGATCTGCACCCTTTTCGAGCAAGTATTCGATTAAATTTTTCTTATTAAACTTTATTGCAATACTTAAAGGGGTTTCCTGTACAATATTTCCTTCATTGATATCAACCCCTTCACTAATAAAAATGTCGATATATCCTTTTAATAAATCAGTAGTTTGTTCATCATTCAGGTTATACCGGCGCAAATTGCTTTTTACTACCTGGTGGATATAGTTTTCTTCTGCATTGTTTTTAAAATTTATATTGCATCCGGCGTCGATACAGGCTTTGATTACATCTAAATCAACACCATTTTCTAAAAGATAACCCAATAAGGTTTTTGCATTCACTTCATCGTTCAGGTTATCGAAATCGGAAATAAATTCGTTGAAGAAACTGATATCTTCCTCTTCATTGCCAAGATTGCGGACAATACTCTGGAAAATGCTTTTATCAAAATTGTCGAATTCATAAATGTCGGTTTCGATGGTTTTATCTTTCACCATCATATTCAGGATTTCGTACTGTTTCTCTTTAATAAGGTTATCGAAAATGGATGATTTCTGATAGTCCTGCACGTTTTTGGAGAGTTTTTCGCCGTTTTGCATTAAGCTTTTGGCTTCGTCAAATTTCCGGGCATTTAATAGTTGATCTAAGGTCGTTTCGCTCATTTCAATTTAAATATTTAAAATAGATAGTTACTGGCAGTTTCTGCTACAAAAGTTTAGCCAAAGAATTTGAGTGATTTAAAATAATTGAGAATGTTGCAGTAAATCAGAATAATAAAGAATTGATGTTAGTTGCTTTTTTGGAAAGCAATTGCAGCATTCCATAGGTTAATATCTTCCTGCTCTACCTTCTGCCATGAAAAATGGCATTCGTCCGATCAGGTTTAATTTACTCATTTTCCGCTACTATGCCGGTTTTCGGTGGCACAGGCCTAAGATTTTAGCCCTGATCGGAGCGGCATCCCCGATTTTTAGTACTGTTAATTATTGTTTTCTTGTGTGCTAGCTTGTTTCACAGGTTTCATCGGGATATAGCGGAGAGCAGGAGTAACTTTAAAAAAAGCGAATGACGTTGCGCTCCAAAAACAAACAATTATCTTAAAATTATGAGCTGATGTTTCTATTTTTAGCAAAGCAATAGCAGTATTCCATTGGTTATTTTCTTCCTGCTCTACCTTCTGACATGAAAAATGGCATTCGTTCGATCAGTTTTAGCATGGTTGCTTTTTTGCAACTATGTCGGTTTTCCATGCCACAGCCCCAAGTTTATAGCCCTGATCGCAGCGGGCATCCCGGCTTTTCGCCGGGATAAAGCGGAGAGCAGGAATAACATTAAAAAATGCGAATGACCCTACGCTTCAAAAAAAGCTATCATCTGTTTACATCTTTTTACGCTATAGTGGATTATGGATTTTTAATAAATGAATTGCACATCCAAACCATAAATAACATTACTGTGTTCCTTAATTCATCCGATTATTTTATCTTTAGGCGATTTTAAAAAGATTGGTTTGGAATACAATTAACCGATCGAATAATTAAACGTAATAAGCAAAATCAATATAATATGTCAAATACATCAAAAATTATCTACACCAAAACCGATGAGGCGCCAATGCTGGCAACCTACTCACTTTTACCTATCGTACAAGCTTTCACTGCGTCAGCGGGTATTGATGTAGAAACCAGAGATATTTCTTTAGCAGGAAGAATTTTGGCCAACTTTCCGGAGTATTTAAAAGACGATCAAAAAATTGGTGATGCACTGGCAGAGCTTGGTACTTTAGCAACCACGCCAGAAGCAAACATTATTAAATTACCAAATATTTCTGCTTCTATCCCACAATTGGTAGGTGCAATAACCGAACTTCAGTCGCAGGGCTTTGCTCTTCCAAATTATCCTGATAATGCACAAAGTGATGAAGAAAAAGCAATAAAAGCTAAATATGCCAAAGTTTTAGGATCGGCTGTAAACCCGGTTTTACGTGAAGGTAACTCCGATCGCAGAGCGCCTAAAGCGGTTAAAAATTACGCTAAACAAAACCCGCACTCCATGGGTAAATGGTCTGCAGATTCGAAAACCAAAGTTGCCAGCATGACTGAAGGCGATTTTTATGGTTCAGAAAAGTCGACTACTGTTGCTGAAGCGAGTCAGTTTAAAATAGAATTTGTAGCTGCTGATGGTACGGTAACCGAATTAAAAGGATTATCCCCACTAAAGGCAGGAGAGGTGATTGATAGTTCTGCATTGAGCTTATCGGCATTGAAAACTTTTGTGGCCAAAGAAATTGCTGAAGCTAAAGCTGAAGGTGTTTTATTATCGGCGCACTTAAAAGCAACTATGATGAAAGTGTCTGACCCGATTATTTTCGGAGCCATTGTTGAGGTTTATTTTGCAGATGTTTTTGCGAAATACGCAGACCTTTTCAAGGAATTAAATATTGATACCCGAAATGGTTTAGGTGATGTTTATGCTAAAATTGCAGGCAACCCTAAACAGGCTGAAGTAGAAGCTGCATTAGCACAAGCTATTGAAAATGGTCCGGCTTTGGCTATGGTAAATTCTGATAAAGGCATCACAAACTTACACGTGCCAAGTGATGTGATTGTTGATGCTTCTATGCCGGCAATGATCCGTACTTCAGGACAAATGTGGAATAAGGAAGGTAAACTTCAGGATACTATCGCTTTGATTCCAGATCGTTGTTATGCCGGTGTTTATACCGCAACCATTGATGACTGTAAGGAACATGGCGCGTTCGATGTAACCACGATTGGTTCGGTACCAAATGTTGGTTTAATGGCACAGAAAGCTGAAGAATACGGTTCGCACGATAAAACTTTCCAGGCTACCGGCGCAGGAACTATCCGTGTTACCGATGCTGATGGTAAGGTATTTTTTGATCAGAAAGTAGAAAAAGGTGATATCTTCCGCATGTGCCAAACTAAGGATGCGCCGATCCAGGATTGGGTAAAATTAGCCGTAAACAGGGCGCGTTTGTCAGAAACGCCGGCAGTTTTCTGGTTAGATGAGCAAAGAGCACACGACAGAGAGATTATCGCTAAAGTAAATACTTATTTAAAAGATCACGATACCACAGGTTTAGATATCCGCATTTTAGCTCCTATCGAAGCTACCAAATTTACTTTGGAGCGTATCCGCAAAGGTTTAGATACTATTTCGGTTACTGGTAACGTACTGCGTGATTATCTGACAGATTTATTCCCGATTTTAGAATTAGGAACGTCTGCTAAAATGTTATCTATCGTTCCGTTGATGAACGGTGGCGGTTTGTTCGAAACCGGTGCCGGTGGTTCTGCGCCAAAACATATTGAGCAGTTTATTGAGGAAGGTTATTTGCGTTGGGATTCGTTAGGTGAGTTCCTGGCGCTTCAGGCTTCTTTAGAGCATTTATCGCAAACCCAAAATAACGCAAAAGCGCAGGTTTTAGCCGATGCTTTAGATGAGGCTAATGCTAAATTTTTGGCAACTGATAAATCACCTGGTAGAAAATTAGGTACAATCGATAACCGTGGTTCACATTTCTATTTGGCATTATATTGGGCCGAAGCTCTGGCGGCACAAAGTAAAGATGCTGATTTACAAGCTAGATTTGCCCCACTGGCAAAAGCTTTGTTAGAAAATGAAGCAAAAATTAATGAAGAATTGATCGGTGCACAGGGTAAACCTCAAAACATAGGCGGTTACTATAACCCTGATGATGAATTAGCCAGCAAAGCCATGCGTCCAAGTGAAACATTAAATGCGTCTTTAGCTAGTTTATAAGCTAAGTGGTTCACTTTAATGTGCTTCTTTAATTGAGAGTTGACAACTCCTGAAATATTTAGCGTCCTGATGTAAAAAATCGGGACGCTTTTTTTATGATGTATAATTTCGAATTTTATTCATTTCGCTGGAATTTTATGATTCTTATTCATTTGGAAAGCAGTGGCAGAAGCATTTGGGTTACAGTAGTCCCGCTCCCGCTTCTGCTCCCGATGAAGGATCGGTAGCATCCCGCTTTGATCGGGTTTAGGTGGATGGGACAGCGATACTATTTACGTAGATGTAGACCGAAATGAAAATCATTTACCATCAACAGGCCAGAAATAAATGGCAAAAAAGAAAATGGAAGCGGCAATGGAGAGAAAGAAGATTAGAAATGAAATGTTACCGGCATTTTCAGTGTTATCATAAATGATTAATCCATCTGCGTTGATCTGTTGGACTTTAAAATCATCAAACACAAGATTTTTCTTTAGCAAAATATTGAGATTTTTGGAAGTTTTTAAACCGTCATTCACCGCGTCCAATTCTTTTCTACTATCGTGGATTTGTTCTAGTCTTTGCTTAACTTCAAATAATTGCTTATCGTTTTTTAGTTTAAACCTTAAAACGGCTACTTTGTTGGTATCAGCTGTGTAAGAACGGCTTCTTTGAACGATTACTGTTTCAATATCTACCATTGAATGATCGAGGACACCTTTAGTTTCTTTCAGTAATCTTTTGGAAAAAAGAACATCAGCCAAAAGATAGATGGCCAAAATTAAACTAATGAAACCTAAGATTAAAGCTTTGAGATTTTTCAATATTTTAGGGTATTCATTTTAATATTTTACCGTAAATCTAATAGAATATTCTGCCTTTAAAAAATAGAATTTTAGACGCTTTGCCTGCGTGAGGGATAGCAGCGGAAAGCCCACAGCCCGATTTTTCATCGGGCGAGGACTTGTAGTGTATAGCCCGACCTTTGCGCAGCTTGGGGCACGCTCAAATAATAACAGAATTTACGGTTAAAGAAAAACCATATCTATACCGCTTTGTTATAACAATATAAATTAAAGGAAACTTATATCATGGAAATTAACGAAAATAAAGGATCGCAGGATAAAATACATAGCACCACAGAAAATAGCGAAATCAATAAAGAAAATCTTGCTTATGATGAAACTAAGCAGAGTTACGAACTCGATGTAAAGGGAACAGATAAAGAATACGATCATCCGATGGGATATGAGACTGTTGCAGCAGGTGCTAGAGATGATGATTCTACCTATGATGAGGCTAACCCTTATGTTGGCGATGAGTATGCGCGAAATGAGGAAATTGCTGAAGATAATTTAGAGGAACTCGGCATGCACGTAGATAATGGCGAAAGTGTAAAACTTAGTCCTGAAGATGAAATTCTTGCCCGTACACCAGAAGATAACCGTGACGATTTAGATGAAGAAGGTTATCCGGTTAATGATGCTGAACAATAATTAACAGTAAACAGTTTTCAGTGGGCATCTTAAGGTTCCGGTTATCTAAAAACTGCCCACTGTAAACTGAAAATTGCCAACTGTAAACTGACCTAAGGGTTAATGTCTAAATTAAATCTCCGGCGTAATTCGTCCAGCTTAGGATTTTTGTTTACTAAATAATCATACTTCTCTCGATTACCATAAAGCCTGTTTTCTATTTTACGTTCTACCAGTTTATAGGTAACCTCTATACCAAAGTTACGGAGTTCGTTCCGTAAAAAATTTAAAAGCTCAACAGATTCCTGTTGCACAAGATGCTCCTGCGTTTTACTCTCTACCGAGATCTCGATCAGTTCGGGGTTTAGCAGTGTAGGGGCAAAATTGTTTAAAATGGTAAAAAGGTTAATTTTATCAGCAGCTTTAAGTTTTTGTGTATATATGCTCCAGATTTCCAGTAGGCGGTCATAGCTAAAAACCTCGCGGGCTTCACCGGTTGCTTTTTTTGGTCCTTTATCTTCTTCCTCCTGCGCAATGCGGTCGAAATCGTTTAAAGACGGAATTAACATGCCCGTTGCTTTAGCCTTTGGGATATTGATGCTGATGGAAGTGGTGGATGGTGGTGGAGTAGTAGTCACTCGCGGACTTTCTTTCGCTTTTTCTTCTACCGGGATACTGGGCTGTACAGCGACATTAGCAGAAGGTGCCGATACAGGAATATGCTTTTCGCTTTCAGCTGTCAGCTTGGAATTTTCTGACTGATCGGCTACGACATTAGTTTTTTTTTTATCCTGATCTGCGTCAGTTGCTGTGTTACTAGTGTTTAAAGGCTGTTGTGCTAAATTGACGACCGATCGGATATGGCACATTTTAATGAGTGCCAACTCTACCTGTAAACGCTGATTTTTAGAGTTCTTATAATTTAAATCGCAGGTATTGGCTAAATTCAATGCGGTTAACAGGAATGATAATTCGGTTTGCCTGCACTGCTCAAGATATTTTTGTTTAATATTTTCGCTAACTTCTAACAATTTAATGGTAGCGGCATCTTTACCTACTAATAAATTACGGAAGTGGCTGGCCAAACCATTGATGAAGTTGTTGCCATCAAAACCATTGTTCAGAATTTCGTCAAACAAGAGCAGGGTCTGACTCACTTCTGCTGCGGTTAAATAGGAGGTAAGCTTGAAAAAATAGTCGTAATCTAAAATGTTGAGGTTATCAATTACGGCTTTATAAGTAATGTTCTTGTTTGCATAACTTGCAATCTGATCGAACATCGAAAGCGCATCGCGCAATCCGCCATCCGCTTTTTGTGCAATAATATGTAAACCGTCACTTTCGAAAGCAATATTTTCGCGTTGGGCTATTCTTGACAGGTGATTGGCGATATCTTCTACCTGGATGCGGTTAAAATCAAAAATCTGGCAACGTGATAAAATGGTTGGCAGAATTTTATGTTTCTCGGTAGTAGCCAGGATAAAAATAGCGTAGGATGGTGGTTCTTCCAGTGTTTTCAGAAAGGCATTAAATGCACTTTGAGATAACATATGAACCTCATCAATGATATAGATCTTATATTTTCCTGCTTGTGGTGGTATTCTAACCTGCTCAATCAAACTGCGGATATCATCAACAGAGTTATTTGAAGCCGCATCTAATTCATGTACATTAAAAGAATGTCCATTCTGGAAAGATAAACAATTGTCGCATTGGCCGCAGGCTTCCATATCCGCTGTAGGATTAGTACAGTTGATGGTTTTGGCCAGGATACGTGCGCAGGTAGTTTTACCCACTCCACGCGGCCCGCAAAATAGAAATGCCTGGGCAAGCTGATTGTTTTTAATGGCATTTTTTAACGTGCCGGTAATATGCTGCTGACCAACAACGGTTTCGAAGGTGGCTGGGCGGTATTTACGGGCAGAAACGATAAAATTTTCCATCGGCACGAAAATAGGAAAAATTTAGATGTTGTGAGATTGAAAAGTTGGAATGTGGAAAAGTTGAAATATTGCAATCTGTTACAAAAGATGAAGTATCATTTGATAAGAAAATTAATCTAACTGTAAACTTTTATATATGAGAATATTAATTTTCATCAGCATCATTTTATTTTCGTTTACAGGTACTTCGATGGCGCAGGTTGATACAATAAATGCCCGAACCATAAATTACTGATAAATAATCTGAAAGAAGAAAAAAACACCTACGTGGTTTATATGACCGATTCTCTTGAAACAAAGCGCACTGTTGGAGATATTTGGGAAAGAACAAGCGCTTTTAAAAAAGAGATCAAACTGAGGTTGTAGAATTTGGATGGAATTGGCTCCATAACGATTCCTTTATCGCGCAAATAACGAATATATGCGACCGAAAAACAATGTCTCCAATTTATCATTATGCCAATTAATGCAGGAGTATTTTTGCCTACGATTTTAAAAATGGACTGATGCAGCCATCTGATACGGTTAAAAATAATGATGCCATCAAAAAAGGTCCGGTTAAATTGGATATTCCGGTCATTTCATGGGAACAGGACCTAGAAACCTATGCCTTATTACCAATTAAAAATCGGCAACCTACCATCGTTATGAAGTGATTGGTAAAGATGAACTGAAATTAAATGCAGATCTCACCACTACATGCTGGCTGTTGAAAATTAATTACAGCCAGGACAGTTATGCCATTTTCTGGCTAACCGCGAAATCAAAAGAGGTGATTAAAATGAAAGAATATTATAAAGGTAGCTATCGTATAAAAGTAAAACAATATTAGTAGTTTAATGATGTAGGTTATAAAACTGTTTATAACTGGTTTCAAATGTATTAAAGCTACCGTAAGTAATTGCGATGGCTTTCTCAGTTTCATAACCCTGTACAGTTAACCTGATGATGTTTTTTAATGCGGTGGTGCTTTTGTTTTTAACGAAATAATAAATCATGCTATAGGCTGTATTGTAATTGTCATCTATATCATGGCCATAAAATGAACCGCTATATATTTTAAGAAAGTTTTTTAATCTTTCGCTGTTTTTAGCATCTATTCCCGCCTTTATGCTTTTAATTCTGGCACTTTGTGGATAGGCGTATAAATTTCCTTCGCTGTCAAAATCGAGGGTTTCAAAAAACTCTGCCAACCCCTCATTTAACCATTTTGGCGAATTCTTAAAATTGAACTGAAAAATACTGTAACTGGCTTCGTGGAGTGCAACGGAGATGAAATCACTGATCTTATATATAAAGGCTTCGTTAACTGCGGCTATATAAAATCCGGCACTGTTTATTGGCGCTTTATATATTTTCTGTGCCAGCCGATAATCTTTACTTTTTCCATAGAGGTTTAGTTTTACTGGTACAGTAATGTTTTCTTTTGTTTCAAAAATTTCGTTGCAGAACATGCGCTCGTAAGCAATCAGTTTTTCTATTTTCCTTTGCTCATTGTCGTTTACTTTGCAATTAACCAGATTGATCTCTACATATTGGGCGTAAGTTGAGTGACTGATAGAACTTGATATTAGAAATAATAATAATTTATTCATTCTTATGTTTAAAGTTGTTAATTAGGACAGGTAAATGTAAGCTATTGATTTTTTTTAAAATGTAATTTGGGTTTCTATATTTGCCTAATCTTAAATTTAACAATGAAACGCTTTTCCTTACTATTGCAGCTTCTACTGCCAATCATTTCTTTTGCCCAATCTAATTTTAAAAGAGGGTATATTGTTAATAATAATAAAGATACTATTTCCGGATTTATAGATTATCGAGAACAAATTAATAATCCGATTTCGATGACTTTTAAAAGGACTGTTAGCGATGATGCTAATGTTTTTGGGTTAAAGGATCTTTTAGGTTTTGAGGTTGAAGGTATGGTTAGCTTTAAAAAATATGTAGTGACAATAAGTTTAAGTAAAACAAACAAAGAAGATTTATCAATCGGAATAGATACATCTAATAAAATTGATGCAGTTTTTTTAAAGGTTTTGCAAAGCGGAGAAAATATTACCCTGTTTTCTTATCAGGATAATATTAAGCTTCGATATTATGTGTTAGAAAAAGGTAATGCAACACCTGTGGAGTTAATCAGAAATTTATATTACGATCCACATAATAATTCAGTAAGCCTAGTTCAGAACAAGTACATTAACCAGATACAAGAACTGTTGAGGAGATTTAATCTTACTAGGAGTGAAAGTGAATTAAAGTATCTTAAATTTTATAACAGCGATCTGATAAAAATGGCAACTTTTATCAATAATAATAAGGAAAGGCCTAAATTTTCATCAGCCCGTTTTTTTGTAGGTACGGGTGTAAGCATTAGTCAGGCTCGGTACAAAGGAACCAACGAACTTAACAGTGCAGATGCAAGAGGTAACACTTCAATAATGCCTATGGCAAGTGTAGGCGTTGATTTATTTTTCAACCCAGCTGTTAGAAAATTGATTTTTAGAACGGAATTGTCATTTCTAACTGGGAAGTATAATTTATCTGTCACTTCTGCAGAAGCAGCCAAGGCATTGATTACACATGAATTTAATCAGTCTGTAATTAATCTTACACCACAATTGGTTTATAATTTTTACAACACAGATAAGATCAAAGTTTTTGGTGGTATTGGTTTAGGGCTTAATCTAGCTTCTTACAATAAAAATCAAAGAACCCGTTTAAACACCTTAAATGGAGAAACATTCAGTATGGCGGAAGTTAAACTAGAAAAGTTTTACTTTTCTTTTCCAATTAATGCCGGTGTAGTACTAAATAAAAGAGTTGAGTTTCGTCTTGGAGCTTCTGTGCCAGAAGCAATCAGTGATTATCTTGGATTTAAGTTAGAGATTCAAAGGTATAAATTGGGCGTGCGGTATCTTTTTGGGAAAAATTAGTATTTTATAGAATAACATTGTTGTTTCATTTAGTTGAAAAATTGAAATACAATATCTTTTATTAATTGCACTCTATGATGCTTATTTCCTAATCGTAACCTTTTGTGAAAAAGAGCCAATAGATGGCGAATATTATCATTTTAAGAAAGATGGAAAAGCAGTTCAATGTTTTGACCAGATTCAGACAACACTTATAAAATCAATTCAGATACCAGATTTGAACTAAATATGGGCTTGTAAATCCATGTAGATTGATGAGTATTGATAAAAAATCTTTTGTTTTCGTTGTTGAAGGACCTACAAGATAAAGGGTTTACCATACTGAACATACTCATTACTTAAGCAAATAGGCTGTTATTTTATAATAGCCTTCAATTCATGTCTATATTCTGAAGCGCTTTTTCCTGTAAACTCCTTAAATAATTTATTAAAATGGCTAAAGTTATTGAAGCCGCTTTCGTAAGAAATATTGGCAATGCTGGTTTGTTTTTCGGCCAAAAGTTTATAGGCATGCACCACACGGTATTCGTTTACGAAATGGGTAAATGTTTTCTTCGTAATCTTTTTAAAATAACGGCAAAATGATGGAACGGTCATGCTCGACATTTCGGCAACATGCTGTAAACTGATCTGCTCCTGAAAATGATCTTTTACAAAATTAAAAATCATATTAATACGGTCGTTATCCTGCACCTGCATTTCCATCGAAAAACCATCGGCGTTTAATATTTTATAATCTCTGGTCAGTTCGAGTGCTTTTAAAACACGCAATAAGGTTAAAAGTCGATCGAAAGGTGATTGCTCGTCCATCATTTCTATCCGGTGGCCAACAGCCAGCATGGTTTCCCTGCCAAAGGCTATCCCTGCTTTTGCTTTATCAAACAGCTCCTGTATGCCTCTGATTTCCTGCAGCCCCAAAAAAATACTGCCCAAAAAATCGGGTTTCATCTGGATGACGGTTTCGTTTTTGTTTCCGGTATTGGTGTCGGTGAAGCCGCAATGGGGCAGGTTGCTGCCAATTAAAATCAGGTCGCCTTCGGTATAATAGGAAAGGTGACTGCCGATCTGTCTTTTTCCGGCACCGCCATTAACAAACACCATTTCAATTTCAGGATGGTAATGCCAGAGATGCGCCATATTATTAGCATTCTCCACATATTTTGAATAATAAAACGAACTTCCGAAAGAAGGTTCAACAACCTCAAAGCTTGGCTTCATGTTTTGCTGGATTACGTTTCTAAAATAAATAAAAAATATGCTTTATTATAGGTTTTGTTAAAATAACAGGTAATGGAGGGTAATATAGCATAGATATTGGAAAATATGCAATCACCTATCTTTCAGCTGCCTCCGTACCTTAGTGGTGTAATATAATGATTAACTCTTTAAAAATATTGGTTATGAAAAAGTTCTTAAAAATCGGTTTAATAGCAGCGTTAATTTTTACTGCTACGGGTGTACACGCTAACGATGGTGATTTTACATTGAAGATAAAAGGTGAAAAGGAAAAATTCATCCGTTTTTCTGTAGATAAAGCAGAAAATATCAATTTATCACTAATTGATGCATACGATGAGGTTTTGTTTGAAGAAAGTATCCATGCTCCGGCGGCATCCAGCAAAATCTATGACCTGAATGAACTTCCTGATGGAAAGTATACGTTAAAGGCAGAATCGGATGTAAAGGTTGCTAAATATAATATTGTGATTAAAAATGGTGAAGCAATTGTTTCTGAGCCAAAGATATCTAACGTATTCAAACCTGTTTATACAAAAAAAGATCAGGTCATCACGCTTAATCTTGAAAACCTGGAAAACAATCCGGTAGAAGTTAGCGTGTATAACGAATACAATGATGTGGTTTATAATGAGGTGTTCAAGGATAAATCGCAACTGGTAAAAAAATTCAATATCAGCAAAACTGATTCTAAAGAATTAACCTTTGTGGTTAAATACAATGATGACAGTTTTGTGAAAACGATAGAAACGTACTAAAATCTCTACAGCTAATTGATCCAGGGAGATTGTCGGATAGACGAACTCCCTTTTTTATGTAAGATGGGATATGTAAGATGGATGATGTTGTATGATCGCTTTCGTTAGATAAAAATCTGATTACCTTTTATGTAAGATGGGGTATGTAAAAAGGATGATGTTGCAAGACTGCTTTCGATAGATAAAATCTGATTACCTTTTATGTAAGATGGGATATATAAGATGGATGATGTTATGCGACTTTCTTATTTCCATTTTCTTCTATCACTTTCGCTTTCCATCTTCCATTTTCCGTCTTCCCTTAACCATTTTCCTTCATCCATTTTCTTTCATCCGTTTTACCTCAATGTTTTTCAGGATATAAAATCCAATTAATCATTTGATTTTAAGAAATATATTATTACTTTTGCATCCCCGTAATATAGCTCGGGATTAAAAAATTAAAAACATAATTATAACAATGAATCAGTACGAAACTGTTATCGTTCTAACCCCGTTGTTATCTGAAGAGGCTGCGAAAGAGGCATTAGCTAAATTCAAAGCAGTTCTAACTGATAACGGAGCCGAAATTATCCAGGAAGATAATTGGGGTTTGAGAAAATTAGCGTATCCAATTGCAAAAAAATCAAATGGATTCTTCAACTTAACTGAATACAAAGCTTCAGGAGATTTGATCGCAAAATTAGAGCTTGAATTAAAACGTGATGAGCGTGTGTTACGTTTCTTAACTATCCGTTTAGACAAACACGCTGTTGCTTACAATGAGAAAAAGCGTAGTGGTGCTTTTAACAAAAAAACTAAGGAGGTTGCAGCGTAATGGCAAGAGAACAAATACAATACGTAACTGCCCCTAAAGTAGAGGATAACCGTAAAAAATATTGCCGTTTCAAGAAAAACGGAATTAAATACATCGATTACAAGGATGCAAACTTCCTGTTGAAATTTATTAACGATCAAGGTAAATTGTTACCACGCCGTTTAACCGGTACTTCGTTAAAATTCCAACGTAAAGTGGCTCAGGCTGTTAAACGTGCCCGTCATATCGGTTTGTTACCTTTCGTTGCTGATCAATTAAAATAGGAGGCTAGAGATATGGAAATTATTTTAAAACAAGATATTAAAGGCCTTGGTGAGAAAGATGATGTAGTTACAGTAAAGCCAGGTTTTGGCCGTAACTATTTAATCCCTCAAGGATTTGCTGCATTAGCTACTTCTTCTGCTAAAAAAGTATTGGCAGAAAACTTAAAGCAAGCTGCTTTTAAACAAGATAAAATTAAGAAAGATGCTGAAGGTGTTGCTGAGCGTTTAGCTGAAGTTAAACTTTCAATCGGTGCCAAAGCAGGCGAAAGCGGAAAAATCTTCGGAGCGGTTAACACCATCCAGATTGCTGAAGCATTAAAAGCCCAAGGCTTTGATGTAGATCGTCGCCGTATTACTTTCGAAACTGAACCTAAGTTTGTTGGCGAATATGTTGCTAACCTAAACTTACACAAAGAAGTTAAAGTTCAGGTTCCTTTTGAAGTAATCGCTGAATAAGCATTCTTTAATCAATAAGAAAGGCCTCTTGATCAAATCGAGAGGCCTTTCTTATTGGATGTAAGAGGTAAGAATGTAAGATGGTGAAGATTAAGTGAGCAATAATTACTAATCTATTAAGTTTTATTCAATAAATTGTTTAAACTTAACTACATCTTCCATCACATATCATCTTTCCTTTTATCCTTTCGGTGTAGTAGGTCTGATTTCCACCTTGCTCGGCAGTGTTCTTGCCGGCATGGCCAATAAATCAACAATCAGTTTGCCCATATCCTCTGGCTGGATTTTCCAGGCATCGTTTTCACTGTCAGGCTGATGATCATTGAAATGACTCGCTACCGATCCAGGCATAATGGTACTTACCTTAACACCATACTTTCTTAAATCAAGCATCACTGATTGGGTAAAGCCTGTTAAGCCGAATTTACTGGCATTATAAGCAGATCCTCCGGCAAAAAAGTTCGTGCCTGCCAGGCTCGAAATGGTAAATATATGACCCCTGGTCTTTTTAAGCTCTTCAACTGAAGCTTTGATACTATAGAAAACACCCGTTAAATTAGTATCAATCGTCTCTTTCCACAAATTAATGTCTAATTCGTCAATCGGTGCAAAATGACCAATACCAGCATTGGCAATCAGTACATCTAATTGTCCCCATTTTTCGAGTATCAGATTTACAGCATCCTGCTGAGATTTAAAATCTACAACATCTGCTTCAATAGCCAATACATCTCCGTGTGTTACCAATTGAGATGCAGCCTGATTTGCGCTGGCAATCGTTCTGCTTGTAATGGCTACCTTATAGCCTTCTTTTAAAAGAGATTCGGCAATGCCGAAACCAATTCCTTTGCTTCCGCCTGTAATTAATGCAACTTTCATGTTGTTGTAACGTATGATATTGAAAAATGTTTACTTAGATTTTTTCATATTGTGGTGAGGAAGTTCCATGATCTGGATATCTTTAAAATCGACAGGCTGACCTTCGCTTTGTAAAGCAATAAAACCAGATTGAAGTGCTTTGCCATCTATTTTAATTTTGGGGTCGTAACGGTTAGCCACGTCTCCACCAATTTGGGGTTTGCTATATTGTAACACCGTATCGCCATTGATAATGTGCGTAACCAGCGAATCGCCAAGCACAATCAATTCTGCAGATACCCACTGGTCGCCATCGTATGTTTTTGATTTAGAATCCAGGCAATGGCCATCATACAATTTACCTTTATAAAAAATATCGGTACCTGGCGAACACATATTTCCAGTCGGGCGCGGCCTACCATCGCTCAAACCACCTAAAAACTGCATTTCAATCGAAATCGGCCAGTCTTGTTCCTTAGGCATTGTTTTCGGATCCTGCGAATGGAACATTACACCGCTGTTGCGTAGCGTATAACTCGGTGCACCTTTTTGCAACTCTCCTACGAAACGGTATTTTAACTTTAAATGATAATAAGAAAACGGTGTTTTATAATAGAGATGTCCGAACTGATCATTAAAATCGCCATATTGATCATACCGCACTTGAATAATGCCATCTTCAACCCTAAAAGTATTACCGTAATTTACATTGTAATCGTGGTGGTGGATTTTAACATTCCAGTCTTTGATGTCTTTTCCATTAAAAAGTGTTATCCACTTTTCAGGTTTATTATTGGTGTTTTTAATGGTGCTGCAGCCCCAAAAACAAAGGGCAAGTAATAGGTAGCTGAGTATTTTCATTTATTTAGTTATTGGTGGTTCTGCTATCTGGTTTTTGCGGTTTAGTGAATCGAGAATGGTTAATTCACAGTCACGGACTAAAATACATAAACAAACTTATTTATCGGCTATAAGTTACATCTGGTATAAAATAATTGCTGTCATGTACGTTTGCTGATGATTAATACCGGCGTAATTAAGGCCATTATTAGCGATGTCATTTCCGTCTCTTTAGTTACCTTTGCACCCATGGCAAAAACACGGGCAACCAAGACCAAAGGCAAAGCAAAACATCCGCTGCTTAAGAGGATTACTAACGTGGCTACAAAAGTATTTATATATTTTTTATTGGTTTCTGTATTTTGGGTCATTGCCCTTCGCTTCATCAACCCGCCTATTACCCTTTTAATGGTACTGCGGAATATTGAGCGTAAAGCAGATGGAAAACCTTTTAAAACAGAAAAAAAATGGGTAAAATTTGATGATATTTCTGATAACATGAAAAGGGCTGCCGTTTCTGCAGAAGATCAGCTTTTTTTAACCCATATCGGTTTTGATATGAAAGCCATTGAAAAAGCTTTTGCCAGTAATGCCAAAGGAAAAAAAATAAAAGGCGGAAGTACCATTTCGCAGCAAACTGCTAAGAATGTTTTTCTTTGGCCTGGCCGGTCGTGGATCAGAAAAGGTTTTGAAGCTTATTTTACTTTATTGATAGAATTGTTCTGGAGCAAAGAGAGAATATTAGAAGTTTACCTGAACGTCATTGAAATGGGCGACGGGATTTATGGTGCCGAAGCTGCCGCCCGGGAGTATTATGGCAAATCGTGCACAAAATTAACCAAAAAACAAGCTGCTTTAATTGCTTCCTGTTTTCCAAACCCCAGAAGGTGGACGCCTAAAAATGCAACTCCATACATCAGGCACCGTCAATACCTGATTTTAAGAAATATGAACAGGTTGGGACCACTTGATTTTTAGTCTGAAGTCTGAAGTCTGAGGTCCAGAGTCCTCAGTCCATTTTTCGACTTAGGACTTTGGACTTCAGACTTGGGACTAACACTAGTCATGATCCTTATTCCATCTGATTTTTATTCCGCCTTTTTCGTCGTCAATGGCTTTCAGGTGCAATACGATGCCACGCATACGGGCTTCTCTTCTTTCTGATCTGGTTAGGTTTTCATCTCCCTTTGGATTTCTTAGTGGAATGTCCATCTGAACATTTGTACCGGTACCCAAAGCATAAATACCCTTCACATTAAAGTTTAAAGCACTGGAGTTGATCTGCATCGGACTGATTTCTACCTTATCGCCACGGATATTAAGGGTTCCATCAAGATTTTTGATCTCCACGTTTGATAGGTTCCTGTTGGCAAAAGCAAATTTACCTACCTTAACCATCGGCTCGAAATTAACCAGGGCAGCATTGTTAAGGTTAAATACCACTTTACCATTGATTGATCGCGGAAGAATTTTTCCTGCGTGCGATATCCTTCCCGAAATGTTAACCAACGATGATAAGTAACCTTTTAAATTTTTATTGGTAATGGTATTTTGACCGAAGTTATCAAACGAATAGAAAAAATCTTTCACGCTTACATGGCTGATCTTTGAGCTGATCTTAAAACTATTTGATGCCGCTTCCTGCATAATATTTCCATTTAAGGATAACTGACCTCCTGCATGCATCACACTGATTTTGTTAAAGAATATGCCTCCGCCACGTAGCGAAATGTTGGCGTCAAGATTTTTAGCCAGAAAATGATCATAAATGGCTTTATCTACCGTTAAGCGGATATCCATTTTAGAAAGTTCCAGCACATTGCTTAGTTCTTTCGAAACAACCTGTTTATTGCTGCCCGATTTTTTCTTAGCCGTTCTCGGACCTAAAAAAGGTAAAAACTCTTTTAAGTAAAGCTGCGGGCTCGACATTTTTAAGTTCACCAATATTTTTTCAGGTGCGGTATAATACAGGTTGGCAAAATTGGCGATGCTACAGCTCACGTTCAACTCACTTTTGCCCAGTTGAAAATGCCCGTTTTGTATGGATAAATCATTTTGGTTAAAATCGATATTTAATGCGCTCTTTACTAAATGAAGTTTTCTTGGGATATAAACGATATCGGCGTCGGCAATTCGTATTTTACCGGAAACCACCGGTTTGGTGAACCTGAAATTATCAATATCGGCCTTGCAATAAAGCCTTAAGTCGGCTGTTCCGCTTTTAAAATCGAAGTCGTTGGTACCCAATGAATGGTTTAAGTTCGTTAGTGGAAATTGCGAGGTAACCAATCCGGTTGCAATAGGGCGGGATAGATTGTTAACCGTAAAGGTATCGATCTTAAGCGGTGCATTAAAATATTTTGCTGTAAGCCTGTGAAATTTGATAGACGAGTTTTCATCGCCAATAATGCCGCCAACGGTATCACGATTAGTAAAGGATCCATCAAAATTACAGGCTGTTAATTTGCCTGCCGGAATAGAAACCACATTATCCCTCACGATTATGCCAACATTAATCAAAGGATCTCCATATTTTCCTGATCCGTCATCAATAATATTTCCACGGATATTGATCGGTTTTTCAATTCCAAATTTTAGCAGTTTGGAAGAAATGTTGGGTGATAAGAGTAAAGCAACATCTCTGAACAGGATGTCATCAACAGTAATGCTAATGGAAAAAGCAGATTTAGCGAGTTCTATTTTAGCGCCAATATTAAAAGGGTGACCACCAATGTTAAGGATTTCGGGATTCAGGATTATCGCATCCAGATCTCTGCTATAATGTGCTTTTAAAGTGCCTTCCAGGGTTTTATCTTTCAAAAAGCTACCTTTTCGGGTATTAAAGGCAAAACTGTTTACTTTGGTTATTAACTTAATGTTACCCGTCCAGCCGCTATCCGGATATTCCATCCTGCCCTTAATCTGATCAATATTAAAATTAAATAGCTTAAATCTTTTCTTATTATCTAAAACCAAACTCACCTTGTTAAAATCAATTTTTTTCACCTCAAGTGCTGAAGATTTCGGTGATGATTTTTTATCGGTTTTAGGCTTGCTTTTAAAAATGCTGGTGTTGCTGTAGCCTGTAGAGTCGGTATAGATATAAATGGAAGCATTATTAATGGCAATTTGTTTAATATTGATATTACCCACAATAAGGGAGAGTATATTTAATGATACGTCAATATCCTGTGCTTTTAACAGATCGTGTTTGTGCTGCGCCCATAGGCTATCTCTTAACAAAACGCCATTTAATGAAACAGAAACACCCGGAAAGCTTTTCAAAAGCGTAGGCTCCATGCTGGTGGCGGTAATCTGTCCGTTTAAGTTTTTATTTAATTGCGAGAGGATAGAAGCCAATACTTCTTTTTTATTTCTGCTGATGTAAAAAGCACCCGCCAGCCAGGTTAATATAATCAGTACAACTAAAACCGATACAATTTTTAAAGAGATTTTAAGCCAGCGCTTCATACACATCATTTGATTAAACCAATATAATGTTTTTTGCCAGCTAATTGTTTGGCTCACAATAAAAAATAGCTGCAATATAAAAATCTCCGGTAAATCAGTTAGCCTAAAAGCGATTCCAGATCTGGGTGGTATTGTGAAGTGAGGAAATGCGTAATCTTGAAATCGGCTAAACGGTGTTTATAAAAGGGATCTTCCATCAGGATTTTCTTTAATTCAGCCTCATCTTTGGCAAGTGCCAAAATGATTCCACCGGTTCGTGGAACCTTTCTGCCCGAGGCCACAAAAACGTTCTGTTTGTAATATTTTTTAAGGTATCGAACGTGTGCCTCCATATGCTCATCCAGTTCTTCTAAAGGAACAATATATTTCAGATCAACAATAAACATAATAGTTATAACAAGTGAGCAAAAACAGTAGAATGCCAGCTGTTTTTAAAGGGAACTTCCCATTTCGTCTCTAACTCGGTCAGGTTTTGTACCATATTGTTGAATACTGTGGTTTCTGGTGTAACCTGTTTAATATTTACCAAAGTTTCAAAGTCCTCTTTGCTGTTTACCACTACCTCTCCATTTACTTTATAGGCAATATTGAAACGGTTAAAAAGATCCACATGGTATTCCTGTTCAATTTCTTTCATTAAGCGAACAGAGCTATCAATAGAGCAGCCGGTAACGCCAGCCCTACTCTCATCAACGATCAGAATGATAAAAAAGCCATAGCGTATTTCTGCCTTGGCTAGCAACTCATTTCCATGTGCTTTCCACTGCTTAGTAAAGGAGGTTAGCTTGTTTAAGATCTCAGTTTCTTCGCCTGAAGTAAATTTGCGATCGCTTTGGTATATCCAAACTCTTGATTGTGGAGAAAAACTCATATACAAATTTACGATTTTAATTAAATTGCTGTGTTAAAAACGCTAGCCCGATGAAAAAGTTTACATGCTGCTTGAAAATATCCCTTATTTCGGCTTCTTGTCTGTTTTTATGCTCTTTTTCTGACCCCGAATCCATGGAACAATGTGCCAGCTATCTTCAAAAAACCTTTACCGACCACTACGATAGCAGCCAGGAAAGTGACAGGATAAAACGCTACGAATTAAATGTTACCAACAACGGCTTTTGCCGATACAAGCGATATTTTAATAACGGTAAAACGGAGTATTTCGCATTTAAGCTGTCGAAATTCAAAGATATGGACTATTATGGTACAACCACCGCAGGAAAATTATATATCCATACCAGGGGTGATGATGTGATTGTGCAGACTTATAAAGACAGGGGAGGTGATGTAGACTCGATGGCGACACAGCTTATTATTCCATTAAAGAATATCGAAGCCGAAGATTTAAACCTGATCCGCGATAACCTGAATAAAATCAATGCAGAGGTCTCGAATCTTCAGAAGCCATAGATAGAGAATTAATATTCGGGATATGGCAATTGCTTTGCAAGAATAAGCAAGAATTGCATGGTGATATAAAGATTTTGGTTGCTTTTGGAGCGCAGTGTCATTCGTTTTTTTTAGAGTTATTCCTGCGCTCCGCTTTATCGCTAATGAAGGATCGGGTGATGCCCGCTCCGATCAGGGCTAGAAACCCGGGCCTGGTGCCTGGAAAACCAGACTGGTAGCAGGAAATGACAAGCTAAACCTGACCGGACTGAGGCTGTTTTTTATGGCAGGAGGTTGCGCATGAAGATTTTAACCTGTTGAATACTGCAATTGCTTTCTGAAAAATAAGAAACGGTTTTATAGTGATGTTATTTTAGGCATACTGCTTCATTAAAATTCAGTTAAATTTAAAACAGAAAATTTCAAATAATAAGTTAAAAGACTTATATTCAGCTATATTTAAACCATCTCATCTTGAAGCGTAGAAATTTTATTTATTTAACCGGTGTAGGCGCTGCTGCGTCCATGCTCCCAGCCATTCCGGTTTTTGGGAAAGAGATTTCCCCCGAGCAGGCTTTAGAACATATTGATCCTGCGGCTAAAAAAATCATGTCGGATGTAGCCTTAAATGCGGCACGATCAAAAGGAGCAACTTATACCGATGTACGTATAGGCAGGTATCTGAACCAATATGTGGTTACACGTGAGGATAAAGTAGAGAATATTGTGAATACCGAATCATATGGCATCGGTATCAGGGTAATTTTGAACGGAAGCTGGGGATTTGCAGCAACGGATAAACTGGATAAAGACAGTATCGCCAAAGCTGCTGAACTTGCGGTAACTATTGCCAAAGAAAATGCCCGTTTGTTAAGGGAGCCTGTAAAGCTGGCACCGCAAAAAGGATACGGTGAGGTAAGCTGGAAAGCACCAATTGAGAAAAACACTTTTGAGGTACCTGTAAAGGAAAAGGTAGATTTATTGCTGGCGGTGAATGATGCGGCCCTGAAGGGCGGTGCAGACTACATTAACTCCATCTTATTTGCGGTAAACGAACAAAAATATTTTGCTTCCACTGATGGTTCTTATATCGATCAGGATATCCATCGCATCTGGCCTACTTTCTTTATCACTAAAATAGATAAGGAAAGTGGTAAGTTCGAAACCAGGAATGCCCTAAGTGCGCCTACAGGTAAAGGCTACGAATATTTAAATGCAAGGCCTGAGGATAAGATACAAACGGCTTCCGGTACACTGTATAAAGGCAGGTACGATATGCTTGAAGATGCTAAACAGGCTGCTCGGCAGGTAGGTGAAAAGATGAAGGCAAAATCGGTAGAGCCGGGTAAGTATGATCTGGTATTGGATCCTTCACATTTATGGCTAACCATTCACGAATCATGTGGTCACCCTACAGAGCTCGACCGTGTATTGGGCTATGAAGCCAATTATGCAGGAACCAGTTTCCTGACTTTGGATAAATGGGAATCTAAAAAATTTAATTACGGCAGTAAAGAAGTGAATATCACCGCAGATAAGACCGAAGTAGGCTCTTTAGGCGCTGTTGGTTATGATGATGAAGGGGTGAAATGTGGAAAATGGGATATCATTAAAGACGGTATCCTGGTGAATTACCAGGCGATCAGAGATCAGGCACATATATTAGGCTTAAATGCGTCGCAGGGATGTTGTTATGCCGATAACTGGAGCAGTGTTCAGTTTCAGCGTATGGCCAATATTTCATTACAACCAGGTAAGGTTAAATTGAGTATAGCCGATCAGATCAAAAATGTGGAAAAAGGTATTTACATTGTTGGCGACGGATCTTTTTCTATCGATCAGCAACGTTATAATTTTCAGTTCGGCGGTCAGCTTTATTACGAAATTAAAGCCGGCAAAATTGTTGGCATGCTTAAAGATGTGGCTTATCAGGCCAATACGCAGGAATTCTGGAATTCTTGTGTGGCCATTTGCGATCAGAGCGATTACCGCCTGGGCGGCTCGTTCTTTGATGGTAAGGGCCAGCCTGGACAGGTAAGTGCTGTATCTCACGGATCGGCAACCACGCGTTTTAATAAAGTTAATGTAATCAATACCGCAAGAAAAATCTGATAGAAATTATGCCAATCTTAACCAAAGCAGAAGCAAGGGCACTTTTGACCAAAGTACTTTCTTACTCTAAAGCAGAACAATGTGAAGTAAATTTAAATTGTTCAGATAGCGGCAACCTGAGGTATGCCAGAAACGCGGTTTCTACCAGTGGTGGTATTAGTGCCAATAGTTTGGTGGTGAGTGCAGCCTTCGGGAAAAAGCTGGGTACAGCAACCATCAACGAATTTGATGATGTTTCATTAGAAAAAGTAGTGCGCAGGGCGGAAGAACTTGCGCAGCTTGCACCGGAAAACCCTGAATTTATGCCTTTTCTCGGGCCTCAGGAATATGGTCCCGATTCACCCACATTTTCTCCTGCTACTGCGGCTGTTACGCCAAAGGATAGAGCCGATGCCGTACAGGCCAGTTTAAAACAGGCTATGGATAACAAACTGAATGCTGCAGGTTTTTTGTCGAACAGCGTGGGTTGCTCGGCAATAATGAACAGTAAGGGTTTATTTGCCTATAATACTTCAACTGACGTTGCTTTTAATATTACGGTGAGGACTGATGATGGCAAAGGCTCAGGTTATGCTACAAGGGGATATAACGATTTCAGTAAGCTGAATGCAAAGGCCGATACGGCTATAGCAGCAAAGAAAGCAATGTCGTCGGTAACAGCGAAAGCAATAGAACCAGGTAAGTATACTGTTATTTTAGAACCAACTGCTGTAGCGGTAATGTTAGAAGATTTATTCTACTCTTTGGATGCCCGGCAGGCAGATGAGGGTAGGAGTTTTATGAGTAAAACCGGTGGGAAAACAAAGTTAGGGGAACAGTTGGTGGATGAGCGGGTGAATATTTATTCAGATCCCTGGAACCCAGAGCTGCCAACATCTACATGGGCTGGAGACGGGCGGCCCCAGGAGAAAGTAAACTGGATAGAAAAAGGAGTAGTAAAAAATTTATACAGTTCGAGATACTGGGCACAGAAAACCGGAATTAAGTCCATACCAAGTCCAGGAGGTGTTATTATGCAAGGTGGAACAAAAACCTTGGAAGAATTGATCAAGGGAACAGAAAAAGGCATATTGGTTACGCGTTTATGGTATATCCGTACGGTAGATCCACAAACCTTGTTATTAACCGGGCTAACCAGAGATGGCACTTTTTATATCGAAAATGGAGAAATCAAGTTTCCGGTCAAGAATTTTCGTTTCAATGAAAGTCCGATTATTATGCTGAATAACCTGGATGAGATCGGAATAGCCGAAAGAACAGTAAGTGCTGAATCGGAAGCAAACTATCTGTTGCCGCCATTGAGGATACGGGATTTTACGTTCACTTCCTTATCTGATGCGGTATAGCAAATTATAACTGTAAGTTTATAAAAGAGGTTGTATCATTCATCTCGATTTGTTATCCAGATGGGGGATTTATGATATTGAAGATTAATATGGTTACAGGAGCATTCAACTATATTGATCTACTCAACAATCGTCATTGCGAGAAGGCTTTTTCAGCCTACGAAGCAATCTTTCATGCTGGCGATCCTTGCTGCAAAGATTGCTTCGTCGTTCCTTCTCGCAATGACGAAATTTCTAAGACATTTGTTATTGGTAGCTTATCGAAAGCGCTGTTTAGCTACAGATTAAAGCGTTTCGATACATTCGTCAAGCTCAGTACAGGCTTAGCTCAACCTGACAGATTGAAGCGCAAATAACGCTTATGATACCACTTTTATTAAGTGAGTTTAAAACGATCGTTACAGACCGTTTGCCCTTGCTGTAATCTCAGCAATATCAAGCACTTTAACTTCCTGTTCTTTATCTTTTAGTTTGATGCCATCGCTCAGCATTGTCATACAAAATGGGCAGCCTGCTGCAATAAATTGTGGATTGGTTTCTAAAGCCTCATCAATACGTTCTACGTTGATATCTTTATTTCCCTTTTCTGGTTCTTTAAACATCTGCGCGCCGCCGGCACCGCAACATAAGCCATTACTTTTGCAGCGTTTCATTTCTACAAGCTGCGCATCAAGTACCTCTAAAGCTTTTCTGGGCGCTTCGTAAATTCCATTCCCCCGGCCCAGGTAACATGGATCGTGGTAAGTAATTTTTTTGCCTTTGAAACTTTCACCACCTTCGGCTTTCAGTTTGCCCTCGTTAATTAAATCCTGTATCAATTGTGTATGGTGGATCACTTCGTAGCTGCCACCCAAACCTGGATATTCATTTTTAATGGTGTTAAAGCAGTGTGGGCAGCCGGTAACAATTTTTTTGATGTTATAAGCATTCAATACCTCAATATTTGCAATGGCCTGCATTTGGAAAAGAAATTCATTACCAGCCCTTTTCGCGGGATCACCGGTACAACTCTCTTCTGTTCCTAAAACCGCATATTTAATGCCTACATGATGCAAGATCTTGCAAATGTCGCGGGTAATTTTCTGCGCTCTTTCATCATAACTTCCGGCACAGCCTACCCAAAATAATATTTCTGGTTCTTCACCTGCGGCCATTAACTCGGCCATAGTAGGGACTTTAAATTCCATTTGTCTATTATCTAGTATCAAGTATGAAGTATCGGGTGTCAAGACTTCATGTAATTATTTAATTTATTGCCAACTGAAAACTGCTAATTCTCCTGCGCCCAGTTAAAACGATCGGTCGGAGAATATTTCCAAGGGGCCTGGTTATTTTCGATATTGCCCAGCATCGCATTAATACTGCCTGGTGCCTGCGATTCTTCCATCACGGCAAAACGGCGAAGCTCCATAATAATCTGTAAGGGATCGATATTTACCGGACAGGCTTCAACACAGGCATTGCAGCTGGTGCAGGCCCAGATTTCTTCCCTGCTGATGTAATCGTCCAATAAAGATTTTCCGTCCTGGTGTTCTGCGCCGTGTTTATCAATGTTCTGGCCCACTTCGGTGATCCGGTCGCGGGTATCCATCATAATTTTTCTTGGCGATAAAAGTTTGCCCGTAATATTTGCAGGGCATACCGAAGTACATCTTCCACATTCAGTGCAGGTATAAGCATTCATCAGGTTAACCCAACTTAAATCGGTTACGTCTTTTGCACCAAATTTACCTGCTTCTGTTTCTGCTGGTACAAAAGAAGGATCGAGCATTGCTTTTACCTCATTGGTAACCGAAGCCATATTGGTAAACTCCCCCTTAGGTTCCAGATTGGAAAAATAGGTGTTTGGAAAGGCAAAAAGAATATGGAAATGTTTTGAATAAGGCAGGTAATTTAGGAAGGCCAGGATACCTATAATGTGAAACCACCAACAGCTGCGTTCTATCATGACCAGGGCACTTTCTGATGCTGGCAAAATGTTCATCAAATACTGGCTTACCGGAAATGCACCAGCAGTAACATAATGGCTGGCGCCCATAAGCTGGAGTTTTGCGTCTGCTGCATTCATAAACAAAAAAGCACTCATTAACAAAATCTCAGTGATGAGGATATAGTTGGCATCAGACTTTGGCCAGCTTTTCATCTCTACACCACTAAAGCGTTTAAGTTTTAGAATGTTCCTTCGGACTAGGAAAATAGCACAGGAAACCCAAACCGTAAGGGCCAGGATTTCGAAAGAGCCGATCAGGAAGTTATACAAGCCGCCCAGGCCATTAAAAATACGGTGTGTGCCAAATAATCCATCAATCATGATTTCCAAAACTTCGATGTTGATAATGACAAAGCCGATGTAAACAAAAAAGTGGAGAAAGGCCGGGATAGGGCGAACAACCATTTTAGATTGCCCGAATGCCACCCGGATCATGGTCATTAATCTTTTTTGCGGTTGATCTTGTCGATTTACCGGTTTGCCTAAGCGGATATTGCGAATTATTTTACGCAGGTTAACTGTAAACAGCGCAATTGCTGCAAGTGTAAGTACTAGAAAAAGGATCTGTGCTACCATGCAATATTAGATTGTCATGCTAAAATAGGATATTAATCCAAATAAATTGCTATGCATGCATAAAAAAATAATAAAAAATATTTGTTTGTATTCATTCTAAGAAACGATGGTGAAGTGCTTTTTGAAAAATAAAAAATTAATTAATTGATAATCAGCGTTACAATGAAATAATCAAAAAAAAATTTTGCTTTTGAAAAAAGAACACTACATTTGCAAACCCAAACGGATGGTGCCATAGCTCAGTCGGTAGAGCAAAGGACTGAAAATCCTTGTGTCCCTGGTTCGAATCCAGGTGGCACCACTTCCAAAAGCCTTTCAGTAATGAGAGGCTTTTTTGGTTTTCAGGCTGTTTTTTAAAATGCTCGGTGTTTAGTGGAACCAGTAGGTGTCTTATACAAATAGTTTAAAAAAAAAAAATAATGGATCTTTCTGCTTATCAAAAAGTTGACAGGTTATCGCTGCATTGATAGAAAAAAAACTGAAATCCTTTTTTGGATTTGAGAAAAAGAACACTACATTTGCAAACCCAAACGGATGGTGCCATAGCTCAGTCGGTAGAGCAAAGGACTGAAAATCCTTGTGTCCCTGGTTCGAATCCAGGTGGCACCACTTCCAAAAGCCTTTCAGCAATGAAAGGCTTTTTTGGTTTAATAAGATTCTTAAGTCTTATGTTTCAGCATGTTATTTATTTTCGGCAATTTCTTTCACTTTAGCTAAAGCTTTGGGCCACGTTTCCTGAAAATATGCTGTCCATTCTTTAACGATATCCATATCAATCAGTAGTTCGGTTTCTCCGCCTTTTTCATTTAAGGTATAGTTTTCGAAGGATTCGCCCCATTTATGCAGTTCTTCTTGGCCATCTTTAATTTCGCCAATATGTTTGATGGACAGGTATTGACCGGGTATATTTTCGTGGATCACCGCAACCATGCCATTTCCTTTCCCATCACCAAAAATTGCCCTGCTTCCTTTTTTCCAGTCGGTTTCCACCTGCGATCCTTCAGCAAATACCGCAGTCCATTCAGGGTAAGTTTTTACACCAAAAAGCACATCCCAAACTTTCTCTCCTGGAGCGTTAATTGTAGTTTTAAATTTAATTTTTTCCATGAGGTTGAATTTAAGTTACCGTTATTCTTCACTAAAATTAATTAGGAACTATATTAATGTTGTTGATTATTAATTTGTTATAACAAATTTGCAAATGATCTGATTGATTAAAGCGGTGTAAAGGCGACAATTTATGGGGGCATAAGGGTTAACATCCGGATACTTTTTAAAATATCTTTTGAAATTTAATAAATATTACAATGAAAAGTAATTTAATCGGTAGATTTACGTACTTCATTATGCAGGCATAGGCATGCCATATTAGAATGTGATTGAGTTTAGAATAGATAAAACTTTATTTTCAAACAACTTTACCATTGCCTGATACGTATATTGAACATTATACTACAATAATTTCTATGAGAAATAAGAAATTCATTTACCTGGTAACACTGGGTTTTTTAAGTTTTGGGGCGATCAGCGGCTGCAAAAAGAGCAATACAGTACCTGAAACCGAAGTCCCGCCTGTTGTAACAACGCCCAGCGGAACGCGGGATGAACTGACCAAAGATTCTATTTTTTTATACGGAAAAGAGCTTTATTACTGGAATACTTCGCTGCCCACCTATGAAGTATTTAACCCAAGGAGATTTAGTTCGAATGAAGCAGAACTATACGCCATGACACAGTATTCCTTGGATCCGGCAACAGGAAAGCCATATGAATATGTGAGTACTTCTGGTGAACCTAAATATTCGTTCTTCGATTACACGGCAGCTACAACAGGAAAAACAGGGTCGCTTAAAGCCGATGTAAACGGTTCTGCCAATGATTATGGTTTTTCTGTTCAGTACTACTACAATAGTACCACAGATCTGATGGTGAAATATGTTTATCCAAACTCACCTGCCGCACTGCAGGGTTTAACGCGTGGCTGTAGAATAACCAGTGTGAACGGAAGAACCGATCTGACTTACCCTGGCGCAGTTAATTTTTTAAATAACGCAATTTTTGGTACAAATGCTACGGTTACTTTAGCTTTTAACGATCTTGCCGGTAACCCTAAAACAGCCGTTATATCTAGCGGCATATACACGGTTAACCCGATATTGTTTACAAATGTTTATACAGTTGGTACGAAAAAAGTGGGTTACATCGTATTTAATAGTTTTACCAATAATGCTTCTTCCGCAATAAGTGCAGTTTTTTCTAATTTTGCAACCCAGGGCGTTAGTGAAGTAGTTGTTGATTTACGCTATAATGGCGGGGGCTATGTTTCAACAGCTATTGAAATGATCAATCTGATGGCCCCGGCAGGAGAAAACGGTAATACGATGTTTACTTCTTATTACAACAATTACCTGCAAAACATTACTACTGCCCAACGTAAAACCTCTGTTTTGGCACACCAGCCCTTATTAGACGATGCGGGTAAATTACAGACTTTTACTACGGGCGTAAATGGAAAGTATGCTACTTATGTAGATTTAAATTATTCGCCAACAGCAGCCGATAATGTAGAGAAATTTGCAAAATCTGGCGGCTTAACATTAAACAGGGTTTATTTTATTGTAACGGGCGCAACTGCATCTGCCAGCGAGCTAACCATTAATAGCTTAAAACCGGTAATGGATGTCAAGTTAATTGGCAGAACAACGTATGGTAAGCCTGTGGGTTTCTTCCCCATCAGAATAGATAAGGTAGATATGTATATTCCTGAGTTTGAAACCAAAAACAAACTTGGTATTGGCGGTTATTATTCTGGCCTTACAGTTGATAAAGAATCGCCAGAGGATTTAAGCAAAACATGGGGCGATGAAACCGAGACCTTGCTGAATTACGCATTGACATATGCTAAGAATGGTAATTTTGTAACTACCGTGAAAAAAACATCCAGTTTGAGTACATCAACCACAGCAGTACCAAAATTATCTATAGCTCAATTAAGGGAGCTGGATGAAAAACTGGATCCCAATGGTTTTAAGGGAATGGTAATGACACCTCATAAGAGATTTTAATGAAGCTTTTTCATGAGCATAAGTGGGTTTTGTAAAATAAAATGTCACGTTGAGCCTGTCGAAACACTTTTGATAACATGATCGAAAGTCCTTCGACAAGCTAAGGATGACACTATTCTTATTACAATATTCTAATTTTTGTTATACTAATGCTTATTTATAACAGTATTTTACTGCTGATATCTTTATTAATCGTAATATAACCCGGATATTTAACAGGTGTATTGCCCAGCATAAAGGTTGGTTTTATTTTTATGGTCAATAACCCTAATTTTTCATCTTTTGATGATGATCCTTTTTTTGCCGCCTTGATAATATCATTAAAAACGTTACCATTAGAAATCAATCCGTAGATATTGCTCACTAACTGTACCGGAACTGTAACGGTTTGACCTTGTGCAATGCTTACAGGCTGATTGACAATACCTTCTGCCAGATCAGTGTTGTTAACCAATATTTTATATTCAAACTGGTTAATCGCTGCTAAATTGCTTGATGGGTTGGTGATTTCTAAATTCAGGTTTGCTTTTAAAGGGATATCTTTTCTTAACAGGCCTAACGCCACGCCGGGCAAGCTCGTTAAACTAAAGCTTTGCTGGTCCATTAATGTTTTAACATCAGTGCCTGCAATCGATATCTGTTTTACTCCGGTAATCTTATAGGTGCAGTCTTCCAGCGCTTTAATCTGCTGCGCCTGCCTATTTATGCCACAGCCAAAAATGCTTATGGTAAACAAAAAAAGCAATAGTTTCTTTTTCATATCATTCATAACGGCAAAATACTAAAACTATTTCAGCCACAATATGGGTTTAACCAAAATTAACTTAGGCGCTTGGGGTAATGGTTTCAATGTCATCGCGTTTTTCCTCATCGTCAGTTTTACTTTTTTCAACTGGTTTTTCCGTCATGTCTGCTTTTTCAGCCTGATCATCTGGTTTTGCTTTTTCGTCAACTTCATCTTCTCTGGTTTTTTGCTCGGATTCGTTTGGTTGAACTTTTTCCTTTTCAGTTGAAGGCGTAACGGTTTCTATTTCCAGTTGTACATCATCTGTTGGTTTGGGATGATCACTGTTTGGTGTCATTGCTTTTTCATTTTCCATGGTATAAATCTGTTTTATAGTTATAATGGAATTCAGTTGTATTTTGTTTGCTTTTATTTTAAAACAACTGGTCGTTTGTTAATTTTGCACAAAATGATAAGATATGGCCATAACCATTAGGAAGATAACACCGGCAGATGATATTGCTACAGCTTCAATGATCAGAACGGTGTTAAGGGAATTTAAAGTAGACAGGCCAGGTACTGTTTATACCGATCCGACAACCGACGATTTGTCGACACTTTTTGAGCAACCTAAATCGGCTTACTGGCTTGCGGAAGAAGACGGAGCTATTATTGGTGGCTGCGGTATTTATCCAACAGATGGCCTGCCGGATGGTTGTGTTGAACTCGTAAAATTTTATGCCCTTCCAGCTTCGCGTGGCAAAGGCATCGGTAGGATGCTGATGGAAAAGAGTATAGAATCTGCTCAGCAATTTGGTTATAATGAGATTTATCTGGAGTCTTTTCCGGAACTGGCCAAAGCCATCACCATGTACGAAAAGGCTGGGTTTAAAAAACTCGCAGGTCCGATGGGTAATTCTGGCCACTACGCCTGTAATATTTGGATGTTACTGGTTTTGTAGCTGGTTTACTGTTGGAAATGGTTAATCGGTTAACAGCACAAATGAATAAATTCACCTCCATTAACCGATTAACACTTTATCTTAATTTTTTAATTTTTGCCAACCCTGTTTTCTTCTTCGCTGGTTCCGGTTTGTCTTTTGCGGGCGGTTTTAATTTTCATATTTCCGAATCTATAAGTGAAACTTAGGTTCACCCTCCGACTTTCCCATTCATTTTGCCAGTAGGTTTTAATGTTGTTGTACTCCAGGTTTGCCCTGAATTTACTCGTATTAAAAATATCGTTTACTTTTAGTGCCAGTGTGGCATTTTTGTTCCAGAATAATTTTTTAACACCGATATTGAGCTGATAACTTTCTAAGTTACGAAAAAGACCATTAACCGATGGGGAATCGTAAAAGGCATAGGTGGTTAAGCTATAGTTTTTAGGTAAAGTAATGGTATTATCCATAACCACTGACCAGTTCCAGGAGAAAGCATTAAATCCGTTACCTTGTACAGCTGATTCGGTTCGGTTAAATCCTGCTGAAACTTCGGTACTGTTGTTCCACCATTTGGTTATATCGAAAGGATTCCCCGTTGCCATGTAAAAGTTTGTGGTACGGTTCAGGTTTTCTGGTCTGGAAATACTTTCTTTCGTAATATTGTTCTGATAAACCACCTCCGATATCGAACCATTGTTAACCGAATAACTTAAAGTCAATACCCTAAAGTTTTTAATAGAATAATTCAATTCGAAACTATTGGCGTAAGAGGGCTGTAGTAACGGATTCCCCTGTAGGGCAGTATAGGGATCTGAATAAAATGTAAACGGATTTAAGCTGCTGTATGATGGTCTGTTAATACTCTTACGGTATGCAGCTGTTATCAGGTTGTTTGAGTCGAGTTTTAGGGATACAAAAACTGTTGGAAAAAGCTTCCAGTATTTTCGGTTGATCAGGGTATTGGTACCGGAAGAACTGCCATTGCCTAAAGTCTGTTCAGCACGTAAACCCGCTTTGATCTGTAGGTTTTTAAAATTTTGATCAAGGGAAAGATAACCGGCATTAATGTTTTCGTTGTAAGAAAAGGCGTTGGTTCTGCGGGGATCGGTGATCCAGCCAGCGGTTTTGAGCGAATCGAAACGAACATCGCTCTGCGATTCTACCCAGCTGCTTTTCCAGCCGGTTTCCATTTTTAATGTTTTTGAAAAATTTAAGCTATAGTCAGCCTTAATCGAATATATAGAAACGTTTCCCATCCCTTTGTTACGCAAATCGATTGGATTGCCGATCAGCTGTTCGTTTGCATCAAGATAATTATTGGTAAAAGTTTCGTTTTTGCTGTTATCGAACCTCACGTAATCAGCATCAAAGCCCAATTCTCCGCCTAGTGTATCCGTTTTAAAACGGTAGTTCAGGTTAAATGCATGGTTTTTTTCGGTATTGCTTTGTGGGTTGAACATTAATGTACTGCCCATTTTTACACCTGCAGCATTATAATTTACCGAATTGCTATTAACCTTTGTTTCCTCAGGAGCCGTAAAGCCTTTTACCATTACCCCTAAGGTATGTTTCTCATTGATAAAATAATCGGCGCCTGTAGAATAATTTAAGCTGTTGGTTATCGGGTGCCAGAAATTAATTTGGTTATACTGCTCATCCCCAATGGTTCTATTTAAGGTTAATCTGTTATAGGAGTTATAATGTCCGGCGTCTAGGCGCAGATAAGTACTCACCTTACCGACATTGTAATTCAGGTTGGTACCTCCAAAAAATTTTTCATAACGGCCATAACCACCGCCCAGATTCATGTTTCCGTTAAATCCCTGCATTTTATTTCTTTTGAGTTTGATATTAATGATGCCTGCTGTACCTGCGGCATCAAAAGAAGATGGGGGATTAGAAATTAATTCTAATTTGCTTAATACCGATCCGGGCAATGATTTTAGGTAAGTGGTCAGTTCCAAGCCCGTCATATAACTCATCTTACCATCAATCATTATAATAATGCCTTTTTTACCTTTAAGTACGATGTTATCGTCTTTATCCAGTTTTACGCCTGGCGACCTGCTGATTACTTCCAATGCATTATCGCCAGCGGTATTCATCTGTTCTACATTTACAATCACCCGGTCTGCCTTTTGGTCAATTACAGGCATTTTTGATATAATATTTACTTCTTTCAGGTTTTGAGACTGATCTGCCAGTATAATTATTGGGACTTTTACAGCCATATCTTTTACTTCAAATGGTACAGACTGGTTTTTTTCAAACCCCATCATTAAGGCCTTAATGAGGTACCTGCCAGGTTTAACATTACTGAATTCGTATACACCTTGTTGATTGGTAACCTGTAAAGTAACCGAAGAAGAATCGGGTAAGTGGATTAAAGCTACTGAAGCATAATCAAGGGCTTTATTTCTTTTATCGGTAATGGTTCCTGATACCTTAATGTTTTGAGCAAGAGTAGTTTGAAAATTAAAAATAAGCAGGGCAAAAAGAATGGATTTAAATAAAGGATTCATCATCGTGTTGGTTTTTAATATTGACGATTCAAAGATGATGTGGTTGCGTCACCCTAAAAATTATATGATCCCAACCCTTTAAAATATTATCCCAATCCATTTTTAAAGTATAATTGGCGTTCATCCTTAAAATGTAGCGGTTGGGATAATTATTTGCCCGTTTGGAATAAGAAAATAGGCATTGAAAAAAGCTTTGTCTAGTTTTGGACTATGAAAACAATTAAAATCATTTCTATTCATATTCTTGGCTGGTTACTTGTTTTGGGCTATTTTTATGGCGGTCGTTTAATTGATGGCACAACCTTCAGACAATCTGCTTTTAACATTTCTATTAATTTTATACAGGTGATAGAATTCTACATTTGTTATGCATGGGTATATCCAAGATTTTTGAAAAGAAACAAATTACCCCAGTTAATCGGCGGTATTTTATTTACCATGGCCGTTTTTACATCACTCCGGTATTTAATAGAAGAGATCCTCTATAGAAAATGGTTTGGTTTTCATAATTATGATGATGGCGTAACGGCATGGAACTATATATCTGATAATATTTATTGGAGTTTAGCTTTTATTGTAGTACCAGCTGCGGCATATGGAATTGAACAGAGCTTTAAATCAGAACAGGCTAACCGTAAACTGAAGGAGGAAGTGGTTAAGGCCGAACTTTCATTTTTGAAATCGCAGATCAATCCACATTTCCTATATAATACTTTAAATTATGTTTATTCGCTGGCTATTCCCGTTTCAGATCAGTTGGCCAATGCTGTTTTGCGTTTGTCAGACCTGATGCGTTATACCTTGAACGATAGCCCGGATGGTAAAGTAAGTCTGAGTAAGGAAGTGGAATATTTAGAGAGTTATGTAGCACTTTTTAAAATGCGTTTTGAACCAAAGTTTTACGTCGATTTTATAACAGAGGGAATTGCTGATCAAAAAATAGCTTCGCTGGTATTAATCCCGTTTGTTGAAAATGCTTTTAAACATGGTGTGGTCAATGATGAAACTCAGCCAGTGCGCATTAAGCTGAAAGTGCAGAGTAAAAGATTAAGTTTCGAGGTGAGCAATAAGATCAGTCATGCACAGAAAGACCACTCCAGCGGTGTTGGTATGGTGAATATCTACCGAAGGTTAGAACTGATCTATCCTGAAAGACACGAGTTATTAATTTCCAACAACGGTAATACTTACAAAAGTACTTTGATCTTAAATCTCTGATGTATAATTTGTATCATTGAAAACTATTCTAATGTTAATTCATGCTAATCGCCAACCCCTAACCGCTAAACCCTAACCCATGATCCGTTGCCTTGCCGTTGATGATGAATCATATGCTTCAGATATTATTGCCAGCTTTATCAGCAAAACTCCATTTTTAGATTTGGTTGGAACCACTACCAATGCTTTTGAAGCACTTAATCTGGTTCAGGAGGGTAAGATAGACCTTGTTTTCTTAGATATACAGATGCCAGAGTTAACAGGGATCCAGTTTTTGAAGATCTGTGGTGGTAAATGCAAAGTGATTTTAACCACGGCCTACCCCGAGTACGCTTTAGAGGGGTTTGATCTTGATGTGGTAGATTATCTGCTTAAGCCTATTTCCTATGAACGTTTTTATAAGGCTGCTACGAAAGCACAACAGATTTTAATGCCCGTAGTGCCCGCTCAGCAGGAAGCTGCTTTAAAGCCGGTAACCCAGGGGAATGATTTTGTTTTTATCAAGGGGGATACTAAAAACAAGTTTATTAAGGTTAATTATGAAGATATTCTTTATATAGAGGGTTTAAAAAACTACGTTTCGGTTTATACCGCCACTCAAAGGGTTGTCACTTATCAGGCTCTGCGCGAGCTGGAAAACGAACTGCCTCAGCCACCCTTTTACCGTATCCATAAATCATATATTGTTTCCCTTGAAAAGATCAAGATGATAGACGGCAATACAGTTTATATCAACGATCAGGCTATCCCCATTGGTGAAACTTATAAAGAAGAATTTTTTAAAGTGGTGAGGGAAGGGAAGAAGTAGGGTAGTTTGGTTAATTGTATAAATCGGTTAACTGGTTAATTTAGGGATTTAAATATTGTTGAATTGTTAGATTGTTCAATTGCTGGGATTCATCTTTCAATTAACTAGTTTGAACAATTAACCAATTAACCATTCTGATCAGTTTTCAGTTGGCAATTCGCAGTTAATCGCTAAGCAATTCAACAATTGAACAATTTTTTGGCAATTCATAATTGCAGTTGTCCAATTTAAAAAGTTAGCCGGTTAACCGACCTGTGTATAAATTCTCCCCAATATTTCTTTCGTTTTTTTTAAGTTTGCTGCATAAAGATCAAATCAATCACCATCATGCAAGAAACCAATTCGCTAAATCAGGTTGCAGAATTTCACACTACGTTTAAACATCCCATTTTGGAAAATCCGATAATTCCTTCAAAGCAGCGGGCAAATTTGCGTATTTCGCTTTTAGCAGAAGAACTGAAAGAATTGCAGGAAGCGGTAGAAAATGACGATCTGGTAGAGGTTGCCGATGCCCTTTGCGATTTGCAATATGTTTTGGCAGGCGCCATCCACGAATTTGGTTTGGGTGGAAAATTTAAAACTTTGTTTGACGAAGTTCACCGTTCTAATATGAGCAAAGCTTGTAAAACAGTAGAAGAGGCTGAGCAAACCATCCGGTTTTATTTAGAAAAAGATGGGACCGAATCTTATTATAAAGAAGTAGACGGATTATTCCTGGTGTTCAGAAAATCTGATGACAAGACTTTGAAATCGATTAATTATTCGCCAGCTGATTTAAAATCACATTTGGTTTAAGTATAGATTAGTTACCGTTGAAAAGGCTAAAACAAATCGTAAGTGAGCTTAAACTAACACAAGCCCGGCCTGATGCTGCTTTAATGCGCGAATTTATTTTTTACTCGCCTAAAATGCCTTTACGTCTGCATCAGGAACAACTTATTGTCGAATCAAAACCATTTAGCCTTCCCGTTTTTGATACCTATTTCACCAAAGCCAACCTGATCATTAACTGTTTTAGCTGGGGAAATGGAAAACGCAAAGTGTTACTAACACATGGCTGGGCCTCAAAAGCCTTAGATTTTTATGAGCTGATTATTGAACTCCGAAAAATAGAAGACCTGGAAATTATTGCCTTTGATGCTCCTGGTAACGGGAGTTCAATTTCAGAGTTTTCCAACCTGATGTTATATGCAGATTCGGTAAAAGCGATTTCTTTAAACTATGTGCAGCCTGATGTTCTTATCGGGCATTCACTTGGTGGCATGGCCAATGTAATTGCTTTACAGGAATTAGAGATAACTCCTGAATTGCTCGTTAGCATTGCACCATTGATCAGGCTGAAAGAGAACTTTGAACAGAGCTTACATTCGGTAAGCGTAGTTGCAAAAGATCAGGAGATTTTTTTTAGCAACTTTGCGAAAGAATTTTCAGTTCCGGCTGAACACTTTAACCTAGCGGAACTTTATCAGCCAGGTACTGATTTAACACACTTTCTGGCTTATGATCCAGCCGATCATATTTCACCCCATCAGTTTCTTAAAGAATTCTTAGAAAAAAATCCTGCAGTAAACGCTAAATCATTTGAAGAGGTAGGACATTATAAAATCCTCAGATCGGTTGACGTGATTGAATCTATTGTGGAGAGAATTAATAAATAAACGTCATTTCGACTGAAGAGTAGCAGAATGGAGAAATATTTCAATGCCAAAACAATCATCTGCGCTGATCTTCTTCAATTTATTAATAACTATAACACCATTTTGGCCTGCAGATTTAAGTAATCAACGCAGACCAAAATCTTCATTTAATTGGAAAACGCACTAAGGTTAATTTTTTACTAACTATTGCTCCCAACCCCTGTCTTTGGACTTATCTAATTCCATCGTCCATCGTACATCTTCCATCATACATCTTCCATCATCATTATGCATCTTCCATCCGAAATATTATTTCTCATCCATAACAGTGCATAACAGTTAAAGTTGGTGTATCTACTATTTTTAGAGCAACCAAATATACAATCAACACATGCAGGCAATTTTAGGTGTAATTTTTCATTTTTTCGGCGGTTTTGCCTCCGGAAGTTTTTATATCCCTTACAAAAAAGTCAGAGGTTGGGCATGGGAGAGTTATTGGATTGTCGGCGGAATTTTCTCCTGGTTAATCGTTCCTCCATTGGCTGCTTTTTTAACCATCCCAAATTTTACGGCAATTATTGCTGATACCCATACAAACATTTTATGGCTGACCTATTTTTTTGGCGTGCTTTGGGGCATTGGTGGCCTGACCTATGGTTTAGGCGTTCGTTATCTTGGCGTGTCGTTGGGCAGTAGCATCATTCTTGGACTATGTATGGTCCTGGGCTCTATTTTACCTTCCATCTATTTTGATTTTTTTCCAGAGACAGGTAAAGATACTTTTACGATGTTTTTGCATACCGATTGGGGGCGGATGGTACTGTTAGGACTTTTAGTGTGCATAGTTGGAATCGTCATCTGCGGTAAAGCAGGTGTGATGAAAGAGAAAGAGATAAAATCTGTTGTTGCTGATCCGCATGGTATGGAGGTGAAAACCGAATATAAATTCGGGCTTGGCTTACTTGTAGGGATTGTTTCGGGTATTTTAAGTGCTTGCTTCAACTTTGGTATCGAAGCGGGAAAACCAATGGCTGATGCAGCCAACTCGATTTGGAAAGCGGCCAATCCTGCTGAAAACGGTAATTTTTTATTTCAGAATAATGTTACTTATGTGGTTGTGCTTTGGGGCGGTTTAACTACCAATTTTATCTGGTGTATGGTGCTTAACGCCAGGAATAAAACTTTTAGCGATTACACCAATGCAAAGAGTCCGCTGATTAAAAACTATGTTTTTTCCGCACTGGCAGGTACCACCTGGTTTTTGCAGTTTTTTTTCTATGGTATGGGCGAAAGTAAAATGGGTAATGGAGCCAGTTCATGGATATTGCATATGGCCTTTATTATTTTAATTGCAAATGTTTGGGGGCTGATATTAAAAGAGTGGAAAGGTGTATCTCGTAGAACACTGATAACGATTTTGGCTGGCATTTTAACCATCATCATTTCGGTGTTTATCGTGGGTTATGGTAATTCAATAAAAAATTAAAATTTAAACAAAAATATAAGAATGTCAATCAATACGAAAAGTTATAAACACGTAAGTTATCTGTGGGATGAAGAGGAAGCCGAGAAACTGGCTGGCGATGAAGTTGCCCTCTTGATATATCGCTCTAATTTATTGGGCGCAGATTTACGTCTAACCAACTATGGTGGCGGGAATACCTCATGTAAGCTATTGGAAAAGGATCCACTTACCGGTTTAGAAACAGAAGTAATGTGGGTTAAAGGTTCGGGAGGAGATTTAGGTACCTTAAAGAAAAACGGGCTTGCAGCATTATATGTTGATCGTTTACGTAGCCTGAAAAATATTTACCGTGGTGTAGAATATGAAGATGAAATGGTTGAACTATTTAACCACTGCATTTTCGATTTGAGTTCTAAAGCACCATCAATAGATACACCTTTGCATGGTTTTCTGCCATTTGCGCACATTGATCACCTGCATCCCGATGCGGCCATTGCTATTGCTGCTGCTAAAGATGGTAAACGCATTACTCAGGAATTGTTTAATGGTACGATTGGCTGGATAGAGTGGAAAAAACCGGGTTTTGAACTGGGCTTGCAGTTAAAGCAGTGTTTAGACGAGAATCCAGGTATCCGTGGTATTATGCTGGGATCGCATGGTTTGTTTACCTGGGGTGATACGGCTTACGAAAGTTACCTGAATACCCTGGAAGTAATCGAAATCTGTTCAGAATACCTCCATCAGAATTATGGCAAAAAAGGGCCTGTTTTCGGTGGACAGAAAATAGAAAGTGCCGAAGCCGGTAAACGAAAAAAACAAGCGGCTGCAATAGCACCTGTACTAAGGGGGCTGTGCTCTTCAAAACAGTACATGGTTGGTCATTTTACTGATGATACCCGTGTTTTAGAATTCATCAATTCTAATGATTTGGATCGTTTGGCACCAATGGGTACAAGCTGTCCTGATCACTTTTTACGTACTAAAATAAGTCCCCTGGTTTTAGATTTAGCCAGCGATGCCGATTTATCAGATATTAAGGCATTGAAAGTTAGCTTGACACCTACTTTTGAAGCTTACAGGGCGATGTACACTGATTATTATGAAACCTGTAAGCATCCAAACAGTCCGGCTATTCGCGATACCAACCCGGTGGTAATTTTATATCCGGGTATTGGGATGTTTACTTTCTCGAAGGATAAACAAACGGCGAGGGTTGCGGCAGAATTTTACATCAATGCCATAAACGTGATGAAAGGGGCTGAGGCCGTTTCAGCATACACTTCTTTGCCGCGCCAGGAAGCTTTTAATATCGAATACTGGCTGTTGGAAGAGGCAAAATTACAGCGTATGCCCAAACCTAAACCGCTTACCGGTAAAATTGCACTAATTACAGGTAGCGCCGGAGGTATTGGTAAAGCGATTGCTAAAAAGTTTGTGGCAGAAGGTGGCGTAGTGATTTTAAATGATATGAATGCCGAGCGTCTGGAAGAAGCAGGTAGGGAATTTGCGGGCTTATATGGTAAAGATTCGTACAGTACTGTTATTTTAAATGTAACCAGTGAAGCAGCTATTAAAAATGCATTTGATGCCGCTGCACTGGCATTTGGGGGGGTAGATATTGTGGTAAATAACGCAGGATTATCCATTTCTAAAACCATTGCCGATCACACTGAAAAAGATTGGGATTTATTATATGATGTTTTGGTAAAAGGTCAGTTTTTTGTAACCCAGGCTGCAACAAATACGATGCAAAAGCAGGATATTGGTGGTGATATCATTAATATTGTAAGTAAGAATGCTTTGGTAAGTGGACCAAATAATGCAGGTTATGGCAGTGCAAAAGCTGCACAGTTACATTTAAGCAGATTAAACGCGGCTGAACTAGGTGCCGATAATATCCGCGTAAATGTGGTTAACCCTGATGCCGTGATTAGCGATAGCAATATATGGGCTGGTGGCTGGGCCGAAGGCCGTGCAAAAGCTTACGGCGTTACGGTTGAAGAACTGCCGGCTTATTATGCAAAACGTACCTTGTTGAACCAGATTATATTACCAGATGATATTGCCAATGCCTGTTTCGCTTTTGTAGGTGGTTTGTTGCAAAAATCAACCGGAAATGTTTTAAATGTTGATGGCGGTGTGGCCATGGCATTTGTGCGGTAATATTTAATTGCCAGGTCTGTGTCCCTATAAACCTAAACTTAATAGATATTGTGATCTGTGAGGACACAGACCACGTCGGTAGAGACTATCGGTTGGTGTCTCACCCGATCGAAAAAGAAGTAATCCCTTTGTAAAAACGGGGATGAGCGAGAATGGCGATTGCATCGTCCCAAATAATTAACCTGATAAAACCAGATACCCTCATGAATATTGAGCAGAACCAAATAGAAAAACATAACGATTCTCTTTTAACGGCGCATCAACGCAAATTTGCTTTTTTAAAAGAAGAATGGGAGCATGCTGATCTCGAAAGCGTAATCCAAAAACTGGTCGATTTTCAGATTGCCATTCCAAGCTGGGCATTAGGTACAGGCGGAACACGCTTCGGCCGTTTTGCCATTGCCGGTGGTGAGCCGCGTAATATCGAAGAAAAAATTGAAGATGTGGGGCTGCTACATGCGCTAAATGGTTCAAGTGGCGCTATTTCACTTCATATTCCTTGGGATATTCCCCAAAATGCAGAACAATTAAGGCAACTGGCTTCGGGTTATGGCCTTAAGTTCGATGCCATGAATTCGAATACCTTTCAAGATCAGCCCGGTTCAGCACATAGTTACAAATTTGGTTCACTGCAAAATGTAAATAAAGATGTCCGTAAGCAGGCCATTGAACACAATATTGAAGTAATTAAGCACGGTATTGCGCTGGGTTCTGAAGCATTAACCGTATGGCTTGCAGATGGATCTTGTTTCCCTGGTCAGCTTAATTTTCGCAGGGCTTTTGAGAATACATTAGAGAGCCTGCAAGAAATTTATTCAGCTTTGCCTGAGGATTGGAAAATGTTTGTAGAGTACAAGGCTTTTGAGCCTAACTTTTATTCAACAACAGTTGGTGATTGGGGTCAATCGTTATTATATGCCAGCAAGCTGGGTAAAAAAGCTTACACACTGGTTGATTTGGGTCACCATTTGCCTAATGCCAACATTGAGCAGATTGTTGCTTTATTGTTGATGGAAGGAAAATTAGGTGGTTTCCATTTCAACGATTCTAAATATGGTGATGATGACCTGACTGCCGGGAGCATTAAACCTTACCAGTTGTTCTTGATTTTTAACGAACTGGTAGAAGGTATGGATGCAAAAGGCATGAACCATGCAAGAGATCTGGGATGGATGATCGATGCTTCACACAATGTGAAAGATCCATTAGAAGATTTATTGCAATCAGTTGAAGCCATTATGATTGCCTATGCACAAGCGCTATTGGTTGATAGAAAAGCATTAAGCGAAGCACAGCAAAATAACGATGTAGCCAAAGCACAGGAAATTTTGCAAAATACTTTCCGTAGCGATTTAAGGGCATTAGTGGCCGAAGCCAGGTTAAGAGCAGGTGCAGCTTTATCGCCAATCGATTTATACCGTTACTTGAATGTACGCAATACTTTGGTGAATCACCGTGGTAAAACTACTGCTACCGGTTTATAAAAAGAGATAGAAATGCCTAAATCTGTTATTGCGATATTTGACGTTGGGAAAACGAATAAAAAACTCTTTCTGATCGATGAAAATTACCAGATCGTTTACGAGCGTTCTGCACGTTTTGTAGAAACTGTTGATGAAGATGGAGAACCATGCGAGAATCTCGAGAGCCTGCGTTCTTCTGTTTATGATTCCTTGCATCAGGTTTTACAGTTAAAAGAGTTTGATGTTAGGGCTGTTAATTTTTCTACCTATGGGGCCAGTTTTGTGTATCTTGATGAAAATGGTGAACCGTTGACCCCACTTTATAACTACTTAAAATCGTACCCCGAAGCACTTAAAGATTCTTTCTATGTGAAATATGGAGGTGAAGAGAAGGTTTCGTTGGAAACCGCTTCGCCAGTTTTAGGTAGCTTAAATTCCGGTATGCAATTGTACCGATTGAAAAATGAAAAGCCCGAAATATTTAACAGAGTGAAGTGGGCTTTACACCTGCCTCAGTATTTAAGTTATTTGATTACAGGCAAGGCTGTAGCCGATATTACCAGCATTGGTTGCCATACCCAGCTTTGGGATTTCAATAAAAACCGATACCACGAGTGGATTTCTGCGGAAGAGATTGATAGTAAGTTCGGGACCTTTGCGCCTGCCGATTCGAGCCTGAAAACTGATTTTGAAGGAAAAAGTATTGAGGTTGGAGTAGGCCTGCACGACAGTTCTGCAGCATTGATCCCTTATCTGGCCAATTTTAACGCGCCATTTGTACTTATCTCAACCGGTACCTGGTGCATCAGTTTAAACCCTTTTAACCAGGAACCTTTAACTGCCGAAGAGCTTAAACAGGATTGCCTGTGTTACATGCACTTTAAAGGTAAGGCAATTAAGGCCTCGCGAATTTTTGCTGGTTACGAGCATGAGGTTCAGCTTAAGCGCATTGCAGGGCATTTCGATCGTGCGGCTTACTTGTTCAAACATTTGAAGTTTAATCCTGCCGTTATTTTGAGACTGGCCAATAAAATTGCTGAAAACTCAGTCGAACAGCAAGGGTTTTCGGCAAATTCCGCGTTTCCGGCTCGTGATCTCAGCCTCTTCCAAACTGCAGAGGAAGCCTATCACCAACTGATTTTCGACCTCATCAAACAGCAGGTTTATTCGTTAAAACTTGTTTTAAATGCTGGTGTGAAAAGAGTTTTTGTCGATGGCGGCTTCGGTAAAAATGCCATATATATGCATCTTCTGGCTATCGCTATCCCCGAAATTGAGGTTTATGCCTCTTCCGTTTCTCAAGCTACGGCAATAGGTACAGCTTTAGCAATAAATGATGCATGGAACAAAAATCCTGCTCCAACGGATATGATCCAGTTAAAATATTATTCGGCGATACAGCGTACGACACATGTTTAGGAATTTACTTATCTTAGAATTTGCAATATCCATACCGCCATTTTGAAGCCAGAAGATTTAATCCCATACCTTAATGTTGACGAATATTCGTCTACCCCAAAATATAAGCAATTAACCAATGCCATTTTTGCGGCCATTGAAAGTGGTAAATTGCTTAAAAATAGTTTGTTGCCCTCTATAAATGAATTGAGTTTTAGCCTGGAAATATCAAGAGATACTGCTGAAAAAGGCTACCGTAACCTGAAGAAACTTGGCGTAGTAGATTCTGTACCTGGCAAGGGTTATTTTATTGTCAATACCGATTTTTCCCGTAAATTAAAGGTTTGTCTGCTTTTTAATAAACTCAGCACACACAAAAAGATTATTTACGATTCTTTTACCAAAACCCTGGGTGAGCGTGCTGCCGTTGATTTTTATATCTACAACAATGATTTTGCGCTGTTTAAAAAAATGATCGTGGCCAAACGTGATGATTATTCACACTTCGTAATCATTCCGCATTTTTTGGAAGGCGGAGAAAATGCGCATGAAATTATCAATACCATACCAAAAGAAAAACTCATTATCCTTGATAAACTGCTACCTGGTATAACGGGCGATTATGCTGCGGCCTATGAAAATTTCGCTCTGGATATTTATGCCGCTTTAGAACAGGCTTTAGACCGCCTTTCGCATTACCGAACCTTGAAAATTATTTTTCCAAAAAACAGTTATTTCCCGCACGAAATACTCACCGGTTTTTACCGGTTTTGCCAGCAGTATGCTTTTGATCATAAGGTAATTCATAACATCAAAGACGAGGAAATTAGTCCAGGTGATGTATACATTAACCTAATGGAAGATGATCTGGTGACACTGATTGAACGCTTAATTGCACAGAAACTCAGAATCGGGAAAGATGTTGGGGTAATTTCCTATAATGAAACACCTTTAAAGAAGATCATACTGGATGGTATTACCACCATTTCGACCGATTTTAGCGAGCTCGGTGTTCAGGCTGCTGAGTTTGTATTAAGCGGTAAGACTGAAAAAGTAGAGGTTCCTTTCTATCTGAACCTACGCAAATCGTTGTAGCGAATACCAATCGACCATTTCGAGCATAATCAGGAATCTGTTAAATATGTTTTATAGATGCCCATTCCGCATTGCTACATCATTAGTAATCGGATCAAGGTGACGGTGCCAATACTTAACTTCAACAATATTAAATCTTTGATTGTGAATAAAAAGCTAAAAAGTGATTTTAGCTAAAGCTTGTTAATGATTACTTTTATCACCTTAGCTTTTGGTTTTAAATGAGTGAACAGGTAACAGCACATCCGGTAGCAGAACAAAATCCTTATGACTATATTTTAAAGGATTTCAATCTGAAAGATCTGAGCCAGATTGTGATCCTTAAACATTTAAGTGGAATAGTCCATACCGATGTTAAAGGATTTTATCAGGTTCATCCGGAACAGATTGAGATTGATTTTGCCGCCTTTAGTGATGAGGCTTCTGGACAACCTTTTCCGATTGTCCAGGTTCAGCAAAATGAAAATACTGTAAAACTCTCCTGCAGATGTACTACACCTAAGCATAAGCTCTGTGAGCACCAGGCGAGGGTTTTGTATAACATCCTTCAAAGGCAGGAGCTGCTCATTTTTTTCGACAGTAACCTGCGGCAACAAAAGCTTGCCAAAATTGCAATCGATTACGGACTAGAAAAAGAAGCGAATCTTGATCTCCTGTTCAATCTCCGTTATGAAAACTGTCAGGTTGCCATCAGGCCCAAAATGGACTCACTTCAGCCTTTCAACAAAGAAGTTCAGCAAAATCTACAGGAACTTTTATTGCCTGCAAGTAAATACAAGGCAAAAGTCCCAATCAAAAGCGATTCCGACAAAATGATTCTGGTTTTTGGTCAGCATCGCTATTATAATAATTTAATTGTAGAATTATTTGAAGCCAACACCACCAAAAGTGGTAAGGTCAAAAATCCTCTTAAAGGAATTAATCCGGCCGATTTGCTGTTCAAAACCAGCGATCTTGACCAGTTAAAGTTTTATAGTGGCATAACCACTTTTCAGCAGCATTATAATCAAGAACAAAGCGAGGTAGAAATTGAAGCTTTGAAATCGATTGTTAAAAATCCACTAAAGATTCCTTTTTATCTACAGAATGGTAAGCAGTCCGGGACGATTCAGGCCAATACCATCAGCGCAGTTGAGGCATATTTGCTAGAAGTGGATTTACATCTTTCGGTGAACCAACGTGATGATTATTACGAAATTACGGGCAGGTTAATTATTGAGGGAAAATCTTACGAGTTGGATAGCCTGGTATTGGTTCATCAGTATTTTGTAAAACTACACCATCAACTTTATTTAATTGGCAGACTAGATTTTTTGCGGGTAATCGGTTTTTTCAAAAAACAGAGTAACAGGCTTATCCTGCACAAAACAAAATATCTGGAGTTTCAAAAAATTATTCTGGTGCCTTTAGAAGGAAGTATCCGCGTGGATTATTCTTATTTAAAGCCCGCCACCAAAAATCAGATTGAAGAAAAAGGTTTTGATCTCGAAAACGAACAATTGATTTACCTTTCAGAATCTGAAGATTATATTCTCCTTACACCGGTAATGCGTTATGGAAACCTGGAAATTCCAGTACTCTCTAAAAAGCAGATTCAGGCACAGGATAAATTAGGCAATCTCTTTACCTTGCAACGTGATGAAGCGGCCGAGCTGCAGTTTATTGGGAACGTTTTGAAGCAGCATCCATATTTCTACGAGCAGGAAACCAATGATTCTTTTTATCTGCACCGCAAACGTTTTATGGAAGAAACCTGGTTCCTTAACGCTTTTGAAGAATGGAGGAATAAAGGTATTCATATTTTAGGGTTCAATCAACTCAAAAACAATAAACTGAGTGAATTTAAGGCTAAAATTAATATTGAGGTGTTAAGCGGAACAGATTGGTTCGAAACCAAAGTAAAAGTGAAGTTTGGCAAAAAACAGGTGGCACTTAAATACCTCCATAAATCGATCAGAAACAAAAGTAAGTTTGTAACACTTGATGACGGAACCCAAGGCATACTGCCACATGAATGGATAGAGAAATTTGCAGCTTATTTCAGCGCTGGTGAAGTAACGGAAGATGCCATTCTCACACCAAAAATTAAGTTTGCTTCAATAAATGAGCTTTACGAGGATGCCCTGTTGGATGGGGAAGTTAAAAATGAATTAATACTGTATAAGCAGAAATTTGAAGGAAGCAATTCCATCCAGGAGGTTGAGGTGCCAAAAGGTTTAACCGCAAGCTTACGTCATTACCAGAAAGATGGTTTAAACTGGCTCAACTTTTTAGATGACTTTAACTTTGGTGCCTGTTTGGCCGATGATATGGGATTGGGTAAAACCATTCAGGTTTTGGCTTTCATTTTATCACAGCGTGAAAAAGTTAAACACAATACCAATCTGGTGGTCGTACCCGCCTCTCTGATATTTAATTGGAAAGCAGAAGTAAAGAAGTTTGCACCATCAATAAAAGTGAAAATCATTTATGCTGGCGAAAGGACGAAAACCACGGAGACTTTTGATGATTATGAAATTATTTTAACCTCATACGGAACTTTGCTTTCTGATATCCGTTTCCTAAAGGATTATCGCTTTAATTATATCTTTTTGGATGAATCGCAACTGATTAAGAACCCGGATTCGCAGCGTTATAAAGCGGTTAGGATGTTGCAATCCCGTAATAAAGTGGTAATGACGGGAACGCCGATCGAGAATAATACCTTTGATTTATACGGGCAATTGTCATTTGCCTGCCCGGGTTTGTTTGGAAGTAAACAACAGTTTGCCGATTTATATTCTACCCCGATCGATCAGTTTAAAGATAGTAAAAGAGCAGAGGAACTCCAGAAAAAAATAAGGCCGTTTATTCTACGCAGAACGAAAGAACAGGTTGCGAAAGAGCTTCCGGATAAAACTGAAATTGTGCTGTATTGCGAAATGGGTGAAGAGCAGCGCGAAGTATATGAAGCCAATAAAAAGGAAATCCAGGATTACATTTTGGGTAAACAGGAAGATGAACTGCCTAAAAGTTCGATGCATGTATTGAAAAGCATCACCACCTTAAGGCAGATCTGCAATTCGGCAGCTTTACTGGCCGATGGAAAATCTTATGTGCAGGCTTCCTCAAAAATTGATGTGCTGATGGAGCAGATCGAAAGTAAGGCCGGAAGACATAAAATTCTTGTTTTTTCTCAGTTTGTAACCATGCTCGATCTGATTAAAAAGCAATTGGAAGATAAAGGAATCAGGTATGAATACCTTACCGGACAAACGCGAAAAAGAGCTGAAGCAGTTAGCTCTTTTCAGGAGAATGAAGACATTCCGGTTTTTCTGATCAGTTTAAAAGCCGGTGGTACCGGGCTAAATCTAACTGAAGCCGATTATGTTTATCTGGTTGACCCATGGTGGAACCCTGCAGTAGAAAACCAAGCTATCGATAGAGCATACCGGATAGGCCAGCATAAAAATGTTATGGCCGTCCGTTTAATCTGTCCTGATACTATTGAAGAAAAGATTATGAAACTTCAGGCGACTAAAAAGGATTTGGTTAAGAATCTGATCCAAACGGAGGGTAGTTTCTTTAAAAATTTAACTAAGAAAGAGCTTTTGGGCCTGTTGAGTTAATCATGGGATTCGTCATTGCGAGAAGGCCATTTCGGCCGACGAAGCAATCTTTACAGAGCATAGATCGCTAGCAGGACAGATTGCTTCGTCGTTCCTCCTCGCAATGACGTATAAACGTATTTTCAAATCCAAATTTCAAATTCATACCCCAAAAATTCAGGCACATTCAAACTCTCTACAATCTTCCAGTTTTTCTTTTCGGAAATAAATTCAGGGATAGCTAAGCCCGATGTTTTGGCCGCCTCCACATAGAAATCCATTTTTGCAGGATGGTTTGGAGAGCAGGCATTGTATGTTTGTCCGAATGCCTGTTTTTCCAAAAGTTTTACCGCAATGCCTGCAGCATCTGCCTGATGAATGAGGTTTACCGGAGCCAAACCATTCGGAACGTTGGTTTTTCCGGCAAAAAATCTACCTGGGTTACGGTCTGGGCCAATCAAACCCGCAAAGCGGATGATCGTGTGATTTTCCGGAAATTGTTCTTTAAATAACATTTCGGCAGCTAAAACAACCTTTCCTGAATCCGTATCCGGAATGGTTTCGCTGTTTTCATTTACTATTTTATTGTCATCAGCATAAACACTCGTTGAACTGATCAATACCACATGTTTTGATTTTTTTTCAGCTGCGGCCAGAATAGAATTGATCTTATTTGGATAGTCAAGTAGTTCAGCAGAGTTGCGCTTAGGCGGAATACAGATAAACAGCACATCAGCTTCAAAAAAAGTAGCATTGGCAACAACCGATTCTGCCGTAAAATTAACGATAAAGGGTTTTATCTGCTCCGCTTGAAGGATAGGTAGTTTATCCTGACTGGTGGTAGAACCTTTAACCGTATAATTTAATCCGATCAGTTTTTTGGCTAAAGCCAAGCCAAACCAACCGCAGCCCAAAATCGATACGGTTTTAATATTGCTACCCTTTATAATATCTTGAATCATTTGCGCTAAAGATAGGCAGTTAGCGTTATAATTAGCACCTACTTGCATTAATTCTGTTTCTTATACATCGTTTTTGATAGTTTTAAAATTCCATCATAATAAGGAGTAGGCTTAAAGTTGAACGCCTTTTCAAATCTGCTCGAATCAAAATGATAGTCATGTTTATACTGGTAGTACATTTCTACGGTACCGGCAACTACGCTTTTAAATAAACCGACCAGGCGTAGCATCAGTTTATTAATCCTTAGGTATTGAGGTTTGGTTTCATAAATCTTGGCAGCCATTTCTATAAAAGCTTTTCCTTTCATAGGAGCGGCAGTGGGCAGGTGCCAGATCTGATTGCCCGAATCGGGAGTTTGTCCCAACAGGAATAAAGCTTTTGCTGCATCTTCAATATAGGTAAAACTGTGTAGGGTATCTGGGTTTCCGATCCATTGCGCTTTTTCTTTTTTGGCAAACTTATCAAGTACCATCATATCGAAAAAGCTGTTCATGGAATCTGCTCCATAAAAATCTGCAGCACGGGCAATGGTGACGTTTATTTCTCCCATTCTAGCTGCGCTCATTAATTGTTCAGCTAACTTTGCCCTCACTTCTCCTTTTAAACTGCTTGGACGGTAAGGCGTATCTTCTGTCATAGGGCCATTTACCAGGCCATACATATAAACATTATCAAAAAAAATTAACCTTGCTCCGGTGTGTTTAGTTAAGTTAATTACATTTTTAATAATAACCGGCCATTGTTGTTGCCATATTTTAATGTCGTAAACCAGACCAGCACAGAGGTAGATTACCTTCGAACCTTCGGCTGCTGCGAGAAGTTCAGTTTCATTTAATAAATCAGCCTTAACCCAGCTTACTTTTGGGTTGTTTGTGGCTACTGGTTTTCGGCTAACTAATCTAATGGTTTCGTTAGCATGGATTAATTCTTTAGTAAGTGCGTTTGCTATTGGTCCGCCGGCGCCAAGTATCGTATGCATATCTTTGCTTTTTGATTGGTTCAAAGTTATGCGACATGGAACGATGAAAACGTTAACAAAAGATAAGGATTTTGGATTATTCAGCAATGAGAACTTCTATAGCTCATTTGCTAAAAAGTTGTACACGCTTTTATTGCAAAAGTGTTCTTTTACGGATACGGGAAAGTGAGACAGGCGTGATGCCTAAAAAGTTGGCAATAAAATGCTGTGGGATGCGCTGGAAGATGTCTTTCGCCGTTTTTTCGAGTATAATGTAACGCTCTTCAGGTGTTTGCGTAATAAAGGCGGTTACGCGGTCTTCGTAACAGCAGATGTAATATTCAGCAATTAAACGACCAAAACGCTCCATTTTTAAAGCCAATAGCGGGTGATTTAACATTTGCTGAAGATTTTGATAGGAGATCATGACCAATGCTGTTTCTTCAAGTGCCTGAATATAGTTGGTATTGTGCGTGCGTTTCAGGAAACTTTTATAAGCACTCATCCACTCATTTTCAAAGCTAAAATATCCGGTTATTTCCTGCCCATCTTTAATATGGTAGTAACGAACGGCGCCACGGGTAATAAAGCACATGTAGTCGCATACTTTTCCTTCAACTGCAAAATGTTCTTTTTTGCTTAAGCTGGAAAAACTAAGGTACTGAGTAAAAACTTCCCATTCTGTATCGTTAAACGTTACAAATTGGGCAATACCATTTCTAAATGCTTTCAGTTGAGCTTGTTTATCCATATCGGTAATTAACTGGCTTAAAGATACAGATTAATCAATTATGGCTAACCTTTGTCCAGATTATAACAGGCCCTGCAGCGTGGCTCGTAACTTTCCTTTTCGCCCAATAAAACTGTAGCTTCATCAGCAACTGTGCGGTAACTATATAGTGCAGGGTTACCACAGCAAACACAAACCGCGTTTACTTTGGTTACATGTTCGGCAATGGCCATTAAAGCTGGCATAGGACCAAAAGGCTTGCCTGTAAAATCCATATCTAAGCCAGCAACGATAACACGTATGCCTTTAAGGGCCAGTTTGTTGCACACCTCAGGCAATTCATCATCAAAAAACTGTGCTTCATCTATACCCACCACCTGGGTATTGGTGCCCAATAGTAGAATAGCAGAGGCACTATCTACAGGTGTAGAGTTGATCGAATTTAAATCGTGCGAAACCACAGCTGTTTCATGATAGCGGGTATCGGTACGGGGTTTAAAAATTTCGACATTGAGTTTAGCAATCTGTGCCCGCTTTAGCCTCCTGATCAGTTCTTCCGTTTTACCAGAAAACATAGAGCCACATACTACTTCTACACTTCCTGAAAATTCGCCCCTTCTCCTAAAATTTTGTTCGCTAAATAACATGCTGCTTTTTATTTCCCTTAGTCCGATCTATAATTTTAAACCGAACAAATATGAGAATTATGCATGATTTTTGGCTACTTAGTTACCAACATGATTGGTTAAAATTTTAATTGTTTCCGCAATAAAGATCTGAAATTCTTTTGGGTGAAGTTGGATTAAATTTTTAATAATGCTTTTTAAAGAAAAAGGAAATTATGATAAATGAAATAAGGGGTGTAGTAAGTATCCCCAATAGTATGGAGCCGCCAAAACCAAACCAGGTATCTCTTCCATGCCTACCCAATGCGTAGAAGATAGCGACAGTTATTAAAATAAGTTATACCCATAAGCCAAATATAATTATTTATCATTATGGTTAATCATTGGCAAACAATAAAGATATTGTTGGGTTTGTGATATATAATGACCTATTTTAGCAAAAAAGATGTTTATTAAAGGTGCTGAAACATCCCACTTAAGGATACCAGGTATAAAATAAATATGAAAATTATATCTTATTTTTGAACACATAGTTACCAACATAAATCGACTAAAAATTCGTTTTAATTTTATGATGAACCAACAAGATATTTTCAGAAAGATCGGCAATATTTTAACAGAGTTGAATGAGCAATACCAGTTTTTGGCTCAAAACCCTCAACAATTAAACGATTTGGAACTGGAGCTTTTTCTGGCCAATGCCCATTTCCTTTCTGATCATGTTAATATCGTCAAAAAATTAAATGCTGTAGTAGAACATAAACCAGCTGAAGCTGGAAACCATACTTTACTGGCCGAACAGAATACCATTATCTTGCCAGAAGCTGAAAAAAGTTATGCAGAAGATGATGATTGCTTCGATCCCCAGGAGCTGGAAGAAGTGGTAACTGCTCAGGAAGAGGAAGAACGTGTAGATGTAAAGCCAGAACAAGAAGTGCTTGATGATGAAATGATTGAAGAGGAAAAGGCTGCCTCACTTTTGAATAAGGATTTCTTTAAGCCTGACCAGGATGACCATACTTTCGAATTTGTGCTGAATACACATCATAAAAATGATCAGTTTGATTATGAGGCAAATCCGGTTGCGCATGGATCTGTTGACGAAATTTTTGATCGCCCACTAAGCAAGGAAGAAGCAGAAATTTTGGCACGTAAAAAGATTATTCATGATAAGGAAGCTACCTTAGGGGTTCAAGAGGAGCCATTGCAAACTGAAGAAGATGAAATTGGTCCTGAGCCTTTTTTGATCCCACATGAAGAAGCACCTGAAGTACCTGCTAAGGAAGAGCCTGTTTTGACCAAAGTTGAAGAACCTGTAATAGCAGCTAAGGAGGAAGAACCCTTAACTTTTGCTACTAATCAGCCTATTGACGCACTAAAGGATGTTAAACTGGATGATCCCATTATTTCGCCTCCGGTGGAAGAGGAGCGCCCCATATTCATACCTGAAGCTGTTCCTGTAAAACCTATTCCGCAACCTGGAGTGATTAAGCCAGCACCAAGTTTAAACGATTTGCTTGCCAAAACAAACGCAAAAAACAATGAACCTGTGAAAGCACCGATTGCGGATTTGAAACAAGCCATTAGTTTAAACGAGAAGTTGCTTTTTATTAAAGATCTTTTTAATGGTTATAATTTAGCCTATTCGGAAGTCATTGATATCATCAACAAAATGAGCAGTTTCGAAGCCGCAGATAGTTATCTGCAACATAATTATGCGGCCAAAAATAACTGGGCGAGTAAACAGGCTACCGTTGATCAGTTTTACGAGTTGTTGAATAGAAGATTCAGTAAGTAAGCGGAGGTTAGCGATAGGTGATAAGCAGTTTGGTGGATCAGATAACTTCCCGATGTGTTCAAACAAAAATATTTTTTTGGTCAGGAAGCGAACGTTCGGTGTTTCATGGATGCTGTAGTCCCGCCATCATTTCAATCTTTTTGAGAAAGCTGCTACATAATTTTAATGTTACTGCTCCAAAAAGGATTTCCATTTTTGTCGGGTTTATTTACTGCGGATAGTACTACTGTATGAGCCACTCAATAAAAGCGAACATGCATTAAAGCGTTTAGTAGGAGCAAACAAAAATTTGATCGCAGTTTTTGCTTTCCATAAAACAATCAATATCTCTAATTATGTTAGTGTAAAGACTAACAAATAACCGTTTAGCTTAATTTTCCGCTTTAAAATATAGACTTAGGACTCCAGACTTAGTACTTCCGACTCCTAAATAAATCCCATCCGGTTAGAATCCAGTTTCAAAAATATAAACAAGAGGATAGTAAAACTCCATAATGAGGAACCGCCATAGCTGATAAAAGGTAAGGGAATCCCGATTACGGGAATGATTCCGATGGTCATTCCGATGTTGATGAATACGTGGAAAAAAAGGATACAGGCAACGCTATAGCCGTAAACCCTTGAGAAAGTAGATCGCTGCCTTTCTGCCAGATTGATCAACCTGAGCAATAAAAACATATACAAGCCGATTACAACCGAACAACCCACAAAACCCCATTCCTCACCAATGGTAGAAAATATAAAGTCGGTACTCTGCGCAGGTACATAACCATATTTGGTTTGTGTACCCTGTAAAAAACCGCGTCCCGTTACCTGACCGGAGCCAATGGCAATCTGCGATTGGATGACGTTATAACCGGCACCCTTATTATCGGCTTTAAGGCCTAGCATAAGCTCAATCCTGCTACGCTGATGCGGTGCTAAAACCTTTTCATAAGCAATTTTAACTATAAATAAATAGGCGATGGCAATAATGGTGACCAATACGGTCGAAATAATGATCTTCTGTTTCCGCCTGTTATTATAGATAAAAAGTCCGCCGATTGTGGTTAAGATAAGAATTAAGATGTAAGTTGGTACCAGGAAGTCAGCTATAAATAGTACAATCATGCCAAGAAAGATCAACAGGAAATAACCCGATAACCCCTCTCGGTATAATGGGAACATAAAGGCGAGGAAAACCAGTGCAGACCCTGTATCAGGCTGTAGCATAATCAGTAAAAGCGGAGCCAAGACAATTAAACCGGCGATAACGATTGATTTTATATCCCTGAATTTTGGATTAAATGTGCTCACATACCTGGCTAAAAGTAAGGCTGTACCAAACTTGGCGAATTCAGAAGGCTGCAGCCTGAAAGAGCCTATGGGGATCCAGGCCTGGTTTCCACCTACATTTCTACCTACAAAAAGTACCACAACGAGTAAAAATAATGTGGCTCCGTAAATGAATGGTGCAAATACATTAAACAACCTGCCGTCAAACAATAAGATTGATAGACCTAATATTAAGCTGGTAATAACAAAAATTAACTGTTTCCCATAACTGCTTCCAAAATCGAAGCCCGTTGCTTTATCTGGATTGTAGATAGAAGCATAAACATTGATAAAACCAACTGCACACAAGGCAATATAGATTAAAACAGTAATCCAATCTACATTAAAAAAGAAACGGTTTCCCTGTTGTTGCATCTTATTTTGGGGTTACAGGTTTATGGTTTATATCGGGTTGATTTACCTTTAGCTTATTAGCAACGGTTTGTTTAAGTAAGGTCGGTTTTACTCTGAGGCTGTCTTTAACTTTTTTTAGTGAATCGGCCTTTTTAAGTTTTAAACTATCCAATCTGGTCGGTTTAAACTTTTTTGTCTTATCAATCAAAGCCGGTAAAAGATTGGTTTCTGCAAATGCTTTTACCGTATAGCCATTGGCACGTGGCTTAATGCTGTCGGTTAGATATTTTTCAACAATGAAACTTGATATCGGTGCCGCATAAGAGCCTCCATAGCCACCATTTTCTACAATTACTGCGATGGCAATTTTAGGATTGTTCATAGGCGCGAAACCAATAAAAACAGAATGGTTTTTGCCATGTGGGTTTTGCACGGTTCCGGTTTTACCGCACATCAGAATGTTGGGAATCTGCGATTCTTTTGCTGTTCCCCAAGGGCTGTTCACCGCATCCCGCATGCCATCAATTACGATAGGGAAGTATTTTTCATCTACACCCACATAATTTTTAACCACATACTCTTTTTTTACTACATTTTTATCGCCAATACCTTTAATCAAGTGGGGCTTAAAATAATAACCCCGGTTGGCGATAGCTGCCATTACATTGGCCATTTGTAATGGGGTAGAAGTAATCTCACCCTGACCAATGGCCTGCGAAATTACAGTGGTATATCCCCAGCGTTTGCCATAAATTTTATCGTAATGATCCGCCTGGTAAAATATACCTTTTTTTTCAAAGGGCATATCGATACCCAATTTCTGGCCAAAACCCCATTTGGAAATCTGCTCATGCCATTTCGCGTAGGTTTGACGCTGGTTTTTCATGCCGTTTTTAGTGATGATGCTCTGAAAAACATGGCAGAAATAGGTGTTGCAGGAGCGGGCAATACCACGTTGCATGTTAATGGTACCATCAACGTGTTCGCATTTTACTTTGTGGTTTCCGGCCATGTAATAACCCGGGCAGAAAAAAGTCGTATTTGGATCAATGGCGCCATCTTGCAGGGCAACCAGTGCGTCAACCGGTTTAAATGATGAGCCAGGAGAATACTGTCCGGCAATAGGCCTTACAATTTGCGGGCGGTAGGGGTTTGCAATCAGGCTCATGTAGTTTTTTCCCCAATCTTTACCCACTAACTGGTTAGGATCATAACCAGGGCTGCTTACAAATGCCAGAATTTCTCCTGTTGAAGGCTCAATGGCCACAATAGCCCCTACCTTATTTTTCATTAATTCTTCGCCAAGGCGTTGGATTCTGATGTCTAATGAAGAAATTAGACGGTCACCTGAAACAGCATTTATATCATATTTACCATTGGCATAACTGCCCTGAGCAACATTTTTAGCATCGTAAAGTGTATTGATTACGCCTTTCTCACCTCTCAAAAAATCTTCATATGAGCGCTCCAGTCCACTTTTTCCAATAAAATCGCCCGGTTTATAATAACCTTCTGATTTTTCAATATCATCCGGACTCACTTCTTTAACATAGCCAAAAAGCTGTCCGGCAATGCTATCAGGATAATGCCTGATGGTTCGATCCTGCGTTCTGAAGCCTGGAAAACGATACATGATTTCCTGTAAGCGGGCATAACTCTGTACCGAAATCTGCCTTTCAAAAAATGTAGACTGGTAAGGGGATTGCGCTTTTGCTTTTTTTAACTTTTTACGAACATCCTCTATTGTAATTTCTAAAGCGTTGGCCAGTCCGAGGGTATCAAAAGGTTTAACCTCGTTTGGGATCACCATTAAATCGTAAACAGGTTCATTCTGCACGATTACTTTCATGTTCCGATCAAGGATCGCACCGCGGGCAGGGTATTTATAAATTTTACGGAGTACGTTACTTTCGGCAGAACTAAAGGCTTTATCGCTAATAATCTGGATATAGAATAGCTTTCCCAATAAAATCAGGGCGACTACAATAAATAATCCCTGAACGATATATTTTCGATTAAATAACTGATCCATTTAGCGTGGTGTTCTTTTATAGAATATAAACTCTACCAGAAAAATAATAAGCAGTGTAAAGATACAACTTAAGCCGCATCTCATTAAGGTATAACCAATTTCGGTGAGCCTAAATGTTTCCAGAAAAAACAACACCAGGTGGTGTGCTGCAACGCAAAGAAAAGCATAAAGAGAAAACCACTGGAAACCCATATAACTTAATGATGGCTCAGGGTCGTCAATAGCATCGCGGTTTAAACTGATGGAAATAAAAGAAATCCTTACAAACGCCAAAACTACGCAAGCTGTGGCATGTACGCCCATAGTGTCGTAAAAGGCATCAAGTGCTAATCCGGTTGCAAAGGCCAGTAAGTACAATAAAATATTAGGGATGCCAAATGGAAGCAGAAGTAAAAACAGTACGTAGATGAAAGGAGTGGAGAGATCGTAAAAACCCATATTCTTGAGCAGAAAAATCTGCACAAAAAGCAGTAAAAACCACCTGATCACATTTACAATTATGATTCTACTATTCATTCGGTTTAGCCATGCTTTCTAAAGCTTTTTGCTCATCAGCTCTTTTATCTTTAACCACATATACATATTGCAACGTGCTAAAGTCAGTAAACAAATTTAATTCTGCCGATAAAAAATTATCATTTGTAGCCACATTCGCCTTGCTGATTTTTCCAACCAGGACCCCTGCAGGAAAGGAGCCATAACCGGAAGTAACAACAGTATCGCCAACATACATTTTAATATGGTTGGGTACCTCTTTTACAAATGCCTTTTTAATATCGAAATTCCCGTCGCCCCAAACCAATGATCCGAGTGCATGGTTCTTTTTGAGGGTTACACTGATCTTGGTATCTTTATGCAGTAAAGACTGAATGGTAGCCAAATGAGCGGAAACATCACGGATAAATCCAACTACTCCACGTTGAGGTGCAATAACGGCCATACCACTTTTAATTCCATCATCAGTGCCTTTGTTAATCGTCATGATGTTATTCCGCAAAGTAACCGAATTTTTTACCACTTTGGCTGCCAGATAAGTATATTGTTGATTGGTTACCGTATCCACCACTTTAACATCTTTGGCTGTATCTATGGTAGTTAATCCCAGTAACTGGCTTTTAAGTTTAGCGTTTTCTGCGGCCAGACTATCGTTAACCATTCCCAGGTTTAAATACCGTTTAAAAACATTTAACCTTTCATACGCGGTACCCACGATCTCATTGCTAGAGTTTAGGGTTACGCTCCGCTGATAAGCATTGTTTTTAACCGTGAGGTAGATGCCAACGAAGAAAAAAATGATAAACAAGAAAAATGCGTTGTATCTGCTGATGAAAATCCAAAGGTTACGCATTGCTCATGAGATATGAGATTTGAGATCTGAGATCTGAGTTTGGATAATTAGTCTCAAATCTCATATCTCACATCTCAAATCCAGGTTATTGCATTAAAAATTTATATCCGCCAATGTTTTTAAGGGCGATGCCGGTGCCGCGCACTACTGCACGAAGTGGATCTTCTGCAACGTGAACAGGTAATTTTGTTTTGGCAGCAACACGCTTATCCAAACCTCTAAGCAATGCACCACCACCGGTTAAATAAATACCTGTTTGGTAAATATCTGCTGAAAGTTCAGGAGGGGTAATTTCTAAAGCTTTTAAGATCGCTTCTTCAATTTTAGAAATGGATTTATCTAAGCAATGTGCAATTTCGGTATAAGATACAGTGATCTGTTTAGGTACACCCGTCATTAAATCGCGACCCTGAACTGCAAAATCAGCAGGAGCATCTTGTAATTCAGGTAGCGCTGCACCAACTTCAATTTTAATTTTTTCGGCAGTACGGTCACCAATCATAATATTGTGCTGACGGCGGATATAATTTACGATATCAGAGTCGAAGTTATCTCCGGCAACGCGAATTGATTGGTCGCAAACAATACCTGATAAAGCAATAACTGCAATTTCGGTAGTACCACCACCTATATCAATAATCATGTTACCCATTGGTTCTTCCACATCAATCCCGATACCTACAGCAGCGGCCATTGGTTCATGGATCAGGTAAACTTCTTTAGCACCGGCAATTTCGGCAGAATCGCGCACGGCACGTTTTTCTACTTCGGTAATTCCCGATGGAATACAGATTACCATACGCAAAGAAGGAAACATCCAGCCTTTACCGCCGTTAAGCATACGGATCATTCCCTTAATCATCGCTTCAGCAGCATTAAAATCGGCAATTACCCCATCTTTCAATGGGCGGACAGTTTTAATATTATCGTGGGTTTTTCCCTCCATTTGCATGGCCTGGCGGCCAATTGCAATAACTTTATTTGTAGTACGATCGAAAGCAACAATAGATGGCTCATCTACCACTACTTTGTCGTTATGTATAATCAGGGTATTCGCGGTGCCTAAATCAATGGCAACTTCTTGCGTAAACCAGTTAAATAATCCCATGTATAAGGTATGTTTTCTTTATTTGATCAAATCTATACTATTCCTAATGTAAAAATAGGATTTTTATTGTTTTAAGTTTTATTTTCCCCTGTTATTAAATTGTTTTTAAGGCAATTAAAATATTGGGAGAATAAAGCTCATCATTCTTAGTTCGGATTCTTGTGAAGGTAAGGTATGGATATATAACCTTTCGCCTTCAAAGCCTCAACCTTCTACCTTCCTTAGTGTTTAAAGTGTCTTACCCCTGTGGTTACCATGGCAATACCTTTCTCGTTAGCTTTTGCAACAGAATCGGCATCCTTGATTGATCCACCTGGTTGCAGCACAGCAGTAATTCCCGCGTCGGCAGCAATTTCAACACAGTCTGGAAAAGGAAAGAAAGCATCAGAAGCCATTGCAGCACCCTTAACGCTGAAACCGAAAGAAGCCGCTTTTTCAATCGCCTGTCTTAAGGCATCAACACGCGAAGTCTGGCCCACACCACTTGCAATTAGCACGTCATCCTTAACCAAAACAATGGTATTCGATTTGGTGTGTTTTACAATTTTGTTGGCAAAGAATAAGTCTTTTAGTTCTTGTTCGGTTGGTGCTTTATCGGTAACCGTTGTCATTTGCTCCGGACCTTCGATAATTAAATCTTTATCCTGCTCAATTACACCGTTTAATAATGTTTTAAATTGTTTTTTGCTCAATTCAACCTGGTTACGTTGTAAAATAACGCGGTTTTTCTTTTTGCTGAACAGCTCTACCGCCTCTGCCTGGTAAGAAGGCGCAATCAATACCTCAAAAAAGAGGTTATTGATTTCTTCTGCTGTTTCAAGATCAACTTCCACATTGGTAATCAGTACCCCACCGAAAGCCGAAACCGGGTCACAGGCTAAAGCGTCAATCCATGCTTGTTTAACCGTTGGACGTGAGGCAATGCCACAGGCATTGGTGTGTTTCAAAATGGCAAAAGTTGGGTCTTCAAATTCGTCGATTAAAGCAACAGCTGCATCTACATCAACCAGGTTGTTGTAAGAAAGTTCTTTACCATTAAGCTTGGTGAACATGGCATTTAAATCGCCATAGAATACACCACCTTGATGAGGGTTTTCGCCATAACGTAAAGTTTTGGCTTCCGTAACACTCTGTTTAAAAACATCAAGTGGCTCTTCGGTATTAAAATAATTGAAAATGGCAGTATCGTAATGAGAAGAAGTATGGAATGCTTTTTTAGCATATGCCTTACGCTGTGCTAAAGTGGTTTCTCCATTCTGTTCTGCCAATTGAGCTTCTAAAGTAGGATAGTCATTTTTTGATGCGATAATCACCACATCATTGAAATTTTTTGCTGCGGCACGGATCAGTGAAATGCCACCTATGTCTATTTTCTCGATAATTTCTTCAGGTGTTCCACCTGCTTTTACAGTTTCTTCAAATGGATATAAGTCAACAATAACCAGGTCAATTTCAGGAATTTCATATTCGGCAATCTGCTCCTGGTCGCCAGTTAACGCCCTACGGTTTAAGATTCCGCCAAATACTTTTGGGTGTAAGGTTTTAACACGTCCGCCTAAAATAGATGGATAACCGGTTAAATCTTCAACCGCCGTAACAGGAAGGTTTAAATCTTTGATGAATTGTTCTGTTCCGCCCGTAGAAAATAATTGTACCCCTTGTGCGGCCAACAATTTTACCAATGGCTCTAAACCATCTTTATAATATACTGAGATTAAAGCGTTTTTGATTTTAATGGATTGACTCATTCTACTGAAAATTTTGAGCCGCAAAGGTAGTAAAATCGGATGGTTTTTTTATTATGTTGGATAGGCAAAAAAACAATAAGATTTGCGTTGGCTGTCTCGCTTTTGTTTAAAGTTATTTAAGCTCTTCAGACAGTATTTAAAATTGAGTTCTTTGAACCATTTTAGCGAAGATATTTATTAAATGAATACCCTATTCACTGGTAAAGTTAAACTCCAATTGGCCGGATAATGTTTTTTATCTCATCACAACTTTGCAGCTAACTCTGGTATCCCAATAACTTTCTGATTTGATATAAAAACCGTTCTATTAACCTTAAATCCTGGGTTACAATTTCTGCATTGCCCTTTAATTCTTTGTCAAAAGTAAGGGTTTTATGATACGAGGTGGTTAAACCTTTTGGTAAGTTCACGTCTACATAATAGTTTCCCTTTTCATCTGGGGTGAAAGAAATGTTCTGCACACTACCTTCTAAAATCCCATATTCCTGAAAACGGTAATTATCCAGTTTGATCAGCACTTTTTCGCCCCGTGCTATTTTACCTGAGTTGGTGGCTGGTACAAGTAGCCTGCCAATGAGCGCCTTTTTATTATCGGGAAGAATGGTTAATATGGCATCGCCCCGTTTTAAAAACTGATTTTCGCCCCAGAACTGTTGGAAACTTGCGATACCATCTGTTGATGACGTGATTAAATAATTTTGCTGCCATTGCCTCAACGATTTTTTTAACTGTTCAAATAACTGCAAGGTTTGTAAAGCAAAATTACTTTTGTCCTTCTCATGATTGATGTTTATTCCACTTCTGGTTTTATTAAGGTTTGCAATGGCCTCTTGTGTTTGCGACAGGGAAATTTCTATATTTTGTATGCTTTGCTCGGCCTGTATAAATTTAATTTTTTCATTTTCGAATTCGGCGGTAGAGATTACTTTTTGATTAACAAGCTGTAACGTTCGCTGATAATTTTTTTTAATCAGTTCAAATTTGGCCAGCTCCAGTTTTTTTTGATTTTTTAGCGCAAGTTCCCTGCTTCTGTTGGCTGTAATATTTTGCTCGGTTGCTTTGTTTTCTGGTTCGTAGGGTTTAAGTGATGCAAATAACTTCTCGTCCTGGAATGCCTTTTCGAAACTGTTATAATCGCTCTGGAGCTCGCCCAATTTAAATTTTGATACCTTATTTACCGGAAAAGAAGCCATCCGGGCTGGAGTTGTCGAATCAATGATGTTGATGAGTTGTAAAATGTCTTCATAGTTTGCTGTGGACTGTAGCACCATCAAGATCTGATTTTTATGAACCCGTTCGTGATCTTTTATCAAGATTTTTTCCAGCTTAGAGTCTATTCTGGCTTCAAGCTTTTCTGGCGGATTTTGTGAGGTTATTACAATGGTAGCAGGTACAAATTCCGGGTATTTGATGAAATAACTCATCAGCAAAATCATAAACAGAATACCCAGTATGACCGCATTGCCCCAGCGGAACATCCAATGTGGAGGGTCTGATAACACATCCTGAACAGCTTCAGAACGTAGCTGTATCTCATCTAGTTTATCTTTTTTAGTTTCCAAGTTCGAGCTGATTTTTGATTAATCGATAATATTCACCTTTTTTTGCCACCAGTTGATGATGGTTGCCTTCCTCTACCACAATTCCCTTGTCCAGTACTATAATCTTATCGGCATGTTTCACCGTTGATAGCCGGTGTGCAATAACAACCGCAGTTTTTCCCTTAAAGAACTGCGCTAAATTTTCGATAATGATTTTTTCGTTGTTGGCATCTAATGCACTCGTCGCTTCATCAAAAAAGATATAATCGGGGCTTTTGTAAACTGCCCGGGCAATAAATAATCTTTGTTTTTGGCCACCGCTCATGCCAATACCTTCGTTGCCTATTTTAGTGTTGTAGCTTAAGGGTAAATCTTCAATAAACTCCTTGATATGGGCTATCTCGACCGCTTTTCTCAGTTTTTGCTTATCGATCATATCTTCGCCAATGGCTATATTATTGGCAATGGTATCATTGAATATATAACTTTCCTGCATCACTACGCCGCAGTGCTTTCGCCAATGGCTGGGCGATATACTTTTGAGGTCTGCTCCGCCAATCTGAACATCACCTTTTTCCGGATCGTAAAATTTGGTAAGCAGTTTTAATAGCGTGGTTTTGCCGCTGCCGCTGGTACCAACAATTGCAGTGGTTTTTTGATAGGGGATAACCAGGTTTAAATCCTGGAAAATGAATGCATCTGAGCCAACATATCTAAAGGATATCTTATTTAGTGTAATGTCTTTTTGTGGGATTTCTGTAATATATTGTTCATCAGTACTTTCTTCATCTTTTTTATCATGAATTTCACCAAGTCTTTCCAAAGATATTTTGGCATCCTGAGTCTGTTTGATAAAATCGATCAATTGTAACAAGGGGCTATTCAACTGACCGATAATGTATTGCACAGAAAGCATCATACCTAGTGTGAGATTTCCATCCAGTACCAGTTTTGCTGAAAGAAAACTTACTAAAATATCTTTAATCTGGTTGATAAAACCACCGCCAACAGATTGCCACTGCTCTAAGGAAAGAGCCTTTATTCTGATTTTAAATAACTTTACCTGTAAAAATTCCCATCCCCATCTTTTTTGCTTCTCTGCATTATGCATTTTTATTTCCTGCATGCCGTTAATAAGCTCGATTACAGTGCTTTGCTCCTGCGAAACCTGTGAGAACATTTTGTAGTCCAGTTCTTTCCTTTTTTTGAGGAAGAAGGTAATCCATGCCACATATAGGATAGCGCCGATTAAATAAACTGCAAAGAGGCGGTAATCATACATGAGCAATACAATGCTGAAAATGATCAGGTTAACCATGGAGAACAGTGTATTTAACGAAGAGCTTGTAAGCAATTGTTCTATTCTATGGTGATCGTTAATGCGCTGCATAATGTCTCCCGTCATTCTGGTATCAAAGAAACTGATTGGAAGTTTCATTAATTTGATAAAAAAATCGGAAACGATAGAGATGTTTATCCTGGTAGAGAGATGCAGCAAGATCCAGCTACGAATAATATCAATGCCCATTTTACCTATAAAGAGCATTACCTGTGCCAGCAAAACCAGGTAAATAAAATTGATATCCTGATTTTGTATCCCCACATCTACCACACTTTGGGTAAGAAAAGGAAAAATCAGCGATAGCAAACTTCCGGCAAGTAAGCCAAAGGCAAGCTGTATGACGAGCGATTTATACTTTAATAGATATCTGGATAGAAAAGCGAAACTTGTCTTCTTTTCTTCATCTTCAAAGTCATCCTGATAGAATGAGGGGCTGGTTTCCAGAACAAGTGCAATGCCTTCCTCGGTCTCGTCCTTTGCATTTTCACCAATCCAATGTTTAATAAATTCCTCTTTTTTATAAGTAATTAATCCATAGCTAGGGTCTGAAATATAAACTTTTTCGGCTTTGTCAATTTTATAAACCACTACATAATGATTTTTATTCCAGTGCACAATGCAAGGTAGAGGCGCATCTGCAACCAGGGTTTTAAAATCTATCTTAACTCCTAAAGTTCTAAAACCTAAATTTTCTGCTGCATTGCTAAGCCCCTGAAGGCCGCTACCTTCTCTGGTTGTTTCGGTAAGTGTTCTCAGATGCTGAAGCGGAATACTTTTATTATAGTGTTTAGCTATAATACGTAAACAAGTAGGGCCACAGTCTTTTGCATCCGGTTGTTTATAAAAAGGGAATTTTTTAGGCATCGTAATTTAATTGCTGCATGCTGTAACTTTGTATTGCTTTTTGCTTAAGCGGATTTAGGCTCCATTCTTCCCACTGGCTGGTATAGGGGTTGTAACCACATTTTAAGGGTTTTGATATGTCTAAGCCATCATTATTTTTATGCGTTTGCTCTGTAAAAGCTCTGCAATCTGTACAGATGTTTCGAAACTCGCAGTCTTTGCAAATCTGAATTCCGGACTTGGTTAGGTCCCAGTATTTTTTAAAATCTTCATGGAGGATTGCGTCTTCTAACGTGGTCGTGTTGATGTTTCCGAAGCTATTGCACATTGCAGGACAGTTTTTAATATTGCCATTTATATCAATACCTATTTTTTTATGAAGGCAAGGATTATGGTTAACGGCTTCTAAAACCTTCAGCATGTTTGTTTCAAAGTATTTTAGATCTACTTTTCCGCAGGAATTTATTTTTAAATATTGATCGGTAAAAACCAGGTTGAATTTAAAAGTATCTGTAACCTCGAAAGCAGCATTATCACATTTATGGAATATCAAGCTGTAGATTCTTAAACATTTTTCATCCAGTTTTTTTACGAAATCATCATTTATATCCTCATGGTACAATGAAAAAATTTCTATGCTTTCTAAGCACGAGTCGTTAAATGTGTCTTCTAAGGTCAAAAAATCCATCAATGAAAGTTTGCTTTCACAATAGATTACCAAATGTCTTATTCCTAAATTTTCAATAGATTGCACCAACTGTGGCGAAAACATTAAATCAGCAGTTTCGATAAATATATTAGAGATGGTGCTGCTATCGCTAAAGTCCGTTTGTAATGGTGGAAAGTTTTCGTCCCAACTATTTTCAGTAATAAAACCGTACTCTTTTTCTACTAAAAAGTTTAGGTATTCCTGTAGTATTTCTTTTGATTCCTGATCATAAAACGCAAATACTTCTTCAATGGAATTCGATTTTAACTCTTCAATTATATTATTCAATTCTAAAGACTGCAACTCAGAATAGTTACGTTGTAAATCAGAAATTAAGATTCTGTTAACGCCTTTTGTGATCAGGATATCGCTAAATAAGTTGAAGTACCTCATAATAATCTGCTAATGGGCTTATATGGTTTTACCAGCATAAGGAAGTTGGTTTGATATCGCTTGCACGGAGCATAAAGCACATCATTACCTTTTTGACTATTTTTTTTACCCCTATATTCATCTACAAATTTGAATGTTAGCGGCAGCTTATTTTTATCTTCGATTTTATATCTCATAAATATTCGGCTATAGCTTTCTCTGCACCATAATTACACATGGAGCTGACTCCTAAAAATTGACCAACGGTGTTGACCTCCAAAAAATAAAATTTCTCTTCACTTTTTATGAAATCTATTGAGCCACAGTTTATATCCAGTAACTCCATTAATTGACGGGTTTTCCTTTCAATTTCTATAGGAAGATTGTATCTCACATTTCGATTGGGTTTTTCAAGATTGTACTTTCTGAAATCGGTTTTGGTTCGCTCATCATTTTGGGAGATTATTGCCGTGGAAAAAAACCTTCCGTTCAGGTAAAAGCTTCTGATTTCGAAATCCTTTTCAATTTTTTCCTGAAAAAAGGTAATAAAGAAGCTATCTTCTTCCTGGCGATCGATAACATGCGTATACATAATGCTTTCCCCATAATTCTGGTAAGCGTCAATCGTTATATTTCCGGTCAATGGCTTTATTATTGTTTTATCCAAAACCACATCACACGTATTCTCCGCAAGGTAATATTCGGGAACATCCAGCCCTGTTTTTTTTGCCTGCTCTAATACAAACAGCTTGTTTACAGCGCTATTGCTTTGCTTGTTAATGTGCTTTTTGGATTCAAGTGTTTTGATTACATAATCATGCAGCCAATGTTGGTGCTCCTGCATGTGAATGTTTACCGAATGATTGCCGTAGTGGAAATTTTTAAATTTTAAACCTCCTCTTCTGTACCATACACTATTGATTTCATCGAGGTAAAAACAATTTCTATCGCTTTCGATATAAATCCTTTTCTCTTTGGTTTTGATCTCAAAAATTTCGTCTTCCTGTACCCGGATAAATTTTTTACCCATTGCCAAAAGCCATTTGATTACTTCATTGGTGGTGGTCTCCTGTTTCTTGGATATAATTAAAATCATCTTTATTTAATTGGCCAGTGAATGATTTTGATAGGGCGCCCCTGTTCAGAAGGCAGCCCGTATCTTTTCATAGGATTTGATTAAGTGTAATTTCTGCAGAAGTGATGGCAGAAATTACATTTAAACAATTTTAGTAGTTGTGAACAGGTTCACCGGGTGCAAGACGACGGATTTCCCTGTAAATATATCCACCTGTACCATTTGGTCCCTCATAGTGATCATACTCTATACATCCTTCACCCACAAATACATTGGATTGAATGGAGGTGTAGCCTCCCATTGCTCTTCCGCCGTTGGTTGAAGATAAATCAGTAAGTTTTTTGTTTTCAAGTGAAGAAAAATCTTTCTTCATTCCTTTTAAGTTTTTCATTTTACTAGTTTTTATTGTGAGCAGAATCCAAAATCCTGTTCTGCAGATTTTGTACATTTTCCTGTTAAACCCTAGTCGTTTAAAAATGACACGAGTTAAGGCTCAACTTAAATTTGCCTAGTTAGCGCCGTTCCAGTTTCCTACGTCAGAACTTGGGGCTGAAACAGCAGATTGACATGTTCTTCCGATATACTTGCCGCCATTGCTTTCGTAAGCGTCATATTCCACAGTTTCACTTGGGTATTGGCCCGGACAGGCAACGTTTGATCTGATAAGGTACAAACCACCTTGTACTGTGCTTAAATCTTGGAGTCTTTTGTTTTCCAAAGAAGAAAGGCTCTTCTGCATTCCTTTTAAGTTTTTCATTTTATACAGTTTTATTGATTAGGTAAACCCGCCAACTCACCCTGGCGTTTGGGCTTTTGCTTATAGGCTTTATTACTATGATTTGTACGTCTACAAAAAATATATACCATAGCCTATTTCATTTTGTGATTTGGAAGCAAGCACGCGTTATTGCTTAACCACATTTAAACTTCCCTAAAAAGGAACACCGATACAAGGGGGAATTGATATATGGTAGAGTTGAACTTACATTCGTTAATGTTTTAAATAAAAGCGCTAAACATTAAAGAGGTGGTGTTTCCAATTTTTAATTGGATTAGTTGATCGGGGTAATTGAATCCATTATCAAAACCCCGCTTTGAAATTTTTCAGCTCTCAGCGGGATTTTTTGATTGTTTAAATAGCAGATTGCATCGTTCATGCTTATCTACTCTTTTATAGAAGGTGCGGTAGGATTTGCCGGAAAGAAAGACTTGGTTAGTTTTAAATGCGATTGGTCATTAATCGTCTTTTAAGACGACAAACAAAAAAGCAATTTTTGCCGGTTGCCGGCACTTACAAATTATAAATTTGAGTATAATTCGGTAAAAAGCGGATGATCAATATGGCTGGGTAGCTGCACGAAGGTAAGAAGCATGTTGCGGCCAATTAATGATGTATCACATTAAAAACAGTGTTAATTCGGATCTTTTACGAGTACTGTGTTAATGCTTTAACATCTTAACTATTTGCTGATTTTTTTGACAATGCTTTCCACCACGCGCGGATAATGCAGGTGCTCCAGTTGCTGTCCCTTAAATTTTATCATTTCCAGACTGTCGTTTTTGTCTATCCGGTAGCGGGCCTGGTGAATGTACTCGCCTTCATCGTAATTTTCGTTAACATAATGAATGGTTATACCGCCTTCAGTTTCGCCAGCAGCCATTACCGCCTGGTGAACATAGTCGCCGTACATGCCCTTTCCCCCAAACTTAGGAAGGATTGCAGGGTGAATATTCACAATTCTGCCTGGATAAGCATGGATCAGGTTTTTAGGAATCAGCCAAAGGAAACCTGCCAGCACGATAAAATCAATTTCAAGATTTTTCAGCAGGTCTACTACCTCATCGGTTTGGTAGAACTCATTTCGATCGAAGATATGGGTGGGAATTTCAAAATTATCAGCTCTTTGCAATACATATGCATCGGCATTGTTCGTTAACACCAAAGATATTTCTATTTCATTGCTCCGCTTAAAATGCTCCATCAGCTTTTGGGCATTAGAGCCGGAACCTGATGCAAAGATGGCTATTCTCTTTTTCACTCAAAATCGTTTTGCCCAAAAATACTATTTTTAAGACTGTTTTCTCTATGTAAAAGAATTTTTATTCAATCAGGTTAAAGTATTATTAATGAATAATTTTAACTTATTTTTGCTGTTCGAAAACAGGGTTTGGTTTTAATGAAAAAAAAGTTAAAAGTGTTTTGTGATTTAAAAACATTAATCCTATATTTGCAACCCGAATTATAGGAAACGAATAAGAAAAATAAAAGGCTAAATAGAAATGGCAAATCATAAATCTTCATTAAAAAGAATTAGAGCAAACGCAACAAAACGTTTACGTAACAGATATCAGGCAAAAACTACGCGTACTTTCATTAAAAGATTACGTGCTGCAGAAGATAAAAAATCTGCATCGGATTTATTGCCTAAAGTAATCTCTATGTTAGATCGTTTAGCTAAAAAGAACATCATCCACAAAAATAAAGCAGCAAATAACAAATCAAAATTAACGAAATTCGTTAACGGTTTAAAATAAGCCATTTTTTTACGATATTAGGAAGGCATCCCAACGATAAGTTAGGATGCCTTTTTTTATCTTCAAAAATGGAAAACTACGAACAGAAGCTAGGAATAAAGTTATGGGCTGAAGAAGATCGGCCCCGCGAAAAACTTTTGTTGCACGGCAGAAGACATTTAACGGATGCTGAACTCATCGCCATTTTAATTGGCTCTGGTAATAAAAACGAAACGGCTGTTGATTTAAGTAAAAGAATTTTATCTTTTTACGATAACAATTTAACCAAACTGGGTAAGGCTTCCATTCTGGAACTTTCGAGGTTTAAAGGAATCGGAGAAGCAAAAGCGTTAACGATTATTGCTGCTTTAGAGCTTGGCTTACGAAGGAAAGAAACCACGGAGGAAGTGATTACGCATGTAACGACTTCTAACGATGTATATAAATATTTACATCAAACCTTTGCCAATCTCAATCATGAAGAATTCTGGATATTACTGTTAAATAGGTCCAACCGCGTGATCGGTAAATTCCTGATCAGCAAAGGCGGACAGGCTGGTACGGTAGCTGATCCGAAAATTATTTTTAAAACGGCTTTAGAAAACAATGCGGCAAATATCGTGTTGGCACATAATCACCCCTCCGGAAATTTAAAGCCCAGCGAGAGTGATGATAAATTGACCAGAGATATGGTCGCCTCAGGTAATTTGTTGAGTTTGTATGTGGTCGATCACCTGATTTTTGCCAATAACCGCTATTATAGCTACAGAGATGAAGATTTAATTTAAAAGATACTTGGATGTTAAGCTACAATTAACGTTAAAATAGTATAATAGCGGCTCAGAAATAGGTGGTACAAATCACCTTATTAATTAAACAGTGAAATTACATTTTATGAATGCTTTAAAAATCATCCCTATTTTTCTTTTATTAACCATTGCGGCTTTTGCTCAGAAAAAAGGCGTTCCAATTAATCTCATTACCTATAATATCCGCTTAAATGTTGCATCAGATGGAATCAATGCCTGGCCAAACCGAAAAGATAATGTAAAAGCACTGGTTAAGTTTCACGATGCCGATATCCTTTGCGTACAGGAAGCCCTGCCTGAACAATTTGATGCCCTGCTGGAAAATTCCAATTTTGATGTAGTGGGTGTTGGGCGCGATGACGGCAAAAGAAAAGGAGAATTTTCGGCAGTTTATTTTGATAAAGATCGTTTCACTAAAAAAGATGGTGGTACATTCTGGTTATCAGAAACGCCTGATGTGCCTTCAAAAGGATGGGATGCTGCACTCAACCGCGTGTGTAGCTGGGTAAAACTTTACGATAAGCTGACTAAAAAGGAATTTATCGTTTTCAATACCCATTACGATCATATTGGGGTGAAAGCGAGAATTGAATCAGCTAAATTGTTGAAACAAAAGATACAGCAGATTGCACCAAATTTACCGGTTGTTTTTACGGGTGATTTAAATGTGACGCCAGAAACGGAGGCCATTGCAACCATCAAATCTTTTCTCATTGATGCAAAAGACGTTTCTGTAGAGCCTCCATATGGGCCAACTGGTACATTTAACGGTTTTCATTTCGATAGCGACCTGAAAGACAGGATCGATTATGTTTTCGTAAACAAAGGTTTTAAAGTGCAAAAATTTGCCGTGTTAACAGATAGTAAGGATAAAAGGTATTATTCAGATCATTTACCCGTTTTTTGCCGGTTATTCTTTTAATAGATGCTGTTAAAATCTGTATCACCATTTCCTTTTCAATTTGGGCTTTTTGGTCATCAATACCATTATCATTACATTTTTGAAACCCTCGCTTTTATCATCGGCGTGAGGTTATATTACCATTATAAAAAAGGAATTGCAGATCCGATATCTGACGAAAACAGATTATGGATTATGTTAGGGGCCATGCTTGGTGCCCTGGTTGGCTCGCGGGTAGTAGCTGTACTGGAAACGCCGGAATTAGTCAATCATCTTACGTTTTCGGTTCTTTATCAAAGTAAAACCATTGTTGGCGGTTTGCTTGGCGGCTTATTTGGTGTCGAACTTATAAAAAAGATCATCGGAGTAGATATCGCCTCGGGAGATGTTTACGTGATCCCGATTTTAGTTGCATTGATTATAGGGCGGATCGGTTGCTTTTCAATGGGGATCGATGAACCGACCTATGGTATTCCTACCCGCTTTTTTATGGGAATGGATCTTGGTGACGGTATACCCAGACATCCGATCATGCTCTATGAAATGAGCTATCTGGTACTTTTAATTTTTCTTTTTAACGTTTTGAAACATAAAGAATTGATTAACGGCGACCGTTTTAAATTATTTATGTTGCTTTATTTCTTATTTAGGTTTTTGATAGAGTTTATAAAGCCTTACCATTCGTTATTTTTAAATTTAAGCAGCATTCATTGGTCTGCATTGTTTATTTTTATTTATTATTATAGATTCATTTTTAGAATTTCTAAAAGAATCTTACCTAACCTGTAACATGATGGCCAATACCAGAGATTATATATATTACGATTATACCAAAAGCCTTTGTCCTGAATGTTTACAGCTTTGCGATGCGAAAATTGTTTTTCAAGATGGTAAGGTGTTTATGCTGAAAAATTGCAGGACACATGGTGATAGTAAAGTGATGATTGCTGATGATGTCGAATATTATAAACAGATCAGGAATTACAATAAACAGTCTGAAATGCCACTTAAGTTTAATACCAAAGTGCATTACGGTTGCCCTTACGATTGTGGTTTGTGTACCGATCATGAACAGCATTCGTGTTTAACGGTAATAGAGGTTACCGATCGTTGCAACCTGGCCTGTCCAACCTGTTATGCCATGTCGTCACCAAATTATGGCAGGCACCGAACTTTGCCGGAAATAGAGCGGATGATGGATGTAGTAGTGGCCAACGAAGGCGAACCTGATGTGGTTCAGCTCTCAGGTGGAGAACCAACCGTGCACCCTGAGTTTTTTAAGATTTTAGATCTCGCCAAAACCAAACCTATCAAACATTTAATGGTGAACACCAACGGTATCAGGATTGCCAAGGACATTAATTTTGTAGAGAAGCTGGCTACTTATATGCCCGATTTCGAAATTTACCTGCAGTTTGATAGTTTTGATGCCGATGTGTTGACCAGGCTAAGAGGCGAAGACCTTACTGAGGTAAGGAAAAAAGCCATTGATCATTTAAATCAGTTTAATGTATCGACAACCTTGGTTGTTACTTTGCAAAAAGGACTAAACGATCATGAAATTGGCGATATTTTAGATTATGCGCTCAAACAGAAATGTGTACGTGGGGTTACTTTCCAGCCGACCCAGGTTGCCGGAAGAAACGATGATTATAATGATCAGCAGGGAAGGATTACCTTGACTGAGGTGCGCAGAAAGATTTATGAGCAATATCCCACCTTCACCCCGCAGGATTTGATTCCCGTACCCTGCAATCCTGATGCATTATGTATGGCTTATGCTTTAAAAATCGGCGATGAAGTCATCCCGATGACACACCTGATCAACCCTGAAGATTTGCTCAATAATTCAAAAAATACCATCGTGTTTGAACATGATGAAAAACTGAAAGAACATATGCTCAACTTGTTTAGCACAGGTGTTTCGGTCGATTGTGCAGAAGACACTTTTGGCGAATTGATGTGCTGCCTGCCAAGAGTAAAATCAGATAGTTTGAGTTACGATAATTTATTTCGGATCATTATCATGAATTTTATGGATCCGCTTGATTTTGATGTGCGGGCTGTTAAAAAATCTTGTGTGCACATTGTAAGCGATAAATATAAAATGGTGCCTTTCGAGACCATGAATATTTTTTACCGCGATAATACAATAGATCTGATCAGGGAAAGATTAAATATGAATTAATATGGGTGGTTTATTCGGCTTATTTGTGATTTACATTCTTACTGCAATTGTACTTTTTGTAGTGGGGATCATTCAGATTATCATTAAATCTTCCAGGAACGAACCGGTGAAACCCGGATTGAAACTGCTTATTATTTCGGTAATAATGGCTGTGATCGGTTTTGGTGCTTGCGCAGTATTGCTTTTTAACAGTTAATATCAAAACGAGCGTATGGGAATTTTTATTATATATTGGGTGATTGCGGTGTTGTTGTTTATAATTGGCATCGTGCAGATTATCATGAAAGCTGTAAGAAATCAACCCGTTAAACCTGGACTTCAGTTAGTTATCGCTTCGGTTATTATGCTGGTAATAGGAGCAGGGGCATGCGCGGTCATTCTATCCAATCTGAAAATCGGTCATTAGTTACTTTTTGGTGTGTTTGAACCATTTTTAGGTTTTGTTATCTCTCACATCTCCAGTCTCAAATCTCAATAATTAACTTCCTCCTTTGACCTTTAAATAATATCTTTGCGTTTTAATAAAATTGATCATCATCCGGGCTTGTCCCGATACTTGATACTCATTACTTGATTCTCTAAAATGAAAATATCATATAACTGGTTAAAGCAATTCGTACAAATTGAAAAAACACCTCAGGAGCTTTCTTTAATTCTTACCAATGTAGGTTTGGAGGTAGAAAGTGTAGAAAAAGTGCAGCCTGTTGTGGGCGGTTTAGAGGGCTTGATTATTGGCGAGGTATTAACCTGTGTTCAGCATCCCAATGCCGATCGGTTACGTATTACCACTGTAAATGTTGGTGGTAAAGAAAATCTTCAGATTGTTTGCGGTGCGCCAAATGTAGGCGCCGGCCAAAAAGTGGTGGTAGCTACCGTGGGTACTACGGTATATCCCTTAGAGGGAGAACCTTTTAAGATAAAAGAATCAAAAATCAGAGGAGAACTTTCGCAGGGAATGATCTGTGCCGAAGATGAAATCGGTTTGGGTAAATCACATGATGGGATTATGATCCTTGCTGAAGATACCGAAGTTGGAATCCGTGCAAAAGATCATTTTAAAATGGATGACGATTTTGTTTTCGAAATCGGATTAACACCTAACCGTGCCGATGCGGCTTCACATTTGGGCGTGGCGAGAGATGTTGCTGCTTATTTCAGGAGTGAGTATGAAATGCCCGATATTTCCGCATTCAAAACGGACAACGAAAATCTGGTTATTCCGGTTGAAGTAGAAGATTTGGCCGCTTGTCCGCGTTATAGTAGCGTTACCATTTCGGGCGTTACCGTGGCAGAATCGCCTGACTGGTTAAAAGATAAACTAAAGGTAATTGGTGTACGTCCGATTAATAATGTGGTAGATGTTACCAATTATGTGCTTCATGGTTTAGGGCAACCATTACATGCATTTGATGCTGATAAAATTACCGGCGGAAAAGTAATCGTTAAAAAAGCGGTAGAAGGGACTCCTTTTGTAACGCTTGATGATGTGGAGCGTAAGTTGAGTGCAGATGATCTGATGATCTGCAATGCTGAAGCACCAATGTGCATTGCAGGGGTGTTTGGTGGCAAATCTTCTGGTGTAGATACGAGTACCAAAAATATTTTCCTCGAAAGTGCTTACTTCAATTCTGTTTCTGTGCGTAAAACGTCAAAAAGACATGGTTTAAAGACCGATGCCTCTTTCCGGTACGAGCGTGGTACTGATCCTGAGATTACGGTTACCGCATTAAAATATGCAGCCATGTTGATTAAAGAACTGGCTGGCGGCGAAATTTCCTCTCCGGTTGCTGATATCTATCCAAACCACATCAAGCCCTTTGAGTTTGAGGTAAGTTATACCAATATCAATAAATTGATCGGTGCAAATATCCCTTCTGCCGAAATCAAACACATCATAACCGCGTTAGGTATTTCCGCTACCAATACCGCTGAGGATACTTTGGCTTTGAGGGTACCATCATTTAAAGTAGACGTAACCCGCGAATGCGACATTACAGAAGAAGTGCTGCGTATTTACGGTTATAACAATGTTGAAATTCCTTCAAAGGTAAACGCATCACTTTCTTACAGTGTTAAGCCTGAAAAGGAAAATACACATAACGTAATTGCAGATATGCTTACCGCGAATGGTTATGCCGAGATTATGTGCAACTCGTTAACCAAATCGGCCTATTCGAAAAATTTAGACGAAGCCGTATTTATTTTAAATCCGTTAAGCAGTGATTTAAATGTAATGCGCCAGAATTTACTGATGCCTGCGCTGGAAAGTGTAGCATACAATCAAAACCGGAAGAACTCGGATGTGAAATTTTATGAATTTGGTAAAACCTATCATTTGATTAACGAAAAGTATGTTGAGCGGCCAAGGTTGTTATTGTTGATTGCTGGTGCCAAGCAAAGTGAGCAATGGAACCACCAGGCTAAACCGGCAACTTTTTATAATTTAAAATCAGCCGTTGATGCAGTTGTATCACGTTTGGGGATTGTCAGTTATCAGTCGGATGTTTTAAACGATGAAAACTTTGCTTATGGAATTAAATACTTCCGTGGAGATAAAACTTTGGTAAGTTTCGGTGCTGTTTCAAAAGCTGACCGTAAAGTAGCTGATGTGAATACTGAAGTATTTTATGCGGATTTTGATTGGGCTGTTTTGTTGGATATTGTAAGGAAAAATAAAATCGTGCACAAAGATGTTGCAAAATATCCGCAGGTACGTCGTGATCTTTCCTTATTAATTGACCAAAATGTAACTTTCGATACCTTAAAGGGGATTGCCTTTAAAACGGATAAAAAGCTGATAAAGGAAGTTGGAGTATTTGATGTATATGTTGGTGATAAATTACCCGAAGGAAAAAAATCTTATGCGCTGAATTTCATCTTGCAGGATGAGGAACAAACCCTGACCGATAAGCAGATTGAGCATACCATGCAGAAGCTTATCACGAATTTAACGGCACAAGCTGGCGCAGAAATTAGGAAATAAAATATAAATTCGTATTTTTAGAAATAAATTCATGGCTTCTGTTGCAGATCAATTAGATAAAGTATTACAAAAAACGGCTCGGGTGATTGAGTTATGTAATGCGCTACAGGAAGAAAATGATTTATTAAAGCTTGAAAACCAATCGTTAAAGGTAGCACTTGATACAGCGAAAGAAAAAAATGTAGAACTTGATGAAAAATTGAGGGTTACAAAATTGGCTAAAAGTATCGAGGGGACAAGTGAAAAATCGCTTGACATTAAACAAAAAATTAACGATTTTGTGCGGGAGATTGATAAAAGTATTGCATTATTAAAAAAATAGTGATGCAAGGAAATCAGAAACTAAGCTAACAAATGGGAGAAATCTCGATTAAAATAACCATTTCCGACCGTATTTACCCATTAAAGGTGAACATGGAAGAGGAAGAAATTGTGAGACGGGCAGCGAAAATGATCAATGAGCGCATAAAAGATTACCAGGATAATTATGCGGTTAGAGATAAGCAAGACCTTCTTTCTATGGCCGTATTGCATTATGCAACAGCCGTGTTAAGAACAGAAAACAAAGTACAGAGCCAGGATACTGCTGTTGCCGATAAAGTTGAAGAATTGGATGTTTTACTCAGTAATTTCTTTGCAAAATAAGGTTCGTTCTTTCGGCATTTCATTACGCTGACCTGTTCAGCGCTTAGATAATGCCAACATTTAGCATAAAAACATAGCCGCGGCTGGTTTTTGAGTTTCAAATTTTATAAAACTTAACACTTCAATATCTATAGGGTTAAGAGGGCGTATTTCATTTGCTATTGCACCTGAAAATGGCTTAAACCCTAATTATGCTTAGTTGAGGTTTAAAATGTATGAGACTTTAAAAATTAGTTGCGGTTTTTTTTTACATAAAAAACAAAATGGAAATAGTTGAAATATTAGGATATGTATTTGCCGTGATAGCGGGTATAGCTATCGGAGTAGTAATAGGAAGATTTCTCCTGCGTAACTTGCTTAAACAGCAGGAAATTGCCGCACAGAACAAAGTGAAAAAGATTTTAAAAGATGCAGAAAACAATGCAGAAATTTTAAAAAAGAATAAACTTTTAGAAGCAAAAGAGAAATTTTTACAGTTAAAAGCCGAGCACGAACAAGAAGTTAGTGCCAGAAACAATACCATTAACCAGCGCGAAAATACCATTAAGCAAAAAGAGCAATCGGTAAATCAGCGCATGGAAAATTTTAATAGAAAAGAGCAGGAACTCGAAAAGCATAAAATTAACCTCGAAAAACAGACTGAACTTGCGGTTAAAAAGCAAGAAGAAGTAGAGGTACTCAAAAACCAGCATCTAAAGCAATTGGAAACCATTGCCGGCCTTTCTGCTGAAGAAGCCAAAGAACAATTGGTAGAAAATCTGAAACAAGAAGCCCGCACCCAGGCCATGATGCAGGTGAAGGATATTGTGGATGAAGCCAAATTAACGGCGAGTAAAGAAGCTAAAAAAGTAGTTATTCAAACCATCCAGCGTACTGCTACAGAGGCGGCAATTGAAAATTCTGTATCTATTTTCCACATCGAAAGTGACGAGATCAAAGGTCGCGTTATTGGTAGAGAAGGTAGAAATATACGTGCTTTGGAAGCAGCAACCGGTATCGAAATTATTGTAGACGATACGCCGGAAGCCATCATTCTATCAGGTTTCGACCCGGTAAGAAGAGAGATAGCCCGTTTGGCTTTACACCGTTTGGTAACAGATGGTCGTATCCACCCGGCACGTATTGAAGAAATTGTAGCCAAAACCAAAAAACAGATCGAAGATGAGATTGTAGAGATCGGCGAGCGTACCGTAATCGATTTGGGTATTCACGGCTTGCATCCTGAACTGATCCGCATGGTTGGACGTATGCGTTACCGTTCATCTTATGGACAAAACTTATTACATCACTCACGTGAGGTAGCTAATTTCTGTGCTACCATGGCTGCAGAATTAGGCTTAAATGCTAAAATGGCTAAACGTGCAGGTCTATTACATGATATTGGTAAAGTGCCTGATGACAATCCTGAGTTGCCACACGCTATTTTAGGTATGCAGCTGGCCGAAAAATATAAAGAACACCCTGAAATTTGTAATGCCATTGGTGCCCACCACGATGAAATTGAGATGACTTCAATGATCTCACCAATTGTACAGGCTTGTGATGCTATTTCTGGCGCTCGTCCGGGTGCACGCCGTGAGGTAGTGGAAAGTTATATTAAACGCCTTAAAGATTTAGAAGAGTTGGCTCTTTCTTATCCGGGTGTTGAGAAAACTTTCGCCATTCAGGCCGGTAGAGAACTGCGTGTAATTGTAGAAAGCGAGCGCATCACCGATGCACAGGCTGAATTGTTAGCTGCTGATATTTCTACCCGTATCCAAACAGAAATGACCTATCCGGGACAAATTAAAGTGACCGTAATCAGGGAAACCCGTTCGGTAGCCTTTGCGAAGTAATGATTAAACGACCTTAGAGGTTTTCAAAACCTATAAGGTCTCTAAGATTAAACAAAATATAAAGCGATGGATATTCCATCGCTTTTTTTATTTTTACATAATGAGCAAGCAAACCATTAAAATTGACCCTGAGCGACCTGTTGATGTACTTTTTGATAAGTATGCCGAAAGTCACCAAAACCCAACCAATAAACTGGTTCATTGGATCTGTGTTCCTTTAATCGTATTTAGTCTGTTGGGTTTAGTATGGCAGATTCCATTTCCGCATCTAAATTTTTTAGGCAGTTATAATGGGTTCTTTAACTGGGCTTCCTTTCTACTGGCCTTTAGCCTGTATTATTATTTTACATTGTCTCCGGTATTGTTTTTCATGATGATCTGGGTGGTGGGAATAATGAGTTATGTTATCGTCAAAATTGAACAGGCGGTAGGTTTAGGGAGCGGAACCGCTTATGTCATTTATGCTGCAATATTTGTAGCGGCCTGGGTTGGTCAGTTTATCGGCCATAAAATAGAGGGGAAAAAACCATCATTCTTAGATGATGTTAAATTCTTGTTAATTGGCCCGATCTGGTTACTGCACTTTATTTGCAAAAAGGCGGGCATCCGTTACTGATCAAAAATACTTGTTAATATTTAATTAACTTTAAAGTAAAGCAATCTTAATTAACATCTAACTTACAGTTAATACTGTGGTAATAATTTTGCCCTTATCAAATAAAGGCAAATTGGACTTACTAAACTCTTTTAAAAGGGCGGCACTTACTGTGTTCGCGCTAACGATCAGCATACTTTCGTATGCCCAAACCGGAAAAATTTCTGGTAAAATAACGGATAAATCTACGGGGCAAACGTTGGTGGGCCTATCTGTATTGATAGAAGGAACATCCATTGGTACCACCAGTGATGCTGATGGTAATTATATTTTAAATACTGTAAAACCAGGAACTTACCGTGTAAGTTTTTCTTTTATTTCCTTTAAAAAACAGGTAATTCCTAATGTAAAAGTTACTCCAGGAAAAACAACTGTGATAGATGTTGTGATGGAAGATGATCAATCTACCCTTAACGATGTTGTAATTACAGGCGCCAGGAAATCAGGTACTGAAGTGTCTCTTTTGGCAGAGCTGAAAAAATCTCAGTCAATTGCAAACGGGGTTTCCGCTCAAACCATTCAGCGATCCGGTGATACAGATGCTGCGCAAGTAGTAAAACGTGTTCCCGGTATTACGATTGTTGACAATCGTTTTATTAATATCCGTGGTCTGGCAGAACGTTATAATAATGTTCAGTTAAATAATGTAACCGCACCCAGCTTAGAAACGGATGTTCGGTCTTTTTCATTTGATTTAATACCAAGCAATCAAATTGATCGTGTATTGGTTTATAAAAGTCCTTCGGCTGATATTCCCGCAGATTTTGCAGGAGGTGTTGTTAAGGTTTTTCTTAAAAGCATACCTGATGATGATCGATTAACAATCGATTATGGAACTGGTTACCGTCAAAATGCTACTTTTAAAGATTTCAAAAGGACTAATACCGGAAGCTTATATTTTACTGGCTTTAATACAGGTGAAAATGATTTACCTGTTAATTTCCCTTCAAATTTAAACCAGGTTAATGCCAGTAAATTGAATGCCGCAGGGCACGCACTAAGAAATAACTGGGTGCCAGAAGTTAATATGGCTAATCTGGATCAAAAGTTAAATATCTACGGTAGCAAACGTTTTAACATCAACAATAAATTATTGGGAAATATTACGGCGATTACCTACAGCAACAGCAAAACAAATAATGCCGTGTTTAGAGGAAATTACGAGGTTTATGATCCAATTTCGAAAATCGCTGAAGAAAATTACAGATATAATGACGATCAGTATACCTACAATGTTCGTTTAGGGCTTGTACATAACTGGGCCTTTAAATTAGATAACAACAATACTTTCGAGTTTAAAAACCTGTATAACCAGTTAAGTACATCACAATATGTGAGTCGCTTGGGGTCTGAAAAACAACAAGAGTATGCCAATTATGCTTCGAATGTTTTATATCGTGGCATCTATTCAGGGCAATTATCTGGTGTTCATAAATTCAATGAAGAGCATACCATGTTTGACTGGGTATTAGGTTATAGTAAATCATTCAGAGACCAGCCTGATTATTCACGTTACAGAACACTTGCTAACGGAGACGGTACATATAATCTTTTCGTGCCAACTGGTGGTGCCCAACCCGAGTTTTTGGGTAGGTTTTATTCCAAAATGAATGAAGACATTAAAACCGGTGCATTTAATGTTGAACAGGCACTTGCTCCAAAATCTGAGGGTTTTAAGCCTTCAATAAAAGTTGGTGGTTATTATGAAGATAAGCAAAGAACATTTTCTTCGAGAAACATCGGTTACGTGCGGGCAAATTCATTACAATTTGATCAGTCGTTGTTAAAGGGAACTATAGAAGAACTTTTCGACTGGAAAAACATTAATACAACAACGGGAATCAGATTGGACGAAAAATCTAATCCATATGACAACTATGATGCTTCAAATAAACTATTAGCTGGATTTGCCAATTTTGTTCTGCCGTATAAAGATAAATTAACCGTAGTTGCAGGTGCAAGAGTAGAAAATAACGTTCAGAAACTGAACAGTTTTGATACCGGAGGCCCTGTTAACGTTAATAATGATATTACGAGGGTACTTCCTTCGGCAAACATCCAGTTTAATATAAACGAAAAATCTTTATTCAGACTGGCTTATGGTAAAACATTAAACAGACCAGAATTTAGAGAAATCGCACCCTTTTCATTTTATGATTTTGATCAGAATTTCAATGTTGCCGGAAATCCAAATTTAAAAACAGCAAAGATTGATAATTACGATTTAAAATATGAATTCTATCCATCAACAAGCGAATTGATCAGTATTTCAGGTTTCTACAAAAAATTTAAAGACGCCATTGAGATGACTGCTATACCAGGTTCTAATGCGCAGTCTTTTAATTTCAATAACGCTCAGAACGTTAGAAATATAGGGGTAGAATTAGAAATGCGTAAATCGCTTGCAGGGTTAAGTGAAAGTAAGTTTTTAAACGATATCACCATTTTGCTAAATGCTTCATACATTAATAGTAAAGTGATGTTTGATGGCGCCAGCGCAATTGGACAATCCAATGATCGCCCCATGCAAGGACAATCACCATATATTTTAAACGCAGCGATATTCTATAATAACATTAAATCTAAATTCCAGGTTAACCTGCTTTATAATGTTGCTGGAAAACGTATTGCATTTGTTGGCACAGATCTGATCAGGGATATTTATGAGATGCCAAGAAACGTGGTTGATTTAGTTGTGACGAAAAATTTCACCAATAAACTATCCCTAAAAGCCAACTTCAACGACTTGCTCAACCAAAACTTTACATTGATGCAGGACGGAAATCAAGATGGAAAATTCGATCAGTCAGATCAGGTTACGGCCCAATTTAGGAGTGGCCGTCAGATCGGATTAACACTTTCTTACAAAATATTTTAAATAAAAAATAAAGACTTAAATAGGAAAAATGAATATGAAAAAGCTTTACAAGCCAAAATTTGGTACTAACGGATTCAAAACAATGGTATTTGTTTTGGCAGGAACATTAATTTTTAGTTCATGTAAAAGAACAACTATTATCGAATACAATGAAGCTGGATATAATTCTGGTAACGGATCTGGTACAGGTACAAATCCAGCTACTGGATTTACTAAACCAATAGTAGAAGTTGCAAACGGAAGTATTACGACCAACACTAAGTGGACTAAAGACAAAATTTACAGACTTAATGGTTTTGTTAGAGTGGGTAGAGATGCAAAAAATAAAGCAGGTTTAGCAGCAATTGAAGGAGTTACCTTAGAGATCGAAGCGGGTACGGTGATTATCGGCGACAGAGAGACAAAAGGTACCTTAGTTGTACAAAGAGGAAATAAATTAATTGCTGAAGGTACTGCATCTCAACCAATTATTTTTACTTCAGAACGTGCTCCGGGATTACGTGAGCCAGGAGATTGGGGTGGCGTTGTATTATGTGGAAAAGCAACTAACAATCAATCAGGCGGTGAGGCCGAATTAGAAGGCGCTTACGAAGGCTGGCACGGTGGCACGGTTGATACAGATAATTCTGGTATTTTAAAATATGTAAGAATTGATTATGCTGGTACGCCGATTAATCCTAATCAGGAGGTTAACTCATTAACCATGGGTTCAGTGGGTTCTGGAACTGTAATTGATTACGTGCAATGTTCTTATGGTCTGGATGATGCTTTCGAATGGTTTGGTGGAACTGTAAATGCGAAACACTTGATCGCTTACCGTGGGCTTGATGATGATTTTGACGTTGATTTTGGTTTCCGTGGTACCGTACAGTTTGCTATTGGCATCCGTGATGCAAATTCCGCCGACCAATCTGGCTCTAATGGTTTTGAAGTTGATAATGATGGAACTGGATCCAGTGTTACACCTTACACATCACCTCAGTTTTCGAATGTAACTATTATTGGCCCAAAGAAAGACAGAACCAAAACCATTTCAACTCAATTTCAAAATGCAATGCATTTGAGAAGAAATAATAAAATAAAAATCTACAATTCTGTATTTACAGCATACCCTAATGGATTGTTTATTGATGGGGCAACCACTTTGGCAAATGCGGCAAATGGCGAATTAGTATTAAAAAATAATGTTTTAGCAGGTGTTGATGGTTGGGGAGCAAACGGTTATGGTACAGGAGGTACAACAACATTTCCTAATCCGGTAGGTGTTGAAACGAAATCAACTGGCAATGTAGGCACGCAGACAATTGATGTCTGGTTTAAAACAGCATCGTTCGGAAACGAAACTTATGGGAAATGGCAGGATTTAGGAATCGATGAAACTATTTTTGATTTAGGTGCTACTCCTAAATTCACCTTAAATACTGGGTCAATTTTATTAGCAGGTGCTAGTTTTACGGGCTTAACTGGTTTTGATGTCGTAACTCATCGTGGTGCATTCGGTACTTCAGACTGGACATCAGGTTGGGCTAACTTTACGCCTCAAACTAATGTCTATTAAGATTTTTAGAATATAATTTAAAAGAGGCTGTCTCATTTATTTTGAGACAGCCTCTTTTAAATCTATTTTAACTCCGCCTCTTCTTTTTCTGTCACTTTTGCTTTTTTGATAACGGTTTTTACTGCTGAGGATTTTGTTGGCTTTTCTTTAACGGCTGGTGCAGCTTGTTCTTCTTCCTTAATAAACGGCACAATAGAATCATCTACAGCAGGAATATTTACCTTTTTAGCAAGTTGTTTGGCAAACTTCTCAATTACTTTGTCGGTTTTTTTTGCTTTGCCATATTGATTAACTAATTCATTAAATGCAAAGGTTAATTTCGACTCTAATTCTTTACGTAGCTTTTTATTGGTCGAATGATTTTTCGACTTGGATTTATTCTTTTTCATCTACTAATGGGTTTTTACAAAAATAGAAAAACAGAAAGTTAAGTTAATATTATGATTATGTTAACAGTCAGATAACTGCTTAACATACAAGATATTTGTCATAACTTAGGTTAAATTGCATAGACTGGCATTTAATCGAACAAATATGAATTATCCAATAGTAATAGGCGTTGCAGTTCTGGTCATTATTTTAATTGCTTATCTGATCATCAGAAACCAAAAAGACAAAAAGGAGTTTGAGGAGGAGGTAATCCAATCAGAACTTCCCGCGGAGAAAGACGATAAAGAAAATAATTAAAAAGCATTTCCTGGTGCTACTTCACCACCTAAATCCAATGTATTTTGAAAGGCCTCCAGGTAGCCCAACAAATGGCGTTCCGCATTGGCATAAGAGGTAAATGTGGAGGCCGGTACATTAGCTTCCCGTCCGCTTGTATTTTTAAAGTGCGAACTGACCTGAAATGTAAAGGTTTTATCGTCATTAAGTGGGGATAGAATCCTGGCCTTTACCGGATAGCCGTGAATTTCGACAAAGAATTCCTTAATAACAGTATAGATGATGGCCGCCATGTGTTTTTTCAGATTAACCCTTAAAAGTACGGTAAATAAAGTGTTAATATACTTCTTATTGATAAGATAACATCATCTTAACTTATGGTTAACCCTGGCTTAACCTGTCCGGTCTTTTATTTGTTGCCAGGCTCATAAGCATATACCACCTCATACTTCAGGTTTTTCAGCTTGTTGGCAATTTGCCCTATTTTTAAGTTTTGTTTCTGAGGGGTAGGTTCACAATAAGAATATTTTTTGCCCTTATAAGTAACTGCTTCACCAACTGGTTTGTCAAACTGTACCGCAATGGTTAAATGTTTGGGGTATAGTAATGCAATCATTGGCAGGTTATATATTTCCTTTACTAGGTAAAAGAATAATGCGGCCCGGTCGTCGCAGTCGCTATATGTACTCAATAAGGTTTGTTCCGGAGAAAAGCGTTTTTCCTTACCATAGTTTTCATTGTCATCTTCATATAGAAAGCCATAACGTGTAAATCTCATCAGGTAATCCACACCTTTTTTCTGATCCATGTTTTTCAGATTTTCTTTCAGTGTGGGAATAAGAGAACTGTACGTTTCTCTACTTAGCGGGATATTGAAATAACTCTCAAAATCAACTACCGGATAATTTTTAAAAATGGTCTGTACATCCTGATTAACTTTAAGTTTAAAATGATGCATTTTTTGTCGGTAGCTAAATTCAATGTCTTTTTCCTCGTAACTTTCAGGCTTAAAATCGGGCATTCTGGTTACCTTATAGGAAAATGGATTTTTGGCTTCTGATATTGATATCTTTATCGGTTTGTAAGCATCGGCCTGTTTAAATAGTTTTCCGTAATCATGGTAGTTCAGGCATGTAAACTTTTGCCCGTCAATCATAAAAAACGGAATATCGCTGATGTCCTCTTCGTTTCTTACATAAAAAATGACCTGCTCGTTGCCTACCGCCAACCTTGCATCGTAGCCGCATTTACTTAGTAAAAACCATTTATATAATGTATATCCAAAATAGTTGTTGGCTTTGGGACTAATCTGTTCTGCTGTTTTGCGGATCAGTTGATAATAAATCCAGTCGTTTAAATTAAATTTTTTCTGGTACGTTTCTAAAGATGAGATAAGGGAAGCGTATCGTCCGGAAGAGATCTGATGATAAAAGTTTGAAACAGCTGATGTTGATGCGGTTTGAGGTATGGGAAAAACGATTGTGGAATCGACAGTGAAATTGAAGGTGCCATCATAAAAATCGAAAGCGTATTGTTGTCCCTTTGAACTGATGGCATTTGTCATCAGGCCAGCGAACAAAATAGTTCTCAAAATGTAGATGTAAATTCCTCTTTTCAAACCGCGCCATATTGGTTACATTAAATTTACTTATTATTAATATAAAATCAACAATTTCTTTATGTGAACCATTTATAGGGTATGTAATATTGTGTTAACATAGTGGCCGGCCTGCTAAAGCCTGAGTTTTTTCATATCAATTACTGATGTAAGCAAATTTCGTCAGTCATTAATAAATTTCTATAAATAACATTTCATTAATACCAATTTAACATGGTCAGCCTACTTTTGTGGCATAAATATTTGGTTAGTATTTATAAAGTTTAGGTTAGTTGATAATAAAAAAACCCAGATGGATGTCTGGGTTTTTTTATTGCCTTAATTATAGGTTCTTGCCGAGTTTTTCCAGGATTTCTGCTGGAATACTATGGGTATCAACCACTAAGAAACCATCTAAACAATCAGAAAACTTAGGGTCGATATTGAATGAGATAATCTTTGCATTCAGGTTCATGTACTGCCTCAACAATACCGGGATTTTAATGTGCGTGTTTTCGATGTCTCCGATAATGCTGTCCAGATCTTTAAAAGATTCGCTGCTGTCAACGAGGGTATCGGTAGAAATAGGCAATAAATCGGCTTTAAATTTGTTTCGCGGTTTAACGTATTTGGCCATTTCGTAATCGAAATGGTTCTTGGTGATGTAATCTACAATTAAAGCCTTGCTGAATTTTGAGAAATTATTACTGATACTTACAGGACCGAACATATAGCGGTACTGTGGATTATCGATCAGGTATTTTAAAATCCCTTTCCATAACAGGAATAGCGGAAGTGGTTTACCCTGGTATTCTTTTCTGATCCATGATCTGCCTAATTCAATACCCTGTCTCAACATCGGGTAGAACTGATCTTTCATTTTAAAGAGTTCAGAAAGGTAAAAACCACGGCGTCCCATGCTTTCTAAAATCTCATCACCTTTTCCAATCCGGTAAGCACCTACAATATTTTCTAAATCTTTATCCCATATAAATAAATGGTTATAGTAAATATCGTAATTATCCAGGTCGATTTTTTTATTGGTCCCCTCGCCAACCTCACGGAAAGTGATTTCGCGTAAACGGCCGATTTCCCTTAAAATATTTGGTATTTTTAAAGTTGGGACAATGTATACCTCATAATTTTTCTCCGTCCAGACCCTGAAATCTTCCAGAGTTGCTACCTCATTTTTAATTAGGAGCCTCGAGGTTTCTTCAATTACCTCCGCAGGTTTCTTTTTAATTTTAAACAGGTTTAACGGGTTAAAGAGTTTTTTCTCAGTATCTAAACCAATACCAAGCGCATAGGTACGGGCCCTTAAAAAGTCCATCAGCTTATTGCTGCTGTTCATGTGCGAAATTTCAGAAACGGCTATTGGCTTACCAATCCGGACCTTGATGGTTCGTCCATGTTTGTTTAAAAATTCTGAAGGTAGTTTTGCCGTGCGCAGGGTAGGGTGTATAAAGCTCAAAATATTAAAGAAAACGCCATTATTGCCATGGAAATAAATCGGTACAACGGGTACTTTAGCCTTAGCAATCAGTTTTCCAACAACAGGGTGCCACATCCTGTCGGTTACCTGCTGAGCATCTAATTTAAAAGTAGATACTTCTCCGGCCGGGAAAATGCCAATCGGTGTTCCGTTTCTGAGCAGGTCAAAAGTAGTTTTTAATCCGCTGATGCTGGAAGAATGCTGCACATTTTCGAAAGGATTAACCGCCACAAAAAACTCATCCAGGTTTGGTATTTTTTTCAGAATAAAATTGACCATTACCTTGGCATCTGGCCTAACCGTACACAATAGTTTAACCAGGGCCAAACCTTCTACACCGCCATAGGGGTGATTTGCAATAGCGATAAAAGGTCCTGTTTTTGGGATACTATTTAAGTCATCATCGTCGAATTCTATAGAAACACCAATGGTTTCCAATATCTTGTCTACAAATTCTAAGCCTTTAAAGTGTTGATTTTGAGCAAATACATCATTAATGTCGTTCAGTTTCATGATCTCCATCATCAAACCTGCTAAACCTGGTACACCTAGCTTATCTATCTTTGTTGCTTTCGCAAACTCAGATGTAGTTATGATTTTCATATAATTCTTAGATTGTTGATAGGCAAAACCTATGCAGTTTTGCAATTCCAAAAATAAGATTTATATTTATAATCCACATGTCATATCGCATCAATGAGAATTTGGTTCAACAAAAATTTTGGTGTTAGCAAAAGTGAATTCAACGGGCTATTGTTCCTGGTCTTTATTATTATTGTGATTAAGGCTATCCCGATTTTGTATACCCGTTTCCAGCCGGTTTCGAAGGATGATCCAGATCTTTTGGCGCAGATTCAACAGATTAGTATAACAGATCAGGCACGTGAACAGGCTGTTCGCGATCGGATTGAAGCTTCCAGCTATAAAAAAACAGGCAGACTTTTTAAATTTAACCCCAACACTTTAAATAAGGAAGGTTGGGAAACTTTAGGCTTATCGGCAAAACAGGCCCAATCGGTTGTAAACTATACGGCTAAGGGTGGCAGATTTTATAAACCCGAAGATCTTCAGAAAATGTATACCATTTCGCCGGAAATGTACAAAAAGATATTCCCTTATGCCCATATACCCGAGTCAACTAAGGTGTATAAAAATGATCCGCTTTCCGAAAGAAAAGGATATGCTAAAAAAGCTCTTGTAATTGTTGATATTAATACGGCAGATTCTACACAATTGGATGAGATTAAAGGTATTGGCGAAACTTTTGCACGTAGAATTATAAAATATAGGGAACGTTTGGGTGGTTTTTACAAAAAAGAGCAGCTTCTTGAGGTTTATGGCTTAGACTCAAATAAGTATGCGGAGATTAAAGACCAGATTAAAATTGGCAATACACCGCTAAAAACAATCAATATCAATACGGCAGGTTTTAATGATTTAAAGCGTAGTCCATATCTGAGTTTCAAACAGATCAATGCCATTATTCAATATCGCAGGCAGCATGGCCATTATACAGGTGTAGCTGATTTAAAAAAGATTATTTTATTAAATCAGGAAGTGATCGATAAAATTACGCCTTATATTTCTTTCCAGAAAGAATACTAATTTTTGATTTTGGAAAGCAAAACCTGTATTCCATAGTCAGGTGTCTTCCTGCTCTTCGCTTTACTCCGTTGCACTCCGTGTTCGCTGCGATCAGGTTTAGTTACCCGGGGCAGTGCAGCAAGCCTTTGTACATAATTATAGGAAAGTAATTTCTGCACCCTGCAATCCCCAATCTGATTGCTGGCCGTGCCACCTAAACCCAATGGAAGCGGGCACGCAGTAAAGCGGACAGTGGGCCTGCGTGATCCTGAATGCTTCAAAACTGCTTTCCTGAAAAATTACCTTACTATTTTTTTGTTTTGGAAAGCAAAACCTGTATTCCATCGTCAAGTTTCTTCCTGCTCTTCGCTTTACTCCGTTGCACTCCGTGTTCGCTGCGATCAGGTTTAGATACGCGGGACAGTGCTGTAAAACCCGTGGAAATTTTAAAGGCATAGTAAAATTTTGCGTTTTGCAACCCCCAATCTGATTACTGGCCGTGCCACCTAAACCCAATGGAAGCGGGCACGCAGTAAAGCGGACAGTGGGACTACATGATCCTAAAGTGCTTCCAAACCTGCTTTCCTAAAAAACTACCCAGATTAAAGACTTATCTGTTTTTGGAAAGCAAAGCCTGTATTTCATAGGCACATTGTTTCTGCGCTTTGTGCTATTAGTTTTTCCCGTGAGCCATCATGTCGTTTAAAGTTGTAAAAAATCATAAAAAAATCTTCCTTAATTTTCAACGTTTAAAATTAACCGGGAAACTTATTGAACCGAATACCATTTCATTCTGTAATGGCACAAATATTTAATGGTAACTAACTATCAAATAATTGTTTATAATTGCCTCAACTAACTATAAAAATATATATTTAATGAGCGTAAGCTTCGATTTTTCAGAAACAGAAACTCAGCAAAGTGTAAAGGCCATGGTCCGCGATTTTGCAGAGAAAAACATCCGTCCACATATTATGGATTGGGATGAAGCACAGCATTTTCCTATAGAATTGTTTAAGCAGCTCGGAGAATTGGGGTTGATGGGTGTTTTGGTTCCCGAAGAATATGGCGGCTCAGGATTAGGCTATCAGGAATATGTTGACATCATTGTAGAAGTAGCCCGGGTTTGTGGTTCAATCGGTTTGTCGTTAGCAGCACATAACTCTTTATGTACGGGGCATATCCTCGCATTTGCCAGTGAAGAACAGAAACAGAAATGGCTTCCTAAACTGGCTACAGCCGAGTGGATTGGTGCCTGGGGATTAACAGAGGCCAATACTGGTTCAGATGCCTTAAGAATGATGACTACGGCCGTTGAAGATGGTGATGATTACATTATAAACGGTGCCAAAAATTGGATTACCCATGGTAAAAGCGGCGATATTGCAGTAGTGATGGTCAGGACAGGTGAGCAGGGAAGTTCAAAAGGAATTTCGGCCATTGTGGTAGAGCGTGGTACGCCGGGTTTCTCCGCTGGAAAAAAAGAAAACAAACTCGGCATGCGGGCATCAGAAACTACAGAAATGATTTTTGATAATTGCCGTGTACCCAAAGCCAACCTGTTGGGTAATGTTGGCGAAGGTTTTAAACAAGCCATGAAAGTGTTGGACGGCGGAAGAATTTCTATTGCCGCCTTGGCTTTAGGCATTGCAAAGGGTGCTTTTGATGCAGCGGTAGCTTACTCTAAACAAAGGCACCAGTTTGGTCAACCTATTTCCAGTTTCCAGGCCATTAGTTTCAAGCTTGCTGATATGGCTACAGAGATTGAAGCTGCAGAGCTATTGATCCGCCAGGCAGCTGATTTAAAGAACAGGCACTTACCTATGACAAAAGAATCGGCTATGGCAAAATATTTTGCCTCGGAGGTTTCAGTGAAAGTTGCTACAGATGCCGTTCAGATTTTTGGCGGATATGGTTATACAAAAGATTTTCCGGTAGAGAAATTTTATCGTGATAGTAAATTATGTACAATAGGAGAGGGCACCTCAGAAATACAAAAGATTGTGATTGCCCGCGAAGTATTATCGAGGTAGTGGGTAAAAGGTATACGGTTTAAGGCTAATATCAATCACGCTAAACCCTATGCCCTAAACCTTACGCCTTAAACCTTATTAAAAACCAGTATATTATGAGTAATCCGGACGGTTTAGCCACCTCCGGATTTTTTATTTAAAATTTTAAAACTGCTGATCCTGATATACTGTTTTGAATAAAGACTTTAACAGTTGGCGGTTGGCAGTTACCAATGAACAATGATCACTGAATTAATGAACGATAAAAATGGCAAAATATTCAGAAAAAGCTGGTGAGAAAGTAGAAAAAAACATGCACGAAATGAAAGAAGGTAAGCTTAAGAGCGGGACCGGTAAAAAAGTAACTTCCAAAAAGCAGGCAATTGCTATCGGATTATCGGAAGCCAGAAAAGCAGGAGCCAAGGTACCTAAAAAAGGTTAGGAGGTGGAAGGTTTATGGTGTAAGGTTAAAACTAAACGTCAAAATAATAATTTGCCCTAAACCCTAAACCCTAAACCCTAAACCCTAAACCCTAAACCCTAAACCCTAAACCCTAAACCCTAAACCGCTTATTGCGGTATCTCCTTCGAAGTTAAAATGCTATCAACTACGTAAACACTAAATCCGCGCCATGGCAGGGAGTGCTTATATTCTTTGTAGTGTAATTCGAAAAACCTGCCACTATTGGCCATCATTTTTTCAGCAATTTCCTTGTTGGCAATAGAAAATTCGAATTCGTTGTTCTGCAGTGTTCCTGTTTGTCGCGATTTTATGCCACTCTGGATTAATTTGCCTTCATAGGTTTTAAAAACGTAGCCTTTTTTCACCACATAGTTTAATTCGCCTGCCTTAACACCTTCACCAAAGACAAAGAAATACCGATAGTAACAAGTTGCTATTAATATAATAACCACGATAACGGCGATAATGGAGCCTACTTTTTTACCTGTCGTCATAAAGTATAATGTATATATAAATGTAGGTAAACAATAGTTTAGTTTAATCAATGATATTAAATAATATTTCTTTTTATAAAATCTTTCTCATTTTCAATATTTTCCTTACATTTGCAGCCCCGATAATACGGGAAAATTTAAAAACCACGAGAGGAGGTATTTCAGCGTTATGATCATTATCAACATTAAAGACGGCGAATCATTAGATAAAGCCCTTAAACGTTTCAAGAAAAAGTTTGAAAAAACTGGTGTATTGAGAGAATTACGTAGCCGCCAGGCATACGAGAAAAAATCCGTTGCACGCCGTACTGAAATTAAACATGCTGTTTACATTCAGAATATGAATCAAGATACAACTGCATAGTTGTTTAAGATATAATATATAAAAGTCTTCCGATTAACATCGGGAGACTTTTTTGTTTTTGGGGGGCATTCAAAACTTTACAATAAACAATTAATTAATGATTTCTTTATATCAAAACAATTTGTAACTTCATATCAAGGCCCCATAAAAGATATTGAATGTTGCTAAAAAGTTTTATTACCTATTTAACTCACGAGAAGCGCTATTCTCAGCACACTGTCACATCTTACCAGACCGACTTAGGTCAGTTTGAAGAATTTGTTAAAGCATTGGAACTTGACTTTTCTGAAGTAAAACATATTCACCTGCGCAGTTACCTGGTGGAGCTGATGGAAAAGGAAAATTCAGAAAATACCATCAACAGAAAAATTTCTGCTTTAAGAAGTTTTTACAAGTTTTTGCACCGCTCAGGAAAAATCGATCAAAATCCCAGCCTTTTAATTAAAGCACCTAAAATACCGAAAAGACTACCTGTGTTTGTGGACGCCCAGAAAATGGACCAACTGTTGGATTCTGAGCGTTATTTCGATGAAAGTTTCCCTTCTGTCCGCGATCATTTGGTTATCGAACTGCTTTTCGGAACGGGTATACGTTTAACCGAACTATTGCAGTTAAAAGATACTGATATTGATCTTTATTCAGGAACGATAAAGGTATTGGGTAAAAGAAACAAGGAAAGAATAGTGCCTATAAATAAACAGCTTATCAATCAGGTAAATACCTATATTGACTTAAAAAAGTTGCAAAACTTTAATAACAATTCACTAATATTAATCGTTACCAATACAGGTGCTGCGGCATATCCGAAATTAATATACCGCATTGTTACCTCATACCTAAACCATGTATCAACCAATGAAAAGAAAAGCCCCCACGTGTTGCGGCATAGTTATGCAACCATCCTGTTAAATGCAGGTGCAGATTTAAATGCTATTAAGGAACTCCTGGGTCATTCCAGTTTAGCGGCTACCCAGGTTTACACCCACAATTCGATCGAAAGATTAAAAACAATTTATAAACAAGCCCATCCAAAGGCATAAAAAAAGGAGGAAAAATGAAAATCGGAGTTCAATCAATCCACTTCAATGCAGATAGTAAGTTGTTAGATTTTATACAGAAAAAAGCAAATAAGCTTGATCAGTTTTTTGACCAGATCATTAGCGGAGAAGTGTATTTAAAGTTAGAGAACGTAGAGGACGAGGCGAATAAGATCAGTGAGATAAAACTGATTGTACCCGGAGGCACCCTCTTCGCGAAGGAACAATGTAAATCATTTGAAGAAGCCACCGATCTGGCCATCGAGTCGTTAAGAAAGCAGATTACTAAACATAAAGATAAAACACGGGCAAAATTAAGTGAGCATAAGGCAATTTTAAGTGAGATTGAAGCTACTGATTATTAGTGAAAATCTCTCCAATATAATTTAAAGGAGCGGCACAATTGGTGTCGCTCTTTTTTTTAGTTTTTATAGTTTTCCTTATGCGAACTTTCGCCCGGGTGTTTCAGCATATTTCTTCCAGATAGGCCCTGAAAATAAATTACCTTCGGCAAGCTCGCTTAAGGCTCGGTTTACTTCTCGTAGTTTTCCGCTTTTTTACAAGTCAGGGTGGCAATATGAATTATGGTATTAAAGGGCAGCCTTCAAAGGGATATTATCAATCGAACTTAGGGTTTTGTGAAGATATTAATATTTGATAAAAGCAACGTCACGAAGATAGCGCTCAAAGGAAAACTTTTTTAAGGGTAGTTTCTTTAAATAATTTAAAAAATAATACGCTATCCATAGAATTTATATAACTGCATTTTAATTTTCTAAGCTGCTCGCCATAGAAAAATAGTCTTCGCTGCATCAATTTTAACTTTCATCTGGCTTAATTTTATTTTTTATTTTGCGTTTATCATTGTGATTATCGTTTGTAAACCTTTAAAGGTTGAAAATGGCTGTAAAAAAATGAAAAAAATATTCAATTTTAAGAGATTGATTATGAAGCTTCTTCAGGTAGATGACGTGCTTTGACCTGAATAACTTCATTATTTTTTTTCAAAATTATTTTGAAGTGAAATATAAGTGTGTATATTTGCATTCCCTTTCGGAAACGGTGTTAGGCCAAGAAGAAAAGGATAGTTCTGTGAAAAGATAAAAGTTTTAAAAAAACACGTTAATAGTATGAAAAATGAAGATTTTTCGTATCATTGCAGAAAATTTAAAGCCTCCTTAGCTCAGCTGGTAGAGCAACTGACTTGTAATCAGTAGGTCATTGGTTCGATTCCGATAGGAGGCTCTTTTTATGTTAAAGTGTTAGCATTTTAAAGTAAAAAACGGGGAGATACCAGAGCGGCCAAATGGGACAGACTGTAACTCTGTTGTCGTAAGACTTCGAAGGTTCGAATCCTTCTCTCCCCACACTTTAAATGAATGACCAAATGTTTTAATGGCAGAATAAATCTCTCATTCTTTCATTCAATCAATCACTAGTTTTAAAAGCGGAAGTAGCTCAGTTGGTAGAGCGATAGCCTTCCAAGCTATAGGTCGCGAGTTCGAACCTCGTCTTCCGCTCTAAAAATAAAGTGAGCAGTTAATGGTTGTCAGTTTGGTGGTTTTGCTAAAACTGAATGTTGAAACTAGAAACTAAAAAGCCGAAGTAGCTCAGCGGTAGAGCACTTCCTTGGTAAGGAAGAGGTCGTGGGTTCAAGTCCCATCTTTGGCTCAAGGATAATAAAGCTTTGTTAAATCTGTTTAGTATGCAGGGTAGACAAGGTTTTTTGTGTTGCATTGCATCAAAACAATTAATAAAAATAATAAAAAGTTAACCTACTAATTAGTTATAAATAAAATGGCAAAAGAAAAATTTGACCGCAGTAAACCGCACTTAAACATCGGTACAATCGGTCACGTGGATCACGGTAAAACAACTTTAACAGCGGCTATTACAAAAGTTTTAGCTGATGCTGGTTTAACTGAGGCACGTTCATTCGATTCAATTGACTCTGCTCCAGAGGAAAAAGAAAGAGGTATTACAATCAATACAGCTCACGTTGAGTATTCAACAGCTAACCGTCACTATGCACACGTTGACTGTCCAGGTCACGCGGATTACGTGAAAAACATGGTTACTGGTGCTGCTCAGATGGACGGTGCAATTATCGTTGTTGCTGCTACTGATGGTCCAATGCCACAAACTCGCGAGCACATCCTATTAGCTCGTCAGGTTGGTGTTCCTTCATTGGTTGTATTCATGAATAAAGTGGATATGGTTGATGATCCTGAATTATTAGAATTAGTAGAAATGGAAGTTCGTGAATTATTATCATTCTACGAATTCCCAGGTGATGATATTCCTGTAATCCAAGGTTCTGCACTAGGTGGATTAAATGGAGATGCTAAATGGGTTGGTAAAATCATGGAATTAATGGATGCTGTAGATAGCTACATTCCAATTCCTCCACGTTTAACTGATCTTCCTTTCTTAATGCCTGTTGAAGACGTATTCTCAATCACTGGTCGTGGTACTGTTGCTACTGGTCGTATTGAGCGTGGTGTAATCAACTCTGGAGATCCGGTTGAGATCTTAGGTATGGGTGCTGAGAACTTAAAATCTACAGTAACTGGTGTTGAGATGTTCCGTAAAATCTTAGATTACGGTGAAGCTGGTGATAACGTAGGTTTATTGTTACGTGGTATTGAGAAAACTGATATCCGTCGTGGTATGGTAATCTGTAAACCAGGTTCAGTAACTCCTCACACTGATTTCAAAGCTGAGATCTATGTATTATCAAAAGCTGAAGGTGGTCGTCACACTCCATTCTTCAACAAATATCGTCCTCAATTCTATTTCCGTACTACAGACGTAACTGGTGAGATCTCACTAGCTGAAGGAACTGAAATGGTTATGCCAGGTGATAACGTTACAATCACTGTTAAGTTAATTAACGCGATTGCAATGGAAAAAGGTCTGCGTTTCGCTATCCGTGAAGGTGGTAGAACAGTAGGTGCTGGTCAGGTAACTGAAATCTTAGCTTAATTTTAAGCTACAACAATACAAAAGAGAGCTGGTTAAGGCTAGCTCTCTTTTAAATACACGGGAATAGTTCAACGGTAGAATAGAGGTCTCCAAAACCTTTGATCAGGGTTCGAATCCTTGTTCCCGTGCTTAATATTGATTGAGTACAAGAATGAGTGAATGATTGAATTTGAAGCTTCGTTTCAAGTAATATCATCCACTCATTTACTCATTCATTCATTCAATAATTTGATATGGCTAAAGTAGTTGAGTTTATAAAAGAATCGTACGATGAAATGACCCAAAAGGTTACCTGGCCTACCTGGGGCGAACTGCAAAGTTCTGCAATTCTCGTATTAGTGGCTTCTTTAATTATTGCATTGGTTATTTTTGCAATGGATAAAGGATCGACATTTGTGTTAGATACTTTTTATAAATCACTTTCTAATTAATATTTACTAATGAGCGATCTAAAGTGGTACGTTGTAAGGGCGGTTAGCGGTAAGGAAAAGAAAGTAAAACAGTACATTGATGCTGAGATCAGTCGTTTAGGTTTCTCTCATTTGGTTCCACAGGTTTTAATACCGATGGAAAAATATTACCAGATGAAAGATGGTAAAAAAATTGCCAAAGAACGTAACTTTTATCCCGGTTATGTTTTAATCGAAGCGACATTGGATGGAGAATTAGAACATATCATTAAAGGTATAAACAGTGTAATCGGTTTCTTAGGCGATAAAGCTGGTAATCCAATCCCAATGCGCCAGGCAGAAGTTAACCGTATTTTAGGTGTGGTTGATGAGATGAGCGAGCAGGGTGAAACGATGAATGTTCCTTACTACGTTGGCGAGGGCATTAAGGTAATGGACGGACCTTTCAATGGTTTCTCCGGTATTATTGAAGAGGTAAACGAAGAGAAGAAAAAGCTAAAAGTAATGGTTAAAATCTTCGGTCGTAAAACACCACTGGAACTTAACTACATGCAGGTAGAAAAAGAATAACAGCCACATTAAAATATTAAAAAGCTCCGAATACTCCGGGGCTTTTTTTATGATCATGAAGTTGTTGAGATTGCAAGCGTAACAGGTAATAAATTTTAGTATCTGTTCGTTAAATACGTAGCGGGTAAATTTCGGATCTTGGTCCTGCATTAAATTACAATAAAATTAATTTTATCAATGCTATTGTTTTACTGTAAGTTAATCCATATCTTTGCAGTCCTTTAAGTTTTATAGGAACTCTAAGGAATTAAATGTTACATGCTTCCAATATTTAACATTGAGTTTTAAATAAACAAAAAACACAAAATGGCAAAAGAAGTCAGTGCAATGATCAAATTACAGATCAAAGGCGGAGCGGCAAATCCATCGCCACCGGTAGGGCCTGCGTTAGGTGCTAAAGGGGTGAACATTATGGAGTTTTGCAAACAGTACAACGCTCGTACCCAAGATAAAGCAGGTAAAGTATTGCCAGTTGTAATTACTGTTTATGCTGATAAGTCATTCGATTTCATCATCAAAACCCCTCCGGTAGCTATTCAGTTAAAAGATGCTACTAAATTACAGAGTGGTTCTGCTGAGCCTAACCGTAAGAAAGTTGGGTCGGTGACCTGGGACCAGATTAAAGTTATTGCTGAGGATAAAATGCCTGATTTAAATGCATTTACAATCGAATCAGCAATGAGTATGGTTGCTGGAACAGCACGCAGTATGGGAATCACCGTTTCTGGTGACGCACCCTGGAACAATTAATTAAAAAACAGTTTACAACAGTGGCGAAATTAACTAAAAATCAAAAAAAGGCACATGCTAAAATAGAAGCTGGTAAAGCTTATACTTTGAAGGATGCTGCTGCTTTGGTAAAAGAAATCACTACTACTAAATTCGATGCTTCAGTTGATATTGATGTATCTTTAGGTGTAGATCCGCGTAAAGCCAATCAAATGGTACGTGGTATTGCTACTTTACCACACGGAACAGGTAAAACTGTACGTGTTTTAGCTTTGGTAACTCCTGATAAGGAAGAAGAAGCAAAAGCAGCTGGCGCAGACTTCGTAGGTTTGGACGAGTATGTAGCTAAAATTGAAGGTGGTTGGACCGATGTAGACATTATTATCACTACACCAGCTTGTATGGCTAAGGTAGGTAAATTGGGCCGTGTTTTAGGTCCAAGGAACTTAATGCCTAATCCAAAATCAGGAACAGTAACCAACGAAGTTGGTAAAGCTGTAACAGAGGTTAAAGCAGGTAAAATTGATTTTAAAGTAGACAAAACGGGTATCATACACGCCTCGATAGGAAAAGTATCATTCCCAGCAGACAAAATTTATGAGAATGCACTTGAGATTATTCAAGTAATTTCTAAATTAAAACCATCTGCTGCAAAAGGAACTTATTTTAAGAGCATTCACGTGTCTTCAACAATGAGTCCTGGGATTGCAATTGAAACAAAATCAGTAGCGGGGATCTAATCATGAACAGAGAAGAAAAAAACGAAGTAGTTTTAGAACTACAAGGACAAATGCAGGAATTTGGCAATTTTTATATTGCTGATACTTCCAGCCTTTCTGTTGAGCAGATCAATAACATCCGTCGCAAATGTTTTGAAGGCGATATCGTGATGAAGGTTGCTAAAAACTCTTTAATCCGCAAAGCGATTGAAGGTTTGGATGGCGATGCTTCTGAGATATACGAAGCACTTAAAGGTTCATCATCATTATTATTCTCAAAAACAGCTAATGCTCCGGCTAAGCTGATCAAAGCTTTGAGAAAAACATCTGATAAACCAGTGCTTAAAGCAGCGTTCATAGATTCATCAGTATATGTTGGCGATGACCAATTAAATAACTTAGTAAGCTTGAAATCAAGAGAAGAGCTTATCGGAGATATCGTTGGATTATTACAATCACCAGCTAAAAATGTTCTATCTGCACTTCAATCAGGCGGTAGCAAAATTGCAGGAATTGTTAAAACTCTTCAGGAAAGAGAAGGTTAACGAACACCTTAAGTTCGCAAATTAAACAAAATTATTACACACGTAAATTTTTAAAATCTTAATAAAATGGCAGATTTAAAAGCGTTTGCTGAGCAATTAGTAAACTTAACAGTAAAAGAAGTTAATGAATTAGCTCAAATCTTAAAAGATGAGTATGGTATTGAGCCTGCAGCTGCTGCTGTAGTTGCTGGTCCTGCTGCTGGTGGTGATGCACCTGCTGCTGCTGCAGAAAAAACATCTTTTGATGTAATCTTAAAAGAAGCTGGTGGTCAGAAATTAGCAGTTGTAAAACTGGTTAAAGACTTAACTGGTTTAGGTTTGAAAGAAGCTAAAGACTTAGTAGACGGTGCACCAAAAGAATTGAAAGCTGGTGTTGCTAAAGACGAAGCAGAAGCTCTTAAAAAACAATTAGAAGAAGCTGGAGCAGTAGTTGAGATTAAGTAATCACTTAACTTAGCTAAGCTAAAAATGTATTAGACACCGACTGAAAATGTCGGTGTCTTTACCTGTTTATAAACACCTCATTTTGTTTGGTTAATGAGCCTGTTTGAAATTCGAACCAAACAAATAGTTTATTCTTAAACTAAAATCTTTTAGTCCATTGGCAAAGACAGTCGAACAAAGAGTAAATTTTGCAACAAGTAAGCACATTATAGACTATCCGGATTTTCTGGATGTGCAATTGCAATCATTCAGAGAATTTTTCCAGATAGATACCACATCAGACGATCGCTCTAGCGAGGGTTTGTTCAAAGTGTTTGCTGAAAACTTTCCAATAACAGATTCAAGAAATATCTTCGTATTGGAGTTTCTTGATTATTTTGTTGATCCGCCACGTTATGATATACACGAGTGTATTGAGCGTGGATTAACCTACAATGTCCCATTAAAAGCAAAGCTTAAGCTTTCTTGTAATGATGTAGAACATGAAGATTTTGAAACCATTATCCAGGATGTGTACTTAGGTACAATCCCGTATATGACACCAAAAGGTACATTTGTAATCAACGGTGCAGAACGTGTTATCGTTTCGCAGTTACACCGTTCTCCAGGCGTGTTCTTCGGCCAAAGCCGTCACACTAATGGAACCAAATTGTACTCTGCACGTGTAATCCCTTTCAAAGGTTCATGGATCGAGTTCGCTACAGACGTTAATAACGTGATGTATGCTTATATCGATCGTAAGAAAAAATTTCCGGTTACCACTTTATTACGTGCTATCGGTTACGATTCTGATAAAGATATCTTGGAACTTTTTGATCTTGCTGACGAGGTAAAAGTTAGTAAATCAGGTTTAAAGAAATACATCGGTCGTAAACTGGCGGCAAGGGTATTGAAAAAATGGGTAGAAGATTTTGTTGATGAAGATACTGGTGAGGTAGTTTCTATCGACCGTAATGAAGTGATTCTCGAAAGAGAAACCGTTTTAGAAGACGAACACATTGATATGGTTATCGAAGCTGGCGTAAAAAGCATCATCTTATCAAAAGAAGATGGCGCAAGTCAGGCTGATTATACCATTATATATAATACCTTACAAAAGGATACCTCAAACTCAGAAAAAGAGGCTGTAGAAAACATCTATCGTGCTTTGCGTAACGCAGAACCACCTGATGAGGAAACAGCCCGTGGTATCATTGATCGTTTATTCTTTTCAGATAAACGTTACGATTTAGGAGATGTTGGTCGTTACCGCATTAACCGTAAATTGAAAATGAATACCCCTGATGAGGTTAAAGTATTAACAAAAGCAGATATTATTGCGATTGTGAAATACCTGATCAAGTTGATCAACTCTAAAGAAGAGGTGGATGATATCGATCACTTATCCAACCGTCGTGTACGTACGGTAGGTGAGCAGTTGTACGCACAATTTGGTGTGGGTTTAGCCCGTATGGCCAGAACCATCCGTGAGCGTATGAACATCCGCGATAACGAGGTGTTTACACCAACTGATTTGATTAACGCACGTACGTTATCATCAGTAATCAACTCTTTTTTTGGTACCAATCAGTTATCTCAGTTCATGGATCAAACCAATCCATTGGCAGAGATTACGCACAAACGCCGTTTATCGGCTTTAGGTCCAGGTGGTTTATCGCGTGAGCGTGCCGGTTTCGAGGTACGTGACGTTCACTATACGCACTATGGCCGTTTATGTACGATTGAAACACCAGAGGGACCGAATATTGGTTTGATTTCATCACTTTGTGTGCATGCAAAAATCAATAATTTAGGTTTCATTGAAACACCATACAAACGTGTTGAAGATGGTAAAGTAGTGGTAGATTCAGACGTTATTTATTTATCTGCAGAAGATGAAGATGGTAAAACCATTGCACAGGCTAATGCAGAGTATGATGATAATGGTAACTTTACTACACCACGTGTTAAAGCGCGTTACGAGGGTGACTTCCCGATTATTGAGCCTGAGAAATTAGACTTAATGGACGTTGCACCTAACCAGATTACTTCAATTGCTGCTTCGTTAATCCCGTTCCTGGAACATGATGATGCGAACAGGGCTTTGATGGGATCAAACATGCAACGTCAGGCCGTACCATTGTTACGTCCTGAAGCACCGATTGTAGGTACAGGTTTGGAAGGTCGCGTTGCACGTGACTCAAGAACTTTGATCAATGCAGAAGGTGACGGTGTTGTAGAGTACGTTGATGCTAACGAAATTACCATTAAATATGAGCGTAACGAAGATGATCGTTTAGTTTCATTTGAAGGTGATAGCAAAACTTACCGTTTAATTAAATTCAAAAAAACCAACCAAAATACTTGTATCAACTTAAAACCAATCGTTAAGAAAGGTCAGAAAGTAACTAAGGGACAAGTACTTTGTGAAGGTTATGCTACTGAAAATGGTGAATTGGCCTTAGGAAGAAACTTAAAAGTGGCGTTCATGCCATGGCAGGGTTTCAACTTTGAGGATGCGATTGTAATCAACGAGCGTATTGTTCGTGATGACGTTTTCACTTCATTGCATATTGAAGAGTTTGAATTGGAAGTACGTGATACTAAACGTGGAGAAGAGGAACTGACACCTGATATCCCGAACGTTTCTGAAGAGGCTACTAAAGACCTTGATGAAAACGGTATTATCCGTATTGGTGCTGATGTAAAAGAAGGTGATATTTTAATTGGTAAAATCACACCAAAAGGAGAGTCTGATCCTTCACCGGAAGAGAAATTACTACGCGCAATTTTTGGTGATAAAGCAGGTGATGTTAAAGATGCGTCTTTAAAAACTCCTCCTTCTATCCAGGGTGTGGTAATTGATACCAAATTATTCAGCCGTGCTAAGAAAACTACAAAAGCTGAAGAAAAATCAGCAATTGAGAAATTAGACAAGGCGTATAACAATATCACTGAGAAATTAAAGGCAGAATTAGTAGACAAATTATTCGCTATCGTAAATGGAAAAACATCACAAGGTGTATACAACATTTACAAGGAATTGTTAGTGGCTAAAGGTGCTAAGTTTACGCAGAAAATTTTAGCCGAGCTTAACTACGAGCACATTAGCCCTAACAAGTGGACTACTGATGATGATAAAAATGAGCTAATTAAGATGTTGCTTCACAACTACGGTATCCGTGTTAACGAAGAGCTGGGTGCTTACAAACGTGATAAATTCGCGATCAGTGTAGGTGATGAGCTTCCTTCAGGAATCGTACAGATGGCAAAAGTTTATGTGGCTAAAAAACGTAAATTAAAAGTAGGTGATAAAATGGCAGGTCGCCACGGTAACAAAGGTATTGTTGCACGTATTGTACGTGATGAAGATATGCCTTTCTTAGCTGATGGTAGCCCGGTTGATATCGTGTTGAACCCGCTGGGTGTACCTTCACGTATGAACCTTGGCCAGATCTATGAAACCGTATTGGCATGGGCCGGTAAAGAATTGGGTGTTAAATTTGCCACTCCGATTTTTGATGGTGCTACGCACGATGAGGTGGAAGAGTGGATTGCTAAAGCGGGTGTTCCTGCTTCAGGAAAAACCTACTTGTACAATGGTTTAACAGGTGAGCGTTTCGATCAGACTACAACTGTAGGTATTATCTACATGTTGAAATTAGGTCACATGGTTGATGATAAGATGCACGCCCGTTCAATCGGACCATACTCATTGATTACACAACAGCCATTGGGTGGTAAAGCCCAGTTCGGTGGTCAGCGTTTTGGTGAGATGGAGGTTTGGGCATTAGAGGCATTCGGTGCAGCTAACATTCTTCAGGAGATATTAACCGTTAAATCGGATGATGTAATCGGAAGAGCCAAAACTTACGAAGCCATTGTTAAAGGTGAAAACCTACCAACGCCGGGTGTACCAGAATCGTTTAACGTATTGGTACATGAGTTACGTGGATTAGGTTTAGATATTACATTAGATTAATTAAGGTAGAAGGTTTAAGGTATAAGGTGAAAGGTTTTAAACCCTACGCCCTAAACCTTAAACCCTACGCCTTTAACCTTACATAAGTATGTCTTACAAAAAGGATAATAAATTAAAAAGCAATTTCACATCCATCACAATTAGCTTATCGTCTCCGGAAATTATTTTGGAACGTTCAAGCGGTGAGGTGTTGAAACCAGAAACCATTAACTACCGTACTTACAAACCTGAGCGTGATGGTTTGTTCTGTGAGCGTATTTTTGGTCCGGTAAAAGATTACGAATGTCATTGCGGTAAATACAAACGAATTCGTTACAAAGGGATAGTTTGTGATCGTTGTGGTGTTGAAGTAACAGAAAAGAAAGTACGTCGTGAGCGTATGGGACACATCGCTTTGGTGGTTCCTGTTGCACACATCTGGTATTTCCGTTCTTTACCAAATAAAATCGGTTATTTATTAGGTTTACCTACTAAAAAATTAGATTTAATTATCTATTACGAGCGTTACGTAGTTATCCAATCAGGCTTAATGGCTGAAGAAGGTATCAACTATATGGACTTCTTAACTGAAGAAGAATATTTAGATATCTTAGATAAATTACCTAAAGAAAACCAATATTTAGACGATAAAGATCCTAATAAATTCATCGCCAAAATGGGTGCTGAAGCGTTAGAAGATTTATTAAAACGTATTGATTTAGATACTTTATCTTATGACTTACGTCACCAGGCTGCTAACGAAACTTCTCAGCAACGTAAAAATGAGGCTTTAAAACGTCTTCAGGTTGTTGAAGCTTTCCGTGGTGCCAATACACGTATCGAGAATCGCCCTGAATGGATGATTGTTAAAATCGTTCCGGTTATTCCACCAGAATTACGTCCATTGGTTCCATTAGAAGGTGGCCGTTTCGCTACTTCAGATTTAAATGATTTATACCGTCGTGTAATTATCCGTAACAACCGTTTAAAACGTTTGATCGAGATTAAAGCACCAGAGGTAATTTTACGTAACGAAAAACGGATGTTACAGGAAGCTGTAGATTCGTTATTTGATAACTCACGTAAAGTTAACGCGGTAAAAACTGAAGGTAACCGTGCTTTGAAATCACTTTCTGATATTTTGAAAGGTAAACAAGGTCGTTTCCGTCAGAACTTATTAGGTAAACGTGTGGATTATTCAGCTCGTTCGGTAATTGTTGTAGGGCCTAGCCTTAAATTACACGAGTGCGGTATTCCTAAAGATATGGCTGCTGAGCTTTACAAACCGTTCATTATCCGTAAGATGATTGAGCGTGGTGTGGTAAAAACAGTTAAATCTGCTAAAAAAATCGTTGACAGAAAAGATCCATTGGTTTGGGATATCTTGGAAAATGTATTAAAAGGTCACCCGGTATTATTAAACCGTGCACCTACGCTACACAGACTGGGTATTCAGGCTTTCCAGCCAAAATTAATCGAAGGAAAAGCGATCCAGTTACACCCATTAGTTTGTACCGCATTCAACGCCGATTTTGACGGTGACCAGATGGCTGTGCACTTACCATTAGGTAACGCAGCAATTTTGGAAGCCCAGGTGTTAATGTTAGCCGCTCACAACATCTTAAACCCTGCAAACGGTACGCCTATTACAGTACCATCACAGGATATGGTTTTAGGTCTTTATTATATTACTAAAGGCCGTAGAACAGATGAAACCAGAGTGGTTAAAGGACAGGATTCTGCTTTCTATTCTCCAGAAGAGGTTATTATTGCTTATAACGAGAAAGAATTAGACTTGCATGCATTTATCAAAGTAAGGGTAAATGTTAAACAAGCCGATGGTTCTATCGTTAATAAATTAACTGAAACTACTGTAGGTAGGGTATTGTTCAACCAGATGGTTCCTGAAGAGGTTGGTTATATCAATGAGTTATTAACCAAAAAATCTTTAAGAGATATTATTGGTGAAGTAGTGAAAATGACTGGTATGGCCCGTGCTTCACAATTCCTGGATGATATAAAAGAATTAGGTTTCAAAATGGCATTCCAGGGAGGTTTATCGTTCAACTTACAAGACGTAAACATTCCGGTTGAAAAACATACTTTATTAGAACAGGCAGCAGCTGAAGTTGAAGAGGTAAGAAACAACTATAACATGGGTTTCATTACCAACAACGAGCGTTACAACCAGATTATCGATATCTGGACCCGTATCAACAACAGGTTAACTACTTTCGTTATGACTCAGTTATCTTCAGATAACCAGGGTTTTAACTCTGTTTACATGATGCTTGATTCAGGTGCACGTGGATCTAAAGAGCAGATTCGTCAGCTTTGCGGAATGCGTGGTTTGATGGCTAAACCTCAAAAATCAGGTTCAGGTGGCGATATCATCGAAAACCCGATCTTATCAAACTTTAAAGAAGGTCTATCAGTATTAGAGTACTTTATCTCTACTCACGGTGCACGTAAAGGTTTGGCGGATACGGCGTTAAAAACTGCGGATGCGGGTTACTTAACCCGTCGTTTGCATGATGTGGCGCAAGATATGATCGTTAATGACGATGACTGTGGTACTTTAAGAGGTATGTACACCACAGCATTGAAAGACAATGAAGATATCGTTGAACCTTTATATGACAGAATTTTAGGTCGTACTTCATTACATGATGTATACAATCCACTGGATGGCACATTGTTGGTAGGCGCGGGCGAAGACATTAATGAAGATATTGCTAAAGCAATTGAAGAATCGCCGCTTGAAGGCATCGAAATTCGTTCGGTATTAACCTGCGAATCTAAACGTGGCGTTTGTGCGTTATGTTATGGCCGTAACCTGGCATCTGGTAAACGCGTTCAAAGAGGTGAAGCAGTTGGTGTAATTGCAGCACAATCAATCGGTGAGCCGGGTACACAGTTAACACTTCGTACTTTCCACGTGGGTGGTACTGCATCAAACATTGCTGCAGAATCAAATATCGTAGCTAAGTTTGATGGTGTAATAGAATTCGAAAACATCCGTACTGTCGATACACAAACAGAAGATGGTACCGTACAGGTAGTATTGGGCCGTTCAGGTGAGTTTAGAATTGTTGAGCCAGGAAGCGGTCGTGTGATCGTAACCAACAACATTCCTTACGGCGCTTTCTTATTCGTTAAAGAAGGTGATAAAGTAACCAAAGGCGATAAAATTTGTTCATGGGATCCGTACAACGCGGTTATCCTTTCAGAATTTGCCGGTAAAGCACAATTCGATGCCATTATCGACGGTGTAACTTACCGTGAAGAATCTGATGAGCAAACCGGTCACCGCGAAAAAGTAATTATCGATACCCGTGATAAAACGAAAAACCCTTCCATTCAAATCGTTGACAAGAAAGGTGAGTTTATCAAAGGTTATAACATTCCGGTAGGCGCGCACGTTTCAGTTGATGAAGGCGAAGCGATCCAAACTGGTCAGATTATTGCTAAAATCCCACGTGCAACTGGTAAAACCCGTGATATTACCGGTGGTTTACCTCGTGTAACGGAATTATTTGAAGCCCGTAACCCATCTAACCCAGCTGTAGTAACTGAGATTGATGGTGTGGTAACTTTAGGTGGCGTTAAACGTGGTAACCGCGAGATTACAATTGAATCTAAAGATGGTGAAGTTAAAAAATACCTTGTTCCATTGTCGAAACACATCCTTGTACAGGATAACGACTTTGTGAAAGCAGGTATGCCATTATCAGATGGTTCAATTTCTCCTGCTGATATCCTTGCTATTAAAGGGCCTGCTGCCGTTCAGGAATACTTAGTGAATGGTATCCAGGAGGTTTACCGTTTACAAGGTGTGAAAATTAACGATAAACACTTCGAGGTGATTGTTCACCAGATGATGCAGAAAGTTCACATCGAAGATCCTGGAGATACCATTTTCTTAGAAAATAATGCGGTAGACCGTTGGGATTTCTCAGAAGAAAACGATGCCATGTACGACAAGAAAGTTGTTGAAGATGCAGGTGATTCGACTGAATTCAAACCAGGTCAGATTGTATCGTTACGTAAATTAAGAGACGAAAACTCTCAATTGAAACGTAAAGATTTGAGACAGATCACAGTTAGAGATGCAAGACCAGCAACTGCAAGTTCTATCTTACAAGGTATTACCCGTGCATCATTAGGTACTAAATCGTTCATTTCTGCGGCTTCGTTCCAGGAAACTACGAAAGTATTAAATGAGGCAGCGATTGCGGGTAAACGCGATAATATGTTAGGCTTGAAAGAAAACGTGATCGTTGGTCACTTAATCCCTTCAGGTACTGGTGTACGTGGTTACGAGCGTATCATTGTAGGTTCACAAGAAGAATACGATAAGCTATTAGCTTCGAAACAAGAAGAAGTAGAAGCGTAATATTTTTAATATTTTGTTTTAAAACTCCCTCAACATTGAGGGAGTTTTTTGTTTGGAACAGGTTTTGTAACTTTGATAATTAATTCAAGAGTGTTACAGAAATCCAACTCTTTCCAGATATTAAAAGTTAAGCTTGGGAAAACAGCGAGCAGCGCATTTGGTTTCTTTTGTAAAGGAAGAAGTAAGAGTTGAATTAGATCATAAGAAAGAGATTTGAGCAACAAAAGAAAACAATAGTAATGCTATGGATTACTGGCTAATGCAAAAGCCGAAATAATTAAGTGGATGTTTATTTTTGGATTGGTCAGATTGCAGTTACCGTAGGCATCATATTAACTTACCTTAAAAAATAAAGGTTAAGAGTTTCAGGGATTTTCTTTAATATTATATGCTAAATTCCGCCATTAAGCAGCGGAATTTTTTATTTTTGAACCATTATGGAAGAACAACAAAACGAGAATCAATTAAACATAGAATTATCAGAAGAAATTGCTGAAGGGATTTTTTCTAACCTGGCTATTATTACCCATTCTAATACCGAATTTGTATTGGATTTTATCCGTGTAATGCCCGGTATTCCTAAAGCTAAGGTAAAATCAAGAATTATCTTGACTCCAGAACATGCAAAACGTTTGCTATCAGCATTGGAAGATAATATACAAAAATTCGAAGCCGTTAACGGACGAATTAAGACCCAGGAAGAACCACCTTTCCCGATGGGTTTTGGTGGACCGACTGCCCAAGCCTAGAACCCTCAAAATTCTTACACACAAATATTTGCTTACTATGTTAGCATAGTATATATTTGTATATAACCATTTATAAATGAAAAAAATTTTATTGAGCGTATTACTTTCTGCTCCACTATGGGTTTTGGGGCAGGGTTTCCAGGTTAATTTACAAGGTCAGAAGCAAATAGGTATGGCGGGTGCAGGTTCTGCATTGGCTTTGGATGAAGCTTCTGTATTTTATAATCCGGGTGCGGTATCTTTCTTAGAGAAAAACTCAGTTTCAGCAGGAGTAAACCCATTATTATTTAAATCAGCGTTTCAACAAACAGGCTCAAACGTTACGGAGAATGTTAAAAATAAAATTGCGCCTCCATTCGAATTTTACGCAGTTTGGGGTCCAAAATCAAATAAATGGAAACTAGGTTTAGGCGTTTATACGCCATTCGGGGGGTTGGTTGACTGGGGAAATGACTGGTCTGGCAGATATGCACTAACGTCATTAAATTTAAAAGCCATTTATTTCCAACCGACTTTAAGTATCAAAATTACTGACCGTATTGGTATTGGTGCAGGTTTTGTATATAATCATGGTGATGTGAATCTTCAAAGAGCGCTTCCGGTAAATTTTCCTGATGGGCACTCCGGACATGCTACTTTAGAGGGAACCGGAAAAGGTTATGGTTGGAATGCAGGTTTATATATTAAGACCCTAAGCAATATTTCATTTGCGCTTGTTCACAAATCAAAAGTAGTTACGAAATTAGATAATGGTACTGCTGAATTTGATGTGCCAAGTTCATTGAGGTCATCTTTCCCTGCAGGAAATACATTCAATGCTGAATTACCTTTACCGTCAACCACAAGCCTGGGTATAGGCATTCCATTATCACAAAGTACTACATTGGCATTTGATGCCAGTTGGGTGCAATGGCATATTTATCAGGATTTATCATTTGATTATGCGACCAATACTCCAGCACTTGCGGATACGAAATCGGCTCGTAATTATCGGGATGGTTCTTCTTTCAAACTGGGTATTAATCACCAGGCGTCAGAAAAATTAGCTTTACGAGCTGGTGTGGGTTATGCGCTTTCACCTGTACAGGATGGCTATGTAACACCTGAAGCACCAGATGCTGATCGTTATATTTTAAGTGCTGGTTTAGGTTATACGCCTACCCGCCATTTTGAAGTTAATGCATCGTTCTTTTTTGAAGATGTTAAATCACGTAAGCAAAAGAATATAGAAACAGGCCTGGATGGTACTTTTAAAACATTGGTTTATGCGCCAGGTATTTCATTAACTTATAAATGGTAGGAGAATTTAAGATGAAAAAATATATATTAAATAGTTTCATTGCTGCTGCCATTCTTTTCACAGCAGCCTGCAAACCTGAGATTGAAACACCTGCGGGCACAACGGCAGGACAAGCGAATTTCAGCAAATACATTGCTGTTGGTAATTCATTAACTTCAGGTTATGCTGATGGTGGATTATACTTAGAAGGTCAGAAAGTGGCATACCCGAATTTAATCGCAGCGAAAATGTCTTCAGTAGGGGGAGGAGCTTTTACTTCTCCATTTTTCAATGAAGATCGTTTAAATGGCTCGGGTTATATCTCTTTAACAGCTTTGGTAAATGGAACTCCAACTTTAACTCCTGTAACAGATAAATTAGCAATAAGGGATGCTGCAAAACATTTGGATAAATACAGTGGTGAAATCCAAAATTTAGGTATTCCCGGTATGCGTGTCGATTTATCTTTCGATCCAACACTTACTTTTAGCGCTGCCAATCCTTTTTTTGAGCGTTTATTAACGGATGCCCAAGTTGGTAAAACCAATTATTTTCAATATATCCAGGGAAGAAACCATACCTTTTTCTCTATCTGGTTGGGAAATAACGATGTATTGGGTTATGCTTTAAATGGTGCGGTAACCGTTGCTGGTGATCCGACTACCGTGTTAACAGATAAAGTAACCTTCTCCTCATTATATGCTAACTTATTAAATGCCTTAACCGCTGGTGGTCAGAAAGGAATAGTAGCCACTATTCCTGATGTAACAGCTATTCCTTACTTCAATACTGTTAAGCCTTCTCTGCTGCTCGCTGCAGCAAAGGCTTCTAATCCCGCTGCTCAGGCCGTATTTATTCAAACGGGTACTGGCGCGGTAAGGGTAGCAACGGATGAAGATTTAATTCGTTTACCGTTTCAATCGGCTGGTTTATTTGGTCAGGGTACTATTCCTTATGGTTTGCACCCGTTAAATCCTATCGCAAGCAACTGGGTATTGGATAAAGATGAGGTAACTAAGGTAAAAGATTATGTGAACAGCTATAACAGCAGCATAAAATCTATCGCAACAAGCAAAGGTTTAGCTATAGCAGATACCTATGCTTATTTTAATCAGGTAAAAGCTGGTGTATTAGTACAAGGTATTGGGATCAATGCTGCATTTATTTCAGGTGGTGCTTTCTCTTTAGATGGAATTCATTTAACCCCTCGTGGAAATGCAGTAATTGCGAATGTATTTATCGATGCCATTAATGCAAAATATGGCTCTACTATTCCGACGGTTGATGTTACACAATATAGAGGAGTAAAATTTCCTGATACAAAGTAAGGTTTAAGGATTTAGAAAAAGGGGAGCATAGTTTTGTATGCTCCCCTTTTTATTTGCAGGTTATTTTGTTCTCTACAAAGTCGATAATTTGTTTACTTTGGTCAGGTTCAAACCAATTAACTTCTTCGTCTCTTCTAAACCAGGTAAGCTGGCGTTTGGCAAAGCGCCGGGTATTTTGTTTAATGGCAGCATCGGCATCCTCAAGGGCTATTTTGCCGTCCAGGTAGTCGAAAAGCTCACTATAACCTACCGTATTTAAAGCATTGTATTTTCTAAACGGGATGAGCAATTTTACTTCCTCTACTAAGCCATCAGCCATCATCTGATCAACTCTTCTGTTAATCCGATCATAAAGAACAGCGCGATCGGTATTTAATCCAATCTTGATGATACTAAACGGTCTTTCCTTTTTGGTTGCCGAAAGCATTGAAGAAAGCTTTTGACCTGTTGATAAATATACTTCCAAACCCCTGATCATTCTTTGTGGATTTTGCTGATCTACTTTGGCAAAGTATTCAGGATCCAGTTCAGCCAGTTGATTTTGAATAACACTTAAACCTTCTTCTTCGAATTGTTTATTTAATTTTTCCCTGATCGATAAATCGATATCGGGCATGTCATCTAAACCATTTATCAATGCATTTACATATAACCCTGAGCCTCCAACCATAATCGCTACATCATGTTTCCTGAAAATTTCATCCAGCTTCTTTAGCCCATCAACTTCAAAATCGCCGGTACTGAATAATTGCGATACTGAATGTGAATCAATAAAATGATGCTTTGCCGCTGCTAATTCAGCTGCACTGGGTTTTGCGGTTCCTATTGCCATTTCCCTAAAAAACTGCCGGGAATCTGCAGAGATAATTTCTGTGCCGAAATGTTGAGCCAGTTGAATAGCCAAAGCCGTTTTGCCTATGGCAGTAGGGCCAACTACGGATACTAAAGTTTTTGTTTTCAGGGCTTGAGGCATGAAGGTTGGTATAAAATAAAAGCTGCCAAACTTAAATATTTGGCAGCTTTTTGCATTTATTATTTTGTTGCTAATTAATAGTCATCTTTATGGCTATCATCTTCGAACTGATCGTCATCAGAAAATTCATCTCCAAATTCGTCGTCTTCACTCTCTTCATCTTCTTCCCGTTCTTCCTCGTTGATACCCATATCGCCCATGGCTTCTAATTCGTCGGTATCTTCAGGTACAAAGTTCATTTCGTTTAAGAAATCAAATTCACCTGCAGTAGCAGCAGCTCCCCGGGGATCAACAGCCTGCGGACTATTCTGCTCCATAATTTTTGGGGCCTCACCAACGCTTTTGGCTAAAAATGGATATTCGATGTTCGGATCGGCGTCAAGTATGATTTTTACAAGCTCTACGTGGAAATCGTAAGGGCGGTCGAAATTATAGATATAGTAAAACTTTTGATGTGGATCTTCAATGAAACCGCTTAATTTGGAATTTTCCATTAAAACTACACGGTCTTTTTTTCGTTCGTTTGGTAAATAGGCAATTTCATCGCCTTTTAGCCAATTATCGGTACTTACGTAAAAAGATGAAGGCTTTTCGGCATTATAACCTGTCGATCTGTGGATAGCTTTATGCAGATCTTCAAATGTTTGGTTTGATTTAATGTCGATCTCTCTCACAACATCATCAAAATCTTCGAAAGTAATTCTAAATTTATAAATAGCCATTATTTTATTTTGGAATCGTAAAAATAAAGTTAATTTATAACTGCCGCAAGCATGGAGTGTCTTAAAAGACACCGTATTTAGATTGTTACGGCAATCAAATTATTTACTAACAGGATATATTCCCATTTGTTTTCCCTGATTAAGCATAAAGTTAAACGCTTCCTGATAATCATTTGTAATCTCACCTTCCAATATGGCCTCACGAATGGCATTTTTGATCAAGCCGACTTCTTTGCCTGCATCGAGGCCAAAAGTTTCCATGATATCGTTGCCGGTGATTGGCGGTTGCCAGTTTCTGATTTTATCACGTTCTTCAACATCCCTGAGCTTTTGCTTTACCAGTTCAAAGTTGTTTCGGTATTTTGTTTTCTTATATTCGTTTTTGGTGGTCACATCGGCATTGCAGAGTAACATCAGGCTTTCAATTTCTTCTCCTGCATCAAAAAGCAATCGCCTTACAGCAGAATCTGTAACCGTTTCCTGTGCCAGCACAATTGGGCGTAAATGAAGTTGCACCAGTTTTTGCACATACTTCATCTTTTCGTTTAAAGGAAGTTTAAGCTGTGCGAAAATTTTCGGAACCATGCGCGCACCCCTGTCTTCATGGCCGTGGAATGTCCAGCCGTGGCCTTCTTCAAAACGTTTGGTAGCCGGTTTGGCAATATCATGTAAAATAGCCGCCCAACGTAGCCATAAATCATCCGTATCCGCGCATATGTTATCTAATACCTCAAGTGTATGATAGAAATTGTCTTTATGCCCCTTTCCTTTAATAATTTCCACGCCATGAAGTTGTGCCATCTGGGGGAAAATGATATGCAATAATCCGGTATCGAAAAGATATTTAAAGCCTACAGATGGTTTTTTGGAAAGAATGATTTTATTCATCTCATCTGTAATCCGCTCTTTTGATACAATACTGATGCGCTGTTTTTGTGTTTTTATGGCATGAAGCGCAGTCTGATCAATATCAAAATTAAGTTGTGAAGCGAAACGTATGGCCCGCATCATGCGCAAAGGATCATCAGAAAAGGTTATTTCAGGGTCGAGTGGTGTACGGATCAGCTTATTTTCGAGATCTTTAATGCCGTCAAAGGGATCCAGTAATTCACCAAAACGATCAGCATTTAAATTAATTGCCAAAGCATTGATGGTGAAATCTCTGCGGAGCTGGTCGTCTGCTAAAGTACCATCTTCAACAATAGGTTTGCGCGAATCGGAACGATAAGATTCTTTCCGGGCGCCCACAAACTCAATTTCTAAATCCTGAAATTTGATGTTTGCCGTACCGAAATTTTTAAAAACAGCCACCTTGGTGTTCAGTTTTCTACCTACAGCTTCAGCATAAGCTATTCCGCTGCCCACAACGACCACATCAATATCTTTTGAAGGGCGATCTAGAAATAAATCGCGAACAAAGCCACCGATTACATATGCTTCGGTTTGGTGCTTATCGGCAATTTGTGATAAGGTTTTAAATATTGGATGTTGTAGGTGTTGCTGCATAAAAATGATTTCGTCATGCTGATCCGCTAGCTAACTATTGGATTTATTTCAGCATCTATTAAAAAATAACCTGGTGACGAATTACTTAATGATGCGAAATTAATAAAAACTATTGAGGCTTACTTCCTGATAAACTCAAACTGTCCACCTGGAGAAAGTTTCATGATGGTTGATGGTTTTTTGCTGGTCCGGTTTTCCTGTTCAAAATCTACTACATAATCAACAGCATTGATAATTTCAGGATCAATGTCATCGAAGAATTTAGGCGAAGGCTGCCCGCTTAAATTTGCAGAGGTAGATACTATAGGTTTTCTAAAACGCTGGATCAATGGGGTGCAAAAATCGTGTTTAACAATTCTGATGCCTACGCTGCCATCTGCATTAATTACATTTTTAGCTAAGTTTTTGGCATTCGAAAAAACGACGGTAAGTGGGTTTTCTGCATATTCGATCAGATCATACGCCACGTCGGGTATTTCGGCAACATAACTCTGCAGTTTACTGTCAGTATCCAATAAGACGATTAAGCTCTTTTCGGCCGGCCGGTTTTTTATTTTCAGTACTTTATCTACCGCTTCCGGATTGGTGGCATCGCAACCTATTCCCCAAATGGTATCGGTAGGATAGAGGATCACCCCGCCCGATTTTAATACTTCTAAAGCTTTGTTAATCTCATCTTTTAACATTCTGCAAAGTTAATCGATAAAGCTTAAGTTAAGTAACCTCCTCATAAAAGAATTTTAGCATTATATATTCTTTATGCTACTAAATGTCAGGCGCTGGCAAATAAATCAATTTTTTAATCACTGGTTATTAAATGAAGTACATTTTACAATAGGAATGTTTATCCTTAATGATTCAGCGATTTCCTGTGGCCTCATATGTTTCTATCTGGCACTCATCATTCTTATAAAGTAATTTTATGATCGTAACATATTCTTATCGTTTATTTAGCTGAATTGAGGTATTTCACGCCAATAAACCCGTATTTTAGTAATAGGTTATTAAATAAAACATAAAATGAAACACACACTTAAATGGGGTATGCTGTTTACTATTGTAATGGCATTTACCGGTTGTATTTCTGTGCTTACGGCATCAGATTACGACAAAAAGATCGATTTTTCGAAGTTGAAATCCTTTGCTTACTATGAAAAAGGCATTGAAAATTTAGAATTAAACAACCTGGACAAGCCCAGGATGTTAGATGCCATCGAAGCCACTATGGCAAAAAGAGGGTTTGGCAAAGCTGGCCGACCGGATTTTTTGGTTAATGTAGTAGTTTTAAGCAGCATTAATGCGAGGGCAGATTGGGGTTACAGCGGAGGTGGTTATCAATGGGATGTAGCCTCATTGTCGTATCAATGGAGAGATTCGCAATTCGGACCGCTTAACAGCAACAAACCATATCAAACGGGGTCTATTATCATTGATTTTTTGAACCCGGAAACCAAGGCAATTATGTGGCACGGGGTAGGGTCAGGTTTTAATTTTGATGATTATAACGATAGAGAAAACAGGATAAATCTTGCTGTTAAACAAATCTTGTCGCAATATCCTCCAATTTATTGATCTGATCCATTTAATCCAATTGTAAAATATTTAGTCTGAGTGATATAAGGTCAAAACATAATCAAATAGAAATCGTTTTATAGATAAAAATCTGATTGTAAAAAAATGTTAAATGATTTTATTTGGTTCGCAAGATCGTTATATTTATGTCAGGTTATTTATACAAGAAACGCACAAAATGAAAACAGCACAAAAATTATTAATGCTTTTTACAGTGGTATTGGCATTAGCAGGATGTACAACACTCCGCACCGCATCAGATTATGATAAAGATGTTGATTTAAGGGGTTATAAAACTTACAATTTTTACGATAAAGGTATTGCCAGGATTAAGCTCAACAATTTAGATAAGCGCAGGTTGATGGCGGCAGTTGAATCTGAAATGAATGCGAAAGGCTTTACAAAATCGGATCGTCCGGATCTGCTGGTTAATCTTGTAGTGGTTGCCCGCGAAAAAACCGATGTATATGGCCCGGGTTACTACGGTGGCTGGGGATGGGGCTGGCGCGGCGGTTGGGGAAATCCTTTCTGGGGCGGCGGTACCTATGTGAACCAGTATATTGACGGTACCATTATTATCGATTTTCTGGATCCGGCCAAAAAGATTTTATTCTGGCACGGACAAGGATCAGGTTTTAACCTTGATAACTTTAATAAAAGAGAACAACGTTTGTATACTGGCGTGAAAGAAATCTTAGCACAATATCCATCGAACGGTGTAACTGCAAAATAAGCAGTAGAATTAACTATAACAAGAGGGCTGTTGAATTTTAAATAATTCCAGCCCTTTGGCCTTTGTACAGTCAGTTCCAACTTAAACCTGACATTCGCGGAAAGCTCGGAATCCGATCCTTCATCGGATGAGGGCTTGTAGCATTGGCAGGACTAACGTTTATAGTAGCAGTATCATTGCTTTTCAAATATAAAAGACAAATTTCTGTAATTAACCTAAATTACGGCGCATTACACGCCATGCCAGGGAAATGTTGGCATAAAGGGATAACCTTTAAAGAGATAGATAACAATTCATCAATTGCTGTGTAACCACAGAACTATTGAATTTTTGAACAAATTCCAACCCCTTTTCTTTCATTTCTTTTTGAAGTTGAGGATTTTCTATAATTTGATTAATGGCTTTTGCTAATCCTGTTGCATCATTTGGCGAAACATATAAACTATCAGGCCCGCCCGCTTCTTTCAAACATGATCCAGTTGCTGCCACTACCGGAACGGCCGAATACAAAGCCTCGATGATGGGGATACCAAAACCTTCGTAGAAAGAGGGGTAAACAAAAACGTTGGCCATTTGGTAAATGCCAGGCAGGTCGGTAAAGGGAATGTTTTTTAAAAATAATACGCGGTTTTTCAGACCGAGCTTTTCTATTTCTTTCTCAACGATGTTAAAATAGGCAGTTTGTTTCCCTATCACTACCAATTTATATTCTTCATTAACTTCTTTTAAAGCCTTGACAACCAGTTTTAGATTTTTACGCTCTTCAATGGTGCCAACATTCAGCAGATATTTATCTGGTAGTTTATAGGTTGTCTTAATCCTGCTTAATTTTTCTTTTGGAAACGCTGTTTTAAAACTATCATCGCAGCTTTGGTAAATTACTTCAATCTTTTCAGGGTTAATCCCGTACAGATTGATAATATCTTCTTTTGTTTTTTCGCTGATTGCGATAATTTTATCGGCCCGTTTGCAGGCAGATTTACTTTTCCATTCGTATAATTTCCGGTCGATCAATTTATAATACTGTGGAAAGCGAAGAAAAATTAAATCATGTATGGTTACGATGGATTTAATCCTGGTGTGCTGGATGGCCAATGGAATTTCATGACTAAGACCATGAAAAATCTGGCATTCGTCTTGGGTTAAATCTTTCAGAATATTTAACGTCCTCCATAAAAAAGGCCCGCTTTTAGGAAGCTTTAATTTGATGTTTTCCTTTTCAAAAAACGCATCGATCTGTCTGGCGGATTTTACTTTTGGTGCATAAACCAAATACTCGTGTTCAGGAAACTGATCCGCCAGATGTTCAATTAAAGAACGGCTGTAATTACCAAGTCCGGTTAAGTTATTGGCAGCACGCTTGCCGTCGTATCCTATTTTCATTAGAGGTTTATGGTTTGAGGCATAAGGTGTAAGGTCCTGATGTTACCTTACACCCTAAACCTTACGCCTTTTACCGTTTTAAACGGCTACATTATTTTCTCTCAACGCATCGTTAAGTGAAGTTTTCTTATCTGTACTTTCTTTACGTTTACCGATAATTAAAGCACAGGGAACCTGAAATTCGCCAGCAGGGAATTTTTTAGTATAACTTCCTGGTATTACCACTGAACGGGCCGGAACAATACCTTTATATTCAACAGGGGTTGGGCCGGTAACATCAATAATTTTGGTTGATGCTGTTAAAACCACATTGGCACCAAGAACGGCTTCTCTTTCTACTTTAACACCTTCTACAACAATAGCCCTCGAGCCTAAAAAGGCATCATCTTCGATAATAACCGGAGCAGCTTGTACAGGCTCTAAAACACCACCAATACCTACACCACCACTTAAATGTACACGTTTACCAATTTGTGCGCAAGAACCCACGGTAGCCCACGTATCAACCATGGTACCTTCGTCAACATAAGCGCCAATATTTACATACGATGGCATCATGATTACACCTTTTGCCAAAAACGAACCGTAACGGGCGCTTGCCATCGGCACCACACGAACACCGGTTGTTTTGTAATCGGTTTTTAATTCCATTTTATCATGGTAAACAAACGGACCGCTTTTAATTTCCTTCATCTCGCGGATCGGGAAATATAAAATTACTGCCTTTTTTACCCATTCATTAATGCCCCAAGAGTTTAAAACTGGTTCAGCTACACGGATTTCACCCTTATCTAAACCTTGAATTACCGTTTCAATGGCTTCGCAATAGTTGCTATATTGTAAAAGTGTTCTGTCTTCCCAAGCGGCTTCAATTAATTTCTTTAAATCTGAATACATGATGTTTTTTAATTTTACGCAAAATAAATCAATTTTTGTTTATTAAAGGGTTTAATGTATAAATTGTTTTGTTCCTGGGTTAACCGGTTAATTGTTTCAATCGGTTAACTGTTGAAAGCCGTATCTACAATTAACCGATTAACCAGTTTATACAGTTAACCTAATTACGTATTTTTGTATTTTTATGACAGAGACAGAAAAACTTCGGATAGATAAATATTTATGGGCAATCAGGTTGTTTAAAACAAGGAGCCTGGCTACCGATGCCTGTAAAGCGGGTAGGGTGAAACTCAAGGGGCAGAATATTAAACCCTCGGCTATTGTGAAAGTTGGCGATGTTTACCAGGTTTCAAAAGGCATTGAGAAAAAAATTATAGAGGTGGTTGAACTCTCGTATAACAGAACAGATTCGCCAACCGCTTTAACCAAATATAAAGATCTTACTCCGCCAGAAGAAACGCGTGCTTTTAAATCAGCTTTTCATGCGCCAACACTTAAACGCGATCGGGGAACAGGACGTCCAACTAAGAAAGACAGAAGGGAAACAGATGATTTATTGGATGGGATGTTTGATGAAGAGTAGTTAGTTTCCAGTTTTCAGTTTACGGTTTTCAGTTTTTTCTGAACTGGAAATTGCATACTGCAAACTGAAATACCTCATTCTATAACTCATCATGGCTGTCTTACCTAATTTCTCAATTAATTTATAATTGGCAATGGCGCCAACTGCTGCACCCACAAAAGGGAGCATCTGGGCCAGTTTAGCCAGATCGATGTAATCACGGTACTGTTGCTGAAAAGTGAGCCAGTCAAATTCATCAATATTGGTCGGCAATAAATGCGCTTGTTCATCCCAAGCCAGCATTTTGCTGAAAACATGCTGACTTTCTTCTTTACTTGAAAAGGCCAGCTGAAAGATGTGTAAAATATATAAACGTTCGCGGTAATCTTTAACATCATATCCGTAAATTGCCGCTATATCGAAAAGCATTTTCATTTTGATGCCCAATAATAACGGGAAATCAGCCAGGCTCATCAAAAAACCACCCGCACCTGTAATTCCACCTTCTGCAGCACCTGTTTTTTTATAATTTTCGATCTTTTGCTTAATTAATGCCTCCCGGTGCATCAAAGTCAAATCGGTAACGGGTTTCGAAGTGGTAAAGGTAGAACCAAAAAGTACCGCCTTAACCATTTGTTTTATGGCTGAGGTTATGGCGTCATGAACCTTATCGGGTATATAGCTGTTTATTTTCTTTTGAACTTTGTCAGTCACCTTGTTTAATAGTGAAGGTTGTTGCAAAGTTTTAAACTTCCAGAAATCCAGTTCATTCTTTATTTTTTGTTCGTAGGTCATGATGATGTTCATACAATAATTATTCCTTAAAATTTAACAAAAAATAACTAGGAATAACGGCGAATAAACTATATATTTAGTTTACCTAATTAAAATCTAATCCTTTCATTATGAAAACCTTAAAATTGTTCTCTTTACTGGTGTTGGCTGCGGGAGCGGTTAATGCTCAGGGGGTAAAATTTTCTGCTGTTCAACCAGCTGCAGGGAGTACCGTTAAATTTACCTACGATCCAAAAGGAACTAACCTGGAAAACCTGGCCGATGTAAAATGTACCGGTTATACTTTTTTTAGTACAACTAATCCAAAAAGCAGGAAAGTTGAGCTGGTAAAAGAAGGGATGGTTTACAAAGGGGAGATTTCAACTCCGGATAGCGTTACTGTGGTTGGGCTTTCCTTTTCTGTTGGCGACCAGAAAGATGAAGCACCCGCCGGTTACGTCATTGAATTTACCAAGGGTGGGAAAGTATCTGCTGAGGCTTATCTCAACGAAGCCTTTTTATATGGATTAGCCGGAAATTATTATCTGGGACTTACCATTGATCCTGAAAAGGCACTATTATTATACAATCAGGCATTTGCGCTAAAGCCAGAGTTGAAAAAGAAAAACCTGCAGCAATACCTTTCGCTCGAGTATAAAGCAGATAAAGATAAGGGAACAAAGCTCATCAACGAGAACATTTCGGCGTTGTCTAAACTGAAAGAACCTAAAGAAGAAGATTTAAGCACTGTTATCGGACTGTATTCGCTGCTAAAGAAAAAAACACAGGCCGATTCAGTTAAAGGGATTGTGCTCAAGAAATATCCAACCGGGAATTATGCCTGGAATGATAAAATGAATATACTTTACGGTACAAAAGATTTTGCTGTACAAATACAGAAAGCGGAAGAACTGATCGCAGGATTTAAACTCGATCAAAACGAAAAGGCTGATGTGGGCAAACTAAATGCTGTTTATGGCATGATGGCAAATAGCGCGGTAAAAGCCAAAGATCTGGATAAGTTTCAATATTATGCGGGTAAAGTAACTGATAAAATGACAAGGGCAAGTCTTTATAATAATTTTGCCTGGCCAGCTGCTGAAAAAAAGGAAAATATAGATTTAGCCTTAAAGCTTTCCAGGCAATCGCTCGATCTGATAGAAGCATCAAGAAGTGTTGAGCTGCCAAAATATTACAATACTAAAGAAGATTATCTCAAATATTTAGATGGTGCTTATGGCATGTATGCCGATACCTATGCGTTATTGCTTTATCATCAGGGCAAATTTAAGGAAGCATTGGCTGCACAGGAAAAAGCTTTACCGATGTATGCTAGTGTTCCGCCAGATGTTTCCGAGCGTTATGTTACCTACCTGATTAAAGATGGGCAGAACAATAAGGCCTATACAGAGGCGGAAAAACTCATCAAAGATGGTAAAGCAACCGATTCGTTAAAAGCTGATTTTAAAAGGCTTTATACCACTTTAAAGAAAGAAGGTACTTACGAAACGTATATCGCCAGTCTGGAAAAAGCAGCTTTAGAAAAAGAAAGAGCGGAGTGGACCAAAAAAATGATTAATATCCCTGCACCTGCATTTTCACTGATGAATTTAAAAGGTGAAAAGGTTAGCCTAGCCAGCTTAAAAGGTAAAATAGTGATTTTGGATTACTGGGCAACCTGGTGTGGCCCATGTGTAGCTTCTTTTCCCGGTATGCAAAAAGCCATGGCAAAATATTCAGCCAACCCCAATGTGGTATTTCTGTTTGTAAACACCTGGCAAAATGAGGATAACAGGGAGAAAGTGGTTACCGATTTTATTGCTGAAAAGAAATACAATTTTAATGTGCTTTACGATACTAAAAACGCTAAAGATCCCTCAAAATTCGATGTTGTAAGTGCTTATAAGGTGGATGGAATCCCTACTAAATTTGTGATAGACGGCGATGGTAATATCAGGTTTAAAGCCGTGGGTTTCTCAGGAACTGATGATGGTGTAGTGAAAGAGATAGATGCTATGGTGGGGTTGTTGGCTTCTAAAGAATCGGGTAAATAAATGTCAGTTTACAACAAAGGTGCTGAGTGATCGGCACCTTTCGTAGTTTAATAATTAATCCGCATCTGCGATGTTTCCCATAGCTTAAATGCCGACAACGCTTCATCGCGCATCAACTGGATTACAGGCAGGCTTCTGTTTTCCATTGGTTTGTCAAGTTCATCATAAATGAATTTGTCGCTAAAGCCGATATACTCAGCATCTGCTTTGGTATTTGCGTAATATATGGTATCAATTTTTGCCCAGTAAATAGCCCCCAAGCACATCGGACAAGGCTCGCAGCTGGTGTAAATAACACATCCACTTAAATCGAAGGTATTTAATTCGGCACAGGCCAGTCTGATGGCCGAAACCTCTGCGTGTGCGGTTGGATCATTGGTTAAAGTAACCTTATTGGCTGATTTAGCAATGAGTTGTCCATCTTTTACCACTACCGCGCCAAATGGTCCGCCAATGCACTCGCTTACATTTTGTACCGATAGGTCGATGGCCATCTGCATGTATTCCTGATGTTGTTTTTCCATATTTATTTTATTTGGGTAAATGGCTTCGGTGCTGATTTTCAATGTAGCACAAAAAAAATGCCCCGATTTTGTCGGGGCATCCAGTTTTCAATATCTTTTGGTTTATTTTTTACTGTATTCTGCATTTAAGCCTTTTATTACTTCTGAAGTCACATCTAAACTTTCATCGGCAAATAAGATGGCACTGTTACCTTTTGAGTACGTTAAAACCATTTTATAACCTTTTTCTTTAGCATAACCTTTCAGGTAATCAGCTACTTTATCGTAAAGTTTTTCATTTTCGGCAGCCTGCTCATTCTGTAAAGCGCCACCAGCGTTTTGTTGGTAAGTTTGAAGTTCTTGTTGTTTACGTGCCAAACGCTCTTCAGTACTTTTGCGTTGATCGGCTGATAAGGTTTGTGCCGATTGCTGGTATTGTGCTACCTCTCTTTGAAAAGCCTGACCTTTTGCCTGGATATCTGCCTGAGCACTTTTGCTTTTACCTTCAAATTTTACTTTAAGATCTTTGAAGTATTCATATTTTGTAAGTAACGAGTCGGAGTTTACAAACACAATTTTCTCAGTTGCAGAAACCGGTGCAGTAGTACCCTCTGTTTTTTTAGGTTCAGTAGTTTTAGTGTCTTTGTTCTGACATGCAGAGAAAGCAGTTATCAAAGTTGCAGTTGCAAGTAAACCAAAGGTTTTAAAGGTTCTTCTTTCCATTCTTGTTTAATAAATTTTAGCAAACTTATATAAATTAGTTTTGATATGCAATTTAAAGAAAAGCCTATTGTCATCGAAAGGTGTTTTGCGTTTGGCGCGGAGCATAAAGCGTTAATTTTACTCGTCGCTAAGCCCCTTGCCGGCCGCTCAAACCAGATAGCAATGATTTGAAAAGCAATACCTGTGTTTCAAGCGGTTGTTTGCCCTGCTGTCCGCTTTATTGCATGCCCGCTTCCATCAGGTTTAGGTGGCGCAGAATGTGCTGCTATTGGGGTTGTATGGCGCCTGGCAAATTGGCAATAGCAACGATCCTACGGAAAGAAAACACCAATTGACTATTGACTACCTACGAATCGTCCCTAACCGGACGTTTTTTCTCAAAATGAAGCTTCTGATATTGGGGATAATACTCGAAAGAAAAACTAAATGTTCTTTACCTGCTGTAAGCCCAAACGGAATGGGGGTAAAACCGGGATCAATAGAAGGAGAGAGACAACGCTGCTGGTGATATATGATTTACATTTCAAATCCCTGTTAACTCAATGAAAGAGGCTTTTGCATCAATCTCTTAACAGCCCAAAAATTATCCACATATTAGTTTAAGTGGCAAAATTTCCGTATTTTTGATACTTATTGTTTTTAATTAAAATATGAGCGAAGAACAGGATTTAAAGTCAAATTATTCGGCAGATAATATACAGGTTTTAGAAGGTTTGGAAGCGGTGCGTAAGCGCCCTTCGATGTATATAGGTGATACTGGTGTAAAGGGTTTGCATCACTTGGTTTACGAGGTTGTAGATAACTCTATTGATGAGGCTTTAGCCGGTCATGCAGATACCATTGACGTTCGCATTTTAGAAGGCAACTCCATCAGGGTTGAAGATAACGGACGTGGTATTCCGACGGGAATTAATAAAAAAGAAAATAAATCGGCGCTTGAAATCGTAATGACGGTTTTGCACGCAGGTGGTAAATTTGATAAAGATACCTACAAAGTATCCGGAGGTTTGCACGGGGTAGGGGTAAGTTGTGTTAATGCCTTGTCTACAGATTTAAAAGCAGAAGTACACCGCGAAGGTAAAATCTGGATGCAAGAGTATAAAATTGGTGTTCCGCAGTATGATGTTAAAGAAGTCGGAAATACAGACAAACGTGGTACGATTGTGACATTCACTCCTGATCCTACCATTTTTACCCAAACTACCGAATACAAATACGATACTTTAGCTGGCCGTTTGCGTGAATTATCTTTCTTAAATAAAGGGATTAAATTAACGTTAACTGATGAACGTGAGAAACTGGATGATGGTTCTTATTTTTCTGAAACTTTCCATTCAGAGGGTGGTTTAAAAGAGTTTGTAGCTTTTTTGGATGATACCCGTACTTCTATTCTGGCCGAGCCTATCTATATCGAAGGAATTAAAAATGGTGTTCCTGTTGAGCTGGCATTCCAGTATAATGACAGTTATGCAGAAAATGTTCACTCTTACGTAAACAACATCAATACCCACGAAGGCGGTACGCATATTGCCGGTTTCCGAAGGGGATTAACCCGTACTTTAAAAACCTATGCTGATAAGGAAGGTTTATTAAAGAACGTAAAAATGGAAATCACCGGTGATGACTTTAGGGAAGGTTTAACTGCAGTAGTTTCGGTAAAAGTACAGGAGCCACAATTTGAAGGACAGACCAAAACCAAACTCGGAAACAGTGAAGTGATGGGATCGGTTGATGTTGCGGTAGGAGAGGCTTTAGGTAATTATCTGGAAGAAAACCCTAAGGAAGCTAAAATGATTATCAATAAGGTAATCTTAGCGGCTACTGCACGTGCTGCAGCCCGTAAAGCACGGGAAATGGTGCAACGTAAAAGCGTAATGGGCGGTTCGGGCTTACCGGGTAAATTAGCCGATTGCTCAGATAGTGATCCCGAAAGATGCGAAATTTTCCTGGTTGAGGGAGATTCTGCGGGTGGTACTGCTAAACAAGGTCGTGATCGTAATATTCAAGCGATTTTACCTTTAAAAGGTAAGATTCTGAATGTGGAGAAAGCAATGGAGCATAAGATCTATGAAAACGACGAGATCAAAAATATGTTTACCGCTATTGGGGTAAGTATCGGTACACCAGAGGATAATAAAGCTTTAAATTTAACCAAACTCCGTTATCATAAAATTGTAATCATGACGGATGCTGATATCGACGGGTCGCACATTACCACGTTGATTTTAACGTTCTTCTATCGTTATATGCGTGCCTTGATTGAGGCCGGATATGTTTACATTGCATCTCCACCACTTTATCAGGTTAAAAAAGGTAAAGATTTTGAATATTGCTGGAATGATGTACAACGCGATGCCGCTGTACAGCGTTTAAAAGGTGCAGGTAAAGAAGATAGCGTGCATATACAACGTTATAAAGGTTTGGGTGAAATGAACGCTGAGCAACTTTGGGATACCACCCTAAATCCTGCTACACGTACCTTAATGCAGGCTACCATCGAAAGTGCAGCGGAATGCGATCATACTTTCTCGATGTTAATGGGTGATGAAGTTGCACCACGCAGGGATTTTATTGAGCGTAATGCGAAATATGCAAAAATTGATGCTTAATCCTTAGATCCCCTCAGGGGAATTTAGTATACAAACCCTCTACAAGTCAAAACTTGGGAGGGTTCTTTTCTTAGCGGGGTTATCGGTGGCGTCAGTTGTTTCAACTGACGTTGGAGGTATAGTACTGTAAAATGATATCAGCTTAAGCAAATTTTCTTATCAATAAGGGGTGTCAGATAATGTTTGATTACAGCCCAAAAAACAAAGCCATTCAAAAAAAATGAATGGCTTTTGTATTATACAACTATCGCAAATGGCCATGCTTTATCCAAAGAAAAACCATTGCGCTTAACTAACCATCTCAGCAAAGAGATTTATTTTAGGCTTCCTGGGGTGATTTACAAAATGTAATATGATCCCACCTGGGCCAATTCGGTTTGAGGTTTATCCTCATAAATTTTATTATCATCCAACATCTGGCAAAGATCTCGTTCAATGGTTCTACAGATGGTAGTAGTTGGTGTATCTGTAGGTTTATTCTCAAAAGGATCCTGAAGATGAACAGCCATTTTTTCAACCAGCAAAAAGAAGGCAGCAATGGCCACCACTAATGGAACTTCCATGTAACCAAAGTATTCCAGCAATCCGAAAGGCAACAAGACTATGAATAAATGGATAGACATGTTGATATACTTGCTATAAGTAACCGGGAAAACGGTGTTTTTAATTCTTTCCGATCCGCCCATATGGTTACATAAACCGGTTATGGTTTTGTCTATTTCTATCTGTTGATATTTATTGATCCAGCCTTCCTGCAGTGCTCTTTTTAAAGCCATGGCATGCAACTCTAAAATGCTGGCCGTTACATTTTTGCGTTTCTTGATGAATTCAAATTCTTCAACCGAAAGGTATTCTTCTAAACCTTTTCGAGGATTAAAACCTCTCAATGCCTGACTTAAGGCATAACACCAGGCAATTTGCCGTTTTACAAAGCTTGCCTTAAATTCCTCAATTTCGTCTATTTCATAGGGATTTTCAACGAACGACAAGATCTGGCGCGACAAGGTTCTCGAATCATTAACTATTGCACCCCAAAGAATCCTAGCTTCCCACCACCTGTCATAAGCCTGGTTAGAACGAAATGCCAATAAAAGCGAAATGATTGTTCCTAATAAAGCAGGTACTGCAACAGGAATGGAAATACGGGTAACATGAAGGTTCTCATATAATATCACAATACCTATAGAGTAACCGATAACAAACAGAAGCTCTTTTTTGATCTTTCCGAATATATAAGTGAGCGGAATATTATTTCGTAATAGCATAGTATAAAGTTTAATGGTTGGTAACTAAGAATTTGCTTCCTGCAGCTGCGTTTCGTGTATTTTCGTATCGATTAAATTTTCGTTGGCATGAACGGTTAAAGTATTTAGTAAAATTACTTCACATCCTGCCCGTTCTGTCAGTATTTTGGGGTCGATGCTATATTTATTGATTGGCGTAAAATTGTATCCCTTTAAGTAGGCAATGCATTTTACATCAAAAGCTTCGATGAAATTTTTAAAAGCCGCTACTGTACTTCCGTAGAAATATTCAATCCCAATGGTGTTGATCTGAGTAGGATATTTTGCCTTGGCCTGATTGATTTGCTGATAAAATTCGTCGCTGACGTTTTCATAATCGCGGCTGCGGCGACTCAACATTAACATATCAGTTATGGAATCAGACAATTTAAAAGCATGTACGAAAATGATGTTTAATATTTCGTTTTTTTGATGTTGAACAAGTGCATCAATAATTTTTATACTTTCTACTTTGAAGTCGGTTGGAATTAATACTGTTTTCATCTCTTTATCTTGTTTAAATGAATTAAAATATTATTTATACAAGTTTAACCGCATATTATTATAGCGAAATAAGAGCGAGATTAAAACGAGATTAGAATGCACTCCTTTTTAGAATAGCTAATTAGCGCGTTAGGCATTAGTTCATCTGTGCAGAAGTCGAAAGCATAGTTTAAAGTACTTGACGAATTATTATGTAGTTGATAATTATTAAGGCCGATTTACAATTAACCAGTTTAAACGATGTAAACAATCAACCTGATACAGGTAACAATACTTTAATTTCAGTACCAACTCCTTCCTGCGATTTGATGGCAATACTGCCCCTGTGCAAACGGATAATATTTAATGAAAGTGGCAAACCAACCCCATAACCTTTAAAATCATTGGTGTTTGATGCCCGGTAGAAAGGCTCAAATATATGCTGGATATCGGTTTGTGGGATGCCGATACCCCGATCGGTTACCGAGATCGAAAGCATATTGACGTTACTTTCTATACTAATGCTTACCAATTTCTCATTAGAATATTTGCAGGCATTATTTACAATATTACTGATGGCCAGTTTCATCAGGTTTTTATTTACCCGCAACGAAAGCAATTCATCATCATCTGGAAGTTTACTAAAATCGATTTCTATTTTACTGTTCGGATGAACCTGGTTTACCGAATCTTTAATTTCCCATAACAATTCATCCATTCGTATTTCTTCCCAGGGCTGGTTTTTTCCGTTGAAACCCGATTGTGCCAGGCCTAATAAACTGGTTAAAATATGCTCCAGCCGTTCTGCTTCATTCTTGATTTTTGATAATGCCTTTTCCTGTTTGTCCGCATCTGCAATGTTTTTCATGGCCAGCTCAACCTCTCCGCTAATGATGGTTAAGGGTGTTCTCAGCTCATGTGAGGCATTGCTGATAAAGTTGTTCTGTGTTTCAAAAGCCGTTTCCAAACGGTTAAGCATATTATTAAAGGTTTGCGCCAGTTGCGACATTTCATCATTACCTTTTTTAACATCCAGCCTTAGGTGCAAATTTTCGGCCTTTATCCTTTTTACACTTTTAATGATATTTCGCAGGGGCATCAACATGTAATTGGAAAATTTCCAGCCTACCACAAATGATAATATGACCGAAAGAAAAAAGCCAATAATTAATATTCTTTGCAGGTCTTTTAACTCGCGGAAACCGACAGGATCATTTGCAGAAACAATAACAATATATCTTCCATTCGGATTTTTAAAATATTTGCCGGCATAAAAGTGGTTTTCCGTGCGATAGCGGGCTACGTAACCTGCATTTATCCGGTTATAAAAACTAGCTGGTAATTCGCGATCCAGTTTATTGGCTGGTTTTCCTGCTTCAATGATATATTCCTTTTCAGAAGGCAACCGCTCCAGGTATCTGTTGCGCATTTTAGCATAAACCTTATTGTTGTCGTCTTTGTAAAGTTTAATCTGGGCAGCAATATTAACCCTTGCTTCCAAGCGTTTGTAAAAATCTTCAAAGGCAAATTCGTTAGAAAAATACCAAACAAAACCACTTAATAAGGTAATAATAACTGCCGATAAAATGGCAAAAAGTAAAGTGATTTTCTTGGCGATCTCCATCTATTTTTCTTTCAATATATAACCTAAACCTACCGCAGTATGGATCAGCTTTTGATCAGCATTCTTATCTATTTTTTTACGAAGATAATTAACATAAACATCAACTACATTGGTGCCCAGGTTAAAATCGATATCCCAGACGTTTTCCAAAATATCTATCCGGGATAAAATTTTGGATTTGTTTTTAGCCATATACTCCAGTAGCCGATACTCTGTTGCCGTAAGAATGATTTCCTGTTGGTTTCGCTTTACGGTTTTTGCGCTTAAATTAATCTGCAGGTCGCCTACAGCAATAATCTGATCTTGCGAAACCACGCCATGGTATCGCCTCAGCAGCATTCTGATCCTCGCGAAAAGTTCAGCAAATTTAAATGGTTTGATCAAATAATCATCTGCGCCATTATCCAGTCCGTTTACCACATTTTCGGTAGTACCTAAGGCTGTAAGCATGATAATGGGCGTATTGGGTTTTTGCTCTTTAATGATTTTGCAGAGTTCCAAGCCATTTATTCCAGGTAGCATAATATCAAGGATAATCAGATCAAACTGATTATCCAAAGCCATCTGTTTCCCGATTAAGCCATCAGGAGAAATACTTACGGTGAATCCCTCGTCTGTTAAACCCCTCGAAATTACAGATACAACACTTGGTTCATCTTCTACAAGTAATAAATTCATTTGATGGAAAAGTAATCTAAAAAACAGGAAATTACAAAATATTAATTGATGGTTAGACCACTTTTGATACTTTTTTAACCCAAAGCTGGGATAATTGTTTGGTTGGTACATTCAAAGAATAAAAAAGGCTCTTTCCAAGAGCCTAGAAATATGACTTGCTTTTTTAAGCACAAAGATCATGAAGTTAAGGCACAGAGAATGCAAAGTTTACAGGGTGCACGTCCTCGACTATAGCAAAGCGGAATGAAGAGATCTTTGAATCACAATAGGGTCTTCAACTTCTTTATCATTGACAGATTTAAACAAAAAAGGGTTGTCATTGCGGCACGAAACAATCTTAATACACCCGCTGGTAGCGATCGTTGTAAGATTGCTTCGTCAGCTGAAAAATCCTTCTCCCAATGACGGACGCTAACAGCCCACCATTTGGCAAAAAAAACGGCCATTTTATATTGATTTTAAACAATAAATTATCTCTCAGAATGACAATGCAATTAAATCTACTTCTCTGATTTCTCTTTCAGGGATTTCAATCCATCTTCAAAATCTTTACCGATCATTTTATCCATAAACAAGCAAAACCATTTGTTGATGATGCCTTTGCTATCTCCACTCATGGTCCACGTTACTTTATTTCCATTTTCAGCTTTTTCGATGTCAAAGCGGGTGTTTGCTATGCTTTCCATGGGTTTGATGAATTTTAATTCCATATCGACCATTTTATTTGCTTCTGCTTTATTGATCAGCATTTGTCCGGTACCACTTTTTTCACCATTCCATTGGTAAAGGTGACCCGGCTGAGCAGCTGTACCGGTAATGGTAATCTTCGCTTTTGGATCCATTTTAGACCAGGCGTTCCACCTGTAAAACTCATGATAATCGGCAATGTTTTTATAAATAATACTGTCTGGAGCAAGAATGGTTATAGTTCGATTAACGGAATAGCTCTTTGGAAGAAAGAAACTACCTCCAATAATGATTACTGCCAGTACGGCGATAATGCCTAAAAAGATTTTGAGAAATTTCATAACATAAATTTAGTTTGGTTAACTAAATTTATAAAGAAAGCAATTGAAATCAAAGCGGATTGAACTAAACAATTTTGATCTTCGATAAGGGGGCATTGATTTTAAAGTGCATTAAATCAGCAATAGATTGGGCTTTCTGTTTAATCAGTTCTGCATTAGGTCCCGTAAACAAATCGTCTACGTTTTTGAAAAAGAGATTTTTCCATATCTCAAATTGTTCCTGCTGCAATGGCGTTTGTTTATTCAGTGCAAAATGGCTTAGCATCGGATTTCCCTTATAAATGGCTTTGCCGAAAAGGATACTTTCCCAAAAATCGTACATTTTAGGTAGGTGGTGTGTCCAATCCACTCTGGCAACATCGGTAAATATCGGGCCTATACGCGGATTGATCGCAACATTTTCGTAAAAAGTATCCACTAAAACGATAATATCTGCTCTATTATCAATATCCTTTTTCATGGTTTAATGATTTTAAATTTGAGAAACCCAGTGTAATCAATATCAGGAATTTAATGGTGTCGGCAATGATATATAAGATATGATGGTAACTTCTTACCGGGGCATGACCAGCCAAAACCAGTTTTGCCCTTTCATCAAGTAGTGGCAATAACCAAAAAGTATCGATCATCAACAGGATGGTAACCGAAAAAAGTAAGATACTGCTGATGTTTTTTAACGGTGCCGGCAGGGAGCAGGCTAAAATAGCAATAAGTAATATAACCTCTATTTTATTGAGTGCCTGAAAAACCAACTGCCCGATACCTAAACCAAGCGGGATGGTAATTCCTGGCGCCTGAAATTTTAGCGGGGCTTCCAAAAAGCTAATTCCAGCAATTAATCCGGCCCAAAAAATAACACAAAAGATTGCGATTAACTTCTTCATTAAGGTCAAATATCACTTAAAATGGCTTTGTTAAAAATGATCGGTGTCATAAAGAAAAATTATCTTTATCTATAAAGCCTCAGCATCATTTTGTGGTAATTAATCACAGCCTTGTACTGCATTAAGATATCTCCGCCAATAATCCCCATAATAGGCGGGTGACCAAACTGCTGGTAAGTTTCGCTTACCGACTGCAGATCAAAAGCTACTGTTTCATAATTATTGATCTTTAAGGTACCGATTTTTAATTGAGGAAGGGTAGCCTGTATGGTAGTGGTGGTGGTAAAAAGTGTAGCAGCATTAATTTCATCGGAAACCTGAAGTGTTTCTGATATATGTTTTTCGATCAATGATTTATCGAAAACACTACGTGAGGCGCCGGTATCTAAAACGGCGAGGTGTTTTTCCTTAAAAACAATAACTTCCACTAAAAGGTGGAAGCCATCGTCTTGTAAGTTTATTATTTTTAAGGGAATGGAAATGGCTTTCATAACAAATGTTTAGAAGCCTAAATTAGGCTAATTAACCTAAAAACCATGTCAGGTAAGGGTTATTTGTTTTTGATCAGGTTTTTTACAAATTCCATTTCTGTATCATATCCGCTTAAGTACTCTTCAATTTTTGGCTGCACTTCGTTATCGGGCATTACACCGCGACCAAATGGAATATTGTTTTGTTTTTCTTTAACAACAAATTTAATGAGTGGGATCCGGCCGGTTAATTTGGAGTTGGGTAAGGTATAATTGATGAAAAAACCACTGGTATTGCCATAATAACCTCCGCCTGTTTCTTCACCTATAAAACGTGCGTTCGTATAATTTTTTGCTAAAGCAGCAAATTCTGATCCTCCGGAAAAAGATAAACCGCTGATGAGTATATACAAATCGCCTTTGAAACGGTTGGTTTGGGGTGTATCGCTTTTATATTTTCCGGGAAGATCCAGGTAACGCCCGTCGGTACTGCGATAAAATTCGGCTTTTAACTCTTTTTCAAAATCATCCTGCGATTCTTTATTCCGGTAATCGGTATAATCTAAAAAAGAATAGGTAAAGGACGGAATTTCAGCATATTGGTATTTTGGATATTCTTTGTCGACCAGGTACGACATCAAATGATCTTCCATGGCCTGCGCACCACCTTCATTTTTCCTGACATCAATAATCAGGTGTTTTATTTTACGTTCGGCAATGTTCTGAAAACCCTTGGCTAAAAATTCTTTAAAACCCTGTCTGCCACCCGTGTAACTGTTGGTGGAAAATGTATTCACCGTTAGTGTTGCCGTGCTGTTCAGCGTGTCGATCTTCAATCCAGCCGGTTCTTTATAGCTGTAATTTGGGATAGATTTTGTTTCTTTTGATACAAATTTTCCATATTGTTTAAAACTTAATGCCGGTATTCCATTATAATGAATCTTATCGTTGGTTGTTGGATTAATCAGTTCGATATCGAAAATATTAGGATGCTGTTCGAAAAAACGCAGGTAATATTTAGAGAACGCTGTTTCTACCCAGCGGTATTTGCTTGTGGTATTGTAACCATCCGCCGGTTCAATAGTTAAAAACTTCTCCAGAATACTTTCAATGCTATTGCCATTAATCTTAGAAATTAACATTCCTTTGGTTTTGTAATTGTTCAGATCGTTCAGGATATAAACTTTTTTATCCAGAATTTTTACTAGGAAAGGGAAGTACCGACCATGTTGCCTGATGTAATTATTTGTTTCTTCGGAAGGCTGGATTGCACAATGGCCTTCTTTGGTGTAGGTAACCACTGACGCAACGACCTGATAAAAATCCAAAGCATTCATCTGATCTTTTATCTTGCCTTTCTGCACATTGCATAGGCTATCAAATTGCGCGTATGTATTGTACCACAAGCCAATGTGTGTTTCAATGAAAGCATTTTTCAGGATATCAAAATCCTGTTGTAGGGCTTTATAGCTGATCTTTTTTAATTTTTTTGGCGGACTTTGTACCACAACCGAGTATTGCCCCTCTTTTGAATTGGTACTTTCCGATAACGGTTTAACCGTAAGGATAAAATAGTCTGTAGTATCCGGCGAGAAGACGATTTTTTCACTACCGAACCGGCCATTTGGCGAATCTACGTTTTGTATAGTTTTCCCCTTGTGGTCTTTTAATCCTACTGTGACATCTATTCCTTTCTGTTCAACAGTGATTGAGTAGTAAAGATCTTTTTTTAACTGGAAACTAAATGAAGTTTCTTCGCCCTGCTTGATATTTAAATCGGTAGTCGTTCTATCTATTTTGATCGGAATGAGGTGTTGAACTACTTGCGCCTGTACTGTGAGACTGAAAAATAAAATAATTAGGGTGATAAAGCTATCTTTTTTCATTTTTTGTGAGATATGATAGCAAAAATAAAGCTTACATGCCGGGATCTGTTGTACGATATTGCAATCGGGTTAGGCCCTTTTATATTCAGAGGGTGTTACACCGGTAAATCTTTTGAAATGCCTTGATAGGTGTGCCACATCATAAAAACCCGTTTTAATGGCAACCTCCATCAAATCTGTTTCTTTAGTGAGTAACTTTTTGCAATTTTCTATCCGCTGTAAAAGGATGTAATTATTTGGCGTTAAACCAGTCTCGTGTTTAAATAAATGCAAAAATTTGTATTTATCCAATCCGAAGCGTTTTGCGGTATCTGTTAATGAAAATTTTTCTGAAAGGTTTTCGCTGATAAAATCCTTAAACAATACCGTTTTCTGATCACTAAAATACATACTGGAGGCATAACGGGCAACCAGTTTTTCTAAAACAGATAGTAACGCTTTTTCGAGATTAAGCGCTGGATGGTTAAAGTGTTCTGCCAAATAGTGTAAGCGGTCAACCAGATCATGATCATAAATGATTTTATCCTCAAAAAAAACATCATGGCCCTTGTTTAAGGTTTTAAGTACGTCTGGAGCAACGTAAAACGTAAAAAAAGAATTGCCTAGCTTACTATCGCAGGGAGTTGCATGTACTTCGTTTGGGTTGGTGATTGAAATTGTACCGATCGGTGCCTGTAAAAATTTATCGTTGAGTTTTGTATAAAAAGTCTGATTTAAAATCAGCGTAATATTAAAATTATTGTGCGTGTGAAAGGGAAAATCAATGGTGTGTTTTTTAGCATTTAACAACTCCAGACCATCTAAAATAGGGATTTTATGGTAGGTACTGATGTTATGTGTATCATCTACTATTTTGTCTATGCCTTTGATGTTCAATGGTTAAAGCTTCTTTAATATCCTGAAAAATAATCTTCATCTCGATTCGAAGATCCTGAAACAAGTTCAGTGTGACGATAGGCCAAGGAAGAACGAGGAAGTAATCTTCAAGCGTTGGCCGGTATCGATCGTTTTAAGATCGCTCCCCCGAAAAGTCGGGATAGGCCGTCGGCCAAAAAAGCCTTCCCGCAATGACGATTTATCGTTTTAAACCAGTTTCATTTCTGCCAGTACGCTGTTCATGTTCCTCACTGCATCAGCACTTTTATTAAATGCCGCCTGTTCATCTTCTGTTAATTTAAAATCGACGATTTTTTCCCAACCATTGCGACCGATTATTACCGGTACACCTAAACAAATATCTTGTTGTCCGTATTCTCCCTCCAGGGAAACGCAGCAGGTAAATAGTTTTTTTTCATCGCGTAAAATGGCTTCAACCAATGCTGCACCTGCCGCACCCGGAGCATACCAGGCTGATGTTCCGATTAAACCAGTTAAAGTAGCGCCGCCAACCATAGTGTCTGCCGCCACCTGATCAAGCGTGGCTTTATCCAATAAATGGCTTACTGGTAAACTTTGGTAAGTAGCTAAACGGGTCAATGGAATCATTGTGGTATCGCCATGTCCACCAATTACAAACCCTTGTAAATCATTAGGACTGCAATTTAAAGCCTGTGATAAATAAAATTTGAAACGAGCGCTATCTAACGTTCCACCCATACCAATAATACGGTTTTTCGGCAGCCCTAAAGATTTTAAGGCCAGATAGGTCATCGTATCCATAGGGTTGCTGATTACGATGAAGATGGCTTTAGGAGAGAATTTTAAAATATTTTCGGCAACACCTTTAACAATACCTGCATTAATGCCAATCAGTTCTTCGCGGGTCATCCCAGGTTTACGTGGCAAACCCGAAGTAATTACCACCACATCAGAATCAGCGGTTTTGCTGTAATCGCCAGTTACTCCCGTTATTTTGGTATCGAAGCCCAAAAGGGTAGCGGTTTGCATCATATCGATTGCCTTACCTTCGGCAAAACCTTCTTTAATATCTAATAGAATAAGTTCGTTCGCTAATTCTTTGCGGGCAATATGATCTGCACAAGTGGCACCAACTGCGCCTGCGCCAACAACGGTTACTTTCATATATCTATATTTTTGGTTCGCTTTCGTTAAATACCTATCGAAGGTATAAATAAATATAAGGTTAAAAAATGCTTTTTAAAACTTTATAATTTAATCGTGGTTTAATTAGTCAACAATAAACTACAATTTTTGTGCTGATAAATATGGAAAACAAACCCATTTCAAATATCGATTATAAAGCCTTTGAGGGTAAATGGTATTCTTTATATTCTATCCCAACTTTAATGGATAAACACTGGAAGCAGACTACCGAAACTTACACCTTGGCAGACGATGATTATTTTGATGTCTATACTACTTACCACAAGGACGGCAAACCCGAAGAAAAATCGATCACCTCAAAACTATTTTTTGACGAGGAGAAAGCTGATGGCGATATGAAAGCACAGTTTTTATGGCCTTTTAAAATCGGCTATTGGATTATAGAACTAGCTGATGATTATAGTTATGTGGTTGTAGGGCATCCTGATGAAAAATACCTCTTTATTATGGCCCGTGAACCAAAAATGGAAGCCGATTTATTGGTACATATTATTGAAAGGTGCAGGCAAAAGGGATATGAAGTAAGTGAGTTGGTGAGCCAGGAGCATTTTTAGATAAGTTTGCAATTGGCTGTTTTTTAGTTTACGGTTGCATACCGATAAAGTGTTTTTCATTCTGAGACCAGCGAAGAGTCTTATCATTGTTCTAAGTGCTAAGATTTATTAATGTGTTATGGAAAGCATGTGCAGAAACGTTTAGGTTTATACAGTCCCGCCATTCGCTATAGGCCCGATGAAGAATCGCGCGCTGCCGCTGCTGTCGGGTTTAGGTGGCGCCGACTATGCTACTATCTTTGGTAATTAAACCCGATTGCAGTGAACATTCCGATCCTTTATCGGAATAAAACGGAAAGCGGGACAGAAATCCTCCATGAAAAACAGAGCCCTACATTTCCAAAAAATAAATATTTCATTTAATAATTTGACTTTAAAAACGATAGCATCGTTTCAATATGGATGTACTCGTGAGGAAACGATGATAATCATCTTTCTATTTTAAACCTTACAGGTTTTGAAAGCCTGTAAGGCTTGTCGAACGATTTTGTTGATAAAATCCTGACAACTTCGCCCTTCAAATTCCTTATTTTTGAAAAACCGTTACTATTCTACAACGGTTAATTCTTTGCCGCACAATATGTACTTAATTTTTGATACTGAAACTACGGGGCTGCCCCGCAATTACAATGCACCTATTACCGATACAGATAACTGGCCGCGTTGTATACAGATTGCCTGGCAGCTGCACGATGAGATGGGGAGATTGGTTGAACATCAGGATTATCTGGTAAAACCAGAAGGCTTTAACATCCCATATGATGCAGAACGGATCCATGGAATTTCTACGGAACTGGCAACGGAACAAGGTATAGGTTTCAACGAAATGTTGGCCAGGTTTAATGAGGTTTTAAACAAAGCCAAATTTATTGTTGGGCAAAATGTCGGTTTCGATGTGAATATTATGGGCTGCGAGTTTCACCGCTTTGGTGTGGCTAACCGCCTTGCAGAAATGCCCGTTTTAGATACCTGTACCGAAGTTACCGCACAACTTTTGCAATTGCCCGGAGGTAGGGGCGGTAAATTTAAATTGCCAACCTTGACAGAATTACATTCTTATTTGTTTGGTGAACCCTTTAATGAAGCCCACAATGCTACAGCCGACGTTGAAGCGACCACGCGTTGTTTTCTGGAACTGATAAAAAGAGAGGTATTCAAAAAAGAAGAACTGCTTGTTGATGTAGAATATTTTCCCCGCTTTAGGGAAGTAAACCCAGGCTTAATTCAGGGCATAGGATTAAAGCATATTAATTTAAAGGCTGCATCTGATGAAATCCGTAAACGCCAGCAAAAAACCGAAGGCAGTGGAATTTCTAAACAGGAACTTGCCGATAACAAACAAGAACTTGCCGCTGCAACATTTGTGCATTTGCATAACCATACGCAGTTTTCGGTATTACAGAGTACCATCAGCATTCCTGATCTGGTAAAGGCCGCTGCCGCACAAAAAATGCCCGCTGTAGCCATGACCGATCATGCAAATATGATGGGGGCTTTCCATTTTGTAAACAACGTACTTAATCACAATAAAGCAGCCGAAGCCAAAAATGCTGCGGCAATAGAAGCCGGTGAACGTCCTACCGAGGTGGTAATGACACCGATAGTAGGGGTGGAATTTTTCGTATGCGCAAACCATTTAGACCGTACCGCAAAAGACAATGGCTACCAGATGGTATTGCTGGCGAAAAACAAAAATGGCTATCACAACCTCGCCAAAATGTCGTCGATTGCCTATACAAAGGGTTTCTATTATGTGCCTCGTATCGACAGACAGATTATAGAGCAGTATAAGGAAGATATCATTGTTTTATCCGGTAACCTGGGCGGTGAGATTTCCAGCAAGATCTTAAACATGGGCGAAAGCCAGGCGGAAGAAGCGCTGATCTGGTGGAAGGAAATGTTTGGCGACGATTTCTATCTCGAAGTGATGCGCCACAACCAGGAAGATGAAGACCGTGTTAATGAAACATTAATTGCTTTTGCCCGTAAACATGCCGTTAAACTGGTGGCAACCAACAATACTTATTATGTAAATAAAAAAGATGCCAATGCGCACGATATTTTACTTTGTGTAAAAGATGGTGAAAAGCAGGCTACACCAATAGGCCGTGGCCGTGGTTATCGCTACGGTTTACCTAACCAGGAGTACTATTTCAAATCGGCTGATGAAATGAAGGCACTTTTTGCTGATCTGCCCGAAGCGATTTTAAACATTCAGGATATTCTGAACAAAGTTGAAACCTATAAACTGGCCCGTGAGGTACTGTTACCTAAATTTGATATTCCTGAAGAATTTTTGGTGGCTGAAGATGAAGTTGATGGTGGTAAACGTGGTGAGAATAAATTTTTAAGGCATTTAACTTACGAAGGTGCGAAACGCCGTTACGGAACATTAACCGATGATGTAATTGAACGTCTGGATTTTGAATTGGCCACGATTGAAAAAACCGGCTATCCGGGCTATTTTTTGATTGTACAGGATTTTATTGCAGAGGCACGTAATCTTGACGTATCAGTAGGGCCTGGGAGGGGTTCAGCTGCAGGTTCAGCAGTGGCTTATTGCCTGGGTATTACCAATATCGATCCGATTAAATACGACCTCCTTTTTGAGCGTTTCTTAAATCCCGACCGTGTATCCATGCCCGATATCGATATCGACTTTGACGATGAGGGGCGTGGACGTGTAATGGATTATGTAATTAATAAATATGGTGCCAACCAGGTAGCGCAAATTATTACTTATGGTACCATGGCGGCCAAATCGTCTATCCGCGATACAGCACGTGTATTGGATTTGCCCCTGTTTGAGGCCGATAAAATTGCCAAGCTGATCCCGAATATGAAGCTGGCTAAAATATTTAACCTCGACGAGAAAAGCTTAAAAGATGCTTTACGTCCTGATGAATATGAGAAAGTTGTAGAACTGAAAAACCTGGGCAGCCAGAAAGATTTAAGTGCCGAAACCATCCAACAGGCGCAGGTTTTAGAGGGATCGTTGCGTAATACAGGTATCCATGCCTGTGGTGTGATTATTACCCCGAGCGACATTACTAATTTTGTTCCCGTATCGGTAGCCAAAGATTCAGATTTATATGTTACCCAGTTTGATAACTCGGTTGTAGAAAGCGCCGGTTTATTAAAAATGGACTTCCTGGGGCTAAAAACCTTAACCCTGATTAAAGATACAGTGAAACTGGTTAAGAAAAGACATGGTATTGATCTCAATCCAGATAATTTCCCCATTGATGATGTGATGACCTATGAACTTTTCCAGCGCGGTGAAACCATTGGTATTTTCCAGTACGAGAGTCCGGGTATGCAGAAATACATGAAAGAGCTTAAACCAACGGTTTTTGATGACTTGATTGCCATGAACGCCTTGTATCGCCCGGGACCAATGGAGTATATACCCAGTTTTGTTCGCCGTAAAAATGGAGAGGAAGAAATTAAATACGATCTGGATGCCTGTGAGGAATATTTAAAGGAAACTTACGGGATTACCGTTTACCAGGAGCAGGTGATGCTTTTATCGCAAAAACTGGCTGGCTTTACCAAAGGTGAGGCCGACGTTTTGCGTAAAGCAATGGGTAAGAAACAAAAAGACGTGTTGGATAAGATGAAACCTAAGTTTGTAAAACAAGCTTCGGAAAAAGGCCATGATGCTACCGTTTTAGAAAAAATCTGGAAAGATTGGGAAGCCTTTGCATCTTACGCCTTCAATAAATCGCACTCTACCTGTTACGCATGGATTGCTTATCAAACGGCCTATTTGAAAGCACATTATCCTGCCGAATATATGGCTGCAGTACTGTCCAATAACATGAGCGATATTAAGCAGGTGGCTTTCTTTATGGAAGAGTGTCGCCAGATGAGTGTTACCGTATTAGGCCCTGATGTAAACGAATCTGATCTTAAATTCTCGGTAAATGCCAAAGGTGAAGTCCGTTTTGGGATGTCGGCAGTAAAAGGAGTGGGCGAGAAAGCGGTAGAGAGTATCATCGAAGAACGCACGGCCAACGGACCTTATGCCAGCGTGTACGATTTTGCCAAGCGTTCCAATACGCGTATCGTAAATAAAAAAGCGTACGAAAGTTTTGTATACAGCGGTGCTTTCGATGCATTTGGTGGGCATCGGGCACAGTATTTTTATATCGGCCCTAATGATAAAATGAACGGTATCGAAAAGATTATTAAATATGCCAATGATTTTCAGAACAATGAAAGCACTTCGCAGGCTTCACTTTTTGGAGGTTCAAAGGCCGATCTGATTTTAGAGCCAAGTTTACCCGTTTCGCCAGAGTGGGCTTTAATGGACCGGTTGAAATATGAAAAAGATGCAATCGGGATTTTCCTTTCCGGTCACCCGTTGGATAACTATAAACTCGAACTCGATAAATTCTGTACCAATAGTGTCCGTCAGCTCAGTATCATCAATAAGGTGCGTATGGGTGATAGCAGTGAAGAGGTTTTGGCCGAATTTGAAAAGCTAAAAAACCGCGAGCTTTGTGTAGGCGGCCTGGTGGTAACGGCATCGCAGCGGATTACCAAAACCGGTAAACCTTTCGGAACTTTTGTTTTTGAAGATTATGACGATGCCTGCGAAATGGCTTTGTTTGGTGAAGATTTTTTAAAGTTTAAATCATTTTTAACCGAAGGATATTTCTTACAGATCAGGGGAAGGGTAGGCGAACGTTTCGGGAAAGCAGGCGACTGGGAATTTAAAATCACGGCAATTAACCTGATGTCTGAACTGCGTGATAAATTAGCAAAGAGTTTAACGATCCAGGTGCCTATTGAGCGGGTCAACGATCAGTTAATGAGAGAAATTGAGGCCATATTAGCAGACAATAAGGCAAACTCAGAGCAGCAAAACTGCCAACTCAACTTTGCTGTTTTTGATAGTGAAAAGCAGATTATGCTCGATTTACCTTCTAAAAATTTAAAAATTAACCCAAACAACAAGTTCTTAGAACAATTAATGGGGATGAATGTTGTTAATTACAAGCTGAACTAAGGTTGAAGGCGGAAGGTTTAAAGGTTGAAGCGCATAAAACCTTCCACCCTTTACCTTTATACCCTCTACCTCTATACCCTCTACCTCAAAATAATGTCAAATTGGCATTACAGAATTGGTGGCATTACAATTGAATACATATATTTGAACATAAAAAAAATTAATTATGGCATTAGAAATCACAGATGCAAACTTCGAGGAGCTTGTATTAAAATCAGATAAACCCGTATTAGTAGATTTTTGGGCAGAATGGTGTGGCCCTTGTCGCATGGTTGGTCCAGTTGTAGAAGAGATCGCTAAAGAATATGATGGTAAAGCGGTAGTTGGAAAAGTAAACGTTGATAACAATCCACAAATTTCAATGCAGTTTGGTATCCGTAATATCCCTGCTTTATTATACTTTAAAGGTGGTGAAGTGGTAGACAAACAAGTTGGTGCTGTTCCAAAATCGGTGTTGGCAGAAAAATTAAACAAGCAACTTGCTTAGTTTAAGCTTAAGCAAAAAGATTAGCCTAAGGGCTTGTAACATATTTAAAACCCAGGTTCATAACAAGAATTTGGGTTTTTTAATGCAAACATAATTTTGTTTCTTTAATAAAAAAAATGAACAATCATGTCTAATCACTTATTAAATAATAAAACTTTATCGATCTTATTAGCTGGTTTAGCTTTAAACTGTGCTAATATTGCTTGTGTATCGGCCCAAAATCCGGTTGAAACTAACCCGCCATCTGCAGATTATAAACCAGCCTTTACCGGGCAGACCCGTATTGCTGGTGTAAAAACCAAAACCCCTTTGGATATTACGGTAATCAATGAGAAACTGGAGAATCCCTGGGCTATTTCGGTACTTCCTGATGGTCGTTTTTTAATTACCCAGAAACAGGGCAACATGGTTATTTTAAATGCCAACGGGGAACTGAGCAAAAAGATTACAGGTTTACCAAAAGTAGATCCGTCTGGTCAGGGTGGTTTATTGGATGTAACTTTAGATCCCAACTTCGCTAAAAACAGGATGATTTACTGGGCTTATTCAGAGCCACAGGATAAAGGCGTATTATTGGCCATTGCGAAAGGTAAATTGGCGTCAAGTGAGACTGCGATAGAAAATCAAACCGTTATTTACCGTGCTACACCAGCTTATTCCGGTAAACTACAGTACGGATCAAGAATTGTTTTTGATAAAAACGGAAATTTATTTGTAAGTACAGGCGAACGTTCCGGCAACGACATCAGGATACAGGCACAATATTTAAATTCTTCGTTAGGCAAAATTTTGCATCTTACTCCAGAGGGAAAAGCTGTGGCAAATGGCCCTTTTGCCGGTAAAGCCGATGCCCGACCTGAAATTTATGCTTATGGCCTTCGCAATCCGGATGGCTTGGCTATCAATCCACAAACCGGGGATTTATGGGAAGCAGAATTTGGGCCTAAAGGTGGTGATGAAGTAAACATCATTAAGCCCGGCAAAAATTACGGATGGCCAATTATTACTTACGGAACAGAATACAGCGGTAAAAAAGTGGGGGATGGCATTCAGCAAAAAGAAGGGATGGAACAGCCCGTTTATTATTGGAATCCGAGTATCTCGCCCGGTTGTATCGCTTTTTATAATAGCAACAGCATAGCCGAGTGGAAAGGAAATTTATTTGTAGGCGGCTTAGGTGGTTCGCACATTATCCGATTGGTGATAAAAAATGATAAAATTGTAGGCGAGGAGAGATTACTGGAAGGTAAAGGCGAACGTTTCAGAGATATGGTAGAAAAAGATGGGGCACTTTATTCGGTAACCGATAACGGACATTTGTATAGGATTGCGAAGAAGTAATTAACTTTAACTTTTGTTATTCAGACCTCACAGGTTTTCAAAACCTGTGAGGTCTTTTTTGTTATATGTCGAAAAAAGAAAGATTTTGCGTTAGTTGTTCAAATTGATTTTATTGTTTTAGGAAATGTACGTTTATTTTTTCATCGCATTTCAGTCCCGCTGTCCGTTTGTAGTGCCCGCGCGAGGTCGGCAGCTACCACTACCATCGGGTTTATTTACCACGGATTGTAGCGCTTCGGTACCCACTTAAACCCCTACTGTTGCAGGAGCACGACCTTAGCGAGATGCCGGTTTTTTATGGACAGATATTGAATATATGTAGTGATTAATTACTCTATATCTTAAAAGTTTGGATTGTTAATTATTTGAAGCAATAAGAATTTTTGATTATTTTAAGCCTGCTAAGCGTATTAATTTTTTAATCAGATTTAAAAAAAAATGAAAAGTAGCTTAAAAAGATATTTAATATTGCTGATAGCTATTATTTGCAGTAGCCATAATACTTTTTCGGCTGATAAAAATTCAGTTGACGCTACTATAGATAGTGTTACTGTGATCAAGAAGATTAAATCAGATTTTACATTAATCAATAATCAACTGAAATTTTATAAAAAGAAAACGAAAGATGCATTCGGCATGTCGGCAGAAGGTGGTGTGGTAACTGGCTACTATAATAAAGGTGCGCTTAAAAAAATACATTGTGTTTTTTATGGTGAAACAGGAAATACTGTGGCCGATTACTACTTTAAAAACAAAAACTTATTTTTTCTCTATAAAAAAGAAACGGTTTACGATAAGCCGATTTCTTTAAAAGGGTTTAAAATTAAAAATACTACAGAAGTCCGGTATTATTTGTCTGGAAATAAGGTGATTAAAGTCATAATAAAGCCCAATACGTCTTTGGTACTGTCATATGAAGAAATAAAGGCCGAACTTAAGCCAATTCTGGACGTTTTAAATGAAAAGTAGGTTTCGTTAACCTGCGGTTTTTTTAAGGCGGTAGGTTTTGCGTTAGGGATTGTAAGGGTTCAGTACCGATCCTTCATCGGTACCGGAGCGCAGCGCAGCCCTGAAAAGCCCGCCCCTTGCTTAGCTTGGGGAACGCCCTAATCAGTTTGCAATTTACAGTTATCAGTTTGCAATTTTCGGTTTACAGTTGACTGGTGTTTTGCCTTTAAAACTTCGCAAGTCCTAGCTAATTTTTAATTTTTTAATAAATCTTTTATTAGCTTTACCATATGCAGGCTGTAAACTACGAGAACGAAACAAGCTATGGTAATTTAGAATTGCTCGCGCAGCAAGTGGTAGAGGGTTTTATTACAGGCTTGCATAAAAGCCCTTTTCATGGTTTCTCGGTTGAGTTTGCCGAACACCGCCAGTACAATAATGGTGATAACGTTAAGAATATAGATTGGAAATTATACGCCAAAACCGACAAACTTTACAGCAAACGTTTTGAAGAAGAAACCAATTTGCGTTGTCAGTTTGTGATGGATGTTTCCTCGTCCATGTACTTTCCCGAGCCTAAAAACAACAAATTGATATTTTCTATACAGGCTACAGCATCGCTAATGTACCTGTTAAAGAAACAACGTGATGCTTTCGGGCTTAGCTTGTTTGCAGATGAGATATTGTTCAATTCTCCTGCAAAATCGACCACAGTACATCAGAAGTATTTATTTACCCAATTGGAAGAGCTGCTACAGAAACCAAAGGTAAACGCAAAGACCAATTTAAGTGAGGCACTGCACCAGGTAGCAGAACTGATCCATAAACGTTCCCTGGTGATTATCTTTAGCGATCTGTTCACTACCCAAATAAGTACAGATAAAACCGATCAGTTTTTCGACGCCCTGCAGCACCTGAAATTCAACAAACATGAAGTAGTGGTTTTTAACGTGGTTGATAAAAGAAAAGAGGTCAATTTCAATTTTGAGAACCGTCCGTACCAGTTTATTGATATGGAAACCGGAGAGATGATTAAAGTACATGCCAATCAGGTAAAGGAGAATTATATAACAGCAGTTTCTGCTTATCGACAAGAGATTGCGCTAAAATGTGCTCAATATAAAATCGATTTAATCGATGCCGATATGAATGAGGGTTTTTACCCGATTCTTCAGTCTTATTTAATCAAACGGCAAAAATTAGGTTGATATTTGTTACAAAACAAGAAGGCATTAGTACTGTTTTATTCATGATTTAAATTTTAAGCTTCCTACTATGTTACAACAAGGCGATACTGCACCAGATTTCGAATTAAACGCCACACCCGACCAAAAAATAAAACTCAAGGATTTTAAAGGTAAAAATGTTATCCTGGCTTTTTATCCTGCAGATTGGAGTCCGGTGTGCAGCGACCAGATGGCACTTTATAACGAAATGTTAAAGTATTTTAATAAATATGACGCACAGATTTTTGGAGTTTCTGTAGACAGTGCATGGTGCCACTTAGCCTTTGCAGAAAATAGAAAACTTCATTTTCCGTTACTGGCTGATTTTGAACCGAAGGGCGCGGTTTCTAAAGCTTATGGCGTATATGATGATGAAGTTGGCGAAAGTAAAAGAGCACTGTTTGTGATTGATAAAGAGGGTAAAATTGTATGGAGCTATTTATCACCTGTAGCCGTTAATCCTGGTGCGGATGGTATTTTGGATGCATTGGAAGAATTAAGCAAGAAATAAAAACGATGAGTACATTAAAACCTGAAATAAGTAGTCTGGATCATATTCAAGGGGATGATACAGCTAGTATTACCATTGTGGAGTTTGGCGATTATCAGTGTCCGTATTGTGGTAATGCCTTCCCGATTATGAAAGAAATTGAGGAGACTTTTGGCCATCAGATCAGATTTGTTTTTCGCCACTTTCCTTTAGCAAATGCACACGAGTTCGCGTTTCCGGCTGCTGTAGCTGCAGAAGCGGCTGGATTACAAGGCAAGTTTTGGGAGATGCACGATGCACTTTATGAAAATCAATACCGCCTAAATGTTGAGCTGTTTGACGAACTGGCCGAAACGATTGGTTTAGACTTGGAGCAGTTTCAACGAGACAGTGCTTCAGAAGAGATTAAACAAAAAATAGAAGATGATTTTGATAGCGGCGTACGAAGTGGCGTAAACGGAACGCCTTCATTTTATGTTAACGGAACCAAGTTTGACGGCGGTGCAACCGATTTGTACCAGATGCTTAAGGAAAGTGCGGAGTGATTTAGAGGAGAAGCCGGGTCATAAATTGTAATTCGCTTAGCATTTGTCAGGTCGAGCCTATCGAAACGCCTCATGAGACATCTCAAATAGATCCTTCGACAAGCTCAGGATGACAATTTTATATTTATGATACAGCTTTGACGACTATTATTACAAATATCGTCATGAAACCTTCAAATATTTCATCATTCGAAATGGAGGTTTTTGGGCTAATTTAACAAAAAAACCTCATGTATTTTGCAATACATGAGGTATCAGATAAGGGTAACCGGAAAACTAAAAAACTAATTATGAGTTTTTAGAATTTAACAAAATTGAAATCGCTTCGTGTTTTGTTATTTCAAAGGTGCACTTCATTTATGAAGTTTTAGTGAAGAAACATCATTCAGCTATTGTTGGTTACAGATGTTACAATCGATCTAAAGTCTTTTCAAGGTCAGATTGGTTCTTTTTGCTTTTAGCCTAAAACAATCCACCAGCTTCTACTATTTAATAGGTATATCAAATCCATCATTAAAAAGTATTTTCATGGGTAAAAATGTTGCAGAACAACTGGTAGACATGCTGGTTGAGGTTGGTGTAAAAAGAGTTTACGCCGTTACCGGAGACAGTCTGAATTATTTCAACGACGCTGTAAGAAGAAATGGCAAGATAAAGTGGATCCACGTACGCAATGAAGAAGTGGGAGCTTTTGCTGCCGCCGCCGAAGCCGAACTTGACGGAATCGCCTGTTGTGCGGGTAGCTGTGGTCCCGGGCATGTACACTTAATTAACGGTCTTTATGATGCACACCGAAGTCATGTTCCGGTTATTGCCATTGCATCAACCATTCCAACAGGCGAATTTGGAATGGACTTTTTCCAGGAAACGAATACCATAAAATTATTTGACGATTGTAGTTACTATAACCAGGTAGCCACCACGGCCGGGCAGGTGCCCAGAATGTTTCAAACGGCTGTTCAGCATGCCATTCATAAAAAAGGCGTTGCCGTTTTTGGTTTGCCCGGCGATGTGGCACAGTTGGATGCTGTTGAAAGCATTACTTCTATGCAACTATTCAACAATAAACCGATGATCCGTCCATCCGATCAGGAGTTGAGAGATTTATCAGACCTGCTTAATGGTGAAAAGAAAATTATGATTTATTGTGGTATCGGTGCAGCCGAAGCACATGATGAAGTAGTAGCATTAGCAGCCAAATTAAAGGCACCGGTGGGATTTTCTTTCAGAGGGAAAATGGGCATACAATACAATAATCCTTATGAAGTGGGAATGACAGGCCTGTTAGGACAGCCATCAGGGTACCATGCCATGCACGAGGCTGATGTAGTACTTTTATTGGGAACAGATTTTCCCTATGTAAACTTTATGCCGGTTAAGAACAAAATTGTGCAGATTGATGAAAAGCCTGAACGATTGGGTAGAAGGGCTAAACTGACCATGGGTTTATGTGGAAACATCAGTGATTCCATAAAAGCTTTATTGCCAGTCATCTCCGAAAAAAAAGATGATAGTTTCCTGAAATCTCAATTAGAATTTTATCAGAAAGTTAAGGAAAGGCAGCAGGTTTATGTTAAAGATCAGGGTGAGGAAAATAAAATACAACCCGAATTTGTAGCTGAAACCTTAAACTGTTTAGCGGCTGATGACGCTATTTTTACGGTAGACACCGGGATGTGCTGCGTTTGGGGTGCACGTTTTATAGATGGAACGGGTAAACGCAAGATGCTGGGTTCTTTTAACCATGGCTCAATGGCGAATGCGATGCCCATGGCTATTGGTGCTGCATTGGCGCATCCGGCACAACAGGTCATTGCGCTGTGTGGTGATGGTGGCTTATCGATGCTTTTAGGGGATCTGGCTACCATCAAACAATATAACCTACCTATAAAACTGATTGTATTTAACAACAGGGCTTTAGGCATGGTAAAACTGGAAATGGAGGTTGATGGTTTGCCTGACAATGAAACAGATATGATCAACCCTGATTTTGCCTTGGTGGCACAGGCGATGGGATTTAAGGGAATGACTGTTACCAAACCTGAAGAAGTGGAAACAGCCATTAGTCATGCGCTGAACGAAGATGGTCCTGTTTTGTTAAATATCATGACCAATCCTAATGCTCTGGCCATGCCGCCAAAAATAGAATGGGCACAGGTTAAAGGCATGACCGAATCGATGGCGAAATTAATGCTCGGTGGAAAAATGAGCGAAGTTCTGGATACAATAAAATCGAATTATAAACATTTGGGGGAGGTGTTATAAACGAAGAAAACGTCATCTCGAGCGGAGTGCAACGTAGTCGAGAGATCTGCCTGGATAGATCTCTCCATTCCACTGCGTTTCAGTCGAGAGGACGGATTCCTTTGAGTATTGAACTGCTATAAATTACCTCTTAATTCCTGCTCGCGCTCCAACGATTCGAATAGTGCTTTAAAATTACCTGCGCCAAAGCTTTGTGCACCTTTACGTTGAATAATCTCGAAGAAAAGGGTAGGGCGGTCTTCAACCGGTTTGGTAAAAATCTGAAGGAGGTAACCTTCCTCATCACAATCGACTAAAATGCCCAGACGCTCTAATAAAGATATTTCTTCGTCAATTTTGCCTACACGCTGCGGCATCATGTCGTAATAGGCTTCTGGTGGGGCACTTAAAAATTCAACACCACGTGATTTTAGTTCTTTAACTGTTTTAACGATGTCTTTTGTAGCTACGGCAATATGCTGAACGCCTTCTCCTTCATAGTATTCCAGGTATTCTTCAATCTGCGATTTCTTTTTACCTTCTGCCGGCTCATTGATCGGGAATTTCGAATATCCATTCCCGTTGCTCATCACTTTACTCATCAAGGCAGAATATTCTGTATTGATCTGCTTATCATCAAAAGAAAGAATATTTACAAAGCCCATCACATCCTCATACCATTGTACGGCTTCGTTCATGCGGTTCCAACCCACATTTCCTACACAATGATCAATGTATAAAAGGCCGGTATCTGTGGGTTGATAATCGCTTTCCCATACACGGTAACCTGGCATAAAAGTGCCATTATAATTTTTGCGCTCAATAAACATGTGTACCGTTTCGCCATATGTATAAATGCCGCTCATTTTCACCTCACCATGTTCATCTGTTAAGGTTTTTGGCTCCATGTAAGGTTTGGCACCACGTTTTGTAGTTTCTTCGAAAGCACTATAAGCATCATCAACCCAAAGCGCCAGTACTTTTACACCGTCTCCGTGCTTTTTTACATGCTCGGATATTGGATGATCTGATTTTAGTGCTGTGGTTAAGATCAGCCTGATTTTACCCTGTTGGAGTACATAAGATGCACGATCGCGTACGCCGGTTTCTGGTCCCGCATAGGCTAAGCTTTGAAAACCAAATGCGGTTTTATAATAGTGAGCGGCCTGTTTGGCGTTACCCACGTAAAATTCGATATAATCTGTTCCGTTAATAGGCAGAAAATCAGGTGCTTTTGATATTTTCTCTGCGAATGTTTGTGTCTCCATCTGTTTATTATTTAAGTCCGATGTCGGAGGTCCGAAGTCGGATGTATGTTGTTATTATTTAGTGTAAATATCGTTTTAAGTCCGATGTCAGAGGTCCGAAGTCGGATGGGAAATCTCTATTGTTAAAATATTTATTAAGGCTGATTATGATTTAGCGCTTATTTGATCTGCACTTTATCTTCGGTTTCCAGACTTCCGACTGAAGGCTAAGGACTCAAGACTCCCGACTATCCTTCCTGCCAGCTTTTATGGTAGTTTTCATCTTCAATATCCAGGGCTTCCTGAGTAAGCATCAAAGGCTTAAAAGGATCGATCATTACCGCCAGCTCATCAGTTTTTTCTTTTCCGATTGATTTTTCTACCGTACCCGGATGTGGCCCATGCGGAATACCGCCCGGGTGTAGCGTAATCTGTCCTTTAACTACGCTTTTGCGGCTCATAAAATCACCATCAACGTAATAAAGCACTTCATCACTATCTACATTACTATGGTTGTAAGGCGCAGGAATCGAATCAGGATGGTAATCGTATTTACGCGGAACAAAAGAGCAAACCACAAAATTGTGCCCTTCGAAAGTTTGATGGACCGGAGGTGGCTGGTGTAACCGGCCTGTAATCGGTTCAAAATCGTGTATAGAAAAAGCATAGGGATAATGATAACCATCCCAGCCTACATAATCAAAAGGATGTGTGCCATACGTATAAGGATATATTAAGCCCTGCTTTTTAATGAGTACTTTAAAATCACCATACTCATCATGTGTTTGCAGGTTTTCTGGTAGTCTCAAATCGCGTTCACAATAAGGCGCATGCTCCATTAACTGCCCATATTGATTTAAATATCTTTTTGGCGGCCTTAGCGGACTAAAACTTTCTACAATGAACAACCTGTTTTGTTCCGTATCAAATTCCATCTGATAAATAGTGCCCCTGGGGATAATCAGATAATCGCCATAAGCGAATTTAATTTCTCCGAATCCTGTTTTCAGCTTTCCGGAACCTTCGTGTATGAAAATCATCTCATCGGCCTGACTATTTTTATAAAAATAATCGGTCATTGACTTTCTTGGCGCAGCCAGAACGATATGCAGATCACTATTTACCAGAACAGCTTTTCTGCTTTGTAGAAAATCATCTTCCGGTTTAGTGTTAAAACCGATTAAACTGGTGTGTTTCAAGTGCTTTTCGCGCGCTATTTTTGGCTCAACACTATAAGGCTCGCCTAAGTGTTTTACAATGGTTGGCGGATGGCAATGATAAACCAATGAATATAAACTGGAAAAACCCTCGGTTGATACCAGTTCTTCGGCATAAAGATTCCCATCAGGCTTACGAAAAACCGTGTGACGTTTAGCTGGAATCTGCCCCATTTTATGATAAACAGGCATAATTAAATGATGTTATGGTTAGAAAGAAAAATCCTAATAATTGAACAATTAAAACGGCAATGCGTTTCAAATAAAAAGAAAGGTAGATAAAAGTTACAGCGAATACTGAGCCATGATCAGCTTGGATAGCATACTGTAGCGACGGGCCGCAATGGCGTCGTTTACCAGATTAATATGTAATGCTTTTAAGATCATGGTTTTAATGGTACCAAGGTAAGTATTTTATTTAAAAGTTAAAATTTTAATTATCTTTAGTTACATCTTCACAACAATACCTTATTAAAATAATCACGCTTAAGTTTTATTTTGAATGGGCTAATTGCTTAGCTTTACCGCGTATTTAACCAAATCATATATGAAATTAGTATCTTATAAAACCGAAGACAGGGAGCATCTGGGCATATTTATCGAGGGACATATTTATAACTTAAATAGCTGCGATAAATTGCTTCCGGATAATATGAATATGTTCCTACAAGGTGGCGAAGTGTTAATGGAAAGAGCAAAAAAGATAGATGACCAGATAAAAGAGGGTAGTTTAGCCGCTAAAGAAGAAATTTTTTACGAGATTTTAGCACCTGTTCCGCATCCTACCAGTTGCCGTGACGGTTACGCTTTCAGGCAGCATGTTGCTGCGGCACGCAGAAACAGAAAAGTCGATATGATTCCTCAGTTTGATGAGTATCCGATCTTTTATTTTACCAATCATAATGCTATTCAGGGAACAGGTGAAATTGAATGCATGCCAGATCATTTTGACAAGCTGGATTTCGAACTGGAACTCGCCGTTGTTATTGGTAAAAAAGGTAGAAACATTAAAGCTGCCGAAGCAGATGAATATATTGCAGGTTACATGGTAATGAACGATATGAGCGCCCGTACTTTGCAAATGGAAGAGATGTTGTTGAATTTAGGTCCTGCAAAAGGAAAAGATTTTTCCACCGTAATTGGTCCGTGGCTGGTAACACCAGATGAATTGCTGCAGTATAAAGTTGCGCCTAAAGAAGGACATGTGGGTAACGCTTACGACCTTAAAATGACCTGCAGGGTAAACGGAATTGAGGTATCAAAAGGAAACGCCGCCGATATGGACTGGACTTTTGCCGAAATTATAGAGCGTTGTGCCTACGGTGTAGATATTCTTCCCGGAGATGTAATTGGTTCAGGAACAGTTGGGACAGGTTGTTTCCTGGAGTTAAACGGTACCGGTTTACTTAACGATCCGAATTATAAAGTGCAATGGCTGCAGCCCGGTGATGTGGTGGAGATGGAGATAACGGGTTTGGGTGCATTAACCAATACCATTACGAAAGCTGATACAGATTTTTCGATCCTGGCGTTGAAGAAGTAAGAAGGTCAAAAGTTGAACGTTTAAAAGTTGTAAAGTTGAAATGTTTTTGGTGTATATCGAATTACAATTAAAGGAATCTTAATTTGTAAAGATTAAATATGTTGGTTATAGTTTGATTATATTTTGATATTACACTTATACAATTTGATAATGGCAAAAATTGAGAAATTTGAAGATTTAGAGATTTGGCAATTAGCTAAAGAGGTAGGGGTTGAGGCTTACCGGATTTCAGATTTGGAGCCCATGAAATCTGATTTTGGGTTAAAAGATCAATTTAGGCGAGCAGCGATGTCTATGTCTGATAATGTTGCTGAAGGATTTGAATACAATAATAATCCAGATTTTATTCGATTTTTGGTTTATGCAAAAGGTTCTTCAGGTGAGTTCAGAAATAAAATTATTGTGCTGGAAGAGGCAAAAAAACTTTCGATTGACGATTTTAAATTTCTTTATGCTAAATGCGTCGAATTTTCTTCCAAGACAAAAAGATTTATCGATTATTTAAGAGATTTTGAAAAGAAAAAGAAAGTTTTGAAAAAAGGGACATAGTCTTTTGTTCTGCTGTTGAAAAATGTTAAAATCGAGGTAATTAATGCGCCAATTTTCGTATTCAGAGACATTCAACTTTCCAAAATTAAACAATCAATGAATTTAATTTTCTTACATAAAACATTTCAACTTTTCAACCTTCCAACGTTTAACCCAATTAAACCATGCTGACCTTAAATACCTCCGATTTAAACCCGGTAGAACTACAAAACTACCTGCAATACGCCATCGCTCCGCGGCCGATCTGCTTTGCCTCTACTATTGATGCTGAAGGAAATATAAATTTAAGCCCTTTCAGTTTTTTTAATATGTTCAGCACCAATCCTCCGATCTGTATTTTTTCGCCATCGAGGAGAGTGCGCGATAATACCACTAAACATAGTCTGGAAAATGTTCTGCAGGTTAAAGAATGTGTGATCAATATTGTAAATTACGATATGGTGCAGCAGATGAGTTTGGCAAGTACTGAATATGCCAAAGGCGTAAATGAGTTCGGGAAGGCGGGATTTACGATGTTAAAATCTGATTTTGTTCGGCCACCAAGAGTTGCAGAAGCGCCAGTGCAGTTTGAGTGTGTGGTGAATGAAGTGATTGCTTTAGGTGATCACCACGGTGCCGGAAACCTCGTACTGGCTGAAATAAAAGTGATTCATATTAATGAGGCGGTTTTAGATGAAAATGGCAAAATAGATCAGCATAAAATGGATCTTGTTGCCCGTTTGGGTGGCGATTGGTATTGCCGGGTAACCAGTGATAATTTATTTAAGGTGGCTAAACCTTTAGCTAAACTGGGTATTGGTGTTGACAGTTTACCACAATCAGTCCGTTTTTCGAAAGTATTAACCGGAAACGATTTGGGTATGCTCGGCAACGTGGAGCAATTACCTACTGATGAAGAAATTGATTTGATCAGCACAAACCCCGAAGTAAAAGAAATACTCGATGCAACCATTGGCGACAGTACCAACCGAGAAAGAGAGCTGCACGAACTGGCCAGGAAATTTTTGAATGGAGGAGATGTAGATCTTGCTTTAAGGATTGTTCTGTTGTAAATTTATTTATAAAATCTTATCCTATGCATACCAGTGTTCAAGTAGATCAGTACATTATCAACGCTGCAGAATTTGCCATTCCTATCTTGGATCATTTAAGAAATCTGGTACATAAAGCCGATGCAAGAATTGAAGAGAAAATTAAATGGGGGATGCCGTTCTTCGATTATAAAGGTACGGTTTGCCATATGGCTTCTTTCAAACATCATTGTGCTTTTGGTTTCTGGAAAGGTGCATTAATAAGCGATGATTATGGTATTTTTAAAGAACGGTCTGAATCCATGGGCTTATTGGGCAAGATAAAATCTTTTGACGACCTGCCTTCAGATGAAATCCTGATCGCTTACATTCAACAGGCAATTCAGTTAAATGAAGACAACATAAAGCTCCCCTCAAAGCCAAAATCTACTGAGAAAAAAGAGATTATTGTACCGGAATATTTTGTAGAGGCCTTAAATGAAGCACCCAAAGCATTAGCAGTATTCCAGAATTTCAGTCCTTCCAATAAAAAAGATTATATATTATGGCTGGAAGAAGCCAAAACCGAAGCTACCAGATTAAAAAGATTGGAAACCACTTTAGCATGGCTTGCAGAGGGCAAGACAAGAATGTGGAAGTACAAAAAGTAATTAAAGGATACTTACAATTTTCATGAAACGATCTTTATAATGGCCGTTAAGATCGGTGATGGTTACCTGATGTGCTTTACCCGAGGAAGCATGGATAAATTTAATTCCGTTCTCATCAATCGAATAAACAATACCTACGTGACCGATCCTTCTTATTCTGGAATTAGTGCCGGTAAAAATCAACACATCGCCTACTTTTGCATTTTCTAAACTGGTTTCCTTCCCGGCATAGCTAAACTCTCTCGAAGAACGTGGAACTTTGAAACCGAAATTACTAAATACATAACTCACGAAGCCGGAACAATCAAAACCGACTTTTGGGTTGCTTGTGGCATAACGATAGGGTATACCCAGCATACTTTTGGCAAAATCGATAAGCGTAGTCGAATTTGTGGAAGAACTTTTCTCTGTAACCGTAGTATTTTTTGGAAGATTGGCCACTAACTTCTTTACCAGTTCCTGATACTGTGCGGGTAAGATTGTTTGGGCTTTTCCTGCCGTGGCAGACAAAATGAAAAACAAAATCGGGACTATTATTTTCTTCATATGTTGGAGCCAAAGATATGAAAAATATATAAAGTGCATTAAAATGTTGAAAACCAGCTAAAACAAAAAAAAAGTCCGGGTGCATTAACCCGGACTTAAATTAAATATTTAGCTTCGATTAAATATTTGGGAACATGGTTTGAGCTTTGTCACCAATTAAAGGAATTGGTTTCTTTTCTCCCTGAATGGCGGCAATTAATCCGATTATCCACAATACGAAAAGTCCGATCTGAACGATACGCAGAATATAATAACTGCCTCCAAAGCCTGTTGAAAAAATTAATGGAATTAACAGTAAACTTAATGCCCAGCTTAATACGGTTGACACCAGATGGAACAACAGTGTTTGTTTTAAATGGTACCTGCTTAGTTCAGTCTGGTTGTCTTTATACATGGCAAAATAGGCAATTAACCAGCCGATAAACCAAAAGTAGCTTACTATTGCCGCGTTCTTGCCGCTATCTGCTGTTTTAAAAGGAGAATTTGTTTCCATAGGTTTTTTAGTTTTTCGATCTTGCAAATTACTAAAAAATATAAGATTACGGTGTGGTAACCGCTACAGGTAAAATTTTTCCGTTAAAAAATTTATGCCCGGTTTTGGCAAAATCAGCAACATATTTTCCCATTTCAAAAGCCATCACAGGGCTTTGGTATCCAGGAAAAGCTGCTTCCAGCATTTCTGTCTGTGCAGATCCCAGGGCAAGGCAATTCACTTTGATTCCGGTTTCTGCCAATTCAAAAGCCAGACATTCTGTTAGGGTGTGTAAGGCTGCCTTACTAGCTGAATATGCTGAAAGTCCGGGGAATTTAACACTCCCTTGAAAACCACCCATACTGCCAATGTTCACAATGTGGCTTCCGCTTTGCATTAACGGTAAAATGTTTTGTATCATTCTGAAATGGGAAATCACATTGCTCTGTAACATCTCGCCCAGATCAATTTCAGTAGTTTCTAAAAACGGTTTGTTGATTAGAGCTCCTGCATTGTTGATCAGGATATCTACCGTGCCTAAACGCTCTTTCAAAAAAGGAATCAGTGCGGCATAGTCATCGTTTACAATGTCAAACTCTACCGGTAAAAGTGTGCAGTCGGGATTAATGCCACGGGCAATCTCCAGCAGTTTACGCAGCTTATCTGCCGAACGGGCAATAGCAACAATCTTGTTTTCTTTCTGTAAGCTAAACTCTAAAGCGGTTTCGAAACCAATTCCGCTGCTGGCACCTGTAATTATAATGTTCATTAAGAAATGTTAAAAATTTTTGTAAAGTTAAAGGGTTCTTTGTCATAGTCCTCGTTTGTAACGAGGTTTATTGAAACTGGCGATTGTATCGCCAATTAGTAATTAAAAAATACTTTTTAAATGGTGTTAATCACATTACAACTGTGATTTTTACTTCAAGCTTATCATTAAAGAATTGCCAACATTCAATCTTCCACAAGCAGCTGACTTACCGGATTTTTAATCACATGTAAACCATCATTGATTAATTTGGTATGATCTGGTTCTTTACCGGCCTTAATTTCAAGGTAGACCTGGATTTCCTTTTCCAGCTGAGGATAAATCGCTTTATGGTAAATAATCTCCAGAATTTCCAGGGCGCAAAGCCAGTCTTGCCTGTGGCTTGTTTTTAGTGTTAAGAAGATTTCGCCAAGCTGATCCAGGTTTTCACCACTTTCCCTAATCGCCCTGACTGTCCGGTATAAACCATGCAGTTTTAGCGTTTTATCATCATAAGTAATATGATGCGTTTTTTCTTTACTGATTAAGGTAATCTCCTCATAAGCATCCTTATCAGCAGCGCCATTAAAAACAGATACGATTTTTTCCCCAACAGCCATGTCGTAAGTACCCCATTCTGGTTTAAATAATATATTTCCGTTATTTTCGGTAACCGTACAATCGTTAAAGGCAATTAAAAGGAGCTTATTGTTTTCTATAATCATATCTTTAACCGTGCCCCTTACGCTGATGCCGCTTTCAAATGTTAATACGGTTTTCTCACCTTTGCTGATGTTCAGTGATTGTAGTTCCGGTAGACTGTAATCCTCAAACGGTTTTTCTGATCCCCTCAAACGGCCAACAGGTGATGAAAAGCCATCTGCGTGGTAATCTTTTCCATGTCCGGTAAGTTGTTTATTACCAAAGGCCAGTGCAGATGGTCCTGTAGTTTTAACAAAGGTTACTTCATCATTAGGGTTAATGCCCATATCGGTAAAAATACCACTAACCTGTAAGCCGGAACTGTAAACAGCAGTCGCTACATTTTTACAGGCAATGGCTTTCATTATACTTTCAGCGCCACCTTTTCTAAAGGCCATGGTATTGGCAAAGGTTTCCAAAACATCAATCAGGTTTTGAAATGTTTCCGTTACAAAAAGCTGCGGTTGCGGCTTGGTAATATCGTAAGCGTAGTTAACCGTATCAATATTGTACCAAAGTTTTTTTACATCATTTTTCATGCAGGTTGCACTTTCTCCAATAGATGAAAGTAAGCCGGCACCATAAATTTTCGGGTTTTCTAAAGTGCCAATCAAGCCATATTCCACTGTCCACCAGTGTAAGCGGCCTAGTAATGCCATTTCAGAGGGCTCGCCCATATTTTCGCTGATATAGCGCAGTTCCTTTTCTGCCCGGGCAATCTGCAATTCATCCGCATCTACCGCTTCTTTCAGAATGGATAATTTTCTGATGGCCTCGTAAAGCTCAAAATCTTTTGCAGAAAACATGGCTTTCGCACCAATTGAACCAAAATAACTTAAATAATTATTGTAATCGGTATCGGCGATAATGGGTGCATGGCCGGCACTTTCGTGTATAATATCTGGTGCCGGGGTGTATTCGATGTGGTTAATCTGGCGGATATCGGCGGCAATGACCAATACACGATAGGCCTGGTATTCCATAAAAGCTGCGGGTGGAATAAATCCATCAACCGTTACGGCACCCCAGCCAATCTTACCCAGATTATCATTCATCGTTTGCAGATCAGGAATGTATTCGATGCTCAAACCGGCTCGTTGTAAGCCTTTTATATAAGGGTAATAAGCTACATTTTTAAGATAACTATAATTTTGGCGCATTACGTACCGCCATACGGCCTGGTCTACAGGCGTGTATTTCTCGTAATTTTGTGCAACAATAAACTGCTTTAAGTGATTTGGCAATTTAGCTACCTGCGCATTATTAAAATCATTAAAATGGCTCATGCTTTGTTTATGAAATAAGTTGGTCGGCAGCTAAGTTAGGATGTTGTTTTTATCTTAACAAGAAAGCAGCTGCATAAATTAACAGGTTAAGGTAATAAAGGTTTTCTGGTGACTAAAATGAGGGATTGATGATTTGGAAAGGTGCTGTAGCGTTTTATCGGGAAGCTCAGTTCGGGCTGTTCGCTGTATCTCCGATGATACCTGTGATACAAGCAAGTACTCCATAAAAAAACAAAAAATAGTGCTTAAATCGGAGGATGCCGCTTCCATCCCGTTTATTTACAGGTGCTTGTGCAGATGAACCCGGTTTCCTCTGCGATTAGCTATAAAACGAAAATAGCCGTACTATCGTGCCAACCTAAACCCGACTGGTGCATAAAGCCCGGAGCGAGGCACGAGTGAGGACTTGAAGCGAAAGCGGGACTGAAGAAACCCAAATGCTTGTTCAACTGCTTTTCAAAAAGAGTAAATAGATTTATCATTTGAAAAGGTGCTATAATAATTTATCGGTAGGCTCAGGCCGGGCTGTTCACAATATCCCCAATGAAAAAATCGGAGGATGTCGCTCGCATCCCGTTTAGTTACGAAGGACTGTGCTTATCCCCTGAGCTTTATTTTTCGGCAACATTAATTCCGTGCTTTCTGCGTTTCCGTGGCCATTAATTGCTGCGGTTAATTAATCCTGCTTGCCTGTTTTATCTCCGATTTTCTTCACACTGAAAGTGAAATAATGTTGATACAGGTAACTGAAAAGAGCCATTGATACTGAAACGAGTATTCTTGATAAAATGGACAGAGTTGGATAATCTCTTAAAAGTTCCAATAAAAATTTCAGAAAAACATAAGTGGCCAGTATATTGATAAACTGAAGATTCAAAAACCTGAAAAGCTGCACCCTTCCTTTTAATTCGCTATGTGTAAATATAACGTATTTGTTGAGCAAAAAGCTGGTTGGAATGGCAACAACGTAGTCTATTAATAATGAGGCAGTTTCTCTTTGAAGCACAAATGTGCCAAAATTTACTTCCTCTGTTTTAAAAATAACAAAATAGGCAAAATAATAACTCAGGATACCCAGTAGCAAGGTGCCGCCGCCAGTGGCCATATACCTGAAATTATGGAGGGAAATGAACTTTTTAAAAGGGGGGTAAAAAAAATCAATTATGGCTAAAATTGCTTTGCGCATTACTTAAATTATTCGTTATTATTTTTAGGCGCAATTTACAATTAAATTTTTATTGCCCGGGTAAAAGATCATTGATGTATTACTCCTCCTCAACGTCAGCAGAGGGTAGGGCCACAAAATCAATCACTGCACACCATGTGTAAGACGGATGGGGCTGGATACTTACACCAACACTATTTAGTTTGTATTTCTGATCGATCAGGGTGAACCGGTGACCAAGGGAAGGTACGCCACAATCTAACAATAAATGACATACTATGTCCAAACTGTTTGAGAAACCAAAGTCTATATTTTCGCTCATGGCTTTGTTTGGGAAATATTTGGATATACGCTTCGAAAACTGATCTCCATTGCTGCTTTCATGTGTGCTGAGGTTGTTTCGGTTGAGATCCTGCGCATGACTACGGCTCAAATCAGTCAATTTACCGTTGGGGTAAAATACCGGTAGATTTTTTATGCCCTTCAAATGCTTTAATAAAGAAGTATAATAACTATTGTTGCGGGCAATACGTAGTTGGTTGTAATTTCTATATTGCTTTACCTTAGCGTTATAGTTGTTAATGTAATCTTCTAAAAAAGTATAATAAAACTTTTCGCCATCAATGCGGATCAGGTTCATATACATCACCACATTTTTTTCCTCGTTGGTTAAATAATTAGCATTTACTGCGGTATTGGCCCTGCGGAACTCGGCATCTGTCCACTTTTGAGCATTTACGCTGGTAACAAAGAATAAGGATAAAAGAATAGGTAAAAGTATTTTACGCATCAGATGGTTTTCATGAATAACGCCATTTGACGCAGATTATTTTCTGATGATGGATTTGAGGTAATGTTTGGCGTTGACAAGCTATATCGAAAAAATAACCACCAAAACACCAGTTCACAAAAGTTAATTTCTTTGTGGTCTTCCTGCTTTGGTGGTTAAGAATAGTGAAAAATCTATAAAAACATACCGCCTGATGCTTCAATACGCTGGGCGTTAATCCATCTTGCTTCTTCGGTACATAGAAATGCGACCACACCCCCAATATCATCTGGCAAGCCCACACGGCCTAAAGCAGTGTTGGCGGCGATTGCGGCATTAATCTGATCATTATCCCGTACCATTCCACCACCAAAATCAGTTTCAATTGCACCAGGAGCCACAACGTTCGATCTGATTCCTCTTGAACCTAACTCTTTCGCCTGGTATCGGGTTAAGGTTTCTATCGCACCCTTCATTGCAGCATAAGCGGCATAACCCGGGGTTGCGAAACGAGCCAGTCCCGATGAAATATTAATGATTCCACTGCCATCATTTAATAAGGGCAAGGCTTTCTGGGTTAAAAAGAAAGCGCCTTTGTAATGGATATTTACCAGGGCATCAAATTGTTCCTCCGTAGTATCAGCAAATGAAGCGTGGATGCCAATCCCTGCATTATTGATCAGAAAATCGAATTTTTCGGCATTGAAGACAGATTTTAATACACTTTTAACTTCGCTGAAAAAAGTGTCAAAAGTTTTGGTATCGCCAACATTTAACTGAATTGCTGCTGCCGGTACACCCAGTGCTTTAATTTCGTTTACGGTAGCATCTGCTTCCTCTTTTTTAGATTGATAGGTTAAAATTACACCGATTCCTTTTGAGGCGATTTTTATTGCTGCGTTTTTTCCCAGTCCGCGGCTACCACCGGTTACCAGGGCAATTTTATTTTGTGTTTCCATTTTCTTTTTATTTGTTAAACAAAATTAGATGGAAAACGGCTGTAAAAATGGTGACAGCTTAAGTAAAAATGGTGAGTGTTTAAGTTTTATGTGTTGGCAATTTCCTTACTGGTAGCTAAAGACTCTAAATAAGCCTCGCGATACTGTTTTGGCGTTTGGCCTGCAAAGTGTTTGAAAAACTTGGTAAAGTTGGACGGATCGTAAGTTAATATTCTGGCAATTTCGGCAATAGGCACGCTTACCTTATGTAACATCGATTTGGAAATTTCCATTAAGCGCTCTTCGAAAAAATAACAGGGCGAGTGTCCGGTAGCGGCTTTTATGGTATTACTTAAATGTGTAGGGTGAACATGAATAAGCTCGGCAAAATCTCTTACCTCAAACATTTCTGTAGCACGGCCAGATACAATGTCGTCAAGGTGTTTGTCTAATTCTTTTAAATAATGTGCCGCAATTTCATGTCGACGGGCAAAAAACTTCTGTGGAATTTTCATATCTATGCTGTTGATCGCTTAACAAATATACCATTCCTTAAATGACTTTATTCACTATGCGGCATAAACAGAACGAAATTTAGTCAAAGTCAAATAAAAAGTTATGGAGCTTTTTCACATGTTTTTCCCGCTCGTACCAATCGTTATAAACCAGCTCAACCTGTTTACTTTGAATAAAAAAGTCGCAGGGGTAAAACCTGCGACTGAATAAAATGACGTCATCTCGACCGAGGCATCGCGGACTGGAGAGATCTATTCCAATGCAGATTTAGCTTCCCAGCGTAGTTACTTGGTTCTCGACTTTGTTGAACTCCGCTTTATATGACGAATTTATACTTTTAAGCCAATAATGCCTTCCAGCTGGTTGCTTTACCAATAATACCAGTTAAATCGGCAATGGCTACACGCTCCTGCTCCATGCTATCGCGGTGGCGAATCGTTACCGTATTGTCTTCTAAACTTTGGTGGTCAACTGTGATACAGAATGGCGTTCCTACTGCATCCTGACGGCGATAACGTTTACCAATGGCATCTTTCTCTTCGTAAATACAGTTGAAATCGAATTTAAGTTCATCCATAATTTCACGAGCTTTTTCCGGTAAACCATCTTTTTTGGTCAATGGGAAAATAGCTACTTTGTATGGTGCCAAAGCAGGGTGTAAACGCAATAAAGTACGGCTGTCTTGCTTATCTTCAGTGCTTAAATCCTGCTCTTCAAACGCATTGATCATTGTTAACAAGAACATACGGTCTAAACCGATAGACGTTTCGATTACATATGGGATATAATTGCCGTAAGGTTTACCTTCTTCGTTTAAATCGTTATCGAAATACTGCATTTTTTTGCCGGAGTATTCCTGGTGCTGCTTCAAATCGAAATCTGTACGACTGTGGATACCCTCAACTTCTTTAAACCCGAATGGGAATTCGAATTCAATATCGGTAGCGGCATTGGCATAGTGCGCCAGTTTAACGTGGTCATGGTAACGGTATTTTTCTGGGTTTACGCCTAAAGCCTTATGCCATTTTAAACGTGCTTCTTTCCAGTATTCGAACCATTTTTTGTCTTCACCCGGACGAACAAAAAACTGCATTTCCATTTGTTCAAACTCACGCATACGCATAATAAACTGGCGGGCAATTACCTCATTTCTGAAAGCTTTACCAATCTGCGCAATACCGAAAGGAATTTTCATCCTGCCTGACTTCTGAACATTCAAAAAGTTTACAAAAATACCCTGGGCGGTTTCCGGGCGAAGATAAACCTCGTCACTGCCTTCGGCCATAGCACCAAATTGTGTGCTGAACATCAGGTTAAACTGACGGACGTCGGTCCAGTTTGAAGTTTTAGAAATCGGGCAGATTACTTTATAGTTTACGATTAAATCTTTAAGCTGTGCCAGGTTTTCAGATTTAAGTGCAAGGTTCATTTCTACTTCAAGCGCCAAACCCTTTCTAACAAATCTCCAGCTGGCCTCATCAACAAATGGATATTTAGTATTGTCTAAAATCGTTTCCTCATCTTTAAAACCAGGGATCCAGGCAGCTTGTCCTTCGTCACTTAAACCCAATATCTCCTGTTGAAACGATTCAAATTTGGATTTGTTTTCCGCACTGAAACTGGCTAATTCCGAATATAGTTCATCAATTTTGTTTTCCAGTAACTGATCTGCGCGGTAACGTTTTTTCGAATCTTTATTATCAATCATCGGATCGTTAAAACCATCCACGTGTCCGCTGGCCTTCCAAACTTTTGGGTGCATAAAAATTGCAGAGTCAATCCCTACAATGTTCTCGTGCATTTGCACCATGGCTTTCCACCAATAGGTTTTTATGTTGTTTTTTAACTCGGCACCCAATTGGCCGTAATCATAAACAGCACTTAAGCCATCATATATTTCGCTGCTCTGAAATACGAAACCGTATTCTTTAGCATGTGATATTACATTTTTAAATTGTTCGTCGTTATTCTTTTGAGCCATAATGCAGCAAAGATAATAAAAAGGCGGAGGGTTTAAAGGTATAAGGTTGAAGGTTTTTGATCAACGCAAAGGCAATGCTATCGTGATGTTGGTTTAATAACCATCAGAATTCTTTCCTCATCTTTTTAAAGAATCAGATGCTTGGCCAATCAGCTCATATTTTCTTAAATCACCTATATGGTTTAGGTATTTTGGAAAGCAGGGTCAGTGCTAATCGGTTTCAGATGCCCTGTTTTCTGCTCTATTTCTGTTGATGAAAAATCGGGATTGTGTCCGCTGCATTAGGTTTAGATGGCCAATTTGTGGCCATAATTTTTTAACTATCAATTACAAAAGGATACTTATCATTAAATGCAATACTAATTTTATCAATGGGTTAAAGGGTAATCCAATTAACCGATTTCAACAATTAACCCATTAACCCTTTAATAGCTATTCATTTAATCCAGTAGATATTTAACATGCTATTTTACCGCTTCTATCTTTCATTTTTTCCTACTTTTGAATCATGAAATTCCATCATTTGTTATTACTGGTTATCGTTATACTGTTTACCTCATGCGCGCCAAAGGAGAAAAAGCATCACTACATTAAATTCAATGCCATTACGGAGTTATATCAATTCTTGAAGTGGACACCAGAGAACCGTTTTCCGCTAATTAGCGCGCACCGCGGAGGGCCAATGCCAGGTTATCCCGAAAACTGCATCGAAACATTCGATAATGCCACCACTTATAATCCGGTCGTAATTGAATTTGATATTGCTTACAGTAAAGATTCCGTAATGGTGATTATGCACGATGATCTGCTCGACCGCACTTCTACAGGGAAAGGTCCGATTGGCAGTTATACTAATGAAGAGCTGAAAGCCTTTAACCTCAAAGATAATGAAGGAAAAGAAACAAAATTTAAAATTCCCACTTTAGATAGCGTACTCAGCTGGAGCAAAGGAAAGGTGCTATTGACTATTGATTTGAAAAAAGGCGTTTCTTATGCAAAAGTGATTGAAAAAGTTAGACACTATAAAGCAGAAAGTAACTCCATTATCATCACCTACACAGCAGATCAGGCAAAGGAGGTGCATCAGTTGGCGCCAGAATTAATGATTTCGGCATCTGTTCAGAAAAAAGCAGAATTGAAACGGTTAAATGGCATGGGGATCCCGAGTAACCGCATTGTAGCCTTTGTGGGTGTTTCCGCACCAGATAAAGAATTATATCAATACTTACACAATAAAGGCATTACCACTATTTTAGGTACCATGGGTAATATTGATAAAAGTGCCATAGCCAGTCCGGTAAAAAATATTTATTATCATTTGGTTAATAATGGTGCAGATATATTATCTGGCGATAATTTACCTCAGGCAGGAGAAGAGCTGGATAAGTTCAGGTATAATAAAAAGTTAAGTTCAGCGCATATTAATTAGTTTGTTCGTCATTATAAGAGTTCCTCCTCGCAATGACGATATTTCTTAATTTAACTTCAATAACTTGCAGAAAATTTGGTTTTAAACATGCATAATGAGTATTTCAGTTAAAAATCTTTCTAAACATTACGATAAGCAAAAAGCAGTAGATGCCATTAGTTTTGAGGCCAGACCGGGACGTATTCTTGGCTTTTTAGGACCAAATGGCGCTGGTAAATCGACCACGATGCGTATGCTCACCGGTTATCTGGCACCTACATCAGGCGAGGCTGAAATTGCTGGTAAAAGCATTTTTTCTGATGCGATTGAAGCCAAGAAGCATATTGGCTACCTTCCTGAAAATACGCCTCTTTATCCCGATATGTATGTAAAGGAATTTTTAAGTTTCGTTGGGCAAACCTATAAAATTGTCAATTTACCTGCCCGGATTGATGAAGTTGTTAAAATGGTGGGTTTAACGCCAGAGCAGCATAAAAAGATAGGTATGTTATCGAAAGGGTATCGTCAAAGGGTAGGCCTGGCCCAGGCGATCATCCATAACCCGTCGGTTCTAATTTTAGATGAACCCACTTCCGGATTAGATCCTAATCAACTTGTGGATATCAGGCAGCTTATCAAAACGCTAGGTACAGCTAAAACAGTTGTGATTTCTACCCACATTATGCAAGAAGTTGAAGCCATTTGTGATGATATTATTATTATGAACAAAGGTAAAATGGTAGCAAACGATTCGTTAGAGGGACTTAAAAAAATGCACCAACAACAATCATTAGAAGATATTTTCAGAAAACTTACCGCTTAAATTCTATGCGTAGCATCAACATCAAAACAATACTTATTGGCTTTTTATTCTTAAGCCCATCACTTTTAAAGGCTCAAAATAACGCCAGCATTGGTGTTGCGGCAGAAATTGGTTTACCATCAGGCAATTTCTCTAACCTGTCCGGTATTGGCCTGGGCGTTTCGGTAAAAGCTGATCTGCCGGTTGCAGAAGATCTCGCAGTAACATTAAATGCAGGTTTTATGAATTTCTTTGGCAAAAAAAATCAATTGTTTAGTGTACAGGATTTAACTTATATTACTGCAAAAGCCGGATTAAAATATCAGTTGAGCGAAAGCTTTTATGCTGAAGGTCAACTTGGTGCCTCACTGCCTTTAAATGACGAACAAAAAAAACTGTTCATTTGGTCGCCTGGCATTGGTAACCAGTTTAAATTATCAGGAGGTAATAAACTCGATCTTGGCATCAGATACGAAGGCTGGACGGGTAAAAGCGATATTTTTGGCCTTAGTAAAACCAATACCAAAGGGTTTGTAGGCATTAAGTTTGCCTATTTATTTAGCATCTAAGTAAAGTTGAGCGATGTTGTCCCGGATAGCCTAACGAAAAAATATTTCTTAACTTCGGTATTTAAATTTAACTATGTACGCAGTTTTTAAACGCGAGTTATTCAGTTTCTTAAGTTCGATGGTGGCTTACATCACTATTGGAATTTTTCTGTTGGTTTCTGGTCTGTTACTTTGGTTTTTTCCTGATACTTCGATACTCGATTATGGTTATGCCGAACTTGATGGCTTTTTTAGTTTAGTGCCTTATCTTTTTATGTTTCTCATTCCGGCCATTACGATGCGCGCTTTTGCTGAAGAAAGGAAAGAGGGCACTTTTGAACTTTTGATTACCCGCCCCATCCACATTTGGCAAATCGTTGTGGCAAAATATTTAGCGAGCCTGGTTTTGGTGTTATTTGCCCTGATCCCAACCTTAATTTATTATTACAGTATTTCAAAGCTGGGTTTTCCCGAAGGAAATATCGATTCAGGATCAGTTATTGGCTCATACATTGGCTTGTTTTTATTAGGCGCTGCCTTTACATCAATGGGGATTTTCTCCTCTGCATTAACTAAAAATCAGGTTATTGCCTTTGTAATCAGCGCGGCCTTATGTGCATTCGCTTTTTTAGGCTTTGATTACAGCAGTCAGCTGGCTGCATTTCAAAGTATTGGGAATATCATTAGGAATTTAGGGATCAATCAACATTATACTGCGATAAGCCGTGGTGTTTTAGATACCAGGGATCTGATTTACTTTATAACTTTTTCCGTTCTGTTTTTATTAATCACCAAATTGATGATAGGAGGGAAAAGGTAATGAGACTAAAGCATAAATGGGGTAACTCCATCATCGTTATAGCGGCATTGATCATTTTAAATATTGTAGGGCAATACGCTTTTTATCGTTTTGATTTTACGGCCGATAAACGTTTCACACTAAGCGAAAAAACAAAAGCCTTGCTGGAGGGTAACGAAAAGCCGGTGATGATTACCATTTTTTTAGCCGGGGAACTGCCACCTGCGTTTAAGCGCCTCCAGGCTGCAGTTTCTGATATCTTATCTGACTATCAAGCCTATGCCAAAAAAGACGTAAAGGTGGTTTTTGTCGACCCCTTAGCCGGCCTTAACCAGGCCGATCAGGATACGGTGATCAATAATTTGTATGAAAGAGGCATAGAAGCCACCAATTTAAGTGTTAAAACAGAAAGTGGCTTAACGCAGAAGCTTGTATTTCCAATGGCCATGATGGAAAGCGGAGGCAAGGAATTCCCGATTAAACTTTTCCAGAATTTAGATACCCGGGGAAATTATGAAGACAATATCAACCGTGCGATTGAAAATCTGGAATATATATTTACTTCAGGTTTAAAAAAGGTGATATCGGGTGATAACCCCAGGATTGGGTTCTCTGAGTCAAATGGTGAGCTTTCTGATCTGCAGCTGGCAGATGCGATCCACACCCTGTCAAACAGTTATTTGGTGGGCCGTATTGATTTAAATAGTATCGACAAAGCAGGACTTGATAAATTGAAAATGCTCATCATAGCCAAGCCCGGCAAACCTTTTACTGAAGCGCAGAAATACAAAATCAACTATTTTGTAATGAATGGTGGACGGGTGTTGTGGAGTATCGATCAGGTAAATGCCGAACTGGATAGTTTGCGTGGTAAAAGCGGGCAAATGGCCATTAATAACAACCTTAACCTGGACGATATGCTATTTATGTATGGCTCAAGGGTTAATTATAATATCATAGCTGATCCTGCGAACAGTGCAGAAATTCCGGTCTCAACGGGAGTTGTAGGGGGACAAAACCAGATGCAGCTGGTTCCATGGATTTATTTCCCGATTTTATTGCCCGATACGGCTGAAAGTGTGGTGAAGAAGCTGGATGGAGTAAAATCCGAATTTCCGAGCACGGTAGATACGATCGGAGTTAAAGGAGTAAAGAAATCGTACATTTTAAGTACTTCTCCTTATAACAAAGTATTTAATGTGCCGAAGCTGTTCAGCCTGCAAATGTTAAGCGATCAGTTGGATCCACGTTCTTTTCAAAGTAAACCACAGCATGTTGGTTTGATGTTGGAAGGTAATTTTCCGTCGGTTTTTGCCGGGCGCCCCTTACCGGCTACGATTAAGCAGCCCTATACCTCAGCCAGTGTAGGAAAACCCGCTAAAATGATTGTGATAGGCGACGGCGATATCTTTAAAAATCAGGTATCTGAACAGAACGGAACACCCTTCCCCCTGGGTTTTGACCGATATTCGCAGCGCACTTTTGGTAATAAGGCCTTGTTACTTAACATCGTTGATTATTTTACGGATAATGATAACTTAATTGCGCTGCGGAATAAAGAAGTAAAAATCAGATTATTGGATAAAGCCAAAATTAAGCTTGAAAAAACGAAATGGCAGTTTATAAATGTTGTGGTGCCCTTGCTATTGTTAATATTCTTTGCGATTTTTCAACATTATTACCGCAAATACAAGTACGCTAAATAATTTTTATATTTTTGAAGAATACTAAATAATATCATGAGATTTATTGTATCCACATCAACGCTGTTAAAACACTTACAAACCGTAAATGGTGCATCAAGCAGCAGTACGGTTTTGCCTATATTAGAAAATTTTCTCTTCGAAATTAAAGATGGAAACTTAACGATCTCTGCTACCGATCTGCAAACCAGTATGACAACCGCTTTGGCTGTAGAATCAAAGGAAGAAGGTAAAGTGGCCGTTCCGTCTAAAATTTTACTAGATACGTTAAAAACGTTACCAGATCAACCGATTGCATTTAATATTGATGATAGTACCTTTGCCATTGAGATCAGTGCGGGTGATGGTAAATATAAATTAAGTGGTGAAAACGGCGATGACTTTCCGAAGATTCCCGTAGTTGAAAATGCATCTTCTGTAAATTTACCAGCATCGGTTTTAACCGAAGCCATTACCAAAACTATTTTTGCGGTAAGTAACGATGAGCTGCGCCCGGCAATGACAGGAGTATTTTGTCAGCTGTCTCCTCAGCACATCACTTTTGTGGCCACCGATGCACATAAACTGGTAAGATACCGCCGTATGGATAGCAAAGCTGATAAAGCCACCTCATTTATTCTTCCCAAAAAAGCTTTAACACTTTTGAAAGCTGCATTGCCTTCAACTGATATAAATGTATCAGTAGATTATAATGCTACAAGTGCTTTCTTCAAGTTCGAAAATATAAACTTAGTGTGTCGTTTAATAGACGAACGCTATCCAGATTATGAGGCAGTTATCCCAACCAATAATCCTAATAAACTGGTTATTGACAGGGGCTTGTTTTTAAATACGCTTCGTAGGGTTGTCATTTTTGCCAACAAAACGACGCATCAGGTAAGGTTAAAAATCAGCGGAAGCGAATTAAATATTTCTTCCGAGGATTTGGATTTTGCGAATGAGGCACATGAACGCTTAAGTTGCCAATATGATGGTGAAGACCTTGAGATTGGCTTTAATGCCCGTTTTTTAATTGAAATGTTGAGCAATTTAAGTGGTGATGAGGTTACTTTAGAACTTTCTACTCCGAACAGGGCAGGGCTTTTAATTCCGCAAACCAATGACGAAAATGAAGACGTTCTAATGTTGGTAATGCCGGTGATGCTGAATAACAGTTACTAAAATAACTAGTTTATAGTTTTGATAAGAAAATGGCTTGGTTTTTGATCGAGCCATTTTTGTTTTATATCAACGAACCAAAACCAATGAAAATCTATAACCAACGCTCTATAGTATTGATTTTGCTCATTGCTGCCTGCAGCATAAGTTTATCATCATGCAAAAAGGATAATCCGGCTGAAGTGGCAAAGGGGCAAGCCAAGTTAAAAATGGTTAATGCCTCGACAGCCGATGTTCATCAGGATTTCTATATAGATAATGAAAAACTCACCACCTCGGCTCTGGCTTTTGGTGAAACCAGTGATTATGTGAAAATTCCTTCAGGTAATAGAAGTGTTTCTTACACCGGAACGAATAGTACGACTACAGATACTTCGCTAAACTTTACACCATCTATTACCTATACTGCTTTTTTGGTTACCAATAAAAAAGGTGAACTGGAAATTGTCAATTATGAAGATAACCTGAGCAATACAGAATCAACCAAGGCAAAGATTAAATTAATAAATCTTACCCCTGCTTTTGCCACAGGGATAAATGTGACGGTGCAGGGCGGCACACAATTTGTTAATGGCCTGGCTTTTAAAGAAGCATCGAATTATTTTACGGTTGATCCTGAAGTAAATCTGAGGTATTCGGTGGTTGGTTCAGGCAGTATCAAAACCATTGATGCCAAAAGCCTGGAGGCAGGGAAAATTTATACCATTTGGTTTAGTGGTGCCGCCGCTGCAACTTTGACGGCACATATCATTACCGATAATTAATTTCGCAGTTTTTGCGCTTTCTGCTATCTTTACATTTTAGTAGCATTGGTAATTTATATGAAAAATACAGTATTGTTTTCCAGAATATTCTTTCTTGTTGTATGCGCCTTTTTAGTTAGCTCCTGCATCAAAAACAATAATTTCATTAAAGGTGATGCTAAAATCCGCTTTTTTCAGGCAGCTTCTACCGATACCACTCAAAATTTTTATTTAAACGGCAGGCAGATCGGCGCTTCTGTAGCTTATAATAGCAATACAAGTTATGTAGTTATACCTGGCGATTCTATCATTAATATCACAAGCAAAAATGTTGGAACTGGCGTAGATGCGGCATCTCTGACAGAACAAAAATTTAAAATCGGTCAAAATTATTCGGTTTTTTATCTGAAAGAAGCAATTGATAAGCCTGCAAAGTTAAAAGTTTATCAGGATGATGTAAAGCCTGATCTGGATTCAGCGAAGCTAACTTTTTTAAACTTGGGTTATACACTAGGTTCTAAAGTAGTAATTACTGATAGTACCAATATAACAAAGCCAACTGAATCATTATTGGGATACGGCGAGAGTAAAACTTTTAAAGTACCAGTGAATAAGAACACAAGGTATGCGTTTAAATTGGCTAATCCTACCGCTACAAATCCACCACCTGTGGTTACGCGATTGGATTCTCCTACGCTCAGTAAGGGAAGAGTTTATCTCATCTTATTTGATGGTGATAAAAAGGGAGAACTTAAAAATCGCATCATTCCGGCAAACTAATTATTTATTAAAATTTAAAGCATATTATTCTTTTACTATGCTTACTTTTGCCCAAAATCAAATAAATTGGAATTACTACAGCAGCTTTTAGATTTTATTCTCCACATTGATGTTCATTTGGCCCAGATTGTTAACGAATATCGTACCTGGACTTATCTTATTTTATTCCTGATCATTTTTGCCGAAACCGGTTTTGTGGTAACTCCATTCCTTCCTGGCGATTCTTTGCTTTTTGCCATGGGTGCTTTAATTGCGGGCGAACATGAAACAGGTTTAAATATCTGGATTATGCTCCTGATATTAATTGTAGCTGCGATTTTAGGAAATACCGTTAATTATAAATTAGGAAGCGTGTTGGGGGCGGGAGTATTTAAAGAAAAAAACAAAATTTTAAAACTCAAATATTACCATCAATCTCACGAATTTTTCGAAAAACATGGCGGTAAAGCCATTATGCTGAGCCGGTTTTTACCGATTTTCAGGACAATTGCTCCTTTTGTTGCCGGTATAGCTAAAATGCCTTTCGGCCGCTTTACCTATTACAACATTATTGGTGGGGTTGCCTGGATTTTTGCCCTGTTAATTGGTGGTTATCTGTTGGGACAGATTCCGGCAATTAAAAATAACTTCGAATTGGTTATCATCTTTATTGCCGTAGTTACATTTGTTCCTGCCATTTGGGCTGCTATCAGAAGTCGCTTACAGCCTAAAAAGGTGGAAAAAATGATTGAAGGGGAGGAGCCGAACGCTTAACTAAAGTTCTCTTCCGATCAGTATTCCTTTTTGATATTGCTTTTCAATCTTTTTTTCTGCGCTTTGCTCATCAGGCAATAGTTCGGTTTTGATCAGGTTTTTAAGTACTGGTTGTCCGGCATCTACCCAGGCTGAGTACCAAAACGAACCTGTGGTTAATATGGCAGCACGCATTTGTTTTTCGACCATATTGTTCATCTTATCGTGATAGGCTTTTGCATATGCTCTGGAATATTGTTTAAGTACGGTATGGTTTCGTTCTGAAAAACTAAACTTTTCGCTAGCGGGAAATGATGCATTTAAAGTTGCTTCAAAGCTAAGTACCGTATCAACCAAACTATGGGTGTGTTTAAGTACTTTCCAGATTTCCTGCAATGGGTTTTCGATATAATGAGCCCGGCCTACCACAAAATTGTATTGAGTTGAAAATAATTCGGGCAAACGGCTTTCCCAAAAGGCATGGATGCCTACCTGATTGGTGAGTTGCCCGTTATGGTTGGCGGTAGTGTGTAAGGGAACATGTGCATCGGCAATGTAATGCCCCAGATCTGCAGAATATTTTAAAATTTTTATCGAGTCACGCGTTTTGAAAGCCTTCACTAAACCATAATAGCTTCGCTGTATCTGCCATGGAATGATACCATCAGTATTTAGCTTTTTGAGGCCGTATTTAGCCAGGGCATCATCCCACTTTTCCGGAATGCTATCAATGGTTTGTTCATAGTTCTCCACATCGAGGTAGTGCCGTGGTGCTTCCAGGGTATCCGCATATCTGCGTTTGTCGGCATCAACGGCATGTTCGGTAATGTATTTAATATTCTTTTTATAGAAACCGATCATTTCTGCCGGTAAAGTAAAGACAGCAAGGTTGTTTATCCTTTGGTGTGCAAAGAAGCCCCAGGAGGTACAAAGAAATATAGGGATGATTAACGCGGCTAAAATCGTTAATCTTTTCATATAAACGAATTTAAATAATTTTTTCTAAACTCTTATCGGTAACAGCAAAAATTATAAGTTAGCGTTGTAATGTTAATTCTACAGTTTACCACCCCCCTATCCCTCTTAAAACAGGAGGGGAGTTGGAGCCGCTGAGGCAAATAAGTTCATAATATTAATGGGTATGGGTTAAACCCTTTGGCTAAATATTTTATATATAAGATAGCGCTCCTTATTTACTAAAGAGGATAAAAAGGTTTAATTTTTGATCTAATCTTTTGATACAAATAATTTACAGATGGATTAGCTCCCCTCCTTATCAAGGAGGGGCTGGGGGTGGTTATTTGTTTTCAAAATGGCTTCTCATTGCCTCACACACCAGTTCTTCAGATTCAAAAACTTCAAGATTATTAAATCTGATTATCGTAATTCCTTTACTGTTTAAAAAATTAGTTCGCTCTTTATCGTACACTTCTGCTGAATAATCATCATGACTGTTTCCATCAACTTCAATAGCTAATTTTTCAGATGGGCAATAAAAATCTAAAATATAATTTCCAACACTATGCTGTCGCCTGAATTTTTTGCCATCTAGTTTTGAATTTTGGAGATACCTCCACATATTAGCCTCAGCAGGCGTAAGGTTATTCCTCAACTCCTTTCTTTTATCTTTTAGATATTTAAGATTATGGATTGCCATGATTCAATATACCAATTTT
>NZ_JBIWEB010000001.1:564422-631160 GCF_044762335.1 Pedobacter suwonensis | reverse complement strand
GTTTAATTTTTGATCTAATCTTTTGATACAAATAATTTACAGATGGATTAGCTCCCCTCCTTATCAAGGAGGGGCTGGGGGTGGTTATTTGTTTTGAAATGCTTTCTAATCGTTTCACAAACCAGCTCTTCAGATTCGACTTTAATTGCGTAAAGTAAGTTTAAGTGCTTTTATGTTAAGCAGAATGAAGTTTCCACTGCTGCAAAATTTCCAGTAGCTCGGCCTGTTTAATGTCTAGCATATCGATGTCTATCCACAATAAATATGGTTTTGAACTAAAAATATCATTAAGGTATGCGATTAAGGAAACATAATCTTTAATTGCTGTGGTTTTGTATTGAGCAGGGTTACTTACAATTACTAAAATTGAATCGGTTCTGTAAAAACCTGTATGAAAATCTTCAATTTCGTTCCATGGAATGCTTACAGTTTTTACAAGCATAAAATTTATTAATCCTTCCTTACTCAGCTTTAAAGCTACCTCTCCCTTTATCGACTTTTTCAACTGTAAAATTCGTTCAGAAAGAATAACTAAAAGCAGAATTATGCCTGCAAGGCATATTATTTTAGCTGGCAAATAAGCGTGAAAAAGTAAAAATATAGAAGCCCCTAAACCTAGCACACATAAAAGAATACTAATGATGATATTACTTTTTTTAAAACTAATTTCAGCAGTATCTTTCATTTTTAATCTGCTAAGTTTAGTGAGGATATTCTACTGCCAATCATCAGCTTTATCTGTTTAGTGCTTTTCTCACTTCCGGGGCAATTTTTGTCCCAAAAATTTCTATTGATTTCATCATTGCGTTATGAGATGGTCCGCCAACATCCATATGTGCAGAGAAACGGGTTAAACCAAAGGTTTCTTCCATGGCGAGAATTTTATCTACCGATTCACTTGCATCGCCAATAATTAACGCTCCGCTACTGCCTCGGCCGCCATCAAACTGATTGCGTTGGTAAGGTGCCCAACCACGCGACCGGCCAATGCGGTTCATCTGTGCTGAATAAAGCGGGTAATAGTAATCTGCAATTTCATTACTGTTTTCGCCAAATAGCGAATGCATATGCACGCCCACTTCAAACTTATTCATATCATGTCCATAGGCCTGGTAAACTTTTTTGTAATAATCAAAAAGTGGTTTAAACTGTATAGGCTGGCCTCCTATAATGGCAAACATTACGGGTAATCCCAATCTGCCGGCACGTTCTACTGATTCTGGCGTTCCACCAACGGCTACCCAAATCTTTAAATTGTTATTTACCGCTCTTGGTAAAACTTCCTGGTTATTCAATTCTGGCCTGAATTTACCTTTCCAGCTGATTTTAGGTTCCTTGTTTATTTTAAGAAGCAATTCAAGCTTTTCTTCATAAAGTTCGTCGTAATCCTGGAGGTTATAACCAAACAATGGAAAAGATTCGATAAAACTTCCGCGACCAGCCATTAATTCGGCTCTTCCGTTTGAAATTAAATCGATGGTTGCAAAGTTTTGGTATAATTTAACCGGATCAGATGAACTTAAAACGGAAACGGCACTGCTTAATTTGATATTTTTGGTTACCGTAGCTGCAGCGGCCAGTACAATTTCAGGACTGGATACGGCATAATCAGGGCGATGATGTTCACCAATACCGTAGAAATCTAGACCCACTTCGTCCATGAGTTTTATTTCTGCTATAATTTCCTGAAGCCTTTGCTGTGCGGGTTGGATTTCTCCTTTTGCATTGATCTGCAAATCGCCAAACATTCCGATACCTAATTCCATATTGTTAAATAATTTTAACAAAAGTAAGGTGTTTGTGTTTGTCGCTTTTTGATGTATGGTAAGAAAAAAGTTGAATTGAATATTAAACGGTCAATTTGCCCAAAGCATTTAAAATGTTTTCGAGCTCTTGATTGGGATAATCAAAATTTGTGGATTCTATCTTAAATTTTTTGCCATTTTCCAAAACGATATTGAGGTAAGAATAGCTCCTGCGTCCAAACGACTCTTCAACTGCTTTAATAAGCTTAACTTCACTCCACTTAAAGGTTCCCAGGTTTAATAAAGTGATCTCATTTTCATCTGCAATAATGGCGTATTCATCCTGCCTGGCGATTAGGTTTTTAAAGTAGAAAATAAAGAACACAGTTAATATGGACATTAAAATTATAGCTGATTGAACATAACTCAGATCAAACATAAATATTGGTGCCACAAAGAACAATGGAAACATGCTGAAGATATAAATCATCATAAATATGTTCCCATTATCTTTAACTTTGATCGATTTAACCATATCCAACAATATTTATTGCTACTTCAAAGAACTCAATCCACTATAAACTTCATCAATTATTTTGCTTATTTTCAGGAAATCCAGGATTTCCATCGTGTGAAAATCTTCGCAGGTTTAAGCCATTAAGGAACATAAGATCAATACCAACTTGTACCCAAAAAGATTCTGAAACGAGTTCAGAATGCCGTATCGAAATTGCCAACTGCTAATTAAAAACTGAAAACTGCCAGCCGCGAGCTGAAAACTACTCTATCTTCTTGCCTTTCATCGCGGTGGAAATAGCAGCATCCATTACACGCTCGGCAAAAGGGCGGGTAAATTCGTTCAGTTCATCTGCTTTTTTAAGGATTGTATCTTTATCCTGACTGGCCAAGGCCGTTTTAAGCGCTTCAATATGTGTTTTGGTTTCCGATATTTCCGCCTCAGTCAAATGCTCAGCATGTTTTTCGATAAAGCGCTCGGCTGTGTATTGCAATTGCTCCCCCTCGCTTCTGGCTTCGATCAGCATCCTTTGTTGTACATCACTTTGTGCATGCTCAATACTATCTAAAAGCATTTTCTCAACGGTATCATCACTTAAACCATAGCTTGGCGTTATTTCAATCTCTTGTTTTACGCCAGAACGTAATTCAATTGCCTGTACGGTTAAAATTCCATCTGCGTTGAGCAGGAAATTGATATCTACTTTAGGTAAACCTGCCGGCATAGCCGGAATTCCCTTTAAATCGAACTCAGCAAGTTTACGGTTTTCTTTAACCAGATCGCGCTCGCCCTGATAAACAGAAATTTTCATGTTTACCTGCCCATCAACTGAAGTGGTATACTGCCTGCCAGCTTTGGTTGGCACTTTGCTATTCCGTGCAATAATGACATCCATTAACCCACCCATGGTTTCGATACCTAAAGAAAGCGGGGTTACATCAAGCAGTAAGATATCTGAGCGGTTTCCGGCCAATACATCAGCTTGGATGGCAGCACCTAAGGCTACTACTTCATCGGGGTTAATATCATCCTGAGGCTTTTTGCCGAAGAAATTTTCGACTGCCTGCTTTACAAAAGGTGTACGGGTAGAACCGCCGACTAAAATGACCTCATCTATATCAGCAGGTGTTAAATCTGCATCTTTTAATGCATTTTTGCAGGCTGCAATGGTTTCCTCTACTTTCGCAGCAATCAATTGCTCAAAGGTTTGCTTATCCAGTGTACACCAGATTTCGCCTATTTGTTCGTTATATAAATTTTGGCTTGACAATGCTTTTTTTGCTGCCTCGGCCTGTAATCTTAGCGTTTGCATCAAAATATTATTCTGAGCCAGCGTCGTTACATCAAGTTTATTCTGAGCGATCCAGTAATCTAAAATGGCCCGGTCAAAATCATCGCCGCCCAAATAGGTATTACCGTTGGTAGCCAACACTTCAAAAATCCCGTTTTGAATCTGTAGGATGGAAACATCAAAAGTACCTCCTCCTAAATCGTAAACGGCAATGGTTTTTTGCTGTGTAGGGTCTAAACCAATTCCATAAGCCAAGCTGGCCGCAGTGGGTTCGTTAACAATGCGCATCACATCTAAACCTGCCAGTTTTCCGGCATCGCGGGTGGCCTGGCGCTGGCTATCGTTAAAATAAGCCGGAACAGTGATTACAGCCCTGTTCACTGGTGTTTTTAGTGCATGTTCGGCTCTGGCTTTTAGCTCTTTTAATATTTCGGCAGATAACTCAATCGGGGTATAGAAACGGTTTCCAGCCTGAATTTTTACCAATGCATCGGTATCATCATCAATAATTTTGTAAGAAAAAGTAGCGGCGTGATCGGCTACATCTTTATATGATCGTCCTAGTAGTCTTTTAACAGAAAATATGGTGTTAGAAGGGTCAGTGGTTAAAAATTCCTTTGCCTCGTTACCTACAACGGCTTCGTTCTGATTATTGAAATAAACTACTGATGGCACCAATACGCCCTTGCCCGAATCGTTAATCACCTGAGGATTTTTATCAGGGTTAATAAACGCAACCAAACTGTTGGTGGTACCTAAATCTATTCCGACGATAATTTCTTCCTTTTGAAACGAACCTGTAGCAAGGTTAATCGATATTTTTGCCATAGCCGCAAATTTACAATATTGTTCCTAGCTTTCAGAACCTGAATGTTTTTTAAAAGTCAATAGTTTTTTAGGTGGGAGTTTGGAGACGAAGTCGGAAGGCTAGGCATGTTATTGTTTGGGAGTTCGGAGTTTTCAGTTGTGAATTGAAGTTTTATACCGTTATCTCTATGGACCTCTGACCTTCAACTTCCGGACCTGGCTGTGTTTATCATATCAGGCATTTAAGAACATAAAAGGATTTAAAATTTCAATATTTTCAGCTCCTATATCATCGGATCTCCGACTTCCAGACTTCCAACTTATTTATTTTTCTCTTCAATCCAAAGGCTCATATACTTTGTACTTTGAAGGGTATGGTGGTTTAAAATCTGGCCAATGATGTTGTTTTGGCGGTGTTTCGTTAAGGACAATAAAAGTTCGGTTATTTTCAACAGAAAAGCATCCGTAAAAGCAATGGAGGCGTAACGTTGGTTGATAATTTGGATACCCTGTTGTTGTGCAGCCTGCCATTCAGATTGGCGCTGGTAAAGTTGAGCCGCTTTCTCTACAAATCGAGTCAAATCATCTTCAATAAAGCCATTCCAGGGCAGGTTGCCTTTCATGGCTTCGGCGCCAATAGTTGTGGTTACCGATGGCGTGCCGGTTAGCATGGCATCAATAAATTTGCCTTTAACCCCAGCACCAAACTGGATCGGTGCAAGTAAAATTTTGTGTCTTGCAATAGTTTCCTGTGCGTTTGCGGCCCTACCTCTAATGAAAAATCGCTCAGCCTTATTTTCGAGCTGCCATACCTTTTGTGTAGGATAGGCTCCGTAAATGTTCAAGCTGGCTTCGGGCAGTTTTTTCCGAAGCAACGGCCATACTTTGGTTTTTAAGGTTTGCACGGTGTGCCAGTTGGGCTCATGGAGAAAATTTCCAATGAAAACAAAATCAGCCCTTTCTGCAAATGGAATCCATTTTTGGGTAATGTCTGCAGTAATTTGCTGCTCCAAAAAAGGCAGATAATACAGTAAGCCCGGGTCAACTTTAAACTTTTCCTGGAGTAGTTTTAACTCTGCTTCCGAAATAATTAAAGACAGATCACAGCGTAGGATGGCTGCAATTTCGCGTTTGGCAATATCCGAAAACAGGTTTATTATTTCCTGCTTTTTGATGCTTTGTTGTCGGGCCTGCCGTAAAAAATGAAGATCTTCGGTATCTAAAATCCGCAAGGCACCCGGGCATTCCTGCTGTACTCGCCAGCCGTATTGTTCTTCAATCATAAAACGATCGAACAGCACAATATCAGGGTTAAGCGCTTTTAAAACAGTATTGAAGCTCTCGTCGTTTAACTTAATTTCCTGTTCAGCAACTGTTGTATGGCTAAAATCATAACTGAATTCGCTTTTTGATGCTGCCGAAGCAAAAGTGACCTGATAGCCATTATCCAGAAATAAATCAACCAATTGGACCATTCTTGTGCCTGCTGCCGACGATCCGGGTTCGGGCCAAACCATTCCAATAATTAATAATTTCTTTGCGGTCATGATTTAATTTTCTGCAAAATAAATGGTTTTTAGCTCACAATTTTAAAACCGTGCCGATTATTTCTAATTTTGCAGCTCAATTACAAAGCATCGGATGTTAGGATTAAAATTATTGACAGACCCGCGTTGGGCAAATATTGCGGAATCGAATTTAGAAGAAATTTTATCTGACCATGCCTGGTGCGAACAAAAAGCCGCGAGTAATGCCATTACCTTAATTACACAAAATTCAGAGCATCAGGAACTGGTTGATGAATTAACGGCCATTGCCATTGAAGAAATGCAGCACTTTCAGATGGTAATTGAAATTATTAAAAAACGGGGTTATACTTTAAGCCGCGAGCGGAAAGATGATTATGTTGGACGTTTGGTGAAATTCAGTAAAAAAGATGGAAGCCGTAACCAGGCTTTTATCGACAGGCTGTTGTTTGCAGCCATGATTGAAGCCCGAAGTTGCGAACGTTTCAGGGTACTTTCATTAAATATTAAAGATCAGGAACTGGCTAAATTTTATCACGAGCTGATGGTTTCGGAAGCAGGCCATTACACCACATTCTTAAACTTTGCACGTAAATATAGTACCGATGTAGATGTGGATAAACGCTGGAAAGAGTGGCTGGATTTTGAAGGAGAACTGATTCAGAGTTTTGGTACAAAGGAAGCGATACACGGTTAAGTCATGTAAAATATCTCAGGGAAAATGAATGATGGAGGTATTTATCGCTTGATCTTCTGACTTTCGGACCTCAGAATTTCTGACTTATAAATATTCCACAGCCAGATCACAATATCCTGATAGCTATCGATCCCTTTTTGCTGGTTATTTAATTTTAAGAAACGATCGAAAGCGGCATCCATATAACCGAACATATCGCCATTGTATTTACGCCAGAATTCTTTTTCGGTTTTAAAATCAGCCAGCACCTGTGGCAAAAGTTTTGCGCGAAGTTTTTTGTAATCTTCATGTGATTTCATCCTGATTTCGAATAAAATATACCGTAACATTTCATAATTGGCAGAATATTGGTAATTCACGTCAGGACTGTTACTTGCGGTCAGGTATCCCAAAAGATTAGCTTCATCTTCGTAAGCAATGCCTAATTGGTGCCCAATTTCGTGGCAGCTCACATAAGGTTTTACGAAGTCAGGCAAATTCATGTTCATATTGGCTTCACCTGAAAGCGGTGCATAGTAACCCTCAATACCGATTTTACTGATGATCCATGAATTTAAAACCGATTTTAAGCAAGGATTGGAATAGCTGAATACTGAGTTTCTTTTCTCCATAAGTGAATACGCTGCTGCAGATTTAGATTCCAGCTCATTAACCAAATAAACGGGCACTTTATTTTGTTTCAATTTTAGGGCATTGGTTTTATCAACGAAATAATTGCCCAGAACAACTAATTCTTTAACATTATATTTTTCATTTCCTATGCCCAATTCTTCACTTATACTTGGTCGACTGTAATTTAAGCCCCATACGATTTTGAAAATGATATAGAGAATGAAGAAGAAGTTTAAAATCTGTAAGGGGACAATAATTCTATCCTGCTTTTTTAGCGATTTACGCCTTTTGTAAAATCTAACGATTTTATAAAGTATAAAGCCAATAAGCAGAACATAAATAATATCTCCTATTGCAAAAGAAAACAGAGCAGATATAGACCTTAATGCTGAAGAAATATAAGGATAAAAGCCGGTTGAGTAATATTGTTGGACGAGGGTAGGGAAGAAGCCAAAAACATAAATCAGGATAGCTAAGCCTAGAAGTACAGTTGATTTAATAATTATAGGTTTAGTCATTATTTACTGAAATGGCCTTTTGTGATGAATGAATAAAGATTTCTCTGGTTAGTGGTATCACTTTTAGTCATCTTTAGGTCTTCAATATATTCAAAATGCTTATGGTTAAGCGTATCGAAATGTAAATCATGGACAATAGCGGTAGCTGCGATGAATAGGTCTGCTTGATCAATACTCTTACGATGTTTTTTAAGTTTGTTTTGCACTTCTACAGCTGCCAAAGCCGCTTCGCTATCGAATTGTTTTTGATTTATCCTTTTTTCTGAAATAGTCAATTAAAATAGATGTATCAACCATTATTATTTGGTTCGCCATTCATTTAATGATTTTCTTGTTTTTTTGATTTTGCGCATCAGAAAAGACAGGGCCGTTTAAAAGTATATCTGAAAATTTTTTTCCGTATTTTGGGGTAGGCTTTTCAACTTTGTTTTCAAAAAATAAATTTTTATTCTTTGCTTTTTCTTTCAAATGAGTAACCAAATCAAATACCTCCTTCTTCAGGTTTGAAGGCAGGGCCAAAATTTCTGAAAATAATTGTGCATCTGTCATGACAAATTGTTAATCTAAACAAATATAACAAATCTATCTGGTAAAATTTAAACGCTTACCTGTCTGATCGGTAGTGAATTTTCCGTTAACATAAGCCAGGTTACCTGATACAAAAGTGTGTGTAATACTGGCTTTAAAAGTATCGCCATCAAAAGGACTCCAACCGCATTTGTAAAAATTATTCAGTTTGGTTACTTTCCACGGATCATTCAGGTCAACCAGCACCAAATCAGCCCAGTAACCTTCACGGATAAAGCCCCGCTTTTCGATATCAAAGCAGATGGCCAGGCTGTGCGCCGTTTTTTCGACAATTTTTTCTAAAGATATCTTACCCTGTAAATGCATTTCCAATAAAGCCGGTAAAGCATGTTGTACCAGCGGGCCACCCGAAGGGGCCTGCGCATAAGCCTGTTGCTTCTCAGCCAGGGTGTGTGGAGCATGATCAGTAGCAATAACATCAATGTGATCATTCAAAACACCAGCCAAAACTCCTTTCTGATCATCTTCGGTTTTTACTGCAGGATTCCATTTGATGAAGTTTCCTTTTGACGCATAATCTTTATCATTAAACCAAAGGTGGTGTACACAGGCTTCGGCGGTAATTTTTTTATCTTTTAATGGAATGGTATTGTCGAATAACGAAATTTCTTTAGCGGTCGAAATATGAAGGATGTGTAAACGTGTTTGGTAGCGTTTAGCCAGTTCTACTGCCAGTGATGATGATTTATAGCAAGCCTCTGCACTTCGGATCAGCGGATGCATTTCAATCGTGAGGTCATCACCATATTTAGTTTTATATTCAGCCAGGTTATGGCGGATGGTTGCTTCATCTTCACAGTGGGTGGCTACCAATATTGGTGCTTTGCTGAAGATGTTTTCTAAGGTTTTCTCGTTATCAACCAGCATATTGCCAGTCGATGAACCCATAAAAACCTTAATTCCGCAAACATTTTTCGGATCGGTTTTTAAAACCTCCTCAATATTATCGTTACTGGCGCCCATGTAAAAAGAATAATTGGCCAGAGAAGTTTGCGCGGCAATGTCATATTTATCTGCAAGCAATTCCTGCGTTAAGGTATTGGGTACGGTGTTGGGCATCTCCATAAAAGAAGTAATTCCTCCGGCTACAGCAGCCATGCTTTCGGTAAAAATATCGGCTTTGTGCGTAAGTCCAGGCTCGCGGAAATGCACCTGGTCATCAATCATACCTGGTAAAAGATACTGACCTTCGGCATTAATTTCCTGTGCACCGGGCGCAGTAAGATTCTGTCCGATTTTATCGATCAATCCATCTTTTATTAAAACATCGGCTACAATTTTTTGTCCTTCATTTACAATGGTGGCAGCTTTTATCAGGTAAGTATTCATGGTTTCAAAGGTAAAAATAGATTTGAGAAGTTAGATAGGAGATTTGAGAAATTAGGACAGGTTTATATGTCAACACGGTTAATAAACTAACCTCCGTATCCTTTAAATATGCGCTTTCAGTCAGGTTTGATTTAAACCTTCTACCTTACACCTTCAAACCCTCAACCTTAATCACTATCTTTGTACGCTATGGCGAAACCGTTCGAAGAATTTAAGTTAAACAGGCAAATTTTAAATGCTGTGGCCGATGCGGGTTACACCGTTGCAACGCCGATACAGGAAAAAGCAATTGCACCCATATTGTCCGGTCAGGATATTTTTGGTATTGCCGAAACGGGAACCGGAAAAACTGCTGCGTTCGTGTTGCCGATTTTAATGCAGCTTAAATATGCGCAGGGCGAAAATATACGTGCTTTGATCCTATCGCCAACCCGCGAACTGGCTATGCAGATTGAAGAACAGGTAAAACTGTTCTCTAGTTATACCGATCTGCGTTCATTAGTAATTTTTGGCGGTATAGGCCCTAAGACACAAAAAGAACAATTGGCAAAAGGTGTCGATATTCTGATCGCTACGCCTGGCCGTTTCCTTGAGTTATACCTGGCCGGCGATATCAATACGCAAAGCTTAAAGTTTCTGGTGCTGGATGAGGCCGATAAAATGATGGACATGGGGTTTATTGGCTCTATACATCGCATTTTGGAAGTTGTACCGCGAAAGCGCCAAAATTTACTGTTTTCGGCAACCATGAGCGATTTGGTTCAAAAAATTGCCGGCGATTTCCTGAAAAATCCAACTATTGTCGAAACAGCACAACAGGCAACTCCTGCAGCTAATGTAAGTCAAACCCTCTATGATGTTCCGAATTTTAAAACGAAATTGAATTTATTGCAACATTTACTGAAGAATGATGAGGCATTTACACGTTTAATCATTTTCTGTAAAACCAAAACAGTTGCCGATAATATCTTTAGTTTTATTGAACGTAAATATGGTGCTGATCATGTTCGTGTAATCCACGCAAATAAAGGTCAAAATACCAGAATCAATTCCATTAATAGCTTTAAAGAAGGAAATGTAAGGTTTCTGGTAGCCACAGATGTAGCCAGTAGGGGGATTGATGTAAGTGATGTAAGTCATGTGATCAATTTTGATGTACCCATTATTATTGAGGATTATGTACACCGCATTGGCCGTACCGGCAGGGCTTTTGCCAAGGGCGACGCCATAACTTTTGCTACTGAAGGCGAAAAATACTATGTACGTAAAATTGAAAAGCTCATCCGCCAGTCCATCCCGGTTGCAGCCATCCCGCAGGGGGTCTTTATAGAGGAAACTTCCTATGAAGAGCGCCAGCAGATCGCAAAAGAGATTGATCTGCAGAAACGCAAGGAAGATCCTGACTTTAAGGGGGCTTTCCATGAAAAGAAAAACGCAAAAGCCATAGAACAGAAGGCCAGGGATAAAGCAAAGGCAAAGGCGGGTAAGGCAGTTAAAAGTTTTAAAAAAGGTAAACGTTTTGATAAGAAAAAGTAATGATTAAACTTCGCGTTACGCCATTAAACATTGTTGGTGCAATTGGCTTAGGTTTAATGGTTACTGGTCTTTTTTCTGAAAAAAGTATGGCACCAAGGCAGATTAACTTCAGTGGCTTTTATTTGCTTATTTTGGGTTGCCTGGTTTTAGTTACTTTCGTAACGGATCTTATCTTTCGCTTTACTTTAAAAGATATTAAACGGATCTGGATGGTAGAACTGTTATTCATAGTTATTGCGGCAATATTGATGTTAATATTACAAAAACTAGTATAATATCAAAGCAAAGTATTTGGTAAAATCATCATCTTTGCCCCGAATAAAATACCGGTGAATTGGTGTATTCCGTTTATCGGTGAAACCCATTTTGAAAATATGAAAAAAGCAGAAATAAAATTAACAGTTGAGTTAGATGAAGGGAACAATCCGGAGAACATACTTTGGGAAAGTACAGATTCCGGAAATGCTGACAAAGTGCCTGCAAAGGCTTTGTTTTTATCCGTTTGGGATCATAATTATAAAAATACATTAAAAATAGATCTTTGGACAAAAGACATGCCTGTAGATGAAATGAAGCGTTTTTTTTATGAAACCCTGCAAACCATGGGCGATAGTTTTTTGAAGGCAACAGGCGAAACGCTGATTGTAGAAGACTTGCGCGACTATTGCGCCCACTTTGCAGATAAGATGGGTATTATTGAAGGACAGTAGGCTGGTTATTAGTCATTGGTTTATTGGTCATTGTTCATTGTTCATTGGTCATTAAAAAATTGCCATGCAAGCTAGTGATCAATCATTTCCTTATTTCGTAAACCTTTCAATTATTAAAATTAAATTAATCATCTTAAAATCATGTTAGTATTAAATAAATTCATGGCTTGGTTAGGCATTTTGTTATGCGTTATTGCCGGTTTCTGCCCAATGTTGAAAGTGCCAATCAAGGGTAACTGGAACTTATATCAATCTGATGCACGTTTATTTTTGATCACATATGCCATCATCGCTATTTCGGTGTTATTCCTTTTTATCAGAAAAGTTGGGGCATTCCGGTTTTTGAGTTTCATCATGGCTATCTGGTATATTTTAGCTGTTATTGCTGTTTATTTTACTGCTCATAATTATACTAAATATGGTTTTGCGAATAAACTGATCGGCAAAGTGGTCCATTTCCAGTGGGGATGGATTGTATTGTTGGTAGGCGTTATATTGATGCTTTTTAGTGTTAAACGTGGAGAAAAAATATCAGCTTAGGTTTTTTAATGCAATTGCGATGTTAATTTAGCCACATCGTATCCTTTAGCTTTGCACCTGGACACAATTTCATCATGGGTTTTCTTCGGCATCGTCTGATTACGGCTCATGATGAATAAAAATCGATGATCGGGATGACCTACCACTACATAGGAATAATCATCTGCAAGTTCGATAATCCAATAGTCTATCTTTACCGGCCAGATAAACTGTGCCTGTAACGCTCCTTTACTACCGTTTTCTGATGGGGACATTTTCGATGTTCTGGAATAAACCTTTTCATCCCCGGGCTTTTTGTAAGTGGTTACAACGTTATAATAGCCATTTTTATTTAAAGTGTAATTTGTAGTAGTCTCCCTGCTGCCCTTGTCAAAAATCGTAGGGATTGAATATAATGAATACCATGTTCCTGCATATTTTTTTAAGTCTAATTTGGCTACAGGGACATTTTTTTCTGTAGGTAAAAGGGTGAAAAGAATAAAGAGTATGGAGCAGATTGTTTTCATCATATCAGAGGTTTTTAATATGATTTACGAAACAGACCTCATCCTGGTTTTAAGGTCTTAATCAACTACAAAGTAATCATCGCTGCCTTCCTCCAGCGGAATATAAATTCTTTCCCATTCATTGCCGTCCACAACTTCCCAGGTATGCCCTTCTCCGGCGATATCATTGGCAATGAGTATAATCCCCGGCTCGATGATAAAGATTTCACCATTGCTCACGGTGAAACGGAGTTTCCCTTTTAGGGTAATTACATATTGACGACGCGGGGCAGGGTGTGGGATGCGCTCTAAACTAGATACATCTGTTTGGGCAAAAAAGTAATTGGCATTGATGTGCTGGCGGATAGGGATTTTGCCAATTTCGAAAGCACATTTGTCGCCTTCGATATTAATTAAACGGATCGCTTTAAGGTAATTTTTTGGTGTTACGGCTTGATCTCTATTCATCTTCAAAAATATGTATTAAAATTTTAATTCAGTCTGTCCTCTCCGGGCAATTTCGCGTTCGTGCTGCAGTAACCATTGTTTACGCCATAAACCGCCGGCATAACCCACCAGCTTGCCATTACTGCCAATAACCCTATGGCAAGGCACTATAATGGCGATATTGTTTTTTCCGTTTGCGGCAGCAATAGCCCGTATCGCTAATGGATGGTGGGCAGAAAATTTAGCATACGAAATGGTTTCGCCAAAAGGTATGGTTAATAAATTCCGCCAAACCTCCTGCTGAAATTCGGTGCCATTTTGTTTAATCGGAAAATTGAACTGCTGTAAACTGCCATCAAAATAATCACCTAATTGCTGAGCAACTTTAAGTGTGAGCGGATTTTCAGTAAGTCCTGTAATAGCTGTTTCAGCAAAAGTTACGGCGTGTACAAACTCATCATCCGCAAGGATGGTGATTTTTCCAATAGGTGATGCAATAACGGATACATTGTTCATGTCTTAGCTTTCTTTCACAAGTTGTACCGGTTAATATATATCATTAATAAGTTTTTTTCAAAATTATCTGCTCTTCTAGTTATTTTATGGATTTGTTAGTCATAAATGACATGTCGCGTTTTTAATGGTTATCAACTTAACATTTAACTTTCCTTTACTTTTCATTAAATAAAATATTGTTGCGCGGTCAGCGCTGTTTCATGCCGATTGGCGGTTGAAAAAGCATTTTTGTGCTCAATGTTTACATTTTAAGCTAAAAATAGGTTATTGGTGTGCAAAATCTCCTGAAGTATAGAGATGATCTGATGCTGATTTCGAACTGGCATTTTCGATAAAGTCTTTAATTTCCCTGATGGTTTCATCGGGCGCACTGATTTGTGGGAAATGCCCGGTAGCCTTCATTACAACCAGGAAATTGTCAGGCGTATTTTTGTGAATGTATTCTCCAACTGATACTGGGGTTATTTCATCATCTGTACATTGCAGCGTTAGGCTTGGTACTTCGAGGTTTTTCAATTGGTCTCTGTAATCGGCTTTAAAGGTTGCCATTGCAAAGGCAAGGGCTACACTTGGCGCAGTGGCTTCAAAACATTCCTGTAAAAAATCACATAGTTCAGGTTTACAAAGGCTGTCCATCACTCGTGGCGCCAATTGTTTACTCCAGGTTACATAATCCTGGGCGATGTGGGTAAAGATGCTTTCTATATCTCCGGTGTTAAACCCGCCGATATAATCACCATCGTTTAAATATCTTGGTGATGGTCCGATAAAAACCAGTTTTTTAAATACATCCGGAAGCTGCAGGGCGGCAATCATGCCAATCATGCTGCTAACCGAATGTCCAATAAATATAATATTCTTGAGGTCAAGTGCCTGTATGATGTCAATTATATCACAGGCATATCCTTCTAATGTAGCATATTTTTTTTGGTTGTATTGGCTAAGGTCCGAATCACCAGAGCCTACGTAATCAAATAAGATCACTTTGTAATTTTCCAGGAAAGCATCTGTAATATATTTCCAGGAATTTTGAGCACAGCCAAAGCCATGAGCAAACAGAAGTACCTGGCTGCCTTCGCCAAGTATTTTTACATTATTTCTGATGAGTATTGGATGCAAAGTGTTTGATTTTAAAATTCCTTATTAAGTTATGGAATGTAACGGTTTTTTTATGGAAAGATAAAAAATGAACAAAATGCACTGGAGTAATCTGTTGGCAGGCATTCAAACGTTCTTTTTAATGTTCCTGAAATTGTTAAAAAATCCCCTGGCGCTAAATGATTTGTTTCAATCATGATCTAATTGGCAAATCTTTTTTATATCTTCGTTTTATAAATGTCTTTAAGACGTTTATTTTAACCAAATTTTATAAATGCTGCTTTTGGACGGTATAATCCGCTAGCCAATGGTTTGCTAAACCTTTAATTTTATGAGCATTCAAATTATAACAGGCCGTTTTTTATCCTGGGTTTAATCATCAACAGAAGGCACGTAAAACGGATTATTTTATCGCCAAAGGTTATAAACGGTCTACCAAAATTTTACCCACTACGATCAATCATCTTTGTTATGAAGAAGTTTTTAAAAATGAAAAAAATAATTACGGCCGTTTTGTTATCCGCTTTATGCGGAACTGTTTTTGGGCAAACTGTCTTGCAGCCATTTAGTTTAACGGAAGTCCGCCTGCTTGATGGGCCTTTTAAACAGGCACAGGAAACTGATAAAAAGTATATGCTATCGCTGGATGCAGATCGGCTTTTGACGCCCTATTTAAGAGAAGCAGGATTAAAACCTAAAGCTGAATCCTATGGTAATTGGGAAAACACAGGTTTAGACGGGCATATCGGCGGGCATTACCTATCGGCTCTTTCCCTGATGTATGCGGCTACCGGCGATGCAAAGGTGAAGGAGCGGATAGATTATATGATTGCCGAGTTGGACAAATGTCAGCGTCAAAATGGTGATGGTTATCTTGCCGGAATTCCCGGAGGTAAGGATATCTGGAAAGAGATTAAAGCCGGTAACATCAAATCATCCAGTTTTTCGCTCAATGGGAAATGGGTGCCTTTATATAACATCCATAAAATCTATGCAGGCCTTTACGATGCTTATGCGGTTGCCGGCAATGCGAAAGCGAAACAAATGCTCATCAAATTAACAGATTGGTGCGTAGATCTGGTTTCCAATTTGTCCGATCAACAGGTACAGGAATTATTAAAGAGCGAACATGGTGGATTAAATGAAGCTTTTGCCCATGTTTATGCAATAACAGGCGACAAAAAGTATCTTCAATTGGCCAAACGGTTTTCAGATCAATCTCTTCTCAATCCACTTTTAAAAAATACTGATGCTTTAAATGGCTTACATGCCAATACACAGATTCCGAAAGTAATTGGTTTTGAGCAGATTGCGATGTTGGATAAAAATCCGGCCTGGGCTGATGCCGCTGCTTTCTTTTGGAAAACAGTAGTTGATCACAGGACAGTAGCCATCGGAGGAAATAGCGTTAGAGAGCATTTTCATCCTGCAAATGACTTTTCTTCGATGACAGAATCGCGGGAGGGACCTGAAACCTGCAATTCTTACAACATGTTGAAGTTGACCAAGCAACTGTTTCTTGCAGATCCATCAAACACTTATCTCGATTATTATGAACGTACACTGTATAATCATATTCTTTCATCGCAAAGGCCGGAAGGTGGTTTTGTATATTTTACACCGATGCGTCCGGGGCATTACCGCACCTATTCGAATCCGCAGGAAAGTTTCTGGTGCTGTGTAGGTTCGGGATTGGAAAACCATTGCAAATATGGGGAACTGATTTATGCACACCGTGCGAATGATGTGTTTTTGAATCTTTTTATCCCTTCAACCCTAAACTGGAAAGAAAAAGGTATTCAGCTTACACAGCAAACTCTTTTTCCAGATGCAGAAAAAACAACGATCAAACTTCAGCTAAAGCACAAACAACGTTTTGCCTTACATTTCCGTCAGCCTTCCTGGGTGGGACAAGGGAAAATGGTTGTAATGGTAAACGGAAAAAAGGTAATGGCTAAGAGTGAAGCAAATGGTTATGCCAGTATTGATCGCACCTGGAGTACGGGCGATGTGGTTGATATAGCCTTGCCGATGCATACCTCAACAGAATTTATGCCTGATGGTTCTGATTGGGTTGCCTTTCTGCGTGGACCAATTGTACTTGCTGCAGAGATGGATACTTTGAATCAACCTAATTTAACCGCTGATGGCAGCCGGATGGGACATATCGCCTCTGGTGCTTTATTGCCGATTAGTGATGCGCCACTGGTTACCGGGCCGAAAAATACGCTTGCCGATGAAATTGCACTGACCGATAAAAAAACTTTAACCTTTAGTGCCCGCAATGCGGTCTATCAGCCAAGATACAAATCCTTAAAATTGGTTCCTTTTTACACCCTTGCCGAAAAGCGTTATGTAGTTTACTTTCCTTACAGCAGTGAACAGGCTTTGCCGGAACGTGCAAAGGCGATTAAACTGGCTGAAGAAGAAAAGATGAAGATTGAACAGCAAACAGTTGATCTGGTTAATCCTGGTGAACAACAACCAGAATCTGATCATAATTTTAAAGGTGAACAAACGGATAACGGAACCTACCAGGAAAGGCATTTCAGAAACGGTAAAGCATGGTTTAGTTATGTGTTGAAAAACAAAGATTTGTCTGGAAATAAGCTCAGTTTAACCTATTTTGGAAAAGAAAAGGATAAAAGATTCGCTATCCTGATCAATGGGGTTAAAATTGAAAATGTAAAGTTAGATGGAAGCAAGGGAGCTGTTTTTTACACCCAGCAATATCAGATTCCAAAAGCACTATTGAAAGCAGACTTAGAAGTGAAATTTGTTGCCGATCAGGGATCGGCGATTGCCAATATTTATGAAGTAAGGTTGGTGAAGTAAATTTTCACTCCCGTGGTCTGTGTCCTCACAGACCACTAGCGCTATTTAAATGCAATCGTCCTCTGTTCCATGGTCTGTGTCCTCACAGACCACGTATTAAATCTAATTCTTATACTCTGATCCAAAGGCCTCTCCACTTCGCACTGCTCCGGTCGGACGACATTCTTGTTCCATGTCTTGTGTCCTTACAGACTACTGGCATTTTCAAATGCGATTGTTTACCCTGAGCACTAATTTGTTATATAAAATAAATATGAGTAACAGGATTCAAAGCAATAAATTACCTCCAATGATCGTCATTACAATAATGGTTTTTCTTTTAAATTCAGTCAATGGTAACTTTTTTCAGGATATATGAGGAAGGTTTTTTAAGCGAATTGTAGCGACGATAAATATCCTCTGCTGTAGCGAATCAGAAAGCTGCACCGTAAAACAAGCTCAGCATGTTGCGTGGTGGAGATTTATCTTCATGGTCTGTGAGGACACAGACCATGGAATGGGATCTATGAGTAAGGTTTTTGTTCCATGGTCTGTGTCCTCACAGACCACGGATTAAATCTAATTCTTATAATCTGATCCAAAGACCTCTCCACTTCGCATTGCTCCGGTCGAGACGACATCCTTGTTCCATGTTCTGTATCCTCACAGACCACTGGCATTTTCAAATGCGATTGTTCATCCTGAGCGCTGATTTGCTATATAAAATAAATATGAGTGACAGGATTCAAAGGAATAAATTACATCTGTTCCATGGTCTGTGAGGACACAGACCACGGATTAAATCTAATTCTTATACTCTGATCCAAAGACCTCTCCACTTCGCACTGCTCCGGTCGAGAGGACGACATTCTTGTTCCATGGTCTGTGCGGACACAGACCATGGAATGGGATCTATGAGTAAGGTTTTTTAAGCGAATTGTAGCGACGATAAAATCTTCTGCTGTAGCGAATCAGAAAGCTGCACCGTAAAATAAGCTCAGCATGTTGCGTGGTGGAGATTTATAATAATGGTCTGTGCGGACACAGACCATGGAATATTGATTTAAATGGAATGTACTATTCCGTGGTTTGTGTCCTCACAGACCACTAGCGCTATTTAAATGCAATCGTCCTCCTGAACATGAGGATCTTGCTGGAGAAATTTTGTACTGCTTTAGCCTATTTTATTGCCTTAATAAGACTTCCAGTTCTTTTTCTTTAATGGTTAATATGGTGCCATGCCTTAAGCCTTTTGGCAGGGAGATTTGGTCTGAAACATCAGTCCAGTTTTTTAAATCTGCAGATTCTTTGATTGTTCTGATAAAATTATTTCAATTCCAGAACCACAACAGATTGCGTCGGTAACTCTACTTTTAATGAATTACCCGATTTTTTGGCGCCTGTAAATTTGGCGTTGTGTACTTTGTTCAAATCGTTAAAAGTGTTTACGTCAGTAAGTTTAGCAGAGGTTAAAATCTGCCCGGTAACCGAGTTCCATTTCAAACCATCTAAAACCGTACTTATTGCAATTTTTTTATTTGGATCTAAATTAACCAATGAAATATGGATCGCACCGCTGGCATCCTGCGAAGCTGAAACATTAAGCGCTGGTATTTTTTGGTCTCCTACTACATAATCAGGGCTGGTAAAAGCAATTGGTAAATATTTGGCATCCTGGTGTACCTTGTAAAGATCAAAAACATGATAAGTAGGGGTGAGGATCATTTTATCTTTCTCGGTTAAGATTAAAGCCTGTAGAACATTCACAGTTTGGGCCAGATTAGCCATTTTAACACGATCAGAATGGTTGTTGAAGATATTTAAGGTTGTGCCTGCAATTAAAGCATCGCGTAAACTATTCTGTTGATACAGAAAACCAGGGTTGGTTCCAGGCTCCACATCAGTCCATATTCCCCATTCATCAACCACCAAAGCAACTTTCTTTTTAGGATCGTATTTGTCCATTATTGCGGAATGTTTGCTTACCAGTTCTTCCATGTGCAGGCAATTTTTCATGGTCGAAAAGTATTGAGCTTCATCAAACTTAGTGGCAGACCCTTTTGCGTTCCAATTTCCTGTTGGAAGCGTATAATAATGCAAGGTTAATCCCCACATTTGGTCGCCAATATTTTTCATACAGGTTTCCGTCCAGTTATAATCTCCCGCATTAGCACCACTGGCAATTCTTTTGAGCGGTGCTCCCGGATAATTACGTGCATAGGTGGCATATCTACGGTACAAATCAGAATAATAGGCAGGTGTCATGTTGCCACCACATCCCCAGCTTTCATTACCAACCCCCCAAAACGAAACTTTCCATGGTTTTTCTCTTCCATTTTGGCTGCGGATGGCTGTCATCGGGCTTACGCCGTCAAAATTTAGGTATTCAACCCATTTAGCCATTTCTTCAACGGTTCCGCTGCCTACATTCCCGGCAATATATGGTTCACAATCAAGCATCTGGCAAACGTCTAAAAACTCGTGTGTGCCAAAGCTATTGTCTTCAGTTACACCGCCCCAGTTGGTGTTGACCATTTTTGGGCGCTGGTTTCTGGGGCCAATGCCATCTCTCCAGTGGTATTCATCAGCAAAACAACCACCGGGCCAGCGCAGGTTCGGAACTTTTATTTTTTTTAATGCCTCTACAATGTCTAATCTTATTCTACCTTTATTTGGAATAGTCGAATTTTCATCTACCCAAAAACCATCGTAAATACACCGACCCAGATGTTCTGAAAAATGGCCGTAAATGTGTTTGCTCACCACCTGATCGCCTGCAGCTTTAATGGTGAGCCGGGTTTCGTTTTGGGCTTGCGCTAAAATAGAACTACAGAATAAAGCCGCAGATAATATAAATTTTTTCATGTTGATCTCGTTAAATCTATGTGGTAAATGGAATTTTGATGACGTTAAAAGAATAAGGTTTTAACGAAATATTTAATTTCTTGCCTTTTAGGTTAATCGTGCTTTTTTTCGGACTTACCGCTTCAGAATTTTCGAATGAGTTAACCTGTTTAAGATTGCTGTTTGCTATTTCCTCATTGGTACCCTTGCTTTTTAATTTCAATTTTCCTTCAAGGTCGAAATCGATCTGCTGCGGTTGATTAGCGTTATTGGCAATTTTAATGATGAGTTCTTTTTTTACCTGATCGGTTACGGCAGAAGCGTAGAGTCCATCCTGTCCAATAATGTTTTTATTATCAAGTGTAATCGAAACCACATCCGTTCCCTTGTTGGTAGAAAACTGTTTCTGAACATAATAATCTGGTGTGCCATACGATTTTAAATTATCTACCCAGATCATATCCGGTGCCCATTGCCAGGCGTCGATATTCGCAAAAAGTGGTGCGTATGAAGCCATCTGAACCACATCGGCATTGCGTTCCAGGCCGGTCATTAACGAAGCCGAAGCCAATGCACTTTCCCAATTATTTCTATTGCTGCCTTCAATTTTACTATCGGCGTGCACCGCATATTCACCCACAAAAACTTTCGAGCCGTTGCGCGGGTAATTGTCATACCGGCCTGCATTTTTTAAGAACCAATCAGCCGGACGGTAATAATGTTCATCTATAAAATCAGCATGATTATTTCTCAATGTGGTATTAAGCAGGTTAAAACGGTCGCCTTCCGGATCCGTTCCGGAACTGTTAATGATTTTAAAATCAGGGTATTTTGCTTTAATGGCTTTGGTAAAAATGGCAAGCCTTTCTAAATACTGCGGACCCCAGTTCTCATTTCCTACACCCATCATTTTTAGGTTAAACGGTTTTGGATGACCTAAATCAGCACGCATCTTACCCCATTTGGTAGTTACATCGCCGTTGGCGAATTCAATCAGGTCTAAAGCGTCCTGTACATACGGATCAAGTTCATCAAGCGAAGCGACTTCAGCAGAGTTAAACTGGCAGGCCATACCGCAGTTTAATATCGGCAGGGCATCTGAACCGATATCTTCAGCCAGTTGGAAATATTCAAAAAAGCCTAAGCCAAAACTTTGAAAATAATCTGGTGCGGCACGGTGAGGAAATTCGGTATTCCAGCGGTTGATAATCAGTTGTCTGTTTTCGATCGGGCCAATGGTTTTTTTCCACTGGTAACGGTTGGCCAGGTCGGTGCCTTCTACAATACAGCCGCCCGGAAAACGGATAAAACCAGGTTTCATATCGGCCAATAACTGCACCATATCTGCCCTTAATCCCTGCGGACGGTTTTTCCAGGTATCGCCGGGGAAAAGACTGATCATATCCACGTCAATATTTCCATTTCCCTGAAACAGAATGGAGAATTTAGCTTTAGGATCGGTTTCAGTAGCGATAAAACTTGCTGATTGTTTTTTCCAGTCGTTTCCTGTTTGATCAGGAGTCAAAGTGCCTTGTCCAATGATTTTATTGTTCGAATCTTTTAACATCAGTACCAGTTTAACCCCTGGAGTTAACTGGCGGTACATCAATGAAAAATCGTAGCGCAATCCTTTTTTAACGCCGATACCTTTAAATCCCTCGTTTATCAGTTCAAAATCGTCAGTTTGTTTTTTTACCTGTAAATATCTGGGATTGGCGGTATTTACCTCTTTGCGGTTTACCACCAATATTTCTCCTTCCTTTGGATTTTTACGCTGGATGCTCCAGCCCATCAGCGGTTTTGTAAATTCGAACGAGCGGTTTTTAATCAGTTCGGCATAAATACCACCATCGGCACCGAAGTTAATGTCCTCGAAAAAAACACCCCACATATTCGGCTGCACTTTAGCAATACTGTGGTCGGTTTTAACTTTAATTACTTTAGCAGTTTGTGCCTGTACTGGCGTAGTGTATCCAATTCCGATGATAGCGTATGCTACACATGTCGAAACGATAGTTTTAATAGGGTAATTTAAATTCATACGGTTTAATATCTGGAAGATTCTCAAAGTAAATTAAAATATTTAAGATAATAAACGTTATAAGAACATTTATTTTTTTCTTGCTGTATTTGGTTTGTTAAAGCTAGAGCTCTTGCATTAAAGAATTTAAGTTACGCAATAGAAATTAGTAGAAGCATTTAAATTTTTATCGGATATGGCAACTCAATGTTAAATTTTAATAATTAGATGAGCGTGCAGCGCGAAGTATTGGGGCTTTGTTTTTTGTTTGGTGTTTGGAAATGAGTACACAGTAGTTCTTGGCGGTCTGCAGCCCCGCTTTCCATTACAAGTCCTCGCTACGCTCCGGGCTTTCCATTGCAATCGGGTTTAGGAACGAAGGTTTTTGCATACTCCAGCTTAAAAAATGAATACTATTTTTGCCATATAGCCCCGGTTGCAGCGATACCCTGCATCAACGAGGTACGAGGCAGCGAAGCGTATAGCGGAAAACGGGAAGAAAGTTAGTGTTTTGCATTAACCCTGCGCTCCCTATAATAAAAATACTTTTACCATAATCAATTGTATTCGCGAAGCACGAAAAGTAATATTTAAAGTGATCTGTGAAAACATGGAGCCGTGATCAGGAAGAATATTATTTGCAGATTTAGCTACAGCATTACGATTCCCAGTCAGGCTGGAATGACGGATTTTATTCTCCAGTTTTTAACAATTTGAACTACAGCTTCAAATAATCCGGCATTTCTTCTACAAAATTAAAGCTTCCCTTTTCCAAATCCATTTTGGCGTAAACATGCTGCAGACCATTGGTTAACACAATCCATTTGGCCTGGTGAATCGAATTGTATCGTGAGGCCTGATCAAAAACCGATGGTGTAATTTTTACTTTTGGTGCCTTACATTCAATCAACATCAGCTTTTCGCCGGCAGTATTGTAGACTAAAATATCACTTCGTTTTTGCAGTTGATTTAATACTAAACCACCTTCAATCTGAATTAGCGTACGCGGAAATTTCTTTTCCAGGATCAAACTTTGAATAAAATGCTGACGCACCCATTCCTCGGGTGTGAGCACCAGGTGTTTCTTCCTCAACTCATCAAAAATAAAAACCACATCATCTTTTTTGGTAATTTTAAATGGATAGGGTGGTAGGTTAAGCGGAGTAGGAGTGAACATTTCAGTTGGCAGTTTTCGGTTTGCAGTTTGCAGTTGGCAGTTCGCAATTGTCAGTTTGCAATTAACAATACAACAATTTATCAATTTGAAGCCTCAAAGTTAATTAATTCTGAATGATGCTAAAGCAGTCTCCTGCTTAATGTCTCAAATCTCGTGTCTCCAATCTCACATCTATCCTCTCACATCTCTTAATTTATAAACATTTGCCAAAATCCTTAAACCTAAATTGTAATTTTACAGGCAATGACTGCTGCCGAAATTATTAAAGATCTTAAAGTCCGAAAGTTCAAACCTGTGTATTTATTGCATGGTGAAGAATCTTACTATATCGATCAAATAACGGATTATATTGAAGATAAGCTGCTGAACGATGCCGAAAAAGGCTTCAACCAAACCGTTTTATACGGTAAGGATACCGATATGGCTACGGTTTTGGGGGCTGCAAAGCGTTATCCCATGATGTCTGATTATCAGGTGGTGATTGTTAAAGAAGCGCAGGATTTAAAATCGGGTAAGGAAGACAGTTCTAAAGAGGGTGAATTTGTACTCAGTTATTTTGAAAAACCACTACCGAGTACCATTTTGGTGCTGGCTTATAAATATGCCAATTTTGATAAGCGTAAAAAAATATATAAAGCCATCAATAAAAGCGGACTGATTTTTCAGTCAGATCCGGTTCGCGATTATAAGCTGGTACCCTGGATCGAGGAATTTGTTAAAGAAAAAGGTTACAAAATCGATCAGCAGGCATCGGCTTTAATGGCCGAATATCTGGGTACCGATCTCTCTAAAATTGCTAATGAGATTGAAAAGCTGATGCTTAATGTTTCGAAAGAAGTAACCATTAATACCGACCTGGTTCAGAAAAACATAGGCATTAGTAAAGAGTATAATGTTTTCGAATTGCAAAAGGCGCTGGCGATCCGCGATGTGTTAAAATGTAATAAAATTATCAATTACTTTGCCAGCAACCCAAAAGCGAATCCAACCGTTATGGTTTTGGCCAATTTAGGCGGCTATTTTACCAAACTCCTCAAATATCATTATATCCCGAATAAAGCAGATGCTGCTTCAGCCTTGGGTGTGCCCCCATTTTTTATCAAAGATTATGAGGTAGCGGCAAGAAATTACAATAAGGGTAAAGTTTTTCAGGTGATCGGCTTACTTCGCGAATACGATTTAAAAAGCAAAGGACTGGATAGCACCGGTAATGTTGATGATGGAGAACTCCTGAAAGAACTTGTATTTAAGATTATTCACTAATTCAACTTGCAAAGTAATCTCTCAATCATCTTTGAAACTTCGCAAAGGATCCTTCTGCGTTAAACCCCGGTAATTAACTTCGCTTTTTCTGTTAAATGCGAAATGTTGGGTTTTCCCTCACATAAAGTAAACAAAACCGGATCGGCCAGTCAAATTTATGCGCCCTTAGTAAAAGGTTTTACTGATTTATGCCTTAATTATTCCAGCATCTTTCTTATTAAAATTTAACTTTAATTAGTTGTAAATTAACTTATTGTATGGTTAGCGGGCGATTGTTTTTGTAAACTGGCCTGCTAATGATATATTTGTTATGCAACCGATTGTTTTGTTGCGTCTAAACCAAATGAAATATGATCTATAAACGAATGATGTGCTGCCTGGCGCTTTTAGTCAGCTGTGCAGCCTATTCTATGGCGCAAAATGCCAATCCTTACCTCATCAATGCAACAGCTAAACCTTATTTATTGCGGAGCTTCCTGATGTTTGAAGGAAAAAAACGTACCCATGTAATTTCTGTAGGCACGCCCGAAAAGGTGAACTATGCTTACGACTTAAAACAAGGCGCTTTATTGGAAGTATGGCGCGGAGATTTTATAGATGCCAGGGAAATGTGGGAAGATCGGGGAGAGCCTCAATTGGCCAAACCTTTAGGTGCCATTTTACCACTTTCTGCAGCTCCGGCCCTTGCTCCGCTGGCAGATAAGGATGCGGCATGGCCGGATTCTATTGCGTTTGACGATCTTCTAACCCAGGGCTATGTTTTAGATAAAAACAAAATGCCTACTTTTTTATATTCAGCTCATAATGCCGATGTAAGTGATAAAATAGCCGTTTTAGATGGCGGTGCCGGACTCAGCCGTACCATTAGCCTCAAAAACAGCAAACAGCCGCTGTATTGCAGAATTGCAGTTGGGCCAAACATCGAAGCGCATAAAAATAACAGTTATGTTGTTGGCGAGAAGGCCTACACGATAAAAGTAGCTGATGGCGCAAAAGCTTTCATCAGGAAGACCCAAAATGGTAAAGAACTGCTGGTGCTGCTGGCCAATGCTACCGATTCATTAACCTATTCCATCACCTGGTAATCAAGACATGAAAAAATCAACATACTTATTGTCTCTTTTGTTGCTGGGCACTGGTCTGGTAACGGTAAAAGCACAAACACAACCACAAACAGAAAAACAGATTTATCCCATCGTAACCGTTCCCATCCCCAAAGAAATTTCACTTGAAGTGGGTGGAATGACTTTTTTGCCTAATGATGAGCTGGCAGTGGCCACCCGGAAAGGTGAAGTCTGGATCATTACCAATCCGTACATGAAAAACGGACAACAGCCCAAATACCGCTTGTTTGCGCATGGCATGCACGAAGTTTTAGGCTTAAATTATATCAAGGGAGACATTTACCTCACCCAGCGCGCGGAGATTACACGCCTGCGCGATCTGGATGGCGATGGCGAAGCTGATGAATACCGAACCATGTATTCGTGGCCATTATCTGGTAATTACCACGAATATGCATACGGGCCAATGTTGGATAAAGACGGCAACATGGTGGTAACGCTCAATTTGGGCTGGATTGGTTATGGTGCCAGCTTATCTAAATGGCATGGCTGGATGCTCAAGTTTACACCGGATTTTAAGTTGAAACCTTTTGCAACCGGTTTCCGCTCGCCTGCGGCAATGGCACTGAATAACGACGGCGAGATATTTTATGCCGAAAACCAGGGCGACTGGGTTGGCTCGGGCAGTATTACCCACGTAGCGGAAGGCGATTTTGTAGGCAATCCGGCCGGCTTGATCTGGGCAGATCAGCCTGGCTCACCGGTTAAGCTGCGCAAACAGGATATTCCCGATACCGGTGAACCCGAATTCGAAGTAGCCAAAAGGGTACCGGGATTAAAAACGCCATCTGTGTGGATTCCGCATTCCATTATGGGGAATTCTACTTCAGGTATACTCAATTATACCGATAATGGTAACATGGGGCCTTTTAAAGGGCAATTGTTTGTTGGCGACCAGTCGCAGAGCAATATCAACAGGGTGTTTTTAGAAAAAGTTAAAGGTGTATACCAGGGTGTGGTATTCCCATTCCGCAGGGGCTTTTCTTCAGGTATCCTCCGGATGAACTGGGGCTCGGATGGCAGCATGCTGGTGGGTATGACTTCAAGGGGATGGTCTTCTACAGGCAAGGCCGAATACGGGCTGCAGCGCTTAACCTGGTCGGGTATTACACCATTTGAGGTACAAACCGTAAAAGCCCAGCCTGATGGTTTCGAGCTGGAGTTTACCATGCCGGTTGATGAAAAAACAGCGCGCGATGCGGGTACCTATAAGCTATCTACTTTCACCTATAAATATCACCATATTTACGGCAGTCCGGTAATCAATCAGTCGGCACGCAGCATTAAAGCGATAGTGCTTTCTCCCGATCATAAAAAAGTACGGTTAGTGTTGGATAGTTTAAAAGAAGGTTACATTCATGAAATTAAAATGGAAGGCCTGCGAAGTGAAAATGGGAAAATTCCTTTATTGCATGACTATGGATATTATACCATGAATAAGATCCCTGATGGCGAAAAACTGGCACTAACTGCCGAAAATAAACCGACAGGTAATGCGCAGGCACACCACATGGAAGGTATGGACCATCATCAGATGGGCAATATGCCTGCAGCAAGTGGCGCAGTTAAAGGCAATACCGATGTTACCAAACACGTAACACAACAGCCCGAAACCTGGGCCAAAGGACCTGAAAAAACGATTGTATTGGGAACCAAACCAGGTTTGAAATTCGACCAGACCAACATTACCTTAAAAGCAGGCACCAAAGTAAAGCTAACCTTTAAAAATGTTGATGATATGTTGCACAATTTTGTGCTCACTGCGCCAGGTTCTGGTAATGCAGTAGGAGAAATGGCCTTGAAAATGGGGCTTGACGGCGAAAAATACGATTTTGTTCCCGCTACCCCTAAGGTATTGGCTTATACCTCATTGCTACAGCCAGGCAAATCGGATACGATTTATTTCACCGTGCCTGACAAACCTGGCACCTATCCTTTTATCTGTACCTATCCGGGCCATTATATGGTGATGAAAGGCCAGATTAAAGTGATTAAATAAGATACTGCTTAACAGCAGCAATGTCAAAAAGCAGATTGAATGGATATAAAACATTTAATCTGCTTTTTTTATACCCTGATTTCCAATATTACCGGAAATTAATGCTGGGGAAAAAACGTCGTGTTTTGTAACAAACCGTTTATAGGTTAATACTTAATATTGGCTTAATAAGTCGTTAGCTAATTTTGTCCTAACAATGATAAATAATCGTCAGGAACTAATAAAGGCTTTTACCCAGGGTGATGATCAGGCATTCCGCATACTTTTTGATATTTATTGGGATACCTTGTATCAATTTGTAACCCAACAGACCGGCGATGAGGAGCAAAGTAAGGATATCGTTCAAAACGCATTTGTTTCCCTTTGGCAGAACAGGCATAACCTGGTTGTGGGAGATAGCCTGTTGCCATACTTGTTTAAAATTACCAGAAATGAAATTATTTCCCTGTTCCGCAAGAACAAAGTCAGGCTTAATGGAATTGAAATTCTGGTTGCCAGGTTGAAAACTGCCGATGATCCTGAAAATGTACTTATTGCAAAAGAACTTCAAGTCAATATTGATCTCGAAATGATCAAAATGCCACTGAGCATGAAGAAATGTTTTCAGCTGAGCCGGTACGAAAATAAATCGATAAAAGATATCTCTGCAGAACTTTCACTGTCAGAACAAACTGTAAAAAATAACATTTCTGAGGCCATGCGCAGACTTCGTAGTGGCTTAAAATTAACCTAAAGGTAACATTTGCTTAAAGTACTTTTTCTCCTTTCATGCGCTTTATACACGAATGAGATCCAAAGGAGAAAAATATTTAGCTGAACAGTTCAGGAAATACCAAAACGGACAGATTGATGAACAACGCAAACAAATTATTGAAGATTGGTTTGATGAACAATATACAGCAAAAAATACTTCTTCGCCCACCATTAATAAGGCTGCATTAGCGGAAGAGCTTTTTTCCAACATTCAGCAGACGGTAACGACGAGCCGCTCAGTAACCGCTAACGTTTGGCTCAAAATCGCGTCAGTTTTTCTTTTATTTGGAATTGCCGGGCTGCTATGGCGTGCATCTAAGAAGGAGGATAAGGTATTTCAGGAAGCCGCTTATATCCAGTACAGCACCGCAAATTTAGAGATGAAAAAGGTGATGCTCACCGATGGATCAGTAATCTGGCTAAATGCAGCCACTGCTATCCGCGTACCTGTTACTTTCAGTCATGGATCTAAAAGAGAAATTATCCTCGATCATGGCGAGGCTTTTTTTGAAGTAAAAAGAGATACCACCAGACCCTTTCAGATACACAGTGGTAAATACCTTACCACAGTTTTGGGAACTTCCTTCAATATCCGAAATTATCCCGGAGAACACCAGTATAGCTTAGCCGTGCGGACAGGAAAAGTGAAAGTAGAGCGTAAGGTAAAGAACGGCTATGCGTTGTTAAGTGCTGGCCTAACCCGGAACAAGCTGCTGAAAGCCAGTGAAAACAGCCAGTCACCAATCATCAGGACTATCGATACGCGTTTTTATCATGCATGGATGGCAGGAGGTCCTGCTTATCTGGAAGATGCAGATCTCATTCAGATTGGAGCCGCACTGGAAAGGCAATACAATCTTAAAGTAAAGGTAGAAACAAACGGGAAAGCCCTTGCCCGTTATTCACTTTTGATCAACCGTGAAAATATTAAACAGGTTCTTCAAATGCTTGCCGTTAAAACCGGCATCAACTATCAGTTAACAGGTCGTAAACTAATTATTAAAACAGGTAAATGAAATAACAGACAAATTAAAAAAGGCCGGCTGTCTACTGCTATAGATAACCGACCTCAGGCCGTGCTGTAGCAGCACAGTCTATTTCTTAATCAATTCCGAACAAACCAATTAAAAAATTAAATATGCAATATTATTACCAGTATATTAAAAAAAAGGTCAAAAAGATCTCATTTTATACTTTTTCAATTTCGCTGACAATCCTGCTATGTGCATGGGTCAGTTTAACAGCTTCCGCACAATCAACAGATGCCTCATTCTCCGGGAAAGTTGTTGATATAAAAGGAGTTGCTATTCCCGGTGCTTCTGTAGTGGCGCGAAATGAGTCTACAGGCTTCAGGGCTGTAACCTCCACCAATAAGGATGGCCTGTTTAGCCTCATTCAGTTGCCACTGGGCAGGCCTTACACCATCACGGTAAGCTTTATCGGCTACCCAAAACAAATCCGCTCAGATTTCGCCCTAAACCAGGGAGATAATATCGTGGTCAACTTCCGCATGGAAGAAACGTCCAGTCAGTTGAATGAAGTAGTGGTAAGCGCCGGTTCACTCACCAAACGTATTGATAGGCTGGGATCCAGTACCGCAATAACCGGGCAGAGTATACAGCAGCTGCCAACACAAAACCGTAATTTTAACAACCTTTCTGCACTGGCACCTACTACCAACGGCACCAATATCAGCGGGCAAAGAGCCTCTTCTACCAATTATGTAATCGATGGTGCCAGTGCCCGCAATAACCTTACTTCGGGCGCCATAGGCAGTGGTCCATATTCACTTTCACTGGAAGCCATCCGTGAATTTGAGGTAGCAACCAATGTTTACGATGTGACCCGTGGCAGGGAAGGCGGAGGTACGGTTAGTGTGGTAACCAAATCGGGTACCAATACGCTCAGCGGATCGGTATTTGATTACTACCGTTCTGATTTTTTAGCCAGCCCGTACGATATACGCGGAATTAAACGTACACAGAAGTTTACTACCAACCAATATGGTTTTAGTTTGGGCGGAGCGCTTATTAAAGATAAGTTGCACTTTTTTACCGCGCTTGACCGCCAGGATGAAACCATGCCTTTTTACATTGCTGATATTAAAAGCAAAGACGATGAGATATCCCTCGGGATCAGCCGGGGTGCGCTGGACAGTGTAATCAACATTGGCCGAAGCAAGTACGGATTGGGGAGCGAGCCGCAGGTGGGCGAGTTTAAGCGTAAAACTTTGGCCAATACCTTTTTTGCAAGGCTCGACTGGCAGATTAATGATAAGCACCGTTTAACCATCAGGAACAACTATAGCGACTGGTTAAACCCGGTAAGCAACAGTGATAATTCCAATATTAATTTATATGAAGTATGGGGCGATTTTAAATCAAGGGAAAATACTACCCTGGTGGCACTACGTTCGCAGTTCACCCCGTCTTTCCTGAATGAGTTTAAATTGCAGTACCAGTCTGCCACACGTAATTATGTGCCGAATAGTGAGCTGCCGGCTGCAAATATACCAAGGGCCATTGTAACGGTTCGTTCTACGCTTCCAAATGGCACATTGGGCAGTAAAACCGTGCAGTTGGGCGGACAGCGTTTTTTCCCGGAGAACAACAAGGAAAACCAGATCCAGCTGATCAATACCGCTTACCTGAACATTGATCAGTACAAATTTACCTTTGGTACCGACAATACCCTGACCTATATGGATACTTATATATCCAGCGAGCAGAATGGAAGGTTTATTTTCAATAGTTTAGCCGATTTCAACAATCTGAACGCTTCAAGATATGCCAGGGAAGCGCCTATTAATGGTATTCCTTCAGTTCAGCAGTATATTTTAAATGCATCACTTTTTGGAGAGGTAGAGTTCGATCTGGCGAAGCATATCAATGCAATGTTCGGTTTGCGCTATGATGTAACGAGCTTTCTTACCCAGGCAGATTACAACCCGGTTGTGGAACGGACATTGGGATTAAGGACTGACAGTAAGATTACAGATGCCGGAAAAATCCAGCCACGTGTGCAGCTGACCTGGGATATAAACGGCGAGCAGAAAGACATTATCCGGTTAGGCGGCGGTCTTTTTTCTTCTTATCCGGTTAATTATGCACAGGTGAACAATATTCAGAACAGCGGAACAAAAGTGGCCTCAATCGATGTTTCAAGGCCGGCAACAGGCACCAGCCTGGTTCCTGTTCCTGATTTTCCGGCTTACAGAAGAGATCCTGCTTCAGCCCCCGGCATCATTGCAGGAGTACCTTATGTGTCTACCATAAACCTGAACGACCCTAACCTAAAGATGCCTTCAATATTTAAGGCTAATTTAAGCTATAATAAAATTATTGGCAACAGGCTCCGTCTGGGCGTTAACCTGTTGTACTCTTACACCACAAATAACTATGTTTACCTGGACCGCAACCTGGTTGATCGTCCTTATTTCACACTGGCTAATGAGGAAAACAGGGGTGTTTTTGTTCCTGCAGCATCGATAACAGCAGCTGGAATTACCAATAATGTACTGGGAAGAAAGACCAATGAAGTTGGCCGCGTGCTGATGCTCACCAATGGTGCCAGGCTGAAACAGAAGGCCATGATCCTGGATGCAAGTTTCCGTTACCTGAAAGATGGTTACTTAAATGTGAGTTACACCTTAAATGATGCAAGAGATAACTCTTCATATAATGGTAACGTAGCGAATACTTCAACATTCCGTCCGGTTAAATCTGATCCAAGGGATCTGAGTTCAATTTATTATTCAGATAACCAGTATCGCAATAAACTCGTTGTTTATGGCAGTACGCCAACCTGGAAAGGATTTTCGCTTGGCGCAACTTTCAGGGGGATTGGCGGGACCCGTTATTCGATGACTGTTGATGCAGATCTGAACGGCGACTTTGTAGGTGGCCCAGGTAATGATAACGACCTGGCTTTTGTATTCGATCCCAACAATCCGGCAACCAGTGCAACGGTAAAAGCTTCTATGGAAAAAGTATTAAACAATCCCGATAACCGGGCAAAAGACTATATCCTTAAAAGCCTGGGCAAGATTGCAGACAGGAACGGAGGGATCAACCCTTTTTCCGGTACTTTTGATATCCGCCTGCAAAAAGATTTCAAAACCTTTAAAAACCAGAAACTTACCTTAAGCTTTGATGCTTTTAATTTTGCCAACCTGCTGAACAAGAAATGGGGCGTAAACTACAATCTGGGAGATCAGACCTTATTGCTGGTTACCCGTTTTGATCAGGCCAAACAACAATATGAATACCGCGTAAATGAAAACGTTGGCGTTACCCAGGCCGCCGGAACCCCTTACCAGTTACAGCTTGGTGCAAGGTATTCTTTTTAAACAGATTTAACAAATACATGGATACTCGTAGAGATTTTATAAAAAAGGCAGCCCTCCTCTCAGGAGGTGCTGTCTTAAGCAATATGCTTCCGCCTTCAATCCAAAGGGCATTAGCAATTGACCCCACCTTAGGCAGCACTTTTTATGATGCCGAACATGTTGTTTTCCTGATGCAGGAAAACCGCTCATTTGACCATACATTTGGTATGCTTCAGGGGGTACGGGGCTTTAACGACCCAAGGGCGATTACTTTGCCTAATAAAAACAAGGTGTGGCTGCAGTCTAACAAAGAAGGCGAAACCTATGCGCCCTGGCATTTGAATATTAAAGAAACTAAAATTGCCTGGATGGGCTCAACGCCGCACAACTGGACCGACCAGACTGATGCCAGAAACGGTGGAAAATATGATAAATGGCTTGATGTTAAAAAAGCGTATAAGCCAACTTATGCCCACATGCCACTTACGATCGGCTATTGTAAACGCGAAGATTTTCCGTTTTATTATGCCCTTGCAGATGCATTTACCGTTTGCGATCAAAATTTCTGTTCGGTTATTGCCGGTACACACCCAAACCGGTATTACTGGATGACAGGCACCGTACGGGAAGAAAACAAGCCACAGGGTATTGCACATCTCTGGAATATCAGTAATTATGATAAACCTACCTTAAACTGGAAAACCTACCCGGAGCGGTTGGAGGAGAACGGCGTGTCATGGAAGATTTACCAGAACGAGCTGACCATGGGCTTTGGACTAAATGGAGAGGAAAGCGGCTGGTTGAGTAATTTCGGAACAAACGTGATGGAGTACTTTGAACAGTACAACGTTCGCCTGCACCCGGGAGCCATTGCCAACCTCAAAGAGAAAAAGGCGCTGCTGTTAAAACAAATAGAAGCCTATCAGGCAAAAAACCTGACCAAAGAAGAACAGGATAAGCTTATCGCCATTAAGAAATTACTGGAAAAAAACGAAGCCGAGATGAACAGCTATACCATGGAACAGCATCATGCCTTATCGGATAAGGCCAGGAACCTGAATGCAAAAGCCTTTCAGATCAACGGTAACGATCCTGATTTTCATTCTTTAACGGCAATGAAATATGATGACCATGGTGAGCAGCGGGAACTGAATATCCCTAAAGGCGATATCCTGCATCAGTTCCGTACGGATGTTGATAACGGAAAACTTCCTACAGTGTCATGGCTGATGACACCAGCAAATTTTTCTGACCATCCGGGGGTTCCCTGGTTTGGATCGTGGTTTGTAAGTGAGGTAATGGATATCCTGACCAAGAACCCCGAGCAATGGAAAAAGACCATTTTTATCATGACCTATGATGAAAATGACGGCTATTTTGATCACATTCCACCATTTGTACCCCCGCGTCCGTTTAAGGAAAATTCAGGTAAGGTTTCAAACGGGATTGATACGTTGATGGATTATGTTTCGAAAGATCAGCAGACCAACCCATCAATGAAAGAAAGCAATATCAGGGAAAGCCAGATAGGGCTGGGTTATCGGGTGCCGATGGTTATTGTATCTCCTTGGACAAGAGGTGGTTATGTAAATTCAGAAGTGTTTGACCACACCTCATCGCTTCAGTTTTTAGAAAAATTTCTGGAGAAGAAATTGGGAAAAAAAATTATGGAAGAGAACATTACCCAGTGGAGGAGGACAGTTTGCGGAGATCTAACATCTGTATTCAGGCCCTACAATGGTGAGCAGATCAATCAGCCGAAACCTATGGAGAAAAAGCCTTTTATGCAGGCTATTTATTCTGCAAAATTCAAAGACCTTCCAGATAATTACCGGAAGTTGAGTCAGCAGGAAATCAATGCGATCAATAGCAACCATAGCTCATCGCCTTATTTTCCCCAGCAGGAAAAGGGGATCAGGTCTTCGTGCGCACTTCCCTATGAGTTGTATGTAAACGGAGAAGCGGCTAAGGGTCAGTTTAAGCTGAGCTTCAAGGCCGGATCTGAGGTATTTGGCAAAATGGCAAAAGGTTCGGCTTTCACCGTATATGCCGTCAATCCGTTTAAGGGAGAAACAATGCATGTTTGGGACTATACCGTAAAGGCAGGGCATACGCTTGAAGATGCATATTTATTTGATGATTTTGAAGGTGGCCGCTATCATCTAAAAGTGCATGGACCAAATGGTTTTTTTAGGGAATTTGCGGGCGATGAACAAAATCCGGCACTAAAAATAGCATGCACCTATGAACGGAAAGAAAATAAACTTACCGGGAATGTGCTGCTGAAACTGAATAATATGGATCAAAAAGATATCCGGGTTTTAGTTCAGGATCTGGGCTATAAAAAACCTGAAAAATCTGTTCTGGTAAAAGCAGGAAGTGAAAATACCATTTTGCTCGATCTGGAAAAGAGTTTCAACTGGTATGATTTCAGTGTAACTGTTAGGGGAAAAGATCTGTACCTAGAGCGTTTTGCCGGTCGGGTAGAAACAGGCATAGCAGGTAAAACCGATCCATTGATGGGTGGGGTTATTTAGTTTTAGGTTCCATGCGGTTGTTGTTGGTTTTTCTGGTATTAGCTGGGTTTGGCTGTGCAGCACAGACCACCAGGACATCGCTGTCAGGACTGATCAGGACCGCGGGTGGTGTAGCCGTAAATAACGCATCGGTTACGTTGATTCATTTACCCTCCAATACCGTTTATGGCTGCGCCAGTAACCTGTCCGGGGGCTACCTGATTTCTGATGTAAAGCCAGGTGGCCCCTATCGGTTTGAGGTTAGCTCTTTGGGCTTCAAATCCTACCGGCTGGATAGACTGTTCTTTAAACTTGAGGATGAAATATCATTGAATGTGATGTTGGGAGAAGATATCAGAATGCTGGATGATGTTCAGGTAAGCGCAGGTAGCGGCGACATGCTTTTTGACCCCAACAATCGCAGTACTTTATTTAATATCAACCAGGCCAGGATAAGGCTCTTGCCCAGTGTAAAAAGAAGTATTACCGACTTTACCCGGCTGAGTCCCTATGCATTCGGGGCTGCAATTGCGGGTGGCAATTACCGGCAAAACTTCATCACTATTGATGGTTCGGAGTTTAACAACAATTTTGGGGTAGGAGATAACCTTCCGGGCAATGGGGCCCAGCCTATTGCACTTGATGCGATAGCCGAAATTTCGCTCAATCTCGCACCCTATAGCTCCATCTGGGAATCTGGTTTTATTGGAAGCGCCATTAACATCATCACCCGATCGGGCAACAATAAAATGCAGGGGGCTGTATATTCCTACTTTAAAAACCAGGATAGCTATGGCAGGAAGGTTGGCGGAAACACGCTCGAAAAAAGACCCCTTCAATACCTGCTGAACGGATTCAGGCTGGGTGGGCCAATTTTAAAAAACCGGCTTTTTTATTTCATCAGTTTTGAAAAGGAAAGAGAAGTTTACCAGCCCCAAACCTTTAGGGCAGCTACAGGTGAATCCCCCTATGGTACATCCGTTAATACGGCAAGGCCAGGCGCTGCAGCACTCGACAGCATAAGCAGCTATCTGTATGCAAACTACGGCTATGAAACGGGTAGTTATCAGGGCTATGATTTTACGAATAGTAGCCAAAAATTCCTCATCCGTGCAGATTGGAATATTGCCGGGAACAGTAGGTTAACTGTTCGGTATAATCAGCTCAATAGTTTAAAGCCTGAACTGCTGAATGGCTCAAGAAGTCCCTTAACGCCCTTTGCAGCAGGCACAGGACGAAGAAACCTTAATGCGCTGCCGTTTTCAAACTCGAACTTTACAACCAGATCCGGTTTTTATTCCCTTTCCCTGGAGTGGGACAGTAAGCTCTCCACACATTTAGATAACACGCTGCGGGCTTCTTATACCGGCCAGCAGGAGTTGCGGCTATCAGATAGTAAACCATTCCCGTTTGTAGATATTTTAAAAGATGGTATCCCATTTACCTCATTTGGCTATGAACCGTTTTCTTACCACAATAAAAGAAGCGTAGCTTTAGTGTCCATAAGTAATGTGTTGCACTGGAAGCCGCGGCAGAATAGTTGGGATGCAGGATTTCAGGCTGATTATATCCGTACCGGAAATCGCTATATGCCCTTTGGAACGGGATATTACACCTTTTCCTCCTGGTCTGACTTCGCAGAAGGCAAAAAACCTGTTGATTACGCGGTAACCTATCCAACCGGGCAGGATAAAAACCCTCCTTTATATGGTTTTGATTATTTTAACCTTTCTGCATTTGCACAGCATAATATGGTTTTGGGTAAACATACAGTGCTTAATTTAGGTCTGAGAGGTGATTTGTCTCTCTACCCCAAACAACTACCCCAAAACCAGGAACTTTCTGAATTGGTTTTTAGCTCAGGTACCCAGGTCAACACCAGACAATTGCCGCAACCGCAAATACTGCTATCACCAAGGGCAAGTTTAAAATACGATGTATTTAACAACCATCTTCTTCAGTTAAAATTAGGCACAGGGATATTTACGGGGCGTATTCCTTTTGTATGGGTAATTAGCCAGGCCCGTTATTCGGGTGTTGGGCAGGTAAGTCAGACCTGGCAGGGGCAGCTTAACACCCCACATCCTTTTGAGGCAGACTTTCAGCATTCGTTTGCTACGGGGCAAAGCGAACCGCTTCCATCAGTAAGCAGTGTGCTTTCCGGCGATTTCAAGATGCCTCAGACATGGAAAACCAGTATAGGGGCCAGGGCAACCCTTCCTGGCGGCATCAGCTTACAGGTAGATGCAGTTTATAACAGGGATATCCGCAGCATTGCGTTTAGTGATATTAATCTGGTAGAACCCTCCAGGCTAAATATTACGGATTATCCTGACCACAGGTGGGTCTATCCGCAAAAAAATCAGGCAAAGTATATCAATACCTTAAACAGCAACGGAAAAGCAGATCCTAAAGGCACTTCGGCATTAAACATGGTAAGCATTTCCAATTTATCCGGCGGGTCTTATTTTTCTGCCTTATTTGCTGTGAGTAAAAGTTTTAGGCGCGGGCCTGATTTTTCATTCTCCTATATCCGGTCTGTTGCCAGAAATTATAACGACGGTGATGGCGACCAGACCTTATCTGCCTTAAATGCTACACCCACTGTAAACGGAATTAATCATCCGGCTTTAAGTTATGCCGGTTATATTGTGCCCGACCGGATTGTTTCAACGGTTACCTGGCCACTGGTATTCAATAAACATTTAACAGTTAATTTCGGATTGGTATATCAGGGAAGTTCGGAGGGGCGCTTTTCCTATACCTATGCACGCGATCTTGTTGGGGATGGAACCAACCGTTCGTTGATTTATGTTCCCGAAAATCCGTCAGAAATTTCATTTGAACCTTTAAAAGTGCTGCTGAACGGAAACCAGGTGGTGTACAGTAGTGAGGCGCAGCGTAAGGCTTTTTTTGATTATATCGCGCAAGACGCTTATCTGAATAAACGTAAAGGAAATTACGCGGAGCGTAATGGTGCACTGTTTCCGTGGCGGCATTTGTTTGATCTCCATTTCTCGGCAGAATTTACCATCGACCCAAAGAAAAATAAAAACCGGATTGAAACCAGTATTGATGTCCTTAACATTGGAAACCTGATTTATAAAAACTGGGGTCTTAAAAAATTGATTAACGCCTCTGCCATCCTTATACCTGTAAACCTGGATATGATCTCGGCCAACGGAACCACACCACCAAAATTTAATCTTGCAAATGTTGGCGGCAGGTTGGTTTCTGAAACATTTCGTCCCGACTACAGCCTAAATTCAACCTATTTGTTTCAAATTGGATTGAGGTATACATTTGATTAATCATGATGGCGCAAGCCTTATCGGTCACTGCCTTAAGCGTTGGCCTGACAGCGGATTTAGCCGTATTTAAAAGATTATGAATTAAAGCAGCTGTTGTCAGCCGCTAGGCAATACTAATACTAAAGGTAATAACCGTGGCCAGTTTATAATATTTGCGTTAGTGCTGGTAGCAGGATATTGTTTAACTTCAGCCATGAACGAAAATACGATCAAGCCACAACTGCTTTGGGATTTATATCAAATTTCAACGCGTAATGCGCATGAACTGCTAATTGCTCGTGGCTTCCGTTTTCTTAAACGATTAGAAAACTTAATGCTTTATCAGTCGCCTGGTGAGGCTTTTACTTTGACTGAAGAAAGTGGCGTGGTCACTACCGTGCAATACAAGATCAGCGACGAAAAAGCATATTATACCTGTCTTAAATACGCAGAGGAGGCCTTACACTTCCAAACCATATTTGAAAACCACGAGCCACCGGCATATATCATGCGTCTTGATGATGAAAAATGCTCAGTGGTAGGTATGATGATTGGTGGAGAGGGCGATTACCAATCGTTAGCAATTACCCTGCTTGCTAAACTTCCGCCCCACAATGCTGAAAGGAAGGTTGAGGTCATTTTGCAGCCACCCCCCGGATCCCCCATGCTAATGTAGGCTTAGCGACCATGTACCTAAGCATCAGTATGACTAGCGCTTTAGCAGACCAATTATCAACAGCACAATTCATCCGGCCCGCAAGTCTAAACACCAGGATCCGAGCTATTAAATGTGTGATATCTGGTTTCCCCGGTTTATTTTAGTATATTGGTTTAATCAAAAAAGGATGATCACTCAAATCCATCCGTCTGTTTAAAAATCCCCCAAAAAAAACTTCAAAAGTCCACATTCATGCCACATTTACCCCACGTTTAGGCCACGTTCCGGCCAGGCCTGCTTCGTATATACCTGCACACTGCTTCGCCCTTGCCTGGGTTAAGTTAAGGCCTCGTGGTAGATCAGGTAAGTTAAAGATTTGCGCTGATGCAGTTTGGCAGGTCAACAACAGCTAAACAGGGCATAAATAAAAGGTTATCTTCTGGTATTGTTGGTCTATGGTTTTGTTGGAGAAGCCTTGGCAAATTACAATAAGAAAACACCCGGGTTATGAATTCGGTTGGAGCGGTATCAACAGATAAGTAAATATTATACTTTTGATCAGTACATCCCTTTCAAACTAATTTATACCGGATAAGGAGCCAGATTAAGGTTCTATTAATTTCATTTCCATGATGCGGCTGCCCATCGTAATTCGCTGCAGATAGAGTTGCCTGGTAATTTGGTCGATATGATAAATACTTTTCCCACCTGCACTGCTAATTTCATCCGAAGCTTCTACGATCCATACCTTTCTGTCGCCAGAATTTTTGGTGCGGTATTTTCCTTCGTTAACGTTTAATATATGCGCTTTAATTACGCCGGTTTTTCCGTTTGGATTGTAATCAAAAATATTCAAATCTGCTTTGAAACCTGTTTTTAACGGCAACCAGTTGACCAGCATGGGGTAGAAATTACTATCGAAATAACCAGGTTCAACCTGTTGGGCTATTGCTGTTTTCTTACCACTGGTTTTGTCGTGATAGAAACCCTTAATTTCTGTTCCGAACTCAATGGCCATCTCTCTTTGTGCATTGTAAGAGGCGTGGTAAACCGGTGAGAAATCGGTCTTCTTGACAATGGTTGAATCAATCCACGGGGAAGGAGACGATTTCATTTTTACGGTTGTAATTACCTGTATTTTATCACCTGTAACCCCTACCTTCGTATCTACCAAACCAACGGTAAATCTGCTGGTGTCTTTAAGCATGGTCCATTCCATCTGGTAGTGTTGGTTGTGAATAAACTTTTTATTCACTAAGTTTTTGTTTGGGGATATAACTTGCTGGCTCCAGCCGATGAAGGGCATTGCAGCATACAATAAAAGGATCAGGTAACTTTTTTTCATCACATCTTTTTTGGTATATCTGTTAGATGGAGTATAGAATGGTTTGTTACAAACTGATTCAGGTTGGTGAGACACCAACCGATAGTAAAAGAACGGACGCGCACCTGCAGAATCTAGCTATAAGGTTTAGCCTAAAGAAAATTCTGATCTACGGATTGCCCTATTTTGAGTTCTTTATACTTCTTATATCCATCCACCGTTAGTAATTGATATTTTATCTTATTATAGGCAAGAAGATTGTATCCCAAGCTGGTTCTTTTAATATCGAATGTGCCTTCAGGGAATATCAGTTGGTTTTGTTCCACTCTAAATTTACCTTTAATGTAGTCTGCATTGTTGCTAAAAGAGTCATGAAACGCAAATATCTCGACATCATTAATTCGGAATTGACATAGTACTACGGAGTATCTTTTGCCGTTCATTACCGGTTTTATCAAATATAATTGTTGGTTTACAAGCGACAAAGGCCTGGTGCAAGAAGTAAAAGACAAAGCGATCAGTGCCAAGATTTTGAGAACGTTCTTCATAAGGTTAAATATAATATTTTATAGTGCCGGAACAAATACTCCTGTTCTAGCGCAAGTCTTAGTGCCCCTCCCAGAGGCATTGGCCTAACTTGTGTCTAAGCAAGTAGTGAGGGACCAAATTTATTTCAATAAGATCCTGAAACAAGTTCAGGATGAAGATTCTTCGATGACATTGGATTCCAATAGTAGGTGAATTTAACCAGAGCCACTATTTTTTCTGACCAGATACCATGATAAAAGGTTTAGTGATTTCCTCTCCGTTTTGCTCGATTATCGTTTCGGTTAATTTCTTTACTTCGATGTTGGTAAATCCCGATTGTTTGAACAGGCTTTTTACCTCATTAATCTCGTAAAATGTAAAATCGAGCTGTGTCCAGGGCAGGTGAGCACCAAAGTTTTTTTCAACAAAGGCAAGATTCATTTTTCCACCTGATTTTAATACGCGATAGCTTTCCGTTAAGTATTTTAGCGGATCGGGCCAAAAATAAATGGTGTTGGCTGTAAAACAATAATCAAATGAATTATCCTCGAAATCAAGCTGATGATCGGTTGTTTTAATTAATTCTATGTCATTACCATCAGCTTCATCAATAGAAAAGGCCGAATCAGTTGCGGCTTCGGTATGGTAGGTGCCTGAATAACTAATGTTTTCTGCCTTTTCAAACAGGTAAGACAGGTGTACGGTGTTCATCATCCCAATTTCCAATACTTTTTCTTCCGGTTTTAAAGGTAAAACTTGTAAAAGTTTAAAAATTAGGGTGTTTTTAGGTGGGAGAACGTCAGTTTTTTTACTTAGCGTTAACGTAGTCGGGTCCTCTTGCTTCTCCATGGTATAGTCATTAATCTCTTGCGTTGTATTCGCAATTCAGGCAAAATTGAAAAATAGCTGCGGTACACTTTTACACCAAAAGGATTTTCTTTTGCAAAAAACCGAATTGTGGATAATCCCATTGCATTAGTTCGGCTTTTTTTGTGATCATTGCCTTTATGGGAATTAATGTTGGTAAGAATTACGGGGCCTGGAAAAAGGTTGGGGGCAGCTTTGATGATCTCCGTGTTCGCAATGGATTGGTTACACAAAAAAAGGACAAATACAGTTTTTCTTTTAGCGATGCCGAGTTGGTACAGATCAATATTCCTGGTATCTACATTGTGTATGGCGATATCCTGTTTAAACAACAGCAGATGTATTTTAGCCCAACCAACGATGTACCCGATATGATCAAACTGCGTTTTACGCTCTCAGGCAGTGGCACCATTTTTAACCGCGTAAATAAGCAGCAATACATCTTTAATTCCAACCAGCAGAATATTATTTATATGCCTGAGCTTGATGGTACAGGCCAATATGATACCGGCCATAGCTACCGCTTTTTTGAAGTTCATTTCGCTAAAGAAAAGTTTTTGCAATTGGCCGAGCATTCTACAAAAGCATTACAGGTGCTGGCAGATCATGCCGATACCGGGCGTTACATGCAGCTGGGGGAGCAAAATCTTCCTATTTCCTGGGCCATGCAGCACTGCATCCGCGATATTCTCGATTGTGATTATCCGGAAGGCCTGAAACAGATGTTTATTGAATCGAAATGTATTGAGCTGTTGGTACTCCAGGCCGAAGCTTTTGAACGGGCCATTAACCAAAAGGAACCTGCGGCATTGTATTCTGATTATGATCGCGAATGCATTTATCATGCAAGAGACTACCTCATCGAGAATATCCACCAGCCACCATCGGTTGCCGAACTGGCTAAAGTATGTGGCATTAACGAATTTAAACTTAAACAGGGTTTTAAAGGACTGTTTGACAACAGCATATTCGGTTACCTGAGCGATTACCGGCTTAACCATGCCAAAGAGTTATTACTGCAAGGCCTCTCCATAAAATCGGTGGCCTTTATGCTCGGTTATTCCTCTGTACAGCACTTTAGCAATGCTTTCAGAAAGAAATTTGCGGTAACACCGGGTAAGTTGAAGGGGTAAGATGGGAATTGCTTAATACGCTACAGTATGAATTCTTCTTCCGCTCTATGCCGCGGGGCATCAAACTTCTGAGGCATCAAAAGTATGCAAAAATGCTTTGTCAATCCAGCAATGAGCCTTTTGCACAATCCCATGCGCATCAAAAAAACAGCGGCACTTCGTTTTGTGTTCAATATTTTTTTAAAAATTTAAATCATCTTTATGAACACAAAACCACTGCGTTTCAGGTTTGTTAGTGCCAATTTACCTGAACTGCACCTGTTTTTTTGATTTCCCCGGCTCTTGGGATTGACGGGCGTGCTTCGGTAAGGGCTGTGCTATTTCAAAGCAAGCTGGCATAATGCCTAAACTTTTCTTAAAAGAGAATTGTCCATAAGCTAGGATTTAATATAAGGGTTGGGATTGACGGGCGTGCTTCGGTAAGGGCTGTGTTGTTTCAAAGCAAGCTGGCCTAGCCTAACGCTCTAAACAATTTTTATCTATCGGTTGGTGTCTCACCTACCGAATTAAGTGATATAACTGGTAGTAACCACCCCGCCCGTTGGGCACCCCTCCTAAATCAGGAGGGGAGTTTTCCCTCATAGCTGTATAGGGTAAATGGCCAATTAAAATTTGAGCGGTTACAGTGTAGCTGCTAAACCGGCAGTTTCGTTATATTCATAACTCTCAGAAGAATTACGCCAGGCATCGCAGTCTGACAGCCAATCATAAATCATTTTATAGGCAGCGGTAATTTCGGCAGAAAATTTTAAGGTTGCGCCTTCAAAATCATCTTCCTGAAAGATATAGGCATTTAATCCAACATATAATAGTTCTGAAAGGTGCTCCACATCAAATTGGCCAACAGCTTGTAGGTTATCACTCAGGTTTATGGCATAACGCTGAAAGGTTTCTTCATTGGCCAAAAGTTTTGTTTTGGTAAGCAGGCTGATGAGATTGTTTACATCATAAAGGGCATTGGCAATGGTAATGGGTTTGTGTTTACCGGAGCGCGGATCGGGCCCGATAGCTGCGCTAAGCATTTCAGTAAGGAATTGATTCACATCCGATAAACTGATCATATCGAAATAGGCTTCAATCAGTTTCCGGAAGGTACTTACAGCTGCTACCTCATTTGGGAGCTGTGTGTTTGGGTTTTTACAATTGTCGTTTAGCATAACATTGATAAAAAGATCCTGAGACGCTGCTAAACGACAATTAACTCTTTACAGAGAAAATATAGATACGGGACCACCGCTCGTCTCAGGAATATTGTTTAAAAATTGATTTACTTATTGGCTTCTCTTTTAAGATTTGTAAAATATGTTAATTATCATTTAGCATAGGCAAGATAGCTACAATAAATCAATCTACAAAATCTTTTTTGCTTAAATAGGGCATAAACGAGGGCTGTTCCATCATGCGGTCGATAGTTCAGAGGTTGCGGTCGATAGTTCAGATGTTGCGGTCGTTAGTTCAAAGGTTGCGGTCGATAGTTCAGAGGTTGCGGTCGATAGTTCAGAGGTTGCGGTCGACAGTTCAGACGTTGCAGTCGATAGTTCAAAGGTTGCGGTCGATAGTTCAGACGTTGCGGTCGACAGTTCAGACGTTGCGGTCGATAGTTCAGTCGTTGCGGTCGGTAGTTCAGACGTTGCGATCGGCAGTTCAGAGGTTACTGTCGATAGTTCAGAGGTTACGGTCGATAGTTCAGATTTTGTAGCCGATCGTCAGTTAGTCATTGTGCCACCATGAGCTTGTTCTATACTATTGTTAAATTTCATTTCTCCTGTTTTGTATTCTTAACTTTTTACATTTTTTTGGTTCGTACAGTTGTGATGTATTTCTTTTCTCAAACCGTTGGTTAATCTCGTTTGTTATCGTTTTGTTTATTTTATTTATTTCGTTTATTTCGTTTGTTTTTTGTTTAACTTCGTAGAAAATTGCAGCATGATGTCAACTGATCAAATACGCCGTCCTTCCAAAACAGAGCAGAAGATGGCCATAGAATCTTTACCAGCTTTATCATCCATACTCTCCAATATCCATTCTGAACAGACTGAGATTGAGATTGAAGAGACGGGCGAACGCATTAAGATACCTGCACGGGCTTTGGTATTTCTGGGTGATATTTTAAAGGCTATGGGTGAAGGTAAGCCTGTTTCTATAGTTCCGGTGGCAACGGAGGTAACTACGCAGAAGGCAGCCGAGATATTAGGGTGTTCAAGGCCATATTTAGTGAAATTACTGGAAGAGGGGGCTATTGAGTTTATCAGGGTGGGTAAGCACCGCAGGATAAAATTCGAGGATGTTGTGGCTTACAGAGAAAAGATGAAGGTGCAACAGAAAAACAATATTATCGACATTATGGGCGCTGACGAGGAACTCGGCTTGTATGATTCACAGTGTAAGGTTTAAGGCCGTACTGGATACCAATGTCATCTATCCGGTTGTGATCAGAGACCTGCTTTTCTGGTTTGCCCATTATGATCTTTATACGCCAAAGTGGGGTACTAATATTTTCTGTGAGTGGAAAGAAGTGATGCTCAGGCACGGCGTGGAAGAAAGGGAAGCTGAAAAGCGGGTACAAAAGGCAAACCATGCTTTCCCTGATGCTTTGGTGGGTAATTATGAAAGCCTTATTCCACAGATTCAATTACCGGATGAGGATGACCGTCATGTGCTTGCGGCTGCAATTAAAACGAACGCAAATGTGATCGTTACCAATAACCTGAAGGATTTTCCAGAGGAATATCTGGATACCTTCGGTCTAAAGGCCAAAAGTGCCGATGATTTTCTTACCGATATTATCGACCTGAATCAGGAGCAGGCGATTAAGGCTTTTCGCGAGATGGTGCTGAACCGGAAGAATCCCGCAATGGATGAATATCAAGTACTGGAAAGCCTGCGTAGAAATGGGCTTATTGGTACTGCAAATTATTTGCACGCGCTATTGTAAAATCCGCGTACCTTACTTATTAATTAAAGTACAAGTCATCTAGCCCGTTTGCAAGGACACTAAGAATTGCCTTGGTAATGTGCTTTGCATTCGATAGTTTAGACACAGTAAGTATTGGAATTAGTTATTATAAGATTGCAAGTGTTAAGATCAAATAGGAAAAGGAGAAATGGATATAAATTTCTATTTGTAATGGATAGTGCATCGACGTCGTAATTCCTTAAATGTCTTCAGATTACAAGCTTAGATTTCTATTAATTATTAAAAGGGCAATTCATCGTACTCGAATGAGTATGATCCTCGGTAATGAAATATCGAACTGAACCACGTTGTAACAATTTCTTTTATTTCACTATTAGAATTAAGAAAGTTTAGCAGCGGTAGGTTGTTTTTTGGTAATGAGAAATAGAAACGTCGCTCGGTGTTGTTAGATTCCAAATAGAGCGCTTCAAGATCATCATCGTTATAATTTATATATTCTTCCAGATATTTCGAACATATAGTATCCAGATCAATAATCAAACTTTTTTTAAATTTGTTATATATCATCTGTTTTGCACTATAATCAGAAAATACATTAACCTGATAAAATTGATTGTATTCCTCTTCAACAATTAAACAGTTCTGTAAATGGAGATTATCATAATCATTTAGGACAGCCTTGAAAATATCATGGCTTACGAATTTAATTACAGAGTGGTTTACTTGTTTATTAACAATGAAACGATTGACATAGTTAATCTGGTTAATAATGGTGTTTTCCATTTCATCTCCAACGCAATGTGTCTTAATCAGGCTAACAACATCTGTTAATGATAGTAAATTAAAATTATAATAACAAAGAGATTCCTTTCTTCCGTCTTTTAATGAATTCAGTTCGTAAGCCTGGGCTTTTAATAAAGTGTTAATACTTTCGTATATGCTCGCATCGTTAGCTATACTGTTTTTGGCATTATTGTATTCGCGAAATGCAAATATTATATCAGGAGTACTATATAGTTGGCGTAATGGTTCAAATTTGCTATCAGTTGAATTCTTCAGTTCTGAATCCCATTGATTCTTTTTCATTTGGTACTTCAGAACGATATCATTGGAAAAGTTAGCTAATGGGTAACTAACGGTATTATTCTTTGTTCCGTTATTATCCCTAGTCATGAAGATCCAATTATTATCAACACTCTTTTTACAACTTATTATTAAAGCGGTATAAACAATTAAATCTGAAACTTCAGTAACCTTGTAGGCAACAATGTCCATTTCTCGTTGAGTAGGATTTGCATCATCTAGATAGTATCGATTATGAATTACCTGCCACCCACATTCCTCAAGATCTACTGCCACTTTATGTTCCAAGAAAAATCCAGTAGCATCTCTTATCTTATCATCAAGATTATTCGGGATTCCGCCGTTATTAGCTTTGTGTTTGGTCATCACCTCTTGAAATTTTTTAAGGTCGGTTCTTTTATATTATTAATTATATTTGGCCTAGCATCATTCTCTAACTTAGGATATTTTTAAGCCTGTTTGCGGACTTCATCTTATATTAGTAATTTTGAAGCTTTTCAAAACAACATTCAATTTCTGAGACCAGTCAACCGCGTCTTCTTTTCTATATGAGAATGTTAACATATGCATTCGATCGTTATTATGGAATTGATACATTGATACGTTCACTAAAGGGTTGTTCCTCAATTGTCTGGTGTATGATATCTTTAAAACACTTCCCCCGTTTATTGTCACTATTTGTACCCTGTTCCAATTTACTAACTTCAAGCCAGTATTCTTAAATGATTCTATAATTTGTGATTTAAGCTGCTTATCTAGTTCTAATAACTCACTCGACGTAGCCGTAACTGTCGTAGTCAGTTTTTCATACTCTCCAGGGGTTCCAAGATAAGTCTCCAAAATTACTCTAGCATATGTGTTAAATGACTCTTTGTCTAATTTGTTGAGACCCTTTTGTTGAAATACAATTCTATTGTCAGTAATTTGGAACTTAAATGTTTGTTTCAAATCATTCTGGTATTTCTCCTCGATTTTCTTGTATTCGCCGCTCTGTATCTCCATAGTCTCTGGTATGGATATATATCCAACACCTTTAATTAAATAACGGTCATAAGTTATCTGTGATCGCACCTGGATATATGCGTTTGATAGGATGGCTATTAGTAGTAAAACTTTATATTTCATGAATTGCAACTTTAATCAAACCAAAAATGACAATTGCGCTATACTTATAAACACCTCCCATACTAGGATGAGTCTTAGCGTCTATTGCTTTAAGCATAGGCCTGACTTGTGCTTTGCTGGTCTTATTAAGATTAATAATGGCAGCATAAGTTATCCAGCCCACTAGCGTAAACGCTGAGACAATTGGCAACGAACTACAACTTTTCCAATTTCGCAAATACATTCAATCGGAGAACCATCTTTGAACTTTTTCGTTTAGCCCTACTATCTCGAAATCATGGTCATTGTTTTTTTCTTTTATATCGCTCATCGAAAAAATCTTGGAATGAAATTACATCTGCTTCGCTCTCAAAATTCTCTTTAGTGATAATACATAATTTTCTGTAAACATCAGGTAGATATAATCTATCTCTCAAGTAATTTGAAATATAATTGTAAATTGTCTTTTTTGGAGTATTAATTGACAAAAAAATAGCATTCTGAAAATTAAATTTATTTAGATATAAATTCAGCTTGAAAAAATCCCAAATGAACTTTTTATAGCTTAGATTAAGTTCTGTTTAGCTTCAACAATTAGCCTTTGGTTCATTGGACTTTTATCAGTTTCATCTTTGTGTATGATAAAATCTGGAATGAGGTAAAGTTCTTCAAATGGATTTGCTTCGTTTCCAAGTAGACTGCAAATATCATTTACACTTTTTTCAACCCTACTATCACTAATATCAGAATATGCATATTTTTTTGGGATTTGAAATTGACGAATTAACTCCTTAGGCTCTGCTATCAATTTCATATGGTTTAAAATTGCATATTTCTCATTTAGTTTTGTAACAAAATTATTTTCATAAGTTGAAAAGGTATCTCCGTTTATATTAATAATATCATCAACTAATGTTACTCGTTGAGTAATATAATCAACCCTTTCAACCTCATTTAATGCTTTTAGGAAATTCGATATTGTATCGTTCATTTGAAAAAAGGTGGTTTACAGTAAGTGTTAGTTTTGCGGTTTAGAAGTAATGATAGGAGCAAGTTCTTTTTTTAGTTTTTCAAAGTCCTCCTTGCTCATCATATCAATTTCCATTAATTCTTTTGCCTCTTTTAATTTCGCAATAGCCTCATCTCTAGTCATCTTTCTGTTTTTTAGTAAAACTTCACCAGACTCAATAGCTAACTCTGTATCCATTACACTTAAATATTTATTTATGCCAAAAGCTCTCCCATTTATTTCACCTAAAACCATAACAACATATAAAGGTTTATTTTTACTACCCCTGTGATATGTTTTTATTTCATTGACAACTACAGAAGTATTTTTTAAACTATTATCTGCCATACTCTGCGCATCTCCATTCATAGCAGCCATAATACTTCCAAACCCGGCAGGTCTACCCATTTGTAAGAATTCGTAAGTTTTTTTAGCGGTGCTTCTTGATTGTGCCACACCTCCTCTTGCCTTGGTGCCATAACTTCCTGAATAAGTCCTGGTGTTCATTTCTTGAGAAGTGGGCGTTCCTAATATTAACGTGTCGCCAATCTTTACACTATTCTTACTAACCGTTACATACTCTTTTACCTGCGCACCATTTTTAATTGAGCTAAAAAAATTAATGTCTTGGGTATTTTCATATGTCAATAAATCAACATTTTCCTGGGCATAAATATTGACACCTGAAAATAGTACAATAAAAAAGGTAATTGTTTTTTTCATAATCGTTATTAATAATTGGTTTGTTTATTTTTCTTGAAACTAAGATATAAATGCTATGCTGTAGCGCTTAGTTACCCGGAACTGGGCAGATTGGCGAATGAGAGTAGCGTATTTATAAAATAGATATAAAAGTATGTAAAATTCTATATACCATCAATTGCCTTCTTCCTACCTATGTTTCCCTATCAAAGGTTTTAATTGCTTGTGCAAAACATATTCAATTATTTATTCAGCATTTGTCACTGGAGATTTAATTTAGGATGAGATATTTGAAAATTAACATAAAGGTATTTTAATAAAATCTTTTTGCAATACGGGAAACCGCAATTACACATAAGTAAGTATATCATTTTATTTGCTCCATTCTAGCCCAAGTCTTAGCGCCGATTGCCTTAAGCATTGGCCTGACTGCTTTGGTAGTTTTATCATGATTAATAATGACAGCACAAGGCTATCTAGCGTATTAGCGTAAACACTAAGACTTTTGTTAGTAATGGTTAGTTAATTATTCAACAATTATTTTACCAGTTGGCGAAATAATTTCTCCATTTTTCCACTTTGTTTTCCCCAAGAATTTCCCGTTCATCCAAGAGTAGATTAAAATCATATCGTTATCTTGAGAGTAGCGATCTAAATCACGAGGGTTTTCTGATAAATTTTTTAAATTGGTTTTATTGGAAGCTTTGTAAAAAACAATTTGATAGTCCGATACCTTCTTAAACTTTTCAATATTCTGGGTATTAATAAAACTATCTATAGTCGATTCTGATTGTTTAAACCCCTGAAAATTTTCAACGATATAATAATCAGATTTATGATAGATCACTTTACCATTTTCAGAATCTAGACTATCGTATCTATTAAATTTTTCTAACGGAACGAAATTTATTTTTTTATTGATGCAGGAAATCATTAAAGACGAAAACGTAAAGCCTAAAAAAAACAATGTTTTCGCTTTACAATTATAAATGGCCATATAATTTAGCTTTTATGTTGATTATTGTTTCAAAAGGTTTATATCCCCAACCAGCACGAGTCTTAGCGCGCTCATAGCCTTACGCCTTGGCCTGACTTGTGCTTTGGTAGTTTTATCGATATTAATAATAAAAGCATAAGCCATCCAGCCCGGTAGGCTGATTATTTAAACTATATAGGCATTTTCGAACTGTTTCAAAAGGCAGTATAGAATTTAAGCTGTTAACAAATGATCCTAGATTATTAAACGACTTTTAAATATCAATCTTTCTCTGTTATTTCAATAATTGAAAAATTAATGTCGATTCATTGAATACATATAGCCGTTCGATATCCCTAATCTCTTCAAAATTATTTAAAGAAATAAATTTTGAATAATTTATCATCAGATCTTTTTAATGGCTTTGTCTCATTGCAGTATCTATACAAGTCAAATAAATTAAACTAAAGCCATTATATATCTCATCATAAAGATTTAAAGACATTTTATTAGCCTAGTGTGTTCTTTTCGTTCTACTGTAAATTGACCAATGATTCAGCTTATGACATAATTTATAATCATAAATCGTAAATTTTTGGAATTCATAGATCCCAAAAGATACTTTTGCAGTATCGTTCTGGAGAAAGATTTTTCCAAAATCAATTCTTATTCTGTGATTATTAAAAGAGTTTGGACTAAGATCGATGATGTCTTCATTCATTTTATCAGAATTAATATATCCTATGTTAAATTTTTTTGTTCTATCTGGCCAATTCTCATTAACAAGTTTTGTTTTAATGATAAATATAGTATCTGGCTTTGCGGTTAGATTATTAAATAGTTGATTGTCGTCTAATATTTCACTTATAACTTCGTTTGTATCACTTGCTTGGGTGCGTGACTTAATACTACTTTTACATGCGATTAAGCATAAAAATATCAGGAAAAGGTATGTTTTGTTCTTCATTTATTGTCTTGATTTTACTCTATAATATCTTAACCATTCTTGTGCATTGGAAGGCTCTAATCTATTAGAACCTGGGGCCGCAATAATATCTTCGAAGTACCAGCCTGCTTCATAAGAACCTTTACCTGTTACAACTCCTGCCATTCTTTTTGGTAAATTGTTGGCATCTCTTCCAAAATGGACAAATTCATGTAATGTCGTTATCGTCAAAATTAAGCCAAGTGCCTGATATTTGGTAGGGGTATTAGCTATATCTAAATCGTTGACGTATCCATTATCAATTTTCAAAATTTTATTTTTGTCATCAAATTGCCCCACAACGTCGTTTCCGTTACCATCTTTTAGGTTGTTAATCACTATCACTTTGGGGCCTTTACCTGGTTGCATTAGCTCCCTGATTCTTTTTTCTGTAAGCCCTGTTGTTAAACTTAAAGCTTTAAGAATGTTAGGATAATGCGTAAGGAAATTTGGCAAATCATTAACTAAAGCTTTGAATTTTGGATATCCGTTTAATTCTGAAACATCTAAATTTGGCAAATTGATGGTTAACGTATTATTGTCTATTAACTCTCTACAAATGGTTTCTGGATTTTCAATCAAATATCTCAAAGACCAGTGAACGAAATTAGTATTATCTATTGACGATCCATTTTTTATTAAGTATTTACTTAATTCGATAACTGCTTCACCATTCAATGGATTATTAATAAAGCTCAGTTCCGCTCCATCGGGATCGAAATAATTGATAAAATACTGTTGCGGCGTTTGGGTGGTTGTGACTACAGGTGGACCAGATATTTCATCACAATCTGTTTGAGCAGCAACCATCAGCCTGGCGCCTCTTTCAAACGATATACCGCCCGGACCTACCGGCTGTGGCGTACCATCACAAGGATTGTAGGTGCCAGGAGTATTAGGTGTTGTACTACCACCGCCGCCACCGCTACTGCCACCTCCTGTCGGAAAATTTGGCATTGCACAATTTATCACTGTATTTTTATCAACCCTATACCCTGGAAGATAATCTAACATACCCATGGTTAAGCCACCATCGCTTTCCCAAGGACAATGGCCTGGCATATCGCCTGTAGAGCATGGATAGGCCACCACAGTAAATACATCATAAAATTCACATTCTCCCGGAGCGAGGCTAATTACATCTCGATAACCGGAATTTCCACTTATGGTAGCAAGCAACTTATCTTTTAATTTCCCATCACGGTTAGCTAATCCAGTGGTATTTATTTTATCATTCAGGGAAATATCCTCTAAATATATTTTATTGAATACGATGGTTCCTTTAAACTTAGTTTTTAGCTTTTTCCGCCAGTTGTCCAGCCATTCCTTCTCCGGATAATAAGTTGATAAAAAAGCGGTGGTTTTGTCTTGGATTACCTGTATGGTCAGATTCTGAAAAGTAGTTGACCTGGATGTTTGAGGTTTAATCGCAATTACATAACTTATCGTATCTCCAAGGGTAAGTTTTTTTACACTATCCATCTCCAAGTCAAGATTTCCTGGTAGGGCCTGGGTGCTCATAACTTTTGCTTTTTGGCCAGACAGTACTGCTTTTAAACTTCCGGTAGAGTTGAGGTCTATGGCACTTACGAATTGAGAATAGGAAATGGAACGAATTTTATCGGTGGAGCTGTTTTCGGTTTTTTTGGGTAGTAAAAGGTCTTTTTTACAGCTTTGTGCCAATAACAGGCACATCAGGATGAGGCAAACGATGGCTTTGCCTTTAGAGAATGTTAATTTGTTCATTGTTAATTCAGATTAAAATTGAGGCGAATTCCGTAAAGGTATAGCAATATAATTAGTAAACATAATTCTTAATTTTATACTCGTTAAGCGCACTTAGTCAAAGAACCTTTTTAAAAATAGAAAATGATTGAGTGTATAACGATTAGATTTTACTAAACTATAAATTTCATTTTAGTCTTCAATAAGGGAAACCATAATTACACATCAGTAAGTATCTCATTTTATCTGGTTATCGCTTATCTATCCAACCTATTTCCTAATCCATTCCCTTTTCTTAGTTTTGAGGGTAAAATAATCGAAACAAATACAAAGCAGCATGAACCATTGGTTAGTAAAATCAGAGCCTTTTAAATACAGTTGGGAAAAATTTAATGAAGATGGCCGTACCTTTTGGGATGGCGTGCGGAATTACCAGGCCCGTAATAACCTGAAAGCTATGAAAGAGGGCGATTTGGTGCTTTTTTACCACAGTAACGAAGGTAAAAACGTGGTGGGTATTGCCAAGGTTGTAAAAGAGTTTTACCAGGATCCTACCACTGATGATACCAATTGGGTGGTGGTCGATTTAGCTCCGGTAGAAACGTTGAAAAACCCGGTTTCTTTAGAGCAGATTAAGGCCGAACCGAGCTTAGCTGATATTTCATTAATCAGGCAGGGGCGTTTATCGGTAATGCCGCTTAAGGCTACTGAATTTGATAAGATATTGGAAATGGGAAATTAGTTTGGAGTTGGGAGTTTGGAGCTGGGAGTTTTCATGCTAAGCGCCTAATGCTGTGCAGTTAAGTTTGGAGTTGGGAGTTTAGAGTTTGGAGTTTTCCTGCTGAGCGCTGATTAGTTTGGAGTTGGGACTTTGGAGTTGGGAGTTTTCCTGCTGAGCGCTGATTAGTTTGGAGCTGGGAGTTTTAGTTTGGAGTTTTCCTGCTGAGCGCCTGGTGCCAAGTACTAAAGTTAGGAGTTTTTCACGCTAGGCGCTAAAGTTTTCAGTTGGCTGTTTCAGTTTTTATGAATAGTTTTATCTACCATTAACATCCTCCAAATGAAGTAAAAAATCATTGCAACGTTTATGACGCTGGCCGCTTGTTTATTTGTAAACGAAAGCAGGTCGCAGGGCATTAAGCCCTACCTAGCCATTGTAAAAACAAAAACTGATGTGATAAAAGGGCTGCTGTATAAAGCAGATTCGGCTAGCGTAGTGATGATTGTGGAGGGTAGTCCGGGTTACTTTACCTGAGGATCAGATCAAAACCATTAAAATCAGAACCCCGAAAAAGGAAGCCAGTATCATTCAGTTTTTGAAGTATGACCCCTGGAATGCAGATAACTTTGAGAAACGTGCAGATGGCGCTATTGTTCGGAAATGGGGCGAAAAAGACCCGACACTGGGTGAAGAGGTAGGCGGACATGTAGTTACAACCATGGTAAATATTACCGGTAACATCATCGCTGCACCCATACAAGCCATTAACCCGAGTATTGCAAACTTTAAAATTAACGGCGATGCCGCGAAGTATGCAGAACACCAAACTGATCTCGATTATTTCTCGGTTTATTATCAGCAAAATACCAACCCAATAACCGAACTACAGAAAATAAAAAACATTTCGGCTTCATTTAAACCGTAGGCGTTTCTTCGGCTTTATTTTTACTTAGGGTAATGCCTAAAGTCATCACCAGGCTGGTGCCCAATACCACTAAAAACAGGAAAGAAGGGCCAACCTCAACAATTTTGAGCGATTTAGGCAGGTTAAAATAAAGTAAAATACTAATCAAACCGCGTGGCGCAATATAACCGATCGGGCTAAGGGCGCCATTTTTAAATACCTTTAAAAAGAAAAACCGAACCGCGAAAATGGTGAGCAAAATGAAAAAACCATTGGCCAGTACGGGCTTATCGTTCAGCTCGCTGATGTTCATGGTGAAGCCAAAAATAACAAAGAAAAACGTTCTTAAAATAAAGGCACTTTCGGCAGAGAGCTGATACAATTGCGATAAATCTGCAGACAGGTTTTTATACAGAAACACACTCCTGAACCAGGCATTCCGGATGGTATCGGCATTGTTCAGAAATAATCCGGTGCTCAAAATCAACACCAGTGAGGATAAATGGTACGACTGACCAATGGCATAAACCAGGATCAATATGGAAATAATCAGGAAAAATTTAATGTGGTGCACCAGTTTCCCCATTACATAAAGCAGCACCACGCAGGCAATGGCCGATAATAAAATAATTAAAAAAGTGCTCAAGCCTAAGCCTATAAAGGCCGATGTGGTAATGGAGTGATTGGTAATGGCAAAGTTGAAAATGATAATACCGAGGATATCGGAAAAGGAAGATTCATAAATGACAAATTCCCGGTCCTGGCTTCCCAGCGCGGCAGCAGAGGGTATGGCAATGGCCGAACTGATGACGCTAAAAGGAATGGCATTGGCAATACAGGTATATAAATCTTTATGGGTAATCTGGTAAATAATCAGCGTAATGATAGATGCTGTTGCGAGTAAAATGGTTAAGGCAGAGAAAAAAGCGCTTTTGATGACTTTGTTTTTTTCGCGATCGTATTTCAGCTCCAGTGAACCCTCAAAAACAATGAGGATTAAACCTACGGTACCGAGTGTGGGTAAAATGGAGAGGAAATTAAAGGTTTGTATTTTGAGGTAATCGACCAGGAAACGCAGGCCAATGCCCAGTAACAACAGCAATAAAACCGAGGGTACTTTGGTTTTACTGGCCACCAAATCAAACAGATAAGAGAAGATGACTAATCCGCTTAAAATAATAAGTATGGTATAAGTTGTCATATTTTTTAGCGTAAGGTAAACACTAATGTAAAATAATCAAACCAAGCAGAAAGGAATTTGTTGAAAAAAATTAAGCTTTAAAGAAAAGTGCCTTGAGTTCGCTGGCCTCATCAGGACTCATTTTTCCGCCTAAAACCAAACGTAACTGCCTGCGCCGCAGGGCACCATCAAATAAATCAATTTCTTCTGGCGTTTCCGGAATTAGTTCGGGCACAGGTATGGTACGTGCGCTCTGATCAACTGCAACAAAGGTATAATAGGCCTCATTACTTTTCTGGCGTGCACCACTTGGGATATTCTCTGCCCATACATCTAAACGAACTTCTACCGAGGTATTAAAAGCCCGGGTTACTTTGGCTTCGATGGTAATGACATCGCCTAATTTAATGGGCTGTTTAAAAGAAACATTATCAACCGAGGCGGTTACCACGATACGATTGCAGTGTTTTTGAGCTGAAATTGCCGCTGCAATATCCATCCAATGGAGCAAACGCCCGCCCATCAGGTTATTTAAGGTATTGGTATCATTGGGTAGTACCAATTCGTTCATAATGGTAAAACTTTCTCTGGCAAATTTCTTTTTTAAACTCATTTGAGGCAAAAGTAAGTAAAATGTGGTGAAAATGGTATTAGAATTAGGCTCTGGCGCAGGGAAATTGCTTTTAACTTTTCTATGATCATTATTCTTCTCCGCGGGTGCCTAATCATGATGTTTGCCACGGAACCACGAATAACACGGAAAACTTTACTGCTCCTTGATTTCTGTGTTTCCGTGGCTATAGTCAACAAAGATTGCTTCACTCCAACGCGTAGTCCAAGCTTCAGTTCGCAATGACGAAATGATCTTCCCTCAATCGATTCGTCATGCGCTAAGACTTGCGCTAGTAATGGTACAATAAGAATTCTGTGGTGATTTGCGAGATCAGCGGGAAATAGGTTAAGGCATGGTATAAAAACAATTCATCGCCTGTCATGTTATCTTTTATAAAAATCCTAATTAATGCAAAATCAAACGCTTATCCAATTTTTCCATTGGTATTATAACGAAGAACAAAATTTATGGACTAAGGTAGCTGCCGAAGCAAGTCATTTAAAAGAGATAGGGGTAACCGCGGTATGGTTGCCACCAGCTTATAAATCGAACAATGCTACATATGATGTTGGTTATTCGGTTTACGATCTTTTCGATTTGGGCGAGTTCAATCAGAAAGGAAGTGTAAATACTAAATATGGCTCGAAAGACCAATATATAAAAGCTATTGAAGCCCTACATGAGAATGGGATTGGCGCCCTGGCCGATGTTGTATTTAACCACAAAGCAGGTGGCGATGAACTGGAGAAAATTGCCGTTCGGACCGTAAATCCTGAAGATCGAAATGAATTTACCAGTGATGTTTTCGAGATCGAAGCCTGGACAAAATTTACTTTCCCCGGCCGGAAAGGTAAATACTCTGAATTTATCTGGAACCATGAGTGCTTTAGTGGAGTGGATTGGGCCGAAGATGTTCAACAAACGAATATCTATTCCATCCAAAACTATTTAGGCGAAGGTTTTGAAGAGGTACCATCTACTGAATTTGGCAATTACGACTACCTGATGTACAACGATATCGATTTTCGTAATCGCTCAGTAGTTGAAGAATTAAAATATTGGGGCGAATGGATCGTAGAGACTACCAAAGTGGATGGATTTAGGTTAGATGCCGTTAAACACATCAATCCTGATTTTATTGTAGAGTGGATTGATCACCTGAATCAAAAATTTAATCGCGAATTTTTTATTGTAGCTGAAGATTGGAATGTAGTGGACATCGCCGGGCAGTTGAATTACATTGAGATTACCGGCGGACGGACACAAATATTCGATTCACTTTTGCACCATAATTTTTTCCTGGCGAGTAAGGAAGAAGATTTTGATATGCGGACGATTTTCGACGGAACGCTGGTACAGGTAAAGCCCGATCTGGCGGTAACCTTTGTAGATAATCATGATTCGCAACCTTTACAGGCGCTGGAATCTTACGTCGATTTTTGGTTCAGGCCTTTGGCCTATGCCATGATCCTGTTGCGCGTGCAGGGCATTCCGTGTTTATTCTTTCCTGATTTGTATGGAGGGATTTATGACGATAAAGACAAAGAGGGTGATGAAGTGCATGTAGAACTGGTGGCTATCACTGCAGTAGAAACCATGAGTAAGATTCGTACAACCCGGGCTTATGGCGAGCAACGTGATTATTTTGACCATGGCGTTTGCGTAGGATGGACCCGTGCCGGTGATGAAGAGCATGAAAACAGTGGCCTAGCCGTGTTGCTGAGCACCGGTGAGGAAGGCTTTAAAGAAATGGAAATCGGTAAACACTTTGCCGGAAAAACCTTTGTTGATGCTTTGGGCTACCGCAAGCAGGAATTAGTTATTGGTGAAAATGGCAGGGCAGAGTTTCACTGCAATGCAGGCAGTGTTTCGGTATGGGTGTTGAAAGTGGGCTAGGGGAAGAGATGATATTTTGGTCTGTGGGGACACAGACCACGGCGTGGAGGGGTTGGGAATGCCAGTTGCATCTCATCCATGCGTCATTCCCGTGCAGACGGGAATCCTAATGCAGCTTAAGATTGATGCTAGCCTAAATAAATTTGAGATGAAGCGAATGTTTGATGATGTAACACATAAAAATTTAAGAGAAATCATGTATTTTTAATACATGGAACGCGGTGGTTGTGTTTAAATTATGACCAATGTTTTTAACACGGTTTATTATATCGGTGTTACCTCTGATATACATTCAAGAGTAATTGAACACAGGTGCAAAAGATACCCCACTTCCTTTACTGCCAAATACAATTGTATTAAGTTGGTTTATTTTAGGTTCTATTCTAGCATTGGAGAAGCGATCGCGCAAGAGAAGAAATTAAAGAAATGGAATAGGGGTTGGAAAATTAAGTTGATCAGCGATAACAATCCTCAATGGCTGGATTTGTTTAATGAGGATTTGTGATGTTTAACGTTAAAATATTCAGTTTATCTCTGAGAACCGTAAAACCTTTAGTAAGCATTACGATCCCCAATCAAGTTGGGGATGACGATTGCCTCTGAACCATGCGTCATTCCCGTGCAGACGGGAATCTTAATGCAGCTGGCAAACCCGGTACAATGCATTACGATCCCCAATCAAGTTGGGAATGACGGAGTGCATAGGAATGACGACCCATCTAGTTGTATATTTACAAAAAATTATCCTCAGCCCTATAAGCCGAAATAACAGCCAGCTCACCTTCTTTGCCACCTTTAGAATTGCCATGCTCCATACCCATCACACCTTTGTAGCCCTTGGTATGCAGGTGTTTGAAGAGGTTTTTATAATTGATCTCTCCGGTTGTAGGTTCTTTTCGGCCCGGATTATCGCCAATCTGGATGTAGGCAATTTCGTCCCAGCAGCGGTCGATGGTTTTAATTAAATCGCCTTCGGTGCGTTGCATATGGTAAATATCATACAGAATTTTACAAGAAGGACTTTTAACCGCTTTACATACGGCATAGGTTTCATTTGTTTTTTGCAGGAAAAGTTCAGGTGTATCGCTCAAGGTTTCCAACACCATAATCAAACCGTGTGGTTCAAAAATTTCGGCTCCGGCACGCATGGCATCAATTACATTGGCAAACTGGTTCCCGTAAGGCAGGTTACGCTCATAAAATCCTGGCACTACGGTAAGCCATTTGGCATTACAGCGTTTGGCGGCTTCCACCGATTTTTTGCAGGTTTCCACAAATTTATCTTTAAACTCTTTTTTGCCTGTAGTTAAAGAGGTTTTCCAGTTATCGCCACCATCTACCACAAAAACGCCCATGCGCATGCCGAGTTTTGCCAATAAATTGCCGATTTTCTCCTGTTCTTCAACAGACCGGCCCAGGTAACCGTTATCTTCTATCGAACGGAAACCTTTATCGTACATAAATTGGATCTGATCTAAAAAGCTTTTGCCTGCATGGTTTTGGAACATGCCCTGGTGCGGTGCATAGTCCATATTAAAAACCTTATCACTTAATGCCATATTTGGTTTTTCGGCCGCAAAACTATTGGTAATTCCTGCTCCGGTGGTTATTGCACCAGCAGTTAATAAGCTGTTTCTTATAAATTCACTTCTTTTCATCGGTTGGTTTTTAAACGGATAGGTCTTATTGTGTAATTAATTTTTTAAATCCCCTGGTTAGGGTATCAGCCACTTTGCCATCTTTTTGGCGATATACAAAATAAGCTTCGAGGTTTTTTCTGCTTTCCACAAAGGCCATGGCATCTTTAAGGTGCATCGCCATTAGGGCATTATCATATCCATCGGCAGTAATGGCATCATTGGCGTAAACGGTAACGCTGATCATTTCATTATCTAAAGGATAACCTGTTTTAGGATCGATCAGGTGAGAAATTTTTTTCTTTCCGCTTTGATGGAATTTGCGGTAGTTGCCCGAAGTGGTAATGGCGCCAGCATTTATCGCAGCGATATGCCTGATTACTGGCGTTCCATCTTTATCCGGACCTTCAACACCAATTTTCATGGCTTCGCCATTGGGTTTAGGTCCGGAAATGCGAATTTCGCCGCCCAGTTCAGCCACATACTGTCTAATTCCTTTTTGTTCGAGATAAGCGGCAATTAAATCGACGCTATAACCTTGTGCAATTCCATTTAGATCGATTTGCAAACACGGCTTTAATTTGCTTAACCGGCCATCCTTCAGTTTCAGGTTTTTCATGCCCACACAAGCCAGTATTGATTTGATAACCGCCGGATCAGGTTCCTTTTTAGCCTCTTTTGGCCCGAAACCCCAGGCTTGTACCAATGGGGCAACCGTAATATCGAAAATGCCCCTCGTATCCTGATTGATCTCGAAACTCCGTTTCAGCACGTCGTTCATGAAACGATCGGGTTTAATCTCTTTTTCGGCAGCATTAAATTGATTTATCAAAGATCTCTTTTTGTAAAGCGACATCGATAAATCAATTTCGTTTAGTAAACTATCTATGCCCGCTTTAGTGGCTACACTATCAGTGGCATAGTACATAATGGCGTAATCGGTCCCCTGCGCAAAACCCTCAATTTTATACTGCTTCAACTCTTTTTTCAGGGAGAAAGCAAATATGAATGGTAAAATGAAAAGCAAAAAGCTGCAACGCATCAATTTAGTTTTAGATTACCTTGGTTTGTCCGGGCATGGCGATTGGATATAGTCCTTTGTCGTCAGGCATTAACTTCGGATTAGCATCCCATGCCAAACGCTCTGGCATCAAACTAATGTTGGAAGCCAAAGCCTCATCCCACTTAATGGTTTGGCCAGAGTAAGTAGCATAACGACCGATAATCGACGAAAATGTACTGGTTGCAGCATAGTCTACATTACTGAATTTATATTCGCCCTTCGAAACCGCATCGAACAATTCATCGTGTTCTGTTTGGTAAGGATTGGCGTTACCTTTGGTGTTGTGGTTATACAATTCTTTGCCGCTGTAATCTTTCATAATGGCCTGGTTACTGCCTGAAAGGTAAATTTTACCTTTTGTACCTTGAAAAGTTTCATCTACACGGTTACTGATGCCTTCGAAATGGCGACACTGGCTATTGATTACCGCACCATCGGCATAGGTTAATTCGATAGAGTGGTTATCATAAATTTCTCCATAGTCTTTTCCTGTTCTCCAGGCACGGCTACCCGTTCCCTGTACCGAAACCGGATGTCCGTTTTTGATCCAGTTGGCAATATCAATATTATGCACATGCTGCTCCACAATATGATCGCCGCATAGCCAGTTGAAATAATACCAGTTTCTCATTTGATATTCCATTTCGGTCTGGTTTGCTGTACGCGGACGTACCCAAACGCCACCGCTGTTCCAGTATACCTGGCCCGACATGATTTCGCCAATTGCACCATCGTTAATGCGTTTCATCGATTCGCGGTAGTTGTTCTGGTAGCGACGCTGTAAGCCTACTACCACATTTAATTTTTTCTTTTTCGCTTCTTCGGCTGCGGCCAATACTTTTCTGATGCCTGGTGCATCTACCGCAACAGGTTTTTCCATGAAGATTTGTTTATTCTGTTTAACCGCTTCTTCAAAATGAATAGGGCGGAAGCCCGGAGGCGTAGTTAACAGCACTACATCGGCTAATGGAATTGCTTTTAAATAGGCATCGAAGCCAACAAACTGGCGTTCTTTCGGAACATCCATTTTTGCTGCAAATTTAGAACTTAATGATTGGTAGCTGCTGTCTAAGCGATCCTGAAAAGCATCGGCCATGGCCACCAGTTTGATGTTAAATTTAGTGCTTAATGCCTGGAAAGCTGCTCCGGTACCACGATCGCCACAGCCTATTAAGGCAATTTTAATGGTGTCTGATCCGGATGCATATGCACCGGCCAGGGGAATACTGCTGATCATGGCGCCACCGGCCAGCATGGCGGTTGCTTTTAAAAAATCGCGACGATCTTGTTGGTTGATTGGTTTTTTCATGTGTTTAGTTTTTTATTTTGGTTAGATAGTGTAGGGTTAAAAGTCTTTTATAGGTTGTTTGTTATAATAGGCATCGATATCAGCTTTTGAGGGTGTTACTACCGGGCGTACCAGGCGCATCCCAACAAAAGGAGCTTCAGGGAACCACCAGTTGCTTTTTGGAATCTGTGGATCTAACTGTTTCCATGAGGGATCAGAAGCTAATCTTGCTGTTGAAGTTAAATGATTTGCTGTTTCGTCATAAGAGCCACCTCGAACTACATTCGGATAAAGTTTATCGGGTATGGCCACCGGGTTTTCAACCATTTTATCTTTGCTTTTACTGTAGAAATCAGGAAAGTACTGGTCGTAAGTCCATTCACTCACGTTTCCATACATATCAAATAATCCCCATGGGTTTGGTTTTTTCTGCCCTACCTGGTGTGTTTTGTTATCGCTGTTATCTTTATACCAGGCATAATCGCCTAATTTGGAAGCATCATCGCCAAAAGAATAACTGCCTTCCGTTCCGGCCTTACAGGCATATTCCCATTCTGCTTCTGTTGGTAAGCGATAAAAAACACCTGTACGCATGTAAAGCCATTTACAAAACTGGATGGCGTTATATTGGGTCATGGCTACGGCTGGCTGGTTCGCTTTACCCATACCAAAAGTCATATCGAGATAGGGTTTTGTAGGCCTGGTAACGGCGTCTACTTCTGCCGGAATAGCGCTTGTACTGGCTTGTTTTTCATAATCGCGGTAGAGGAAAGGTTCAAAAATATCCCAGGTTACTTCATGTTTTCCCATCCAGAAGGCATCGAGTTTAACCTCATGAACGGGTTGCTCATCTGGTTTTCCTGTTTTACTGCCCATTTTAAATTTGCCTGCCGGTATGGCCTGCATATCGAATTTTAATTTGGTTCCATTAATGGATTGTGTGTAAGAATCGTTGGTGGTTTGTGCTAAAATCTGTGTGCAGGGATAAATGATTAATGCTGCTGCAATTAATTTGTTAAACATGATTTTTGGTTAGATATGCTTGATCTGCTAGTGTTTATCTGGTAACTTTCTGAAACACTAAAGTAAATAACCACATTTAAAACAAAGAAAATTTATGTAACAATAAAGGTAGGTATAGTTATTTAAAGGTCAATTTGACAATTAAATCGATCTTCATCTTAATGGATAACTTTTTATAAAAATCAATATAAATGGACAGATGTTAAAAAAGCTGAATGGTATTGAAGTATCGTCATACGACCGTAGTGGAGAAATCTTTAAACTATGTTAAAAGATCTCTCCACTCCGCGTTGCTTCGGTCGAGAGGACGACCACACTATTGGATGGTGTCAATGGTAACTGGTTTCAGGATCTAATTGGTGAGGAATCTTTGAATAAATTCCACTTGTATCTGGTTATATTAGACCGTTACAGGCAAAGGGTTTTACCATATCAGGGATGTAAGGTCATTTGAGCTTATGATTTTGCAATGTTACTGCTTACCTTCTGTCTGAAACTTTATTGCTTAAATTGGTGAAACCAACCAGCGTATCCCAACGCGCACCCGGGCGGCGGTAATAAACAAAAATCTGATAACTGTTTTCGGTCTGGAAAAATGCACCTTCAAAAGGTTTGGTTTCCAGTGTTTTGGTGTCATTGTTATACCAGGCAAATTCATAATCATAAAGGCCTTGTTTAAGGATTACATTGCCATAAAACTGTTTCCGGTTGGAGTCGTAAAGCAATTTATTTTCATTGCTCATGGTATAATTGTTAAACCGGCCAACTACATAAGCATCACCATTAGGGCCAGGTGCTGGAGCATTCAGTGTGAATAGAACACTCATATACTCTGATTCTGTTTTATCGTCGCGCCCGTCGGTATTGCGGATAAAAAAGTTTCCGTTTTCATCAAACTGGTTGGCAAAAGCTCCAACTGTTCGGGGTGCATCCTGAAAAAGTATCACGTTTACGGATGAGTTATCGCGATAAATATCCTTTACATTATCTGCTTTGTAACGTAAACTTCTGGTATCAAACTTTCTAAACTCATTATCACCCCAAAAATCATTCGTATTAAGGTCGTTATAAACCAGTTGATTTGGTCGTACAAAGGCCGGCTTGGTATTCACCTGGATCGTATTGTCATTAAAATTTTGCATCACCACCGCTTTTATATCCTGATAGGGGTTAGGGATGGGGAAGGTATGGTTAATGGTAAAGTTGATTTTTTGCTTATAATTCCTGTTCTCCACCTGCATGGAATTTGTTACTTCTCCCGCTATGGCCACCTGATTATCGAGGAGGTAAAAGCGCTGTGAAATAACCGGTTTATTTTTATCGCCATCCAAATACACTTTTAAAACATAGTTTCCGCCTATTTTGGGTTGGATTTGCGTATTAGGTAAGCTGATCTCGTAGTGTGTATATTTTCTTGCCGTATTGGATGAATAGCGGTAATTGATGATGCGGTCGTCGTTAAAACTTTCTAAATAATCGATGCTTGAGATTTTGGAAGTTTCCCATTCTGCAGTACAATGCTCAATGGTGTACCAGTAATTTTGGGTGCCGGCAAGTAGATCGTCAAAAGAAAGTGTGATGGTTTCTGACGAATTGAGCATGATAACAGGCAAGCTCTGCTCTTTATTGCTGTTATAGCAAAGTACGGTTTTAATATTGGGGAGATAAATTTTGTTCTCGTTGGTAAACTTGCTATAGTTTTGCGCAAAGGCGAATGTAGAGATGAAAAATAAAGCCGTAAATACTATTTTCTGCATGGATAAATGTAGAGTTTTATCGGGAAGGGACAAAATGGAGTTGTGAAGGGCACCGCGGAAACAAGGATGAACACGGAAGATTTTTCGGCGCAGCTTCATTTCATCGAATAATATATTTTAAAAGAAATCAATATGATTAATAGTAGGATTCAACTGTATGTGTCTTTTCGCTGAATCGTCATTGCGAGAAGGCTTTTTCAGCCGACAGCCTGCCCCGACTTTACGGTGAAGCAATCTTTATGGCAGAATCGCCAGCATGAGAGATTGCTTCGTCGTTACTCCTCGCAATGACGACCGCGTTAGTGGATTCTAACATCAAAATCTTCTTTCGTGTTTCTGCGTCTCGGTGGCAAAAAATATTGAACAAAATTTAAGGCAAGAATCGCCAGCATGAGAGATTGTTTCGTCGTTACTCCTCGCAATGACGACCGCGTTAGTGGATTCTAACATCAAAATCTTCTTCCGTGTTTCTGCGTCTCGGTGGCAAAAAATATTGAACAAAATTTAAGGCAAGAATCGCCAGCATGAGAGATTGCTTCGTCGTTACTCCTCGCAATGA
>NZ_JBIWEB010000001.1:140514-564323 GCF_044762335.1 Pedobacter suwonensis | reverse complement strand
CGTGTTTCTGCGTCTCGGTGGCAAAAAATATTGAACAAAATTTAAGGCAAGAATCGCCAGCATGAGAGATTGCTTCGTCGTTACTCCTCGCAATGACGACCGAGCTAGTGGATTCTAACAACAAAAACCTTCTTCTGTGTTTCTGCGCTTCGGTGGCAACAAAAAAACCACAGCATTTCTGTGGCCTTAATATGCTTTTCTCGTGGTGTCAGATATTACTATCTGACACTGATCTTAATTTGCATTCAAATTCTATTTTTTTTGATTTTCTAAGGATCACTTAACAGTCAGATGGTAACATCTGACTGCACATTAAAATTAACCATCCAGCTCCATAATTTCAGCAGCCAGTGTTTCCCATTTAGTTTGGCTGTTGTCCAACTCTTGTTTGGCCGCTAAATAACGTTTGTTTGCCTCGGCAAGTTTTTCGGCATTGCCGTAAACATTTTCATCCGCCAGTTCAGCTTCAATGTTTTTCACATTCTGCTCCAGTTCGGTAATCATTTTTTCTGTTTTTTGCAGTTCGTCATTCAGTTTTTTTAACTGGTTGGTCGTGTTGGGTGTAACCGGTTTTGGCTGTTCTTTTTGTTTCTCCGGCATTTTAACCGGAATAGGTTTAGCTGCCGGAATTACCCTTTTGCTGTTCCATTCTTCGTACTCGGCATAAGTACCTGGATATTGTTTAATTTTTCCGTTTTCGATAAACCAGATTTTATTGGCTACATTATCTAAGAAATACCGATCGTGGGATACGGTAATGAAAGTACCTTCAAATTGTTGTAAGGCCTGGATCAGGATGTTAACCGATTGGATATCCAGGTGGTTGGTAGGCTCATCCAGAATTAGGAAATTTGAATCTGTTGTTAATGATTTAGCCAGGGCCACACGCGATTTTTCCCCTCCGGAAAGCACTTTGATCTTTTTAAAAACATCATCGCCGGTAAAAAGGAAACAACCTAAAATGCTCCGCAATTCGGTATCGGTATGTTTGGGTGCAAATGCCTGTAACTCTTCCAAAATGGAGTTCTCCAAATGCAGCGACTCCAGCTGGTGCTGCGCAAAGAAGGTGGTGGTTACATTATGCCCGGTCTCGCAGATGCCTTCAAATTTTTCGGTTCCGGCAATCATTCTCAATAAAGTAGATTTACCTTTGCCGTTTGCACCGATCAAGGCAATTTTATCGCCTTTTTCAATCACCCCTTCAGCGTCATCTAAAATATGCACATTTGGATAACTTTTATGGGCATGTTCTATCCGTACCACATGTCTGCCTGATGGTTTGGAGAATTTGAAAGCAAAATTTACAGTTGGGTTGTCATCATCCACATCATCAATACGCTCCATCCTGTCTAAAGCTTTCATCCTCGACTGGGCCATTTTAGCCTTGCTTGCCTTGGCTTTAAAGCGTTCAATTAAACGTTCTTCCTGTTTAATTTTGGCCTGCTGGTTCTTAAATTCGCCCTTTTGGATTTCACCACGCAGGGCTTTTTCTTCCACATAGAAGCTGTAGTTACCGGCATAAACGGTTAATTTACCTTTGCGCGATTCGACCGTACGGTTTACAATCTTATCCAGGAAATATCTATCGTGCGATACAATTACAATGGCACCTTCAAAACTCATTAAATAGTTTTCCAGCCACTTAATGGAAGGTAAATCCATGTGGTTGGTAGGCTCATCCAGTAATAGGATATCTGGTGTTTGCAATAAGATTTTCGCGAGCATTACCCGCATCCGCCATCCCCCAGAAAAGGTGTTTAGCGGCCTTAGCTGATCTGCCGGACTAAAACCTAAACCAGCCAGAATTTCGTTTGCCCTATATTCGATGTTATAGCCATCTAAAGCTTCAAACTCCTGCTGTTTATCACTTAATTTAAATAAAACCTCTTCGCTGTAATCGGTCTCGATTTTTTTTAGCAGTTCTTCAATTTCATCATGCAACTGGTTCTGGCGCTCAAAAGCTTCCATGGCCACATGCAAAATGCTATGGTGGGATTCGTAAGAAAGTAAATCCTGGTTTAAGTAGCCAATTTTCAGGTCTTTAGACATGGAAACCGTACCCGAACTTGGTGCGTACTCGCCTACAATTATTTTTAAAAGTGTTGATTTTCCTGTTCCATTGGCACCAATTAAACCAGCTCTGTCGCCAGGTTTGATGTGCCAGTTTGCGTCATCGTATAAGGCCCTTGAGCCAATCAGGAAAGTTAAATTATTTATTGAAATCATTTCGGCTGCAAAAGTACGAAATTTAAAGGCTTTTTTTTGGTGGAAAGTCAAATAGGAAAAACTGTTATTCTGATCAATATTAGTGACAGAAGAATCCTAGCGAAATGATAAGCCGCGAAAAGTCGTCATTTTGACCGCAGTAGAGAAATCTTTCTACATAGTTCAAAGATTTCTCCATTTCGCTGCGCTACAGTCGAAATGACGGAGATTTTTAAAATCAGTAAACGGTAGGGAAGTGAAGAGGCAATTATTGTGGAATTGAAAAATTAATTTTGATTTCTATAAAACCTTATTATCTTTGTACTGTAATAAAAATAATTACAGATGAGCACAAGTAGGTTTCCGATTGCCTTACACATTTTAACCTTATTAAATGAGGCGAAAGGCAATGTGGTGAGTTCTGCATACCTGGCAGGTAGCATCAATGTCAACCCTGTTTTAGTACGTAAAGAAATTATGAATCTGCGTAAACATGGTTTTGTGGAGAGTAAAGAAGGTAAGGGGGGAGGCTCATTCCTGGCTAAAAATGCCAAAGATATTAATCTGGGCGAAGTTTATCAGTCGGTTAGAAGTGGCAATATGTTGTTGGGACAGCATAAAAATGAACCGAATCCTAAATGTCCGGTCGGCAGGCAGATTAACCAACATTTAGATACGCTGTACAGCGCTGCAGAGCATGCGCTGATCGCAAATTTATCAAAACAGACATTGGCAGATTTTGCAGCCAGGTTTGAATAATTTTTTTTGCATACAACTGTAATAAAAAACATTACAATTTATAATATATACATAAATTAAAAATTAAATAACATGAAAGTAGCATTGATAGGCGCCTCCGGATTTGTAGGCAAAGCGATTTTAAACGAACTGGTAAGTCGTGGAAACGAAGTGATTGCCATTGCACGCGATACGGCAAAAATTGAAAGTAGCGATGAAAAGATAAGTAAGGTAGCAGCAGATGTTTTGGATACTGAAAAATTAGCAGCAGTTTTAGCAGGTGCTGATGCTGTAGTAAGTGCTTTTAATGCAGGGTGGACCAACCCAAATTTATATAACGATACCCTAGAAGGCGCAAATGCTATTCAGGCTGCAGTAAAAACATCGGGCATTAAACGTTACATTTTTATTGGTGGAGCAGGTACATTGCAGATTGACGGTCAACAGGTTGTAGATGGACCGAATTTCCCTGCTGAAATCAAGCCAGGCGCAACGGCTGTAAGGGATTATTTTAACACGCTGAAACAGGAGAAAGAGCTGGATTGGTTATTTTTTAGTCCGGCAATTGAGATGCATCCAGGCATTACTACTGGCCGTACCGGGAAATATCGTTTAGGTAAAACCAGTCCGGTTTTCAATGAAGAGGGTCGTTCTATTTTATCAGTAGAAGATTTAGCGATTGTAATTGCTGATGAGCTGGAAAATAACGCGCACCACCAGGAGCAGTTTACGGCAGCGTACTAAAGATGTAAAAGGGAAGATGGAAAAGGGAAGATGGAAGATGGAAAATGGAAGATGTAGGATGGGAAATGGATGAGGGCGGAAGTTGATTCATTGCTTTATTCATTTACATGCAGGTTGCCAAGGTTCATGGTTTGATGGTTCATAGTTGATGGGCGAAATGTTTATCGCATGGATTATAGGGAATTGATTACGGGTCATTCGTAATGATCACTCGTGGCTATCAAACCATCAACTAAAGTTGTATATAAAACTTGTACTTAGTGCCCCAGACAAATGAACAAATGGCAAATGAACTAGTGAACTTATGGGGCTATTGAAAGGTTCGTCATCCATTTTACATTTTCCATCTTCCATAATTACCTATAAGTTCTTATCTTCGTGGCATGTATCGCCTTATTAAACCAATATTCTTCAAGTTTGACCCTGAAAACGTACATTATTTTGTAGTCAAACGGTTAAAATGGTTTAATGATAATTTTCCGCTAGGCAAAACCATTATCCGTAGCAGTTTTGATGTACATATTAAAGGTCTGGAACGGGAAGTTTTTGGCATAAAATTCAGAAATCCTGTTGGTTTGGCTGCGGGATTTGATAAAAATGGCGAATACGTAGAGCCACTTAGTAATTTAGGCTTTGGATTTATCGAAGTAGGTACGGTAACACCGATGCCACAGCCTGGAAACGATAAACCCCGGATGTTCCGCCTGCCTGATGATGAAGCCTTGATTAACCGTATGGGCTTTAATAATAAAGGTGTGGATGTAATGGCAGAACGGTTGCGCTTGTTAAAAGATAAACATCCTGATATTGTTGTAGGCGGAAATATCGGTAAAAACAAGGCTACCCCAAATGAAGATGCAGTAAGCGATTATATCAAATGTTTCGACCGTCTGTTCGATGTGGTAGATTATTTTGTAGTGAATGTAAGTTCGCCAAATACCCCAGGTTTACGTGAACTGCAGGAAAAAGAGCCCCTTAAGAAAATTCTGAACACCTTACAGGAGCGCAACCGAAAAAATGATATTTCTCGTCCGATTTTATTAAAAATTGCACCTGATTTAACGGATGCGCAATTAGATGATATCATCGAAATTGTTGCAGAAACGAAAATTGCAGGTATTATTGCTACCAATACCACCATCAGCAGGGAAAACCTGGCTACAGAGCAGCATTTAAAAGCTGAAACAGGCGGATTGAGTGGGAAACCAGTTAAAGAACGCTCTACTGAAGTGATCCGCTATCTTTCAGAAAAATCGAATAAAGCTTTCCCGATCATTGGGGTTGGTGGTATACACTCGGCCGAGGATGCACAGGAGAAACTGGATGCAGGCGCCAGTCTGATTCAGTTGTATACCGGTTTTATTTATGAAGGCCCGGGATTGATCAAAAGCATCTGTAAAGCGTTGGTTTAAAGGAGTCGGAACCCTGATCCAGTAGCTGTCTGATGTTTTTCCGGGTCTTGAAATAAGTTTAGTATGATGAGCTTGCTAAATTATGGCCGAAATATGTTAGTTTTCACATTTTGAAAATGAACGTCAGTATTCCATTGGCTGTGTCAGTCCCGCTATCACTTCAAAGCCTTGGCTCGTTCCTCGCTTTCGGGTTTTACGCTAAATCGGGTTTATTTAACTAAGTTTTGGGGTTTTTTATATTCTTTATTAAAAGGTTATCATCAATATAAAATTGTCATCCTGAGATGCCTGCCTGCAACATGCAGGCAATCTTTAAAGTAATAAGCTCTTGTATGAGAGATTGCTTCGTCGTTTCTCCTCGCAATGACGACTAACAGATTGGAACCGGTAAGTGTTAGCTCGTTAAAGAATTTATTTATTATGATATTTCATTTTATAGCCACCCTTCTGCTAATACGTCCTGATTAGGCTTTGTCAGTCTGAGCCTGTCGAAGACCTTTAGCCATAAACAAAAAAAGCATCCTTTGATCAGAAGGATGCTTTAAATCTTTAAGAAAGAATTGCTAAAAACTATTTTGCCAAAGCAGCTAAAACAGCGTTGTTTTTAGCTAATTGATCGTTTTTAGGTTGTGCAGAGCGGCTTCCTAACTCAATGTTAGTTGCTCTTTTTAAAAATGCTACTTCTTGGTGAGCTGTATTTTTATTTCTTCTGTCTTTTCTTTTTAATCTGGTAACTGCCATGGTAATAACCTTTTAATTATTTTATTTGTACAAATGGAGGTCGAGAGCGGATTCGAACCGCTGTAGAAGGTTTTGCAGACCTCTGCCTAGCCACTCGGCCACTCGACCTTAAATTCAAGGCTGCAAAAATAGCAATTATTAGTTAGCGCGCAAACATTATTTAAATAATTATCTAATTTAATTGCGAACTCGCACTAATTCAGCACAAAAGATTGCTGCACTTACGGCTACGTTTAATGATTCTGCTGCTCCAACTCTTGGAATAGTGACCGGCTTATTTATTTTTTTGATCACCTCTGCCGATATGCCCTTTCCTTCATTACCTAAAATCACCAGTCCTTCCGTTCCCCATTGCGTTTTGTAAATGGATTCCCCATCTAATAAGGCACCAAATACAGGAATGGTATTTATTTCCAGCAATGACAGTAAATCTGCTTCATGGATATTGATCCGTGCCAGAGAGCCCATGGTTGCCTGTACTGTTTTGGGGTTGTATATTTCTACACAGTCTGGAGAACAGATGATGTTTTTAAAACCAAACCAATCTGCCGTACGGATAATGCTGCCCATATTGCCTGGATCCTGGACGCCATCCAGCACCAACGTAAACTGATTTTTTAAGGCATTCAGTTCCAGTTTGCTGTTTTTGGGGATGTGAACAAGCGCCAGAAAGCCCTGTGGGGTTTGCAGCGTACTAATCTTCTCTAATTCGGCGTTCTTTACTTCAAATAAGTTTATATTTGCAGGCAATTTGGGTAACAAATGATATTGCTCGCTGTTATAAAATATAGTGTGGATCTGGTAGCTTGACTGGAAAAATTCCTGTATGGATTTTATACCTTCAACAATAAACAAACCATGTTCTTTACGATATTTTTTTTGATGTAACGATTTTATAAAACTAATCTGTGATTTTGAAAGCATACCAAAACTCAATATATATTAAACTGAAAAGCACTGCAATATTACTATTTATTATTGTTTTAATTCAGGCCTGCTCATCAACTAAGTACATTGCAGACTATCAGTCAATAGTGAAAAAGGTAACTATAGATAGTGTGGATGCTAAATTTGAAGAACAGGCTTACAATTATGTGCAGAAAGATATCAGACCTGCTTCTAAGCTAAGTATCCAGGTACCATTATACAACCTGTTTAATACTAAAGATGGCCGGTATAAAACGAGCGATATCAAACCCTTTGGTACGCCACCCGCTATTCTGGATAGTACGCTGGTCGAGATTTCGAGAACACAGATACAGAAGTTTTTAAAAAGCAAGGGCTACCGCCGGGCCGATGTAAAGGCAGCGATAAAGGTTGCAGATAAAAAAGCCGAAATTGTGTTCACGGCAAAACCAGGACCTGCTTATTTTTTAGATAAAATTTCCGATTCGATACCTAATGCGAACATTAAAAACCTTTACGAATCGAATAAAGCGAAAATAAGCCATCTGCACACCGGAATGCAGTACGATGAAGATTCTTTAACGTACGAAAGGGAACAGATTTACCGCATCATGAAAGAAAACGGTTATTTTTATTTCTTAAGACCCTATGTTAATTTCGATGTTTATGGTGCCGAACCTACTTCAAAAACCAATAAAATTGACCTGAACCTGAATGTAACCAACCCCAACGACGGCGAACATAAGCAGTTCAATATTGGATATACCCACATGATTATTGCGCCTAACCCGGACGGCTTCCCGGATTCGGTACGTTATAAGCTCAATAAAGACACCATTAACGGTATCATTTTTACCGATTTTTCCAAGCGCTACCGCAGAAACCCCATTGTACGGTATGATTTTTTGAAACAGGGCGATCTTTATGACATCCGAAATGAAAACCTTACTTACGATCGGTTGTATGAACTCAATGTTTTTAAAAATGTGAAGATCGATTATTACCGGAGGGACAGTACTTCAAACAAAATAAATACGGTAATTCAGCTTATTCCACAAAAGGTGATGAGTAACCGCGTGGAAGGGGAGGTGCCTTTTAATGGCGGTACAGTAGGTTTTACCATCGGAAATACGTATACCAATAACAATATTTTCAGAGGGGCCGAACGATTTGAACTTCAGGTAAAAGGTGGTTTGCAATCAAGGATTGGCAACGGTGCCAAACCCTTTAGCGATATTTATCAGCGCGATTTTTCAATCAGTTCGAGTATCACTGTACCACGGTTAATGATTCCTTTCTATAATCCGGTTTTGGGAGGGAATGGCATGCCACACACTACTTTTGCATCAAGCTACATTTATGCACTTCAGAAAGATGTATCGGTTAGAAGGATTTTTATCAACTCCATTACTTACGATTGGTTTGAAACCAAATCTAAATTACATTCGTTTACACCTTTGAATTTCGAATACCGGTTTGGCTACTTAGACCCTAACGTTGATGAGCAAACCGTATTGAACAACCTTTATTATTCCACATTGCTAGGTCGTAAAGATTTAACACTGGGCATGAAATATACCTATACCTTAAATGCAAATAAATTAAATGAATACCGGTCTTTTGTTTATTTACGGGCCGGTATGGATATCGCAGGAAATATGTTGCAGGGGGTATCCGCATTAATTGGCAAAAAAGGTGATCCGGCAAATAACCAACCAGCAAGAATACTGGGCCTGCCATTTAACCAATACATGCGCCCTGAAGTTGATTTGAGGTGGTATAAACATTTAGGCGGTGATCGGCAGTTTATTGCGCGTTTAAATGCAGGCGTAGCTTATGCTTATGGAAATTCAGTATTAACCGGTATACCTTTTGAAAAGCAGTTTTTTGCTGGTGGATCAAGCGGCATAAGAGCCTGGCAGGCAAGAACCATCGGGCCCGGGAACTATGATAGAGGTATTTTACGCAGTGATACGCTGAGGAGGGCATTTTTTGGGCTCGACCAACTTGGAACCATGCGGATTGAAACCAATTTTGAATACCGTTTTACCGTTGCGAAGAAGTTTCTAGGTGCGACTTTAAAAGGTGCTGCATTTGTTGATATCGGTAATGTATGGAACCTGAGGAAGGGCGAGTCGATTCTTGTTGCCAATCCTTCACTTGACGAACAAACCATTTTTAGATTGAGTAAATTAGCGCAACAGTTAGCCGTTGGTACGGGTGTAGGGCTGAGATATGATGTGCAATATTTTGTTTTCAGGTTTGATGTAGGGTTAAAACTTAAAGATCCCCAGTTCGCAGGTTCGGATCAATGGGTCATCAGCAAGTTTTTATCCGGAGCAAGGGATTTTAAAAATACTTACAACGCCACACATGGCCCTGATACCTATCGTTTTATACAATACAATTTTGGTATCGGAATGCCGTTTTAATTAATCAAAAAGAGTTAAAGTTTTGGGTTTTGTATCGGGATCTTTAAAAGGCAATTCTTTAAAGGGTTGCCATCTTTTATCCATGTGCTTATAAACAGAAAAAGATGAAACCTCAAATTCGCGTTTAAATTTGCGGTCTTTAAATTCCGCGCAGATCTGTTTGAAAACGGATTTTATATCCCTGAAGGCCAAAGTTAAATGTGGATTGAATTTTTCTTTTTTCTCGATCAGTTTTAAAGGTTGTAAGGTTTTGGTTATCTGTTTTTCCAGCAACATCAATCCTTCATTTTGTTCAACATCTAAGTAAAAGGTATGTTCGGGGAAGGAGTTGAAATTTCGGAGCACCTGTATAAATGGCTGATTAAAGGAGGCATCTGTTAGCGCTTTGAAAAAACGCTCTTCTGCATCATACCCTGAAAGTTTTACCGGAGGATATAAGGTAATGTGTGCCGGACGCTTTAATGATTCACGCACATTAAATCGATCTGCAATGTAGGTCCTAATCTCGTCAATATCTTTTGCAATAGAAACAGGAGGAACCAGGCATACTAAAAAAAGATTTTCCATAAAACAAATTTACTAAAAATATTAGTAAATAAAAATAGAATTAGCCTGAGCAAATCTGCTGTGTGATGGTACCTGGGGTACGAACCATATTATTTTTAAACAACTGACCTTAAGTAACAACTGCTTCAAAACATAACCTTTTTCGGGCTAATTACAGCTTTGGTGTCAGATGGAAACATCAGACACCACGAATAAAAGCCCTTATATTTTGCCACGGATACACGGATGAGCACGGAGAAATCTGACAGTATAACAGACTTATGTTAACTAAACCCGACCGGCAGCGTTATCCCGGTTTAAGCATCATTTTATTTACCGGTTAATCTACCGGGATTAAGCAAAGGGCGGGACTGGCGGAACCGAAGCACTACGGGTACTGCTTTTCTTAAAAAATGGAAATTGTATTAAACCTTATGTGATGAATAATGATGTTAATCGTTTAAAGCGATTTGCTGTTTTCACTCTCGTTGGAAACGAGGGTGAGCATGAGCTTGTGATGGTTATAACTGTTTTTGTGCCAGATGGAAACATCAGGCACCACAGATACTAAGGCAAATCAGACCAGGTTCTTCAAGCCGTCAAAAATGCTTTCGAAAAAAGTGGAAAGATTTAATCCGTTACTATGGTTGAAATATACAAATACCAGGAGTACGATTACCACAAATATAATGAGCTTACGGAAGGCAAAGGCCATAACAATCAGTAAAATAGGGATGATGAATAACCATAAACTATTGATGGTGTAAGGACTTAAATCGGTATCTTTTTTATATACATAAACGAGTTTGCTATGTGTGCCGGCGTCGTTTTGGTGTTTGATATAAACAAAAGTAGATTTATCGATCGGTAAAGGCAGTACAGCTATGCCATCATTAAATTTTAATACCTGGGTAAAGCCACTTACACTAAAGGTATAGGTTCCGTTAATATTCTCGTTGGGGTTGTTCAAAGAATCGGCTGCTATGATGGCCAGTTTACTGTTTTTTAGCAAATTCTCTTTTACCAGAAAATTATTGATTGATGCGTTTTGTGCAAAGCTGAAAAACCCAGTTAAACACAGCAAAAACAAGAGTACGATTCGTTTCATTCGATAGAACGTTTATTGTAAATTAAATAACCGATATGCAATAATACGCCATTTCTTTTAATCGCATCATTATATAAATTATAACTTAGACTAACCGGGCCCAGAGGCGAGTGATAAACGAGACCAGCGGTACCAGCATAACGTAATTTTGTAATGGCTTTAGCGTAATTAATATCCTGAAAATTATTCAGTTCAAATTCTTTATGTGGTAAAAATAAATAACCTTCCAGTCTAAAATCAAGATTTTTTTTAACATTATAAATGTTTTTTATTCCGCCAGCGGCATAGGTGGTTGCCCTAAATTTATCCAGAAACAGCGAGCGGCTATCTTGCAGCGGGTAAAAGGCCGGAGCGGTTAAAAGCGTTGCGTAATAGTTGCTAAATAAGGGCTGATTCGAAATTACACCTTCAACGATGTAACCCAGCGTATATTTGTTGAGGTGTAAAAAATAGTTCTCCTGCGTTAGCTTAATACTGGCCCAATGGCGTAGCTGGCTACTGCCAGGGATTTTCACAAAACCAGGGGTATTCCGGAAAATGTTACCTGGATTATAATTTTCGCGACCAGTGGTATAATTAAAACTCAAAGAAAAACTTTGTCCGTTGGTAGCATATTGTTTTCTGTTCAGCGAATTTTTTTCAAGGTTTAGCGAACCCCTGAAACCATTAAATATAGTTTGATCCAACAAATCACCTACTGCAAAAGTATTGTTAGGGCTGTAACGGTCATTATTATTGATAAAATTAGCATGGAGAACAATTTTGGTGTTATAATTTAAAGGCATTCCCATCATCAGATCAATCTTCCGGTCTGATTGTTCGATATAAATCGGGCGCGGGTTTTCGATAAAAATCTGACTGGTATTATAAAAATTCCAATGATTATAGGTTAGCTCTGCAGCAAGAAACAAGGGGAGCCTGGTTGGATAATCTACCCGTCCATTCACTTGTACCGATTCGTAAAAACGACCGGAGTAAAAGCTGGTTCCGAAAGTGTAAGATTTGCGGTTGAGGTAATTGTATTGCGCACCCAAAAAAACATTACTGATGGGCCTGGTTGAAATATTGCCACCCAACTCGAGCTTAAAACTCTTTTTGGGCTGTGCCACTACTTCAAAAGTATAGCTGTCTGTTGCAGCCTGATAAGAAATTTTGGGATATATCGTTTCGAAAGTTTGGTCGGCAACAAGTTTGTAATACCCACGTTTAACATCTTGCAGGTTAAAAGTCGTTTTATCACTTTTAAAGAGTCTTTCTACATATTTTTTCTGCTGGTTGTTTACACCGGTTACCATGATGTTGCTGAATTTGAGATCTGGTTTTTTCGAATTGAATTTTTCCCTTTTCTGCGCCAGTTCTTCATCGCTCACCCTTCTGCTGATCAAAGCTTTAATCCTGGGCATATCAGCCATGGTGGCATCATATCCTTTTTTGATCAGCTCTGCTACCGGAGCGAAATTGGTTACGCTATAGGTAGCTAAATCGGGCTGGATGTAAACACCGTTTTTACCGATCATGGTCGAGTCTGATTTAGATAGGAACATGTAAATCAGAAAGCGGTTCATTAAACGATCGTCGATATTTTTAGGGTATTCGTTATAGGTTTTGGAAGAAACATTGGCCCCAATCATATAATCGGGCTTAAAATCTCTTTCCATTACGTCTGCCGGGAAATTATTGTAAAGGCCACCGTCAAAAACATACTTGCCGTCTAATTTAATTGGCCTGTAAATAATGGGTACCGTCATGGTGGCCCGTACGGCTTCCGCCAAACTTCCTTTACTTACCGTGATGCTTTTTTGCGAAAGCACATCTGCCACCATACAACGGTAGGGAACGAACAAATTGTCGAAATTATCTTTAGAAACGGCTGAAGCCTGTGAGAAAAGTTCCAGAAAGGCAAAATTCAAGGGAATATCATTAATCAGATTGGAACGGAAGCTAAAATGAAAACCCGTATCAATAGCCACTTTTGCAGTAAGCATGGAGGCATTGGGTGCATTTTTCTGGAAATAATACGTATAATCACTTGTGTACCGTCCGTTTACCCAGTTCTGAAAGTCGTTACTCAAGGCTATTTCCTCAATCTGTTTTGGACTATAGCCAGCCGCATACATGGCGCCAACGATCCCACCCATAGAGGTGCCGGTAATGTAATCGATAGGAATGTGGTTTTCTTCAAGGGCCTTTAGCGTACCAATGTGCGACAATCCTTTAGCTCCGCCACCGCTAAATACAAGGCCTACCTTTTGCGCCTGCAATTGGCTACAACACAGAACGAACAGGATCAGCAAATATCTTTTAAAAGTTACCACCCCTAAAAATAAGTGTTTTTCTTTTAAAATCAGTTCAATATGAAAATGTTATAAGTTAAAAATGTGGCAAAACTTACCCACATGATGTATGGGATAAAAAGTATTCCGGCCCATTTATTGATTTTATAAAAAGTGATGGCATTTATAACGATCACCAGCAGCATTAAAATGATTTCTGCCAGCGCAAAACCTATTTCATGCAGATAAAAGAAAATGAACGACCAGGCGAGATTTAAAATCAGCTGGATGAGGTAAATGGCAACTGTACGTGGAAAATGAACAATTTTATCGCGTCTTACCCAGACCAGGTAGGCCGCAATACCTATTAAGATATAAAGGCTGGTCCAAACCGGTGCAAAAAGCCAATCTGGCGGATTAAACGATGGTTTATTTAATGTTGGGTACCAGGTTTTGACCGATTGAGCAGTAGCCCATCCGCCTAAGGCGCCAACACCCAGTGTAATGGCAATATTAATAATAAAGGCCAGGGGTTTGAATTTCATGCGATAAATTTGAGCTTAAATACGGATAAAACCAAAATATTTTCATTATCTGCCTATACCGGGTACTACGGGTAAACTCTCATTACCATCATTTCCAACACTCTGAACGGCGAATAAATAATTGTCTTTACTGTAGGGCAATCTTAATTCGGTAGCGGAAGTGAAAAATTTCTTTTCCCAAACAGCGCTACTGGTTTCGCGCATTAATACATAATAGCCTTTCACCGTACCATTAAGGGGGGCTTTCCAGTATAAAAGAGTAGAGTTGCTCAGGTTTTTAACGTCAACCTTTACTTCGGTTGGGCTTGAAGGGGCTTTAGCCAGATTGGCTAAAACAGCAATATTTACGCCTGTGTTTTTGCGTAGATATTCAAAATCCATAAATTCCTGCAGATCGCCATACCGCACACCATTTTCTGTTCTCAGGTCTTGATGCTGGTGATCGAAGTTTTCGTTCATTTCTGTGATGCGTACGGCTGTAAAACCATTTTCTACGAATGGGGTATGGTCTCCGCCACGTAGAAACCGGTCGTTTCTGTAAATTAATTTAACTTCTAACTGATCTACATAACGCTCGCCTATTTCTTTAACATAACGTGCCAACTGACGGCTTTTACCATCGTTCTCTAAACCAAACTGGCGGATACTTTTGGCATTTTTATCCAGATCGAAACTGGGTAAACCCTCACTAAATACACGCAGCCTGGTATTATCAATAATTTGTGTTTCGCTGCTATTGTTACTGCCAATCATATCATTGTTCAGCATGGCATCTACATTCCAGTTTTCTTTTTTAGCTTTCGCGGCCATAAAACCAGAACCCAGTAGAGATTGTTCTTCGCCGCTTACGGCTACAAATATGATTGTTGCCGGAAATTTATACTTACTCATAATTCGTGCAGCCTCTATTACGCCTGCTACTCCGCTGCCATCATCGTTAGCGCCCGGCGCATCGCTGGTTCTGTTCATCACATCCGTAACACGGCTATCCAGGTGTCCGCTTACTACATAAACCCGTTTATCATTGGCATCCGTACCTTTTAATATGGCTACGGCATTACCTAAAAGTGTAGGCTGATCTACTCGTTTACCGTCAGGTTTGAAGGTAATGGTATCCAGGTATGCAGTGAGCCTGCCATCACTTTGCTTCGCAAACTGGTTAAATTTACTCAGCACCCAATTTCTTGCGGCTCCAATACCTTTTGTTTTACTTTTAATGTCGCTAAGGGTGTTTCTGGTTCCGAAAGAAACCATTTTACTGATATAAGATTTTAGTGAATCGGGATTTACAGCCTTAACCATTTTATCGATATCCTGATTTCGGTTAACCATAACCTGGGCCTGTAGCGATAAACTAATGGTAATAAAAGTAAGTAGGGTATAGGCTTTTTTCATTTGAGGAGGCTTTTTTGGAAACTAATGACTTTATTTATAACGAAGATATTAAATGATTGCCGGAATGTGAATGGATGAAAATTAACGGCATGTAACAATTCGGCGTTAAAAAGCCCTTTGAAAATGAATCAAAGGGCGTTAACTTATACAAAGTAATGATTTTTCGTCTGAGATATGCTATGTATTGTAGATCAGTAATATCAATTATATTCTTTTTTGTCGTATTGAATAACAATTGTATTTAGATTTAAATCCCCTTCCGGAAGCATTTGGACATAAAAAAGGTCCTTTGAAATGAATCAAATGGCCTTGACTTAATTTTGATATTACTTTGTAACAGCTGATGTTATTTCGTGTGTTCGGCTCCAATTGCTAAAAGCTTTTTTTGCTGAAGCTTTAGCTGTATTTAAATCAATATCGCCTGCAATGGTCAAAAATGTTTTTTCAGGAGAAATCTGGTTATAAAAGTTTTTAACATCGGCCAGTGTTAAGGCGTTGATCGAATTTTCATTTACCGTTTGATCATAATCATGATCTTGTTGCTTTATGCTGGCCATCAATTTGGCTTTTGCAGCTTCAAAGGTAAGTTGATCAAACCTTGCATTTTGAATTACTGATGCCATCTGTACCAGGTCTTTCTCCAGGTCAGTATTTAATGTGGCCAGCTGACCACTGTTGTCTTTAAAACTGATGTTTGGGCTTTTACTTGCATTTTCATTTAGCACGGCATTTAATAGCTCAACTATACCGTCTTTTTTAGTGTCAAATGCTTTGATATCCAGGGTGAAGCTGGAATAGGCCTTCGGCGATTTATTATTTTCTGAAATAATAATGTTCATGCCATTCTTAAGTTTGTAATCCACCGGCTCTTTGAAAGTCTGTGCTTCGACTGTAAAAACGGAAAGGACAGCAACAGTAGAGAGTACAATTGTTTTGATTTTGTTCATTTTATTTTTTTATTGATAATAAGGATAATCGTCAGTAGATCTTTTGGCATGATAAATCATTGATTTTCCAATGCATTTAGCATAAATGGTGAGATTTACAGGAACTGGCCAATATACGTTGCTACATCCGCAATGGATTTTGGCAAACGGATAATTTATTCATTTCGTTCATTATTCTGTTCTGAATTATTTGCGCCGCATTAATTATATTATTTCAGATAGCAACCTTTTGAGGTCCATAGTTAGCAAAAAGTTGATTCGACTTTAAAAACTGGTTGAAAAGACGAAATATCAAGAGGATGGGAGGAATCAGGCTATTATAGCGCGTACTGTGGCGCCCCTGTGGATAATGGAATATTAACAACAGGTTATTTTTCCAAAGGCAGGGGGATTACATGGTTCATTCAAACAAAATTACAACAATACAACAATTTAGGCACGCAATATTTATCAATAAAAGTATCTTTGCGGCTATGCAATTGGCCAAAGAGGTTAAATATTTAATTCACAAGGAAGTATTGTTAGAGTGGCGCTCCAAATATACCATTAACGGTGTATTACTTTATGTGGTCTCTACCATTTTTACATGTTACCTCTCTTTTGTTAGCCTTGGCGATAAATTAACCTGGAACGCACTCTTTTGGATCATTATGCTTTTTGCCTCGATTAATGGCGTATCGAAAAGTTTCTTACAGGAAACCAAAGGTCAGCAGTTATATAGTTATGTATTGGCCAGTCCGGCTGCAGTATTAATATCCAAAACGGTGTACAATACACTACTGATGTTGGTGCTTACTACTATTGCTTTAGGTTTTTATACTTTGGTTTTTGATTCTTTTACGCCGCCTGATTTATTGCTGTATTATGTAGCTGTATTATTGGGTAGTATCAGTTTTTCTACTGTATTTACCATGGTTTCGGCCATAGCTAGCAAAGCGGGTAACGGGGGGATGCTGATGGCTATTTTAAGCTTTCCGATCATTATCCCGGTATTGATTCTGCTAATTAAACTGGCTAAAAATGCGGTCGATGGTCTGCCATGGGAGAATAGTTACGATGAAATAACGATGTTGCTGGTGGTGAATGTACTTGTGGTGGCAACCTCTTTACTGTTATTTCCTTACCTTTGGAGGGATTAAATATGGCAGATGGAAAACGGATGACGGGAGCTACATTCAGTACTCAATTATTCAATAATCAAAATAAATATGCATAAAACTTGGTGGAAAATTTTAGGTTCGGTTCTGGTAATTTATACGGCAATAGCGGGTTTATTGCTAGGTGTACCACATTTGCCTATATTGAACGAAACGATTAGAAATCTTTATTTTCACGTGCCCATGTGGTTTGCTATGATTGTACTGTTTTCAATCTCTGTTTTTTACAGCGTAAAATCATTGAGGACCAAAAGTGAAATTGATGATATTAAAGCTGTTGAAAGTGTTAATGCCGGTATTATTTTTGGTATTCTAGGTTTAATTACCGGTGCCATCTGGGCTAAATTTACCTGGGGACAATTCTGGAGTTTCGATCCTAAACAGAACTTTGCAGCCATTTCAATATTGCTGTATTTTGCTTATTTAATTCTTCGCAATGCGATTGATGAAGAACAAAAAAGAGCAAAGATTTCTGCCATTTACAATATTTTTGCCTTTCCGATGATGGTGGTATTGCTTTTTGTTTTACCCCGGCTAAAAGATTCCTTACATCCGGGCAATGGCGGTAACCCTGGTTTTAACAGTTACGATTTGGATAGTCGCATGCGCATGGTGTTTTACCCTGCATGTTTGGGCTGGATCCTGATTGGCTATTGGGTATATACCATCCGTTTCAGAATACGTACTATTGAGAACAAACAACAACATAACTAAAATGAAGAAAATATTTTTCTCCCTGATATTAATGATGGCCACTATGCAGTTATTTGCACAAGATAATGGCGTAGAAATGGCCGATAGTCTTCGTAGCAATGGAAAAATTTACGTGGTGGTTATCTGCATCGTAATTATTCTGGTAGGTTTGCTCGCATACCTCTTCTCCATCGATAGAAGATTAAAGAAAATCGAAAAAGAAAACCACATCAGTGATAAATAAAGGACCCTAATTGCGATAGTCCGGATAATTTTTCAGAGGAGATCAATATCAGTTGATCTCCTTTTTTATGTCTTGTTTTTTAGTCTGAAATTATGATATTGATAATTTCAGCTGTTTTTTTGTTTATTGATTAATCAGTATCGTAAAAAAATAGACCTGTGGATATTTTTTTTATAATTTTTTTTCGTCAGATTAAGCCGCGAAAAAACCTATTAAATTAGTCGTTTTATTCCTGTCGAAGGGTGAGTGTATAGCTGTTTAAACCTATTTAAATATCGTTTTTGAACAGATCTGCATCATCGGTATAGCGCCTTTTACATGCGCTATATAAGGTGGTGTTAGCTGTACACTAAGTATTTTTGCATTTGGATATGTGCATTTTTTTTAGGCAATTTTGCACCGAAAACTTATTCAATATAAAAAATAAATAATGGCTAATCTAGCAGACGAGAACAAGTTCTTTGCAGATGTTTGTAAGAACTTTGACAGTGCGGCTCAATTTACCAATCATCCCGAAGGTTTATTGAACCAGATTAAAACATGTAATAGTGTATATCGTTTCCAGTTCCCCATCCGCCGTGGAAATGGTTTTGAAGTAATTGATGCCTGGCGCGTAGAACACTCTCACCACATGAGCCCTACCAAAGGGGGGATCCGTTACAGTGAAATGGTAAACGAAGATGAGGTTATGGCGCTGGCTGCCCTTATGACTTACAAATGTGCTATTGTTAACGTTCCATTTGGCGGTGCAAAAGGCGGTATCAAAATCAACACCAAACAATACAGTGTTGCCGAACTGGAAACCATTACCCGTCGTTATACAACTGAATTAATTAAGAAAAACTTTATCGGTCCCGGCATTGATGTTCCTGCTCCTGATTATGGATCTGGTGAACGCGAAATGAGCTGGATTGCCGATACTTATATGACCATGAATCCTGGTCAGCTAGATGCTTTGGGCTGCGTTACCGGTAAACCGATTGCTTTGCACGGTATCCGTGGCCGTAAAGAAGCTACCGGACGTGGTGTAGCTTATGCCGTACGTGAATGTGTTGAAGTTGCAGAAGATATGGCTAAGTTAGGCTTTAAAGCCGGTTTGGGTGATAAAAGGGTAATTGTTCAGGGATTAGGTAACGTGGGTTATCATTCTGCTAAATTCTTGTCTGAGTTTGGAGCAACCATAGTTGGCCTTTGTGAATTTGAAGGTGCGATTTACAACCCTGATGGATTAAACGTTGATGAGGTTTTTGCACACCGTAAAAACACAGGTTCAATTTTAGATTTTCCAGGTGCCACCAGCTTTAAAAATTCAATGGAAGGTTTAGAGCAGGACTGCGATATCATTGTTCCGGCGGCTTTGGAAAACCAATTTACAGAACTTAATATCCGCAACATTAAAGCGAAAATTATTGCAGAAGGTGCTAACGGACCAACTACACCAGAAGCTGAAGCCATTTTTACCGAAATGGGTGGTATCATCATTCCTGATATGTATTGCAACGCGGGCGGTGTTACGGTTTCTTATTTCGAATGGTTGAAAAACCTTTCTCACGTGGCTTTTGGTCGTATGGAGAACCGCTATGCAGCTAACTCAAATGCGAATCTGATCAATACGTTAGAAAACCTGACTGGTAAAACCATTCTTCCTGAACACCGTTTGATGATTGTTAAAGGCGCATCTGAAATGGAATTGGTTAATTCTGGTTTAGAAGATACGATGATCCATTCGTACCACGAGATCCGCGAAACGTTGATGACCAAACCTGGTACCAAAACATTAAGAACGGCTGCTTTTGTTAATTCGATTGATAAAATTGCGGTTTCTTACATGAATTTAGGTGTTTGGCCATAAGGACGCAGAGCCGAAAGATTAGAGCTTAAAGCGAAAATCCCTGCAGATGTAACATTTGCAGGGATTTTTTTACTTGCCAGTTTTGCTTGCTGTTCTTTAACAACCAGACGTTTTCTATTATTTGGCTTTTAAAACAAGCACTAAGAGATAATACTCAACTCTTCTAAATCCAGCCTCCATTCTTCTTTTCTGATCACTTCGTCATCGTATTTTTTGTTGCGTTTTAAATGATGTAACTCATCGCGCTGAATTTGAATTAAGGCCAGCACGATTTCCCGGTAAGCTTTTAAATCTTCTTTATCAATTTCGCCTCTTCTATAAGCGTGGATATTATCTCTTTTTTCTTTTAAAGCGTGTTGTAACTCTGCTTTTAGGTTAACCATTAACTCATTGTGGGTGCATTGGTGCTGATAATCGGCATTTAATTTATCTAAGGAAAGATCAATCAATTTTAGTTTAATCTGATTTGTCTGCTCCTGTTCCGTTAATTTGCTCTTAGGCTCCGGAATTTTGAGCCATTTGATTACCAGGGGAAGGGTAAGTCCCTGCAAAACCAACGTAATGAAAATGACCACAAAAGTGATGAATAAAATCAGGTTCCTTAAAGGAAAAGCCACCGAATCAGAAATCATAACCGGAATAGAAAGTGCCGCGGCTAAAGATACCACACCTCTCATCCCCGCGTAAATGATCACTACATATGAATGCCAGGTCATATCCCGATAACGTATTCGTGTTTTTTTATTAAAGAGCAGTGTAATCTGAGCGGTTGAAATCAACCATACCATGCGGACAAACAGTGCCAGTATGCTAATCCCGAATCCGTAACCGATAGCTTTGGTTATCGGATAATCAGGTCCTAAGCCATTTACTATATCCGGTAGGGCCAGGCCAATTAATATAAATACAACACCGTTGAGCATAAATATTAATGATGACCATACGTTAACCGTTTTTATTCTGGAACTTGAGGTTAAGATGATGTGTGATTGACTGGAGAGTAACAAGCCACCTGATACAACTGCCATTACGCCAGACGCTTCAAAATGCTCGGCAGTGATGTACATAAAGTAAGGTGTAAGTAAGGTAAGTACGGTATCAATATTATCGGTTGTTGGTAACCAACGGTGGATCACATAAAATATGCCGCCAATAGCAAGGCCAATTAAAATACCCAGGCCAGCAACAGTAACGAAGCTTACCGCGGCATCCTGCATTACAAATGTGCCGCTAACTATAGTAGCTAATGCAAATTTAAACACAATTAAACTGGAAGCATCATTTACCAAACTCTCTCCTTCCAGTAAAGTACTTACAACCTTTGGAATCTTCATGCCTTTTAATACCGCTGCTGCGGCAACGGCATCGGGTGGAGAAACAATACCGCCCAGTAAAAAGCCGAGTGCAAGGGTAAAACCAGGTATAAATGCTACAGATGCATAAGCAACAGCCATTGAGGTAATAAAAACCAAACCTACGGCCATTAAAAATATACCACCCTTATATTCCCAAAAGTCTTTCCATGAGGTAAACCAGGCAGCTTCATAAAGTAAGGGTGGTAAAAAAAGTAAAAAAACAATATCCGGATCGATTTTGATATGCGGAATACCAGGGATAAAGCCAATAAGTAAGCCGGCCAATACCAAAAAAATAGGATAGGAGATTTTGATCTTCTGGCCAATCATCACCAACAGGGTTACACCTAAGAGTAAAACCAAAATGAGAATCAGATTATCGTGAAGCATTTAAGATGTTTTTAGGTAATCAACTTACGAATATACCAACGTTTGATTAAGAAAATGAAGAACAAATACAACAGCGTATATTTATGCTTTTATTTTGGGCGTGATTTTACTTGCGTGCCGGAATATCAACAGATAAATTAAAATCTAGGGAGCTGTTGAAGCCATTTTTAAATATTTTTAAAAGTTGAATGAGGGCATTGGCATCCTTGTTTAAAAATAAAAGTTCAGATTCCATTTTAATTTTGTCTTTCCCTGTGCTTTTGGCTTTGATTTTCAGTTGACTAAAAGTGCCAAATTTATCTGCAATCAAGGGTATTGATGTTTGCTTAATCAACTTTCTAAAGTCCAATTTAAAATAAAAAAAATCAGGAGATGAAGTCCTTTTTAAATCAGGTTTAGCATCTCTGACTGTAGTTAATAAAACATTTCCATTATTCCCTTTAAAGTAAGTCTGGTATAATGGAATCATTAAACTGCTAATCTTTCCGGTAGATTGATCTAATGCACCAAGCGATTTAAGATAAGTACTTACTGCCTTATCGTCGGCAGTTAGATTTATGGCAATCGAGGGAATCTTCCGGTCTTGAAGTATTTTTTTCTCTACCTGCTCAAAGTTTTCATTGTATTCGTAACCTACGATGGTATCTACCTGCGTAATGGTTTTTGTCCATTCAAAATCTATATAATCTTTATAAAACCTGAAAAAACTCTCTTTTGAAAGTATAGAAGGACTTATGTTGTTATTTTTTGTTATTAAATCCGGTTTAATTTTTCCGTTCAACCACATACTGATTGTGCTTTCGGGGTTTAACATCCGATGCGTGGGCTTTGCAGCAGGTTCTATCCATTTATTTTCGAATTCACTGGTAAAATCAATTCTTCCATCTCTAAAATTAATCTTGCTTAAATTTCCCGCATTTTGAAAAGAGAGGTGATCGGATAGGTTGGTTATTTGTGCAAACTTGCTGTCCTTAATTTTAACCATATTTTTCTGCTCAAGTAGCTCCTGCAGTATATTTCTTGCCGGCTCCTTTATCGAGGTAAATGCCATGCTTACCGTTTTTTTGTTAAACAGAAGGCAAAATGTTGAGTCTGCAGACTGAAAAAAATGGGCATCCTTTTTTATTAGTGCAAGCTTTTTTAGAATAAAGCTGTTAAATGCCAAGCTATCGGCTATTTCTAAACGGGTGAACAACGCGTTTTTAGCCTTTCCTTTCAAACTGTATATATAAATGTTTGCGGGTATGGTTAAACCTGTATTTAAGTCGGCTATTTTTTCTCTTATACTTTTTTTATCTGTTCCAGCATATTGACTGGGATGTTTCAGATAACTAACGGCCAGGGTTTTGTATAGTTCATCTATATTAATTTTAAACAAAGTCTCGGTGGCAGCCGGGATTACTACTTTGTTCGCCTGGATTTGTCGGTATTTAAAAAAGCCAAAATAAAAAACAAGCAGCAATATCACTATCACTGCTGTTATTTTTAAAAATTTCTTCATGAGAATGGTTAACTGTATAATTGGTTAACTGTGGCGTAGCCAACCGGAAATTATTAACTGCCAATTGCCAATTGAAAAACTACCAAATAGAAACTGCCAACTGTTAATTGTAAACTGCTCTACTTAGCTGCATTTTCGATTAACGAAAATAAATATTTCAACGCATTTTCATGTCCGTCCGGAATTTCTGCACTGATATCTGCTGATACCAGCTTCCCTTTGATCGGGTTAGATTTCATGTATACATTGCCCATTTTTTCCAAGGTACTATTGAATTTCTTAGCAGTTTCTTCGCCACCAATTTCAGAAGCCAGTACTTTACCCGCCAGGTTTTTGGCGTTAAATAAAAAGCTGAAATTATTTTTGCTCAATAATTGCTTGTGCATTTTACTTAATTTATAACTGCCATATTGATTGTTTTGAATGCCCTGCATTTCGGTTAAAGAATTGCCAAAAAACACGATACCATCTTTAATTTGTAAATAAACATCAATCGGACTTTTCTTTTCCATTATTTTGTAAATGGCTCCTTCCGCACTTACGAAGTTTTTATTTACTCCATATTTAATCAGTTTATTAATCAATCTGGTATCATCAGATGAGAACATGAAAAGGAAATCGGGTAAAGTTTCTTTTTTGGTCTTTGTTACTTCTTTCTGTTTGTAATCGTCATCATACTCATAAGTGGTATAGGTAACTTCCTTGGTATTTAATCCATTGATTATAAATAATGCGTCGCCCTTGATGACCTTGCTTACGGCTTCTTCGTCTAGCAATAGCGAAATCAGATCGGCACCCAGGTCCATTTCTTCGTCCATTTTAGCCCCCATAAAAGAACCATAGGTTTGTTTCAATAATTTGGGGAATTCTTCCAGGTATGCTTTGGTATCGATTGAATAGCTCATGAAACCAAGTGCTTTTTCGCTGTTCACATATTTCAGAAATTTTTTGTTTAACTTTCTGTTCAGGATTTTTTTATAGGAATCTGCTTGTTCCTGTGATAGTTCCAAGCCTGTGGAGATGCGAAAGCTCTTGTTGTCCATAAAAAGTTTTGCATTCAGGCTGCCGTAACCTTTCATAAAACCTGCTTTACCATAAGTACCAAAACCCGGCGCGATTATATTGTATGCATCTTGAAGGCTTGAAACCCAAAGTTCTGCAATGGCTTTGTTATCTAAACTTGCTGCGTACGATTTATTGTTTTCGATAGATTGATAATTTCCATTGAAAATTTGATCAGCTTGAGCGGTCATCCAAACTAGAGCGAGCCTTTTTTTCCTAGCATCCTGTTCTGCACGTTCTTGCTGATACGTATCATATTGTGCATCAATATTAGCTTTGGCGGTTGCAGTAGAATCAACAACTTCTTCGCTGGGATCTGCTTCCATTTCAAACTCGACGTTCTGCGTCCATGTTACTTTCTTTGGTTTAACAGCTTTTTTCTTTCCTGTTTTTTTCTTTATGCTTCTTTTTTTTGATGTTTTGCCAGGAGACGCTTTTTTCTGAACTTTTGCTTTTTCAATAATTGGGGGGGCAGATACCTCTACCATCGGTTCGGCTGTGGTGGTGTAAACAGTATCTGACACAACAACACTACTATCTGCAATGGCTACATCATCATAATTGTTCTGAAACCTGATTTCTTTTATTCCATAACGCGCAGATTTAGTAGAATCGGAAAAAAAAGAACTGTTAATGCTTCCTGCTACAAAATAGAGCATGTCGTTATTCCATTTAAGGATGCTCGTGCTATCAGGCAAAACCATTGTACGGATATCACCCTGCTGGATAAATTTTTTCTCTTTGTCTTGAATCAGGTTTTCAAATTTCCCGGCATCCTTTATCGGGATCAGAAAACAGTTGTAGGTAATACTATCGCTTAACTGGTTAAAGTAATACATGTTTTTCTCCACGTTAATTCCAAAATCTTCTATGCTGGTAAAATTTTGATCAAGTGACTTTGATGTTTCGGTCAGCAATTTCCTGCCCAGGAAAGATTCATTAAAGTCCTTAACAAACATGAGCTTAAAAACATTATCGCCTTTAATGGTAGCCACAGTGAAAGCATTTAAAGGGATTTTTTTAACCAGATCTTGTGCCCGGGTCACATTAAACGATAAAAAAAGGAAGATAGCAATTAGAATTTTTTTCATTTAGATAGATTTTAGAGATAAGCCCCATGCATTGCCCGTTCGACAAAATACAGGGGTAAGTTTATTTAGAAAGTTGGATAGTATTGGATACGTTAACTTTTCCATTTATTAAATCGGTAATGCTGCTTTTTAACATTACTGCTTTTTTAGATTTAGATACATTTGATGCCGGATTGCTGCTACTTGTTACAGCCGACTCGAAACGATAGATGCTGGTGTAGGTGGCGCCGTTAAAAACAGATTTGTCTTTTGCTTTTAACTTATTGAATGCTGTTTTAGCATTGCCGATGGCCTGGTATTTACGGCTAAAGGTTTTGCTGGCCTTATTATAGAGGTAAGATGAAGTATTGGTTGCCTTTATTTTTTGCCGCGCCAGAATGTTTTTGGTGATGTTGTTGATATTGGAAACATCTTTGAAAGAGAAACTAACGGTTGCAATGTAATTATTAAAATCGCTTGTGCTTTTTACGTTAGAAATACCTTCCGATTTTTTTAAATAAGCCACAGCCTCGTTTAGTTCCTGCTGTATTTTTTGTTTACTGGGTACTTTGTAACCCTGTACACTGTCTAACAGCATGACCGAAGCCACTTTGGTTTTACTTTGACTTAGGTTGATAGTCAGAATAACATCTCCGGTTCCATCGTTTTTTATCGAAATTTCTTCAATTACTTCAAAGCAAGAGCTTAAAAGCGGTATTAAAACAATAAAGAACAAAAGTTTATAAAACTGTTTCAGGTTCATATTAATCCGGTTAATGTTTTACGGTAAAATGCGCAAAGAAATGGTTATCTGAAAGGCCAAACTTAATAATTTCGATACAAACTTTTAAATGATTCCAAATATTCGTTTAGATTGATTATAAATACCAGACCCGGAAAAAATATTTAGTCTCAAAAATCAGCTGATTGTCAATATAAAGACAAGAAAAATGTAAAAGAATGCTGGCTAAGCCTATTTTTCTATCTTTGTTGCCAGTTTTTACAACCAGTATAACCATGAAAAAAAGTGCCATCATTGGATTGATTACCATTGCAATTTCTGTAGGAATTTTATTTAGCTTAAATGCGAATACTGATACCTATTCTAATTTTAAACAGGCAGCCCTTTCTGAAAAAGAAGAGCACGTGATGGGCTATTGGGTAAAATCGATGGGTACGCATTATGATGCAGTACAAGATGCGAACCGCTTTTCTTTCCATATGAAAGATGAGAAAGGAGAGGTGAGGGAGGTTATTTACGCAGGTACCAAACCGCAGGATTTCGAAAAATCAGAAAAATTGGTGCTTATCGGTAAAATGGATAAGGACAAATTCTACGCTTCAAAAATTTTAATGAAATGCCCTTCTAAGTATAATGATAATCTGGTAGAGATTAATAAAGATGGCAAAGTAGACACTGTTGGTAAGTACGGCGAGAAAAAATATAACTAAATTTAATGGATATTCAATTTGTAGGCGAACACCTGTTACCAGGTAAAATCGGACAGTTTTTTATTGTACTGGCTTTTAGTGCATCATTACTATCAACTATATCGTACTTTTTTGCCAGTCGCGATAAAAACTTAACAGAAAAATCCTGGCGTAACTTAGGCCGGATAGGATATCTGATTAATTTTGCCAGTATTATCTGCATCGGTGCCGTGTTATTCTACCTGGTACTCGGTCATTATTTTGAATACTATTATGTTCAATCCCATTCTTCGAAACAACTTCCGGTTTACTATATCATATCTGCCTTTTGGGAAGGGCAGGAAGGTAGTTTTTGGCTTTGGGCTTTCTGGCAATCCTTTTTAGGTACATTATTGATCTGGAAGGCTAAATCATGGGAAAGCCCTGTGATGACCGTTGTTGCTTTCTCTCAGGTTTTTTTAACCTCTATGCTTTTAGGTGTAGAAATTTTTGGCGAGCGCATTGGAAGTTCTCCATTTATCCTGTTAAGAGATGCATTAGATTTAAAAGCACAGGCACCTGTAGTTTTTGCAAATCCTGAAAATTATAAGAACTACCTGAAGTTCATTACCGATGGAAAGGGGTTAAATCCGTTGCTGCAGAATTATTGGATGGTGATTCACCCGCCAACCTTGTTTTTAGGTTTTGCGAGCATGGTTGTTCCTTTTGCTTACGGGATTGCAGCTTTGTGGCAAAAAAGATATAAAGAATGGATCAAGCCTGCTATGCCATGGACACTTTTTGCGGTGATGGTTTTAGGAACAGGTATTATCATGGGCTCTTTCTGGGCTTATGAAGCGTTAAACTTTGGTGGTTTCTGGGCTTGGGATCCTGTTGAAAATGCTTCATTGATTCCGTGGTTAACCTTAATTGGTGCAGTACACGTGATGATTGCATATAAAAATACCGGGCATGCCTATTTTACTGCAATTGCTTTGGTATTCCTAAGCTTTTTGTTGGTATTGTACGCTTCTTTTTTAACCCGAAGCGGAATTTTAGGAGATACTTCAGTTCACTCATTTACCGATATGGGTATGTTTGGCCATTTGGTCTTATACAATGTGGTTTTTGCGGTTTTAGCTGTTGCTTTGATTATCAAGCGTTGGAAAGAATTGCCGATCACAACCAAGGATGAGGAAACCTATTCGCGCGAATTCTGGTTGTTTATTGGTGCTTTGGTGGTAACCATTGCTTGTATCCAGGTTATTTTTTCTACTTCGGTTCCGGTATTTAACAAGGCTTTCGGTACTAATTTTACCCCGCCTACTGATGCTGTTAAATATTATAATCAGTGGCAGGCACCTTTCGCAATGGTAATTACCCTGATTTCGGGTTTTTCTCAGTATTTAAAATACAAGAGAACCGATCCGCGCAAATTTTATAGCAGTCTGGTATCTGTAATTGTTTTTTCTATCGTATTAACAGCAGGTTTAGTGTATGTGGCTGAAATTTACACCAATACCATGTACATCCTGATTACTTTCAGCTGTTTATTTGCGGTGCTTTCAAATGCTGGCGTATTGTACCAGGCCTTTGGTGGCAAGGCAAAGTTAGCAGGCTCGGCGATTGCGCATATCGGTTTTGCTTTCTTGATTTTGGGTGCTTTAATTTCTGCCGCTACCAATAAACCCTTATCTATTAATGCCAATAATTTTATTCCGGTAAAGGATTTTGAAAAAACAGAGAAGCCTGGCGAAAACATCATGTTGTATAAAAATGAGCCTAAAAAAATGGGCAAGTACACGGTAACTTATGTGAGCGATACCACTCAGGCGCCAAATACTTTTTATACACTTAATTTCAAGGTTGTAGATAAAGACGGTAAGGTTAAAGAAGATTTTAATTTGCACCCTCATACTCAGGATAATGAAAAAATGGGTTTAATTGCTTCTCCTGATACCAAACATTACCTTACATACGATGTGTATACGCACATTACCAGTGCAGCAGTTAAACAAACTGCTCATGATGATCATGAAGGACATTCTGATGATGAGAATTACAAAGCACCACGTATTGTTAAGGTTTCGGTAGGGGATACCATTCATACCTCCAGTGGAGTGGTTACGGTTAAAGATTTGGATAGAAAACCAACAGCCAAAGATTTAGCACTGGCACAAGGCGATTATGCTGTAGGTTTACCTTTAGAGATTAATGCTGCAGGAAAAATTTATAACACAGAGCCAATTTTCTTAATTAAAGGAAACAATACTTTTGATTTTGCACGTAAGATAGATGAATTAGATCTGAAATTCCGTTTCTCAAATGTATTACCTGATGAGAAAAAAGTAGAGCTTCAAATTTTTGAGAAACCACAACAGGCTAAAGACTGGGTAGTTTTCAAAGCCATAGAATTTCCTTTTATCAATTTATACTGGGCAGGAACCATTGTAATGGTGGTAGGTTTCTTGCTTTCAATTTTCAGAAGGAGAAAAGAGGCCAAAACTGTATAACCCATGAAGATCGTTTTATTGGGGTCGGGTAATGTTGCCACAAACCTGGCAAAAGGACTTAAAGCAAATGGTGAAAATGTAATGCAGGTGTACAGCCCGAATTTAGACCATGCAAAATCATTAGCTGATTTAATAGGGACTGTTGGCATCAACGATCTTACGGAACTTGAACAACAGGCCGATTTATATGTCATCTCGGTAAAGGATGATGCGATTGAAAGCGTTGCAAAATCATTGAAACATGTTACGGGCTTGGTGGTGCATACCTCTGGTACTACCGATATCGGTATTTTATCATCACAAGTTCAGCACGCCGGCGTTTTTTATCCGCTGCAAACTTTCTCAAAAGATAGAGAAGTTTTATTTGAAAACGTTCCGCTTTGTATTGAAGCAAACGGCGAAAATCAATTAATGATTTTAAAAAATCTCGCAGCTAAAATGAGTCGGGAGGTGTATGAGTTAAATGGAGAGAAGCGGAAAGTATTGCACCTTGCGGCGGTTTTTGCCTGTAATTTCCCTAATCACCTGTATGCGCTCGCCAATACAATTTTAGGTCAGAATGAGTTGGACTTCGAAATCATCAGACCACTGATTGCAGAAACAGCCAATAAGGTAATGAGCAACCTGCCGGGAGATGTGCAAACCGGGCCAGCAATCAGAGCTGACGAAAGTACATTAAATAGGCATTTGAGCATGTTAACCGATATGCCCGAATTGCAGAACATTTATCAAACATTGAGCAATAGCATAAAATTAACGCTGAAATAGCATAATTACGGCTTTTGCTTATTACTTTTGCAAAATAATTATGAGCATTTTTAAACTGAAAATAAATTTTGAAGAAGCAGATCACGAATCTATTGAATTACCAATAGCCGCAGGAGAATCTGTTTTAGATGTTTGCCTTGATAATGGGATCGAATTACAACACAACTGTGGAGGTGTTTGCGGTTGCAGTACCTGCCATGTGTATGTAACTAAGGGAATGGATAATATCGAAGAGATTTCTGATAAGGAAGAAGACTTTATTGATAGGGCTGTTCGTCCGAAAATTACTTCGCGTTTAGGTTGCCAGTGTGTGGTAATCAACGGCGATATTGAAGTAACCATTCCAGATCAGTCTGGTTTTATGGGACACTAGGCTTAGTCCTGAGTCCAAAGTCCTTAGTCGGGAGTCGATTAGCCAATTTAAACAGTTAACCGATTACCAATTTCAACAATTAACCAACAAAACAACATGAATAACGATAAATTTGCTTTACCTTTTTACTGGAATGACTATGAAGACATTGCCATGTCTTTATATGAGAAATTTGGCGATGATTTTACCGAAGCCAAAATCTACCGTATTCGTTTTACAGAACTTTTAGAATGGGTTTTATCATTGCCTAACTTTAAAGGAACCCGTGAAGAATGCAACGAAGGTCATTTGGAGCAAATTCAATCTGCCTGGGTTTACGAATGGAGAGATAATCAGTAATTTAGTTTGGAGTAAAGAGTTTGGAGTCTAGAGCCCCATTCGACTCTCAACTCCAAACCCCAAACTTCCAGCTAAATATGTTTCTTCAGAAATTAAAAGAAATCACCACTTTCATTTTTGACGTCGATGGGGTGCTTACAGATGGATCAGTTCAGGTAACGGATAGCGGTCAATCTTTACGCACTTTTAACATTAAAGATGGTTATGCCCTGCAGCTGGCCGTTAAAAAGGGCTATAATGTTTGCATTATATCTGGTGGCGATGGTATCGCCATGGGAAAGCGTTTTTTTAATCTGGGTATCACCGATGTTTTCCTGGGGACGGGAAATAAGGTAGCCGTTTTTAATCAATATCTTCAGGATAAGAATATCACTTCAGGGGAAGTGCTTTATATGGGCGACGATATTCCTGATTTAAAAGTAATGAAACTGGTAGGGCTTCCAACATGTCCAGCCGATGCCGTGGAAGAAATAAAAGCAATATCCACATTCATTTCTCCTTACAAAGGCGGCAAAACTGCTGTGCGTGATATTATCGAGAAAGTAATGAAAGTGCAGGGCAGATGGCATGACGAAAATCCAAATGCTGCCGATTCAGGAAAATAGATTGATTAGCCATTGTCAACTTCAATTTGACCATTACTTTTCAATACAATTATAATCTTGAGAAACCTTCTCATTTAATCGTCATTGCGAGAAGGCTTTTTCAGCCGACGAAGCAATCTTTATAGCTAGAATCATTAGCATGAAAAGATTGCTTCCCCGAACGATCGGGGCAAGCTGTCGTTTCTCCTCGCAATGACGAACGAACTATTAGATCTTGTCACAGGTTAGCCTGATCGAAAAATCCTTAATTATGTATTAATGGTAGAATGACGCTACCGTTATAAATCTCTATATCCGAAATTTGCAATAAATCACATTATAAACGAAATTTGTTTAATCATTTTAATCAATCGATTGATTAAAATGAGTTTTAAAAACATAATTTTTATGATATGAGTAATTACCTTGTACCTGTCGATTTTTCCAAAACAGCCGATCATGCTGCGAAATACGCGGCCAGATTAAGTTTCGCAATGGCGAACGCTAAAATTATACTGCTTAATGCTTATTATGTTTCGACATACGAAAGCATCCTGCCGACCCCTGATTTAATTGTCACCACAGACGAACATATTGCTGATGAAACGAAACGCAGGCTTGAAGCGCTTGAAAAACTGAAGTTAAAAATGTTGGAGATTAATCCGGATGCGGAAATTGAGGTTTCCTTAACAAGGGAAACCATATTGAGATCAATCATCAATCGGGTTAATAAAGAAGAAATCGATTTAATTATTATTGGCAGCAATGGTAAAAAAGCCAAAGATGAAAGTGATATTGGTTCAAATGCTATTAAAATCTCCAAATCCAGTCCTGTGCCGGTTTTGGTCGTACCGCCTAAAGTCGATTATCATTCTATCCGTAAAGCCGTTTTAGCCTGCGATTTTAAAAAGGTTAAAGAGGTAGTGCCTATGCAGGCCCTAAAAAATATTCTAAGCAAACACGCCCTAAAACTTTTGGTACTTAATATTAACTCTGGCCAAGCTATTGACTTGCAGGAAGAACATCTTTTACATGATATGTTAAAAGATTTTTCACCGGATTACCATTATGCCGATCATCCGGATACCATTAAAGGAATTGTAAAATTTGCAAAAAGCGAAGAAGCGCAGTTGATCATTGCACTTCCAAAGAAATATAGTTTTTTTGAAAGCCTGTTGCACGAAAGTGTATCACAGAAGTTAACTATTAAATCGCATGTACCCGTGTTATTGTTAAAAGATTAGCTTTTTTTTGCAACAGCTAAGTTACATGGTGTCTTTAAACTTTCATTTTCTTTTCCACTCCAATAAACTCAATTTGAACCAAAAATAACAAAGAACAAAATGAAAAAATTAATGATGATTTGCGGATTAATGCTGGGGATAGCTGGTTTCGCTAATGCGCAACAAGGCGGTGGACCAGGCAGAATGATGATGAAACCTGAAGAAAGGGTAAAACTGTTAGACGAAAAATTAAAGTTATCTGATGATCAGAAAACGAAACTCACCGCTGTTTTTACAGAGCAGGCCGAAACCATGAAAAAAATGCGCGAAGAAATGCAGGGTGGTGGCGATCGGGATGCAATGAGAGAGAAAATGCAAAAAATGCGTGCCGATAATGATGCAAAAGTAAATGCAGTATTAACTGATGATCAGAAAAAAACTTACGAAGCCTGGCAAAAAGAACAACGTGCCGAAATGGAAAAACGTAGGCAAGGTGGTGGAAATAACTAATCCTGATAAAATATCAAATAAGAAAAGCGGCTTTATGTCGCTTTTCTTATTTTAGCAGAAAAATAAAATATGCCAGTTCAGTTTCCTCCAATCATTTTAGCCTCTAAATCGCCCCGCAGGCAAGAACTTTTAACACTTATGGGCTTAAATTTTAAAGTTGAACTGAAAGATGTGGACGAAAGCTATCCTGGTGATTTAAGCCCGGCAGAGATTGCGGTTTATATTGCTGAAAAAAAAGCAAAAGCCTTTACAGCTGATGACGAAATTGTGATCACTGCTGATACCATTGTGGCCTTAAACGGTGAAATTTTGGGTAAACCAGCGGATAGGAAACATGCACAGGCAATGTTAACTAAGCTATCGGGCAGTAAACACGAGGTTTTTACCGGGGTAACGCTTGCCAGGGGAGGTCAGACTCATTCATTTTATGATCGTACCATAGTTTATTGCAGGGCCGTTACAGCCGCAGAAATTGATTTCTATATCGATCATTATAAACCTTTTGATAAGGCGGGTAGCTATGGCGTACAAGATTGGTGGGGTATTGTCGTAGTCGAACGCGTAGAAGGCTCGTATACAAATGTAATGGGCTTGCCAACAGAAAAGCTTTATAATGAACTCCTGAAGTTTATTTAAAAAGCCTTTGTGGGATTTTTTTGAGATTTCATCATATAAGAAAACCACAGCATGAAAACTATAGATTTGATAAAATGATACGTTCATCAATATATAATTGTAAATAAAGTTAAAGGTAGATTCAGAAGTTTTGGAACGAGTTGTCGGAGTATCTCAATTGAATTGAATGTATCATATCAAAGTACTTTCTCCATCATGTTCTGCTCACTATAGATTCAGTTTAAGGCCATATTATGACTTTTGATATTTACATCACGCTGGCAAGAATTCCCATTTTTAAATCATAGGAAGAGAGCATTAGCCGGTTTATTTTAGCTCTGCCCAATACATAATTCGTAATTAAGGCCGCTATAACAATCATATCAACCCGTAAGGGAATTATGCCTGGCATTTCTACGCGCTGCTGGTGTGTAGAGTTGATCAGCTTTAGTGAAACATCAATATAATCATCATAGTTAAACAGGTACGTTTTTAACTGCTCAACGGTGATATTTTGGTGATGCTTTCCGGAAACCAATTCGGTAAATGTTTCGAATGCACCGGCTGAACCGATTAATATTTGCGGTTTATATTGTTTGCAGATTGCGAAAAGATCTGTCAGTTGTTGCTGGATGTGAAAAAGAATGTGCTGTTTATCTGCATCGGAAAGAGGATCAGAATTGAAGAATTTTTGCATTAACCTTGCTGCACCGATGTTATAACTTTTCTTCCAGATTAGTTTTTCGCTGTCGCACAGAATAAACTCCACACTGCCGCCACCAATATCCATAATTAATGATGGCTCCTGTATAGCGCCGCTCAGTTTTACGCCTTGATAAATCAGTTCAGCCTCCTCATCACCGCTAATTATTTCGATCTTTATTCCGGCCTTTTCTTTTACGGCATTAACAAAATCTTTCCCGTTTTCAGCACTCCTGACGGCTGATGTTGCCGTGGCCCTCACCAAATCAACCTGATAGTCAACAATGGTTTTGCTGAAATTTTTAAGACAATCAATTCCCCTTTTAAATGCTACCGGAATGATCATGTTATCGTTAATTCTTCCCTCACCCAATTTAACCGGAATATTGGTTTTGTATAAAATCTCTGGCTGGTTTCCTGCTGTTTCAGCAATGAGTAAGTGGAATGTATTCGTACCTAGATCGATAACAGCAATGCGCATAGTTTTAATTTTTGTTTTTTGGAAAGCAGAAACGGTATTTTTTCGGGAGTTGCAGCCCCACTATCCATTAAATCTGGTTAATGTTTGTGCTAAATTAAATTTAGTTCACCAAAATATCATGGCTATCAGGTTTATTTTTCAATATCAGCGGTTTTGGCAAGATTGAGAAGTGTCTTTAAATTACATTTTTACTGTTTCTCTATAATAACCAAAAAGATGTTTAAATTATAAATACTTAATTGGTTACAGCTTTTTGGTTTAAAAATTGCTTTGATCGGGGATCAGATTTATGAAAACAATTTATACTATGAAAACGATCTTAAAATTAACAGCACTTGCGCTCACCCTTTCTTTTACGGCCTGTAAAAATGATAAGAAAAAAGACGATAATGCTAAAACTGCTTACGCCGAAGCAGATGAAAAAGATGTAAATGCCATTATTGAATATAATAATGTAATGGTAAGTTTTACGGATAAAAACAACGATTACATCAAACGTATCGAAAATAACATCGTTAAAATTGAAAAAGGGCTGCAAAATCCAGGCGATCATTTTGCTTTCATTGGTTTAATCCAACCTTTTTCGATACCAACAATTAGCAGCAACAAGCTAAAGCCTGATACTCCGCCTAATGCGCTAAATAAAGATGATCAGAAATTTTTTAAGGACAATGTAACCGCGATGACCGGTTTATTGGATAAGATCAAAGAAACGTACAAATCTTTAGATGAATACATCAAGGCAGAAGACTGGAAGGATGATAAGGGGACTAAGGGAAAAACTTTGGTAGATTCTATTTACAGCATGGGTAAAAAGTACTATACGCATGATGATTTGGTTTTAGCCAAGCTAAACCTGATCGGAGATGATGCAGAGCGGGTAATTTTAAAAACGCATCCCTTAAAGGAATATATATATGCGCTGAAGGACGACCGTAGTGCGACCGCCGCGTTTACTAAATTAATGGCAGGCACTAAAAATTATAAATCCATAGAGGCCAGGGCTAAAACCGCTTATCAGGCCCTTGAGGAGCAGCATCAAAAACATGCTGCTATGGCTGCACCAGATGCAACAAAATATCCTGGGAAGGATGGCTATTTTAAAAATTTTAACGAAAGATTAAATGACTATTTAATTGCTGCACGAAAAATGATGCGCGATGCTTCCGCTTCTGGTCAGCTAACTGATTACAATATCGAAGAATTGGTTCGCCACCAGGATAATATGCGTTCTGCTTACAACAATTTTGTGGATTAGCTTTTAAAAAAGATTGGATAATAAATCCTGCTTCCTGATAACTTTGTTATCGCTAGATTATACTGAGCTTGAAGAAAAATTTAAAAGTCTTAAAAATGAAGTTAAAGCAAGCTACGAATGATAAACTCAGATAGGATAGTCGTCTTGACCTGGTAACGCGGAGTGGAGAGATCTTTGTACTGAGTTATCCAACGAATTTAAAAGATTTTGCTTCGCAGCGTCTTCCGGCTTACAATAAAACTTTAAACATAATTTAAAAACAAAAAAGCCGATGCTAAAAAACATCGGCTTCTCCATTATATTGGATTAATTACTCAAAGTATTCTTTCATTCTTTCGAAAAAGCTCTTATCATTTTTACCTGGCTGAGGCTTAAAGTTTGGCGATTCGCGTAATTTCTCCAGAACATTCCGTTCATCGCTGCTTAAAGCTTTTGGTGTCCAGATATTGATATGGATAATCTCATCGCCTCTATGGTAAGAATTAACTTCTGGTAAACCCTTGCCTTTTAAACGCAATAATTTTCCGCTTTGGGTACCAGGGTCGATTTTAATTTTGGCTTTACCATCAATGGTTGGGACTTCGATGCTCATACCTAAAGCAGCATCAACAAAACTTAAATGCAAATCGTAAACTACGTTATTACCTTCGCGTTTTAAGGTTTCGTGTGGAATTTCTTCAATTAAGATAATTAAATCTCCCGGAATGCCGCCATTTGGTGCCGCATTTCCTTTGCCGCTCATGCTCAGTTGCATACCTTCACTTACACCTGCAGGGATATTGATGGTAATGGTTTCTTCGCCACGCACAACCCCGTCACCATGGCATACATTGCATTTGGCAGTAATTTGCTGGCCGCTTCCGTTACAGGTAGGGCAGGTAGATGCAGTTTGCATCTGACCTAAAATGGTATTGGTTACCCTGCGTACCTGGCCGCTGCCACCGCAGGTGCCACAGGTACTTACAGACGATTTATCTTTTGCTCCGGAACCGTCGCAGGTTTTACAAACGATCAGCTTATTAACCTTGATTTTCTTTTCTGCACCATGGGCAATTTCTTCAAGCGTTAATTTAACTTTGATGCGCAGGTTAGAACCTTTAGCTACTCTACGTCCGCCACGTTGCTGGCCACCGCCGCCGCCACCAAAAAAGCTCTCGAATGGGTTATGGCCACCAAAAATATCTCCAAAATTACTGAAGATGTCATCCATGTTCATGCTTCCACCGCCGTAACCGCCCGAGGCACTGCTGCCTACACCAGCATGGCCAAACTGATCGTAACGCTGTTTTTTTTCAGGGCTGCTTAACACTTCGTATGCTTCTGCAGCTTCTTTAAATTTATCTTCAGCAGCTTTATCTCCCGGGTTTTTATCCGGGTGATATTTGATCGCCATTTTACGGTAAGCCTTCTTAATCTCGTCAGCACCTGCGCTTTTGGTTACGCCCAATACGTCGTAATAATCTCTTTTACTCATCTTTTTTTATAAAATGATTGAATGATTGAGTGATGGAATGAAAGAATATCAATTCAATCATTCAAATTCGGATCATTCAATAATTATTTTTATGCTCCAACTACTACTTTCGCGAAGCGGATCACATTATCATTTAAGGTATATCCTTTTTCAACTTCGTCTATCACTTTACCCTTTAAATCTTCGGTAGGAGCAGGGATATTGGTAATAGCTTCGTGGAAATCCGTGTTGAAAGGCTGGTTAATGCTTTCTACATCTTTTAAGCCTTTCTGTGCTAAAGTACTTTTCAATTTATTGTTCACCAACAAAATACCCTCTTTAACAGGGGCCACTTCCGTAGCGCTTTCCATTGCCTTTAATGCGCGGTCAAAATCATCTAAAATAGGTAAAAGCGAAACAATTACATCCTTACCGGCAGTTTGTAACAACTCTACACGCTCTTTTTGTGTACGGCGTTTGTAATTGTCGAATTCTGCATATAAACGCAGGTATTTATCGTTAAGCTGTTGAACCTCCGCCTGCAATTTCTCTTCGGCGGTTAATTCCGGTGCTTGCTCAGTCTCATTTGCGGTGGCATCAGTATTTTCTACGTTTTCCGTAGCATTTTCTGATGTGTTTTCAGGATTCATTATATTTTCTTCTTTATCGTTATTTTTCTTCTTATTAAACATAATATAAGGCTGAATTTTTTTGTGTTAATCTCAACTATTTTGCCATAAACGTAAATCAGCCAAGCTGTCAGATTTATGGATGATTATCTGAACAGATTGGCTGATTAGCTGACGGATGTCAGAATTTTTATGCTATTTGTGCATCTTCATGCACTATGCCATTTTCGCATTTGATGATGCGTGAAGGAAAAGTGCGGATGATGTGGTAATCATGTGTGGCCATTAAAACTGCCGTTCCGGCCTGACTGATCTGTTTTAAAAGCGTTACGATTTCTTCGGAAGTTTCTGGATCTAAGTTCCCCGTTGGCTCATCTGCAAGGATAATTTCCGGATCGTTAAGCAAAGCCCTTGCAATTACAATACGCTGCTGTTCGCCACCGGAAATTTCGTGTGGCATTTTTTTGATCTTAGAACGCAGGCCTACTTTGTCCAAAACATCTTTAATACGCTCGCTAATCAACTTTTCGTCTTTCCAGCCGGTTGCTTTAAGCACAAACTCAAGGTTTTTTTCTATAGTCCGGTCAGTGAGTAACTGAAAATCCTGAAAAACGACCCCTAACTTACGACGTAAAAATGGTACCTGGCTTTCTTTAAGGTTTTTAAGATCAAACCCCGCGATATTGCCATCGCCATTACCAATATGCAAATCGCCGTATAATATTTTAAGCAGGCTGCTCTTTCCAGAACCTGTTTGGCCGATCAGGAATACAAATTCATCTTTTTCGATGTGTAAATTTACATTGGAGAGGACTAAATGTTTTTGTTGAAAAACATCAACATTACTTAAATGAATTACTGAGTTGCCTGCCATATTATATTTCTAATTTTGCAATCTGCCCGAAAGGCAAATCTTTAACCATTTCCATAATGTATTCTTGCTTGTCGCCAAGTCCCAGTTTTTCCAGCGATTTATCAGGTCTGTCTACCCTAAAATAAGCTAAAAGTGTAAACTTGTCATCTCTTAACTGTACGTAATCCGGAATTTTGGCTATGCCTTTGACTTTTACGATATACATTGTGCCCAAAAATAGCATTTCCAAATGATAAGCGGAAGTTTGAATCCTTTTTTATCTGACTAACATAAGCCACCCTGTGTAGGTTTCGAATTTTTCATTTAAATAAACCGAATAATAATACACCGCAGGCGGAAGATCTTTTCCGTTCATTTTGCCATCCCAGGGTTTAAAAGGGCCGGTACTTTGGTACACCACGTTGCCGTAGCGGTTAGTAATTTTAATTTTGGGGTTTGGAAATAATGCCGCTGCCGGGATATTCCAGGTATCGTTTACGTTGTCGCCATTTGGAGAAAAAGTATTTGGAATAACTACTTGTGGATAAACGGTTATATTTACCTCGTCGCTACTGCTGCTACAGCCTAATTTGGAAGTGGCCTGTGAGGTATAGGTGATATTGCGTGGTGGCGTGGCAATTGGATTCAGTTTGGTAGGGTCGTCCAGATAGCTGGCAGGTGTCCATGTATAAGTGACATCGCCTGATACTTTCCCGTTTAAGGTTATTTTTTGTCCGCTTACGATTTCTTGGCCAGCACCAGCATCTGTTGTCGCATTTTTATTGACCTTTACCGTGATTTGTGCGGTTTCGGAGCATGCACCTTGACTAACAGTTACTGTATAGGTGGTAGTTTCGGTCGGGGTAGCAATGGGATTGGCGCTTTTGCGATCTGAAAGACTATTTGCCGGCGACCAAAGATACGCCGTTCCACCTGATGCACTTAATTGCACTGATTTACCTTCACAAATGCTAATTTCCTGAACATTTGTGCTAATCGATATCGGGTCATTGACCTGTACATGGGTTAATGCATTTAATGAACAGCCATTTGTAGTGACGGTAACAATGTATTCACCTTCCATGGCTTTAGTTGCATTGCTGATTGTTGGGTTTTGGGCTGTAGAGTGATAACCGTTTGGCCCTCTCCAGTTATAACTTGTTCCTCCAGATGCCTGTAACTGAATATTGTTGCCTACGCAGAATGGGCCAGAATTATTAGCTTCTGCAACGGGTAAGGGGGTTACGGTTACGGTGATGGGGTCTGAAACTGCTCTGCAGTTAACTTTGTCTATATTACCGTTAATGGCCGTAATTAAACGATATAGATAAGTACCTTTAGGCTGGTTTAAAAAGTTGATGGTTGCCTGCTTTGTTGTTGCCCCAACGATATCAACCCAACCGGTACCTTTGTTTTCCTGCCATTGATAAACCGGATTGATATATCCCGGCAAAATATCAGCGTTTACTATAAAGCTTTTGGTGTTTCCCTCGCACATATTTAATGATGTGTTATCCAGGTTAAAAAAAGGTGTGATGCGAGGACCACAGGCCCGTACCGTAATGTCATCCAAAGCAAAATCGTTACCGCTGTCGGTAGAGGTATCATTAACGAGTTGCAGGGTCACAATAGAGTTGTTTCCGTTGCTAAAATCAAGCGTGTATTGGTGCCACATCCCATCTGCTGTTACATTGCCGGTTGATGTATTGCCAAGGAAGTTACCATTGGGGTCAATCACCTTTAAAATTATCTTTGGAGGTGGGGCATTTGCTGCTGGTGAGTTGGTGTTCAGTACCCAGATCGATAAACGTAAAATTGTATTTGGGCAAAGATTGTCCATTTTCTGTTCGAAAAAAACAGTAGGGGTCGAAATGCCATCTATCAAAAGCATTAAGCCATTGCTATCTCCGGTATGATCTGTATGATGCTGCCAGTAAATCGGGTAGGGATTGTCAGGTGTAGAAGGCGTTTTAACTAAGCCTGACTGGTTTGGTGCTAAAGCTCTTGGGTTTTGCCCCGGAGGCCCCTTAAAAATGGTAAAGGTAGTTGCACCCGGAGCATATTGTGCTAAAGGACCATACCAGTTATCCGCATTGTTGCCCTGCCCAAAAGTCTGGTTAATTAACGGTTGTCCAAAAGTGCCGGTACATACCTGTGCCCTAACAAAATTCGCAAAGATCACGATATAAAGAAAGGATAGCGCTTTTATTAAAGGATACATTGGCTGAGTCAAGTCAACAAGCTAATATCCAAATAAAAAAGTGTAATCCAACTGCTTATGGCAATCAATTTAGCGAGTTTAAAAAACTTATGGTATTTACGTTATCCGCATAATCCCAAAGTTTTGGGTGCTGGCTTTGGCCAAAATTAAAACTCATAATGTTTATTGGCGATTTGGTAACCACACACTGAATATATGCTGTTTTATCATTCAGTTTATCTTCTACGTCTTTCAGGTTTTCGTATTCTTGATAGTAAAGTACAGCCAGTGGCGAAGCTAAACTCTCATCTTCTTTTAACAGCAAAAAACCATTATCAAAATGTTTGGCAGCATTTACAAGATAAATGGATTTATTGTAATCGTAATTATTCTGATATTTGAAATGGTTAATAATGGGTTGAAAACTTTCTATGCCCTCGTAGAAATTAGCAATCTCATATCCTTTTGGAAGATACAGCTTGGAAACATTTCTGCAGCCCAGTCCAAAATAATCAAAAATATCGTTTCCCAGGCTTTGGATATCCTCTTTGGTTTCTGCACCATCTAAAACTGCTACACTATTTCTGTTTTTCCGTATGATATTGGGCACTTTACTAAAGTAATAGTCAAAATACCTTGATGAATTATTACTTCCGGTAGCAATTACAGCGTCGAAGTCTTTTAAGCGTTCCACGTATTCAATGTGATCTGCAAAAGCCGCTTCAATATTGATCAATTCAGCAAGAACAGTTTTAATCAATTGATCATCTGAAGAAGAAAGTTTGATTAAGGCTATGTTCCCTGTCGCTAAAACGCATAAAACATCATGTAGACCCACCAAAGGAATGTTTCCTGCCAAGATCAAACCAATCTTTTTTGGAGATGTATTGAATTGAATTGATTTGAACCAAAGAAGCAAATCGGTCTCATTTAACATTTCAGCAAATGATAGGATAGACTTTTTAATATTTTCTTCCGTGAACCATGCATTAGCGTTTCCGGCACTGTAGAGTATATTTCCTAGTATGTTAGCAGGGCTTGTAAGCTCTTGACCGAGTTTACCGAATGCAATTATTGCTTTTTCTTGAGTTAATGCTGACATATTTAGAATTATTATTAATGGATTATATCTTATATTTGCAGGCGCAAAGGTAAACTAAGCAAAAGAATTAGACGAAAACATGGCAATTAAAATAACAGATGAGTGTATAAATTGTGGGGCATGTGAACCAGAATGTCCAAATAACGCGATTTACGATGCCGGAACTGCATGGCGTTTTTCTGATGGTACGAATTTAGAAGGTATCATTGATTTTGGTAATCAAAAAATTGAAGCTGATGCTGCTCAGGAGGCAGTTTCAGATGAGGTATATTATATCGTATCCGATAAGTGTACTGAGTGTAAAGGTTTTCATGATGAGCCACAATGTGCGGCAGTATGCCCGGTTGATTGTTGTGTAGATGATGAAGATATTCGCGAAACAGAAGAAGAATTATTGGCTAAGAAAGCCTGGTTACACCAGGAAGGATAGTCATGACCAGATATTAAGAAGGAAGTCTCGCTTAAGGTGAGACTTTTTTTATTTATGAAGTTTTGGTTTGATGTTACAGACTCCACTGGTTTGCCCGTTGTCTTGACTGTAGCGCAGTCCCGACATTAAGTAGGGAGAGATCTTTGAACCAAATTATTAAACTCTAGTTTAAAAGATTTCTCCATTGCAGTCGAAATGATATTTCGTGAAGATTCTAACTCTTTATACCCCTGTAATTTATTTTTTTGTAAACTAATTTTTCTTAAGGAAGACAATTGTTTAGGTTAAACCAATTAATCAACATCGCTCTTATTAGGAATAATCAAAACCGGGCAGGCAGATTTTCTCGCTACGTGTTCGGCTACGCTTCCCATTAAAAAGTGGTATAAACCAGTTCGGCCATAAGTGCCTATCACGATTAAATCCGATCCCCATTCGTCTGATTGTTGGATGATACCATGTGCAGCGGTATCAATAACACTTAGGTAAGTGGTAGCTATCCCGTTTCCGTATTTAGTCTCCATTTCTTTTAGTAAAATGTGGCTGTTTTCTTCGCTGTTATCATAAGTTTCCAGGAAAACAGGGGCCAGCGTTAGGTCTGCATTCACATTGGCTGGTACAGGCTCAATAATGTTAACCAGTGCCACTTCCGCCCCAAATTTTTCAGCCATATCGTAACCGGCTTTTGCCGCTTTTTCTGAGCAGGTACTATTATCAACAGCAATTAATATTTTTTTAAAATTCATGGCGGGCTTATTTAAAAATGAACACCATAAAAATAACAAATTTGTATGGAAAATGTTAGGTAATAGCGGTAATTTATTAGTTTTACATCGTTTCACGAGCAGATTATATGGAAAATCAATATGGTATTTGTAGAGTAGCAGTAGCCCCCTTAAGAGCAGATGCATCAGATCGAGCAGAAATTGTTTCACAATTGTTATTTGGTGATCATGTTGAAATTATCCAGAAAGAAGAACGTTGGTGGCTGATTCAGAATGGCTATGATGGTTATCAGGGCTGGATGGATTTCAGGCAGCTGGCCGCCATTAACCAGGACCAGTTTGCAGAAATGCAAGATTGTCATTTGTTGGCGCCGTTAAGTTTCAATAATGTGTTAACCGCAAATGATGGAAGTTTATATCATTTAAGTCCGGCAAGTAATCTCCCCTTTGTAAAAGACGGATATTGTTATGCCGGAGAAGAAAGGTTTAAACTGAATTTTGAACCATATGATAACCGTGCTGTGAATTTTACGGATAAAGTAACCGAAACAGCCAAATTTTTTCAGAACATCCCCTACTTATGGGGCGGAAGGCATTTATTTGGCTTAGATTGCTCAGGTTTCACGCAAACCGTTTTTAAAATGTTGGGTGTAAAGTTAAACCGGGATGCTGCTCAACAGGCTGAACAAGGTGAGCTGGTTGGTTTTCTGGCCGAGTGTAAGCCAGGTGATGTTGCGTTTTTCGATAATGAAGAAGGCCGGATTACACATGTGGGTATTATGTTGAGCCCGAATGAAATCATTCATTCTTCCGCGAAGGTGAAAATTGATCCGATTGATGACCAGGGAATTTTTAATAAAGAACTGGGAAAATATTCTCATAAACTGAGAATTATTAAACGTTTTGTGGAATAATGGCCAAAAATGTATCTTATTATAAACAATACATTTCTTTATGCCATCTAAATTTAAAATTCAAATCCCTGATCCTTGCCAAGAACAATGGGAATTGATGCAACCACATGCAAATGGTAAATTTTGTGATTCCTGTCAAAAATCAGTTATTGATTTTACCAATTTCTCTGATCGCGACCTACAAGAGTGGTTTACCAAAAATCAGGGGAATAGCTGTGGAAGGTTAAAACCGGAGCAGCTTGAGCGGTTAATACATGTGAAATCGAATTTTGCAATTAGCCGATTTATGCCAAACCTGATTGCAGCGTCTTTATTTGCTTTTTTGAGTTTTCCGAAATTTGGTAATGCAAATATTTTTTCCTTGTATCCAACCTTCCAAACCGATAATAAAAAATCTTTAACAGATCATGTTTTAGAAGGAAATTCTGAAGATGGATTTGTTACGGTACAAGGCAAGGTTATTGATGGGGATGAGAAACTTCCAATTATAGGTGCAACTGTAATGATTACAGGCTCGAAAATTACAGCCGTTACAGATCGAAATGGAAAATTCGAGTTTAAGTTGAATAGAAAGGAATTTAAGAATAAGATTTTCCTGGATTTAAGATATATTGGCTATGAAACTAAACATGTAAAAGTAAAGCTGGTGAGAGATGAAGTTATTTTTATAAAAATGAAGATGGATAGTTATGTTTTAGGAGGATTGGCCATTATTAAGCAACCTACATTTTTAGAGCGAATAAGTCAGTTGTTAAATGGCTAGTTAAATCTACTCCATCTCCCAAACCATTATCTGTCGGTCATCACCTGTAGAAATTAGGTATTTACCATCCTGGCTCCACATAATTTTATTGGTAGAATGGGTATGGCCTATACCCGCTTTTTCCAGGCTTAATATTTTATAGAGTTTAAAATTCTCTGCATCCCAAAGTTTAATGCTTTTATCCTGGCTGCATGTTGCAAAATAGGGTAGGGAAGGGTGGAAAGCAATATCATAAATGGTAAACATGTGTGCCGGTACGGTTTCCCTTAACTCGTAATTTGGTATATCCCATATCTTTAATTGGGCATCCCGGCTCCCTGAAATCAGGTATTTACCCGTTGGGTGATAGGCCAAAGACGTAACCGGAAGTTTATGTCCTTCGAGATTTTGCTTCAGGCTATAATCTTGCAAGTTATAAATTTTAATCAGGTGGTCTTTACAGCCAAGTGCAATTTCCGTTTCGTCAGGAGACAAGGCAATGGTTCTTACAGTGTCGTAAGCTGCCTGAAAGCGGTAAATTTCCTTGAAATCATTTAACGACCAAACCGCTACGGTTCCATCTTCGCCAGTGGTTAAAAGCTCATTTTTACTTTTTACCGTTTGTATATCGAAAATAGGTTTGATATGTGCATTAACCCTTACAATTACCTTTTGTCCTTTCAGGTCGTAAACACTAAAAGCACCACTTCTTTCGCCAACAAATAATTGATCGTTATGGTAATGCAGACAATAAACAGAGCTTTGTACGGGCATTTTAACCTTAACAAAAGCCATTTCAGCTAACGACCATTCTACAATGCCTTTGTCGTTACCCGCACTAAAAAGTAATTCATCCTGATCCGAGTGGGCAAGGGCATAAACAGGGTTTTGGTGGCCAGGAAGTGTTTTAATGTGTTTGAGCATGTGAAGAAGGTTGGAAGGATTGGAGGTGGAAGGTTGGAAGGTTGGAAGGCCGATGGATATTTAAACCCTCTACCTTTCGGCCTTTTACCTCATTTGTATCTTTTTTCTAAATCAGAATTAGGTCAATTTGCAAAAATCTTTGGGAAATGTATTTCTTCACCAAATTCATCAAATTTTATTTCGTTTAGTCGGTTAAAAATTCTTTCTGAATCTGAAATGGAAATTTCAATGGCTGTACTAAACACTTCAACTGGTAACTTCTCTTCAGTATAATCAATAAAAATCAAACTTATAGTTTCACTTGTTCTACCCTTAGCCTGATTAATGGAATAATATTTTGATGTTTTAAGTTTAGTTTTCCAAAAGCCATAATTATGTTGATATGAAATATGGCTTGTACTAATGACATAAAACTCTTCTCCAAAAGTATTCCAGAGTAAATACCTACCTAAAGTGAAAAAATATGCAATCGGTAATAAAAACGGAAACACATTAGGTTTTTCATCTTGCAAGCTAATGGCAAACCAGAATATGCCAAAGATCGCAACGGTATTAAAAACGAAAAAAAATATCTTTAAATAATAATTTGTAGGAATTATACTCCTTACAAATATATTTAGATCATCGAAATTAATATTTGTTTTCAATATAGATTTTATTTATCTGTTTCTTTTAGTTACAATATTAACTCAATTAATATTTACTACTGAAAATTTCAAATAGAACGTCACCAATTTTAGTCCTGAACAAATATAATATAGAAATTATTACTGCGTTTAATAGATAAGATTTTGCGCTTGGAAAGTTTAACTTCTTTAAATTTATTAATAAGAAAATCGCGCAGAGCGGAATAGTTAAGATTAATGCTACCCATTCTCCTATAAACATATTGAATGGTAAACTAGTAATTCTATCAGATTCTGTACTTTCTTCTAAAGCCATCCAAAATACAATTGGAATAATTAACCATAAATTAAAGCACAAATAAAAAAGCTCCGATAAAGACCAATAAAAAATGCCAGATCAAAATTTTAGACTTTATAATCGCGTTAATTTTATCTAACATTCTTTAACTATTTGTGTCTTATTTTTAAAATTAAAGCGGAAGCTTTGGAATTTATAACCTTAAACCCTCAACCGTCCAGCCTTCTACCTCATTTGTGTCTTTTCTCTAAATTTTTTGCGATGTCTTGAATCGACAGACCTTTTTCTTTCAATAAGAATAAGAGGTGGAAAACAAGATCCGAAGCTTCTCCGATAAGTTCTTCCTCCGATTCGGCCAATGCGGCAATTACGGTTTCTACACCTTCCTCGCCAACTTTTTGCGCAATTTTATTGAGCCCTTTGTTACGCATTTTGTTGATATAAGACCCTTCAACCGGGTTTTCATAACGATCATTAATGATGTTTTCGAGTTCGAAAATGAAATTCTGGTTGAAATCTGTTTTGAAACAGCTGCGACTACCGGTATGGCAGGTTGGACCAACGGCATCAGCTTTGATCAGAATGGTGTCGTTATCACAGTCTACAAAAATTTCTTTAACAAACAAAAAATTGTTGCTGGTTTCTCCTTTGGTCCAAAGGCGGTTTTTAGCGCGTGAAAAGAACGTAACTTTACCTTCAGCCTGGGTTTTTTCCAAAGCCTCAGCATTCATATAACCCAACATTAAAACTTCTAGCGTTTTATAATCCTGGATAATTACAGGTAGTAAGCCTGCAGTTTTATCCCAATCAAGGGAATTAGTATCAATTGTCATTTTATTTTTTTATTTCGGAAAAAGCAGACTCATTGGCATGGACTGCTGACTCCGGACTTATTTATATCCTTACCGGAATATGATTTCTGTTTAATTCTTGTTTCAAATCAGGAATCAGGATTTCACCATAATGAAATACGGAAGCGGCCAATGCGGCATCAACATTTGCTTTCTGGAATACTTCAGTAAAATGATCCATGTTACCGGCACCGCCCGAAGCGATGATCGGGATATTAATCATTTGGTTTACTTTACCCAATAATCCACAATCAAAGCCCGCCTTGGTGCCATCGTGGTCCATTGAGGTTAACAAAATCTCACCAGCGCCTAAATCTTCAGCCTGTTTAATCCAGTTTTCGGTTTCCAGTTCGGTAATTAACCTTCCTCCATTCAAATGAACCATGTTTTTGCCGTCCACGTGTTTGGTATCAACAGCTAGAACCACAAACTGTACACCGAAGGCTTTGGCCAGTTCTTCAATCAGTTTAGGATTGCGTACGGCTGCAGAATTAATACTGATTTTATCGGCACCTGCATTTAAAAGTGCATTAGCATCTGCGATTTCGGTGATCCCACCACCAATGGTAAAAGGGATGTTTAGCTGCCTAGCCACCGATTTAACCATTTCGATCATGGTTTTACGACGCTCGTGTGTGGCGGTAATATCGAGGAAAACCAATTCGTCCGCCCCTTGTTGCGCATACTGCGCAGCCAGTTCAACCGGGTCCCCTGCATCGCGTAAATCAACAAAGTTTACGCCTTTTACCGTACGACCGTCTTTAACGTCTAAACAGGGGATTATTCTTTTACTTAGCATTTGTTTTGGTTTCCGTCATTTTAAGATGCAAGCAATCTTAATGCACAACCAAACTATAGTTGTAGGATTGCTTCGTACCTCGCAATGACGAGTATTATTATCTTTTTACTAATCCGATTATTGTGAGCACCATTCCAATTAAGAAAACAGGGATACAGAATAGAAATGAATATTCTCCAGTTATAGACATTAATTTAGTAAAATCGCCTCTATAAGTGAACATATGCACGCCCCATAAAAACATCCCTACTCCTAGCAAAGTGATAACTACACCGGCAATAAATGTTTTTTTTGATCCCAACTGATTTTAAATTGAACTTAGCGCCTTCAAATTCCACTCTTTGATTTCCTCAATAGTAATCCGGTCTTCGTAAATGGCTTTTCCAACTACTACACTTCTAATTGGATATTTAGCCAGTTCGTAAATATCGTCCATTGAACTTACACCACCAGAAGCAATTAATTTGATCATTGGTGAGTGTTCCAGTAATTTTTGATATAATTCAATCGCTGCGCCACCTAATTTCCCGTCTTTACTGATATCGGTACATAAGAAACGGAAAAATCCCAGCGAAAGGCATTTATCTACGTAATCCATTAGCTTAATAGGTGAGCTTTCCATCCAGCCCGAGTACTTAATCACTTCGTCTAAAACGTCAATTGCAATAACAATGCGGTTGGCATAATCGTCTTTTTTAGCAAAAGCCTCGCTCAACTGTGGCAAGAAATCAGGGTTGGTAATCGCTTGTGTACCGACAATTACCCGATGGATCCCGGCATCAAGCAAGTTAGTCACCTGTTCAATGGTTCTGATACCACCACCATACTGCACCTTCATGTCGGTTTTTTTGATGATCTCAAATAGTGCTTTTTGATTGCTAAAATCACCTTTAGCTCCGTTTAAGTCAATAATATGGATAAAATCTGTACCATTAGAGCGGTATTTTTCTATCATTTCGGGAATGGAAACATCATATTCCGTTTTCTGGTTGTAATCTCCTTCACGCAGACGGACCACTTTTCCATCCAAGATATCAATAGCAGGTATTATGTACATTTTATAAGCTTAAGTTTGAAAAATTTTTTAATATTAGTTCGCCGGCTTTTCCCGATTTTTCGGGATGAAATTGAACGCCGTAAAAATTATCTTTTTGTACCGCTGCCGAAAACTTTAAACCATAATCAGCAGATGCGATATCAAAAGTAGGGTTATATTCAATAAAGTACGAATGCACGAAGTAAAATTGTGTATTATCTTCAACACCTTCAAATAAAGAATTGCTTTTTGGGCTTACCGCATTCCAGCCCATGTGTGGAATTTTGATGTTCAGCGACTTATCGAATTTTTTGGTTTTAACCGGAACGATATTTAAAAGCGTGGCATCGCCCTCTTCAGAATGTTCGGTAATAAGCTGCATGCCCACACAGATGCCCAGTACGGGTTTGGTTAGCTTTTTTATGGCTTCAACCAGGCCGGTACCCTTTAATTTTTCCATGGCCGCACCCGCATGGCCAACACCCGGGATGATGATGTGGCTGTATTTTTCGAGGTCATTTTCCGTATTTACCATGCCGTAGGTCACACTTAAGCGGTCTAATGCTGCGGTAAGAGAGAAAATATTGCCTGCTCCGTAGTTTATAATTCCAATCATAGCGTTGAGTATTTAGTATCGAGTGTCAAGACTTGATGTTTGTTTTCTTATAAATTTGAAAATGATTTTCAGTTTCCTATTTGTACTATCATTTGGATGGGTTTCAAAACCTTCCGCCTTAAGCCCTTCTACCTTACGCCTTTTTTACAACATTCCTTTGGTACTCGGCAATACCATTTTCTCTGCATCACGTTTTATAGCCATTTTGATGGCTTTTGCAAATGCTTTAAAAATGGCTTCAATTTTATGGTGCTCGTTATCGCCTTCAGCTTTTATATTTAGATTGCATTTTGCAGCATCACTAAACGACTTAAAGAAGTGGTAAAACATCTCAGTCGGCATATCACCCACTTTTTCGCGCTTAAATTCAGCATCCCAGACGATCCAGTTTCTTCCACCAAAATCAATGGCTACCTGTGCCAGGCAATCGTCCATTGGTAAGCAAAAACCATACCTCTCAATGCCGAGTTTATTTCCAAGTCCTTTAGCAAAGGCTTCTCCCAGTGCAATACCGGTATCTTCTATCGTATGGTGTTCATCAATATGCAAATCGCCTTTAGCCATTACTTCTAAATCAACACTGCCGTGTCTGGCAATCTGATCAAGCATGTGATCGAAAAAGTTTAAACCAGTTTCGATTTTCGCCTTACCTGTTCCATCCAGGTCAAGGTTAATGGTGATGTCGGTTTCATTGGTCTTACGTTCATGATGAATTTTCCGGCTTCCTGCTTTAAGCAAGTTATAGATGTCTTCCCATTTTTTGGTTTCCAGAATAATTACGTCCAGTAAGGTTTCGTGTTTGTCGAGCGCTTCTGTTGAACCCAATGCATCGTTTTGACGGAGAAAAATTGCTTTTGCACCTAGATTTTTAGCCAATACCACATCATTCAAACGGTCGCCGATAACGAAAGAGTTTTTCAGGTCGTAATCTTCGCTAAAATATTTTGTCAATAAAGCCGTGCCCGGTTTACGGGTAGGGGCATTGTCTTTTGCGAAAGTTCTATCAATCACGATCTCGCTAAAATTTACACCTTCGCCTGCAAAAGTATCCAGCATGAAATTATGGATCGGCCAGAAATTTTCTTCCGGATTTGAAGGTGTACCCAAGCCATCCTGGTTGGTAACCATTACCAGCTCGTAATCCATCTCGGCTGCAATTTTCGATAAATAATACAAAGCGCGCGGATAAAATTTAAGCTTTGCGAAACTATCTACCTGCTCATCATCAGGCTCGATATTTAAGGTTCCATCCCGGTCTATAAATAATACTTTTTTCATCTTAGAAATTTTCCAGCACAGTTAATAGTTTGTCGTTTTCTTCTTTTGTACCTACCGTAATCCTTAAACAACCTTCGCATAAAGTAACCTTAGAACGGTCGCGCACGATGATGCCCTGTTCTACTAAAGTATCATAAATTTTTAATGCGTCGGTAACTTCTGTAAGTATAAAATTCGCATCAGAAGGGTACACTTTTTTCACAATATTTAGGGTACCTAAGGCACTGCTTAACCGGTTTCTTTCGGCCACAGATTCTTTGATCCAATCGTTCACCTGACTAATATTTTTTAAGGCTTCAAAAGCTAAATCCTGAGTGGCCTGGTTGATGTTGTAAGGTGGCTTAATTTTGTTCAAAACATCAATCACTTTTGTGGAAGAAAAGGCCATGCCTAAACGTAACGCCGCGAGTCCCCAGGCCTTTGAAAAAGTTTGCAAAACCACAAGGTTTGCGTACTCAGTTAACTCCTGAATAAAGGTCTTCTGACGGGCATAATTAATGTACGCTTCATCCACTACCACGATGCCGTTAAAGTTGGCTAAAATGGTTTCAATATCTTCCCGGTTTATCGAATTTCCGGTCGGATTATTTGGCGAGCAAATGAATATTAATTTGGTGTTTTTGTCGATCGTTTCTGCGATCTTTTCCATGTCTAACTGGAAGTCCGGAAGCAGGCTTACTTTGCGTATTTCTACATCATTTATGTTGGCCGAAACTTCATACATTCCGTAAGTTGGTGGCAGTACAATTACATTGTCTTTTCCCGGGTTACAGAAAGCGCGAAATAACAAATCTATTGCTTCGTCACTACCGTTTCCTAAAAAAGTATTCTCAATTGGCACGCCCTTTATTTTACTGATGGCATCTTTCAGGTCCAGCTGTAAAGGATCTGGATAGCGGTTATAATTGGCGGGCAGCGGTGAGCCATAACTGTTCTCGTTGGCATCTAAAAAAACAGATGCCTGACCTTTAAATTCGTCCCTTGCGGTAGAGTAGGGGCGAAGGTTTTTTATATTTTCTCTTACTAAATCGTTAATGTCCATTATTTAAGGTAAAAGGTAAAAGGTAAAAGGTAAAAGGGCTTGGCGATTAGCCTAAAGCTTTATACGTTATACTTTTTACAGATTTATTGAAATGACTTAATCTTATTTTCGGTTTCGTATTATACTTATTCATCTTCTGACTGCCGATTTCGTTCTTCCGACCCAAAGCCCAGTCTAATACTTACCGCGTTTTTATGCGCCTCCAGACCCTCTGCTGCCGCAAGTATTTCAACGGTAGCGCCAATACTGTTCAAGCCTTCCTGAGATAAATGCTGGAAAGTGATTTTTTTCAAAAACGCATCTGTTGATACGCCTGAATAAGCCTTTGCAAAGCCACTGGTGGGTAAGGTATGGTTGGTTCCCGAAGCATAATCGCCAACACTTTCTGGTGTAAGGTTGCCTAAAAATACAGATCCTGCATTGACAATCAGGGGGATAATACTTTCAAAGTTTTCCGTAGCCAATATTAAGTGCTCCGGTGCATATTCATTTGAAAATAACATCGCTTCATCCAGGTTTTTAGTTAAAACAGCATAGGAATTGGCAATGGCCTTGGCTGCTATCTCTTTTCTTGGAAGAATAGTAAGCTGACTTTCAATTTCTTTTAATGTTTCAGCTATGATTTGATTGGAGGTAGATACCAAAATAGCCTGGCTATCAGTTCCATGTTCTGCCTGTGCAAGTAGGTCAGCAGCAATAAATGACGGATTGGCAGTCTCATCTGCAATGACCAGTACCTCTGATGGTCCGGCAGGCATGTCAATAGCCACCTTATTTTGGACCATGGTTTTGGCTGTGGTTACATAGCGATTGCCAGGTCCGAAGATTTTATATGCCTGCGGCACACTTTCTGTTCCAAACGCCATAGCTGCTACAGCCTGTGCGCCTCCAATCAGAAATAACTTTTTGATGCCCAATAGCACTGCGCAGTAAGCCAGGTAACAATTTGTTTTACCATCACTTTGTGGCGGAGAGCATACGATGATTTCTTTACAGCCTGCAATAAGAGCTGGTGTTGCCAACATTAAAAAAGTGCTTGGTAATACTGCAGTTCCTCCCGGAATATACAATCCGACCTTTTCAATTGCCCTGCTTTCGCGCCAGCAAACAACGCCTGGCATGGTCTCTATTTTATCTTCTTTTTTTAACTGAGACAAGTGAAAATTTTTAATGTTCTCATACGCCGTATCAATCGCTTTTTTTGCTTCATCAGGGATAGTTGCTGCAATAGCTTTTAACTCCTCTCCATCTAGAAAAAGTTTTTTCAGTTCCACTTTATCAAAGGTTTTGGCAAAATCAAAAAGGGCTTTGTCGCCATCTGTTTTTACTGATTTTACAATGTCGGCAACACGACTTTCCACCAATTTATCATCCTCAATCTGTCTGGAACACAGTTCTTCAATTTTTGATTTAGATAAATCTGTATAATTATAGATTTTCAATGATTTATATTTTTAAATTAACTAATAGTTAATATGAAATTTTAAGAATTTATCTGATTATTTTCTCAATAGGCATCACTAAAATACCTTCGGCTCCGGCAGCTTTTAAACTGTTTATTTTATCCCAGAAATCTTCTTCTGCAATTACCGAATGTACCGCTACCCAGTTAGGTTCGAAGAGTGGAACTACCGTAGGACTTTTTACGCCGGGCAACAGATCAACCACTTTTTGAAGGTTATCTTTCGATACATTCAGTACTACATATTTGTTTGATTTTGCACTAAGTACAGAGCGGATGCGTTGCAATAATTCTGCTACCTCCGGATTGTCGGCGATAGATTTGTTTCCGATTAAAACAGCTTCAGATTGCATGACATCAGCGAAAGGTTTTAAGCCATTACTTTTTAATGTTCCACCTGTTGAAACGATATCGAAAATGGCGTCACTTAATCCTAAACCCGGCCCAATTTCTACCGATCCTGAAATGGTCCTGATATCAGATTGTATCCCTTTTTCCTGAAGAAATTTTTCGAGAATTACCGGATAAGAAGTTGCGATGGCCTTGCCGTTTAACTCTTCCAATTGTTGGATGTTGCTGGTGGCCTGAACGGCGATTTTTAAGGTGCATTTTCCAAAACCTAATTTTTGAAGATAGTCTACCTCGGCTTTGGTTTCTACAATCACATTTTCGCCCACTATACCTAAATCGGCGATGCCGTCCTGTACGTATTCCGGAATATCATCGTCACGCAGGAAAAGAATTTCTAAAGGAAAATTGGTAACAGTTGAGATGAGTGAGCTTTTGTAATTTTCGAAAGATAAACCACAATTTTTAAGTATTTCTACAGATTTTTCGTTTAACCTACCCGATTTTTGGATAGCAATTTTAAGTGTTTTCAAAGTATTGAATATAGAGTGAACAAGAAATTATTTTACGGAAAAAAGTTTTGAAGTACAAAACAAACATATCATATCGCCTATCGGCGATGGTGTAAATGTAAGTGATGGTTCAAAGTTAAGTTCATAAATTATTTCTGCCAGTATCAATACGTTAGCTGATAAGCGCTGGCAAATATAGTGTTTGATTTGTGAAAACAAAAAATAATGGCACTTAATTTGCCATTATGCTGTTTTTATTATCATTAACCGTTAGTTTATATTAAATTTTACGCTTTTGAAAAAGTTTCACCTTCTTATTCTGCCATTTATTTTATTGATATCTGCTTGTGGATGGTTTAAAAGCCCGCCTGAGATTGGGCAAGTGCTATCTGAACACTTCAAGAATAAAATCTATAAAGATTTTGATACTGTAGCTTACGATAGTGTTTTTGTGAAAACAATGGACAGTCTTTCAGGTAAATTCGTAAATCCCAAAGCCATAAAAGCGTTTTATGCGAATAATAATACTCAGCCTAAACTGGTTACACAATTCTACATTAATGGCCAGTTAGACTCACTGGTGAGTTATTTAGATCAAAGCACGGTACATGGCTTTAATCCAAAAATCTTTAAGGGAGATGAAATTAAGGGTTTATTGAATGTGTTAACGGCCAATAAGTTTAAGAAGGTAGATGAAAGTTATCCTATAATTGCTAAACTGGAACTTCTGTCTGCAAATGCTTATCTAAATTATAACAATTATCTAAAATATGGAGTCGTAAATCCGCGGACCATTTTTTCGCGTTATTACATTAAAGTGAAGCGTCCGGATAGCTTGGGTATGATAAATCTTTTAAAGGGCAAAAGCCTTATAGATACCCTAAGATCCGTTCAGCCAAAGTCGGCTCAATACAAGGCTTTACAAGCTGCTTATTTGAATACAGATTCGGAGATTGAAAAGCGAATTTTATTATTGAATATGGAACGTTTCCGCTGGAAAATGCCGGAGACAGGAGATAACTATGTACAGGTAAATATTCCTGATTTTAGGTTGACCTGGTTTGATAAAAACGATACTTTAATTACGATGAAAGTATGTGTGGGTGGCAAGCGTGAAAATGGTTACGAAGAGAAACTTAAAGCCTTTTCGAAATCACGCAATTTAGACGACAAACCGAAGAATCATGAGACACCATTATTGTTCAGTAAAATTAACTCTATTCAGGCCAATCCGGTGTGGAATATTCCGGTAAGTATTGCTCAGAGTGAGATCTATTGGATGGCCAGAAAAGACCCTTATTATTTATCGAATAGTAACATCAAAGTTTACTATAAAGATAGGCTGATTGGTGAGCCTGATACCATCAACTGGAGCAGGTATTCACGAGATAAATTACCTTTTAAATTTAAGCAGGGATCTGGTGGTGGAAACGCCTTGGGAAAGTTTAAATTTATCTTCGATAATAGCTCGAGTATTTACCTGCACGATACCAATAACAAGAACGGATTTAACTTAACCAACAGGGCCATCAGTCATGGTTGTGTACGCATCGAAAAGCCACTTGAATTTGCTGAACTTTTGGTTAGAGATCCATATACTTATGATAAACTTAGGGCAGAGGTTGATCTGCCACCAGTAGATAGTACGCATATAAAATGGTATAAAAAACGTATGGCCCAAAAGGCAGATACCACCAAGGCTTTTCAATTAAAACCTGCCTGGTTCGGACCAAAGAAACCAGTTCCTTTATTGATTACTTATATTACCGCCTGGTCTCAGAATGATCAGATTGAATACCGTCCTGATGTTTATGGTATGGACGATAAACTTTGGGCGGCAATGAAAAAGTTTAGGTAAGAAATTAAGTATAGCATTCGGTCTTTTGCCTGAAAAGCATTAATTTTGTGTTGTTTTTACACAAATTAAGGGATGATCGATCAAAACATTAAAATTGCCGTTGATGCCATTGTATTTGGCTATGAAAAGGGAACGCTTTATGTATTGGCCGTTCAACAGCGTTTTGGTAAACTGGCCGATCGGTGGGTGTTGCCCGGCGGATTTATTTTGGATGATGAGCCTTTAATCACTGCAGTAGAACGTGAGCTTAAGGAAGAAACGGGGATAACCGTAAATTACCTGGAACAATTGGCAACATTTGGCGACAACGTTAAGCGCGACGAACGTTTCAGGGTGATTTCTGTGGCTTATTTTGCCTTGGTAAATCCTAAGAATTTTGTACTCAAGGCCGATACCGATGCCAAAGATGCCAAGTGGTTTGATGTAGCGCAGTTGCCAGTATTGGGATATGATCATAACGAAATGGTTAAACTTGCCCATCAACGTTTAAAAAGTAAATTGACCTATCAGCCGATTGGTTTCGACTTGTTAGATCACGAATTTCTCTTCTCCGACCTCGAAAATTTATACTGTTCCATTTTGGAAAGGGATATTGACCGGAGAAATTTCAGAAAAAAAATCCTGAGTTTTGGAATTGTTACAGAAACTGATAAAGTGGTAAAAATAGGGGCTAGTGGTCGGCCAGGCAGACTTTTTACTTTCGATAAGCTAAAATATAACCAGCTTTTAAAAGAAAACTTCCAATTTGACATTAGGTTTGCGTAAAATAAACACAAATTATTTTCTTCATTCTAAAAATCATTTTTATATTTGTGTAAATAATACGCAAATATATGTTGAATCTTAATCCAAGTTTTACTCCGCTAGGCGAAAATAACTTAATCTGGCATAAATCTTTCTTATTTGCAGGTGGTGAGCCGCATATAAAAATTTCAGATCATTTTGATGTGACCAAACCCGTTACCATTACACACCGAATAAATTCCTTTAATGATTTGGGGCTGATCTGCATCACCGTTGATGCTTTGAAAAGAATGGGGGTAAAGGAAATTAATCTTTTTATTCCGTATTTTCCTGCAGCGAGGCAAGACCGGGTGATGGTTCCAGGCGAACCCTTATCCGTAAAAGTTTATGCTGATATCATCAATGCCATGGCTTTGGCAAGTGTTACCATTTTCGATCCGCATAGCGAAGTAACCCCGGCATTGCTGAATAACTGTGTAGCCATTTCTAATCATGAATTTATAAAACAGGTGATCGCAAAAATTGGAGATGGGGTAAAGCTGATTTCTCCGGATGGTGGGGCTTTAAAGAAAATTTATAAAGTTTCTGAATTTTTAGGCGGCGCTGAAGTGGTAGAATGTTCAAAAAGCCGCGATGTAAAAACGGGAAAACTTTCCGGGTTTAAAGTATATAGCGAAGATCTGGCTGGTGGCGATTGTTTAATTGTAGATGATATCTGCGATGGTGGTGGAACATTTATCGGTTTGGCCGAGGCACTTAAAGCTCAAAATGCAGGAAAATTATATCTGGCGATCAGTCATGGCATATTCAGCAAAGGTTTTGAGGTGTTCGATCAATATTTTGAGCAGATTTTTACAACAGATTCGATCAAAGAAGTTGATCATGACGGTGTAACGCAGATAAAATTGATGAACATATTATAAAATAATATGAGAACGGTACTTCCTCCAGAGATTATTCTACCATATGATGTATCGGTATTTTTGGCAGGAACCATCGATATGGGGCATTCGGTTGATTGGCAACAAAAATTTATCGATCAGGCAAATGAAGAAGAAGTGTTAGATGATGTAGTCGTTTTCAATCCACGAAGAAAATCCTGGGATCACAGCTGGACACAGTCGATTGAAAATATATGGTTCAGCGGGCAGGTAAACTGGGAACTTGATTCGATGGAAAGTGCTGATGTGATTTTGTTATTCCTGGAAGCAAATTCCAAATCACCCATTTCGATGATGGAGTTGGGCTTATTTGCCGATTCAGGAAAGCTGATGGTTTGCTGTAAGGAAGGGTTTTGGAGAAAGGGTAATATCGATATTGTTTGTAAGCGGAAAGGAATCGATCAGTACGATACCTTCGATAAACTTAGTGTTGCTGTAGTGGCAAAGCTTAAAGATTTGGTAGAAAGTAAATAAAGAGAAAAAGATGAAAGATGTGATTATTCATAGCGCAATGTTCGGACTGGTAGTTGGAGATGCTTTAGGTGTGCCGGTGGAATTTAAAACCAGGGCATATTTAAAACGGAACCCAGTTTTGGATATGATGGGCTACGGTACGCATCATCAGCCCGCAGGCACCTGGAGCGATGATAGCTCGCTTGCGCTTTGCCTTGCCGAAAGTCTGTGCGGTGGTTATAACCTGGACGATATTTCACAAAAATTTCTCCAATGGTTTAATGCTGAAATCTGGACGCCTCATGGAAAAGTTTTTGATATCGGAATTGCTACAAGTGAGGCTATTAATATGATAAAACATGGAGCAGATCCCGTTTTATGTGGCGGGGCATCAGAAATGGACAACGGAAATGGATCGTTAATGAGGATTTTGCCTTTGTTGTTTTACCTGCAGGATGAAAAGGACCTGAAGGTCATTTTTAAATGCGTAAAAGAAGTTTCATCTATCACTCATGCACATTTCCGTTCAATTTTCGCCTGCTTGATTTACATCGTTTACGGTTTAGAGCTGTTAAAAGGGACTGATAAAAAAGAAGCTTATGTTAATATGCAGCTGAAGCTTAAATATTTTATCACAAATCAAGATTTTGAACAAAAGGAAATTGATTTATTCAAAAGGGTTTTGGTAGGTGATATTTCAACTGTCAGGGAAAATGATATTTATTCTTCCGGTTATGTTCTGCATAGCTTGGAAGCGAGCTTATGGTGCATTCTCACTACCGGAACTTACGAGGATGCTGTGCTGAAAGCGGTTAACCTAGGTGACGATACAGATACAACAGCTGCAATTACTGGTGGTTTGGCCGGTTTAATCTACGGCTTCGAATCTATTCCTGAAAATTGGGTCAATTCAATTGTAAAGAAAACTGAAATTGATGATCTCTGTGAAGAAATGAATTCCGCACTGATGGATTAAGGGATGGAGATATCAAAAAAAGATCTTTAAATATCTAGAGTCGTCGAGGCTGTATCATAAATACGGAATTGTCATCCTGAGCTTGTCGAAGGACCTTTATTTAAGTGCTTTAAAGGCATTTCTACCGGCTCAACTTGACAAAGTTAAAGCAAATTATGATTTATGATACAACCTGCTATTTACAGAAAAGATGCTGACCACGTAGTAGCTACAAGGCAATTGAAAATACTAGTGCTACTTGTAAAATAAATTCAGCATGGCGTTTGCATTGAAATAATCTATAAATAAAATTCAAAAAAATGATTTTAGAACTAATCAAAGCGGATATAACAACAATCAAAGCCGATGCCATTGTTAATGCAGCGAACAGTTCGTTATTAGGTGGTGGTGGAGTTGATGGCGCTATCCACAGAAAAGGCGGCAAAGCGATTTTAGATGCATGTATGGCGATCAGAAATAAACAAGGGAAGTGCGACACTGGCAATGCGGTAATCACAACCGCAGGTAATTTACCCACCAAACATGTGATCCATACCGTGGGGCCGGTTTGGAATGGTGAAAGTGAAAGAAATAATGAACTGCTTGCAGCATGTTACCGAAACAGTTTGATGCTTGCAGTGGAAAATGACATAAAGGTTATCGCTTTCCCGAACATCAGCACCGGGATTTATCATTTCCCAAAAGATAAAGCAGCAGAAATTGCCATTAGAACGGTAAATAATTTTGCTCAAAAAGAAAAGATAGAAAAGGTAATCTTCGTTTGTTTCGACGATGAAAATTACCAGCTCTACGAAGAAAAACTCAATCTTACTAATAAATGAGATGAGTTTATAACAGTATTATAAAATGAAAATAACAGTAAAAAAATATATAGAGCAATTATCAGAATGGCCAAAATCAGGATGCCATATTATGGCCCAGTATGATAATGAAAAAGTAATCGTTTATCAGGCTTACCTGAAAGAAATCGGTGAATTTGCCATAAATAACCAATATTTTGGAGGTGAATTTAGTTTAACAAGAATGACCTGGATAAAACCCAATTTTTTATGGATGATGTACAGGAGCGGTTGGGGAACAAAAGAAGGTCAGGAAGTTACCTTGGCCATCCATCTTAAAATTACAGCTTTCCATAATTATCTTCAGCATGCAACTTATACCTCTTTCGATCAAACCGAAGGTATGTCTCATGAAGAGTGGAGAAATGATCTCGAAAATTCCAATATCAGGCTGCAATGGGATCCGGATCACGATCCTTATGGCTCAAAACAAGAAAGAAGGGCCATCCAGATCGGATTAAGGGATAATTTTATCAGATCTTTCGCTCAAGATGATATTTTGCTGATTGAGGATATCAGCTCTTTTGTAAAAGAACAATACGAATTTGTTCAGAATCACCAACTCGAAAATTTAACAGTACCTGCCGAAAAACCTTTTTTGTTTAAGGATGAAACATTGAACAAAAAATTGAAAATCATAAATGCATATGCTCATGGACATTAAAATAGCGAAAGGCATCAGCAAATTGCTCAGCTACATTTTGAGGCATTCACCAGAAACCATAAAGCTCAAGCTAGATGAAAATGGCTGGGCAGAGGTGGATGAACTGATTGCCAGATTTGACCTATATGATTTAAAATTAGATTTTGAACTGCTTGAATATGTTGTTGAGCATAACGATAAAAAAAGGTTTGCATTTAACGCAGATAAAACCAAAATAAGGGCAAATCAAGGGTATTCCGTTTCAATAGAGCTGGACCTTGATGAGGGTGAACCGCCAACATACCTATATCATGGCACAGTTGAAAAATTCCTGCCTGATATTAAAGCGCAGGGATTGCAGAAAATGAGCAGACAGCACGTGCATTTAAGTGCCGATAAAGAAACCGCCATTAAAGTAGGAGGCAGGAGAGGAAAGCCGATTATCCTCATTATTAACAGTGGAGCAATGAACAAAGCAGGATATAAATTTTATTTATCAGCCAACAACGTATGGCTTACAGCTGTTGTACCTGCTGAATATATCACATTTTAACATGGGCAGGACATTGGTAATAGGGGATATCCATGGCGGATTAAAAGGCCTGATCCAGTTATTCGAACGTGCAGGCGTTTCAAAGGAAGATAAGCTCATCTTTCTGGGAGACTATGTGGATGGCTGGAGTGAATCCGCGCAGGTAATTGATCATTTGATCCGCCTGGATGAAAGTCATCAATGCATCTTTATCAAAGGCAACCATGATGCCTGGTGTATAGACTGGCTCAAAAAAGGCATTGTAGATGAGGTTTGGTTTGCGCATGGAGGTAAACTAACCATGGAGAGCTATCGCAATTTATCTGATGACGCGAAGAAAGAACACTTAAATTTCTTTAAGCGAATGAAAGATTATCATGTTGACGGGCAGAACAACCTTTTTATCCATGCAGGTTTTTCTTCCATGCACGGACCAGAAAAAGAGCGCTATTCTTCCAATTATTCGTGGGACAGAACGCTTTGGGAAATGGCCCTGACCATGGATAACCGGATTAAAAAAGATGATGCAATTTATCCGAAACGTTTATTGTTGTATCACGAAATCTACATTGGCCATGCGCCAACGCTCTATTATAACACAGATTTGCCCATGCAGGGCTGTAATGTCTGGAATATCGATACCGGTTCTGCATTTACCGGGAAATTAAGCTGTTTGGATGTTGAAACTAAACAATTTTGGCAAAGTGATACCTTGCAAAGCTTGTATCCAAACGAAAAGGGAAGAAATAAATAAGATCAAAATACATCAAACCATGAATCCATTATTATTAACAGATGGTTATAAAGTTGACCACCGAAGACAATACCCTGAAAATACCACATTGGTTTATTCTAACTGGACGCCTAGAAAAAGCAGGATCGAAAATGTAAATCATGTTGTACTTTTTGGCTTGCAATATTTTATTAAAAAATACATTATCGAAGATTTTGACCGAAATTTCTTCAAACGGCCAAAAGACGAAATTTTAGGTAAGTATGCGCGTAGAATCAATAATTACCTGGGCGAAAACCTGGTAGGCACACAACACATTGCCGATTTGCACGATCTGGGTTATATCCCCATGGTTTTTAAATCACTTCCTGAAGGCGCCGAAGTGCCTTTGCGGGTACCCATGTTTACGATGTACAATACCAAACCCGAATTTTTCTGGCTGACTAACTATTTTGAAACTTTACTATCAGCTGTAGTATGGTTACCATGTAATTCGGCCACCATTGCCAAACAGTACCGTACCATTTTAGATCAATATGCAGCAGAAACTTCATCCGTTCCTGAATTTGTAGACTGGCAGGGTCACGATTTTTCTATGCGCGGCATGGGTGGGATAGAAGCTGCGGTAACTTCAGCAGCTGGCCACTTATTGAGTTTTACAGGAACGGATACCATCCCGGCGATCGATTTTTTGGAAGAATATTATAACGCAGATTCCGACAAAGAACTGATTGGTGGCTCGGTTGCCGCTACTGAACATTCGGTTATGTGCATGGGAACCAATACCGGAGAGCTCGAAACTTTTAAAAGATTGATTTTAGAAGTTTATCCAAAAGGAATAGTTTCCATCGTTTCTGATACCTGGGATTTGTGGAAAGTGTTAACAGAATACCTGCCTGTGTTGAAAGATGATATTGTTGCCCGACCTGGTAAGGTGGTTATCAGGCCTGATTCCGGTGATCCTGTTGATATTATCTGTGGAAATCCGAACGGCAAAAATGAAAACGAAAAAAAAGGTGTAATCGAACTGCTTTGGGATGTTTTTGGCGGAAAAACTAACGATAAGGGTTTTAAAGAACTCGTGCCTCAAATTGGTGCTATTTATGGCGATAGCATTACCACTGAGCGGGCTACACAGATCTGTGAGCGTTTAAAAGCCAAAGGTTTTGCGTCTACAAATGTAGTGTTTGGCATCGGATCTTTTACTTACCAATATAATACGCGCGATACTTTTGGTTTCGCTATGAAAGCAACCTACGGCGAAGTAGATGGTGTTGGTCGTGAAATATTTAAAGATCCCATTACCGATGATGGTACCAAAAAATCAGCCAAAGGTTTATTACAGATTTTTAAAAATGCCCGGGGAGAGTATGAACTAAAGGATCAGTGTACCTGGGAAGAAGAAGCGCAGGGTGAATTAAAAGAAGTTTTCAGAGATGGCAAACTGTTAATTGATTATTCTCTTGCCGAAATTAGAGAAAGGCTAAAGAATAGTTAACTTCGCCAAGTTTTTGACGCTGTATCATTATTGAACCTCATCCAGAATAAACTGTCATCCTGAGCTTGTCGAAGGATTTATCAGGAAGTTAAACGAGATAGAGTTTAGTTTAATGATACAGCTTCATTTAGATTGATACATCAAAGAAATGCAGGAAACACCTATTTTTAACCATCAGGCTGATATCGTAAATAGTGCCATCAGGTTTATGAACGCATGGTTTAAACAATCAAAGGCGATTACAATGGAACTGAACGATTTTTTTATCCTGCCTGGAAGTAAAATTATTGGCAAAGATGTGATCATTGGGCGTTTGAAAGGTATTTTCGGACAATCAGACGAATACGTTGGGGGGCGTTATGATATTATTGATGTTAATTTCGAATTATTTGATGAGGTTAAAGGTATGGGCATTGTAGAAGGCGTTGCGGGTTACCGGGATGTGATTCAAAAACAATCTAAAATTATAAGCGGACCTTTTAAATTGTATTTTGCATTAAGCAATGGCCAATGGAAAATTGTAAATATCGAATTTCCCGGGTTTAGTTATTAAAATGAAATTAAGTAGATAGTTATCACAAATTAATGTCATCTCGAGCGGAGTGTAACGTAGCCGAGAGATCTATCTACGCAGATCTCGACCGGAACGCAGTGGAGTAGAGAGATGATGCTACTTTTTTTCTATCGGTTGATGTCATTGCCAACCGATAATGAGAAACATTGATAATAATTAAGGAGGAATATTATCCCCAATTCCATATTTTTTCTATCTTTGGTTTTTAATGAATTTCCTTTATCCGGGCTTTCTTTTTGCACTACTATCGGTTGCCATTCCGGTTATCATTCATTTATTCAATTTCAGAAAATTTAAAAAGATTTATTTTTCTAATGTTCAGCTTTTAAAAGAAGTAGAGCAGCAAAATTCATCAAAAGAAAAACTTAAAAACCTGCTTATTCTTGCATCGCGGATTTTAGCGATCATCTTTTTAGTACTCGCATTTGCCCAGCCTTACATTCCTGCTCACAACCAAAAAGCTACGGCATTAAACAATATCGTTAGTATTTACATCGATAACTCTTACAGTATGGAAGCCGTTAATAAAGACGGCAGTTTATTGGACGAGTCAAAACGTAGGGCAAAAGAACTGGTTAAAGGTTTCGGAATCAACGACCGGTTTCAGTTATTAACAAATGATTTCGAAGGGAAACACCAGCGTTTGTTAAATGAAGAAGCATTTTTAAAAGCACTGGATGAGGTAAAAATATCGGCAGCGAGCCGCAATCTCCAGCAGATTTTAAACCGTCAGGAAAATGTTTTATCAGGCGCTGAAAATAAATACAGCTTCTTAATCTCCGATTTTCAAAAAAATATCCTATCCACCAAAAAACTCGAAACCAAAACGGATATTCAATATTCATTTTTAAAATTGAATGCGAATACCTTAGCCAATGTTGCGGTAGATAGCGTTTGGACACTTTCACCAAATCATCAGCCAGGTGCAAATGAACGTTTAGTAGTACAGCTAAAAAATTATTCGGAAGAAGATGCAAAAAATATTCCCTTAAAACTAAGCATTAACAACCAGCAAAAAGGATTGGGTTCTGTAACCATTCCTGCGGGTAAAACAGTGAAAGATACCCTGAATTTCTCGGGACTTAACGCTGGGTGGCAAAAAGGTATAGTGAGTATTAAAGATTTTCCCGTGACCTTTGATGATACCCTTTCATTCAGCTTTAAAGTGGATAAAAGTTTCCCGGTTTTAAGCATTAACGGGCCTGATGCAGGAAATTATATCAAAGCCTTATTTGCGGCTGATGCATACTACAAATTAACTGAAAATGCAGAAAGTAACATCAACTATAGCAATTTTACCAATTATGGCTTGATTGTATTAAATGGATTGAAAAATCCTTCCAGCGGACTGGCGCAACAGCTAAGAACCTATCTCAAAGCAGCGGGTACAGTTGTGCTTTTTCCAGATTTGGATGCCGATATCCAAACTTATAATTCATTTTTAAGTGGATTGTCGCTTCCCACCATTCAGGGGCTAAATACTACCACAAGTAGAGTTGATCAAATTGATCTTCAAAATCCAATTTTCAAGACTGTTTTTGAAGAAATTCCTGAAAATCTGGATCTGCCAATGGTTTCGCGTTATTATTCTTTTGTGGAGAAAAACACATCCAATAAAGAAGATATCATGTCATTGGCGGGTAGAAGAACTTTTTTTGCTAAATATGGGGTAGAGAATGGGCAGATTTATTTGTCGGCCACCGGTTTGAATGCCAATGATGGAAATCTGGCACGCCATCCGGTTTTTGTACCGTTACTTTATCGCTTAGCCCTAAGCGGGGGGAATGAAATACCACTCTATTATTATATTGGTAATGATAATACATTAACCAGAAAAAAAATAGCGACAGGCAAAAACCAGAGTTTAAAAATTACTGCCGATCATTTCGAAGCCATACCTGAGATACGCCAGGTAGATGGAAAAACATTGATCTATATCGCCGATCAGGTTAAAAATGCAGGCTTTTATAACTTGAAACTTGCTGATTCGCTGCTTGCTGTTTATAGTTTTAACAATGGCCGGACCGAATCTGATTTACATTATTTAAGCAAAACAGAATTGGAGCAATTAGCCCGTAAAAGTAACCTGAAAATATTCGATACCGATAAGGATGCTGTTAACTTAATTGCCGGTGGCCATAAAATCGGACAAACTTTATGGAAACTTTGTCTAATTTTGTCGCTGATTTTTATTGCAGCAGAAATTTTGCTCATCCGATTTTTTAATAACACAAAGAAAACAATATGAATCTCCTGGTTAAAAATGTAACCATTGCCGATCCGCAAAGTAAATTCAATAGTCAACAATGCGATGTAAGAGTAGAAAATGGTAAGATCACGAACATAGGTAAATTAGCTGCCGATAAAAATGAAACCGTTTTTGATGGTCAGGGTGCTTTTTTAACACCAGGTTTTTTCGATTTAAATTGTGCCGCAGGAGATCCGGGTTTTGAAACGAAGGAAGATCTTGATACGTTAACACAAACGGCGAAAGCCGGTGGATTTACAGGATTGGCCTTGTTACCGCAAACCAATCCGGTTGTACAGTCGAAATCTCAGGTCGAATATATTGTTAATAAGGCCAAAAATAATCTGGTTGACGTTCTTCCTGTGGGGGCCATCAGCCAAAACCGGGAGGCAAAAGAACTGGCTGAACTTTTCGATATGCAACGGGCAGGTGCCGTGGCTTTCTCTGATGGCGATAAAGCACTGGAAGACGACGGCTTTATGAGCAGAGCCTTACAATATGCCAAAGGTTTTGATGCCTTGTTAATGGTTTATCCCGAAAATAAATCAATTGCAGGTAAATCGCAGATCAACGAAAGTAAAAATTCAGTGCTTCTGGGGATGAAAGGTTTGCCTGCATTGGCCGAGGAAATGCACATTGCACGCGATATTTTTTTAGCAGGCTATAACGAGACCAAAATCCATATCAGCAATATTTCAACCGCAGGTGCAGTTGCTTTAATCCGTAAGGCAAAAAAAGATGGTGTTCAGGTTTCCTGCGATGTAACGGCGCATCATCTCGTATTTACAGAAGAACTTTTAAGCGATTTTGATAGCAATTATAAGGTTAAACCACCCTTGCGTGGAAAAGCTGATGTAAAGGCATTAATTGCAGGTTTAAAAGACGGAACCATTGATGCAATTACTTCCCAGCACCGCCCGGAGGAAATAGAATTTAAAAATGTAGAGTTCGAAATTGCCCATTACGGTATTGTTGCCTTACAAACGGTGTTGCCGTTGTTGTTAAAAGCTGGATTGGATATCGCTTTAATTTCCGAAAAATTAGCCATTAATCCGCGCAAATTGTTAAATTTAACAGTTCCGGTAATTGAAGAAGGGGCGTCGGCTAACTTCACGGTTTTCAACGCGAGCGAAAAATGGCTGTATAATGCAGCCAGTAATTATTCCAAATCGGCAAATAGTCCGCTGTTGGGTAGCGAGCTTACGGGTAAGGTAAAGCTGGTTTGCAACAATGATCAATACTGGGAGAGTTAAGGTTGAAGTTTAGGGCAGAAGGTTTTTAATGATCTCTCAAAAGATATAGTTAAAAAAATATTGATAAATTAACAGGTTATAAGGGCTTAGACTGAAGCAAGAAATGATAATTTTGTTGTTCAGTTCATACAATCTTATCATCCTAAAATCTTAATCATGGATAATAGAGTAAAAAAAGCATTAGGTGCTTCAATTAATAAATATGCTGAGGTTTCGGCAATCAATGTTGAAGGTTTTGAAACAGAATTATTGTCTGCTTTTGAACTGGATGTTAACTTTTTAGATAAGGCTAACGCTTTTGATGCTGTTTTTGATTCGCATCCAAAATTTGAAGAGCTGAGAGAGGTATTTTTCGATTTACTGATGGTAAATTTCTTCAGCAGCGACGTGCAAAAGCTGGAAGATGATTATTTGGAAAGCGATGAATGGGCCAATATTGAAGAGGAAACCATTGACAGGGGAACCGAACTTTTAAATCTCTTGTTATATATTAAAGAGTGCAAGGATGAAGATTTGGATCCTGAACTGGGTGATTTCCTGAAAGAATTTTTGTTGGTAGAAGACGATGAATTTCAGGATGAGTTTGAGATTTACGAAGAGCTGATCAGCAACCAGCAACTGGCCGAGAGCAGTGTAGAAGAGATCTGTAAAACGGCTGTAAAATTAAATATCAGCGAAGAAATGCAGGAATTATTCGTGCCTTTTATGGTCTTCTTCCTGGATGTTGAAGGCAGTAAGGAAACTGAAAAAGAATTAATTCAGTTTAGCCGTAACAAAGCTTTCGACGCTGCATCTTATACATTGATCACAACAATCAATAACTAAAAAATTAAGAAAATGGACAAGAGTGCTCTTATTTCCAAATTAGCTTTAAAAAATGGATTAATGTTGGCTGCGGTTTCAATCGTATTATCATTAACCCTGCATTTTATCGATCCCGTTTTAATTTACACCAGTTTTATTGCGCAAATTTTAATATTTGTTTTATTTATCGTCTTATTGGTAGTAGTAGGGATTAACATTCGTAAAGAAATTGGTGGTTTTTGGACATTTGGAGAAGCTTTCAAAGCTTTTTTGATTGTTTCGTTAATTTTGGCATTAACGGCTACACTTTACAACGTAGTACTCATGAAATTTATTGATCCAGATCTTCCGGCGAAGGCTGCAGATGCGATTGAAACTGCGCAAAGAGCGATGATGGAAAAATTTGGAATGGCCAGTGAACAAATTGATGAAGCGATGGCCAAAGCCGGCAATATGCAGGAAAAACTTGAGCCTACCTTTAAAAATATATTTACCAGTTTTGGCGTTTCACTTGCCTTATATGGCGTGCTTTCGCTCATACTTGCTGCTATTTTGAAAAGAAAAGAACCAGTTACCTTTAACTCGTTTCCTAAAGAAGACTAATTTTTGTACAAATTTTCAACGTGCAGGTTTTATCATTTAAGTTGATGAAATCTGCACTTTTTAGTTTAAACAGCTATATGTAATGCATCATCTATATATTATTTCTGGTTGTAATGGCGCAGGTAAAACAACGGCATCATTTACTATTTTGCCTGAAATCCTTAATTGTAGAGAATTTGTTAATGCCGATGAGATCGCACGTGGAATTTCGCCGTTTAAGCCTGAAAGTGTAGCCATTCAAGCAGGAAAAATTATGCTGAACCGGATTGATGAGCTGCTATTGCAAAATGCGGATTTTGCTATTGAAACTACGCTCACTACTAAATCTTACTTAAATACTATTAAAAAAGCAAAAGCTTCAGGTTATCAGGTAACGCTTTTGTTTTTTTGGCTAAATGATGTAGAGCTTGCTATCGAAAGGGTTAAAATGAGGGTATCTGAAGGTGGGCACGATATCCCTGAAGATGTAATCAGAAGAAGGTATAAAAAAGGCATGCAAAATTTACAGCAGTTTATCAAAAGTGTTGATTTTTGGTTTGTGCTAAATAATTCACAAAAAACGCTTCAGTTTATAGCGGAGGGTAATAAATTTGAAATCACTATCTTTGAAAAAGAAAGTTGGATAAAATTAAGTTAAATATCATGGATGACAAGCAGATTACTCTTCTACTACATAGAAAAATAAGTGAAGGCATGAAATTAACTTTCAAAAAAATGATTGCTTACAAAGCAAAAAACAATGGTGTTTTGGTTTTCTCCGATCACGGGGAAATTATAAAAGTAAAAGCTAAAGACATTAAGTTATAGTTAAATCAAAAATTTTCAACGTGCAGGTTTTGTCAATTAATTTGATGAAATTTGCACGTTTTAATTTAACAAACCTCGCAGGTTTCTAAACGGCGTAGCCCTCAATGAGACTGTTGAAAACAACATACAAAACGAATTAAACCTGTGAGGTTTATGCTTAAAAATGGATATATCAGTTGTAGTACCCTTGTTTAATGAAGATGAGTCCTTGCCGGAATTAACGGCCTGGATTGATAAAGTGATGATCGCCAATAATTTTAGCTATGAAATTATACTTGTTGATGATGGTAGCACCGATAGATCCTGGGCTGTAATTGAAGATTTAAGACTTCAAAACCCAGCTATAAAAGGCATTAAATTTAGGCGCAATTATGGTAAATCTGCCGCTTTGAATGTAGGTTTCGAAGCCACACAGGGTGATGTGGTTATTACCATGGATGCCGATTTACAGGATAGTCCGGATGAAGTTCCGGAGCTTTACCGTCGTATTAAAGAGGAAAAGCTTGATATCATTTCGGGCTGGAAAAAGAAACGGTATGATCCGATTACCAAAACAATACCGACTAAACTCTTTAACGCGGCTACCCGCAAAATGAGTGGTATCGAACTGAACGATTTTAACTGCGGCCTAAAAGCTTACCGGAGCGATGTAATCAAAACCATCGAAGTATATGGCGAAATGCACCGTTACATTCCGGTAATTGCCAAATGGGCCGGCTTTGGTAAAATAGCCGAGCAGGTGGTAGAGCACCGGGCACGTAAATATGGCACCACAAAATTTGGTTTCAGCAGGTTTATAAACGGCTTCTTAGATTTACTTTCTATTTTCTTTGTCGGCAAATTTGGTAAACGCCCAATGCACTTTTTTGGCTCGTTGGGCGTTTTAAGTTTTCTTATTGGTACTTTTATGGCACTATGGATGATCGGTGAAAAACTCTATCACCTTGCCGCACATATCCCTTACAAACGAGAAATTACTGATCAACCGTTATTTTATATTGCATTGGTTGCTATTATTGTAGGCTCGCAAATGTTCTTGACAGGTTTTGTGGCCGAACTGGTAACCCGTAATGCACCAGAAAGAAACCAGTATTTGATAGAAAAGAGGGTGTAAGGCAAAAGGTTTATGGCATAAGGTTTATACGCCTAAACCTCATTACCTAGCATAAGTATTAACGTTTTGAGCGTATGAGGTTAAAGTTAAGGCGTAATGTAATTGTACGCCAAAGCCCTAAACCTTAAACCTTCTATCTTTAACCTTAAAAAAAATGTTTTTCTCCATCATCATCCCTCTTTACAATCGTCCGCAGGAAATAGACGAATTATTGAATACGCTTACTAAACAGACTTATTTACAGTTTGAGGTTTTGGTAATTGAGGATGGCTCTAAAAACGATTCGAAGGAAATCGTTGCTTCTTATGCAGATCGACTGGATATTAAATACTATTTCAAGGAGAATGCCGGACAGGGTTTTGCCCGTAATTTTGGCTTTGAAAGAGCTAGAGGCGATTACTTTGTTATTTTCGATTCTGACATTCTGGTTCCGGCCAATTATTTAGAGATTGTTAAAAACTATCTTTACGAGCATCATTTAGATGCCTATGGTGGTCCTGATGCAGCGCATGACAGTTTTACACCTGTACAGAAAGCAATCAGTTACGCCATGACATCGCCTTTCACCACCGGTGGCATCCGTGGAAATAAACAGCACGTAGGGCAGTTTCATCCACGTAGTTTTAATATGGGCGTTTCCCGTCAGGCCTGGGAAAAAGTAGGTGGCTTCATTTTGACCCGTTTAGGCGAAGATATCGAATACAGTATCCGCATCCATGAAAACGGTTTTAAAATTGGACTAATTCCCGATGCAAAGGTTTACCATAAACGCCGCACCAGCTTTAGCCAGTTTTATAAACAACTGCACTTTTTCGGCAGGGCGAGGATCAATATTTATAAACATTTTCCAAAAGAATTAAAGCCTGTCCATTTTTTTCCTGCCTTGTTTACCTTGGGTTTTGGTTTCACTATTTTGTGTAACTTTATCTATCCTCCATTGGCATATGTTTGTAACTTCTTCTTATTGATTTACTTTATGTTGATATTTTTTCATTCGTGGTCTGTAAATAAATCGTTAAAAGTTGCATTTTTGAGCATGATATCTTCATTTATCCAATTAACTGCTTATGGTTTAGGATTTATACAGGATTTATTTAAACGTGTGGTATTCAAATAACAATGATCAATTATCTAAAAGAAAGTACTTTTGCCGTTAATGATGTAATACAGAAAGCATGGGGCATTACCAGAAAACACTATTTCTCAATTGCTACATTATGTTTTTTGATGTTTATTACCGCCAGTGCATCAAGTTTAATGGCCTTTTTTATTAAGGATGTGAGCAAAGCCTTGAGCGTAATCATGGTGATTATTTTTGTTTTGCTTTATTTTACCATTAACCTTTCGCTGTTTAAGTATATCTTCCATTTAATGGACGATGAAGAAAACGATGTGAAGATTGTGGATACACTCCCAACCCGACAGCAGATTATCAGGTTTCTGATTGCTACCCTTTATTTTGTAGGCTGTATCCTTGGTGTTTATCTGGTTGTCATTCTGGTCGCTTTTCCATTTATTTATACCGGGATTAATTTATCGATCGTTAAAAATGTGGCCATCTCGGTAGGGATTATTGCCATTTTCATCACCTGGTTAAGGATTTCATTTTTTCCGTTTTTTATTATCGATAAAGGTGCAACACCATTTGATTCTATTAAATTAAGTTTGGCTACCACCAAAGGAAATTTCACTAAGATATTATTGCTACTGGTTGTTTTGGGTGGTGGATATTTAATTTACCTGTTATTAAATTACCTGCAATGGCCTTTAATTGCCTTTATTGTAAATATTTTAAGTTCATTCATTATTGTTCCACTATCAAGTGTGGCCTTAACCGTTGCATACCGTAAAATTTCAAGCGAGTATAAAGGTGATCAGCATCCTGATATTTTACATAATATAGTTTAACCCCCAGCCCCTGAAGGGGAGTTAAAATCAGATTAAATTTATGGAAAAAGAAAATAATGGTAGAAGGGAAAAGTCCCCTTCAGGGGGCTGGGGGCTTAAAGCAGCGTTAAGTAAACCCTTTGCGGCATTTGCAGTCTGGCAGATCAACAAATGGAAATATAATGCCGTTAATGCTCAAAATGATATATTAAAGCGGCTGGTTAAAGCCGCTGAAAATACAGCTTTCGGGAAAGATCATCATTTTAATGATATTAAAACCTATGCTGACTTTAAAAAACATGTGCCGATTCATGATTATGAAGGTTTAAAGCCTTATGTAGACCGTGTTGTGGCGGGAGAGGCTGATGTGCTTTGGAAAGGTAAACCACTTTATTTTGCTAAAACATCAGGTACCACATCAGGTGTCAAATATATTCCGCTTTCTAAAGAATCGATGCCTGAGCATATCAAAGCTGCGCGAAATGCCATTTTAACTTATATCAACGAAACGGGAAAGGCTGATTTTGTAAACGGAAAGATGATCTTTTTACAAGGGAGTCCGGTGTTGAGTGTAAAAAATGGAATTAATGTAGGTCGTTTATCCGGCATTGTGGCCCACCACGTACCAGCTTATCTGCAAAAGAACCGGTTGCCTTCTTATGAAACCAATATCATTGAAGATTGGGAGCAAAAAGTAGAAGCCATAGTGGAGGAAACCATTCATGAAGATATGACCTTGATTTCTGGTATTCCACCCTGGGTACAGATGTATTTCGATAAGCTTTCAGAAAAATCAGGAGGAAAGAAAATTGCTGAAATATTCAGGAATTTCAGTCTCTTTATCTACGGTGGTGTAAATTTTGAACCTTACCGGGCAAAAATTGAACAGAGTATCGGTAGGAAAATTGATGCCATCGAAACCTATCCGGCTTCAGAAGGATTCATCGCTTATCAGGATTCGCAGAAAGACAAAGGTTTATTGTTATTGGCTAATGCTGGTATTTTTTACGAATTTGTACCAACTGATGAATATTATCATGATCATCCAACACGGTTATCGCTTGGTGAAGTTGAACTGGATACCAATTATGCATTAATTTTAAATACCAATGCAGGATTATGGGGCTACAGTATTGGTGACACCGTTAAGTTTGTTTCTAAAAAACCTTACAAAATTGTGGTAACAGGGCGGATTAAACATTTTATTTCTGCTTTTGGCGAACATGTAATAGGTGAAGAGGTAGAACAGGCCATTTTAAGCGTAGCGAATGAAGAGCAGGTAGAAATTACAGAATTTACAGTAGCGCCACAGGTTAATCCGGAAGCAGGGCAATTGCCTTATCACGAATGGTTTGTGGAATTTGCATCTGCACCAAAAGATCTGGCTTCCTTTAGCAAAAAGGTGGATGAGGCTTTGCAAAAGAAAAATATTTATTACTTTGACCTCATTGAAGGAAATATATTGCAGCCGTTGATTATACGTACTTTGCAAAAAGATGCCTTTGTAAACTATATGAAAAGTGAGGGAAAATTAGGCGGACAAAATAAAGTACCGCGGTTGAGTAATGATAGGAAATTGGCAGATGGGTTGGAGAGATATATTGGTTAATTTATCTTCCACGGTTCGTTATATATTTTTTAACGACGAGTCGTCATTTCGAGCGAAGTGTAACGCAGTCGAGAAATCTGTCTAGATAGATCTCTACATTCCGCTGCGCTACAGTCGATATGACGATTGCTCAACAGATGCTTTTCAGAATGACAAAAATGGTCGTGTGATGGCATGAATAAATAAAGCTTAATTGATTTGAGCAAACTGTATTAAAGAATAGTTAGCGCTTCAGTTCATGCTTTAATGAAACTAAATGCGAGAATGGTTCGTGAGGACACGTACCAGGGCGGTTATAACAATGTAAAAACGATTTGAAAAGAATAACCATATTAGGCTCTACAGGGAGCATAGGTACACAAGCTTTGGAAGTTGTCAGGGATCATCCCGGAGTTTTTAAAGTAGCGGTGTTATCAGCACTGAAGAATTCTTTATTACTCATTCAGCAAGCAAAGGAATTTAAGCCTGCAGTTGTTGTAATTTGTGATGAAAGCAAATACAACGAAGTTAAAGAGGCTTTGCATGGCCTTGATATAAAAGTTTTAGCGGGCGAAGCCGCCTTGTCCGAAGTTGCGGCTTATCCGGATAGCGATGTTGTGCTTACGGCTTTAATGGGGTCGGTAGGGCTTAAACCTACTATTGCAGCTATAACAGCGGGAAAAAATATCGCGCTTGCAAATAAGGAAACCCTGGTGGTTGCAGGCGAACTGATTACCCAACTCGCAGCTGAACACCAGGTTAAAATTTTACCGGTTGATTCGGAACATTCGGCCATATTTCAATGTTTGGTGGGGGAAGAACAAAATGAAATCGAGAAGATTTATTTAACCGCATCTGGAGGGCCATTTTTAGGTAAAACAAAGGGTTTTTTATCAGCTGTAAAAAAAGAGCAGGCCTTAAAACATCCCAACTGGGTAATGGGTGCAAAAATTACCATTGATTCTGCATCGTTAATGAACAAAGGTTTGGAGGTAATTGAAGCTAAATGGCTGTTTAATCTCGAGGTAGATCAAGTTGATGTAATTGTTCATCCTCAATCAATCATTCACTCCATCGTTCAGTTTACCGATGGTTCGATGAAAGCCCAGATGGGCGTCCCTGATATGAAACTGCCGATCCAGTATGCATTAAATTATCCCGATAGGCTAAAAAACAATTTTAAGCGTTTTAATTTCTTAGATTATCCGACTTTCAGCTTTGAAAAGGCAGATATGGAAACATTCAGGAATCTGAACCTCGCATTTGCTTCCTTGAGAAAGGGAGGGAACATGCCCTGTATTTTAAATGCGGCGAACGAAATTGTGGTCGCGGCATTTTTGGAAGATAAAATAGGTTTCCTCCAGATGAGTGATGTAATTGAACAGTGTATGGAAGAAATTGATTTTATAGAGAAACCACAATTGAACGATTTTTTAGAAACTGACAAACATAGCCGTATCTTAGCCGGCAGATTAGTAACAAAAAGTAAAGTTTAACATCTAACATAAAAATTTTATAAGCGAATATGAACGGATTGATTATGGCGGGGCAACTGCTGCTTGGATTGTCTTTATTGGTAATATTACACGAATTAGGACATTTCTTGGCAGCCAGAGCATTTGGTATTAAAGTAGAAAAGTTTTATTTATTTTTTGATGCATGGGGTTTCAAACTTTTCAGTTTCAAAAAAGGTGATGTTGAATATGGGGTGGGGTGGTTGCCACTTGGAGGATATGTGAAGATTGCCGGGATGATTGATGAGAGTATGGATACCGAACAGATGGCGCAGCCTGCACAACCTTGGGAGTTTCGTTCTAAACCAGCCTGGCAGCGTTTAATCGTAATGCTTGGGGGAATTATCGTAAACGTAATTGTAGGTATTTTCATCTTTTGGATGTTAACCTTCAACATCGGGCAAAATTATACGGTCAACAGTAAACTCAATGATGGTATTTCTGTAGGCACAATTGGTAAGGAAATCGGTCTGAAAAACGGAGATAAGATTTTAGCCATCAATGGCAATAAACTTATCCGCTTTGAAGACGCGATATCGAGCAAAGTATTATTTGATGGTGCACAATTAACTATTTTAAGAGATAATAAAACACTTTATATCTCCGTGCCGGATACCATTCTAAATAAAATATCTAAAAATGATAAAGAAAATTTTATCTCTCCAAGGTATACCATGGAGCGTGTGGAAAAGGTAAGTGCACCTGATGAGAAAGCAGATAAGCCATCATTTTTTGATAATTTATTTGGAAAAAAATTCGAGAAACCTGTATATCCGGCATATACTGCTGGTATTAAACCGGGCGACAGTATTTTGGCCGTGAATGGAAAACCAATCACTTTTTTCGATCAGTTTAAAGAAGAAGTTTCTGCGAATAAGTTAAAACCCATTACGGTTAAGGCCTTGCGCAAAGGAAAAGAAATCACTTTCAATCTTAAAGTAAGTAAAGAGGGTACAATCGGAATTATTCCTAACCTGAAAATGCCTGAAACTGCACATGTAGATTTTGGATTTATAGAATCGCTTCCGGTAGGCGCTAATATGGCCTGGAGTACATTTGTAGACAATGCTAAAGGTATCGGAAAAATGATTACCGGTAAATTGAGTGCACGTAACATCAGCAGTCCGATCGGTATTGCAAAGGTGTATGGCAGCACTTTCGACTGGGTTAAATTCTGGACGCTAACAGGGTTGATCTCTATGGCTTTGGCATTCATGAATTTACTGCCTATCCCAGGCTTAGATGGTGGACACGTGGTGTTTCTTTTGATCGAGATGGTACAGCGTAAGCCTGTAAGCGAAAAGGTGCTTGAAAGGGCTCAGATTGTGGGTTTCGTTATCCTGATCTGTTTAATGGTATTTGCCTTTGGTAATGATATTTTAAAATCTTTCGGTAAGTAAAAGCAAATTTATATTATTGCCGCGGATGAGCAGGTCTTTTAGTTGATCTGTACATCTGCGGCTTTTTAATTTTAACATACCTCATGAGTGTAGCAGCATCAGATATTAATTATTTCGATTTTTACGAATTACCAATTCAATTTTATCCGGATCAAAATATAGTAAAAGCAAAGTTTTATGCTTTGAGCAAACAGTTTCATCCTGATTTTTATGCCAATGAAAGCGAAGAAAAGCAGCAGGAAGTACTGGAATTATCCACATTGAATAATAAGGCTTATCAAACGCTCAGCAATGCTAAGAAACGCTTAAAATACGTATTGGAATTAAAGGGTATCGTAGCAGCTGATGAATCCTATCAACTGCCGCAATCTTTTCTAATGGAAATGATGGATATTAATGAGGCTTTAATGGATTTGGAATTTGAGCCAGATACAGACAAGCGCACGAAGGTAAAACTTGATGTTGAGACGATAGAAAAAGATTTAACTAATGAGCTACAGGTGCTGACGAAGCAGTTCGACAGCAATCCAAAAGAAGCTGATGCGCTGTTGCCTGCTATCAAAGATAATTTCTACAGGCAAAAATACATTGACAGGATCAGGGAGAAATTAGCTTGATGATAACGAGTTAAAAGTCCGGGGTCTGGGGTCCGAAGATATGTTGTAATAGCCAGCTGACGGGCTCAGTGTCCTCTGCGCCTTCACTCTGTATATTCGGTGGTAAAAGATGGGGGTGGTCTGAAAGTCCGGGGCCGAAGATATGTTGTAATAACCAGCTGACGGACTCAGTGTTCTCTGTGCCTTCACTTAACGTGCTCGGTGGTAAAGATGGGGGTTGGTTTGAAAGTCCGGGGTCTGAGGTGCAATTTCTGAAGATTTGGAGTAATAACTGGAGAATGCGCTCGGTGTTTTTTGTGCTTTAACTCTTTGACCCCTGTGGTTAATATACAATTGATACTCAACCGGGTTTCGGAAAGGTGATCGTCTGAACCGTAAACCTTCAACCTTAAAACCCTCTACCTCATAAAACACTCTATTGTAAAATCATTTTTTACTTTTTGTTAGAAAAAAGCTTTGTTTTATTTTCGGAACAAACAATCAGATCAATGAACAGCTCCCTTTCTATTTTTCGCAAAGTAGCCGTAGCAGAAGGCATATCCTACCTGCTTTTATTATTTGTAGCCATGCCGATCAAATATCTTCTTCATTATAAAGAGGTAGTTAAATATACCGGTTGGCTGCACGGTATTTTATTTATAGCCTACATTGCCTGCCTGATTATGGCCTGGCAAGAGCAAAAATGGAAATTCGGTAAAGCTGTTTTGATTTTTTTTGCATCACTCTTACCATTTATGCCCTTTGTGGTTGATCGCAAATTAAAAGACGAAAGACCAAAATAATTGCTGTTCAGTAAGTTAAAATTAAATGAAAATAATTTTGGGAATTAAGGTTTCATTATCTACATTTGCAACCCCGTCCAATACGAATGCCCAGCTGGCGGAATTGGTAGACGCGCTGGTCTCAAACACCTGTGGGAAACCGTGCCGGTTCGACTCCGGCGCTGGGTACTAATCGGGCTCATGCCCGAAACCTTGAAGGGTTGCTCGTTAAAAAGCAGCCCTTTTTGTTTGATTTTCAGTATGTTATCATTGAACGTTGGATCAATAAAAGCGGTTCTAAACATATCATCACCCCATACCAGATTATCTTTGAACACACCTCTCATTAGCGTATGCTTCTGTGTGATGTTGCTCTTCTCATAGATTTCATAAAGATTCCCCACACTTGGTAGAAGCCTTTCCACCAACTCATCTTCATCTCTTATTTTTGATGGTTTATTTTTATTCAAAGAATATTCGAGTACTGCTTTTTCTTCCTTAAATTTTTGAAACCAAGTTTGATATGTTGAACTTTCAATTTCGTTATTCATTAACCGTTCCTCAAGCTTATAAATCTTTTCATTTAATTCATGGAGCTTTTTTATTTTTTGAGAGTGCTGCTCTTTTTTAAGTTTTATCGGCTCGATCAAAAGTGCTTTGGCAGTTTCCTTGACAAACTGGATCTGATGAGGCGAAAAACTAAGTCCACGCAGTACTGATTCTATTGCATCATGTAATCTGCCTCCTGCAAGATTATAGTTTGTATGTTCAGTACACCGGTAGTAGAGATAATAATTAGTCCTTCCCTTAGTATAACCCGCAGTCATTCCCTTTCCACACCAGCACTTCAATATTCCTCTCAAAGGAAAGTTTTCTGATGGTTGTATCCTCGTCCTTCTTTTGCTTTTGTTCATCATGTTCTGTACCAGCCAGAATTCAGCATCGGCTATTATTGGGAGATGAATTGACTTTACGTATTTTTCTGGCAGATCTTGAAAGGCAGGTACTTTGATTAATCCAGCATATATGCAATTACTTAAAATTTCCTGAATCGCAGATTTACTCGTTCTGGTAAAGCCAAGTGCTTTAACATTCTTGTAAATTAAATATTGTGGAATTCCCTGAATATATTCTCTAAAAATTCGTTCTACAATCAATGCTTCTCCCTGGTGTATCTCAATTAGATTTTTTCGACTTCCGTCAATAATATTCCGATAGCCATATGGTGCCCTACCCAGATATCTCCCGCTTTCCTTCGCATTTCGTACTCCTTGTTTAGTTCTCTTCCTAATATTAAATAATTCCTTATTAGCCATCATGTAGTCAAATGCACGTTTCATGAAAACATCTGGGTCAGAAGTATCGAGATCAATTCTTTCATTTGTAGATAAAACTTTTACACCATACTTGGTTTCAAGTTCTCCGATTTTCATCAAGGCTTCAGGAAGATTTCGGCTAAATCTATCATGGTCCAATACAATGAGATAATTGCACTGACCTTTATAATTCTTTAGATAAGATTCTAAAGCCCGATAGTCTGGTCTATCAAAAGTGTAACTTGACTCTCCGTTGTCTTTGAATAATCCGATTAAGTTTAGATTGTTTCGATTGCAATACTGTTTAATAGATGATTCCTGATACTCAAGTGATTTGGATTGGTCCTTTGTACTCAATCTCATGTAGCCAATAGCATTCATAATTCTTCTGTTATAATTATCTCTACAATGATGTTTGCTATTAAAGTTAGTAATATTTCTTCCTCTTTACTAATGTTGTTATGTGTTTTTTTATGCTTTTTATTTCCAAAACTTTTATCGAGATTCTCAATTAAAAGAATTGGTCTCAACGGGACGCATGATCGATAAGTGTCTTGATTATTCGTTGTAGATTGAATACTATCTGAAGAATCCATGACGTTTTTGGAAAAATTTTCTTTCATAAAGTAACTTTAAGAATCAAAAATACTCCACTATATTTCCTGAAGTTGACACTTTTTCAATGTTGTTAATGATTTTTATAATTGTTTGGCCCGATGTATTTAGCTGTTATGTGTTTTAAACCAAAAATGCAAGACTTATGAGCACCTTAAAGCCAAATTAGTTGTGTTTTCTAAATATTTTCGCTCCTTTATAAGGACTTATCTTTTTAGTCTTGATATTCTGGTTTATCGGTGTGCTTTTGCTGTATGACTGTAACCGTGGTTGCCATTTTAGAGACTGATTTTAACCTGAAAAGGCTTTGGCAAAAGTGATGAACGACAGGTTGCAAAATGCAGCTAGAGATCTTGAGCGCGTTCATTTAAAATCGTTATTTGGTAGAGGTTTTCAGTCTGATGACCTTATAATATACTTTAGCTACAACCCAAAGTATAAGATTAGGTTTCGGATCGTAAACGATGTGCCTGCGGATATTGAATATTTTATTGCTGAATGTTGTGGTAGGTTAGGCTATATTCTATGGCGGGCGAATGCGATAGGGGTTAGCAAAGATGGGACTAATGATTGATAAGGAAAATCAAATGTATTGGAACTTCCTGGCTACCAATAATTTTTTTAAAATTTTTCTATTCATTGTGTTATTTATGCTATAAAAAGAGGTAGATTGAATTGCATTTCCACACTAGTCTTGACTGGGCAAGCCAGCAAATTTTTCTTGTCTGATTTGCAGGAATTAGCCAGAGTTGCAAATCATTTTAAAATTTAATAAACGTTCAATTGCCGGACATAAACTTATAAAAATTTAAGCCGGCATATTTAACCGAACTGACTAACTTTATCAAAAAGCTAGAACAATGAAATGGATTACCAGGGAAAGACCAAAGATCGACCGGATAGCCTGCCCATGGCTAATTAAGCGTTTTATTGATACAGATGCCGAAATTATTTATATCCCTTTTGATCAGGTTCTGCAAAAAGCATGTGAAATTGGAGCGATTCCCTTTGACATCCCTGGAGTTGAGTATAGTCATTATAATGATCAGTGTACTTTTGATTATTTCCTTAAAAAACATCAACTTAAAGATTCAGGCCTGGATCGGATGGCAGCTATTATACGTGGGGCCGATACTGATCGTTTTGATTTCGCCGCGCAGTCTGCGGGACTGTCTGCGATATTTCTTGGGCTATCATGTAATATCACCGATGATCAGGAACTTCTGGAATTCGGAATGAAAATTTATGATGGACTTTACACCTGGGCAAAGCACCTGCACACCCAAAAGCATACCCAATCTCCGGTTGAACACCTGCTGCTCGAGGTGTACCATAAATATTTGAAATCGGGTACATCGAGGAAGGCTCCGGAATGGACAAGGGAGCTCCGGGAAATGATCCAGGACCAGATGGATACCAATATGAGCATGAGTCTTCAACAGGCCTCTGATTCTTTGGAAATCAGTCCAGCCTATCTTTCCAGGGAATTCTCAAAATATTTTGACAACCTTTCGTTTGGAGAATATATACGCAAAATAAGAATCGAAAAGGCGATTGTACTCATTGAAACAACGGAATATTCTCTTACCGAAATTGCCTATTTAACAGGCTTTTCCGACCAAAGCCATTTTAACCGGATCTTCAAAAAGCAGATAGGAGAAAACCCCTCTTTTTTTAGAAAAAGACTCAACAAAGGTAAAAAGGATACAAAATAGTAAATAGCGTACAATTTTACGAATTTTTTCAGGTGCAATATTGTAACCAAATAATGTTGTCCATGGAAAAAATCACCTCGGTAAATAAACCGTCCTATTCTCTACTCCAGATTGCACTCTATTTTCTTAAGCTCGGTACCTGGGGATTCGGAGGGCCGGTGGCACTGGTCGGTTACATGCAGCGTGACCTTGTAGAGGACAAAAAATGGCTGACCGAGGAGGAATACAAAGAGGGGCTTGCTTTGGCACAATTGGCACCTGGCCCTTTGGCTGCGCAATTAGGAATCTATATTGGTTTTGTGCATTATAGCTTTCTCGGCGCAACCCTAACCGGCCTGGCTTTTGTCGTGCCCTCATTTATTATGGTGGTATTACTGGGGATGTCCTATCAGCTTTATGGAGGACTTGCTTGGATGCAGGCGGTATTTTACGGAGTTGGCGCTGCGGTAGTCGGCATCATCGCCATGAGCGCCTACAAACTGACCATAAAATCCATCAGCAAACTTGAACTTTCAGTTATGAAATCAAAATGGCTGCTCTGGATATTTTACATTGCCGGTATTGTAATTACTGTCATAACCGAAAGGGAAGAGATACTGCTTTTTGTAGCCTGTGGACTATTATATATGGTTATCAAGGCTCCCTCAAATGGCTAAGGAAACCTTCTTCACTTTCGGTAGGGATCCTTATCGGTACGGGTTTCTATAACCACGATAGTAAGACACTTCAGGAAATTGGATGGTTTTTTGCAAAAGCAGGTGCTTTCGTATTCGGTAGTGGGCTTGCGATTGTTCCATTTCTTCACGGTGGGGTGGTGAAGGAATTTGGCTGGCTAACCGAGGGTCAGTTTGTCGATGCGGTGGCTGTTGCTATGATTACGCCTGGACCGGTAGTAATCACTGTAGGCTTCATTGGTTATCTGGTTGCTGGTTTTCCCGGAGCATGTGTAGCGGCCCTGGCCACTTTTCTGCCCTGCTATATCTTTACCGTTGCCCTTGCCCCTTCGTTTAAGAAGATTGCAAAAAATACCAGCATTAAAGCATTTGTAGACGGCATCACGGCAGCTGTAATTGGTGCTCTGGTCGGATCTGTCATTGTTATCGGGTTTCGTTCGATTAAGGATATACCGACAATACTTATAGCAATAGCAGCAGTACTGGCGCTCATTTACAGCAAAAAACTTCAGGAACCTTACATCATTGGTGCTGCGGCGGTCATTGGCCTGCTTATCCGGCAAAACCCTAAATCCCCGGTAGCGCTATTTGCGGTTTATGAACTTGCCAAACCCATATCCAATCCACCCGATTTTCCATCTGCATTCCGATTGCTTGATCCGCTGCTTCAGCAATCACCTCTGGGCAATTCTATTAGTAAAATGATCGTTTCGCATAATTTTTATGTTGTTGGCAATACTTTTCCTGATTTTATGCAGCCGGATGTTACAGGTAAGCTGATCAGAACGGCTGACTTCAGAGGGAAATACCTTTTTGTTGATTTTTGGGCCTCATGGTGTGGCCCCTGCAGGTTGGAGAGTCCCCATCTAAAACGGGCCTTTGATCGCCATAAGAAAGACGGATTAGTTGTTCTCTCCGTGTCAATAGACGATTCCAAAGAGAAGTGGTTAAATGCGATTAAGCAAGATCAAACAGGTGAGTTTCTACATGTAGGGGACATGAAAGGAAGAGAAAATGCTGCTGCGCAACTGTTAAAGGTTAACATGATTCCTCAAAACTTTTTAATTGACCCTCAGGGAAAAATTATTGGAAAGAACTTGCTGGGCATAGAACTTGATGAAATCATGAAGAAAATATACCGCTAAAAATCAACGTTTAATTGACACCATCAGATATTTAACAAAGAGGCTCTTTTAAAAAGGCAGCCTCTTTGTTTGCTAAAAAACAGACTTTTTTTGCCGTTAAGTTTGTTTTATGGTGTTGATTTTTAGTGTTTTATTGTAAATAATTTAGGCTTATTCCTGCACCAAATCCCTTTTTTAAATCTTACTATTATGACCATTTCGAACGACCCTTAATAAGCTTTTGGCAGAAGGCCATTCTTTTTGCATTGTAAACGATATCATTAACCGAATCAATATTCAAAGGATTTTAAATGCTTATACCCGGGTTTGATTACAATTCATAATGTTATGATTCGACCTTAAAAACCAGAGCGGTTGAGAACTTGATATTATCAGGGCATGTTACGATTAAGGCATCAGACTCCTGTTTCCATTGCAAACTCCCACGGTAACCCAACAGGCTGACTTTTTTAACTTTGGCTTTTAAATAATCACTTTGACTGCCCAGTGATTTTATCTTAATTTGCGACCCACCTTCCGGAATCGTCATACTGAAGGTGTATAAAGATCCATCCTTTCCTTTAGTGAATCTAAAATCTTCAGCGCTAAATTTAAAATCAGCATGTCGCTTGTTTAGCGCTCCTCCGGGGATCATCCGTAATTTGCCGTTTTCTTGCTGTCCTTCTCCCGGAATGCGCCAGGCATGACTGCCATAAATGGCATCTCCGTTTCTACGCATCCAAATACCAACCTCTTTCAGCATTTTTGTACTCCCTTCATCCAGCGAACCGTCAGGCAGCAGGGAAATGCAAAGTGCGGCATTTCCATCTCTGGCAATTGCCTCTATTATATAGCGGATCATCATACCGGAATCATACGTGAAATTAGGCGCATAATACCAGTCTCCAACAGGTGCTTCAGCAATCCATGGCTGGTCAGTTTTGATGTTGGCTGGTATCGCGAATTCTTCGGTTGTTACTGTTCCATTAGTTTTGTCTCTGAACTTAACGATACTGAAAGTGTTAACTTTTCCTCTTTTCTGCAAGGTCCTGTTGTAATAATCAGCAATTACATTTTGCATCGCATCCACTTTGTAGCCAGTTCCTGTACCATTACCAGTGAAAGGTCCCTGAACTGTTCCGTCAGTGTATATAAAATCCGGATCATAGTGTTCAGTCACATCCATCATCCGTAGTGCCCATTGGGTCGTGTACCATTTTGCATAGTCGAGGTGCTTAGTGAAGATGCCAGGGTCTGGTGGTGACCAAGGAGAATGAGCCCGCTCCTCTACTCCTTTGTATTCCCTGAGGTCGATACCGTAAAGTCGTTTAGGGTCAAGGCCTTCCCACCATTTTCCCTTCCCATCTTCCATTGTTAAATTTCCATCATAAGGTATGCCTTTTTTGTCACCCGATGTGTCGCTTCCAAAAGCGGTTTGCCACCACCACCATGTATATTCATGGTGGAAGGTTATGCCGTAACGAATATTATTTGCCCGGCACGCCTTGGCCCACTCACCTAATAAGTCACGTTTGGGTCCTATGTTTACTGAATTCCAGGGCTGATAACGGGAGTTCCACAAATCAAAATTGTCATGGTGAACGCCCTGTATCATTAAAAACCTGGCTCCGGCATCCTTGTAAATTTTCGCAAGTTTAGCTGGATCTAGTTTTTTTGGATTCCAACTGTGAAGAACTTCCTTGTAACCAGAATCTGATGGATGACCGTATTTTTTAAGATGATTCTCATAAGCTTTTGATCCTGGGGTATATAATTTTCTGGCATACCAATCTCCACTTTCTCCAGATGCCTGTGGTCCAAAATGAACCCAGATTCCAAATTTTGCATCTCTTAACCAGGATGGATCTCCAGGATAGTTGGCTTCTATAGATTGCCATGTAGGCTTGAAGGGGCCCGGATAAATTGGCAAATCCAGTTTTACTTCAGCAAAAGTATTGATGTCGCCCAATGCTGTGCTGTTTTTTTGTCCCGGAGGTGGAATATTTGGGATGGGAGGGAGTGCCTTTTGCTGGTTGGCAGACTCTTGAGCACTTAATTGATAAAAACAAAATAAAATGAGGAAGCTTGCTATAAAGTTTTTGATTCTCATAATTTGTAAAAAGGGTTTAAGAATTAAATTAAGTCGGGGAAATAGGTTTGCTAGTTGTTAACGTTAATAAACTTCAATATAACATTTATTTTTAGTTGCATAATTTGTTTTTGTATTCTACCAAGACCAACATACAAATATCGCCATTGCAAAAGGACAAGTCGTAGTTACGGGCTGGAGATGATTTATTGATTTTCTTTTATGACCTAATAAGAAAGCTACAAGATCTTAAAAAAAGCTTCACACTGTCCAAAAGAGCCTTCATCCAGATCTATATCACATCCATAAACCGCTTTGTTTATTTTATATTGTTAGTAAATCAAAGTTAGGGCATTACTCCAAACAAATGTTGTACAATCCATACCAGAGTTTGTATAAATCCGACATCTCCGATTCAAAATATTTTTCGAATTCAATTTTCTTCATGATATACCGACAATTCAACCTTAGACCGGAGAATTAACGTATTGCTAAAAGTTTCGTATCGTAGCATAAACACCATAAGCTGTGCTGGTAACCGAGTAAAATGGTGATAATCGGTAAATTTTATCTCCATCTTTAAGAATAAAACTATCGTCACTGATTTTTCTGATATTTTTCAATAAGACATCCCGGTATGGATAAACCGGAGTAGGGTGACCCCGTTTCACCGGAAATAGATTTGATTGACCACTTAAAAAGTAGCTTTTTTATTTTGGGCCTCGTAAATGGCCTGTGGCAAAAGAAGGCTACTAATCTTCCGTTTTTTTATCCTAATTATCATTCCGGAGCATGACAGCCGTCATTACTTTTCATTTTTGCGGAGTCTATCTTTAATCAAAAATATAAGAGGTATGAAAAGAATTGCTGCTATTTTTGATGGATTGGACTTTGCAGGATCGACCATGGACTTCGCTATCGGGTACTGTAAGAAATCGGACGCGCACCTGGTGGGTGTTTTTCTGGAATCTTTTCTTTATCACGAGTATGACTTTGCTAAACTGCTTGGGAAAAACGGCATTTCCGCAGTAAAAATCAGGCATGCTGTTATGAAAGAGGCCGAAAAAAGGGCCAGGTCACGAAAGCTGTTTGCCGATGGATGTAAAAAGGCAAATATAAGTTATTCCATTAGCCACCCCGAGGGTATTACTATCAGGTTCAGCCCAAGTTTTACAGCGAGTTTCAGCGCTGCGTCTGTAGCGTTTTTATCCCTGTTGCTGAATTCTGTAAGCATTAGGATCATCTTTGTGGATACTTTTTTCTTGCTGTTCATGATTTTCCTGTTTTATACAATAAATATGGCCAAAAAGAATGCTACAAATGCTGACTGGTATCATGACGCTGGATGACCAGAATCATAGCTGTTCTGGACATAAGCTGTAAATTTGTATTTGGTTCAAGATTTGTTCCGAAAATCCCGGTAAAATCATAATAACCTGTAAAAGTTTTATTTACGATGTAATTGTTGTGACTACCATTCTGAATTTTTTTAATATTCAACTTTGGCAAAAAACTTAAAGTATCTACCTAGCTCCCTTATTCATATTTCTTCGGCACCAGGGACTTAAAATTTCTAAATTATGAAAAACGTACATTCTACAAGTGGGATCATGCCAGTTCTTCAGATGATGTTGATTTCAGGAATAATGATGGTTATTATAGGTGTTTATGTACTCATAAGTCCATCAGAGGCATACTTTTCATTAAGCCTGATATTGGCCATGGGCTTAGGTTTATCCGGTTTTTTTCATTTATATCTGGCATTTACATTTCGCAAAAGGGTTTCCGGTTGGTTATGGCTGCTGAGCGGGGCAATCGTAGATATTGCATTAGCAGCTTACCTGTTTTATTTTCCCATGCTGACCATGATCCTTCTACCTGTTTTGATTGGGGTCTGGCTGTTATTTAACGGTTTTATGGAGATCGGAAGGTCATTGAATACTACACCATATTCAGGACGACATTGGTTTGTTTTCCTATTACCCGGCCTTATCATCCTCATTTTCTCTTTTTTAATTCTTGATCATCCGCTTATGGGCATGATCAACATTGTCTCCTGGATGGCCCTTTTATTCATTAGCTCAGGCCTGTTGAGGATCTTTTTTTCGTTTAGGCTATTCAAATCTGCAGATACGCAGGGCTAATTTTTTAAATTCTGAAGCAGATTTCCGCTTTTATTGATCGTGTAATTTATGCTTAAACGCTTGATATCAAAATCATCTGTTACAATGATTGAGGTCATTATTTCTATTTCAAACAAGTGATAAATTTGAAATGAGATACCTTTTATTATCGGCTAAGGCAGCTAAATCAAATTTCAATAGAAAATATGATCAAAAATTACCGGGCTATGCCGGAAGTGGTTTTACGCAGCAGCGGTTTTGGGATATCAAACCTGGCACGCTGGCTAAGTGCATTCCCGCAATGGTTCAGGGGAACAAAAAGCCCTATGCTTTCGCCGTCAACGCCCTCTTTTCAATATTCTTCAAAGCCGGGAGTGATAGAAGAGTAAGGGGCAAAGCTGTTAGTGGTTTTTTTCTATCTGAATTAAAATACTGTTGTAAACGTTATAAAATAATTCACCGATAATGGAGATAAATACTTTTGGGCTTAGCGGTTTGAGCGATATTCAGGTGAAGGCCTCCCGGGAAAAATACGGCACAAATGTCTTGTCCTACAAAAAGCAAAATGCCTTTCTGGATGCCCTGAAAAAAATTATAAAAGAGCCAATGGTGATCTTGTTGCTGGCTGCTGCCCTGATTTATTTTCTTACAGAGAAAACCGGCGACGGTATTTTTCTTTCTCTTGCCGTAATAATTGTTGCCACCATCTCACTCTATCAGGATTCGCGGAGCCGAAACGCCCTGGAAAAATTACAGGATTTTTCGCAGCCCAAATGCAGCGTGATCAGAAACGGGATGGTGATGGACATAAACTCAGGAGACCTTGTTATAGGGGATTACCTGATGGTTGAAGAAGGAAAATCAATAACTGCTGACGCAGTAATTGTTCATTCCAATGATTTCTCCGTCAATGAAAGCGTGCTCACCGGCGAGTCCCTGGCCGTTTATAAAGACAGTTCTTCAGACGAGAATTTAATCTTTCACGGAACCACCGTAGCAAGCGGCCTTGCTATTGCCACCGTACAGGCTGTAGGAAATGAAACCCGCCTGGGCAGAATCGGGAAAAGCCTGGAGTCGATAAAAGAAGAAAAAACACCGCTTGAGCTGCAGATAAACAATTTTGTTAAAAAAATGGTCATGGTAGGCGGTATGGTATTCCTTGCCGTGTGGTTAATAAACTACCTCCGCTTTCCGCATATTCTCGACAGCCTGATCAAGGCCCTGACACTGGCAATGAGCATTTTGCCCGAAGAAATCCCTGTAGCATTTACAACCTTTATGGCACTGGGTGCCTGGCGCATGATGAACATGGGGATCATCGTCAAACAAATGAAAACCGTTGAGACCCTTGGCAGTGCTTCAGTAATCTGTACCGATAAAACCGGAACCCTGACCGAGAACAGGATGAGCCTGACAAAAATATATGCCCTGCAGACCAATGAAATCTGTGATGTTGAGGGTCATGTTTTCGATTCGGCCACTCAGGAAATCTTAACATTGGGTATGTGGGCCAGTGAACCCATACCCTTCGATCCAATGGATGTTGCCCTGCATGATGCCTACCTTAAAAATTCATCCGAAGACGAGCGCCATGCCTTCCATATGATTCATGAGTATCCGCTGGGAGGGAAGCCCCCTATGATGACACACCTGTTTGAAAACTCCCATGGCCAGCGGATTATCTCAGCCAAAGGGGCGCCAGAGGCGCTTATGATGGTAAGTCATCTTAGCGAATTTCAAAAGCAAAACATCAATGAAGCGATTTTTTCTTTGGCTAAAGAGGGGTATCGCGTTTTGGCAGTAGGACAGGCAAGTTTTGAAGGGGATAATTTTCCGAAAAATCAACAGGAATATGAGTTCTCATTTAAGGGGCTCCTGGCCTTCTATGATCCACCCAAGAAAAATATCAGTGCTGTACTGGATGCCTTTTACGCTGCAGGTATCGCGGTTAAGATTATCACAGGAGACAATGCACAGACTACTGGCGCCATCGCAAGGCAGATTGGTTTCAGGGGTGCTGAAGATTGCATAGGCGGCGATGAGCTGATGCCGCTATCTTTAACGCAGCTCGGAAAAAAAGTCAAATCTGTAAATATTTTTACCCGGATGTTTCCTGAGGCCAAGCTAAAGATCATCAATGCCATCAAAGCCAATAAAGAAATAGTAGCCATGACCGGTGACGGGGTGAATGACGGACCTGCATTGAAAGCTGCGCATATTGGCATTGCTATGGGTAGAAAAGGAACTGAAATTGCCAAGCAGGCCGCTTCACTGATATTGCTTGAGGATGATTTATCCAAGATGGTTGATGCGGTGGCGATGGGCAGGCGTATTTATACCAATTTGAAAAAGGCCATACAGTATATTATATCCATTCATATTCCCATTGTATTAACCGTATTTATACCGCTGGCCATGGGCTGGATTTATCCTAATATTTTCTCACCTGTTCATATCATTTTTTTAGAGCTGATTATGGGCCCAACCTGTTCGATCATCTATGAGAATGAGCCGACCGAGAAAAATACAATGCTGCAGAAACCCAGACCGATGACTTCAACCTTCTTTAATTGGAAAGAATTATCTATGAGCATCATTCAGGGATTGGTCATTACCGCAGGGACACTTGCAGCATATCAGTATGCGATAAATGATGGGGCGGATGAGCTCATCACACGCACCATGGTATTCAGCTGCCTGATATCCGCAAATATATCGCTCACGATGGTCAACCGCTCGTTTTTCTACTCGCTTTTTACTACCATAAGATACAAGAATAACCTTGTTCCCATCATGATAGGTATTACCGTTGTCATTTCAGGTGCGTTGATCTACTTGCCACCCCTGGCATCGTTTTTTGGATTTCGGTCTCTTAACTTATCCAGACTCTTGATTTCCATTGTCTTGGGATTTGTTTCTGTCGTCTGGTTTGAACTTGTCAAATGGAGAAACAGGACATATCAGCAATTAAAATAAAAAGCCCGGGTTAAGTCCGTCCGGAACTCCCATCAACCATCCTGCTTATTGGATGAAAAAAAAGCAATGAGCCAGAGTTTGAGTGTTGAGCAGACTTTTTGAAGTTAATGAGCTATATCAGTCCTGAATCTGAGCTGCTGATCGAAAACATATTTATATATGATCAATATCATCGCCGGAAAAAAGAAAAATTATGAACTTGGATGCATACATGGTTGTGCAGTCGCCTGGCCAGCACAAAATTGATAAATATTCGGATCATGAAAACAATACTTGCTTTGACCGATTTTTCAGAATCTGCTGAAAATGCGTCACGCTATGCATACGAACTTGCAAAAAGGGTTAAGGCTCACCTGACGCTTTGTAATGCCATCACCGTTCCACTTTCACAGCCCATTCCCAGCGGAATGGTTTGGCCAATGGATTATGATTCGGTCATTAGTAAGAGCAAAAGAGCGCTGAAAGACTTTGCCCATCTGATCGTTGATTCCAACGGTCTTCCTGATAAAGCTTTTCCCAAAGTTTCTGTAAAAGCAGAAGTGGGCGACCTCTCTGATCTGGTGCGGGAAGCCATTCTAACCACCAAGGTTAATCTGGCCGTGATGGGGCTTTCCGGTGCCGGAGATATGCGGAGGTTTTTTCTGGGTAGCAGTACCAGGGACATGATAGACGCGGCGCAGCTACCGCTGATGCTCATACCAAAAACTGTAAAATTCAGTCCCTTTACCAAGATCGCGTTCGCAACCGATTTGAGTATAGCGGACTTTGAGGCCATCCAGTCCCTAGCGGTGCTGGCATCAGCATTTAATGCAGAGCTGCTTATCGTCCATGTTGTAGAGAATGGGATGGGGCCCGAGAGAACAGGAAAGATCAATGACTTTATTGCCCGGCTGAAGACAGACATCAACTACGAGAAGATATATTATAAAAATGTATACAATAAGGATGTTGAGGGTGGACTGGAACGGCTCAGTGAACACGGGCAAATAGATTGCCTTTCTATGATCCATCGTCCGCATGATTTTCTCGACGGGGTGCTAAAGGGTAGCCATAGCCAAAAAATGGCCAGGCTTACCGAACTCCCGCTGCTCGTATTTCCCCAGGGCCATAAGGATGTTGTTTCCTAAGAATCTCCAGACAAGATATATCCAAAATGATCCTAAAACTATGAAAGCCGCTGTGATCCATGGTTTGTGATCATCCCCAACGTATTGAGTGGGTAAAGGTCAACAAAAGGATACTTGGCTAAACGCATGTCGATTTGTTATCTCTCACAAATGATTATGGTCTATTCAACCAAATTCAATCAATTAACATGTCAGGTTTTTCGTTCAAAGTTTCCGAGTCAGGATATTTTTGACACGAAATACTTAACCTGGGTTTGGTATTATTTTATAAATCCTTTGGCTTTCAAATCATCAACGATAGGCTAAATAAGCATTAAAAATGCTTTTAACATCTTATGTGGGCCTTAAATGTAGCAACGTTTTGCCTGATCCATCTCTTTTGTAGTATCAAAATTATAAAGAAGTCAATAAACTTTACCCGCACTAAATAATAGTTGGTCTTTTTTGATAATACGTTCATTTCGTAAATTCGTAGCTTTTGACTAACTATGTCATTCATTAAATTCTTTAATGGGAGGAGAAGCTAGTAAAACACTTCATATCGACGAATTCGAAACAATGTTTCGCAGAAACCATCAATTTCTGTGTGCTGTGGCTATGCAATATGTGCATGATCAGTTTACAGCGGAAGATATAGTGCAAGACTTTTTTATAGACTTCTGGCAGAGGCGCCATACCATTCAACTAACCACAAGTTTTGAAGCCTACGCACGCCGGGCAGTAAAATATAAATGCATTGATTTCCTGCGTAAAAGTGCAGTGACTGAAAAAAGGAATTTGATGCTCGCCGCTCTGGAAAAGGAACAAGAGGATGCCAATGAGCTGGAAAATAACGAAATCAAGCATCAGCGCTATATAAAAATTGTCGAATTGATTCAAAAACTACCTGAAAGCAGGCAAAATATTTTTATTATGCATGCGGTAGACAACATGAGCTACGCTGAAATTGCTATGAAGCAAAATATTTCCATTAATACGGTTAAAACTCAATTAAGCAGGGCCTATTCAGCACTTCGTAATCATTTAACTCTTATTTGTGTCGCATTTATCCATTGTCAGGGCATTTTTAAATTTATTTTAGAGAAAAAATAGAAATTCTCCCATTTGCTGTCACCCATTTTCCATATATCTACGACAGTGTTTTAATATGGATAAAAAAATCAGCACTTTTACTCCCGACTGGAATAAGCTTTTAGATCAACTGGAAGCAGAAGAACAGTTGTCAAATGCCCTTAGTGCCGATGAACAGGTACTTTTAGCAGAACTTCGTGCCATAAGGGATGAGTCTGCTGATGCACTAAAAACTTATTCATTTTCCAATACCAATGCAAAATGGGCTGATTTAAAAGAGCAGATTGAGTCAACAGCTGCTTTACAGCCTAATGGTAAGCTGCGGAGACTTTGGTTCAGCATTGCGGCTGCCGCAATTTTATTCATTATTGGCATTAGCATTATTTATTACAGCTATCGTCAGCAGCAACAACAGCCACAAAAGCTGGTTAATATTATCAAAAATGACATTCCTCCCGGAAAAAATACGGCTACACTTACCTTAGAGAACGGTAAAAAAATCGTCTTGTCTGCTGCCAATAATGGTCAGCTGGCCAGCGAAGCAGGGATCGTGATCACTAAAACTGCCGATGGGCAATTGATTTATTCCGTGAAGGATGGTCAAAAGCCAACAGGTATACATATTAATACCCTATCTACTGCCAGGGGTGAAACGTACCGTCTCCGTTTGCCAGATCAAAGTGAAGTATGGTTGAACTCGTCTTCCTCGATTAAATTCCCTGCATCATTTGCATCAGCGAAATTGCGCGAAGTAGAACTTACAGGTGAAGCCTATTTTCAGATTGCAAAAGATAAATTACATCCTTTTATAGTAAAAACCAACCTCCAGGAAGTACAGGTACTAGGCACGCATTTTAATGTAAACAGCTATCCGGATCATCATAAGGCAGTAACTACGCTGGTTGAAGGAAGCGTGCGGGTATCAAATCATCTGCAACAGACAAAAACCATTAAACCTGGAGAGCAATCGACAGTGCAAAATGGGCATGATATCTCCATTGCACCAGCGGACATTAAAAATGTAATGGCCTGGAAAAATGGTTATTTCCGTTTCAGAAATGAGCCGATTGAGGAGGTAATGGCAAAAATCATGCGCTGGTATGATATTGAGGTCGTGTATACAGGGAAAGAATCTGGCGAGCTGTTTAATGGTAACATTTCGCTTCATAAAAATATAAGCGAAGTGCTGAATATGCTTAGCTATTCCAATGATGTAAAGTTTAAAGTTGAAGGAAGGAGGGTGACCGTTATACAATAGAAATTTACCTTATCTAATCTATCGGAAATTCAAATTCATCCCTAAGGGCCATAAGGGCTGAGATGGAGAATAAATTTAAATACCAGTCCGACGCCAATCGAACTGGTAATAAAAGTCCGGTAATCAAACAAACAGTTAACTAACCGCTAAAAAGCCGCGAACTCGAAATACAAGGCTTTAAGCAACAACCAAACTTATCAAATGTACCAAATTTGCACTAAACCAGTGCGCTTTTTTAGCGCGCAACACAAACTATGGAGAGTTATGAAGCTAACCACTTTACTCATACTTGCTTTATTTATGCAGGTAAGTGCGGGCACCTACGCACAAAAAATTACCTTATCGGCTAAAAATGCCGGATTATACACCATTTTTGATCAGATTAGTGAGCAGACCGGTTACGATTTTGTTATTACAAATTCTGTATTAAAGAATTCAAGAAAAGTTTCGATAGACGTTAAAAATGCTGAACTGAACGACGTTCTTGATCAGATATTCAAAAACCAATCGCTGGAATTTACGATTACAAACAAATCTGTGCTGGTAAAAAAGAAGGAGCCTGCATTATTGGATAAAATAATCAGACAATTTCAGGCAATTGATATTACTGGTAGAGTGCTCAACGAAAAGAATATGCCTCTTCCCGGCGCTATTGTAAGTGTAAAGGGATTGAAAAAACAAGTGGTAACCAATAGTGATGGTGAATTCAAACTGGAGAATGTGGATGAAGATGCTGTACTTGTAGTTACGTTTTTAGGTTATCAGACCAGGGAGATCAGGGCCTCGCAAAATCTTGGTAATATCATACTCACCATTCAAACCAGTCAGCTAGATGAAGTGACCGTTTCAACAGGTTATCAAACGCTTTCAAGAGAACGCGTTACCGGATCATTTTCGAAGGTATCATCCAAACAGCTGGATCAACAGCGTTTGAGCAGTTTACCATCATTGCTGGAAGGCCGGATACCAGGCTACAATAATGGTCTGATTAGGGGTACCACATCTATGAATGGTTTGGTGCAGCCATTATACGTGATTGATGGCTTTCCCGTTGAAAATATAAATTTAAATGCAAACAGCAGAAATGTGACTGAAAGTATCCCGGGGTTGAACCTTGAGGATATTGAGAGTGTTACGGTATTAAAAGATGCTGCTGCGGCTTCTATTTATGGAGCACGGGCCGCTAATGGTGTTATTGTTATTGTGACCAAGAAGGCAAAAAGCGGCAAGCCGCAAATCTTTGCCTCCAGTACATTCACTGTATCACCTTACAGGTTATATACAGATAACCTGACGAATTCGTCAGACATCGTAGAACTGGAGAAAGAATGGGCGGCGAATAACCCGAATTTAAGGGGTGCAAATGCTGCTAATTATGCGGCAAACCTATTGCAAAATATGGCCTATCCGAGCCAGGGTATTAATGCTATTCTGAAAAATGCTGCCGGTACGCTATCACAAGCAGATCTCAACAGCAGATTAGCACAACTGGCATCCAGTGGATACCAGTATTACGATGATGTAGAAAATTACAGTAAGCGTAATCCCTTTTATCAGCAATATAACCTGAGTGCCGGCAGTGCAACCGAAAAAAATGCTTTATATTCATCTGTCACTTACCGTAATAATAAAACACAGGATAAATTTGCAGGTGATGAATCTGTTGGTGTTAATATCAACAATACCACCCAGATCACCAAGTGGCTGAGCATGGAACTGAGTACATTCCTATCTTATGCTCAAGGAAATACCCAGCCATATAATACCTTATCACCGGGATATGCCTATTTACCTTACGACCGTTTGGTGAATGCCGATGGAAGCAACTTTACGTCTACCGCGGCATCACGTTTATCTGCCAATAGTATGACGCTGATCAATAATAACCGCTTGTATAATATGGACATCAATCCATTAAATGAGCAGGAGATGAACCTCGGTAAAACAAAGAATTTCACCAACAGGTCCTTTATTAAATTTGGGGTAAAAATTGCCAACTGGTTATCCTATAATCCGAGTTTTCAATATGAGTATTCAAACAGGAGATTGGAACAGTTAAATGATAAAAATTCTTACTATGTGCGGAGCAGGGTAAACAGCTTTGCCTCGGTTAACCCTGTGGCAGGCGGATCAGCCATCTTCAATCTTCCGTACGGAAATATCTTTTACAAAGAAAATCAATTCAGCAATTTATACAATTTCAGGCAGCAGTTCAATATCGATAAAACCTTTGGGGAGAAACATAATTTAACGGCAATTTTAGGCTCCGAGATTAGAAGCAGAAGAATAGAATTCGGAAACCAGACACTTTATAACTACAATCCAAACACACTAACCTATAGCCTGTTGAACCAGCCATTGTTGGGAAGTTATCCTGGAAATATTCTTGGTAGTGGAAGTTTTACAGCAGCAGATGCAGCGGTGATGAGGGTTAACGTAGAACGTTTCGTTTCTTTTTATAGCAATGCAGGCTACACCTATGATGAAAAATATCTGCTTACGGGTAGTATCCGCTGGGATCGGTCGAACCTCTGGGGTACCAGTTCTAAATATCAACATGACCCAATCTGGTCAGTAGGTGCTGGCTGGAATATTCATAAGGAATCATTTTTTAACGTAGATTGGATAGACCGATTAAAACTGCGTGTTTCACAGGGTATCGGTGGTAACGTATACACCAATACTGCGCCATTTACCACTTTCAATTTTAACCCTAACTACAATGTAGGAGGCTTGCAGGCAACAGTAGGAAGCAGACCAAATCCACTGTTATCATGGGAAAAAACGGCCATAACCAATGGAGGCTTAGATTTTGCAGTGTTGAACAACCGTTTATCGGGTTCAATAGATTATTATCGCAAAAGAGGTACCGACTTGCTCGCTAACACTCAAGGCGTACCGACGGAAGGCTTTGGTTATTCTACCTATGTCATCAACAACGGAAAGATGTTGAACAATGGTATTGAACTGAATCTGTCTGGCGATATTATACGCGCTAAAGATTTGAACTGGAACTTAAGTGTACAGTATGCTTATAACAAGAATAAAGTTACCTACGTGAATGTTGAGGCTCCTTTCTATATCCTTCAGCTTGATTATCCGCAATCATTTCCGCGTATCGGAAATCCATACAATGCCATTTACAGTTATCAATGGGCTGGTTTGAGTGATAAAGGATTGCCACAGGTTTATAATGAAAAAGGAGAGAAGGTGTTGGCTTCGCCTACTACGCTACAATCTATTGTGTACAGCGGAACGACTGTTCCAAAATACAGCGGATCATTTAACAGTACGCTGGATTATAAAAACTTCACTTTATCTTTTCTGTTGACTTTCGAGGGGGGGCATAAAATGAGGAATACATTTTTACCTACGCTCGGAGCCGGCTATAATAGTGCGCTTAACGGCTATGTAACGCAAATCAGTACCGTAAACAAAGATATTGTAAACAGGTGGAGAAATCCTGGTGATGAGCTAACAACCAATGTGCCTAAAGTGGTTTTTGCTGAAGATCCTGCATATAACAGCCAAAGTGCCAGTATGTATGGTTATGCGGATATCAATGTGATTGATGCGAGCAATATGCGTTTACGAAATATTTCACTTGCATACAAAGTACCGCAACTGGTAGCTAAAAAAGCAGGGATGAGCAATATACGTTTCCAGTTTAATGTGGAGAATGCATTTACACTGGCCAAATCTCAAACGGCGAAATACCTGCTTAATGGATACAGCATGCCGAATTATGTATTGGGAGCTTATCTGACTTTCTAAAAAACGTTATGCTGCACCAGCAGTAAAAGAACATTTAAAGACATAAGTGATGAAAAAAATACTTTTAAACACCATAAAATTAGCCGCTATCGCTTCGGTACTTAGCTTTAGCTCCTGCAATAAATTTATTGATATACTTCCTGTAGGGAACGGTCAGATTCCTACCGCACTATCTGATTATGAAGCCCTGTTGCGCGATGAATATGGCAACCACCGCACAGATATTACCCAGGCTGTACTTTTGCTGAACGACAAGTTTGAAACCAGCGGCAACCTGAATTACTATCCCCTGTACAAGGCAAACTATAACTGGAATGAATCGGCGGATCGGATTGCATTAAACAATGCCGATGAAGGTACCTATTACAACATGTACACCGGAATAAACACCAGCAACCTGATTATCGAAAAGACAGCCGGTACTACCGGTGGTACCGATGCACAAAAAGCTGAGCTCATTGCGCAAGCAAAAGTATTAAGGGCATTTGATTATGATATACTGGCTAATTATTATGCAGATACTTATGAAGAGGCAAATGCAGGCACCAAATTATCGGTGCCGCTGATCCTTAGTGCTGATATTGGCGCTCCCTATACTCAGGTATCGATCAAAGAGTTATATGATTTCATGTTAAAGGATATCAATGAGGCCATTCCAGCTTTGGGTTCCACCAGTGCAACAGTACTTCATCCTAACCTCGGATCAGCAAACGCACTGAAAGCAAGAATACTCCTGCAAATGGGAAGATATGCTGATGCCCTGGCTGCGGCAAACGAAGCGCTGAAGTACAATGATAAACTGTTTGACTGGACAACGTTTTATAATACCTACAAAACGCAAATAGAGGCAGTTAATGTCTATACCAATGCGCCATCGCCAATGGGCTTTAATTACGTTGAAAATTATTATTTCCGTCACGGTGCGTCGAGCAATGCCGGCCGGGAACAAGCAATCCGCGTTGACCGTGCAAGCCGTTTCGAACAAGGTGACGCAAGGTTCGCTTCCCGCTGGAAACTGCGGACCGTTGGTGCAGATACCTATTATACCAGCATTACTACTGGTTACTTCAATATAGGTGGTTTAACAACTACTGAAGTATATCTGATCAAAGCAGAATGTCAGGCACGCCTTAACGATATTCCTGGCGCAATGGCTACATTAAATGCGGTAAGGGTAAAAAGAATCTTTGCTGCAAATTATGCACCGCTAAGTGCAACTAACACTATCGAAGCGGTAAAACTCATTCAGCGGACCAAAAGAAACGAACTTATTTTAGGCATTACACCATTTGCTGATACACGTCGCCTGAATAAAGATGCCAATTATGCTGTTACGCTGAGCAAAACGGAAGGTGGGCAAGCCTTAACGCTTACTCCTAACTCACGTATGTGGACAATGCCATTTCCACAGGGTGCCTCAAAAAATCCGGGTAATGGAACCATCAAACAGAATGTAGATAAGTAAAGAAATACCAAGTTAAAAGCGATACAACATGAACATTTTATTTAAGACCGTATTCACCCTTGTACCTGCGACGCTCATGTGTTGTGGAGGCCCGCTATTTGCACAGAACGGGAAATATGTAATTACCGGTAAGCTGCCTGCCGTTAATGAAAAGGTATATCTTGGACACGAAGCTGGCGACAAATATGTCATAACAGATTCAACCAAAGTTATTAATGGCAGTTTTATGTTTAGAGGAGCGGTTAAACAACCGGGCTTTTATAAACTGGAAAGCAAACACCTTAAAAATCCAATCGTTTTTATATTAGAAAATGCGGCCATCAATGTGTCTAAACCTGACAGTGTATCGCCCGTGGTGATTAGTGGTTCTCCTGCGCACGATGTGTATATGAGTTTTTATAATGGCCCATGGAAAACAATCACTGCCAAAGCCGGAGGTATCTACGGAAGACTTGATCAGGCTGAGAAAGCTGGCAAAATGGATACCGCCACCCGTGCAGGCTTAGACAGAGAATTTAGAGCCCTGGATACTTTGAATATCGCAACTGTGAAGCAATACGTTTCTAGGAATCCAAGCTCAGCCGGATCGGCAGGTATCATCTATGATCGCTTCATCAGTTATCCGAATTTTCCGGTAGCTGAAGAATTATATGGGATGCTCACGAAAGAAGCACGGCAATCAGATATTGGTGAACAAATTAGCACCGCAATAAAAACGAATGCGAAAACTGCCAAAGGGAAAGTTGCTCCGGCAATTGCCATGCCTGATAAAGATGGTAAAATTGTAAAGCTTTCTGATTTTAGAGGGAAATATGTACTCGTTGATTTCTGGGCGAGCTGGTGTAGCCCCTGCAGGAGAGAAAATCCAAATGTAGTGGCTGCTTATAAAAAATATCATGACAAAGGCTTTGAAATTTTGGGCGTATCCCTCGATTCTAAAAAAGATGCCTGGTTGAAAGCCATTGCAGCTGATGGCCTCACCTGGACGCATGTTTCAGATTTACAGGCTTGGTCTAACGCTGCTGTTAAGGAATATGGCGTAAAAGCTGTACCAGCAAGCTTCCTGCTTGATCCCGAAGGTAAGGTTGTAGGTAAAGATTTGAGAGGAGAGGAACTGAACAAAACCCTGGCTGGTATTTTCAAATAAAAATTATATAAACGCCAGTTTATAAATAGCTGCGGCCCCCGGGCTGCAGCTATTTATGTTTGAATGAGGTGAATTTTGTTTGCTATATTACAGTTTAGAAACCACCGCGGATTATAGCATAAAATGTGAGCTCACAATTTTTAAATTTGCCAATCTCAACTGGAATGAACTGGCTAGGAAGTTAGTCAAAACTTAATCTAGCAGTTACCAGAAGTCACTGATCTTTTTTAAAATTGTATTAATCGATCATGTATTTAGCCATCATTACATTAGCACCGATATCATGATAGGAGCCTATCATTCCCAGGCACGTCTTTTTCAAAATTATATTGGCCTTCTTAGATTATTTTGAACTTTCATGTATCGGTTTCATAATTCCATGGCTACTGAATGTATATATGTTCTTTGCGATTCGATCCACCTGCAAAGTGCCGCCCTTTTTAGGTTTGCTCACCAGTCTGGTTGGCTCAATGCTTTTCTCTTCGTTTTAATTCTAAATTTTTATACCTCTCTACCAATGCCCTAAATTTTTCTGATATCGAATGATATTGTTCCTCATCAAAATCTTCTAAATAAATTTTCTTGAATTGCATTTTCGCTTTAATGGTCGGGATTTTAATCAACATGCCTTTTTCGTTATTCGCCAAATGATCAAAATAATGCCAGTTGCCCACGTATTCGCCAGTAAGTAGATTTATACTTGCTTCACCACTACCGTCGTTTGTGGCGTTCCCCAAAGCGTACTCACTTACGCCGATTAACCTTATTCGCTTTTCATTTTTCTCATACCTAAACTGGCAGGCATAACCCGAGCGCATCCAGTTCGTATTCATTTCGAAACCGGTTTTTTTAGGTTCAATGAGGGTATTATCTCCAGCCGTTTCTATTTTTTTACTTTTTATTTTTTTAAAGTTTTGGGTAGATAATCTACAAGTAATTTTATGATCGTGTTCATCCAGGTAAACAGTATCCATCTTTCCATCCAAATCAATGTCTTTTACCAACTTTTTCTGCGCATAGGTTGATAAATTTAAAGTTAATATACCTGCAATAATCATTAGTTTTTTCATGTGTGCTTGCTAAAGTTGTACCTCCTGATCGTTACTTAAACCTGAAATTTAAAATATCACTGTTTATTTTTTAAATGTGCTTTACCATTGATAGGTCTTGGTATATTCTTGCCATATTTTAAGTGACTCCTAATGGTTATGTCGTTAGTCCTCTTTGGTTATTTTAACATCAGTAAAGTGACCTAAGGTTCCCGGGCCTATCCATAATCCTATACTTCCGCGGAGATTTTTACCCTGTTTCAGGTCATTTACAATTAAAGTAGGCTGAGCTGCACCATTTATATATAGTCTGGCCGTTTCATCCTTTACCACAATTTTTATTTTGATCCATTCTGCCGGCAAGATATCTACATAAGCTTCATACTTGCCCGGTGTTTCTTTTCTTAATTTTTCCCATGGATATCCTGGGATAGAGATATACTGACTGGAATGATTCCGGCGTAACTGATCATTTGCACGGCCATTGGTGGGACGTAAATAAAAAACCTCCGCTTTTGACGCGTCAAGAGCTGCTCTGAATGCTATTCCTACAAAACCACGTGCTGTCTCACTAGCGTTTGAAAGTGTTTGTCCCGAAATGGAGGCTTCAATTATTCCGTTATGAAAGTCAGTATCCTTTAAGATCGCAAGTGTATTGTCTCCATCTGCTTCACCTTTTATTTCGAGGGCTAACGCATTTTTACCTTTGAAGACAGAAGCTTTAACCGTTACCTGAAATGGAACTACATCAGACGGGCTTTTTGCAAAGTTTTGTGCCTTTAGGTCCAAGCTGAATATTGTGCTTAAAAACAACACGTATAGTATTCTAATGATCATAGGAGAAGTATATTTTAGTGATTTAATTCATCTAAAATAAAGAAAATGGTTTTTCTCTTAGAATCTTTTGATAATATTCTATTTCTCGAAATCTTTTAGCGGGTGACTACAACTCAATTATCATTTCTATTGATGATATATTATCATTTATTTGCTCCTTGGATTCAAAATACCACCACTGAATTACTAAAATAATGTACTTAAAGTCACGGTACTTTTGAAGCTCATCTTGATGAGGAATGAGATTGCAATTTAATACACCGTTTTTGCAATTTGTAAAGCATTTTATTTCCAGTTAAGCAATCCTGTAGCGGGATAAGCTACCTGATAAACGGGACGATTTCTCCAAATGGAGTGCTGGTTAAACTTCCATAAAGAGACAATAGAAATAATATACCGATTACCAAAAGAAATAAGGGTTTGTATCTAAATTCTTTTTCTTTTTTTACTGTGTATCTGTAATAAAGATAGGTGCTTGTCAGATAAATTGTTGTGAAAACCAACATCATGTAAGTAACAGTCATAATTGTATTTAGCTTAAGTTTTTTGATAATATTAGATTAAATTTAAAAATCAATTTTTTATGATTTTTATGCTAACTGACATTCGTTGAATATAGTTCATTATTCGCAGGAAACTGAGCTAAATCCGTTTTGCAGGTGCTGTTCAACGCTCTAAGGTAGTTGATGCTTGAAACAAAGCGGAGCGGATGATCGCTGGTAATCACGTTTAAAAAAAATTAAAATCGGGACCAAATTATTTTAACGTCGGATGCCTGACAACTTCTATATCCATAAATTAGCCACTCAAATGGAATTAAACTGTAAATAAAGGGATTCGCAAGTGCTTTAATGTTAATTTTAGCCAGCTTAGGTCAATCTGGTAATCTATAGCAGGACTGCAACTACCATAAATGCCGGAGTTTTAAGGTTTAACTTAGTTTCCCACTTTATTGAAAGCATTGTTCATGATCTTACCTGGATCGCTATCTTTGAATAATACCGTTGGTATTTTGTAGTTTTTGGTATCAGTGGTGCTTGGCATATCCTCTTTCATGGTGTTTATATCGGTTTGAGTGTAAGTGCCTTTCAACAAATCAATTTTTTGTTCTGTATGCCCTCCTGCACCCATGCTAAAAGCACTAACCTGTGTTAAAATTAAATCTTTGTTGATGTATTGATAAGTACTTTCAATGCTTCCTGCCGGACCAGTTGCCTGCATAGAAATCACCAGCTTTCCACTATCAATCTTAATATCTTCGTAGTCGTAGATGGAGTAACCATTTTCACGGTATTTAGCGTCTACTGCCGAGAATGATTGATCATAGCGTTTGTATTTTTCACCTTGTTTAAAAAGTACTAACATAGGGCGAAGTGCCGTGCTATCCTGCTTATTTATGAGTACGATAACTGCATCTTTTAGTCCATCGTTGTTCAGGTCGCCTGTGGCTTCTAAATCCATTTTATAGTTGGCCGGAACAAAATCATTTATGGTATTACCCGTACCGGGAAAAAAAGGATCTGCACTTGTGGAGTCAGCTTGTTGAGCAAGTTCCGGTTGATTTTTTACAGTATCTGCAACCATTTTGTCCGCTTGCTGTTTTTTATTTTGGCAGGCGATAATGGTTAATGAAATATTAAAAAAGAGTATAAATTTTTGAAGCGGTTTTATCATGATATTTTGATTAACTTATGGAGACGTTATCATTTAAATGTTTCCTGATTACGAGGCTTTAAGAGAAATGCTTTATTGTTGCAACACTTTCCTTTTCAACGATGTACATTTTTTAACTTGTAAGCCAATAAAATTAATACATAGCGGTTAAAAAAGGTTAGTTTTTGCTGTTCCGTTTTTTTTAATGAGCCTGGTTCAAAAAGTATGTCTAAATTTTACGGCTTAACGTCTTTCCAAATTTGTCATAGTAATTATGATTAAGTTTTATTTAATGTAGACAAATACACCGTTATTCAATGTCTTTAAATCATTAACAAAAGCTTTGTTAATCACAAAAAATACCCATTGCGATGTGGCGTCCGGTCCATGCTCTTTACGGTTCCTTCTTTTTTATCTACCTTTAGTTTTACGGTGTTTTTTCATCGTTGAAAATGGCAGAGTAACGAAATATTCTATCTTGCGCGTCCCATCCATAAATGGTAAACTTACTCATGAAATCTCCTTCCAGTTTCTTGGGTTTACCATGTCTGTTGGTCAGTGCCGCAATGAAATCCTTCGCTTCTTTATCCGTCATATGGCTAACTTTGGCACCAATGGCTTTGATTTTTCCATTAGGGGATGCTGCTACACTTAATGAACTGAATGCTTGTTTACATGCTATGGCTAATGTGTCATCACTTGATGAACTCATTTGACTGTATTCTACACCAACGGCCTTTTGCTCCTGGGAAAATTCGTTAATAAAAGTAGTATCCCGCAGCACCATTACGTTTTTTCACCTACAGGGATATCAAAATAATTTTCCAATTTTTCACTTTTATATTTTTCAGGATACAAACTTGTTACCTTGATATCGAAGTTTATATCTATTAAATCTAAAGGTACCTGTCCTACAGGTTTTAACTGTCCCATACAGCCAATAATTGCTATAAATGGCACAAACGCATAAAAGCTATGTTTAAAATATTTAATCATATATTCTGAAAACTAAATTATGTTTTTTTTAAAAATGCAGCGGCTTCCACTTTTTCAAATTCTTTCTTAATCTCATCCCATACATAAGCTTTGTAGTAAACTTTTCTGTCTTCCGGATTTTCTTTGCAAACGCCGGCAATAAAAAGTCTGCTTTTTCGGTTGCCCATCGCCCTGTCTTCCGCAAAAAGACATGAATTTTCTTCACCTAAAGGCAGATCATAAATTTTTCCGTCTCTTATATCGATCATAAATCCCATGATGCAACTTGCGCCGCAGCCAAACACCGACATCACATAGTATCCGGCAAAGTCGGCTTCGTTGGTTTGGTAAGCTTCCGTAATCCTTGTTTTAAAATCTTTGGCTTCAGGATAACTTGTCCAATCTATAGGTGCGCGTTCTGTTACTTTTTTAGAATCTACATTATATCGTTGGAAATCTACACTATCTTGATATTCAACGAGAATTTCTTCGGGCTTTTCCTTTGGCAGCTCAACTGAAGGTGATGAAGCGCTAGGCGTATCAATGATGGCCTTTGCTGCATTATCTGTAGGACCAACTTCCACTGCTTCTTTGTTACTTTGGGTTACGCTGTTACAGGCGTATGTCGTTCCCAAAATACCCAGAAACAGGCAATTGATCAGTTTTGTCATTTTCATAAGCATTGTGCGGTTCAATCTAACCAGCAATGTCGATTCTCTTAAATTTCAGGTATTTTCCATCAATAACTGCGAAGCTGTAAATAATATTGTATTCGCCTTCGCTTACGGCATTGTCTTCTTCATCTTTGGCATTGTTGGTATAAGCTAAATTTAAACTTAACACCTTACTGGTCTTATTGTATTCGGCAATCAGTTGATATTTCGTATCGGTTGTGGTAATTTCTGGCGTCTCATTATAACCTGTTTGGTATAGCTGGTTAGAATTAATTTTTAGTAATGTTTTAACAAAATCTGCATTAAAAATTCTGCGATAATATTGTTCCAGGTCTTGTTCGTAAAATAGATCGGGATTTTCGAATTTGTTTTTTCTTTCCCTTATTTCAGCTTCGGTCAAATTGCATAAGCTCCAGATTGATGCATCATCATCTGCAATCGGGAAATCAAAATATGCTTTGAGCTTTTTGAGATCTTTTGAATAAATGGTTTCTCTAAAATTCTTAAAATCATCTGACCAATCCTTAACTTCAACATCATTTTTTGCTTGAGGTATAAGAATAGTATCTTTTGCCGCCGTTTGAGAGGTTGGCTGGTCTTTTGCCTTTTTTTGCGAGTTATTGCAGGCTGATAATAAAATTAATGCGAGAATTAGATGTACAGGTTTCATAGTAGCGTTTTAAATTTGTTTGTATAGGTTAACGCTAAAAACTTATAATGGTTTTGATATAAATACGTTGAGATAGAAAGTTCTCTTTTAGCATATGGGACGTACTGCGTAGCTGAAAAATTAGTGTCCGATGATGGGCTTAAAGTGAAGCCATTGGGCTTTCAGGGAATTTTGTCGATTGTGCTATTTGTGATAAGCGATATTATTGCAGATCAGCCCAAAAGTTGGCCTGACCGGATTTTTCGCTTTAATTCATCTGTATTTCAAATTTCGATCTGCTTTGAATCAACATAAGGAGCAGCTAACAATTCTAAAATATTAAGTATATTTAATGCCGAATCAGCTATGCAGGAACTTAAAAATTTGATACGTTCCAACGTTTGGTTGGAAGAAGAGGATCTTAATAAGATATTAGGGTGTTTTAATCTGAAAACGTTACAAAAGAGTCAGCTGCTGCTAAAACGTGGCCAGATCGCTTCACACTATTATTTCTTAAACAAAGGAGCACTTCGCTTTTTCTATAACGATGAACAGGAGCTTACTGCCTGGATCGTTCAGCCTGGCGAGTTTTTTGCTGAAATTTCCAGCCTGAATCCAGGATTGCCTTCACGCTTTAATATAGAGGCGGTTGTAGATACCGAACTATACTGTATCCATAAGAACGATATGGATTCGCTTTACAAACAAATTCCGGCCTGGCAGGAATTTGGACGAAAACTCTGGGAAGGTATGTGTGTGCGTATGATCAGTGAGATCATCAGTTTCCAGACCATGACTGTAGAGGAACGTTACCTGGCATTTCTACAAAAGCCCGGCTTCATGCAATTTATTTCTGTTAAGCAGCTCGCTTCTTACCTTGGCATAACACCAAACGCCCTGAGCCGCATCCGTAAAAATCTTCGATAATTTTATTATCTACCAAATGGTAGTTCGATCGACGTTCTATGGGCCTAGCTTTGTGAACTCAATAAGAAAGAACAATGAACAACATTATTTTAGTTGCCGGTGCTACCGGCGACCTGGGAAGCAGGTTATGCAAGCGCTTACTCCGAAATGGCGCCAGTGTACGGGCTTTGGTAAGAGAACACAGTGATCAGGTGAAAGTGAATGAACTGCGCAACTCAGGAGTAGAGGTTATAGCGGTTGACTTTGCTGATGAAAAAGGACTGGTATCTGCCTGCAAAGGCGTTTCTTGTGTGGTGTCTGTACTTGCAGGCTTGCGTGAAGTGATTGTAACCGCACAAAGCCAGTTGCTTCATGCTGCCTTAAAAGCTGGCGTTCCCCGTTTTATTCCATCCGATTTTTGTACGGATTTTACCCAGCTACAGACGGGCGAAAACAGGAATTTTGACCTGCGTAGGGAGTTCCAATCCGTGTTGGAGACCAGTAACATCCGGGCTACTTCGGTATTCAATGGTGCTTTTGCCTATGTTTTGCAGTATGATATCCCACTTTTAGATACCAAAGCGAAGACCATTTCCTGCTATTCCGGAAAAGCTGATTGGCAGATCGACTTTACCACTATAGAAGATACAGCCGCTTACACGGCATACGCCGCATTGGATGATACTGCGCCGCGATTCCTGCGCATAGCAGGCTTCCGGTTTAGCCCGAACGAATTGGAAGCACTCACCGGACGTGTTTTTGGTGAACATTTCAAACTAATAGAACAAGGCACACTGGAGCAATTCTCGGCTTACATCCAAAAGTTGCGGACAGAAAATCCTGATGGGGAAAACAAGCTATACCCGCAATGGCAGCAGATGCAATATCTCTACAGCATGTTTGCAGCACATCATTATATGCTTGATAACGATCGGTATCCTGGTGTAAGCTGGCAAACCGCAGAAACAACACTTAACGAAATAAATAACAACAAAATAGCGTAATATGGAACAGGTATATAGTGATGAGCAGCTCATAAAACATTGGCCGGGCTTTACCAGCCATGTAATGGAAGTGAACGGAACACAACTGCACTTTGTAGATGGCGGCGGCGAAGGTCAGGTATTGATCTGCTTGCCAGGCTGGCCGCAAACCTGGTATTCTTATCGTTCTGTTGCGCTGCCTCTGGCTGATCACTTCAGGGTTATCGTAGTCGATATTCGTGGTATGGGCAGTTCGGCAACACCGGCATCAGGTTATGACAAAAAAACAATGGCTACTGATGTGTACGAGCTGATGCGCTTACTGGGTATTGGTAGGGCATATGTTATGGGCCATGATATAGGTGGTATGGTGGCCTGCAGCCTGGCGCATAATTACCCGGAAGTGGTAGAACGCCTGATCCTTGCAGATGGTCTGCATCCTAATGAAGGAATGATGCAAATGAAACTGATGCCGCCTCCTGAAACTTTTGGCAAAAAAATAGATCACCAACAACCTTACACGTGGTGGATGAGTTTTAATCAAGTTAAAGAACTGCCTGAGAAATTGCTGGAGGGACGCTACCGTTACCTGCTCGACTGGCTTTTCGATTATGTGATGGTGGACAGTTCGAAAATGCCTGATTTTGATAGGGAGGTATATGCATACGTTTACAACCAGCCGGCGCGTATACGCGCTTCCAATGGCTGGTACCAGGCTTTTAACCAGGATATAGCCGATGCCAAAAATTATTCGAAGTTAAAGATGCCGGTTTTAGGTATTGCCAGCAATGTGTCGTACGGTTTTTATCAGTATACTTTACCAACGATAGCCGAAAATTATCAACTGCTTAACCTGGAAAATACCGGTCACTATATGTTTGAAGAGAATTCGACATGCGTTTGTGAAGCAATTTTAAAGTATTTAAAAAACAGCAACCAGGGTAATGACTGAATCGCTCCGATAGTAAGTGATTAACTAATTATCAGTCAGTATTTTATAAAAATAAAGGGGCTGTATCATCTTTGTAATTTCATGTCTAACTTGTCACGTTGAGCCTGTCGAAACGCCATCAGTATATTTGATGGAGATTCTTCGACAAGCTCAGAATGACAACTTTTATATCTATACGGCCTCTTTTTACTCCTTCATAAATCAAACTTAAGACATTCTAAGAATTGCTTTCGATGTAATTGCCTCCTTAAAACTTAAGCAGCCTGGTTTTTTTCGTCCAGGTGAAAGAAAGGCATCAGCCAGTTATTTTCAGTGATTGAATAAGTTCATTATAAAATTGAAAATGATATTTTAAAACGATTGGACTGCCAGGAAAGTTTCCTGAAGTTTTTGCGGATAGGATATTTGCATCTTCGTCATATTCTACTGGTTCAATAGTGGCGTTATATTCGTTGTTTGCTTTATCAATCCAGCTTTCAATTTCTGCTTTTCCGTTATGGGTTTTGCCTTCATCAAATACTTCTGCATTTTCAGTAAAACAACTGGCATACGCAGCACTGTCAAATTCGTTTTGTGCTTTTACTAATTCGGAGATCATTTTTGGTAAATTCATCGTATTATATTTTTAAGAGTTTAAATTGTTGGTACTGTACCGCCGTCTATTACAAATTCGGTTCCTGTTAAGTAGCTGGCTCTTGGCGAAACCAGAAAGCCGACCAGTTCAGCTATTTCTTCAGGTTCGGCAGGTCTGCCGAAAGGTATGCCACCCAAGGCATCCATTACACTTTGCTGCGCTTCTGCTAGGGTACTATTTGCGTTTCTTGCAATTTCACCCAGCCATGCCTCCGATGCTGCTGTATTGATCCAGCCTGGCGAAACGGTTAGCACCCGGACACCCTTAGGGGCAACTTCGTTCGATAAACTTTTACTATAATTTCTCAATGCTGCTTTTGCGGAGGCATAGGGCAAAGTAGAATCATACAGCGGCAGTTTACCCTGTATGGATGCAATGTGAATAATGACACCACTTTTTCTGTCGATCATTTGTGGCAAGAATCCCCTGTCCAGCCGTACCGGCGCAAGCAAATTAGCTTGTAAATTTGATTCCCAATCTTCATCGGTTAATACAGAAAAACCACCGGCCGGCGTTGATGAACCGCCAAGGTTATTCACCAGAATATCCAGCTTTCCATAAGTCGACAGCACTTCGCTAACTACTTTTTGTACGCCATTTGCAGTACTCAAATCAGAAGCAATAAAATGCATATTGCTGTTTTCTTTTTCAGGTGTGTTTCTAGCACTGATGATCACTGTTGCGCCAGCCTTTAGCAGTCTTTCTGCAATTGCTTTTCCGGCTCCTTTTGTGCCACCGGTTACCAGGGCCGTTTTACCCTGAAGTTCATTGTTGTAATTAAATTGATTTTCCATTTGTCAGATTCTTTGATACAAATTTGAGAAGTATCACTTTTTCAGGCAATAACGGAAAACCGAATGGCATAGGGATAATTTTTTCCCCTATTTGCACGATTTGGTACATTGGATTAAATTTGTGTATGCACGAAAGAAAAATACCTCTGAATTTAAACTGCGGCCTCGACCTGATCGGTGAAGTACTTTATGGCAAATGGAAAATCCGTTTGCTGTGGTTTATCCATCAGGGACATCTGCGTCCTAGTGAGTTACAGCGGAAAATTCCGGATGCTTCGAGGCGTGTTTTAAATATCCAGTTGAAAGAACTTGAAGATCATGAGCTGGTGAAAAAGAAAATTTATGCTCAGGTTCCGCCAAAAGTTGAATATTCCCTTACAGATTTTGGTAAAACCTTGGTTCCGGTAATTTCTGCATTAGGATTTTGGGGCGATGAACATGAAAACAGGCTGAGGAGGGTAATTTTGAAAAGAATGGAATCCTCACAAAACCTTTCAGAATATGCTACGCTGCCATAAGGATCATGGAAAAACAAAATAAAGAAGGCTTATCCCTGAATTCAATTTTATTAACAATAACATTGGATTTTTAACTTTTGATATCTTGACTCCTGATGTATTTGAGGGAAAAAGCCATTGGGTTATCGGTTCCTCCTGTTCTTAGCTATCTATTCTTCCTCAAACTACATATTTTCACTGTGCTTATGTACCTTCAAAATGTATCCAAGGCCGTATACATTTTCAATACTCACCTGGTTAGATGCCCGGAAAAGCCGGCGCAGTCTCGAAATGAATACTTCCAGACTCTTTCCATTGAAATAGTCATCATTTCCCCATAAGGATAAAAGCAGGTCCTTTTTTTTAACCACCTGGTTAATATTACCTGCCAGCTGATCCAATACCTCTGATTCCCTTACCGTGAGGGAAATTTCTTTACCATCGGGCATCAAAACCAATAACTGATCCTTTTGGTACCTAATATCTCCCAGGTTGATATAGTCAGATTTTACAGCAGCTGGTGGTTTTGGATCAGGGGAAAATTTATTGATGATGTTTGCGATTCTCAGTACCAGTTCTTCAATTTCAAACGGCTTTGATATATAGTCAATAGCGCCAATTTTAAGACCCCTGAGCCGGTCTTGTTTTTCGCTGTGTGCCGTTAGAAAAAAGAAAGGTTGGCTGGCGTTAATTTTCACCAGTTCAGCAGCCAGTTCAAAACCGTTAAGGTCAGGTAGCTGTACGTCAACAATCACCAGCTTGTTGTTAAACGGGTTTGCAGTATAATACGCTAACGCTTCTGTAGCAGTATTAAACCATAATACGCTAAAGCCACGTAATTTCAGGTACGCGGTGATGACGTTGCCCAGATCCGCTTCATCTTCAATTATTATGATATCATAAGGCATAGGATTGCAGTTTAGTTGATGTTAATCTGATTTACAGGTATGTGTACCAGAAATTCGGTTCCTTGTTCAGGCATTGTCTTTATACTGATTTTCCAACCGTGAATATCAAGGCATTGTTTTACATAATACAAGCCAAGCCCCAGGCCTGAAACGTTATTGTCTTTAACTCCGCGGAAGAATTTATCGAATATTTTTTCTTTCATATCCGCTTCAATTCCCTTTCCATTATCTTTGATATGCAGGGTATAGCAATCCTTGCTTTTGCTGATAAAGATCATCGTTATTTTAACGTCGCTTTGATTATGTTTAAAGGCATTGTCAACGATATTCTGCAGCATGGTGGTAAACACAAAAGGATCCAGCATCACCAGTATTTCCGAATCGTAAGGATCAAATGTCAGCCTGTCTGGTGCCTGTATTTTTATTTTATAGTCGTTTACCAGCGTTAGCACAATATAGTTGAGATCTGTTTCTTCCAAATTGATATGGTTATTCATTTTCGATACTCCAAGCATTTGGTTGATGTGGGAGTGAAGTCTCCTGGCTTGTCTCTCCACAATATTTACCAGTGTATTTACACGATTCCGGTCGCTGAGTATCTCATTTTCATGCAGGCTTTTACTCGCCAGCAGAATGGTGGTAATAGGGGTATTGAATTCGTGTTTGATACTGTTGAGGAAATCGGATTTAACATCCGTTTCTTTTTTCTGCCGCATCCAGTTGATATAAGTGTAATAATTGATGCCTACGATGATCAAGATGCAAAGTGCAACCAGCAAAAACGTAGGCAACATCTGATATGCCACTTTGAGTGTGCGGCCAGGCTGATCAACAAAAAGGTTAAAGGTTACCCTGTAATTGTAAACCAGGTTACCACTGACAGAAAGATTGGTAATTCTGTTCTGTATCGTTGGATGAGTTAATGTGCCATCGATGATGATACCGAACGGTGTCTTTTGGTCTGCTTTAAAACTGGTAGGGGTATGGTTGTTAAATACGGTGAGGTCTCCGATTTTGGTGTCGAAGTTGATGTCTATCTGCTGGAAGGTAAGCAGGTATTGTAAGTTGCTGTCCAGGCCATTTCTTTTTACTATCGATTGGAAAACACTGTCCATCGTACTTTCCTTTTGAAGCTTCTTCAATAAGCTGTTGCTAACGCTTTGCGAAAGTTTAATAAATTCATGCCGGTTACTGAGGTAAGCTTTTTTAAGTGCAGGCATATTTCTGATGAGGATCGAATCGATAATCTTTCCTCCACCATTGTAAACCTTATCTTCAGATATACTGCGTCCATATTCATCATTAATCAGTGTTTTTTCCTTTAAACTATAGTCTCTATCTCTGAGTACGTAGGAGTTGTAGGTTAACCTGAATTGCACAAGAAGCAATATCAGAAAGCTAACCAATACAACTGCCTTATATATCCGATCTTTCATTTTATTCTTTAAAAATAGCCCTATTATTCCATAAATGACATATCGTTAAGCTTTTGTTAGGTTTCTGTTACGTTTTTGTTCGGCAAATTGTAGCGGTGTGGGATGTAGCTTTGACAATGGATCTGGATGACCTTTTAAATCAGGTTTATCAAACATCTAACTCGGGTAAATAGGTGCGTGAAGCCTATTATTCGAAAAATTCACAATAACAATTAAACTAAAAAAAAGGAAAAATGACCTTTAGAAGGATTTTATCATTATCACTCATCGCTTCGGCTGTAATAGCGAAGAGCCCGGTCAGGGCACAGCAGAAATCTGCCAGCAAACCCCTTGCAGAGCTGCAACAAGATTTCGTTGACCTCGGATTGGGCATGTTTATTCATTACGGTATGCCGACTTTTATGGATCAGGATTGGTCTGATCCGGATGCAAATCTTTCCCTGTTCCAATCGCCAAAACTTGATGCCGATCAATGGGCTAAAGCTGCAAAATCTGCTAATATGACTTATGGTTGCCTTACCACCAAACACCACAGTGGTTTTCCGATCTGGAATACCAAAACAACGGCTTACAACGTCATGAATACACCATTAAAGCGCGATGTGGTAAAAGAATATGTAGATGCTTTCCGAAAAAATGGCTTAAAGGTAATGTTGTATTATTCTATACTGGACACCCACCATGGCATCCGTCCAAATCAGATTACACCCGAAAATGTGAAAATGATTAAAGATCAGATTACCGAACTACTGACCAATTATGGTGAGATCACTGCCCTGATAATTGATGGTTGGGATGCGCCATGGTCGAGGATTTCTTATGATCAGGTGCCTTTTGAAGATATTTATTACCTGATTAAATCGTTACAGCCGAATTGCCTTGTCATGGATCTGAACGCGGCCAAATATCCTGCTCAAGCGCTATTTTATACCGATATCAAATCTTATGAACAGGGGGCAGGTCAGTTTATTTCAAAAGAAAACAATAAACTTCCGGCGTTGGCCTGTCTTCCGCTGCAAGCCAACTGGTTCTGGAAAACATCTTTCCCTACCACTGGGGTAAAGAACGTACCCGAACTGGTAAACAAATTCATTATCCCGTATAACGGTGCATACTGCAATTTCATTCTGAATGTAGCACCTGGCAAAAATGGTTTAATAGATGATAATGCTTTAACTGCCTTGAAGGAAATGGGGCAACTCTATAAAAAACCTACTGGTATTCCACGTATTCCACCGCATGCTGCTCCGATTATCTCCAGTAATATGGCTAAACATATCAAAAGCAATAGCAGCTGGAGTGACGATATGAACATCATGGATTTTGCCAACGATGATAATTTTGGCTCTAGCTGGTCATCCAATTATACGGTTAAATCGCCTTGGTACGAGTTAAATTTTGAGAAGGCAGTGCCATGTAACATGGTGGTGCTTACCGCTGGAAATAACCAAAAAGCATCCTATCATTTACAATATTATGCAAATGGTCGATGGAATGCACTACCCGCCAATAATGAAGGAGAAAAAAAAGTTGCCATTTTCCGGTTCGAGCGGATCTGGTGCGAGAAAATCAAAGTTACCATTACCGGTTTCGATAGTCCGCCTGCTATTGCTGAACTAGGCGTATTTAACGAAAGAAAATAAAATGTGCTTAGCCGGATTGGATGTGGTCCGGCTAGGCTATTAATACGCTAGTGAACAATTTTGATACTAAGCTATCCGATACTGTTTCAGGTAGGTTTTCAAGATCTGTCTCGCCTGGTGGATATGGGTTTTTACTGTTCCTAAAGGAATACCCCGCTCTTCAGCAATTTCTTCATATTTATACCCCTCAAAATACCGCTGAAACGGAATCCGGTACTGTTCAGGCAAACTCTTCAATGCTTTTTGGATATCATCCATCACAAACTTTCCTTCAGAAGAAATTTTGGTTGAACTTTTGAGCAGGTTAGGGCTTGACAAATCTTCATCCCTGCTAATCACTGAATGCCTTTTCTGAGCCTTACGGTAGTCGTTGATAAAAGTATTCCGCATAATTACATAAAGCCAGCCACGTAAATTGGTGCCTTTATCAAACTTTGCGCAAAATCGAATTCCTTTAATCAGTGTATCCTGCACCAGGTCTTTTGCATCATCTTCATCTTGGGTAAACCGCATCGCATGGGAGAGGAGGGCAATAGCATGCCCATCAGCCGCCCTGCTGAATTCATTTTGATTCATAGTTTTTCAATTAGGTAGATAGGTTATTAAATAACAGGCTGAATTAAATTATGTTTTGATTAATCTTGAGCAGCAAAATAAGCCATAGCAGAATAACGGACCTGTTATAGATTAAGCATCTGGTGGTTTAGCTACGGCCAGGCGACTTGATAGAAATTTTTTGCAAAATAAAATGGCGAGCAATAATCATTCAGGTGAATTTAATTCTGTTAACATCAACGTGATTGTTACATTTAAAATAAATTTGAAGAACATCAGAAAACTATTCTTGTTGCATACAGTTTTTCTTAATTAAGGCTGCTTACAAACAAAAAATATTTAAGATGAATGATTGTTTAAAAATATCTTCAATAAATTTGAAGGTTCTTTCAAATGGATTTAATTCCTAATCACTATGATAAAGTCAGCTCATCTGCCTGATCTCTTCACGCTTCAATCCATTTTTGAAGGTATTCAGGATGCCATATATTGTCATGACCTCGAATTTAGAATAACCAATTGGAGCCCTGCGGCAGAACGTATGTTTGGCTATAACGCAACGGAGATATTAGGACAGTCTATTTTTCTGCTGATTCCGGATGACAGGCGTGCAGAGAAGATAAAGCTGATGCAGGAAATTTTAAATGATACGCGTATCAGCCATTTCAGAACCGTCCGGCTAGACTGTTCGGGCAAGGAAATACCTGTTTCCCTGATCTTTTCGCCGATCAAAAATCAGGATGGGAAAATTATTGGTACGTCGCAAATTGCACAGGATATCTCCTTCGAACACCAGGCAGAAGAAAAACAATCCATGCTTGCTGCCATTATAGAAAGTTCTGAAGATGCCATTATCAGCAAAACGCTTGATGGGATCATTACAACCTGGAATAAGGGAGCAGAGCATATTTTTGGCTACACTGAAAAAGAAGCCGTCGGGCAACCGATCTGCATACTTCTCCCTGCGGACCGTTTGAGCGAAGAAGAAGCCATCATTGCAAGCCTGCGGCGGGGTGAGCGGGTAGGCCATATACAGACTATCAGAAAAACAAAAGATGGACGCTTATTAAATATTTCACTAGCAGTATCTCCTATCAAAAACCGCGATGGCGTGGTTATTGGGGCGTCGAAGGTTGCCCGTAATATTACTTCTCAAAAGAAATCTGAAAGGCTAATTGCCAAGCACATGGAGCGTCTGGAGCTGTTGAATGTAGTGGGCAGGAGCATTAATGGATCGTTGGATCTCCAGCAGATATTACAGCAAGTAACTGATTCGACAACAAAACTTACGGGTGCAGCCTTTGGGGCATTTTTTTATAATCAGGTTAACCAGGAAGAAGAATCTTATGGGTTATATACGCTATCGGGTGTTCCCAAAGAGGCTTTTGCTAACTTTCCGATGCCACGTAACACCACTTTATTTCATCCCACCTTTAGCGGTGCGGGCGTAGTACGATCAGATGATGTTACCCTGGATTCCCGCTTCGGCAAAAGCGGACCTTTTTTTGGAAAACCATCAGGTCATTTACCAGTGGTGAGTTATCTGGCTGTTCCGGTTAAAACCAAATCAGGCGAAGTCATTGGCGGGTTGTTTTTCGGCCATCAAGATAAGGCCGTTTTTAAAAAAGAACATGAGGAACTGGTGTTAACAGTAGCTTCACAAGCGGCTATTGCCATAGAAAATTCCAGGCTTTTTAAAGAGGTAGAGGAACTAAGCGCCAAAAAAGACGAATTTATTGCAATGGCTTCCCATGAATTAAAAACACCAATGACCTCTCTTTTCGGCTTTTTGCAGCTGGCCAACCGTCATGTAGTTGAAGGTGTTTCGAAAAATCTGATTGAAAAGTCGATCAAACAATTGCAGAAAATGATCGGTTTGGTTACCGATCTTTTTGACGTTTCCAAGATCCAGGCTGGAAAATTACAATTGAACATGGAATGTCTCAACCTGGGCCTACTGGTTCAGGAAATCAAAGAATCTTTTTTACAAGCCCATCCCGACCATAACTTAACTATTGAAATTCCCGAAGAAAGTTTTGTTCATGCTGATCGCATGCGTCTTGAACAGGTACTTACCAATTTATTGAATAATGCCGTTAAATACGCACCTGAACAAAAAACAATTGAATTAAAGGTGCTGCATGTGGATAAAGTGGTACATACATCGGTTAAAGATTTTGGTCCGGGGATTAGCGAAGAAAACCAACGGCACATATTTGGCCAGTTTTATCAGGCTAAGGAAAATAGAGATAGCTCATCAGGGCTGGGCTTAGGGCTTTTTATATCAAAGGATATTATTGAAAGGCATGGTGGCCAGATCTGGGTAGAAAGCAAGCCTGGTAACGGCGCTACCTTTAATTTTTCTTTGCCATTGGCATAAAAATTCAGCTTGCAGCACCTGTCCCTCGGGTTTACTGGATAAAAATGAGATGGCAATAGAAACGCTAAACCAACATCACGGCGGCAAACCATATAGGTAAATGACTTCTGACAGGCACCCCTGCCGTTGGTCAGGTTTTTAACTCTTGATTGTTGAAATGTTACAAAGTAAACCCTACCGTATAAACCTGTTTCTTATAGGTACTGGGCGACATACCCGTAAGTTTTTTAAAAGATTTTGAAAAGTAGGAGAGGTTGTCAAAACCGGTTTGTGTTGCAATTTCTGAATAGGCAAGCCGGCTGGTAGCCAATAAATACTGCGCACGTTCGATCCTTTTTTCAAGAATATAACTAACAGGGCGTTGCCCGGTAAAAGTTTTGAATAAACGGGAGAAGTAATCGGGATGCTGATTAATACGTGAAGCTAAACTGGTAACAGATAGTTCCTGGTGCAGATTGACCAGTATATAACCCACTGTTTCCACGATCTTCGCGGGCGCATGCCGTTCTTCTGGTTTACGTTGTAATTGTGGTTGGAGCAAGCGTCCCATCAACTGAAGCAGTATTCCCTGTGTTTCCAGGTAGCTGGCTAAACCCTGCATGTTGTTCAACTCCTGATATTCTTTATAGTAAATATTTTTCTCATAAATCTTCGGATCATCAGACCGGTTAATGCCACGGCCCGGATTTATTTCGAGCAATCGTTTAAAAAGGTCAATATCCATCTGCTTTGCCTTCACTTTCGAAGCATTACGGCTTCGTGCAAAAAGAGAACTCCCATCTACAGACTCTTCGAAAAACTGCACAAAATACTGGCTTAAATATCCGTCGCAATGTAAATTACAGAGGGTAAAACTGGGTATAATATACAGGTATCCAGGTTCAAGTTTTAAAGAACCCGACTGGCCGGATATCTCACCGCTTCCTTCGTCTATGTAATAAATCCGGAAATAAGGACTGATGACGTTTAGGTAATTCCATTTTTCCGATAATTTCACATAATCTACATTGAGTAGTGAAAAGGTATTCTGCAGTACTCGCTTAATCATTTTTAAATGTCGGATTTTTACAATAAATAGTCTAATTTATTTAAAAATAGACCGGATAACATGTTTATTTTTGGAAATAGTAACCAGATATAAAAGGCGTTATTACACAAATGAGAAAAAAAATATCCATAGGCATTATTGCAATTTCCATGTTGCTAAATGCACAGGCTCAGCAAAAAAACACCAGCCCTGAGCAGGGTAAGTTCAAACCTACAGACGAATCTTTAAAGCAGTATCAATACCCCGAGTGGTTCCGTGATGCTAAATTTGGCATCTGGTCGCACTGGGGCCCCCAGGCAGTTCCCCGTCAGGGCGATTGGTATGCCCGTGGCATGTATCTGCAAGGAAATGATCAGAACAAATATCATGTAGCACATTACGGACCACCATCAAAATTTGGTTATAAAGATATTATTCCACTCTGGAAGGCAGAAAAATGGAACCCTGAACAATTGATGGCCCTTTATAAAAAAGCGGGTGCAAAATATTTTGTGAGTATGGGTTCACACCACGATATGTTTTTCTTGTGGGACTCGAAAATCCATAGATGGAATTCGGTTAAAATGGGGCCAAAAAAGGATGTAGTTGGCCTTTGGCAAAAAGCAGCAAAAAAAGAAGGCCTCCGTTTTGGGGTTTCTGAACACCTGGCTGCAAGTTTCAACTGGTTCCAACCCAGCCATGGAGCCGATAAAACCGGACCGCTTGCCGGGGTTCCGTATGATGGACATGATCCACAATATTCAGATTTGTACCATTTGCCAGCTGATTCAAGCAACATTAAAGAATGGCTGACCAACAATCCGGCATGGCATAAAAAATGGTTAACCTATGTAACCGAACTGATTGATAATTATCATCCCGATCTACTTTATTCCGATAGCAAAGTGCCTTTTGAAGAATATGGTCGTAAAATGGTGGCGCATTACTACAACCAAGACCTGGCTAAAAATAAAGGTAAACTTGAAGCGGTTTATACACCTAAAGAACCTTCTGAAGGTAAATGGGCGCAGGATGTGGAGCGTGGTGTACTCGATTCGATCAGTCCTTTCCCTTGGCAAACCGATACCTCAATTGGCGATTGGTATTACCGCACAGGCCAACGTTACAAAAGTACAAATGAAATTGCCCAGCTATTAATCGATGTGGTAAGTAAGAACGGAAACCTGCTGATTAATGTGGTGCAAACCCCTGAGGGCGACTTAGAACCCGATGTAATTAAAATTGTAACGGAGTTAGGCGAATGGACCAAAACTTATGGAGAAGGAATTTATGCCACAAGACCCTGGAAAGTGTATGGCGAGGGACCATCTACTATCAAATCGAACCAGAAAAAAGGAGATTTTGGGGGATTGGCCGATACACGCGATTATCAAGCTACGGATATCCGATATACTACAAAAGGGGGTAACCTTTTTGCGTTTTGCCTGAGCATGCCTGAAACAGAGATCAAAATGGAATTATTAGGAAAAAATTCTAAATATCTTGAAAAACCGATTCGTTCGGTTACCCTTCTGGGCAGTAAGGAAAAACTGGACTGGACACAAACCGATGGTGCACTGCTGATCAAAAAGCCTATGAATTACCCTGCCTGGGCGGTTACAGGATTTAAAATAGAATTTAAAAAATAAAAATGTACTCAATCTTTTTTGATGGAAAATAAGCGCTCCACATTGGCGGTAATATTAATTACCTCACTGTTTTTTTTATGGGGATTTGCCCACAATCTTGACCCTATATTAATTCCGCATTTAAAACGTTCATTTACGCTCACTACGGTACAGGCTACGCTTGTAGACTCGGCGGTTTTTATCGCCTATTTTGTAATGGCATTGCCGGCAGGTATCATCATGAAAAAATATGGCTATAAAAGTGGGATAATAATTGGTCTTTTGATATTTTCGGTAGGCTGTTATTTGTTTTTGCCTGCAGCCCAGGTGCAATCCTACAATTTCTTCCTGGCTGCACTTTTTATTATTGCATGCGGACTCACTATTCTGGAAACAGCGGCAAACCCCTATATTACCTTAGTCGGAAAACCGGAAACCTCTACTTTCAGACTAAATCTTGCCCAATCTTTTAACGGGCTTGCGGCTTCACTTGCACCAATCATTGGTGGTAAACTGATCTTGGTTGAGGGTGTATCAGATAGCGCGCTTGCAAAAATGGATCTGGCTACTCAAAAATCGGTACTGGCATCAGAAGCTACCTCTGTGCAGGGACCATATTTTGTGTTGGGGACCATATTGGTTATGCTGGCTGCTGTATTTTATTTTATCAAATTACCCGATATCAGAACAAATAATGAAGGGACGGCTAAACAAAGTTTTTGGCAGGTTTTTAAACATAAACATTTATCGTGGGCAATAGCTGCACAGTTTTTTTATGTTGGCGCACAGGTATCTGTATTTAGCTTGTTTATTCTTTATGCAACCAAATCAGCGGGTATTACAGATAAAGAGGCAACTTATTACTTAGGTGTCTGTGGTTTTGCATTTCTGATCGGACGTTTTTTTACTACTTTCCTGATGCGCTTTTTTAAGGCCCAATATTTATTGGTTACCTATGCCTTTATCAGTGCTCTGCTTTGCTTTGTTGCCATCATGGCTTCTGGCATCACAACGGTGTATGCCGTTATTGGCATTTGTTTTTTTATGTCGGTGATGTTTCCTACTATTTTCTCTCTGGGCATTAAAGACCTTAAAGAGGATACCGAACTGGGTAGTAGTTTAATTATCATGTCAATTGTGGGTGGCGCAATATTACCACGTTTTTTTGGATATTTGAGCGATGGAACGGGAAATATCCAGAATGGATATTATGTGCCCCTGGTTTGTTTTGTTGTGATTATGCTATTTGGCTTAATGGGGCAAAAAACGACAAGAAACGACATCATTAATCAACCGAATGAAATTTTATAATTAAAAATGAAAAGATACTGTTTAGCCCTCGATCTGGTGGACGATGAAAAACTGATCGCAGAATATGAAGCGTACCATGTTAATGGATGGCCTGAAATTAAACGCAGCATAATCGACTCGGGCATACTGGATATGCAGATTTACCGTGTTTCCAACCGCCTGTTTATGATTATGGAAACAAAAGACGATTTTAGCTTCGACAAAAAGGCACTGATGGATGCCTCCAACCCGAAGGTAGAGGAATGGGAAAAGCTGATGTGGAAATACCAACAGGCATTGCCATTTGCAAATCCCGGAGAAAAGTGGGTATTAATGAAAAACATATTTCAGTTAAATGCTTAACAAAAATAGACAGCAAGAGCCGGTAATAAACTTGCCTCCGGTTGTTTTTGGAACCAGTAGTTTGGGAAATCTTTATCAGGCAATAGATTATAATGTTAAACGGGAAGTTGTAAAAGCCTGTGTAGACTCTTCAAAACCAGTTACCTTTTTTGATTCGGCAGGTAAATATGGGGCAGGTCTCGCATTAGAATCGCTGGGGAAATGCTTGGCGGATTTGAAAGTAGATCCACAACAGGTAGTCATTAGCAATAAGCTGGGCTGGTACAGAACACCGCTTTTAACTCCCGAACCTACATTTGAGCCCGGTATCTGGAAGGATATTGAACATGATGCGGTACAGATGATCAGTTACGATGGGATATTAAAGTGTTTTGAGCAAGGTAACGAGCTTCTGGGCCATTACAAGGCACAGATGGTGTCGGTACACGATCCAGACGAATATCTTATTGCAAGCGAAAGTGAGGAAGATTATAAAGAACGTTATCAACAAATTCTTGATGCTTACATGGCTTTGGCCGAACTAAAATCTGCCGGCTTAGTTTCTTCAATCGGGGTAGGTGCAAAAGATTGGAAAATTATTCAGGCTATCGCGGCAGATGTTCATCTTGACTGGGTGATGATTGCCAACAGCTTAACGATCAAATCGCATCCCCATGATCTGATCGCATTTATAGAAGAGCTAGACCAGAAAAATATTAAAGTAATTAATTCGGCCATATTTAATGGCGGCTTTTTAACCGGCGGAGATTTTTATAATTACCAGCCGGTTGACGGGAATAGTTTGACGGGGAAAGCGCTTTTGGCCTGGAGGGATAAGTTTTATCAGGTTTGTAAAACGTTTGAGCTACTCCCTGCTGAGGCCTGTTTTAGTTTTTCTGCAGGTTTTCCCGGCGTAAAAAGCATTGCTTTAAATACCACACGGCCTGAAAAGGTGGCTGTTAATGCTGCGCTGGCCCAAAAAGAAATTCCTGCAGGGTTTTGGCAGGAAATGAAAACACAGGGATTAATTGAATTTTTATAATAAGGATGAAAGCATTAGTTTGTAATACACCGGGAGAATTTACCTATGTCAATAAAGAGATGCCATCAGTTGGAGATGGAATGGTATTGCTCAAAATGAGGAGACTGGGGATTTGTGGCACCGATTACCACGCATTTGAAGGTACACAGCCATTTTTCGAATATCCAAGAATCCTTGGCCACGAAATTGCTGCTGAAGTGGTAGAGGCTGGGGCAGGAGCAAGTTTTAAAACCGGAGATCTGGTTACCATTAGTCCATATTTTTATTGTGGAAAGTGCATTGCATGCCGAAGCGGCAGGACCAACTGTTGTGTAAATATTAAAGTTTTCGGGGTTCATATAGATGGCGCCATGCAAGAGTATATCACGGTTCCTGCAACTGCAATTGTTAGTGGGGAAGGATTAACTGTAGATGAACTTGCGCTGATAGAGCCATTGGCCATTGGAGCGCATGGCGTTGGCCTGGCACAGTTGGACAAAGGCGACACCGTGGTGATACTCGGCGCCGGACCTATCGGTTTGGGTACTATTGCCTTTGCCAAAATAAGTGGAGCTGAGGTTATCGTTATTGATGTAAATGATAACAGGTTATCTTTTTGCCGCGAGCGTTTCGGTATTAACCATACCATAAATCCATTAAAAACCGACGTTTTAGAGCAGCTATCAAAAATTACCGATGGAGAAATGGCGAAAGTGGTAATCGATTGTACCGGAAATTTAAATGCCATTAACAATGCTTTCAAATTTTTGGCACATACCGGTAAATTTATCATGATAGGCCTTCAGAAAGGTACGATTGAGGTAATACATCCTGAGTTTCATAAGCGTGAAGCGGTACTGATGAGCAGTAGAAATGCCTTGCCGCATGATTTTGCCTATGTGATTGATTGCATTAGACAAGGGCTGGTTAAACCGATGGATTTTATCACCCATAATGTTCCATTTACGGAAGTAAAAGAAAAGTTTAATCATTTGCTACAGGCAAATGAATCGCTGATCAAGGCATTGATCAGTTTTGACGAATAACGCCAAGGTATTTAATTCTAAAAAAGGAATTCCAGTAATTAAAGAGCAGGACTAGTTTTGTATATCAAATCTAGTCCTGTTTTTTATAATTTTACATCGATCACATCCTGAAATTTGCAGAGAGAAAGCTGTTGTTTATATTCATTTAATAGCATAAATTACCGCTATTATTTACAAATTCACTGCTACGCTCATTATTCTCGCTCATGCGTCAATCTTGAGCAGGTTGCACTATTACACTACTGTAGCTATATAAGACGAACTTGGCAAACAAATAATTATCCTACTTATAGTGGTAATTTGTAAATATCTGTCCTGAGCTTGCGGAGTGGACTTCTTAGCAGGTATCGACAGCTTTCTCAACAGCCGATAAGTTCACAGGGATAAATTAGCGGTGAAATTAAAATATGATATCGTTTTCTATTTAACCCTTAATTTCAAGCTTATATCCCTTGGCGCGGACCACAATAATATTGATGTTTGGATCAGGTGCCAGTTTTTTTCTCAGTTTTGATATAAACATATCCAGGCTACGGCCAACAATAATCCCTTCATCTTCCCATATTTCTTTTTGCAGCCGGCTTCTCTCTATGGTTTCGTTAGGAGACTGGGCGAAGATGAGCAGTAATCTTGTTTCCGTGCCAGTTAATGCTATTGTTTCTTTATTTAGGGTAAGCTTACGGTTTTTAGCATCAAACAGAACTGAACTTAAAGTTATCAGGTCGTGATGTTCATCATCATTGGGTAAAGCCTTTCTGGGTTTAACCGATCTAAAGAAAATAAAGCCAACAAAAGCTAAAAATGGCAGGCTACCGAGCAGATAGCTGTGCTTTTTGGTGATTATGCCTGTAGTTTTCAGTTGAATGTTGATCATATATTGTGCTTTTGGTTGTTTTCTTCCTATGCAGGCTATAATTTCATCTTTTTTGTTGTGGGCTATTGCGTAGCCATAAACAGTGCTTGAATCGTTAATATTGATTACTTTAACTACGTAGTCACCTGTCATTGGATCATTTGCTAGCAAACGTTTAGTCGTATTCACCAGGGTGATGGGGTTGAAACTAAATTCATGCTCAAACTGAATTTGATATTCATTTTCCGCAACCTTTTTTATCGGAAGCACCCTGGATATACTATCGCCCGATTGTAAAAGTAGTTCATCTCCGATGCGACGAAATAAAACCTCTCTTCTCGAAAGCTGAAAATTATCATTATCCGAAATACTGAAAGCTGCAAAAATCATGATGAAAGATAAAAGCAGTAATGCCCCAAAGAGGTACATGCTTTTACCCGTGAAGAGGTTTTGACTAAGTTGCATAATGTCAATGTTTTATTTACAAAGTTTACATTTTTATTTACAATCCTGCTTCTTCAGACGGATAAATATCAAAGTAAGTTTGTTTCATTAATTTTTAAAAAGATATGGAAAATAAACAAAAACCCTTAAACAAATCTGATTTATCAGCAGATAGATCGATGATGATCAAACCAGCAAAAAAAAGGAACAAAATGATGTATATGTTGATTTTGCCGCTGGTGGTGGTAAGCGGATTAGTATTTGCTAATCGTGAAATTAAAAATGAGAACAAAATGCTAAGCTCAAAACCCCTTTCTGCTGCTCAAAGAGATGCCGAGAAGAAAAAATGGGAGGTTAGCCCTGATGGTATTAAATTTAAAAAATGGGAATCGTCACCTACAGGAAAATATTTACATGCCAGTGCTGCTAAGATAAGAAAAGATATAATTGAATTTACAGATATGGAAGCCGTGGTAACGGCATTAACGCTTCCGCCCGGATCAAGATTAGGGTTCGGTGTAATGGCCCGCATCAATGGTGCCGATTACATTGTAAATTTTGAGGCAGAAAAGTCTCAACTTGCACCATTGAATAGCTTAAAGATTAACGATAAGATCATGGTCAGAAGCCGTAATATGTCATACGCACCTAAGTATTCATATCCGATAGTATCTGCAGAATATGTAGAACGGGATAATAAGGTAATTTTTAAACGCTTACCACGCAAAGGTGGTTGCTAAGCAGATTAATAACGTCGTAAATTTAATGATGCTATTGTAGCCTGTTATAAGGTTGATAACAAATTATGCATTCAAGAAGAAAATGGAAAGGAAGTATCTAAACTTTCTTCCATTTTCTTACTCATAAGTTTTATCGATCAAAAACGAGATGGCATTTTCAATTTCCGATCGTCCATCTGCACTTTTCAGGTCCAATCCACAAAATGTACAATCGTTTGTGGTGGCATAAATGTCGAGGTAGTAAATTCCCGAAATCAGCAATGCAATAATGGCCCGGTATCTTTTGGAATTTTTCTCGAAATGAGGATCAGTAATGCCTTCAAATAAGCGCGCTCCGTTTTCTTCGCGATCGTTCGCCAGTTTTTTCAAGGATCTACGGTTGTCTAATAATCCCCAAAGCAGAATTTTCTGGATATTTTTATTCTTGAAAACATAATCGAATTGAGAGAGAAGCATGTCTTTAGAAAATTTTTTTCCTCCATCTTTTATCAAAGCTCCACCCGATTCATCTTTTACATTGCTCCAAAAATCCTGTGATCGGATGTATTCATCAATCAGACCGTCCTTCCCTCCAAAATAATTATAGATTAATTTTTTGTCCAAACCTGCAGTACGTGCAATATCATTGACCTTTAGGCCTGAAAAACCTTTGGTATGCAGTATTTTTTCTACCGCATATAAAAATTTCTGTTTGCTTTTTTCTTTGTTCCTAAACGGTTTCGCTTCTGTTTCCTCTTCCATATCATATAAATAACCAACGGGAAAATTACATAATCATTTTAAATATTTTTATCACCAATTGGTGATATGTTGTATATTTGTCTAGTCGGGGCAATTGGTAAAATAATGACGAAGCGCTCTGCAAGACCCAAATTACATTAATCTGAGCAAACGATATGAAAAAGGAAACTTCCATTTCGGCAATACCTGTAGAAGAATTGTATAAAAAGAAAAAAAGTTTGCAGGGTGCACTGCTTGGGCTTGGCCTGGTATTGCTCGTTGCTACTGCAGTTATCATCTATCTGGCCTTTTCATCTAACATGCCCAAAGTACTGATGATCGTTCCGTTTTGCAGTTCGCTAACACTATTTCCAGCTTTTATCAGCTTGTCGCAGATTAATACTGAACTTAAAAACAGAAACGCCAAATCATAGCCAGCCATGTCAACAGATTGCCTCAATTGTGGCGCTCCGGTGATGCAGAATTACTGTGCAAACTGTGGGCAAAAGTCTACTACACATCGTTATTCCATTAAACACTTTATTGAACATGATTTTATTCATGGGGTTTGGCATGTAGACAAAGGCATTTTATTTACCCTGAAAAGTCTGTTCACCCGGCCGGGGCACAGTGTCCGCGAATACATTCAGGGCAAAAGGGTTCCTTATTTTAGTTTTATTACGCTCATCCTGCTCATTCTTACGGTATCAGGTCTCATAGCGCCCTATGCACATGGCAATATGTCCGATCTGATGCCTAAGGGGGGCAAAGCAATGATGAACGATCTCGAGAAATTCATCTCTCATTATCCCAAACTGATACTCATTATCACAATTCCTGTTTATTCGTGCTTCAGTTTAATCTGGTTTAGAAAAGCGAAGCTTAATTTCTCAGAACACCTGGTTTTAAACTCGTACCGTGTGATTGTGGAAATGATCATTGGTCTTCTTGTTTCGACCCTGACCATATTCTATCACAATACCCAGGTGCTGTTATTTCTATACTTCGGTGTATTAAGCTTTTTCGGTCTTTTCTATAGCATTTGGTTTTATTATCAGTTTTTTTCGGCCTTTAACTATCGTAAAATCGCTTTGATTTTAAGAAGTACCCTCGTTCCGGTATCGTATAATTTACTCGCTCTTCTACTTGGCATTATTTACGCTGTTATTGTAAAACGTTGATTTTATTAGGCGAACACCGTTTAAACAAGGGACTTTATATTTCATTACTAACAGAATCAGTGCTAAAGCCAATTTTTTTGCCTGGACCTGGTATCCCCCCTGGTATAAAAGAAATTTGATTAGGTATGCAAATGTATCGAACCAGGTTTTGCAGGCAGACGAAAATATTGTGGTTATTGCGGGGCGCGCTGCTGTGATGGAAGATTTTATCGGAAATAAATTAATCAGGATTAATGAGGTTTTGAAGAGATATATTCTTTAGACCAAGTCAAAAACCTATCTTTTTCTTTCCTTGGATACCACTTTTAAAACGGACAGATTGTTATGAAACATTACTCTTCGTTCAGAATGAAAGTAAGATCTGTTGGCTGCTGATATTTAAACAGCGTAGCGGAGTGGCAAAAGCAAGGTAGAAATCTCATTTTTCGGAATACATTTTGCTAAATTATAAGTGATGATTAATGTTAGTCCCGAAACAAAACAGCAAGCCTTATTATTCCTCGCAAGAGATCAGAAAGTGGCAGCTGTCAAAATAATTAAAGATCAGAGTAACTGCGGTTTAAAAGAAGCTAAAGATTATGTAGATGCCTTAGAAGGCGGAGTACAGCAACCAATAACCAAACTCGGCAATTTGGACACTGAGCTACTGGCTATTTTAAATCAGGGCAATAAACTAAACGCCATTAAGCGTTATAAGGATGCCACAGGTTCGGGGTTGGCAGAAAGTAAAGATTATGTGGAAAAGTTGATCCGCTCTGAGGTTACCGGCAATGTGATACAGCGAAGCAGGGATGCGGAGATCAAAGATATCGTTTCTGACCATGTAGGGGATAACCAAAATCCTATTCAAAAATTTTTGATAAAACTATTGATTATTGTTATGGCTTCAGCAGCTTTAACTTATATTCTGTTTAACATGTAGTAAAAAGTGATGCAATATTTCTGATAGAATTAAAATGCGTGAATTAAAATCATTAATTTGATTTCACACTCAAATAAATCTTTAGAATATGAAAATTACATTGGATTCCAAATCCCTTTTATTGGGATTTTTTGGCGCTGCCATTATGTTTACCGCCATCAGTTTTAAAAATAGTCAGGATCAAACGGGCGGAAGGTACCGTACGGAAGTGAATGCCACTAACATGGTTGTGATCGTGGATAGCGAGACCGGAAATTACATCATTGCACCAGAGATAAAGGACATCGGTAAAGTACAATGGGTAAAGGGTGAGTTTAATAAGACTTTTGATACTGCGATTGATAATAAAAAGGAACCGAAATAACAAAAGGAGTATTTTTATACCATTGTGCATCCTGTTTTCAAAAATGTCAATCCTGGGCGCAACGAAGGATCTTTCAAGTGTAAATATACTACCTTATAGAAGGATTCTTCAATGCGTTCAGAATAACAGCAGGGGGCTTCGTATAAAGGATGCGTACGAAAAGCATAGCTGTTCAAGCGCAGATTCCAATGCTATTTTTCAATTTTCAATACTGAGTGCAACGAAGGATTGTTTAAAGTTAGTTTATATCTGTCAGCGATAAATCTACCCCAACTTCCTGCCGGTATTAATTACATTAACGCCATTAAAACGTGTGGTTGCGCTACCATGCGAAACGGCGCTTACCTGCCCTGGCTGACCTTTACCATCTGAAAATGTCCCGCCCAGGCGATAATCGTTTTTGTCGCAGCGCTGTACGCATGAATTCCAGAATTCCTGGGTATTGGCCTGATAGGCCGCGTCTTTTAACATGCCGACAATTTTGCCTTCTTTAATTTCATAAGCCAGCTGTGCGCTAAATTGAAAATTATAACGCTGCTGGTCGATAGAGTAAGAGTTCCGGCCAAACATATAAATACCTTTTTCTACATTTTTAACCATGTCGGCTGCACTTAATTCGATATTTCCAGGCGCCAATGATACATTCGGCATCCGCTGAAACTGGATGCTGTCCCAACTGTCGGCATAACAACAACCCTGCGATTCTTTTAGTCCTAAAATATGAGCCTGATCGCGGATGGTTTGATAATTTACCAAAATTCCATCTTTAATGATGTCCCATTTACCACATTTTACGCCCTCATCATCATAGCCTACTGCACCTAACGACCCTGGTTCAAGTTTATCACCAATAATATTCACTTCTTTGCTGCCGAAGTTGAATTTTTTTGATTCCCACTTATCCAATGTCAGGAAACTGGTTCCGGCATAATTGGCTTCATAACCTAAAACCCGGTCTAGTTCTGTGGGATGGCCGACAGATTCATGTATGGTTAGAAAGAGGTGTGACGGATCTAAAACCAGGTCGTATTTACCTGGTGTTATGGGTTTCGCTTTTAATTTCTCATTAACATGTACTGCAGCTTCGCGGACATCTTCTAGCATATCGTAACGTTTTTTGTACATGGTAACCGGCCCGCCTTTTATCTTTTCTTCATCTTTGGGCTTCAGGTACTCGAAACCCATACCCATTGGTGCGCTTAAAGCATTTCTGGTTTCGAACTTGCCGCTGGCAGAATCTGTTTTGGTCAGGGTAAAGGTTGGCCATATCCTGTGGATATCCTGATTGATGTAAGATCCGTCAGTAGAGGCAAAATATTTTTGTTCATTGACCATGAAGAGATTGGAACTGATATATTTAGCGCCACCTTTCATGGCCTCGCTATTTACATTTAAGAGGAGATCAACTTTGTCGGCAATGGGCACTTCAAAGGCATTGATTTCAATGGGTGTTTTCCAGCTTACCTCGCCAAAACCCTTTTGCGCGGCTATTCTTACAGGTTCTTCCATTAATCTGGCATTTCCTTTAGCTATGGCCACGGCAGCTTCAGCAGCCTTGGCAATGCTGCTGTGGTCCATGTTGTTTGTTGCGGCAAAACCCCAGCTTCCATTGGCAATCACGCGAACACCTAACCCATAGGATTCAGAATTGGAAATGTTTTCTACCCGGGTTTCCCTGGTGGCCACAACCTGGTTCAAATATCTTCCTATACGAACATCAGCATAAGTGGCACCTTTGCTTTTGGCTGCATTGAGCGCAACATCGGCCATTTTTTTCTTTAAAGCAACATCAACAGGCGTTAAAGATTCTTCAACAGAAATCATTTTGCCGAAGGCCGGGATATTTGGCATCATACCGGCGGTAAAGCCAACACCGGTCATGTATAAGAAATCTCTTCTTCTCAATTTTTAGTTGTTTTAAATTCTTAAGTTGGTCGTCATTCCCAACTTGATTGGGAATCGTAATGCAATAGCTTTAGGATTCCCGCCTGCGCGGGAATGACGAATTGCTTATGTCTGTACTTCAGTCTAGATGACGATATGTAGGCTGGAGCTAGTTAAACCGCGTCTGATAATGAAGTGAATGTAAAATCCCTGATTTTCATCGGTGGGATCAATCCGCTTCCGGTTCTTACCGGCTTGCCCAAAGCTTCTACATTGTTAAGCATAATAACGGGACTTTCATTGAACCTGAAATTCTTGATCGGGAATTTGATCTCGCCGTTTTCAATGTAAAAAGTACCATCACGGGTTAATCCGGTCAATAATAAGGTTTGCGGGTCTACTGAGCGGATATACCAGAAGCGTGTAACCAATATCCCTTTTTCCGTGCTCTTGATTAAATCTTCCAATGATTGATTGCCGCCTTCAATGATCATGCTGCGGCTAAAAGGAAGTGGTTTGACATTTTTTTGCGCAGCCCAGTATCTCGAATAAGAAAGGTTTTTTACCACTCCTTTTTCTACCCATTGCGTTCTGGTTACCGGCAAACCTTCTCCGGTAAATGTAGCAGATGGAATTTCAGCATTCATCGGGTCAGAATAGATATTCACATTTTCGGAGAATAATTGTTCGCCTAAACGTGTACCGCCGCCTTTTTTGCTCATAAAACTCCGGCCTTCATCAGCACTGCGGGCATCAAAGCCCCTAAACATATTGCCAATAATATCGCTGGCAGCAAGTGGCTCTAAAATTACAGTATACTTTCCTGGCTCAATGGCTTTTGCGCCTGCCGAGCCATTGGCTTTGTTTGCCGCAATTTTACTGAGTGCCAGGGTGTCCATTTTATCCAGATCATTAAAATCCTGCTCTACATAACCGGAACCTGTTCCCTGTTTGTTTCTTACTGTAACAGAAAAGGAAACATTTGTCCCTTTATTATAAGCAAACAAACCTTTCGAGTTCATAATGGCATTGAAACGGGTAGCATTTTCAAGGAAACCAGCAGCATCCAGGTTCGCAGCTTTAGATACGCTCAAACTTTTACCCACCATTTCGGCCCGGGTATCTGGGGTAATAGCAGCTGTTTTATCATTATAGTTATTCGATTCTGCAAAGGTTTGTGGACCTAGGGGTGGCATAAATTCGGGATTCTCTGGCGCCAGCATGGCCAGCTCTTCTGCTCTCTTTACTACTTTTTGCAAAGAGGCATCATCAAATTCATTGATAGAGGCAGAACCGGTTTTCTTTCCAAACGTGGAACTTACGCCTAAGCTCATGGTATTGATCTGGCCTGCGGTAGAAACGGCATTACGGGCATAACGGATGTTACCTCCATCAGCGCCGGTTAAACTTACCTCACAAAAATCGGCTTTCGAATAACCGATTACTTTTTTTAATATCGCCTGGGCTTCTTCTTTACTTAATATGGCCATAATTATATTTTTCTTGCTGTATTAATAACATTAACTCCATTAAACCTGGTGGTGGCGCTGCCATGCGAAACAGCACTGCTTTGAGAAGGCTGGCCTTTTCCATCATTAAACGAGCCACCCAAACGGTAATCACTTTCATCGCAAATGGCATTACAAGAGTTCCAGAATTCTTGTGTATTGGCCTGATAGGCCACATCATTAAGCATACCTACAATTTTGCCTTGCTTAATTTCATAGAAAATCTGTCCGCCAAACTGAAAATTATAACGTTGCTGATCAATAGAGAAACTTCCGTCACCGATAATGTAAATGCCTTTTTCAACATTTTTGATCATCTCATCCACACTTAGTTTTTCTTTGCCAGGCTGTAGTGAAACATTTGGCATGCGCTGAAACTGAACATCATCCCAGCCTTGTGAGTAACAGCAGCCGTTCGATTCGGTTAAACCGATAATATGTGCCTGATCGCGGATGGCCTGGTAACTGACCAAAATGCCGTCTTTGATCAGATCCCATTTTTTGCATTTTACACCTTCATCATCATATCCTACAGCACCTAACGATCCAACCTGCGTTTTATCGGCCACAATGTTTACTTTATCGCTGCCAAATTTGAATTTTTTCGATTCCCATTTATCCAATGTCAGGAAACTCGTTCCGGCATAATTGGCTTCATAACCTAAAACGCGGTCTAACTCTGTCGGGTGGCCAACCGATTCATGAATGGTTAACCATAGGTGCGAAGGATCTAAAACGAGGTCGTATTTGCCTGGTTCAACGGATTTTGCTTTTACTTTTTCTGTAGCTACACGGGCTGCTTCCTTTACATCTTCGAGCATATCGTAACGGCCTTTATAGCGCGTAACAATACCGGTAACTTTATCTTCAGGTCGCGCGTGCATGTATTCGTAACCCTTGCCGGAAGGAGCACTTAATGCGTTACGGGTTTTAAATTTACCCGATTCACGGTCGACTTTGGTGACGTTGAAAGTGGGATAAATGCGGTGCACGTCCTGATCGATGTAAGAGCCATCGGTAGAAGCGAAGTATTTTTGCTCATTAACCGCGAAAATGACTGAATTTACAAAATTGGCGCCGTTTTGCATGGCCACATCATTAACATTTAAAAGCAGGTCTACCTTTTCTTTTACCGGCACTTCAAAGGCATTAATTTCGATGGGTGTTTTCCAGCTTACCTCTCCATAACCTTTTTGGGGCGCTAACTGAACCGGTTCACCCTGTATTTTGGCATTGGCTTTTGCAACCGCAACTGCTTGTTCAGCTGCTTTGGCAATGGCATCTTTAGTTACATTGTTTGTAGCGGCAAAACCCCAGCAACCATTAACCAACACACGGATGCCCACGCCATACGATTCAGTATTGGCTACACCTTGAACCCGTTTTTCACGCGTGGCCACAAATTGGTTAAGATAACGCCCGATGCGGATATCAGCATAATTTGCACCCTTTGATTTTGCTGCATTTAGTGCAACATCTGCCAGCTCTTTTTTAATTTTTACATCTACTCCGTCTAAGGCCTGTAAAGGGTCTATCGGAGTTCCGAAAGCAGAAAGGTCGGGCAGAAGCAGCGCACCCATACCCATTCCGGATAAATAGAGGAAGTCTTTTCTTTTCAATTGGTCGAGTTTAGTTAGTTTACGATTTCAATATAGCCAATTGTGTGGCTAAAAATGGAAATTTGATTATAACATTTTAGTTTCAAAAGCATAATGCGGGGGAGATTGTATAGGGAAAGTGTTTTTAACCACAGATAGGACAGATCCTTCACTGCGTTTGGCGGCTGAACAAACTATTAACCAGCCAAAATTCTGGCCTCGTACCATAAAAAGGCAGCAGCCAGTAAAAAACCAATAAAAAACCACCAAATCGAAAGCTCTTCTTCTAAAACGACGTCTGCTACTTTGCTTTTAGTTTCTGTCATGTTCAGGTTTTTTATAAACAGATGTGTTTCATCCAGCTTTTGCTGGTTTTTGAGCGCTTGCCAATCGGTTTTTTTATAAATGTATATGGGCTCAACATTTCGATTTACTTCCAGATAAGTCCAGCCCGGTTTTTGAGGCCAGTAAAAAGCATCCCACTGGAAAGGAAGCACCATGTTTTGCCGTGGACTGAGTAAAATGCTATCGATTTTTAATGCTGGTACCTGGCCGGATGCTGCCAAATCTGCAATAATCTTCATCTTTTGATTAATTGCAGGGAATTGAGGAAAAATGTAGACGGTTAGCACATTATTTCTTTTTCTTGCCGCGCTGGCTAAAAGTGCTGACCAATAGGCGGCATAATCATTTTTCTTCCCTGAAAGTAACCAGTGGAAGGTAGACGAAAGTGTAGAGGCCAGTATTTTGCCATAACCGTCGATATTACTGTTTACCAGTGTTTTTCCACTGGCATCGACAATAAGAGGCTGATCTGTATATTCAGGCTTTAAAAATAATCCTTGTTCAATTGGTAATGCAGTAAGTTTAGAATAATCTTCAGTAAGTCTTAAATTGAGCATCTTCCCTTTCAGCGCGGGTGATTCAAATCTGCTAAACCTGCTGCCAAGTGTTGTTGACGCTTTTAAATTAGCCACCCTGATCAATAAACCCAGTCCGTTTTTAACCGCAAGCGCTATTGATGATCTTTCATCAGGGCTGATGGCTGCTAATTCTTCTTCATCAATAATCAGGATGTCGAATTTTTTTAAGGATGGGCTATTGACCCTTGTCAGGTTTAAACTATCAAGATTGAGAAAATTAAAGGCATATTTGTTTTTACTGATCTGACTTCTGAAAGCTACAGGATACTGATTTTGATAGAGCCAGTTTTTTAGAAATTTATACTCAAAATCTGGAAAAGAGGCCATGATCAATACTTTCATTGGTGTTTCATCACCAACTAGCATCGGAACCGGTTCTTTTGCCAGTGTATCGTTTTTCTGCAAACTAACCAGTTCATAAACAGCTTTTTCTGTGTGTTTTGGCGTAGTTTTAAAGGAAAAGGTTTTGCTCGATTTTGCACCGATTTCGATTGAATCTACTGTTTTGCCTAAGCCTTTGAGCAAAAGTTTAACTGGCTCCATTCCTGAGTTCTGGTAAGTACCCTGAACCTGCCATACTTCGGTTGTTTTCAATTTGCCAGGCCAGTTGGCAGCGATAATTCCGGTGGGCTTTGCAGCAGGATGGAAGCTGACCCGGTACCCTTTTAGCTGTGCTAATTCGGCTTTGTTTAACCCGTAGCCATAAAGTTTCAGTTTCCGGATATTTGGATTTGATTTTAGGAAATAAGGAAGATCTGGAATGGTTATAACATTTTTGTTTTTCAGGTTCGCGGCGGATAGTGCGTATATCTTCCCCTTTAAGTTGGTAGTCGAATCCGGATGAGTGCCTTTGGTGATTAAAATAACTTCGTCTGTATTTTGTGGCCTGCTCGTTTTGTACCTGATGGGTACAATTAAAAGCACAAAACAGCTTACCGCAAAAATATTAGCCAAAATCCGCCAGATCAATCTTGCTTTATTAAACCTATGGGCCTCTTTATAAAGTAAAAAAGCCAGTAAACACAGCCCAGCCAGTATGGCGATATATTTAAATTCCATAGCTATCTGTCTGTTTTATTGAGATTTTTAAAATAGCTCTGATACAGATCCGAGGCTGCACCGGCATTTTGTATCTGTGGTTTTGCACCTTCGGGACCGATCATTTTTTGTATGGCTCGTTGCACCAGGCCGATATCATTATTTATCAATTTATTGCCTGTGCTTAACTTTCTTAAACTGCTAAGTGCAGTTAAATAAGTAGCAGGATGATCTGCTGCGGCGCCAATCAGGTATTTTTCTGTTTGGTTAAGTAAGAACTGATCTTGTTCAGTAAATTTCCTGCCTGTTTTTCTGCTTTCCAACCTTGCAAGTGCTGTCTTGAGTGTGGCAATTCTCTTTTCCTTTTGCTCAAAGGTCATTTTTTGCACGGGCTGGGTAATTTTATCCAGTTCACCACTTAAACGTTTTTCGGGTTTCAACGCTGCCGTTTTTACGGTTGTTTTGGCCACATAAGCGCGTGATTTCTGTTGGAGATCTTTCAGTAACCTGAGCGCTTTATATTCATAAGGCAAAGCTTCTTGTGGCTTATAAGTTCTCAAACGCAGTTCAGCATTCCACATTTCAGTTAAAACAGCTTTTAATTGTGCTTTTATTCCAGGTTCAAAAAAGGTAGCGTCTTCTGCAATATCATGTTTATGGGCGTATTTGTCCATAATGCCGGTTACATCACCAAATTTTTCACCCTCAGCCTTGTGTTCCGTATGGCCATCGTGATCATCATGTTCTCCACCAATTTCAGTTTCGTTTTCTTCGCCCAAAAACTGCCCGTAACGCAGGCGCAAAAGCTTTTGGTCAATACCTATTTCATTACTTTTGTTTTTAAAAGTTTGTACAGGTATCGATGATTGTTCTTTCAATAATTTTTCGGTATCAATGATGATCTGCCTTTCGCTTCTGAAATATTCAGGAACCAGGTTGACACCATTTGTCATTCCAGCTAAACTCATTAATTCAGTAGTGTCTACAATGGAAACGAAATAAACATCCGAACGGCTCGATTGGCCATGGTTATCCATTGCTTTGATAAAAAAGTATAGTTCATCGCCTGGTTTCATGCCCAGGTTTTTCAAATCAATCAATTTTTCCAGTGCGATAGTCTTTCTATTGCCAAAATTGGTGTCAAATGATAGTTTTTTCTCAGTAAAACTCACACCCTCACCTTTGCCGCTGGCCATGGTAGCCGATATAAAAGCATCGTTAATGCCATAATCATCAGTAAGCAATAATTTTAGATTGATTTTTTGTGGCTGACCAATGTCGATTGTGGTGTGCTGTTTTGGTTGGGTAATTTTGATCGTAACAGCTAGGTCTGGAATCGCTTCAATCTGGTAGAGATCTGATTTTTTACCATCAAGATCCAGCTGGTAAAAACCAGAATTATTGATGGTTTTGCTGAAAGTCCATTGTGTATGTGCCGTGTTAAGAGATTTTAAAGGCACTATTTCATGATTGTTAAAAACAAGGCTCAACTTTTTGATGCCAATATTCGTTTCTATTTTCCAATCTATCCGGGCACCGGTCTCGGCAGTAATGGTAAACTGCTTTTGATTCCTTTTTCCTTTTCCGGTGTAAGGTGGCGGAATAACGGTTGCGCTGAAATCGGAGATTTCCGCGGGTATATTTTCTTCGATCGGCGGAATTTGATTCGCTTTTTCGCGATCTTTTAAAGAATCATTATGGCGTAATGGGATCTGAGTAATTGCAAAACTGATCAGTAAGCCTGCTAAAAGGATGAGCAAGCCAGCATATAATTTCTTTAAAGGTTCTTTTGGTTGCGCTAGTTTAGGAATGATGTTTTCGATTTTGCTGCGTTGCAATTGTTGCAGTAGGGATAATTCAGCCTCGTTTTGCAGCAGCAGATCAGCGCTTTCTTCCAGCTCCGGGTATCGGTTATTTAGAAAACGCGTGATATCCTGATCAGTTGTTCTCCAAATCGGTTTGATGTACAATAAAATGCCGAGTATAACAGGAAAAATAATCGCAAAAAGCCATGGAGAATAATGCAGCGGGTAAATGCAAATAAACGATAAAACCAAAGCAGTGGCCAGGGCAATGGAAACCATGCCAATCAGATAAAAGCTAATCCATTTTATCCTTAAATTAGTGATCCAATCTCTACCTTCAGTGTTTAACATCAGCTGGTTTTTTTCTGAATGATAAAATCCGTTCGGTAACAAAGATCAATAAGGCAACTGCCCAGAATAAAGGTTGAAGCAGCACATTCTGAGTATTTTTTGAAGTGGATCGGATGTCGCCGGGTTGAAAGGCAACGGTTCGTCTGGCAGATAGACGTCGCTGATCGGCAGCGTTGTTTTCAAAGCCAAAGTCTGCGGTGTTTTCTGTGCTGATTACCATTGGCATTAATGCTTTTACAAACAAACCATCCCAAACCAAACCATTCCACTGCGGATTAAACCGACTGTAAAAGTGGAAAATATGTAAAGTTTTGGTTTTTTCTTCTGTTAAAATAGCATTTCCAAAACCATCCGTCCATATTTTTTTAGCGCTACCCGGCGAAGCCATTCTTTTACTCAATTTAATATGGCTGCCATCCAGTTTGATAAAGGAAGGTTCTTCAATTATTTTTCCGTTTTCATATTGAAATAAGTTTCCATTTGTTGTAATGGAAGATTTAAAATTTGCAGCTACTGCATCACCTGATAGCCAAAAACCAATGTCAGCTTTTTCTGCGTCCGGATTGATGACGATTTTCCGGTTGGTAAAACTGCTAATTGCCTTTAAGGCTGCAATAACATATTTTCCATCTGGAGTTCCAGGAGCCTGATGTATGGCAATTTTTATAGGTGCTTCGCCTCCTGAATGTAAATCCTGGTAGGTGGTATTGGATGGATTCGATTTTGCTTCATATTTCTTCCCGGCATATCCGGCAATCCAGCTGCTTAGGGTATCGGTTTGATTTAAGGGGAGCCAGTTCAATTGGTAATGAAGGATTGGTAATTCATCCCCAAAACGGGTTAAGCGCCGATCGGCGAAGAGATAAACGCTTGCACCTGCTGGAATAAACTGATTAGCAGCATGAAGCAAAGCACTATAATCAATATTATCGAAATTTTCAGATTGATGTTCAGCAGTATCTTTTAAAGTTAATGCTTTAAAACCTACATTAAAATCATGGATTTCATAACCCTTGTTGAGCAGTGAATCAATTGTTTTTTTATTTGATTTGAAAATCTCTTTGAAAGTAGCGCTATCAAGCAAAATCCATCCGGTTTTCTTTTCAGTCGGGATTATTTTTTTTAAATATGGCTTTGCAAGCGAAAAAGCCAATATTCCCAAGAGCAAACAGCGAAGTAAGAATAATAACCAATCGTTAATTTTAAAACTTTTAGCGCTCGCCTTTGAACTTTCACCAAGCAGTGCAATGCTGCCAATTTTAAGCGTTTTGCCTTGTTTAACATTCCACAGGTGTATAATGAGCGGAACAATTAGTCCGGACAGTGCCAATAAACCTATGGGAGATAGAAAATACAATGTTTAAATTCTTATTTTACTTCTTTGTTTTAAAAAATCTCTTAAAGCCTCATCTAAAGGTTCGTGGGTAGAAATAGTGCGGTAAAAAATTCTTCTGTCGAGCATTTTAGCTCTGGTTTCGGCTAAATAAGTTGCAAGTTTGCTCTTATAGCGCTGTCTTGCTTTTTCCTGGTCAATCTGAATCGTTTCGCCCGTTTCCAGGTCTTCAAAAGTACTATAGCCTTCAAAATCAAGCTCAAGTTCATTCCTGGCTAACACATGAAAAACTACAATTTCGTGCCTAAGTGTACCTAAGGTATCCAGCAATTTAACAATCTCATCATTAGTTTGATAAAGATCGGTCACAAAAATGAGCAATTCGCGTTTTTGAGTGCTGGCAAATAATTCGCTGTAATGAATAGGTTTGGTAAAGTGGCCTTCAGCTTTAATCTGCTCCAGCTGATAAAACAACCTGGCCAAATGCTGGTAATCCTGCTTCGCCGCCATAGCATAGATGCCCTCACTTTTCAATACGTATAAGCCAACGGCGTCGCCCTGTAAACTGGCCAGGTAGGCTAAAGAAGCCGTGAGATAACGGGCTTAATCTATTTTACTAAAATCGCCATCACTATGGCTCATCGAGGCGCTTGCATCTATTAATATACGCAGGGCAATATTGGTTTCCACTTCCGATTCGCGAATATAATAGCGATCTGACCTGGCAAACAATTTCCAGTCGAGCGAGCGTAAATCATCGCCTGGCTGATAACTTCTATATTGGCTAAACTCCAACCCCGCACCTTTTACGGTACTTTTGTTAATGCCATTCATAAAACCATCAATCGTCATTTTTGCCGATAAGGAGAGGTCTTTAATGGCCATCAATATTTTAGGCTCGAGCAGTTTACTCATTAAATATTGGCTTTTGGTTTTGAAATGGCCTTAATCAGTTCATCGGTTACGTTGTCTGATGAAACATTTTCAGCTTCTGCTTTAAAGTTCATTAATACCCTATGGCGCAATACCGGATAAGCCATGGCCTGTAAATCTTCTAAAATTACAGCGTATCTGCCTTTAAATAAAGCTCGTGCTTTGGCTGTTAAAATCAGTGCCTGTCCTGCCCGCGGACCTGCTCCCCAGCGTACCCATTCCTTTACAAAATTTACCGTCGTGGTTTCTGGGCGGGTAGCACGGATCATTTCGCTAACATAAGTAATCAGGTCATCGCTAATGCTTACTTCACGGGTAATGGCCTGAAGTTCTTTGATTTCTTCTGCACCGATAACCGGATTGATTGTGGCCTTTTTGCTACCTGTGGTGCTGCTTAAAATCTGTGTTTCTTCTGCTGCGGTAGGGTAGCCAATCTTGATGTATAGCAGGAAACGGTCTAACTGTGCTTCAGGTAGTGGATAAGTACCGGCCTGTTCAATAGGGTTTTGGGTGGCGAGGATAAAAAATGGACGATCTAAAGGGTAAGTTTGGCCGCCATAGGTTACTTCAAATTCCTGCATGGCCTCTAATAAAGCCGACTGGGTTTTTGGCGGAGTCCTGTTCACCTCATCAGCCAGAATAATATTTGCAAATAATGGCCCTTTATTAAATTTGAAGAACCGCTTTCCGGTGATATGGTCTTCTTCCAGTATCTCGGTGCCTACAATATCAGTCGGCATTAAATCGGGCGTAAACTGTATTCTTCTAAACGAAAGAGCCAGCGCTTCTGATAGGGTTCTTACCATCAAAGTTTTCGCCAAACCCGGTACACCTTCAAGTAAACAGTGGCCGCCTGCCATCAAGGCAATCAGGATTTCTTCAATAATTACATCCTGACCAACAATTACTTTCTGTATTTCGCTTTTTAACAGGGAGATCTTATCGATCAATATTTTTAGGTTGTTTTCTGAACGCTCCAAAATGGTTAATTTTTTTAATGCAATGATATTGTGCATCAATATAGCTCATATTGACAGATAGTTTTAAACTTATGAAAAGAATATCAAAAAATTTACAAGATAATTTGGGCAGAAAGCGCAAATAATGAAAAATGAAGGTAATTTTAGGCTGTGCGAAGAGCTAAATTTACATTTGCGAGGTTAAAATATAATTCAGGCGACTGGGATACCGATCAGCGCATGCCAGCTAATCTATTAAATTCGCTGTTGGAGTATACTACCATTCCATTAGATGAGGAAGAGAAAATCGTTGAATTGAGCAGTCGCGATGTGTTTAAATATCCCTTTTGTTATTTAAGCGGACATAAGCTGGTTCAGTTTACACAGCAGGAAGCCTTAAATTTTAAAACCTATGTACACAACGGGGGCTTCGTTTTTGTTGACGATTGCAACCACGATATTGATGGCTTGTTTGCCCGCTCATTTGAAACGCAGATGGGTAACCTTTTTGGATCTCAGGCTTTAAAGAAAATCCCTAATAACCACGGTATTTACAATGCTTTCTTCAAGTTTGAAAAGGGACCGCCAACAACATCTTTTGAGCTGAATGGCTGGGGTGATGATCTGGTACATGATTACCTGAAGGCTATTACCATTAACAACAGGATAGGCGTATTGTACAGCAATAAAGATTATGGTTGCGAGTGGGATTATGATTTCAGGAACAAACGTTTTTTAGCTGAAGACAATACGAAGTTCGGGGTAAATATTATTCTGTACGCTATGGGGATTAATAGTTAGTGCTTGATAGTTTCCAAAGTTTGAATAGCCGGTAATATCCATGCGGATTTCCATAGAGAATATATAACTGTTGTCATTCTGAACGCAGTGAAGAATCTTTTAAAAGATAATAATTCAATAAAAGTTCCTTAGTTGCGCTTAGGATGATATTTCAGAAACAGTGTTGGATTACAGGTCTGCTGTTTTCTGTGTTGTCAAATGTTAACATCTGACAGGTTTAGATCATTCAGTAATTAAAGCTTGGAAGCAGCAGATGCTAACATCGGCAGCCATAAATATGCGCTTAACCAAAGGCCAATCAACCAATGTCTAATGAACTATAATGCATATGCGGTTTCAGCTTTTGATTGATTCAGTACTAAAAAACTCTGTATGTTACCCACATAAGCCAGAGAACCAATATTTTCTCTAAGGAAATGGTTATAAGAAACCATATCGGGCATAGCTACTTTAAGCATAAAATCAAAATGCCCGGTAAGATGATAACATTCCATCACCTCTGGATATTTATCCATCTCCATTTTAAATGCTTTCACAATATCTTCCGAATGCATGGTAAGTTGAATATGCGGAAAAGCGATAAAATGTGACCTCAGTTTATCAATGTCTACCAGGGCAACTGTTGATTTAATAAAGCCATTTGTTCGCAGTTTTTTAATTCGTTCTACAATATGGGTTATGCTTTTCCTGAGTTTTCCGGAAACTTCTTTATAGGTTAATAGTCCATCACGTTGTAAAAGGTTAAGGATTTCGATATCTGTCTGGTCAACTTTTGGAGGTTGCATGTTAATACTTAGTGTATATTTTTTTCTTTTTGTTTCCTTTTGTAAAGCTTAAAAATAGTTAAATTAAGTTGTATTTAATTGATTTTTAATATTTATTTAAAAAAATTACTTAGTGTATTTTTTACAATAATATTAAGGGTTTCGGAGGATCAGTAAAAATTATATTCTGTTCGTTTATCCGATGAACAGGTGAAACCAAATTTTAGCATGTCGAGGGTTGGGTAAAAAATAATTTTTACCAAAAAAACAGGTTATTGCGGTATAATGTGCTTAACTACTGATCTTTACAATGTAATTGATCTTAACCGAATATTCTTCTTTTATGCACAAAAAACACAACTTCGGTGCCGGCCCATGTATATTGCCGCCATCTGTAATGGAACAAGCTGCCAATGCCGTAATCAATTGGAGGGGGATAGGTTTATCTATCCTGGAAGTTTCCCATCGGTCGCCGGAATTTGAGGATGTAGTACTTAAAACCCAGCTTTTGGTTCGCGAGTTATTGGCTGTTCCCGATCATTATTCGATACTGTTTTTACAGGGCGGGGCCAGTACGCAATTTGCTATGGTTGCGATGAATTTTTTGGACACAGGAAAAAAAGCGGCTTATCTGGATACGGGGTATTTTGCACAAAAAGCCATTAAAGAAGCACGTTTGTTTGGTGAAGCAGAGGTGTTCGCATCTTCTGGAGATAAAGATTATACCTATATCCCGGTTGATTTTAATTGCGATAAGCAAGTGGCATACCTGCACTGCACGTCAAATAATACCATTGAGGGGACTGAAATGTTTGATTTCCCAAAAGGAGGTGCACCGCTCATATGCGATATGTCATCCGATATTTTTTCAAGAGAAATCAACATCACCGATTTTGATCTTATTTATGCGGGTGCCCAAAAAAATATGGGTCCTGCCGGCATGACACTGGTTATCGCTAAAAATGAGTTTATTAACCAGTCAAAAAAAGAAATTCCTTCCATGATGGATTACCGGATCTTCCGAGATAACATGAGCATGTACAATACCCCGCCGGTTTTTTCGATATATGTAGCCATGCTTAATTTATTGTGGCTTAAAGATCAGGGTGGTGTAAGTGGAATTGAACAAAAAAATATAGCAAAGGCAAAATTGTTGTATGCAGAAATAGACCGAAACCCACTGTTTCATGGAACCGCCGATGTTGAACATCGATCGCGGATGAACGTTACTTTTTTGGCGGTTAATAAAGAAGTGGAAGCCGGTTTTTTAAAATTTGCTGCAGACCAGGGAATTGTGGGCATAAAGGGTTATAGAACCGTTGGCGGATTTAGGGCATCGCTTTACAATGCACTTCCACTATCAAGTGTTGAAGTACTGGTGGACGCCATGGCCACTTTTGAAAAAGAATACAGCGGGAAGATAGCGCTTGAACTCGAATAATCTATTAAAGATGATAAAAATCGCTCCATTAAAAGCACTACAGCCTGGTAAAGACCTGTTTGAGCTATTGATTACCGATCAGGCAAACGATAAATTGCATAAAAATGAACAGCCGTCATTTGAAGACCTGCTCAATCTTTTCGGATGTGCTTTAAACGATCTACCTGCAATTTATATTTATGAGTTCCTTGGTGAAAACGGTGTGATGAGGGGAATTTGGGCGGCTATTGATCTTAGTCTGACACCAGAAAACGCCATTAAAAGGCATGAAGAAACCTTATCATCAAAAGTAGCGTCGATTATGGTCGATCGGAAAGGTAAGTCCATTCAGAAATCTCCGATTTTATTGGTACATAAAAAAGATAAAACCTTAGCTGCGCTGATCGATTTTGTGGTGCGTACAAGAAAACCTTTGGAAAATGAATGGTCGCAAATGGGCCATTTCCTTTATCAGGTACCGGAAGAAGAGCTGGTTAAACAATTTGTTGAGGAATTTAAAAATGTTAAATCGCTTTATCTGGCCGATGGGCATCATCGGTTGGAAGCTGCCTTTGCTTTGCAGCAAAGCCGGCCTCAGCAGATCAGTTCGCTATTGGTTTCTGCTGACATGATTTCCATTAGTGCCTTTCACAGAATGATTACAGTTACGGGCGCTTTTTGCCCTTCGTTTATGGAAAAACTGAAAGCACATTATTATATCTCCAAAATTCCAAATAATAGACCTTACAAACCCGATCGGAAAAATAGGATAGGTCTCTTTTTTAAAGGAGAGTGGTATCAACTGGATCTGAATGGCGACTCTGCCTTGTCTGCAATGCCCGATACGGCGATTTTACAGGATTACATTCTTGCTCCTGTGCTGGGTATTCATAAGCCCAAGGAAGACGAGAGGCTGATTTGTTTCCCGGATTGCAAATGGGCGCAATTTCTTGCTGAACTGGAAGGCGATGAAAACGCAATTGGTTTTTCACTTTTTCCAATGACCGCCGATGCATTTATAACGTTTGCAGAAAAGGGCGAATTTTTACCGCCCAAATCCACCTGGATAGCACCAAAGGTTCCGCAGGGCTTGATGGCCTGTAGTTCAGCAGCAATAGAGGCAAAAGGCGAACAAGTTAAAGATAAATTAATGGTTAAACTTATACGATAAACAATATGTCAGATCTCGACTTAGAAAATATAGCGCAGGTAGGAGCTACTTTTCTGATCATTACATTCTTTTTAGTGGCTTTTTTGAAAAAGCGTCTTAAAGTCAACAAGAGAAAAAATGATACAGAACAAGATTACATGCATTGGCTCTGATCTATTTTAGCAGTTCAACCGCGACGAGTATTTCTATTTTTTTACATCAGTTTAGTTTGATGGAGAATCGGTTTTACGATTAAAAGTATGTTTATGCGCTCATCATTGCAGTTTTGTTATCGTTAAATTTTATACTTTTGGTTGATTACAATTAACCTGATATATTTATGAAAATGCTTTTTAGGGCTTGCATACTTTCCATTTTAATTTTTTCTTCTATAAAGGCAAGTGCACAAACAGTTACTCTAGATTATTTTTTCAATCGTGAAACCCGTAAGGATAAGAACGGTAAAGAGGTTCGGTTTCATTATCTTTGGGGTGAGCGGGCAATGAGTGGTTTTTCTATTTTAGGAAGTGTATTTAAAAAAGAAGGATTTAAGTTAGATTCGCTTGAAACTGCACCAACTGCAGCCAGATTAAAAGGAAGCGAAGTATACTTGATTGTAGATCCCGACCGGACTAAGGAAAATCCGAAACCAAATTATATTCAGGCTTCAGATATTGCCGAAATTGCTGCCTGGGTAAAACAAGGAGGTGTATTGGTCATGTTTGCCAATGATAGTGCCAACGTAGAATTGCCGCATTTTAATAAATTGACAGAGGTATTTGGCATGCACTTTACCAATGACATGCAAAATCATGTTATTGATGACAATCATTTTGAGGATGGCGCTATTGTTATCAAAAATAACCCCGTGTTTAAAACGGCGCAAAAAATATTTATGAAAGATATTTGCGCTATTGAAACCAAAGGCGCTGCTAAGCCAGTATTAAAAAATAAAGCCGGTGCAACGGTTATTGCCCGTGCTAAATATGGTAAGGGTAATGTGGTGGCCATTGCCGATCCGTGGTTGTACGACGAATACGTTAATGGCCGTTTGCCAAAAGAGATGGGTTTTGAAAACGATAAGGCTGCTGTAGATCTGGTAAGGTGGTTAAAAATGCTTGCGCGGAAATAGTTACAGCTTATCCAGTTTAAAATAGCCTAAATGAATTTCATCTTCAGGTAAATGACCTGATGATGGTTTGATCTCGATATGGTATTTTTGTTTCGATTCATCGGTTAAAATGTCTTCAATTTTATAAATATCGTCTACATCAATGCCATATTTTTCGTCAATATGCGAATTGGCGCCTTTTATCGAATTGGTTTTAAAAAATACCGTTTTCTTTGCTTCCTGTATGGCTTTGGCCCTTTCATCATGTACCGATAGTACAATATGATGCTGCTCATATAACTGATTAGTTAGATAGCCGCCAAGGTTAATAAAGAACAATTTGTGGAGCGAGGGTAAGGTGTGCTCATCACGTAACCCGATGCTGATTTCATAATCATCAACCTTCTTCACTTCCCTCCAGCCATCAATATGCAGGCTGGTGCCCGTCCCCGGCCAAAATGCCTTAATCTCGGGCACCAGATCTTTTAGCGAATGGGCAATGCCGAAGAAATAATCGTGCTGTTCTACATTTCGTTTCGGGGCTTTTGAGCCCAGTAAAATCATATATAGTTTTAATTCGTTCATTGGTGTATTAGTTTATTAATGCCTTCCGGCAATCTATCATTCAAAATTCAATCTGTTAATAAAACTCACCTTTTTTAACAGAGTTAAGCTAAATAGGTTCTTAAATTTTAGGATTTTCTTCGTTTCTAACCAGAGAGCGCATCGAGCAGGCACGGAGGACAAGATTTGAAGAGAGACTTTAACTGTATTTTCGTGATCTTTACCGTAGCGCAGGCCCGAATGTTGAGGAGAGAGATCTATCGTAGCAGGTTAAAAGATTTTTCCATTGCTGTCTAAAGGACATGCTAATTTCGCAACCTAAATCTCCTGACCTCTGAATCCTGACTTGTTAACTTATTAACAAACAATCAAAACAATTTTCTTTTTTTTAGATTGTATCTGTTACAAATGGATACGAAAACTGCAAAAAAGAAAATTGCCATCATTGGTGGCGGCCCGAGCGGCTTGTTCATGTATAAAAGATTAATTGAATCTGAAGTTTCCAATTTCGAAATAGAAATATTCGAACGCAAAGGCTACTTGGGGGCGGGTATGCCTTATAGTGCTGAAGGGGCAAATGTAGAACACATTACCAACGTATCCGACAATGAAATTCCGATTATATTTAATTCTATTGAAGATTGGGTAAAAATTGCACCAAAAGAGATTTTAAAAAAGTTTGATATCAATGAGGACAAATTTAACGAATACAAGGTATTGCCAAGATTGTTTTTTGGTGAATATCTTTCTGCCCAGTTTAACTTATTAAAAGAAGTTGCAGAAAATAAAGGTATTAAAACTGATGTACACTTAAATTGTGTGATTGATGATATTGTTGATGTTTCTGAAGATCAGCAGGTTGTGGTGAGTATTAAAGGGCAAAATAAAGTCCGTTTCGATATTGTAATTATTTGTACTGGTCATAATTGGCCTCAAAAATATGAAGGAAAAATTCCTGATTATTTCGATTCGCCATATCCACCAAAAAAGATTGCATTAGAAGTGAACCACACCGTAGGCATTATGGGTTCATCATTAACTGCCATTGATGCCTTAAGAACCCTGGCGCGGCAAAACGGAAAGTTTATAACTAACGAAGATGGTACCTATTCTTACCAGTTAGCCAGCGAAGGTTTTAAAATCGTAATGCACTCACGCAGTGGGTTATTGCCAGCGGTGAGGTTCCATCTGGAAGATTCCCATTTGGGTAAAGAAGAGACGCTGAGTAAGGCCGAAATTCAGGAAAGCATTAAAGAAAACGGAGGCTTTTTGCCATTGGATTATGTATTTGAAAAGAATTTTAAACAAATGTTCGTTGAAAAAGATCCTGTTTTTTTTAAAAAGATCAAAGACATGAACCTTGAGGAGTTTGTAGGTGCCATGATGGATTATCGTGAAAAAATGGAACCATTCGATCTGTTTAAGAAAGAATATGAAGAAGCAGAAAAATCCATTGAGAAAAGGAAATCCATCTACTGGAAAGAAGCACTCGCCATTTTAAGCTTCGCCATGAACTACCCTGCAAAATATCTTTCGGCAGAAGATATGGAACGCCTGCAAAAAGTTTTGATGCCACTCATTTCTATTGTAATTGCATTTGTTCCCCAAAGTTCGTGCAGAGAGCTTTTGGCCCTTCATGATGCGGGCGTATTAAGCATTGTTGCAGTTGGCGATCAGGCAGAGGTAGAGCCTTTAACAACTGGCGGAGCAGATTATCATTACAAGGTTGATGGTGAAAAAGTGACCGTCCATTTCGATACCTTTATCGACTGTATTGGCCAGCCCCATCTTTCTTTTGAAGATTTTCCTTTTAAAAGCTTAATCAGCAACAAGACTATTAGTCCGGCGACACTAAAATTCAAAACTGCCGAAATAGGGGAGGAAGAAATGAAACACAATGATTTAGTAATCAAAAAGGGCGATGATTATCTTTTGACTGTTCCCGGTATTACCATCAACGATCATTTTCAGGTGGTTGATGAGGCTGGTAAGGCGAATGAAAGAATTTATATCATGGCCGTTCCATACATTGGTGGTTATAATCCTGATTATTCAGGAATCGATTTTTGTGAAGCCGCTTCTGAAGCGGTGTTGGAATGTATTTTGAGCTAAGCCTCCCATCTATTTGATGTGTTCTTTTATAAATACCTGGGGATTATAAAATCTTTCATTAAGTTGCTTATTATTAAAGGTTAACCAGCTGGCACAGCCATAATCATCAAATTTTTTTCTGATTTCCAAATGAAGGTGGTGATAATCGCCCCCATATTTTTTACTTTCCTGAGGTGTAAATAACCTGGCCAGTTTAGTGTTTTGATCCACCTGCTGACCAATGCTTACGTAAACCTCTTTTAAGTGTTTGTAGGAGGTGAACACAATTTGGCTGTTAGGCAGTTTGTGCTTTACAACGACCGTACGCTGATTTTCGCCTAAATGCACAGAACAAATTACTCCATTTGCCATGGCGTAAATACCAACCAGTTTAGCTTTAGGTTGAGCAGGATTGATATCAATGGCGGTATGGATATGCCCTTTAACATAACTGTTGCGATGGTCGCCAAAAATGCTGATGATTTTGATGTTGGTTGTCTTTTTACGGTTCAGCACGTCGAAAGGTAAAAACCATTGATCGGCTGTTTTTGCAGGAGCGGCGTCTGTATAATATGGTTTCCAGCGATCACGGTCTTTCTCAATGGTCGGCGTTTCAAATAACAGTATCGACAAAAAGATAAATAAAAATGTTTTCATGCCATCAGGTAATTTAAAGCAAGATAACGATTTTAGTAAATAAACTATCTTTGTAGTTAAAATAATATTATGGTTATTTCAACTAAAGCGCAGTAAAGCGAAGAAATCGGTCTGAACAGATTTAGCTTCAAGAATGTTTGGGCTCTTGACTGTTTTCCAATCCGCTCAAACTGGCGATCCATATTATTTTTATGGCCGATATTACCATCTGACAAAGGGAAGATTTATTTGATTTCATAAATCGCTCGATTCACCCAAAGTCAGATGGCAACGTCTGACTGTACCTTCAAATGAATTCCTTGGTTGGTGTCTCACCGAACAATCAAGAGGTTTATTCCGAGTGGTTTGTGGGGACACTGAACCACGGCGTTTGCGTTCGTCATTCCCAACTTGATTGGGAATCGTAATACTTTAGCTGGACTTGTTACTTGCATAAGATTCCCGCCTCCGCGGGAATGACGATTGCGTAGACAACAAATGCCCCAGCCCGGGGCATTTGTTGTTATTTCTTCTTCAACTCTATCACTGTAATCTCTGGCCAGATCCCGATGCGGCCTGAAAAACCCAGAAAACCAAAACCCCTGTTTACATTTAAAAACCTGCCATTTTCAGTCTTAATGCCTGCCCAGTGTTTGTAACGGTATTTTACCGGGCTCCATTTAATCCCAAAAGCTTCGATACCGAATTGCATGCCATGAGTATGCCCGGCTAGCGACAGTTGGATTTTAGAAGGATAATTTTTTACCTCTGCATCCCAGTGCGAAGGATCGTGCGAGAGCAAAATCTTGAAATCTGTAACACTGGTATTCTGTAAGGCCTTATTCAGATCACCACGTTCTCCAAAACCAATTCCCCAGTTTTCTATTCCAGCTAATATAATTTTTTCGCCGTTCTTATACAGTTCTACATGTTCATCCAGTAAAAGTTTAAACCCAAGTTCACTGTGGTACGCTTTTAATCGGTTCAGGTTCTGTATTTTATCTGCGGATGTAGGCCACTTGATATAATCGCCATAATCGTGGTTTCCTAAAACAGAAAACTGTCCGAATGGTGCTTTAATCTGCGAAAAATGGCCGATGTAAGGTGCAATTTCTGAAGCGGCATTATTGACCAGATCGCCGGTAAAAACAAAAAGATCACTTTTTTGCGCATTAATCATATCAATCCCTTTTTGAACGGCTTTTGGATTGGTAAAACTTCCCGCATGTATATCGGAAATTTGCGTTAGGGTAAAACCATCAAAACTTACAGGCAGGTCATCAAAGTATAAAGTATGTTTAATTACGCGGTAAGCATATTTTCCCTGGGTAATGCCATAAGCAAACAGGGCAATGGTTAAACAGAACATTATAAAGGCAAAATATACCCAGTAATTGTTTCGGGCAGCGATATGAAATCCACCTGATTCAAAACTAATAGCAACTGCCATCAATAATCGGAAAACATCGCCGAGCAGCAGAAAAAAGACGAATACAATTTCTGCGGCAAAAACAATCAGGAAAGTGTGGCTGACGATCTGGAAAAACTTATTGATGCCCTGAATCCGCATTTGCTGAATGGCAAAAAATAAGGCAAAAGTTAAACCGGTAATAAATACCCAGAAAATGGGACTTAGTAAGCTGGATTGACTGATTGCACCCAGGCCAGATAGAACATAAGTGTTAAGGACAAAAAATATGATTGCAACGGTGATGAGCGGCAATAGATTGAGTTTTCTTTTCATGATTAAATCTGCAATTCAGAATGGTGCGCAAAAGTAGATTTTAAACGCTGATAATTGACTTTCTGTTTAACGATGAAGTTATTTTTACGCCCGTTTGATTAAAGCAATGATCATTATTCTGCATTATATTTATCAATATGATAGCAGGAGGAATTAAAATCAACTTCCTGTTGCATATTTTATAATTTACTTTCTTTTATTAGCTTTGTACAAATATGCTATCCAAAAAAACAAAATATGCCATTAAAGCGCTTGTTGCGTTGGGCAAAAATTTAGATAAACCACCCATGCAGATTTCGAAAATTGCAGAGGAGGAGCATATTCCTAAAAAATTCCTGGAGCAAATTCTGCTCGATCTTCGTAATGCAGGTTTCCTGTACAGTAAAAAAGGTGCCGGAGGTGGTTATAGCCTCAACAAAAAACCAGAAGACATCCTATTGGTACATGTAATGCGTGTAACCGATGGTCCGATTGCCATGGTTCCATGTGCGAGTTTAAACTTTTACCACAAATGTGATGAGTGTGTAGATGAGAAAACGTGCGGAATCAGGAGTGCTTTTATTGATGTTAGAGATGCTACGCTCAAGGTTTTAACCGAAACCAGCATTGCAGATGTAATCGGCAGGGAGGATAACCTAAAAATCGGTATCGTTAATTTATAGTCTTTTACTTAGCCCAATCCGTCATCCTGAGGGCTATTTATTTTATAAAAATCAATATGATTGAAGGAGGTATTTATTAAATTACTACCTAAAAGAAAAGCCATACCTATAAAATAGGTAATTCACTGTCAGAACGTTGATTTTGTTGCCATTCAGATGCATCGCCAAAAGACGAAGATGTTGAAGCTTTAAAATTAAGAATACGGTTTTTAAGATTAACCTTGGCTGAATTATCAGAAACAATATTTTTCTTCTCAATAACCACATTAATTTGTTAGCTAACTCGATAATCTTCGCCAGGCTTTCTTCATTATTTGATTTTAAAATGAGCTCCATGCCTAAATATAAATATCATGATGAGATATAGACAAAAACACTGAAAATAAACTTTTCAAAAGATGATGAGGTATATGAATCAAAATTACTGAATAAATGGGAACATTGAGCCAAAGGTTCAGCTTCACTAACTGAAAAAACTGCAGTTTCATTTTTGTAGCGTTTAAATTCAATTACATTATCAGGTTGCCCACACAACATCTTTCCTAAGTTCAGGTTAGTATAGCATGGATTAATCAGAATTTGGATCATACGCGATAATCCGTTTTGGACTATAAGGGTTCATAACAATTCTTCTTCGGTACCGCAGAGAAGCGTAACCCTGTAGATCTTTCCCGCAGGGATCGTCCAAATCAGTTGTTAATTATCAGTTAGCAGTTTGCTGGTTAAAATAGCCTTTCAGAAAGATACTGAAACGAGTTCAGGAATACACTTTAAAGTAAAGTTGCTAAGAACTTAAAAAAGAGAATATAAATTTTTCATAATAAATTACTACTATTCCTATATACTTTATATATTTGGCATATAAATTTCAGTTTTATGCCTGAAAAGTTAACTGATGTACAGATGATGTGCCGTTGTAAAACGCAATAATTGGAACCTACAGATCACTTTTAGTATAAAACATGGAATGCTTCCCGGTGAAAGGGAGGCATTTTTAGAATTAGCTAACAACACATATGCAAAGTTTCAGAACAGAACTCGAAAATCCGATTGTCGAGCAGGACATTATCGATTTGGAGAATAAGATTAAAGCTTTCAGAGATGGAACCATTCAGGACGAAAAGTTTAGAAGCCTGCGTTTGGCCCGCGGTGTTTACGGACAGCGGCAGCCAGGTGTGCAGATGGTGCGTATTAAACTGCCATTTGGAAAGGTAACTTTTAAACAGTTATTGCGCATTGCCGATATTGCCGATGAATACGGAAGCGGGAACCTGCACTTAACTACCCGTCAGGATATCCAGATCCACTATGTGAGTTTAGACCGCACACCAGAGCTTTGGGCCAAACTGGAGCAGGATGATATTACCCTTCGCGAGGCCTGTGGAAATACGGTACGTAATGTAACCGCTTCTCCAAATTCGGGTATTGATGCGGAAGAGCCTTTTGATGTTTCGCCTTATGCACAAGCGGTATTTGCCTACTTTTTACGTAATCCCATCTGTCAGGAAATGGGCCGTAAGATTAAAATTTCTTTTTCATCCAGCGATAGGGACACCGCATTCAGCTACATTCATGATCTAGGTTTTATTCCTAAAATAAATGAAAAAGGCGAACGTGGCTTTAAGGTTTTATTTGCCGGTGGTTTAGGAGCACAACCTTTTCTGGCCAATGCCGTTAACGAATTTTTACCTGAAGATCAGTTAATCCCTTTTACTGAGTCTGTTCTTCGCGTTTTTGACCGTTATGGCGAGCGTAACAATCGCAATAAAGCACGCTTAAAATATCTGGTTCAAAAACTGGGTCTAGAAGAGGTTTTGCGTTTGGTTGCTGAAGAACGCACCGCCAACAAAGTAAAAACCTTTAAAATTGATGTCAACGCCGTTCAGGAGCCACTCTTACCTTTAGAACAAGAATACTCTTCGGTGGAGATACTGAATGAGGCCCATTATAAACACTGGTTAGCTACCAATGTAATTGAACAAAAGCAAGCAGGGTTTTATGGCGTTTATGTAAAAGTTCAGGTAGGAGATATCAAAACCGATAAGGCAAGGGCGTTTGTTGATGCCATCAGGTTATATGTGGCTGATGAAATCAGGATTACCCAAAACCAGGGCTTGTTGTTGAAATTTGTACGGAAGGAAGCATTGCCTTCTCTATACACCGCTTTAAATAAAATTGGTTTTACGACAGCCGGTTTTGATAGTTTGGCCGATATTACGACTTGTCCAGGTACTGATACCTGCAACCTGGGTATTTCCAACTCGATGACACTTGCTGAAGTTTTGGAAGAGGTTATTTATACCGATTTCCCCGAGTTTATTTACGAAAAAAACATCAAGATCAAAATCAGCGGCTGTATGAACTCTTGCGGTCAGCACGGCTTGGCCGAAATCGGTTTCCATGGAAGCTCGGTAAAAGCCGAAGGAAAAGTGGTTCCTGCCGTTCAGGTGATGCTTGGTGGTGGTACTGTAGGTAACGGCGTAGGCCGCGTGGCAGAACGTGTAATTAAAGTGCCATCAAAAAGGGCAACAAGTGTTTTACACTATATTTTAAATGATTTTAAGGCCAATAACCTGGCCGATGAAAACTTCCACCAATATTATGATCGTAAAGGTAAAGACCATTTTTATCAATTGTTGAAGCCATTGGCCGATTTAACCAACCTTAAAACAGAGGAGTTTGTAGACTGGGGGCATGTAGAAGAATTTGTAACAGCCATTGGTGTAGGCGAGTGTGCTGGTGTAGTAATTGATCTCGTAGCTACCTTATTATTAGAGGCTGATGAAAAATTTGAATGGGCAAATCAAAACTTAAATAAAGGTGCTTATGCAGATGCCATTTACCATACCTACAGCACTTTTGTAAGTGCTGCAAAATCGCTGTTGTTGGATAAAGGAGTAAATAGTAGCACACAGGTTGGGGTAATTCGCGAATTTGATAGCCACTATGTAGAAACCGGCGAATTTAATTTGCCTACCAATTTCTCAGACCTGGTTTTACAGATCAATAAAAATGAACCAACAGCCGAGTTTGCAAAGAAATATTTTGAAGAAGCCAATCAGTTTTTAAATCAGATAAAAGAGAAAAGAGCGGTATTGGCTAAATGAGATTTGAGATAATAGATATGAGATTTGAGAACTGCAGTCGCTGAAAGCTATGCGCATGACAACTCTTCATCCAGTCATTCAAATCAATAATTAAAAAGAAACATGGTTAATCAAAATATAGAATCAAAAATTACCCTTTTGGGGGCAGGTCCGGGCGATCCGGATTTATTAACCTTAAAAGGTGTAAAAGCATTGCAAACTGCTGATGTGGTATTGTATGATGCTTTAACCAACGAGGCCTTATTGGAGCATGCTCCGGCAGCAGCCATTAAGGTATATGTAGGGAAACGTTCTGGAGAGCATTCCTACCCGCAGGACACCATCAATAAATTAATGATCGATTATGCTCTAAACTACGGTCATGTAGTGCGTTTGAAAGGTGGCGATCCATTTGTTTTTGGCAGGGGATATGAGGAATTGGACTATGCTGCATCGTATAGCATTCCGGTCAGTGTTATTCCGGGGATTTCAAGCTCGATCGGCGTACCTGGCTTACAACAGATCCCGGTTACGCACCGCGGTATGAGCGAAAGTTTTTGGGTAATCACCGGAACTACGACTTCCGGAGAAGTATCTGCTGATATTTACCAGGCAGCACAGTCAAAAGCTACCGTACTGGTACTGATGGGACTCAAAAAACTAGCTAAAATTGTAGAGATCTTTAAAGCTGCAGGCAAGCACAATTTACCAACTGCAGTAGTGCAGAATGGATCTGCAGAAGATGAAAAATTGGTTATCGGTGTGGTTGAAACGATAGAAAGTTTGGTGCTACAAGAAAATATTAAAGCACCTGCATTATTAATTTTTGGAGAAGTTGTATCATTACATCCGTCGTTTAAAAAATTAATTAAACAATATGCAAGTATTGCCTAACCAATCTGATAGTGCAGCGTCTTTTTCTGAAGAAGAAAAAGGTAACCAGCTTTTTCCGGTTTTTGTAAAGCTGAATAAGCTGCGTACATTATTAATTGGTGCGGGCAATATCGGATTGGAGAAGTTAACGGCAATTGTAAATAATAGCCACAGCGCTACCATTACCATCGTAGCAGAGCAGGTATCGCCAGAGGTTTATGCACTTGTTGCAAATTATCCGCTGATAAAAATTAAACAAAAAACTTTTGATGTAAATGATTTAAATGATATTGATATCGTTTTTGCTGCGACCAATAATTATATTTTAAATGACGAAATCAGAAAGGTAACCCATGAGCGTGGCTTGCTGATCAATGTGGCCGATAAGCCAGAATTATGTGATTTTTACCTGGGGTCAATCGTTCAAAAAGGTGATTTGAAGATTGCCATTTCTACAAATGGAAAATCGCCAACCATTGCCAAACGTTTAAAACAGATTTTAAATGAAGGTTTACCTGCAGAGCTGGATGAAACGCTGCAGAATATGAGTGCTTTGCGCAAAACATTAAATGGCGATTTTTCAGCAAAGGTTAAAAAACTGAATAAGGTTACCCAAAGTTTAATTAATCCGAAAAAAAGCTTTGCCGAGCAGAATATCAAATGGTTAATCTGGGTAGCATCGGTTTTACTCATTGTCGCTATCGGATTTTCTCTGTGGAATACTGAGCCGGAATTCCAGCATTTTTTAATCAATATCGACCCGTTGTTTTATTGGTTTTTAGGTGCCGGATTTGTATTCGCATTGATAGATGGTGCCATTGGGATGTCGTATGGTGTGACCACCGCATCATTCTCGCTTGCCATGGGTTTGCCTCCTGCATCCGCAAGTATGGCCATCCATATTTCTGAGGTAATGAGTAACGGAATTGCAGGATGGATGCATTACCGGATGGGGAATGTAAACTGGAAATTATTTAAAATTTTAATCCTTCCTGCCATCATCGGAGCCGTTTTAGGTGCTTACATCCTCTCTTCATTAGAACACTACAGCAGTTATGTTAAACCGGTTGTTGCGGTTTATACACTTTTTCTGGGGGCTGTTATTCTAATGAAAGCGTTTAACATCAAAAGGAAAAAAGCGGATCAGAAAATCAAAAAAATTGGTTTATTAGGTTTTGTAGGAGGTTTTATAGATGCAGCCTTTGGTGGCGGATGGGGATCGATTGTATTATCCAGTTTAATTGCAGGCGGCAGGCATCCCTTGTTTTCTTTGGGCACGGTAAAAATCAGCCGCTTTTTTATCGCCACGTTGAGTTCGCTTACCTTTTTTACCATGTTAGGTGGCAAACACTGGGAGGCCGTTGTGGGTTTAATTATCGGTAGCGCAATCGCATCGCCAATAGCCGCAAAAGTATCCAACAAAATCTCGGCAAAAACCATTATGGTTGCCGTGGGGATTATTGTAATGATCGTAAGCTTAAGAAGCGTAATCATGTTTATTTTAAAATTAATATAGTGATGGGGAACTTAGAGGAGATAAAAGCAGCCCTGGACGGCTTAAGTACAGTAGATAAACTAAAATTTTTGGCAACTGAATACGCCGGGCGTATTATATTTTCAACCAGTTTTGGCTGGGAAGACCAGGCAATTACCCATTTAATTTTTGCCAATAATATTCCGATCAAGGTTTTTACTTTAGAAACCGGACGTTTGTTTCCGGAAACCTATTATGTTTGGAACCGTACCTTAGAAATTTACAATAAACCCATTCATGCCTATTATCCGCAGAACGGACTCTTAGAGGATATGGTCAATACAAAAGGCCCTAACAGTTTTTACGAATCGGTAGAGAATAGAAAAGAGTGCTGTTACATCCGTAAAATCGAACCCTTAAAAAGAGCATTAAATGGTAATGATATCTGGATAACGGGAATCAGGGCCGATCAAAGTGCCAACCGCGAGGATATGCATGATTTGGAATGGGACGAAGGAAACCAATTGATCAAATTTCACCCTATTTTCGATTGGACTTTGGATGATGTAAAAACATATATTAAAGAGAATAACATTGTATACAATACTTTGCATGATAAGGGTTTTCCCAGTATAGGATGCGCACCCTGTACACGAGCAGTACAGCCAGGTGAAGATTTCAGGGCCGGTAGATGGTGGTGGGAAGACCAGAGCAAAAAAGAATGCGGTTTACATGCCGCTGGCTGATGGAAGAAGTAAAATGGTAGATATGGAATGGAATTTAAACCTTCCAGCTTTTCAAACCTTCCAACAATTGACAACAACAAATATAACTTTGAGTGTTTGGAACATTCAATATTTAAACATTCCAACAATTGAAATGAGTACATATAATTTTGATTATTTAGATGAGCTGGAGGCCGAAGCCATTCACATCTTACGTGAAGTTGCAGGTCAGTTTGAGAAACCAGCCCTTTTGTTTTCAGGGGGGAAAGATTCGATTACTTTGGTTCGTTTGGCAGAAAAAGCTTTCCGTCCGGGTAAATTTCCTTTTCCGCTGGTACACATAGACACCGGTCATAATTTCGAAGAAACCATCACCTACCGTGATCAAATGATAGAAAGGATTGGTGAGAAACTTATTATTGGCTCTGTTCAGGAATCTATCGACCAGGGCAAAGTAGTAGAACAGACCGGTAAAAATGCCAGTAGAAATGCATTGCAAACCGTAACCTTGCTCGATACCATTGCCAAATACGAGTTCGATGCCTGTATTGGCGGTGCCCGTAGAGATGAAGAAAAAGCCAGGGCAAAGGAGCGTATTTTCTCTGTCCGCGATGAGTTCGGACAGTGGGATCCCAAACGCCAGCGTCCCGAACTCTGGAACATTTACAACGGTAAAATCCATAAAGGAGAAAACATCCGTGTATTCCCGATCAGTAACTGGACAGAATTAGATGTCTGGAATTATATCCGCAGGGAGAAAATAGAACTTCCGAGCATTTACTTTTCGCACGAACGAGAGGTAATTACCAGGAATGGCCAGCTGATGGCCGCCTCGCCTTTTTTAAATATGGATGAGGAAGATGTGGTAGAACGTAAACAGGTTCGTTTCCGTACGGTTGGCGATATGTCTTGCACCGCTGCAGTAGAATCAGATGCATTTTTGATCGACGATATTATTTCAGAAATCAGTGCCTCAAAAATTTCAGAGCGTGGTGCCCGTTTAGACGACAAGGTTTCTGAAGCCGCAATGGAAGACAGAAAAAAGGGAGGGTATTTTTAAATGAGACGTGAGATTTTAGATGTGAGATTTGAGAATCTTGCATCTGTCTAATCTCATATTTATTATTTTTAAGGATGGCGTGAGATCTGACAATCTAGCATCCGTCTCATATCTATTATCTCATATCTCAAATCTCAAAAAAATGAACATATTAAAATTTTTCACAGCAGGCAGCGTAGATGATGGTAAAAGTACCTTAATTGGCCGTTTGTTATACGATACAGATTCTATTTTGGCTGATCAGTTAGAAGCTTTGCAGCGCTCCAACCGCAAAAATGACGATGGGACAATAGACTTAGCTATTTTAACTGATGGTTTGAGGGCAGAACGTGAACAGGGTATTACCATTGATGTAGCCTATAAATATTTTCAGACAGAAAAGCGTAAGTTTATCATTGCAGATACGCCGGGCCACATTCAGTATACCAGAAATATGGTTACCGGAGCTTCTACTGCTAATTTAGCCATCATCTTAATTGATGCCCGTAACGGTGTGGTAGAGCAGACTATCCGTCATTCGTATATTGTTTCTTTACTGGGCATTAAGCATGTGGTGGTTTGCATCAACAAGATGGATATGGTGGATTATAGTGAAACCGTGTATAGTGCCATTGTTGAAAAATACAAAGTTTTGGCGCAGCAATTAAAGTTGGCTGATGTAACCTATATCCCCGTGAGCGCATTAAAAGGCGATAATGTGGTACAAACATCAGAAAATATGCAATGGTATGAAGGTGAAAGTTTGTTGCATTTTCTGGAAAAGGTAGATACCGACCACTTAGATCAATCTCAACTGGCGCGGATGCCCGTACAATGGGTAGTTCGTCCGCAAACCGCCGAACTGCATGATTACCGGGGTTATGCTGGACGTGTGTTAAGCGGAACTTTCAAATTAAATGATAAAGTTACGGTCCTTCCTTCAGGAGCAAGTTCTGTTGTAGAGAAGATTGAGTTTTTTGATGAAGAACTTGATGCTGCACATGCTGGTCAATCGGTTATTATTCACTTAAAAGATGATGTCGACATTAGTCGTGGTGATACCATTGTAAATGCATCGGCTTTGCCACAGGAAACAAAACTGATTGAAGCAGATCTTTGCTGGATGGATACGCGTGCCCTTGATACTTCCATCATGTATAATATTCAACATAATAGCAAAGTTACCAAATGTAAAATCAGCGAAATTCTACATAAAGTAGATATCAATACTTTAGAAAAGCATGCTGCAGAAGAATTTAAATTGAATGATATTGGCCGTGTAATTGTGAAAACCGCTGATGCGTTGGCTTTTGATTTATATGATGATAACCGGGCAAATGGTTCTGCTATTTTAGTTGATACCCGGAGCAATTTAACCGTTGGCGCGCTCATGTTTAGGGCGGCAGTGGAGTAGGCGATAGGGTGAAGATGTTGGATGGAAGATGGAAAATTTGAAATAGCCAATAAGCAATTTTCAATGATCAATAATGGGTAGTGTTGGAGGATACGGCTAAAATCTTGATATTCTTAACTCGTTAATGATGGAAGAATGGGCGATATGAAATGTAAGATGGAAAATAAAAATTAATAAATCGCTAATTCACTAACTGATCCTAAAATATTGTAATCCAGAAATCCTTAGCTTGGAGAACCACAACCAAATATAATAATGAAAGCTTTAGATTATTCTAATGCGAAAGCAATTTCAGCGGGGCACCAAATGGTTGCCCCGTTTTTCTTTACAGGTTTTTTGTATATTTAACTTATGGAAACGATTCAGATTTTTCATCTCGTTATTACAATATAAACGGAAACCCAAATTCCAAAACATGAAAAAAAATCTCTTGTATTTCGCTTTAGCGGCTATGCCCTTCGTTTTTGCCTGTAACCAATCACAGAAAAAGACTGATACAGCAAAAAAAGATTCATTAGTCAATCAAACCTGTTATGCCGCTTTCTTCGAAAAAGACAGTGCTGCTATGATTGTAAAAACAATGGCATCTGGCAAAATAACCGGTTCACTTTTGGTAAAATATGCTGACAAACCTGAAAATAACGGCAAAATAAGTGGAAAATTTAACGGCGATACTTTACTGGTTGATTATCGGTTTAATACAGGTAAAGATACCACAAAGGCATTTACCAACCCACTGGCTTTTTTAAAGAAAAATGGTAAACTCATTATGGGAGTTGCACAGATTGAAACTACTTTGGGAAGATCTTATTTTGTAAAAGGAAAGCCCATTAATTACGAAGCCGGGAAATTTACTTTTTCAGAAGTGGATTGTAAATAAACGCTTGGTCTTACACTCTGAGGAATAATTTAGTTTGTCATTGCTAAAAGGCTTTTTAGCCAACGACCTGCCCCGATTTTCGGGGAAGTAACCTTACAACGATCGCTATTAGCGGGTGATTTAAGATTAGCTTCGCTGGCACTTCGTGGCTCCCGCATGCGCGAGATCTGATTGCTCACTACTGGTCCTAGCGTCTCGCTAGGGCCTAATGTATAGATTATAGTTTATTGTTGCCACGGATGCACAGAAAGCTCGGAGATTTTTTTGCTTGTTAAGCTCCGTTTGCGGTACTATCATTTCGAGCGATAGTTATAAGATTGGGAGACAACTATACAGAGAGCCTTCAATTTGTTCTGAACAATAGTTATAAAATTATTTTAAAATAAATTACTACAATTTCTATAGACTTTATATATTTGTATTGTAGAACGAATGGATAACGGACATAAACTTTCAGTTATGATTTTGAATAAAGTAGAAAAAGCGAACATTGAACCAAAAATTACATTAATAGGTGCTGGTCCTGGTGACCCGGATTTATTTAGTTTAAAAGGGGTTAAGGCATTAAAAACAGCTGATGTTGTTTTGTATGATGCAAATGTAAACGAAGCTTTATTGTGTCATGCACCAAATGGTATTCCTAAAGTTTATGTGGGCAAACGTTCTGATGATGAATCATTTTCTCAGGATGCAGTAAACAGGCTCATCATTGACTATGCTTTAAATTATGGTCATGTTGTACGTTTAAAAAGCGGCGACCCGTTTTTCTTTGCAAAAGGATATGAAGAAATAGATGCAGCAGAATCTTATAGTATCCCTACTGAAATCATTCCTGGGATTTCGAGTGCTACAGGTGCGCCAAGTTTGCAAAAGATTCCTATGATTTATAAGGATATGAGCGAAAGCTTTTGGGCAGTAACCGGAACCAATTCTAAAGGTGAAATTTCGGAAGATTTGTACATAGCTGCAAAAACGAAAGCTACGATAGTTGTTTTAAACGGGATTGAAAAAGTAAAAGAGATTGCAGCTATTTTTCAGTCAGAAAGTAAAAATCTGTTGCCAGTTGCCGTCATCCAAAATGGTTCCACCCCTGACGAAAAAATTGTGGTAGGTATAGTTGACACCATTGCTGAGATTGTGGAAGATAAAAGAATAACGGCCCCGGCGCTATTGGTTTTTGGCGATGTGGTTTCATTACACCCTCAATTTCAACCCATCCGCGATTTCTACGAAATTATTGCTGAAGAGTACTAGCTATTTTTAACCAGAAATATATTTGTTTTGTTGTTAAAAACCGCTTATGGATTTAAGCGGTTTTTTTATGTATTGCATTTTCATATTATAGGTGGCTTCACGCTCAAATTATTTCAGGATCTTTTGCGAAAATAGCTGCTTGGAAAAATCTCTGCGTTTATCTGCGAGATCAGCGGAAAATGATTAGCGGTTTGTTCCCGCAGAATTAAAAAAAGATCACCGCTGAAAAGTCTAAATTAAAACTATGCGAACAGAGGGTAAGATCTCGTCGTTCCGCATTCCAAAAGATGACAAGTTCCTCTCGACAACTCAGCAGAAAATTTTGGCCAATACCACATTTCCAGCGTTTGGCGGGAAACCAACTTTGTTTATAAGCCTGATTGTAGCGGTAAGCCCGGAACGTAGTGAGGACTTATAGCGGAAAGCAGGGCTGCAGGCCGCCACAGAAAACTAAACATTCACTTTCTAATAAAACCTGAATTAATTTTCTGAACAGCTGTTACCCTAAACATGTTTCAAGGTCTTTGAGGTAAATAGCTGCTTGGAAAAATCTCTGCGTTTATCTGAGAGATCAGCGGAAAATGATTAGCGGTTTGTTCCCGCAGAATTAAAAAAGATCAACGCTGAAAAGTCTAAACTAAAACGATGCGAACAGAGGGTAAGATCTCGTCGTTCCGCATTCCAGGAGATGACAAGTTCCTCTCGACAACTCAGCAGAAAATTGTGCCCAATACCACATTTCCAGCGTTTGGCGGGAAACCAACTTTGTTTATAAGCCTGATTGTAGCGGTAAGCCCGGAACGTAGTGAGGACTTATAGCGGAAAGCAGGGCTGCAGGTCGCCACAGAAAACTAAACATTCACTTTCTAATAAAACCTGAATTAATCTCAGAAGAACCATCACCCGGGACTCATTTCAGGGGCTTTCCAGGTAAGTAAATGCTAAAATAAATTCAGCTTGACGAAGGTAATAATCAACTAAAAATATAATTTTCATTATTTGCAAAACTCAAAACAATTAGTAACTTACTTCAGTTATCTACTGCAAATATTTGATGGAAATTATACATATAAGTGCCGAGTGTTACCCAGTTGCAAAGGTTGGTGGTTTAGCCGATGTAGTAGGGGCCTTACCGAAATACCAGAATAAACTGGGCCACATTGCCAAAGTGGTTGTGCCTGCTTACGATACCAAATTTATCCGCGAAAGTGAATTTGAAGTTACTTATGATGCCTGGGCAAATTATGGGAATAACCACTTTCAGTACCGTATTTTAAAAGAAAAAACCAATAAACTGGGTTTCGACTTATATATTATTCATATACAGGGCTTAACAGACCGCCCAAATGTATATGGTTACGGCGACGATACGGAAAGATTTATGGCTTTTCAGATTGCTACCCTCGATTGGATGGTGCAATGGGAGCATCGCCCGGACGTAATACATTGTCATGATCACCATACAGGATTGATTCCTTTTATGGTTTCAAATTGCATAAAATATAAGCCGATAAGCATTGTGCCTACGGTTTTAACCATTCATAACGCTCAATATCAGGGCCAGTTTGGCTGGGATAAATTGTACTATTTACCGGCCTTCGATTTATGGAAGGGTGGTTTACTGGGTTGGGATGATGCCATAAATCCCCTTGCTTCTGCTATTAAATGTGCCTGGAAGGTAACTACTGTGTCGCCAACTTACCTGGAAGAAATGATGGGCAATGCGCGCGGACTAGAAAGTTTGTTAAGACAGGAACGTTGGAAATCAGTTGGGATATTAAATGGAATTGATAACGAAGTATGGAATCCTGAAACAGACCCAATGCTGAATAAGGGTTACACCATAAAAACTGTCGAAGCTGGGAAATTGGCAAACAAAAAAGCACTTTGCGATGTTTTTCAATTAGATTCATCTAAGCCCCTGTTTACTTTTATAGGAAGATTGGTTGACGAAAAAGGTGCCGATATTTTGCCGGACATTTTTTATACCGCTTTGCAACAGCATGGCGACAACATCAATATTTTGGTTTTAGGCTCGGGAGATAGTTGGGTGGAAGGAAGGTTAAACCAGTTGAAGGATTTCTTTGGAGGCAGATACAATGCTTATATCGGTTATAATGAACAGGTTTCGCATCAAATATATGCAGGTGCGGATTTTCTGATCATGCCGTCAAGAGTGGAGCCTTGTGGATTGAACCAGCTTTATGCTTTACGCTACGGAACGGTTCCGATTGTGCGTAGGGTTGGAGGGCTGAGAGATACCGTGATCGATATCGGCGACAATGGTTTCGGGATCTGCCATGACCAAACGAGTATTTGGGATGTTACACATTCTATTAACCGTGCAGTTGGATTTTACAATGATAAAAAAGCCTTTAAAGCTGTAAGAAAAACTATGATGAAAATTGATCATTCATGGGATAGGGCAGCCTTGAATTATATAGAATTATACCAAAATTTAAAATAAGCTTAAGCATGACTGACAAAGTTTTAGGCGTTATCCTTGGCGGTGGCCAGGGCTCTAGATTATCGCCACTAACACAAACACGTTCTAAACCGGCAGTTCCGATAGCTGGTAAATACCGTTTGGTAGACATTCCAATCTCGAACTGCCTCAATTCGGGTATCCACCGTATGTTTGTGTTAACCCAGTTTAATTCGGCATCCCTAAACAAACACATTAAAAATACCTATCACTTTAGTCACTTCAGTACGGCTTTTGTTGATATTTTAGCTGCCGAGCAAACGGTGCAAAACTCTGGCTGGTTCCAGGGTACCGCAGATGCTGTCCGTCAGTGTATGCATCACATCGTTTCTCATGAATTTGATTATATTTTAATCCTTTCCGGTGATCAGCTTTACCAGATGGATTTTAAAGATATGATTGAGAAACATATCGAAGCTGCTGCAGAAATTACCATTGCTACCATTCCGGTGACTGCAAAAGACGCAACTGATTTTGGTATTTTAAAGGCTGATGAGGAAAACATGATTACTTCTTTCATCGAGAAACCTAAAACCGGATTAGAGGATTGGGTTTCTGATACGGGTGAAGAAATGCAATCAGAAGGGCGCAACTTTCTGGCATCGATGGGGATCTACGTTTTCAACCGCGATTACCTGATCAATATCTTAAACGAAAACGAAGAGGAAAAGGATTTTGGTAAAGAAATTTTGCCGAGAGCTATTAGGGAAAGCAGGGTTTTAAGCTTCCAATATGAGGGTTATTGGACCGATATCGGTAACATTTCATCTTTCTTTGAAGCCAATTTAGGCCTGACAGATGAAATACCGAAGTTTAATATGTTCGATAGCAACCATGCTATTTTTACCAGGGCAAGGATGTTGCCACCCTCGAAAATTTCGGGTACCACTTTAGATAAGACCATTATTGCTGAAGGCTGTATTATTCAGGCCAGCAAGGTAGAACATGCTGTTTTAGGGATCAGGTCGAGGATAGGAAAGGATACGGTAATTACCAATGCCTATATTATGGGTAGCGACAGGTACCAGACTTTAGAAGAGATACAGGAAGAAAACAGTAAGGGAAATTCTTTGATCGGAATAGGCGATCGTTGCTTCATCAATAACGCCATCATTGATAAAAATTGTCGTATTGGTAACGATGTTAAAATTAATGGCGGCGATCATTTGGAAGATGGCGATTTTGAGCTTTATGCTGTAAAAGATGGTATAGTGGTTATTAAAAAAGGCGCTGTTGTACCAAGTGGTACAGTAATTTAAGATATATTGTCATTCTGAGCGAACCGAAGAATCTTTCAAGACCTTACAGATTTCAAAAATCTGTGAGGTCTTTTCCGTTTATTCCAGCGAAAACCCTGGGTAAATAATGTCTTTTTATCTTTCTATCCAACATTTTCCCGGTAAACTTGTTAGTAAATAAACAAAAAATAGTTTATGACCGATCATCAACACCTTTATCAAACAGGAATTATAGGGAATTGCGCTTTTATTGCTCACGTAAATAAAAATACTGATATATCCTGGCTTTGCTGGCCACGTTTTGATAGCCCTTTTGTATTTGGCAGTTTATTGGATGAAAAAAAAGGAGGTGAATTTTCGATTTTGCCTCAGGGCGAATTTACTTCTCATCAATATTACATCGAGAATACCAATGTTCTAAGAACGGAGATTACCGCCGAAGACGGAAAATACCGGATTACCGATTTTGCACCCCGTTTTCATTTATACGATCGCTATTTTAAACCACTGATGTTTATCAGAAAAATTGAGCCTTTGGAAGGTAACCCGCGCATTACCATTAAGTGTGAGCCGGTTTGCGATTATGGAAAAGGTAAAATGAGATCAAGCAGGGGAAGCAATCACATCGACTATTTGGGCTGTGATGAAAATATCCGCTTAAGTACGAATGTATCACTTACCTATATCTTCGACGAGAAAGCATTTGTTCTGAACGAGCCAAAGTATTTGGTGATGACTTATGGACAAAATTTAGAAGCACCGATAGTCAGTACAGCAGAGAATTTTTTAAGGGAAACCATTTCTTATTGGCGTTTATGGATTAAACATTCATCAATAGCAGGTTTTTACCAGCCATTTGTAATCCGTTCGGCCCTCGTTTTGAAAATCCACCAATATGAAGACACAGGTGCCATTATAGCCGCAAGTACCACCAGTTTGCCCGAATCACCAGGTAGCACAAGAAACTGGGATTATCGCTATTGCTGGCTGCGCGATTCGCACTATGTGCTCACATCCTTAAACCATATCGGACATTTTGAAGAAATGGAACGGTATTTTAATTACCTGTCCGATATTTCGCGTGCTGAAGATGTGCGTTACCAGCCTTTATATGGTATTGCGGGCGAAAGACAAATTACCGAACGCACTCTTGATCATCTTGATGGTTATAAAGGAGAACAGCCCATTAGGATTGGAAATCAGGCATACGAACACATTCAGAATGATATTTATGGACAGGTTTTGATTTCTATGCTGCCACTTTACACCGACCACCGTTTTGTTTTTTCGGAACGTGGTGATTCAGTAAAGTGGATTGAAAGTGTACTTTCTAAAATTGAACGTACCATTGATGAAAAGGATGCCGGAATATGGGAATTCAGAAACATTGCCAATGTGCATTGTTATAGTAACCTTTTCCAATGGGCAGGCGCACAGGCTGCTTTAAAAATGGCTAAAACCATTGGTAATGAAGATTTCGAAAGACGTGCAAATCTGCTGATTGAGAAAGCTTCAACACATATTGAAGCCTGCTACGATCCGGAAAGAAAAGTGTATACCAATGCTGTAGGAAGTCCACATTTGGATGCCAGCACACTACAGCTGATTATGATGAATTATCTTGATCCCGCTTCTGACAGGGCAAAGGACCATTTAATTGCTTTAGAAAAGGAACTCAAAACTGAAGATGGACTTTTTTACCGATACCTGCATGCTGATGATTTCGGTAAACCCAAAACCACATTTTTAATCTGCGCATTTTGGTATGTAGAAGCTTTGGCCTGTGTGGGCCGTACTGACGAAGCGATTAAGGAGTTTGAAAATATCATTAAATACTGTAACCACCTGCTATTGTTTAGCGAAGATGTTGACGCCAAAACAGGTAGTCAATGGGGTAACTTCCCGCAGGCTTATAGTCATGTAGGTTTGATGAACGCTGCTTACCGCATTGCGATTAAGCTGGACAGGCCGATATTTTTGTAAGATTATAGATTAAGCTTTGACAACTATGATAGGTAAAACGCATGTTTGACGTTGTCAAAGCTATTAAAAAAGGGTCTGTGGGGACACAGACACTGGCTTAGGGGAGGGATAGATCTCTCCGGTAAAAAAGAACCTGAAACAAGTTCAGTGTGACGTTGCGGAGTGATTTAATGGATATGGAAAACCTCAATAAAAATATCGTTATCTAAAGCTGATAGCGGTCTAACTCATAGGTTTTCGAATACTTTGCACTCCGCTTGAGAAGACGATTGATCCCATAAGAAAAAAGGTCTGCATGGACACAGACCTTGGCATTATGGTATTAATTAACTATATATTTATTAACCCCGTTCTATAAACTCTTCTTTAACTAAACTCCAAAGTAACTTTCTTACTTCTTTAAAATCATTTAAGTAATACTTTGCTTCTGAAATATTATTGCCAACTTTTATGGTAAAAGCATCGTCTGGCAGTACTTTGAAAATGTCTTCATCGGTATGGTCATCGCCTAATGCCAGAATGAAATCGGGGTTTTTATCATATAACCAGTTTAAAGCAGCTTTTCCTTTATTAACTTCTATATTTTTAAACTCGATTACTTTGTTCCCTGGCATCAACTGCAGTCCTTTATCAGCAGCCAGAATTTTCATGTGGCTAACGATTTCATTGGCCCGTAAATCACCTAATCCATCTTCTGCTTTTCGATAGTGCCATACCATTGAATAGCTTTTTTCTTCAATGAACGATCCGGGAGTACGGTCGGTATAGGTTTCTAATAAAGTCTTTATTTCCTGTTTCCATTGGTCGGTAAGCAGGGGCAGACTATTCCACTTATCTCCATACGATTTTTGCCATGCACCATGTTCAGCAATCAGGTCTACCTTTAAATGCCCAAACCACTGCTCCAGTGTCTCATGTCGCCTTCCGCTGATAATCACCACTTTATTGGCGTGATCAAGGGTCAGGTTTTCAATTAAATCATAAAGTTCGTCGTCAGGAGAGGCATCATCAATGTTCCCGGTAAAATCTACCAGTGTGCCATCATAATCCAAAAATAGAACCCTGTCGGTTGTTGTTGCATATTTAGCAGCAATTACCTCATTGATCGAATTGACTGCGTGTTTAGTTAATAATGATTTTTGAGAATCTTTCACTTCGTTTAATCTTAAAATAAAATTGTTAACCCAATGTTTAACGTTAAATTTTTCTACTATTGCCCGCATGGCTGTCATGCGTTGCTGTTGTTCTTCCAAAGGCATTTTTAGTGCAGCTACAATGGCTTCCATAATGTCGCCCATATTATTCGGGTTAACAATTACAGCATCAGTTAATTCTTTGGAAGCACCTGCCATTTCGCTTAAAATCAATACACCATCATTATGGTTCCGGCTGGCCACATATTCTTTACTGACCAGATTCATCCCATCGCGCATCGGCGTTACCAGGCAGATATCGGCCGTAGCGTAAAGTGCAGAAAGTACTTCAATGGGGAATGAGCGGTAAAAATAATTTACCGGGATCCAGTTCATTGAACGGTATCTTGCATTTAAGTTTCCTACAAACTGATCAATCTGGTCTCTCAGCTCACTATATTGTGGCACGGTATCCCTGGAGGGAACCACAATCATGAAAAGCTCGATTTTGCCAATATACTCGGGATGGTGCTGCAATAGTAATTCCATTGCTTTTAACCTTTCGAGTATGCCTTTACTATAGTCTAGCCGGTCGATAGAGAGGATTACTTTCATTTCTTCTTTCCCAGTCCTGAAATAATCAATTTCTTTTTTGACTTCTTCCGTTTCGGTTAGATTTGAAAATTTATCATAATCTATTCCCATAGGGAAAGCTTCAACTACGATTTGCCTTTCATGGCTGTTGAGTACGTTTGATGAGGAATTTACAGGCAGCAAACGTGTGGCTGTGCTGATAAAATGGCGGACATCGTCGTAGGTGTGGAAACCAATCAGATCAGCGCCTATTAAACCATTTAACAATTCCTCCCGCCAGGGAATTAGCCTGAAAATTTCATATGATGGAAAAGGGATATGCTGGAAAAAACCAATAGTCGCATTTGGAAGTTTTTCTCTTAAAATACCTGGTAAAAGGAGCAGTTGATAGTCTTGAATCCAGATTTTATCTCTTATGCCCAGTACCTGCATGGCACTTTTTGCAAATTTCTCATTCACCGATCGGTAGCAATCCCAATAACTTTGTTCGTAATGTGCATAGGTAACCAGATAATGAAATACAGGCCATAATACCTCATTTGAGAAGCCTTCGTAATATAAGTTAATTTCATTTTGGGTGAGGAAAACCGGATAGAGGTTTAATTCGGCAAGTTTGTGTGTAACTTCTTCCTGACGTTCTGCCGGAACCTCAATTCCCGGCCATCCGATCCAGATGGAATTGCCAGATTTATACACATCGCCAAGGCCGGTGGCAAGGCCGCCCTCGCTGGGAATAAACGTGTATTCATCATTTTCTTCAATGATTTTAACGGGGAGTCTGTTCGATATTATAACTGTCTTCATGCTCGTATTTGATGTATCTACATCTTTAAAAGCATATCAAACTGGTTTTGTTTGAATTTTTAGGTCAAAAAAACATTCAGATGATTAAACATAATTAAATACCAGCGAAAAAGTTGTACCACTTTCGGGAGTAGATATAACTTCGATACTGCCTCTGTGCATTTTCATGATGTTACGGCTGATGGTTAATCCTATACCCGATCCATTTTTCCTGGTGGTATAAAATGGAACGAATATTTTTTCAAGATCATCAGCGTCTATACCTTTTCCATTATCACTAACATCTATATATAGCTTGGTGTTTTCTAAACGGTAATTTACATTGATATTAGGCATATCCTTATTTTCGACCGCATAAATACTGTTGGTAATCAGGTTAATTAATACCTGTTCTATTAATTTCAGATCCAGCTGAATGGTGATTTTTGATGAAGTCTGTTCTACATCCAGCACCACATTTTTAACTTTAGCAAATGGCTGCATCAGTACCTTAATGTGTTTTAATATTTCTCCAATGGTATGCGGCTCAAGGTTTGGTGTAGGCAGTTCGGCAATTAAACGGTAATCTTTTACGAAATCCAGTAAACCGGATGAGCGCCTTTGGATCGTATGCAGGGCTGTTTTAAGGTCTTCCATTTCATCTTCAGTTAAGTCCTTTTTATCGGTTACCATTTTGTTGATTGTATCTGATAAGGAACTGATAGGCGTGATGGAATTTAAAATTTCATGCGAAATAACACCGACTAACCTGTTCCAGGCTTCAGTTTCTTTTTGCTCAATTTCATCTTTAATGTTCTGAAAGCTGATGATGATGTAGTTCTTCCCGTAAAGGTTTAAAGGAATCACTTCAGTAGATAACTGGGTTAGTTTATCCTGAATCTTAAGTTCCAGAAACCGTTTTCCACCTGTTGAAATCTGCTCTATTTCTGCTCCGAACTCTGGCAGATGCTCTTTTAACCGATGCCAGTATTTATAGGCAGGTACACCTAAAAGGTTAGAAGCGGCCTGATTGAAAAAGGCAATCTCGTTATCTTTTTCTGCTGTTGTATTGCTCACCACGATTACCCCAACCGGAACCTGCTCTAAAATGGTTTTGATCAGCTGAAACATGGCTTCCTGTTCCAGTTTAATTTGTTTGTGAACCTGTAAAATATCAGTAAACGATTCGTATAGCTCCGGGAAACTGCCTCTGGTTGTTTTGTTTCTGAAGTTTAAGGTATGATCTCTCGTTTTTACAGCCAAAATGAAACGGTTAATATCCGACCGAATCTGATTGATATAGTAATAAAGGGAAATGATAGTACCCAATAAAATCAGTGCAACGCCTGTAATGGTAAACCAGAGCTCGGTGTTTTTAATGAGGTAAAATAAAAGATAGCCAAGCAGATTGATGGTCAGCAGGCGGAATATTAAACGGAAGGTAAAGCGTTGGTAGAACATTGTAAAGGTTTAGGGTTTGAGGTGTATGGGTATAGGGTTGAAGAACGGTATTATAACCTTACGCCTTAAACCTTATACCTCAAACCTCTCTTAGATTCCAAATTTCTCAATTCTTCTGTAAAGTGCTGCGCGGGTTAAGCCTAATTCTGCCGCTGCTTTTGATATGTTTCCTTTGTGTTTATCAATGGCCTTCTGCACCATCATTTTCTCCATATCTTCCAGAGCCATTTCATCTGGCAGTGTGTTGTTCTGTGCGTAACGTTGCGGACTTAGCTGCAGATCATCTTCAGTAATATCAGCTCCATCGCTCATAATAACGGCTCTTTCCAACACGTGCTGTAATTCGCGTACATTGCCTGGCCATTGATACTTTAATAATGCTTCCTGGGCCTTATTGCTTATTTTTTGAACATTTTTATGGTATTTGGCACTAAAAACCTGCAAAAAGTGATTGGCCAAAAGTAAAATATCCTCGCCACGTTTACGTAATGCCGGCAATAAAAGTTCTACTGTATTAATGCGGAACAATAAATCCTGCCTGAATGTATTTTTTGCGACCATTTCGTTCAATGGCATATTGGTTGCCGTGATGAGGCGTACATTTACTTTACGCTCTTTGCTTTCGCCCAAACGGGTAACCGTTCGGTTTTGCAAAACACTTAATAACTTGGCCTGAAGTGGTAGGGTTAAATTTCCAATCTCATCTAAAAAAATCGTCCCCCCATCAGCTAGCTCAAAGCGGCCGGGTTTATCTTCTTTGGCGTCGGTAAAAGCGCCTTTAGCATAACCGAATAATTCACTTTCAAATAGATTTTCGTTTAAGGCACCTAAATCTACATGCATAAATACCTGGTTTTTCCGTTGTGAATTTCCGTGGATCTCATAGGCGAACACCTGTTTTCCGGTTCCGTTTTCACCCAGGATCAGCACATTTGCATCGGTAGGGGCAACTTTTAATAGCGTGTGCTGTAATTGCCTTATTTCGGTAGCCTGACCAACAATATTCTCAAATCCTCTTGTAAGATCTTTTTGAAGAGATGTGTGTATTTTTTCAAGCTTTTTAACCTTTTTGGTCGATTCGCGAAGTTTTGATGCAGATGAAATGGTGGCAAACAGCTTTTCATTTTCCCAAGGCTTAAGGATGAAATCGGTAGCACCTTTTTTTATTGCTTTTACTGCAAGTTCAACATTACCAAAGGCAGTCATTAGTATCACCACATAATCTTTATCAATAGATAAAATATGTTCTAACCAATAAAGGCCTTCTCTGCCATCGCTGGCACCTTTTTGATAATTCATATCCAGCAAAATGATATCAATTTCATTTTTGCTCAACAAAACGTTAATTTCTTTGGGCGATTTACATGTAATTACCTGCTTTACCTGTTGCTTTAAAAACAAACGGGCACTTAGCAGGATATCGTCATCATCGTCAATAATTAAAACAGTGGCGTCTAACATAACCTTGCCTCTAAGTTAGTATCTCTTATTTTGCTAATGCTACCCCTTCAATAAGGTGCTGAAAGGATGGGCAAATTTAATAAAACTGTCCGCTCCCGCACATTAACTGTCCGATAACGAACATGTCAAAAATAAAATAATTAATTAATGCCTGTTAATCAGTGATTTAAGTGTGACCTGGTGTTTTGGCACAAGCTTGGTTACTAGCAGACCAAACAGTAAACCAAACAATGGATAAAAAAATAGAGAAGAAAAGATTTAGCACTAAAACCCTGTTAATGATAGGTGGCACAGTTGCTTTTGTAGCAATTGTAATTTATGGCTATACTTTGTCACTCAAAAAAGTTTATAGTGCCGATGCAGATAAGTTGACCATCAGTAAAGTAGAATACGGTGATTTTGAAGATGTAGTGCTGTTAAATGCCAGTGTAGTTCCCTTAACTTCGGTAATTGTAAGTTCATCAGAAGGAGGAACAGTTGCGGAAATTTTTACTGAAAATGGCGCATCCGTAGTGAAAGGTACACCACTGTTACGTATTGCAAATTCGAATGCCATGTTGGGGTATACTTCGCAACAGACAGCTGCTACTGAACAAATTAATCAACTACGTAAATCGAGGTTGGATTTAGAACAAAATCAAAGAATCCTGAATCAGGATGTATTGGATGTGGAGAATAATTTACGTACCGCAACCCGCCAGTATCGATTGGACAGTGCACTTTTTGCCAAAAAGGTAATTACACTCCAGGAATTTAATAAATCTAACCAGGATTACGAATATTACCAGGGTAAATTGAAAATCGTTCGCCAGGCGATTAAACAGGAAAATCAGAGTCGTAAAATGCAACTGACCCAGATCGACCAATCGATGGGGCAAATGAACGAAAGCTTGGAGATGATCCGCAAGAACATTGAAAATATGACCATTAAAGCGCCGGTTTCCGGTAAACTTTCTTCATACGATCCGGTAATTGGTAAATCTTATAATGCCAACGAAATGATCGGAAAGATTGATGTGTTACAAGGTTACAAACTGCAGGCAGGGGTTGATGAGTATTACATCAACCGTGTAAAAGAAGGACAAACCGCCAACTGTGAATTTAATGGTAAAACTTATAATTTAACCGTAAGCAAGGTCATTCCTGAGGTTACAGCTGGCCAGTTCCAGGTAGAAATGGTTTTTAAAGGTCCGGCACCTGAAGGTTTGCGACGTGGATTATCTTTACAAACAAAGTTAACTTTGTCTGATAATAGTAAATCATTGCTCCTTGCCCAGGGACAGTTTTTCCAGAGCACAGGTGGCTCGTGGGTTTTTTTAGTAAAGAATGGAAAAGCAACTAAGAAAAACGTTAAAATCGGGCGAAAAAACTATCTGTATTATGAAATATTGGATGGTTTGCATAAAGGCGACGAAGTAATTACCTCATCTTATGATCAGTTTAATCAATACGACCAGGTGGAGATTAATAAGTAGTGCGTTTGGAGTTTGGAGTTTGGAGGTTGGTGTTCTTTAAGAAATGGGTTTAAAGTTAAACAAAAAATATAATCAGGTCTTGATACTTGCTACTAAATACTTGCTACTCAATACCTGATACTAAATACTTGATACTAGAATTATGATTAAAATAGAAAATCTGGAAAAAGTTTACAAAACGGAAGAGGTAGAAACGACCGCGCTTAACGGAATCAATCTTCACGTTGCAGCGGGAGAGTTTGTTTCCATCATGGGGCCATCGGGCTGTGGGAAATCTACCTTGTTAAATGTAATGGGTTTATTGGATAAGCCCGAAAGCGGAAGCTACAAATTTATCGATACAGAGCTTTTAACCCTCAACGACAGGGAGCGCTCAAATTTCCGAAAGAGAAACATGGGTTTCGTTTTCCAGAATTTCAATTTGATCGATGAATTAACCGTTTTTGAGAACATTGAATTGCCCTTAATTTATAACAAGGTTCCTGCCGGAGAGCGTAAGAAACTGGTAAACGAAATCATCGAGCGAATGAATATTGTAAACCGTACCGGGCATTTTCCACAACAGTTATCCGGCGGACAACAGCAAAGGGTAGCGGTAGCAAGAGCCTTGGTTACCAAGCCGAAATTGGTTTTGGCCGATGAGCCTACCGGAAACCTGGATAGCTCACATGGTAACGAAGTAATGGAGTTGCTTTGCGAATTGAACGAAACCGGAACCACCATCGTAATGGTAACCCACTCCAGCCACGATGCCAGTTTCTCTAACCGGATCATTAACCTGAAAGATGGTCATGTGATTTCGGAAAAGATAAATAAAAGTAGAAACGAAGAACTGATATAGAGGTTTAAGGTAAAAGGTTTAGGGTGTAAGGTTAATCTTCCTTAAACCTTCAGTCCTAAACCTTACACCTAAAAAAAGATTTTAGTTTAGTTAATGATAGCCGCCCAATAATCTTCCCGGATGGGAAGATCTGGGATTGGCAAATAAGGGTAAAAGGTTCATAGGTAGAAGGCGTATGGTTTACGCGCGAAAACCTTCCAACCTTTTAACCTTCCACCTTTCAACCTTAGCAATATGTTCAAATTAAACCTGAAAATAGCCTTACGGAACCTTTGGAAAAACAAGGGTTTCTCTCTGATTAATATCGGTGGCTTAGCCATTGGCTTGGCCAGTTGCATGGTTTTGTTACTTTATGTGGCTTACGAGTGGAGTTACGATAAGCAATTCTCCAATCATGATAAAACTTATGTAGTTTATCAAAACATGAAGGCAAGCGGTAAAACTTTTAGCTGGGCCTGGACACCCAATGTGATGGCTAAAGAAGTGCAGGAAAAAATCCCTGGTGTTAAATATGCCGCTCACACTACTTATCCGAGAAAACAACTCGTTACCGTTGGCGATAATAAAATAAATAGTAGTGCCATCTTTGCTGACCAAAATTTCATTAAAATACTCGACTACAAATTTCTTGAGGGAAGCCCCGTTCAGGTTTTGAAAAATGTAAACACCATTATCCTCACCAAATCTTTTGCAAAAAAGTTATTTGGAAATGAGGATCCTATTAATAAAATGGTGAAGCTTGAAAATCAGGATGTATTAGAGGTAGAAGCCGTAATAGAAGATGTGCCTGCCAACAGTAGCCTGGCTTTTGAGTGCATTATGCCCTGGGCACTGTTCGAAAAACGAGAACCCTGGATGAAGAAAGGCAATTGGGGAAATAATATGTGTTTAACGCTTGTTCAGTTAAAGGATAATAATTTTTTCAATACTGCAAATGATTTGATGCATGGTATTTACAAACGCAATCAAAAAGATAATACATCGGTAGCTTTGCTGCATCCTTTAAACAAATGGCATTTGTATGATGATTTTGTTAACGGTAAATCAGTAGGTGGAAAAATAGATCAGCTTAAAATATTTTTATTGCTTGCCTTTTGCATCTTGCTAATTGCCTGTGTGAATTTTATGAATTTATCTACAGCACGCTCAGAGCGCAGGGCAAAAGAAGTTGGCGTTCGTAAAGCAATAGGGTCAACGCGTAAAGCGCTGGTAAATCAGTTTTTTTTAGAATCCTTACTCCTCACTTTTATCGCAACCGTCTTAGCTTTTATCCTAATTGAGGTTAGTTTGCCATATTTTAATAGCTTGTTAGATATTAAACTAACAATAGACTACCATAATGGCTTGTTTTGGTTAACCTTGTTGGGATTAATGATTTTGACCGGATTGGTTGCCGGCAGTTATCCGGCGCTTTATCTATCTTCTTTCGAGCCTATAAAAGTTTTAAAAGGTTTCACCCTTAAAACAGATTCATCCGCTGCGGTAAGGAAAGTATTAGTGGTGGGCCAATTCGTTTTTGCTGCAGCTTTAATTGTTTGCACAGCCGTCATTTATCAGCAGCTCAATTATGTTAAGAACAAGCCCATTGGTTACGACAAATCCAATTTGATTCAAATTGCTGTAGTAGGAAAAATAACTGATCCCGTTAAATTGGACTTGCTTAAAACCCAACTGTTAGCATCGGGCGCTGTAAGCAATGTTACCTCTTTCAGTACAGATTTTACTGAGGGAGGAGACAATACTACGGCGGTATACTGGGAAGGTAAAAACCCGGATGAGGCTATTTCTTTCAACCATAGGGCAATAGGATATGATTTTGTTGAAACGATTGGCACTAAAATGATCAGCGGCAGGGAGTTCTCTGCGAAATTTCCTAATGATACCAATAGCGTATTGTTAAATGAAGCAGCCGTAAAAATGATGGGATTGAAGAATCCGGTAGGCAAGGTAATCACTTTCTGGGGTAAAAAACTAACTACTGTTGGTGTTGTAAAAGATTTTGTGGTAGAAAGTGCTTATCAAAGAGTGGCCCCGATGATTTTTAGGGCCAATACAAATGGCGACGCTAGGGTACTTATAGCAAGGTTAAGTCCAAATCAGAACATCAGTTCATCACTGGCTAAAATTGATGAGCTGGTAAAGCAGATGGAACCAAATTATCCCGTAAACCGAAAATTTGTAAACGAATCTTTTGAAGAGAAATTTAAAAATGAAAAATTATTGGGTTCACTTTCAAACTGGTTTGGTGGTTTTGCCATTTTCATTTCTTGTTTAGGCTTATTGGGTCTGGCGCTTTTTATGGCCGAACAACGCAAAAAGGAAATCAGTATCCGGAAGGTTTTAGGTGCGAGTACCGGCAATATCCTGGTGTTGCTGAATAAAGACTTTATAAAACTGGTAGCCATTGCCAATATGATTGCCTTTCCTTTAGCTTATATCATCATCAATAAATGGCTGTCTGCTTTTGATTATCGTGTGGCTATTTCCTTTCTACCCTTTCTGCTCGCCATCGTCATCTCTGTTTTAATTGCAGTGTTAACGGTCAGTTTGCAATCGGTAAAAGTGGCAAAGGCCAATCCTATTGATGCACTTAAATATGAATAATGGAGAGAAGGTAAAAGGTTTTAAGGTAGAAGGCTAAAGCGCCCAAAACCTTACAACCTGCAACCTGTCAACTTTCAAACTTAAAAAGATGTTTAGACTCAACCTAAAAATAGCCTTACGCAACCTTTGGCGCAACAAAGGCTTCACCCTGATCAATCTGGGCGGGTTGGCCATTGGTTTGGCCAGCTGCATGATTTTATTATTGTATGTAGCCTACGAATATGGTTATGACAAGCAGTTTACCGATTATGATAAAACTTATGTGCTTTACAATAACCAAAAAACCGCTTCAGAAACCTTTAGTTTTATGGCCTTCCCGGGGCAATTGAGAGCTGAAATCAAAGAAAAAGTTCCTGGTGTGGCCAAGGTAAGCCGTTTATCTTATCCTGAGCCAATGCTTTTATCCTATAATCAGAATAACTTTAAAATGAATGCCGTTTTCGGTGATCCGGATTTTCTTAAGATGTTCGATTATAAGGTATTGAGAGGTAATCCGAATACTTTTTTGAACAGTTTAGATGGGATAATTCTAACAGAGACATTAGCTAACAACCTTTTTGGTAATGAAGATCCGCTTAACAAGGTAGTTAAACTGGATAACAAGGAGAGTTTGAAAGTTGAAGGTGTTATTGCTGATCGGCCTAAAAATTCGACATTGGTAATAGATTATATTATGTCCTGGAAATTGTATGAAAAATTAAATCCATGGACCAAAGACAGTGGCTGGGGAAACAATTATTGTATGTTGTTTGCTCAACTTCAGGATAATTCCTTTTTTGCTCGTGCCAATAACCAGATGAAAGGTATGATCAAGGCCCACGATAAAGCAATTAATGGCGAACCTATTATGCATCCTTTATCTAAATGGCATTTATACGATAAATTTGAAAATGGCAAAAATGTAGGCGGAAGGATAGATCAGCTCAGAATATTCTTTCTTTTGGCTTTTTGTATCCTGCTAATTGCCTGCGTTAATTTCATGAACCTTTCTACCGCCAAATCAGAGAAACGGGCACGCGAAGTTGGCGTGCGTAAGGCTATCGGCTCTTCCAGAAATAACCTGGTAGGCCAGTTCATGTTCGAATCCGTTTTATTAACTACACTGAGCATGCTTGTGGCTTTTGTTTTAATTGAAGTAAGCCTGCCGTATTTTAACAATTTATTGGGCATTAACCTTGGGATAGATTATAAAGATTATAAATTTTGGACTGTGTTTTTGGGCTTAACCCTGTTTACTGCGGTAATTGCCGGAAGTTATCCTGCTTTTTATCTTTCTTCTTTTGATCCGGTTAAAGTTTTAAAAGGGTTCAAACTTGCCGGAGGCTCTTCATTGTCAATTCGTAAATTCCTGGTTATTTTTCAATTTGTATTCGCAGCCTGTTTAATCGTTTGTACTGCAGTAATTTATCAGCAGTTAAACTATATTAAAAATAAACCTATCGGTTACAACAAAGCAAATCTGGTACAGATTTCTACCGAAGGTGAATTTTCTAAAAAGGAAAAACGCGAAATCCTCAAAGATGAATTGCTTAAATCGGGTGCCATAACTGCCTATACCGAGTATAGCTTGTCGTTAACTAGTGGTGGTAACAATACTTATGGAATCAATTGGCCGGGTAAAAACCCAAAAGATCAAATCCTAATCAACTTTAGGTTTACCAGCCTCGATCTCACTAAAACTACTGGTATGGAAATTTTAAAGGGAAGAGACTTTTCTAAAGATTTTGTAGATACCGCTAATGTATTGGTTAATGAGGCATTGGTTAAGGTGATGGGAATTAAAGATCCTGTCGGTAAAATGATTAAATGGGGGCAGCCGGTAAGGATCATTGGAGTGATTAAAGATTACGTAATGGAATCTCCGTATCAGAAAGCAACTCCTTTACTTATTGCGCAAAACCCTGATAATGTTACTACCATTATTATGAGATTAAATGATAAAAACAACATCACCTCATCTGTTAACCAGATTAGCGAAACAGCGAAGAGACTAAATCCAGCTTATCCGGCCACGATAGGGTTTGTTGATGACAACTTTAAATTAAAATTCAAAAATGAAAAACTGTTGGGAACACTTTCTAACTGGTTTGGAGGTTTTGCTATTTTTATTTCTTGCCTGGGTTTATTGGGTCTGGCTTTATTTATGGCCGAGCAGCGCAAAAAGGAAATTAGCATCCGTAAAGTATTGGGCGCCAGTACAGCAAATATCCTCACTTTATTGAATAAAGACTTTGTCAGACTGGTTGCCATCGCCAACCTGATTGCATTTCCGTTAGCTTATATCGTTATCAATAAATGGCTTTCAGCTTATGAATATCGTGTATCAATTTCCCCTTTGCCGTTTATCATCGCCATCGGATTATCGGTATTGATAGCTATTTTGACGGTTAGCGTACAATCGTTAAAAGTGGCCAAGGCAAATCCTGTTGATGCTTTGAAATATGAATAGAGGTCGGAAGGAAGAGGGTAAGAAGGTAGAAGGCTAAAACGTCCTAAACCTTCCAGCCTTTAACCTTTTAGCCTTTCAACCTAAAAAATATGTTCAAATTAAATCTAAAGATCGCGTTGCGGAACCTATGGAGAAATAAAGGGATTGCGGCCATTAATATTGGCGGACTGGCCATTGCTTTGGCTGCGTTTATTCTGGTAACGCTCTATTTTACCTATGAAACCAGTTTTGATCAGGAAAATCCGAATTACGAAAATATTTATGTTGTTGGAATAAGATACCCGGAATTTAAAACCAATTATGTTGCGGCCCCTTTTGCTAAAGCAATCAGGCAAAATTTTCCAGAAGTTGTGTCGGCAGGTGTAATAAAAGATAGTGCTTTTGAACTGACAATTAAAAAAGGAAAAAATACGCTGTTTACTAAAAAAATTCTACAGGTAAGTTATGATGCCGCCAGAATTATAAATATCCAGCCCGCTAATGGTCTCATAAAGCCGGCAGGAGAGAGCGAACGACTTACTTATCTGAGCACTGAAAGCATGAAAACGCTTTTTCCGAATAAACAGGATGATAAACCAGAAATGGTTGGTTTTGGAGCAAGCACTTCTGGAATAACCGGAGTGATTAATGGATCTGTAAAAAATAACCTGCATTCCAACTTCACTTTTGATGGTGTTAGTATTGGTAATGAACTTGGCAAGAATGATCATTATAATACGAACGATTACACCATCTATTTACAGGTAAAACCTGCAACAGATGTTGAAAATCTTGAACAAAAAATTACCGGTTTATACCGTGCTGAATTATTGAAGGACAAAAGCGAGAAAAAGTCAATAAAAGAAATAAAGGGTATCTCTACCTTTTTAGACCCATTGGCTAACCAGCATTTAAAGCCACAAGCGGGTAACGATGCTCCTTATAAAATATTAATAGCAATTTCTGTTTTGGGTGTTTTGATTTTGGTGATTGCCTGTATCAACTTCACTAATTTGAGTATAGCGCAAGCAGGTAAGCGCGCTAAAGAGGTCGGTATAAAAAAAGTTATGGGTGCTTATCGTTTCCAGTTAACCAAACAGTTTTTGGTGGAAATCTTGATGCAATGCTTCTTCGCGATTATTTTAGCCTTGATTATGGCAGAATTAGCTTTGCCAAGATTCAACAGCCTGTTTCAGATTCATTTGTCCATATGGCATACTGCGAATGGTTTATTCTGGAAAATACCTGTTATTTTAGGGTTAATTACCTTTTGCGCGGGCATTTATCCGGCAATTATTTTGTCAGGTTTTAAGCCATCGCTCGTACTTAAGGGCAATTTTACTACCAGTAAACAAAGTTATTGGCTTCGTAATGCTTTGCTGGTTTTCCAATTTAGTATGGCGGTTATTTTCATTATTGGCTTATTCATCATCAATTCGCAATTAAAATACATGCGGAGCGAAGATTTAGGCTTTAATGCAAATCAGGTTGTTTATGTGAAAAATTTAACAATGTTTAATAATCCGGCCAAATTTGGCTCAATTAATTTCGAACCTGTCAGGCAAAAAATACTAAAAGTTCCAGGTATCAAATCAGCAACGGTAAGTACATTTATTCCTGGCGGCTCAAATGGAATAAACAGCTATACCGCAAACGGTATAAAAGCTAATATTGATTTTGTTAATGTAGAGTTTGATTATTTTGAAACTTTGGATATTAAGTTAAAAGAAGGGCGTTTTTTCTCAAGCAAATTTAAAACTGACACTATAAATTCGGCAATTGTAAATGAAAGTGCAGTTGCCAGGTACGGTATTAAAAATCCTGTTGGACAAATAATCAGGGGTTGCGATATCGATTATAAAATAGTTGGTGTAATAAAGGATTTTAAAACGCAAGGTTTTGAAAACATAATTCAACCCACAATCTATACGATTAAAGATCCTTGCGGCAGCTTTAAAACAGAAATATTGCTCAAGATCGAACAAAATAAAATGGCCGATGCACTAGCTATATTAAAAGCGCAATGGCCTGAAATTAATAAACTTGATGGAGAAGATTTTCGCTATGCCTTTCTCGACGAACTTTACGGCAAGCTTTTTAAAAAGCAGGAACAATTGCAGTCGGTATTTTTCACTGCTGCAGTACTCACTATTTTTATTGCATTACTGGGTTTATATGCATTTGCCAAATACATTACCAATGGACGCTTAAAAGAAATTGCCGTTCGTAAAATTTTGGGTGCAACTGATGTGCAGTTACTTAAATTGATCAATAGTTCATTTTTTTATCTGGTCGTTGTTGCGAACATCGTTTCCTGGCCAATTGCCTATGTGGTTACCAATATGTGGCTCAAGACTTTTGCTTACCGGATCGATTTTCCTGTTTTGCCATTTGTAACTACCACATTGATAACGATTTTATTAACCATTATAACTGTAAGTATACAGGCCAAAAAAGCAGTAAATGCCAATCCTGTTGATGCTTTGAAATATGAATAATACAAGGTGGAAAGGCAGAAGGTAATGAGGTGGAAGGTTTAAACGCCCAATCCCTCAACCCTCAACCTTTTTACCCTCAACCTCAAAAATATGTTCAAATTAAACTTAAAAATCGCCTTACGCAACCTCTGGAAAAATAAAACCTCTTCCTTTATCAACGTAGTTGGTTTAGCTATTGGCCTTGCTGCCTGTTTAATGTTGCTCCTGTATGTTACTTACGAATGGAACTTTGATAAGCAGGCTAAAAACTGGCGGAATGTATATGTTGCCATGACTAATGTTCCTGGGGAGAGTAATAAAATCGCCGCAACTTTTAATGGTACTACAACTGCTCTCGGTCCATTATTAAAATCGCATTTGCCAGAGGTGAAATATGTTGCCCGCATGGATTACGGCAAAAAAAGTTTAATTGCTAACGGACAAAACAGCTATAAAAAGGATTCAAAATTTGCTGAACCTGACCTGCTTAAAATGTATGATTATCAGTTTATTTCAGGTGATCCGAAAACCGCGTTAAAGAATCCGCTTTCTGCGATTTTAACGGAAAGTACAGCAAAAACTTTGTTTGGAACAACCGATGTTTTAAACAAAGTTGTCCGTTATCAGGATAGGGAAAATTTGACCATTACAGGTGTTATCAAAGATCTGCCAGAAAACAGTTCTAATCGTTTTGATTTCTTAATGCCCTGGTCGTTCTATGAAATTCTTGATCGAGATGTTAAAGATTTAAACTGGAATAATTACAGTTTCGTAACGATGGTATTGTTAGATCAGAATGCAGATATTGATTTGGTAAATCGTAAAATTGATGCTTTGGTGAAAGCAAATGCGCCACAAAATGCACAATCACAACCACATTTTCTGTATCAAGCCAGCAAACTGCATTTGTTCGGGAAGTTTGAAAATGGCAAACCCATAGGTGGCGATATTGAGCAAATTTACCTTTTTGTTGGTTTAGCATTTGGGATTTTACTGATTGCCTGTATCAATTTTATGAACATGGCTACGGCAAAATCGGAGAAAAGAGCAAAGGAAGTCGGTATTAAGAAAACCATTGGGGCAAACCGCTCGTCGCTAATTCTTCAGTTTTTAACCGAATCGATGGTTCTTACATCGATTGCGGTTGTACTTGCCATTGCTTTACTTGAACTTTCGCTTCCGGCATTTAATCGATTGCTAAACTTCAATATTGGTATTTCTTATTTTAGAGCGACGAGTTGGCTTGGGATATTGGGAATTGTATCAGCCACGGGGCTAATAGCAGGTAGTTATCCGGCTTTTTATCTCTCATCCTTTAATCCAATCCAAACCTTAAAAAGAAAAATAAATGCCAAAGGATTTCTAAATATCAGTTTAAGGCAGGTTTTGGTGATCGGGCAATTCTGTTTCGCTATTATACTCATTATTGCAACGTTAGTTATCTATCGCCAGATTCAATACATTAAAAATAAGCCCGTGGGCTTTGATGTTAATGCGCTGGTCGAAATGCCTCAGGAGGGAGAATTGAAAACCAAATTCGATTTATTTAAAACCCAATTGCTAAAAGCAGGAGCTGTTACGTCGATGTATCAATCATCTGTTAGTCTTTCTCATCATGGCCGAAATTTTATGGATATAAAATGGGATGGAATGACTAAGCCTGAAAATACAGTTATGTTCAACCAAGTGGCTACCTCATACGACTTTATTAAGACTAATGGCATTAAATTACTGGCGGGAAGAGATTTTTCAGAACGTTTTGCCTCAGATACCAGCGCAATTATGGTTAGTGCATCGGCTGTGAAAGTATTTGGCTACAAAAATCCGATTGGTAAAAAAGTAACGCTTTTCGGTACAAACGCACACATTATTGGTGTGTTTGATGATTACGTATGGGATTCTCCATACAAATCGAACAATCCACAAGTTGTTTTCATCAATTTAAAGCAAACCGGTACCATCACCATGCGTCTAAATAATGCAAATAGTTTGCAGCGTAATATCGAAACCATTAATAGAATTACAAAAGCATTTAACCCAGCTTACCCAACTGAGATCTCATTTGTAAACTCACTGTATCAGGAAAAATATAAATCAGAGCAAATATTGGGAATATTATCTAACCTCTTTGGTGGATTGGCCATTTTTGTTTCCTGCCTGGGTTTGTTTGGCCTTGTTGCCTATAGTTCCGAACAACGTACCAAGGAATTTGGTGTAAGGAAGGTTTTAGGCGCATCTGTAGCCAATTTAATGCAGTTGCTATCCCTGTCTTTCCTAAAAATGATCGCTGTAGCCGTCGTAATTGCCATACCAATCGGTTATTTGTCAATGGTAAAATGGTTAAATAATTTTGAATATCATACAGAATTTAGCTGGTGGATTATGCCGCTAGCTGCTATTGGAACTTTGATGATGGCATTAATTACGGTGAGCTTTCAGGCTTATAAAACGGCGAAAGCTAACCCTGTTGATGCTTTAAAATACGAATAATACAAGGTGAAAAGGTAGAAGGTAATGAGGCGGAAGGTTTCAACGCCCAATCCCTCAACCCTCAACCTTTTTACCCTCAACCTCAAAAATATGTTCAAATTAAATCTAAAAATCGCCTTACGCAACCTTTGGAAAAATAAGGGCTTTACATTAATCAATGTTGGTGGTCTGGCCATTGGCATGGCTTGCTGTTTAATGTTGCTGCTGTATGTTAATTACGAATGGAGTTTCGATAAACATTATGAAAAAGCAGATAAGGTTTATTTCGCAGCCTTAAACCTCAAATTTAATGGCAAACTGTCCACAACCATGGCGGTTCCAAATAAACTAGCTAAAGCCGGTGTTTCAGAACTGCCAGGCATTAAAAGTGCAGCCCGCATATCGATGAATAACGGAGAGAAGTTGTTCAGCCATAATCAGCATCATTTTAAACTTTCAGGGATGAGTGTTGATCCGGATTTTTTAAGGATCCTTGATCACAAATTTATCTATGGAGATCCAAATACGGCTTTAAGCGAGCCGCATAACATATTGATTAGCAAATCTACTGCCAATAAGCTATTTGGGGATGAAAACCCGATCGGACAAAGTATTAAATATGACAACAGAATCAGTTTAAAAGTGACTGCCGTTATCGAAGACCTTCCCAAAAATCAGAGTATGCAATACGATATATTGCAGCCATGGGCTTTTTTTGAACAGGAAAATCCGGCAGAAAAAGAAAATAGTTGGGGTGCTATTACCTGTTTAACATTATTCCAGCTAAAAGATAATGCCGATTTAGCAGCTACCAACACAGCTATTAAAAACTTCATCGTAAATAAAGAGCCTGATCTAAAAGAAATGACTTATCAGCTATTTCTTTTTCCTTTGACTAAATTTCATTTGTACGATCATTTTGAGAATGGAAAATCGGCTGGAGGTAAAATAGATCAATTGCAGTTATTTGTTTTTCTGGCTATCTGTGTATTGCTTATTGCCTGCATCAATTACATGAACCTTTCTACGGCCAAATCAGAAAAGCGGGCCAGGGAGGTTGGTGTGCGCAAAGCTTTGGGCTCTACGCGTAATACCATTATGGGCCAGTTTATGATCGAATCGCTGTTCTTGTCAGCTGTAGCTATGGCTATTGCCTTTATTACTGTTGAGCTTTCCTTGCCATATTTAAATAACCTGCTCAATATTTCCATTAAGATTGATTACAGTTCTTATCCTTTTTGGGTGCTGTTAATCTCGATGATATTGATTACAGGATTACTTGCGGGAAGTTACCCCGCATTTTATCTTTCTTCATTTATTCCGGTAAAGGTGCTTAAGGGTTTTAAGGGTTCAACGGGTTCATTATCTATCCGCAAAACATTGGTGGTATTCCAATTTAGCCTTTCCATTTGCATGATTATATCTGCTATTGTAATTTACAGACAGATACAATACATGCGTGATAAACCACTTGGGTTTGATGTAGCGGCACTTGCTCAGATCGATTTGGAAGGTGTGTTGAAAAATCCAGGTAAACTGGAGGTATTCAAGAATGAACTTAAACGTGCTGGCGCAATCGAATCAGCAACAGAATATGCCAGCTCTTTTACAAACAGCGGAAACATTACAAGTGATATTTCTTGGCCAGATAAACCTAAAAACGATGTTTCGATCGTTAGTTATAGAAGTACAGGTTTTAATTTTGCCAATACAGCAGGTATTAAAATCGTTGCAGGAAGAGATTTTTCATCAAAATTTCCTGCCGATACGGCGACCTCTTTATTGCTAAATCAGGAAGCAGTTAAGTTAATGAAATTGAAAAATCCCGTTGGAACGGTTATTACCTGGGGTGAAAATCCACCGCTAAAAGTAGTAGGAGTTGTACAGGATTTCTTTAATGAATCTTTAGGAGCCAGAGTTTCACCAACTGTTTACTATTATAATGCGAAAAAAAGTGAGACACTGTTGCTTAGGCTGAATACCAAGCAGTCCTTAACAACGTCGTTGGAAACTATTAAGCAGGTCAGTCAACGTTTAAATCCCGCATATCCGGCAGAAATAAAACTGGTAAGCGATGGTATGGCTGAAAAAATTAAAAGTGAAAAGCTTTTAAGTGTCCTCTCTAATATCTTCGGAGGTTTTGCCATTTTTATTTCATGCCTCGGTTTGTTAGGGCTGGCGCTTTATATGGCCGAACAGCGCAGTAAGGAAATTAGCATCCGTAAAGTGTTGGGCGCCAATCTTTCTGATATTTTAATTCTGCTGAACAAAGATTTTATGAAACTGGTGGTTATTGCGAACCTGATTGCCATTCCGGTGGCATACATACTCGTAGCTAAATGGCTTGAAAAATATGATTACAAAATTTCGATAAATCCCTGGCCTTTTTTGCTGGCACTTTTAACATCGATAGTGATTGCTTTGATTACAGTAAGCCTGCAAACGTTTAAAGTCGCCAAAGCCAATGCCGTTGATGCACTTAAATACGAATGAGGCAGAAGGTTTGGAGGTTGAGGGCGTAAGGTGAAAGCGCCCAGACCTTAAACCCTACACCCTAAACCTTAAACCATATGTTCAAACTTAATCTTAAAATCGCCTGGCGAAACCTTTGGAAAAACAAGGGTTATACATTGATTAATATCCTTGGCCTGTCTATAGGGATGGCAAGCTGTATCCTGATTTTCATTTTTATCCGTTTTCAGCTCAGTTTCGATGAAGGTTATAAAAATGAGGATCGGATTTATCGGGTAGTTACCAACTGGAAATACAGCGCCTACGAAGATTTTTCTTCAGGAGTACCCGTGCCTTTTGCTGCGGCTGCCCGAAATGAAATTGCTGGATTTGAAAAAGTGGGTTCAATTGTAAAAAGAAACGCCTTTCTACAGATAAACGATGCCAACGGAAAAGAGAAAATGAAAAGTCAGGAGGCTGTATATTATGCGCAACCCGATTTTTTTAATGTCTTAAGTGATATTAAGTGGATCTACAGTGTGCCGGAACTTGCCCTGGCAGAACCCAATACTGTTGTGCTGTCAGCACAATATGCTGAAAAGTTTTTTGGTAGCGTAAAAGATGCGATTGGAAAAAACATCAGGCTTGGCGAAAAAATTAACCTGAAAGTAGCTGGCATTATTCAGGATATGCCACAAAACAGCAGTTTCCCTCTAGAAATTGTAATTAGTTACGAAACCTACAAAGGTCGGTTCAATAGTAACTGGGATTCAGTCAACTCCGCCTTTTGTAGTTATGTCCTGCTAAAAGAAGGTCTTAAACCCGAAGATTTGCAGCAATCAATAGCCAATTTTAATAGAAAATATTATCCGGTTGATAAAATAGCGGGTAATCAGGAAAACAAATTACAGGCATTAAGAGCTATTCATTTCAGCGATAAATACGATAATTTCGCAAATGCATCTATCAACCGTAGTCAGATTTACGGGCTGGCTATAATTGGTCTGTTCCTGATCATTACTGCTTGTATTAATTTCATTAATTTAAGTACTGCACAGTCGGTAACCCGATCAAAAGAGGTAGGCGTCCGTAAAGTAATGGGCAGCAAACGCAGCCAACTGATCTATCAGTTCTTAACCGAAACTTTTGTAGTCAGTTTAGCCGCTTTACTTATTGCGTGTGTAATTACTGAACTGGCCATACCGCACATGCAGCATCTTTTCAAGGGCAGGATCGAATTCAGCCTTTTTGGTCATCCATCAATCTTTGCATTCATGGCATTACTGGTTCTATTCATTGCTTTTCTTGCAGGATTTTATCCGGCACTTATTATTTCCGGTTTTAAACCTGCCCTGGCTATAAAAAATAAAATAGCATTGAATAAAGGAGGGTTGAGCCTTCGGAAAATTTTAGTTGTAGTTCAGTTTGCAATTACCGTAGTTCTTATTGTCGGAACTTTGGTAGTGATAAGGCAGATGCAGTTTGTGCAGCAAAAATCACTGGGATTTAATCCGGATGCCGTTGCTATGGTTGGTATCCCTAATGACAGTTTAAGTAAAATCAAATATAACACGTTTAAAGAGCGGATAAGCAAACTTCCGGGTGTTGAAGATATTAGTTTTTGCCAGTCGCCGCCATTATCGGGTAACATCAACTCCAGCGATTTTACCTACAATGGCGTCAAAAACAAGGATTTCGAATTAAGGAATATTCGGGCAGATGAAAATTTCTTTAAGGTTTTTGATTTGAAATTAATTGCCGGAAAATTATATCATAAGAGTGATACCGCAAATGCCTGTGTGGTTAATGAAACTTTCCTGAAGAAAATGTCGATTACAAACCCTCAGGAGGCAATAGGAAAAGTAATTTATGCGAGTGGGAATACCGTGCCTATTGCAGGTGTGGTAAAGGATTTTAACGACCAGTCATTAAGAGAGCAGATTTCGGCACTTGCGATTTTTCCCGGAAAAAACGATTATTGGAATGTGGCGGTGAAAATAGATAGCAAACAAATTGCTGCTACAATGAAAGAGATTGATAAAATATGGAACAGTACTTTTCCTAACGGGGTTTTTGATTCAGCTTTTGTAAATGAAACCATCAACAGTTACTATGAAAGTGAACAGATTATGGGGGTGTTGTTTAAAATATTTGCCGGTGTGATTATTTTCATTTCATTTATCGGTTTATTCGGATTAATCTCATTTGTGGCCACGCAAAGAACTAAAGAAGTTGCCATCCGGAAGGTTCTGGGAGCCTCAACGCTTGAGCTCGTAAAAATGCTGAATGGTTCTTTTCTCGTTATGGTCTTCGTTGCCAATATCGTGGCATGGCCCCTTGCTTATCTTTTTGTTTCGAAATGGTTAGCCGGTTTTGCCTATCGAATTGATATCAGCATCTGGCCATTTGCATTGGCTATGGCCATATCAATGGCAATTACGCTGGTTACGGTCAGTATCCGCTCATATAAAGCGGCCTCGGCAAATACTATTGATGTACTAAAATATGAATAATGAACTGCGGTAAGCGCTTGGCATTCATCGTTACTTTCCCGCTTATTGCTAAACGTCGCACCTTTAACCTTAAAAAATATGTTTAAACTTAACCTCAAAATCGCTTTACGTAATCTTTGGAAAAACAAGGTATATGCCACCATAAATATTGTTGGCCTGGCCCTTGGACTAACTGCTTTTGTACTCATGATTTTGTATATCAATCATGAAGAAAGTTACGATAAATGGTCTCCGGAATTAAAAAACGTCTATCAGATTAGGGAAAAACATGATTTTTTTACCCCTGATAATAAGGAACACTGGAATGAGGTTTCAAACAGCCGCATCGCAAATTTGATCAGGACGAAATTGCCACAGGCAGTTGCAGTAACTAAAGTAGATAACGACTGGAGTTTTGGCAGTGGTTATTCGGTTAAAACAGACAACGCCGATCCGGTTATGGTGAATAAGATCAAAGATTCGGATAGCAGCTTTTTTAAGGTTTTCGATTATCAGTTTGTTCAGGGCAGTGCCGATAAAGCGCTTGAAAACAAGAACACGATCGTTTTAAAAGAAAGCATTGCCTTAAAGCTTTTCGGCACAACAAAAGCTTTGGGTAAAACAATAAAAATTATCCGCTGGAGGGACGATAAAGGCAATGTATTAACGGTTACCGGTATAATCAGTGAGCCTAAAACGCCACAAAGTGTTCATTTTAGTGCCATTATGAGAACCGGAAATAAAGATAAAGACCCTGATGAACCGACCAATAACAATTATTGCCTGATGTTTACTAAACTGAATAAAGCCAGCGACACGTTGGTATTGAACCAGACTTTACAGAAATTATATGTCGATTTCAGGAAAAACTTATTGAAAGGACAGGAGGAGGATTATGAAGATATGCAAAAACCTAAAAAGTTGCCGGGCTTAAAAGTCATCCCGTTAGCAACTGTGCATTCCAATCCGCCGTATACCCTGAGCTGGTTCGAAAAGTTAAAACCTGTAATGGCCATATCGGCATTTTTACTCCTGGTTTCAATCATTAATTTTATCAATCTGGCCACGGCACAATCTGTTCAGCGGGCCAAGGAAGTAGGGGTAAAAAAGGTACTGGGTTCTTATAAAAGCCAATTGACCGCTCAGTTTTTGGTTGAATCGGGGTTGCAGAGCCTGATTTCGCTTTTTCTCTGTATTGTTTTAATTGAAATGGTTTTGCCAGCTTTTAACCAGCAGTTTAATGTGGCTTTAAGTTTTTGGCACAATGCCAGGTTATTGGTCCTGATTGCCCAGCTGGTAGGCCTGTTTTTGTTTGTAACCTTGCTTGCAGGTTTATACCCGGCCTGGGTTTTATCTAATTATAATCCTGTAGCTGTTTTAAAAGGCAATTACGAAAACGGTTTGCGAGGCGTAGTTCTTCGTAACGTATTGGTTGTCTTTCAGTTTGTCATTTCGGTGACGTTTATCATATCCATTGGTGTAATGGAAATGCAGTCCCGGTTTATGAGTAGCAAGGATTTAGGCTTTGAAAGAGGAAATCTTATCAATATAAAGACTAATTATGAAGATAACTTTGTCGAAAGGCTGAAGAAAATACCAGGTGTGCAGTATGTTGCAACGACTACTCAGGTATTAGGCAATAGTTTTAATGTGCCTGAAGAAATTAAATACAAGGGCAAACCCATAAACTTAAATACCGTTACCGTTACGATGGACGCACTGCCGGCGCTTGGTGTGAAAGTATTGCAAGGCCGGATTTTTTCCAGGGAATATAAAAGCGATACGGTTAATACTGTTGTTTTAAACGAAGCAGCTGCAAATTTATTCGGAAAAAATTTAATCGGACAGACCTATCAAAAAACCGATTGGGAAGGTAAGAACAATGTTTTTCAGGTGGTTGGCATTATTAAAAACTATCATAACGAAGGCTTTGATAAAGCAGTTTTGCCAACGGTTTATAAGGTAACCAGACTTGGAGGTACTTCAAATACAAACAATTTACTGGTGCGTTTCAATACGGCTCAAAATAAAGAGATCATCAGTAAAATTGAAAAGGAGTGGAGAATGCTGTATCCGAACTTTCCGATAGAGTACAATTCTCTGGACGATGCTTTTTCGAAAATCCTCGAAGAGAATAGGCGATTTATGAATATGATTGTATTGTTCAGCCTGGTTTCTGTCTCCCTGTCATTACTTGGTTTATTTGCACTTTCTACATTCGTGGCTAAGCGGAAAACCAAGGAGATTGCAGTAAGAAAAGTGCTTGGGGCATCAAACATCCAGATTGTAAGCTTGCTCAACAAATCCTTTCTGATTCTGGTGGTTGTGGCAAATGTAGTCAGCTGGCCTATTGCTTATATTATTATAAAAAAATGGCTTGAAGGCTTTGCTTATCGGATAGACGTGCCCTTTATACCTTTTGCCGCTGCTACGTTAATTTCAGTAATTATAGCCATCCTTACGGTAAGTATACAGGCACGAAAAGCCGCTGTAACCGACCCGGTAAACGCACTTAAATATGAATAACACCCGCGTATAGCGTTTGGTGTTTAGGTTAGATTTTTCACTAGCCGCCAAACGCATTGCGCTCAACACTAAAAATATGATACAACTTACCAATATCGAAAAATACTACGCCAGCAAAGGTGTTAAAAGTTATGTGTTACGCTTAGTTACCACTACCATTAATCAAGGCGAATTTGTTTCTGTTATGGGGCCATCCGGTGCCGGAAAATCTACCTTGCTTAACATTATCGGCATGTTAGAAGAGCCCACTTATGGTAATTATTACTTTATGGGCGAAGATGTAACCAGTTTAAATGAACGTAAACGAATTGAGCTTTACCGAAACCATATCGGTTTCGTGTTTCAGGCTTACCATTTAATTGATGAGATGACGGTTTACGAAAACATTGAGGCGCCACTTTTATATAAAAAGGTGGGTAGCGCCGAACGCGCCAGCAGGATAGCCGATCTGCTCGACAGGTTTAATATCGTGGCTAAAAAAGATTTATTCCCAAATCAATTGTCGGGCGGTCAGCAGCAGTTGGTAGGTATCGCACGGGCCCTGGCAGCGCAGCCTTCCATTATTCTGGCTGATGAGCCTACGGGAAATTTACAGTCGGCCCAGGCTGAAGAAATTATGAGCCTGTTTAAAAAGCTCAATGAAGAGGAGGGTATTACCATTATACAAGTTACCCATTCAGAAAAAAATGCCCAGTATGGAAATCGTATATTACACATTGCAGATGGCCTTATAAAAGAAGATATCAAGATTCAAACTTAACATATTTCCAGTGGGAACAATCCTTTTTAACTGTGGTTAATTACCTTTGCCATATGCAAAAAACGTTTACCGATCAGATGGGGCGGGCGGTGACCATTAATTTTCCACCCAAAAGGATTGTTTCTGTGGTGCCCTCTCAAACCGAATTGTTATTCGATCTGGGCCTTGATACGGAAATTATTGGTTTAACTAAATTCTGTATCCATCCGATAGAAAAATTTGCGGAGCGTACCAAGGTGGGCGGCACCAAAAAGCTGAACATTGATCTGATTAAGGATTTAGAGCCAGATCTCATTATCGGCAACAAAGAAGAAAATACACAGTCCGATATCGAAGAATTAGCCGAATATTTTCCGGTATGGATGAGCGACATCTTCACTTTGGATGATGCCATGAAAACCATAGCGCAAATAGGCGAGCTGGTAAACCGGCAGCCAGAAGCCAGTTACCTCAACCATTTAATATCAGCGGGATTTGATGACCTGAAAACACTTGCGCTTCAAAATAAAATTGATAAAAAGGTGGCCTATCTCATCTGGCGGAAGCCTTATATGGCTGCGGGAAAAAATACATTTATTGATGATATTTTGCTAAGCAATGGTATGATGAACATCATCCATCAGGATCGCTATCCCGAAATAATGCTTGAGGAACTGAACACTTTGAACTGTGAACTGATTCTGCTTTCATCAGAACCTTATCCTTTTAGCGAAAAACATATAAAAGAAATAAATGAGGCCATTCCAAATACTAAAGTAATGCTGGTTGACGGCGAAATGTTCAGTTGGTATGGAAGTCGATTGGTTAAAGCAGTTCAATACTTTTTTGAATTCCAGAAGCAAATTATTGATCTTTAGACGCAATTTTTTATCATTTGTAGCATATCTTTAATTTCGATCGTTATCATAATTACAATAAGTGTTATTTAATAAGCAATATTGGTAAAAACATAATCATATGAAAAAGAAATTAGTATTAGCCTTATTTGTAGTGGCAATTTCTGGTTGCAGTTCAGTTAAAAATGGAGAAAAAACCAGTACGGTCACCGCAAGTGGAACAATAGAAAAGCTAGGGATCACTACTTTTCAATACGGTACGCATTTATTAAAAGCTGACAATAAAACTTATGCTTTGAAAAGTGGAACCATAAACCTGGATTCGTATTTAGATAAAAAGGTTACGATTAAAGGAAAAAAAGTTATGGGTTATCCTGTCGACGGTGGTCCGGAACTGGTTGATGTAACGCTGGTAAGATTTTAATTAAATGGAATTGTAATAAAAGTATTAAGCTGGTTTGGCTGGTACTTTTCTTGGTTTGTGTCTCACGCACCTTCCGGATCAAATTTTATAATTCATAAAAGTTTGATTATTCAATTAAGTTTCTATCTTTGCAGTCCTTAAAACATCCTATCTGCGGAAGTGGCGTAATTGGTAGCCGCACCAGACTTAGGATCTGGCGCTTCACGGCGTGGGGGTTCGAGTCCCTTCTTCCGCACTATATGTAAACCGTTCTGATATCCAGGGCGGTTTTTTTGTGATCAATGGTCATGTAGTCGACGACCTATCTATAATGGTAATCGATTAAAAGTGATACCCATCGACTCCGTTCACGGTGACACCAATTTTATATTTTTTATCAGTCAAGGATATGGTTCGGCTTCGTTCCTGGGTAAGTTTGGTGTTTTAAAGATTAAAGGAAGTTCTGTAGCCGCCCATTTTTAAATTCCTATCACCGGTATTTCCGTTTAGTGAAATAGATGTTGAAATAGGGGGCAAAGCCGTTTAACGATTACACGGACTTGTGGAAAATGCATTCGCCCGTAAAATTTTCTCCTTAAAAATTAATGAGTTAGCATTTATTTTAAAGAATACACACTAAAATATGGGTGATACCTTTTGATTATCCAATCTTGTTTCTATCTTTGCAGTCCTTACAACATCCTAACTGCGGAAGTGGCGTAATTGGTAGCCGCACCAGACTTAGGATCTGGCGCTTCACGGCGTGGGGGTTCGAGTCCCTTCTTCCGCACAACAAGATAAAGGCCGTTCCGATGTTTACATCGGAACGGTTTTGTTTTTAAAAAACATTGATTAATAAAAATTGATGTACTGTTTCGGTTGTGTCGATATATGGTTTTATCATGTCTCAATGCCCCGATCTGAAGCACATCTTAATATATCTCAGAAAAAATGAATATTACACAGGAAAAAACCGGCAACTTAAATGCTGTTGTAAAAATCAAGATCGCACCTGCTGATTACACTGGAAAAGTAGATAAAGCTATTAAAGATCAAGCTAAAAAAGCACAATTACCTGGTTTCCGCAAAGGAATGGTTCCTGCTGCCCACATTAAAAAGATGTACGGCAAAAGTATCTTAGTAGAAGAGGTAAACAACTTGTTGAATGATACCTTATCTAACTATATCGCTGAGCAAAAATTGGAAATTTTAGGTCAGCCACTCCCTAAAATGGACAATGAACGTGAATTCAAATGGGATAATACCGATGATTTCGAGTTTGATTATGAATTAGGTTTAGCTCCGGCTTTCGACGTAAATATTTCATCTAAAGATCAGTTTACCGAATACGTGATTAAAGCTGATCAGGAAACGTTAGAGAGCCGTATCAAAAATATCCGTCGTAGCTACGGTAAAATGACCAATCCTGAGGTTTCAGCTGATGGTGACGTGCTTTACGCCGAATTGACCCAGGTGGCTGAAGATGGTACCGCTGTTGAAGGTGGCATTACCAGTACAGGAAGTGTTCGTTTAGATCAAATCAAAGATAAAAACATTCTTAAATCGCTAATTGGTTTAAAGAAAGACGATGAAGTAACCATTGATATTCAAAAAGCATTCGAAGATGCTGCTGTAATTGCAAAAGCTTTAAACATTTCAGAAGACGAAGCTGCTGCGCTAAAAGGGGGCTTTAAGCTTCATGTTAAAAACGTTAACCGTTTAGAAGAGTCTGATTTAAACCAGGAGTTTTTTGATAAATTATTTGGTGAGGGTACGGTAACTGACGAAGCTGGTTTCAGGGCAAAAATCACCGAAGAAGTAGAAAGTATGTTTAAACAAGATGCTGAGCGTAAATTATCTAATGATATTTATGAAGCATTATTAGCTAAACACGCATTTGAATTGCCTGACGAATTCTTACGTCGCTGGTTAAAAGCTACAAACGAAAAACTAACGGATGAGGAATTAGCTGAGGGTTATGATGATTTCGCTAAAAATCTGAAATGGACGTTGATCGAAAACAAAATCATCAAAGATAATAGCATTGAAATCAAGTATGAGGATGTTGTTCAGGCAGCTAAAGCTAAATTGGATGCACAATTCAGAATGTACAGCCCAAGTCCGCTTCCTGAAGATCAGTTGGCTCAATATGCTGTTCAGTTTTTACAGGAAAAAGAAAATGCAAACCGTGTTTTCGAAGAAGTAAAAGCATTAAAAACTTTCGAACAAATTAAATCTGTTGTTACTCTAGAGCAAAAAGATATTGATTACGATAAGTTTGTCGCGTTGGTAGAGAAAAAAGCATAGGGCATAGAGCCAGGAGCTTTTAATATCATAATATAAAATCTTATTTTGCTATATGGCAAAATTTAGATTTCAAGACTTGCTAATTTGGCAGAGAGCCATTATAGTAGGCAATAAATTAATTGATATTTCTGAAAAATTAGAAGAAATAAAAAAGTTTAGATTCGCAGAGCAGCTTCGAGGGGCTGCTCTTAGCGTATCCAATAATATCGCAGAAGGGTCTGGTTCCAATTCTGCTGCCGATTTCAAACGTTTTTTAAACTATGCACATCGGTCCGTTTTTGAAAATGCCAATATTCTTTTGGTGTTAAATTTAAGATTACTAGTTTCTGACAAGGATTTGGCAGATTTATTGGAAGATTTGGATATTTTAGCGAGGATGATTTCCAGCTTTTCTAAAAGTTTGAAGTAGCAGGGTGCTATATTGTCATAGATTTTGATATGGTATACTCTTTGTCTAAACCAACATAATTAAAATATTATTTATATTTTGGTTTTTTTATTATTCACGAAACGATGGGGAACAGGAGCTTGAAACTCTATGCCCTCTGCTAAAAACTCATAACTCATGAACATAGACTCACAAGAATTCAGAAAATTTGCCGTTAAACATCAGGGAATTGGCGGTTTACACGTAGATAAATTTATTGCACAGGCTAATCTGAACCCTCAGAACATGACGCCGTATATTATTGAAGAACGCCAGCTGAATGTAGCCCAGATGGATGTTTTTTCAAGGTTAATGATGGATCGCATTATCTTTTTAGGCGATGCAATTTATGATCAGAATGCAAATATCATTCAGGCGCAGTTATTGTTTTTACAATCAACAGATGCCGATAGAGACATCCAGATTTACATTAACTCTCCAGGCGGCTCGGTGTATGCCGGTTTAGGTATTTACGACACCATGCAGTATATACAGCCAGATGTAGCAACAATCTGTACTGGTATGGCCGCATCAATGGGCGCTGTTTTATTGGTAGCCGGTGCCAAAGGTAAACGTGCTGCGTTGCCTCACTCAAGGGTAATGATTCACCAGCCATCAGGCGGTGCACAAGGTGTGGCATCTGATATGGAGATCAACTTAAGAGAGATGTTGAAATTGAAAAAAGAATTATACGATATTATTTCAGAGCACTCTGGCCAGACCTATGATTGGGTAGAGAAAGCTTCAGATCGCGATTACTGGATGACAGCTGATGAGGCTAAAGGATTTGGTATGGTTGATGAAGTATTATCGAGAAACGCAAAAAAAGATGGCGAAACAAAATAAAGAATCCCGTTGCTCATTCTGCCATTCTGGCAAGCATGAAACGTTGATGTTGATTGAAGGTATGGATGCATTTATCTGCGATAAATGCGTTACCCAGGCCAATCAGTTGCTTGCACAGGAATTAGGTACTAAAGGCACGAAAAATATTCAGGAGGTAATTAATTTACTAAAGCCTCTTGAAATTAAACAACATCTTGATCAGTATGTTATCGGTCAGGATGATGCAAAAAAAGTATTGTCTGTTGCTGTTTACAACCACTATAAACGCCTGAATCAAAAGGTAGATAAAGACGAGATCGAGATCGAGAAGTCGAATATCATGCTGGTGGGCGAAACAGGTACCGGAAAAACTTTACTGGCTAAAACCATTGCGAAAATTTTGCATGTGCCATTTTGTATCTGCGATGCTACGGTTTTAACTGAAGCGGGCTATGTTGGTGAAGACGTTGAGAGTATCCTTACCCGATTGCTTCAGGCAGCAGATTACGATGTAACCGCCGCCGAACGTGGTATTGTATATATAGATGAGGTAGATAAGGTAGCGCGTAAAAGCGATAATCCTTCTATTACACGCGATGTATCGGGCGAAGGTGTTCAACAGGCCTTACTGAAAATTTTAGAAGGTACGGTAGTAAACGTTCCACCTCAGGGTGGACGTAAGCACCCGGATCAGAAAATGATCCCGGTAAACACCAATAACATTTTATTTATCTGTGGTGGCGCATTTGACGGTATTGAGCGTAAAATTGCCAACCGTTTACGTACCCAGGCAGTAGGTTACAAAGTAAAGAAAGATGAGATGGTATTAGATCTTAAAAATCTTTATAAGTATATTACACCTCAGGATTTAAAATCATTTGGATTAATTCCGGAATTAATTGGCCGTATACCAGTTCTTTCTCACTTAAATCCATTGGATAAAGAATCGTTAAGAAATATTTTAACAGCGCCTAAAAATTCACTCATCAAACAGTATGTGAAGCTTTTTGCTTACGAAGATGTGAAGTTGGTTTTTGAAGATGAAGTTCTGGATTTCATTGTAGATAAAGCGATGGAATACAAATTGGGCGCACGTGGTTTAAGATCAATCTGCGAAGCGATTATGTTGGACGCGATGTTTGATACGCCGACACGGACTGACGTGAAGGAATTGCACATCAATCTCGATTACGCGATAGAAAAATTTGAAAAAGCCGACTTTAAAAAGTTGCAGGCCGCATAAAATTCAAATCCTCTCGCGAAAGCGGGAGGATTTTTTGTAATACGCATAGCGCTAAACTAATTATTATGAATGAAGAAAAAGATGTAAAAAAAGACGAGGAGATTGTCGAGAAATCAAAAAAAATAAAAGAAGTTGAAAGTCCGGTTAAATCAGGATTAAAATCAAAAGAGGAGATTGTTAAAAACTGGTTGCCACGTTACACGGGCAGGCCGTTAGATCAATTTGGTGATTATATCCTGTTAACCAATTTCAGTAAATATGTAAGCATGTTTTCCGAATGGAATGATAATGCGCCGATTATGGGTTTGGATAAGCCGATGCAAAGTGTTACCGCAAATGGTATTACGATTATCAACTTTGGTATGGGAAGCCCGCTGGCAGCAACCATGATGGATTTGCTAACGGCCATTAAGCCTAAAGCAGTGCTTTTTCTGGGTAAATGTGGTGGATTGAAAAAGAAGAACCAGTTGGGTGATTTGATTTTACCTATTGCTGCCATTAGGGGAGAAGGTACCTCGAATGATTATCTGCCTGCAGAAGTACCTGCCTTGCCAGCTTTCGCATTGCAAAAGGCAATTTCCACTACAATACGTGACCATGGCAGGGATTACTGGACAGGGACCTGTTATACCACCAACCGTAGGGTTTGGGAACATGATAAAGAATTTAAAAAGTATTTGAAAACATTGCGTGCAATGGCAGTGGATATGGAAACAGCGACGATTTTTACCACAGCCTTTGCGAATAAAATCCCGGCAGGCGCCTTGCTTTTGGTTTCTGATCAACCGATGATTCCTGAAGGCGTTAAAACTGCAGAAAGCGATAGTACGGTAACCGAAAGGTATGTGGAAACCCATTTACGTATTGGTATCGATTCATTAAAGCAGTTGATCAATAATGGATTAACGGTTAAACACCTGTTGTTTTAAGAGGAAGAAGTTGTCACCCTGAACTTGTTTCAGGGTATTTAATTTCAACAGGAAAGATATTGGAACTTCTGAACACTATCAGATCAGTGTGAACTATACTCGAAGTTTAAGCTGTGAATCCAGACAAGTAGCCATGTGTGACCAGGTCATCTGCATTATTGATGGTATAATTACATTTGTTATGCAGCAATACCACCCTGTCAGAAATATCCAAGATAGACTGGTAGTAATGATCGGTAATAATAAAGCCTTTTTTTGCTTTTGCTTTATTGATGTGCTTTTTTAATTCTTCTATCCATAATGGCGATAATTGCGAGAATGGCTCATCAAGAAGTATAAATTCCGTATCGCTGTAAATCATTAACAAACATTCCATAAATCTTCGCTCTCCGCCGGATAAATTATAGAATTTTGCACTCAAATGATTGGTCACAAAGTCAATTTGCTTTAATTCAGCTTTTTGCTTTCTGCAAAATGTATCAACAGCCTGCAAAACAGTGATCCGGTCTGGGATAAAATTATCTTGTGGTAAATACGAAAGATTCTTAGACTGGTAACCTTTTTGATATACTTTATTATTGATGTTAAGGTGTTTGAAATTTGCTTTTATGCTCCCAAAAATGATTTGTAGCAAAGTGGATTTACCTGATCCGTTTCTGCCCAGCAAACCGACTACTTCACCGATTTTACAGTTTAAGTAAACGCTGCTTAATACTTCGCGGTCTGCAAAAAATTGATTAACACTGTCGATAGAAAGTTCCTGCATATTGATGATACCACTAAGATTCCAATAAAAAAAATTAAATCATATAAAACCAGGTTAAGCATGATTTTTCTAAATCCTATGCCTTGATTTTTGAAAAAGTAGGCTGTGGATTGATAAAACATAAAGTATATACCTGCAGAAAATGACCAGCCAATAAGTTTGATGAATATGGCGAAAGAATAAATGCCCGGTTGCGAGAAACCATTTAAAATGAAGAATACCGCAGTTGAAAGACTAACCAGTATATTCCATAAAAAAATGGGTTTGTATATAGTTATGGATTTTTTGAGCAAAGCAATCGACATGATTTAAAGATATAAAATCATAACGATAAATTTAGTTGCGTATAATAGAAAAGATTTGTCGGAAGTAGCATCTTTTCTATTATGGTTTATAAACCTGTTAAATAAAAAAAGACTGGCAAATGCCGGTCTTTTAATATTTCTTTGAATCTAAACTACTATCCTAAATAAGATTTTAGGATTTTGCTTCTTGACGTATGACGTAAGCGTTGTAGCGCTTTGTCTTTAATCTGGCGAACACGCTCACGTGTTAAATTAAATTTCTCGCCAATTTCTTCTAATGAAAGTGGGTGGTTAGAACCCAAACCGAAGAATAAAACGATAATTTCTCTTTCCCTTTCGGTTAAAGTAGATAAAGAACGTTTAATTTCTTCCGATAAAGATTCGTTGATCAATGAGCTATCCGTATTTGGTTCATGGTTTTCCAATACATCCAATAATGTATTTTCTTCACCTTGAACAAACGGGGCATCCATAGATACATGACGGCCTGAATTGCTCAAAGTATCTGAGATTTTATCAACCGTAGTTTCTAAAATATCAGCTAATTCTTCCGGAGAAGGCTCACGTTCATATTCTTGCTCGAGCTTAGAAAAAGCTTTGCTGATTTTACTTAACGAACCTACCTGATTTAAAGGCAAACGTACAATACGGCTTTGCTCGGCAATAGCCTGCAAAATAGATTGACGGATCCACCAAACCGCATAAGAAATAAATTTGAAACCTTTAGTCTCATCAAAACGTTTTGCCGCTTTAATTAAACCTAAATTGCCCTCATTAATTAAATCGCCTAAAGTTAAACCCTGATTTTGATATTGTTTTGCAACCGACACAACGAAACGCAAGTTGGTTTTGGTTAACCGCTCTAATGCAGCCTGATCGCCCTCACGAATCTTCCTTGCTAAAATTACTTCCTCTTCTGCCGTTATTAAATCTACTTTACCAATTTCGTGCAGGTATTTGTCTAACGACTGACTTTCACGGTTGGTAATGGATTGCGTTATCTTGAGTTGTCTCATTTATACGTTTTGTGTGCTCTTTTAATTATTGAAGTGTGCAAAGTTACGAAATTGTATTGCAAATTGAAAGGATAAAATGCTGAAAATGTTACCGTTTGCACACGTTTTTTCTACTTTTACTTACAACAAAAATCATTCCAATAAAGTTTTTGATGTATTTTCGTGTTCTGATGTGTATATATCTGTTTTATAATAATTATTTATTGTAATTCAATAAAAATATTTTGATTATTAATAATTTTATTTTATCTTTGTACAGTAAATTTTAAATAAATATGACCTTTCTGTTTCTCCTTATTAAACAGAGAAATACAAAAAAAGGTATTCTTTACTGACTAAAGTCAACATGATTTTATGTCAGTGAGGTAAACATTATACAGAAGGCAAAAAACTGACCATTTTACACATTTTATGAACAAGCTTATAAAGATTTTTAGGTACTCCGGATTTTGTTTGATTTTTATCGCGATCACGTCTGTAGCCAATCATTTAATTGATGCTGTGGATCATTATCAAGCAGGAACGCTTTCGATTAACTTAGTTGAAAATAACGTAGTGCAGGAAGTAAAAACTATTGGGAAGGCCAGGTTTACCAATAGCCATATAGGTTCATACGCGTTTAAACCAACGTTAAAGCAGGCTATTATTTTATCAGGCGCGGGGATTGACGGCCTTGGTGCTCATGCTGCTTTTCATCTGATCCTGGGAAGTATAATACTTTTTATAGCTTACAAGCGGCCAGAATGGCTCGAGAACTTAACCGAAGTTAAATTGTGGCAATGGGTGGGTGCAGGCATTATTTTATTTTTTAGCTTAAAATTTCTTTCTTTTTGGGCAATGAAAGGGTATGTTGAGGACTTGACCGGTAAAGCATTTAAATATCAGCCTATAATTGCTGAAAATATAAATTTGGGCGTAATTTCGCTCGTTGCTATACTTAGCGTAATTTACGAGTTGCTTTCGTATTCCAGAAGCCTTAAACAGGAAACTGATTTAACCATTTAGGTTAAACGAAAACATTTTAATTTTATTTACTCAAATGCCTATTATTATAAATTTAGACGTGATGCTCGCCCGTCGCAAAATGTCGCTTACCGAGTTAAGTGAGCGGGTGGGGATAACGATGTCTAACTTATCTATTCTGAAAACAGGCAAGGCAAAGGCCATCCGCCTGGAGACTTTGGAAGCCATCTGTGCAGTTTTAGATTGTCAGCCTGGTGATATTCTTGAATTCCGTGCTGAATAAACCTCGCAGGTTTTCAAAATCTGTAGGGTTTGAATATTCCCAAGAATCAGCTACCCTGGTTACATAAACCTGGTAGGACGGAAAGCCCGGAGCGCAGCGAGGACTTGGAGGGATAGCAGTGTTTTCGGAGCCGAAATGTACAGAACCTTAATTTTCAAAAAAAAACTGTACAGATAGATCTCTCCGTTCCGCTGCGCTACAGTCGAGATGACGATTTTTCCGATGGTTTTGGAAAAGATGGTAATAAAAAAACCCTTCCAATTTTCATGGAAAGGGTTTCAGTATATACGCTTTTTGCTTTAGTCTTTCAACTTTTGGCTTTGGCTTATGCTTTTTCAGCTAAAACTTTGGTTACTAAATCGGCTGCTTCTTTTAAGGCAATCGCTGAATAAACCTGTAGGCCAGACTCATCAATTAATTTTTTAGCTTCTTCGGCATTTGTACCTTGTAAACGGCAGATAATTGGCACGGGGATATTTCCAATTTCTTTGTATGCATCGATAACACCCTGAGCAACACGGTCACAACGTACAATACCACCAAAAATGTTGATCAGGATGGCTTTAACGTTAGGATCTTTCAAAATAATATTAAAAGCCGCTTTAACTGTTTGTGCATTTGCAGTTCCGCCTACGTCAAGGAAGTTAGCTGGCTCACCACCCGCTAATTTAATAATATCCATGGTAGCCATTGCCAAACCTGCACCGTTAACCATACAGCCTACGTTACCATCAAGGTTAACGAAGTTCAGGTTGCTTGCACTGGCTTCAACTTCCATTGGATCTTCCTCGGTAACATCACGCATCGCAGTATAATCAGGGTGACGGAATAAACCGTTCTCATCCAGATTCACTTTGGCATCTACCGCGATTACTTTATCATCAGAAGTTTTTAATACCGGGTTGATTTCGAACATGGAAGAATCGGTTGCTTCGTAAGCTTTGTATAAAGCAGTAACGAATTTAACCATTTCTTTAAAAGCATTACCGCTAACACCTAAGTTAAAGGCAATTTTACGTGCCTGGAAACCTTGTAAGCCTACTTTAGGATCGATTTCTTCTTTGAAGATTAAATGTGGCGTGTGCTCGGCAACTTCTTCAATATCCATACCGCCTTCGGTACTGTACATGATGATATTACGACCTTTCGCACGATCTAACAATACAGAGATATAGAATTCTTTAGTTTCAGAAGCACCTGGATAATAAACATCCTGCGCCACTAAAACTTTGTTCACTTTTTTACCTTCTGGTCCGGTTTGAGGAGTTACCAATTGCATGCCGATGATATCGGTAGCACGTTGTTTAACCTCTTCAAGGTTTTTGGCCAATTTAACACCACCACCTTTACCGCGGCCACCAGCGTGGATTTGCGCTTTAATTACAACCCAATCAGAGTTGTAATCGGTTTTCAGTTGCTTAGCGGCCTCAACAGCTTGTTCAGGAGTATCGGCAACTATTCCTTCTTGAACGTTAACACCGAAACTTTTTAATATTTGTTTACCCTGGTATTCGTGAATATTCATCTGTTTATATTTTTGTCTTTATCTGTCAGATGGAGCCTTTTACTATAAAGATGGTTACTTTAACAGCATCGGGTTCATTTGCTACAAAATTTGCCCAAAGCTACAATTTCACAGCCTTTAAACAAATAGAATTTGCCGATTTTTTAAGAAAATGAACGTTTTATGTTAAACGGGAAATTAGTGTCTGTCACGTACGCTGGTTTATGGTATCCGGCTGATTTGGCAGATATTCTTTATTTGAAAGTGATGGGGCAGTTTCTGATGGCGGCTGGTAGTCCTGCTTTCCGCTATAAGTCCTCACTACGTTCCGGGCTTACCGCTGCAATCAGGCTTAAGAAACAATATTTGTTAATACCAAACGGAAAAAAATATTTCTTTTGCGTTAACCAGTTTAAATCTGCCGGAACGAAATGTTAATGGCATCGGTTAACTTCCTGCAAACCGCGTTCCGAAGATCCCAACGGCCAATTCTGCCCAGACGAGGAATAAGGCTGTCAATATGACAATGAGAACTATTGTTCTTAACGTGCCACTTTTCAAGTTCCTGATGACAAGTTCGAGGGCCAATCCGGTGCTGAATAATAAGGCGCCGGCTACCAGAAAATCGAATAAATCCCACTTTACTTCAGTTGTAAATTGCATGGCGATAAGCGGAATGCTTAAAATTAATATTACAACGCCAAATATAATGGCGATACGTGTTGATGGTGACATAAATGCTGACTGTAGATTTTTCATAATTTCTAAGTTTTAATATACGGCTAATCAATTTTTAATTCCCCCAATGCGTTTGCATCAGGGGAAAAATTTCCAACTAAGGTTGGAGAGGCGGAGCGGTTAATTATACATGATTTTTAAAATAATGGGCTTGTTAGTAACTGGGCTAAAAAATTGTTAATCCAGTAAGTTGAGCTATTCGTTTACATATTGATACAGTTAATTGGTATGTGTTTCATTAGTTGTTAAATCAAAAATTTTATTGATAGCCAAGGTCCAGCGCAAACCATGCTAATGCGAAGAGTGCTAATATCATTGCAACACTTTTGTCCAATCTGTTCATCCTATTTTTTATTTAGATCAAAATATTTCGCGGTATTCCAATCCTGCAAATTCCATGATAACCAGCTTTCCTGATGATAACGCTCTTTGAAATAACCGATCCGTTGATCCAGTTTTCTCATTAAAGCTTCTTGTGGCTGGTCTACTTTGGCAATTTCCGAATCGTTATTGGTTGAGGGATGTATTTTTGACCGGTTGTTATCTAGAAGAGGCAGTGTCTTTTCTGATAAAGAAGTAAGGTAGTAAGGATCAATAGAAATAGTGTCAACATGATTGAGGTTGTATTTAACAATTAGAACATCCCAATTGATAAAGGTAAAGGTCAACAGCAGGGCAAACCATACATTTCCGTTTACTTTGAAGAGATAGAATATGGTTTTCTGTTTAGCTACTTTAAAATAAACCGTTGCCAAACCAATAATGCAAAGGATGGCGAATACTAAAACACCGATCCTTTTATGGGTTAAACCATGAAATTCGATGTAGTAACCATCACGGATGAATACGGATATGATCAGGATAAAATTCTGAACCATCCAGGTATAGGCTAATGCCCTTAACATTTTACTTTTTGGGTAAAAATTTAAATTTCCCCTGAAATAGTATAAGATTACTGCCATAGCCATTACAATGCTAAAGATCAATGAATTTGTGCCCTGGTGCAGTTCACCTGAGAAATTGCCCGTAGGTTCGTAGCCAAACCAAAGTGTGGTAATGTCAATGGTATTTAGCATTAGCAAGAGCAGGTTAAGCGCGACGAATGAAATGACACCAACGATATACTCTGTTTTTAATGCCATTTTCCGTGTTAACAGGTTGCCTGTAAATGTTTTTGCGATATTATACCATATTGTTTTCTGTCCCAGGCTTCTTCTGATCCGGTGCAATGGTTCTTTACATTTCAGCTCTGCTTTTTCAAGGCTTTTATCAAAGAAAGCAAGTAGTAAACCTCCTGTTAAAACCAATCCAAAACATAAATGCATAATGCGCTCAAAACTCAGGTCTTTAAAAAAGAAGTGTAGTAATTGATCTAAAAAGTCGCCGATGTGAGTTAAGATGGTTTCTGCATAATGTGCAAAAACATTATTTGCAGCTGCATAAAGGCATGAAAATAGGATTACAATGATAACCGGTACGAAGATATATTTAATCAGAGTGAAAAAGGGCTTAAGGCTTACCTTGCCAAAACTGAGCTGGCTTAGTTGTTTTATAGCATTAAATGGCACTGTGACCATCTGTAATGTGGCCGCTAGAAAAGCAGTAAAAATGGTCCTGATTTGTTGTTGATGACCAAAGCCAATAAATAGCAATAAACTGATGTAATAAGTTACCACTGATAAATCAGAATTGTTAATAACAACTAATATCGCTGCCAGCAGGTGTGCTAAGCCGTAAATTTTTAGTTTGGTACTATTAATCACATCCGGATTAACAAAAGTGATTGCCAGCAGATATATACTGTAAATAAGCAGATTGAGCGCAAGTCGTTCTTCCCAAAAAAGGAAAGTAAACAGCAGGCCTCCCAAAAGGGTAGAGAGGAGTAATAAGTTGGATTTTGTTTTCATTTTGTTTAAGGTTTATAAGTCGAAATAGCTTAGAATGAAAATGTAGAGAATTACCAAAGGAATATTTAATAGTAGGCAGACGACTGAAAATAAGGAGTTTCTCCAATAGGACTTATTGAAAATAAACGCTACTAAAATGAGCGCTAACACCAGTACATTTAAAATCGCAGCTCCAAGTGTAAAAACGGCACCTGCTATTATTAAAAAAAAAGAGTTTGATATTAAGTAGGCGAAAAATATCATGGTGCCAACGATCACAGAATAGCAAGCGATTTTTTTGCCTAAGTAATTCATTTGAGGTTCAGGTATTTCTTCCATTTTAATATTTTAAAAGTGCTTTGAAATTCAAAGTGTTTGTTTAAAAAAAAATTATAGTTTCCTGATCATTTTTTCGAGCGCATCTAAATGCGCCTTAAAAGCTTGCCTGCCCAATTCGGTGATGGAGTAGGTAGTACTTGTTTTACGCCCAATAAAACCTTTGTGTACCTTGATAAATTCAGCCTGTTCTAATGTGTTCAGGTGTGAAGCCAAATTTCCATCCGTTAATTCCAGCATTTGTTTTAGGTCATTAAAGCCAATTTCATTGTTTACCACCAGCATAGACATAACGCCCAGCCTGATCCGGCTATCGAATATTTTGTTTAAATCTGCTATCGGGTTTTTCATCGTTACTGACCTCGCTCATATTTAAAATACATTAAAAGACCATAAACGATGTGTAGTATGCCGAAGCCCAAAGCCCAGAAAATTAATCCATAACCCAAATAAAACATACAGATCAAGCCTAATATCACCTCGCAAAAGCCTAAATAACGGATATCACTGTAGGTAAACTTACTGGCATTAATCAAGGCTAAACCATAAAAAATGAGGCAGCTCGGCGCGATAATGCTATAGGTATTTGGGTGGTTAATTAATAAAGCGATGATAAATAATCCTCCGGTAAACAACGGAATAAATAAGTTGATTAAAAGTGATTTAGAGGTTTTATCCCAGATTGGGAGATTGTTTTTCTGACTTTTTCTGTAGGTAAATAAAACACCGCCAGCCAAAGCAATTACCAAAACAAAGAGCCCTAGTTTGATCAGATTAAATTCGAGATCCATTTCCCCTTCCACGCCATAACCATAACCTCTTTTATTAACGAATTTGTTGATTTCATCATTTGCAAAATAAGCACCAATTAACGCTATCGCACCTGCGAAAACACCCGATAAACCACTCAGAGAAATAAATCTTGATGACCTGTCCATCATATTTCTGATATCTTTTAAGGTACTTAGTTGTTCTTCCGGGTTGTTCATTTTTAAAAGTGCTTTGTTTTTCAAAGTTAGATAGAAAATTGAGATTTGCAAATCTTTTTTGGTTTTTTCTGTTGTGGCCGATTGCACAGGTAAATGGATTACGCAGATTTTAAAAATGCTAATCTTGCTATGCTTTCAGTCTTTGTGCTTTGGTCTTTACTCTTTAACCTTTTTTATTAAATTTGAACCATGCTAAAAGCCACTGGAATCAGAAAATCGTACGGAAATCTGCAAATTTTAAAGGGAGTAAATTTTGAAGTACAAAAAGGGGAGATTGTGAGTATTATTGGTCCGTCTGGTGCCGGGAAAAGTACTTTGTTACATATTCTAGGTACATTGGATCGGCCTGACGAGGGATCTGTAGAATTAAAGGGTACGGTTATAAATAAACTGAATGGTGATCTGTTGAGTAATTTCCGAAATCAGAATATAGGTTTTGTATTTCAATTCCACCATTTGTTGCCAGAGTTTAGTGCCATCGAAAATATCTGTATCCCTGCATTTATAGCTAAAACCAGCAAAAAGCAGGCTGAAGACAGGGCGCTTGAACTTTTAGATCTTTTCGGACTTAAGGAGAGGGCGCACCATAAGCCCAATCAGTTGTCTGGCGGTGAACAACAAAGGGTGTCCATAGCACGGGCATTGATCAATAGTCCCTCCATTATATTGGCTGATGAGCCCTCTGGAAATTTAGACTCCGAAAATGCAGCAGGATTACACCAATTGTTTGTGAGTTTGCGTGATAATTTCCGTCAAACGTTTGTGATCGTTACACACAATGAACACCTGGCCAAAACCAGCGATCGGGTGGTGAGTATGAAGGATGGATTGATTGTATAAGATTATAATTATTCTTCCATTCAGTCATTCCATCATTGAGTCATTCAATAACTCAGTCATTCACCAATTTATTCATTCAATCATTAAATTTTGAAAATACTTATTACAGGCGGCAATGATGCAAAAGCTTTAAAGCTGATGAAAGCCTTTCCTACTCATTTTGTTCTATTGGCCGATTATGGTGATGTACCGGGTATGGTAACTGAAAACTATGCGTTTTCATCGCTGGGACCACTTAATAAAGATAGCATAGCACATATTTTATTAAATTTCTGCATTACTGAGGGGATTGATAGTATTATCCCGCTACACCAATATGAAGTAGAGCCAATCGCTAAATCGGCTGTGCTTTTTGGCGAATATGGCATTCAGGTTTTATTGCCTGATGCGAGTTTAATAGCAGGTTATATAGCTAACGACCAAACTACTTTTCAAAATTTTGCGGTCTTTGTAAAGGGAGAATGCATATTTGCCAGCGGAAAGGAAATTTTTGTCAGTACTGATGGAAAATTAAACGGGGTGTTCGGCTACAATGTTGCTGATGATGAACTGAAACTTTTTACAATTTAATATGGAAGCCGATTTATACATTAAAGACAAGCAGCTGGTATTTTTTGATCTGGATGATGTGTTATTTCCGGAGAAAGATTATTTATTACAGGTTTATTATCTGTTTGCCCAATTTATAGAGTATACCGAGCAAAAAAATGCGCAACCCATTCTGGAGTTTATGCGTAACGAATACGAAAATATTGGTGCTGAAAATCTTTTTCACAAAACAGCTAACCAGTTTGGCATTGATAACAAATATGAATATAATTTCAACCTCCTGCATCAGAATGCCCGTTTGCCCTTAAAGCTTTTGCTTTATAAAAATATGCTCGAATTTATGCAGGCGCTGGTGGTAGACCGTAAAAAAATTGTACTTGTAACGGCTGGCAATCCTGAGCAACAGCTCAATAAAATTAAGCAGACCGAATGGAATGGACTAGAGCAATATCTTACCGTATACTTTGTTGAGGAACTGGGGCAGCCAAAAGCGGAAATTTTTCAGAACATATTAAGCGACAACAATTTATTAGCCAGCCAGGCGTTAGTTGTTGGTGCAAATAAATTTGATGAGCAACAATCCAAATCAATTAATTTGCAGTATATTGTATCATTAGAAATTTACAAATAATATGCTTAGAAAGTTTATTTCACAGAACACCTTTTTCTGTGCTTTGATTATTTTGCTTGGGTTTACAGCATCCTGTAAAAAAGCGAGTAATACCCCAGACGGACAAGGTTTAACACAGGGTACATCAGGTACCCGGTCAGAATTAACCAAAGATTCGATTTACCTGTATGCACAGCAGACTTATTATTGGAATGTGGGGATGCCGAGCTATTCTGCTTTTAATCCCAGGCAGTATGGCTCTAACAATGCTGTTTTAGCTGCCCTAAAGGCTTTGCCAAGTACAGGCGGAAAAGATAAATATTCATTTATTGATGATGGAACTGTCGCTGGCGAATTAGGTGGAATAGGTGGAGATTTTGGTTTCTCGGTGTTCTTTGCCGGTACAAACGATTTAAGGGTGAAATATGTATATACCGGGTCTCCTGCTGGTGTTCAAGGCTTAAGGAGAGGTTATCAGATTACAAAAATTAACGGAAGTACTGATATTAATACTACCGATGAAAGAATTAATTTTATAGTAAATGCTATTTTCGGCGCAAATCCGACTGTTACGATGACGGTCTTAAAACCAGATGGCACCAGTCAGGATGTAACCATAAATAAGGCGAGTTATAATATCAATCCTATACTTTTTACCAAAACTTATACCATTGGTGCAAAAAAAGTTGGCTATATCGTATTCAACAGTTTTACGACCAATTCAATTGATTTGCTGGATGCAGCATTTGCAAAATTTTCAACAGATGGCGTTACCGAGCTGGTTGTTGATTTGCGTTATAATGGGGGAGGTTCCGTTGGTACATCAGAAGCCTTTACCAATTTGATTGCTCCCGCGGCTCAAAACGGTAAGGTAATGTATACCACGTACTGGACACAAACCATGCAGGACAATCAGGCCACTATTCTTCAAAACCAGAAGTTCTATGCCAAAGGTAATGATGGTGTAACGCGGATGTATTCTTATTTTGATTATTCTTATAAACCAACAGTTGCAGCCGGAAACCAGGAAGTTTTTGCAAAACGAGGATCGCTTAATGGCTTAAACAGGGTTTACTTTATTGTAACTAATAGTACTGCGTCAGCAAGCGAATTACTGATTAATAACCTAAAACCTGTAATCGATGTTAAATTGATTGGAAAGAAAACATATGGCAAACCAGTGGGTTTTTTCGCTATCCACATAGATAAAAACGACCTTTATATTCCGCAATTTGAAACCAAAAATCAATTAAATCAGGGGGGCTATTTTGATGGAATAGCAGTTGATAAAGATATTTTTGATGATGTGACCAAAGATTTTGGAGATCCAACAGAAAAACTATTGGCGCAGGCCTTATATTATTCGGCCAATGGCATTTTTTCATCTGTGTTGAAAGATAATATCATTAGCAGTACCTCAACTTTACCTAAAAACGTGGTTGAGGATCTTTCTGGTAAAATGGATCATGAGTTTAAAGGAATGGTCGAAACCAGAAAACTGAGGTTTAAATAATTGATAAGATTTTGTACCAAAATGGCTGGTTTTGTATTTCAAATCTGGCCATTTTTATGTATTTATTACAATATCTGATCAAATAAGTATTGCTTTTTTTGTAAAAAATTGATAAGCTTGTTTAACATTAATCGTTAAAGAGACCCATGCCGATAGAAATTGTAGAAAAGGAACACATCAGTTATTTAAATATCATCAATGCAAAAGAAGATCATTCTCAGGAACTGAAAACCAAGCTTGCTGAAGCGCAAAGATTGGGTAATGAATTTAAATCAAAAGCCGTTATCACTTTTAATACGACTATTGGACCAAAACGTGTTGATACTACCGTTTGGGCAGTCACAGAGAAATACATACAGCTCAAAAACAATATTCATATTCCATTAAAAAGTTTAATAGATATAGATTTTTAAGCTTGCTTTAAGGAAATAAAATCATCCCGAATTTATTTAACCTTATAAGATGATGAGCACGCTACATAAAATTGCCTTAACTTTTATTAAGTCTATTGGCCCGGTAACGGCCAAAAACCTGCTGGCCTACTGTGGAAATGCCGAAAATGTATTTTCTGCAAGTAAAAAGCAGCTTCTGCAGGTTCCGGGTATCGGAGAAAAAACAATTGAAGCCATTCGTGGTAGCAATGCGCTGACGAGGGCCAGGCAAGAGTTAGATTTTGTGGAAAAGCATGGAATAGAAGTATTGTTTTTTTCTGACGAAAAATATCCTAAAAGGCTAAAGAATTGCATCGATTCACCCTTACTGCTTTATGCCAAAGGTACAGTTGATTTTAACCAGCAACGGATCATCAGCGTTGTTGGAACCCGTAATGCAACAAATTATGGTAAAAACCTCTGCAAAGAACTATGCGAGGTTTTAGCGCCATACAATGTTTTAATCGTGAGCGGACTGGCATATGGTATTGATGTAACCACGCACAAAGAATGTCTGGCCCATCATATCCCAACCGTTGGCGTACTTGGCCATGGTTTAGATCGTATGTATCCAAAAATCCATAAAGCGGTGGCTCAAAAAATGGTTCTGAATGGAGGTCTGCTCACCGAATTTCCAATCCTGACTAATCCCGACCGTCCTAATTTTCCGCAAAGAAACCGTATTATTGCGGGTATTGCAGATGCTACGGTTGTAGTTGAAGCTTCGATTAAAGGAGGTGCATTAATTACTGCAGAAATAGCAAATTCTTACAATAAAGATGTATATGCTTTTCCAGGTAGAACGAACGATGTGTTTTCGGAAGGATGTAATTTTCTGATTAAGACCAATAGGGCCGGATTAATTAATAATGCCAATGACCTGATCTATTACCTTGGTTGGGATGAAGAATTGAAGGCGAAACAGCATGTTAAGCAAACTACCCTGCAATTAAGTCTTACCGCTAATGAGCAGGGGGTTGTGGATGTTTTACAAAATGGTCAACTTTCCATAGATGAACTATCCCTTCAGTTAAATATTCAGCAAAGTAAACTGGCTATTGTTATCCTTACACTGGAGATGCAGGGCATTATTGTTTCTTTGCCCGGGAAAATTTATAAACTGGCATGAAACGATATCCTCACGGAAAAACCTATTATTTGTTAAAAGTTGAATGTGGAGATCTAATTTTTGATTTAGAAATAGCCTCCTTTTTGAAGCTGGGACGAACAATTAAATCGCATTTTACCCAATAATCAATCTATAATGCCGATCATAATTGTAGATTATGAAATTAAATTCTTTTAAATTTGAATTTTAGAAATTATGTTTTGAATAAAATATAGTTTATAAAATACTTGATGCCTTTTCTTAATTTTGTGACATGTGGTATAATAATATTCTAGAAACCATCGGTAATACACCTCTGGTTAAATTAAATACGATAACAAAGGGAGTTCCGGGAACAATTCTGGCAAAAATCGAAACGACTAATCCGGGCAATTCGATTAAAGACCGTATGGCGGTTAAAATGATTGAAGATGCCGAGAAAAGCGGGAAGTTAAAACCAGGCGGAACTATTATAGAAGGTACATCAGGAAATACTGGAATGGGCCTTGCCATGGCGGCCATTATTAAAGGTTATAAATGTATCTTTACCACAACTGATAAACAATCGAAAGAAAAAGTAGATGCCTTACGTGCCTTTGGTGCCGAGGTAATTGTTTGTCCTACAAATGTTGATCCTGAAAATCCGCGTTCATATTATTCTGTTTCCTCACGTTTGGAGCGCGAGGTCCCAAATTCCTGGAAACCTAATCAGTATGATAATTTAGCCAATTCACAGGCTCATTATGAACAGACTGGTCCCGAAATATGGGAACAGACAGAAGGTAAAATTACGCACCTGGTGGTTGGCGTAGGTACAGGTGGAACCATTTCCGGAACAGGGAAATATCTGAAAGAAAAGAATCCGAATATTAAAATCTGGGGAATTGATACCTATGGCTCAGTTTTTAAAAAGTATAAGGAAACGGGTATTTTTGACAAGGATGAAATTTATCCCTACATCACTGAAGGCATTGGCGAAGATTTCCTTCCGGCAAATGTAAATTTTGACGTGATTGACCTGTTTGAAAAAGTTACAGATAAAGATGCTGCGTTAATGACCCGTGATATTGCACGCAAAGAAGGAATTTTTGTAGGTAACTCTGCTGGCGCTGCAATTGGGGGCTTAATCCAGTTAAAAGATCAACTAAAGCCGGAAGATGTAGTGGTGGTTATTTTCCATGACCACGGTAGCCGTTACATGGGTAAAATGTATAATGAAGACTGGTTGCGGGAACGTGGATTTTTACAGGACGAAAAACTAACGGCAAAATCAATTTTGTCTAAAAAAGAAAGTACAGAGATTGTAACTCTTGATGCACAAAAATCTGTGCTTGAAGCCATAAATACCATTAAATCAATGAATATATCTCAAATTCCGGTAACCCAACAGGGAATGATTGTAGGTAAAGTTGCTGAAAGTGATATTTTAAGTGCCTTATTGGAAAATCCGGGATTGAAATCGGCACCGATTTCAGAAATTATGACCGCTACTTTTCCTTTTGTAGACCTGAATACTTCTATTGATAAAATTTCTTCACTGATCAATAAAGAAAATTCAGCAGTTTTAGTAGAAGATGAAACGGGTAAAATTGAGATTATTACGCAGTATGATATTATAAATGCGATATCAGGGTAATAATGTAAGAGGGATGATGTGAGATGGATGATGTAAGAGGGATGATGTAAGAGGGATGATGTGAGACGGAAAGTGGATTAATTGGAGCGATCGTGTCTCCTGAACTTGTTTCAGGATCTTTATAACAGGGAAATGCTGATCCAGATGCAGTCCCTATGGTTGTTGAAGCTGTCTTATAGATTGTAATTCGCTTAGTATTTGTCACATTGAGCCTGTCGAAACGCCTTGTAAGACATTTAAAAGAGTTCCTTCGACAAGCTCAGGATGACAATTTCTATATTTAAGAGAAAGCCTCCTCAATGTTAATAACTGATAGATGCTGAAATAAATTCAGCATGACGATTCCCCTTATAAGGTAACCATAAAAAACGCCCTGGTAAATTTTTACCGGTGCGTTTTTTATTATGCTATTTTCGCTTTGGGTTTTACCTTAAGCCTTCAACCTTTTGCCTTTCGCCCCTTATTAGTGACTTGGTGCATCGGCATTTACACGCTTAATTTGCGCGCCTAAAGCACGCAAACGGGTGTCGATATCCTGGTAACCGCGCTCAATCTGTTCAATGTTATAAATGGTCGATTTACCTTCTGCAGATAAAGCAGCAATTAACAAAGAAACCCCGGCTCTGATATCAGGAGAAGTCATGCTGATTCCGCGCAGTTTATATTTTTTATCAATGCCATTAACCGTAGCACGGTGCGGATCGCAAAGAATAATCTGTGCCCCCATATCAATCAGTTTATCCACGAAGAATAAGCGGCTTTCAAACATTTTCTGGTGAATCAGTACGTTTCCTTTTGCTTGTGTAGCCACAACTAAAACAATACTCAATAAGTCAGGCGTAAAACCTGGCCATGGAGAATCGGCAATGGTTAAGATAGAGCCGTCAATAAAAGTGTCAATTTCGTAATGTTTTTGAGATGGTATGTAAATATCATCACCACGGCGCTCTAATTTAATACCCAGTTTTTTGAAAACCTCTGGTATCACGCCAAGTTCATCGTAACAAACATCTTTAATGGTAATTTCCGATTCTGTCATCGCTGCCATACCAATAAAAGAACCAATTTCGATCATATCAGGTAGCATTCTATGCTCGGTTCCACCTAAAACCTTTACACCTTCAATGGTTAGTAAATTAGAACCAATGCCCGAAATTTTTGCACCCATGCGGTTTAGCATTTTGCAAAGCTGTTGTAAATATGGTTCGCAGGCTGCGTTGTAAATGGTAGTAGTACCTTTAGCCAAAACCGCCGCCATAACAATGTTTGCCGTTCCGGTTACCGATGCTTCATCTAACAGAATGTAGGCACCTTGTAAATTGGTGGCATCTACATTAAAGAAAGCCTTTTTGCTATCGTAAACAAATTTTGCGCCCAGTTTTTCGAAACCGATAAAGTGGGTGTCCAACCTTCTGCGACCGATCTTATCGCCGCCTGGTTTAGGGATAGCAGCCTTGCCAAAACGAGCCAATAATGGTCCTACAATCATGATCGAACCACGTAAGCCACCGCCTTTGGCTTTAAAAGTATCAGATTCAAAGAAATTTAAATCGATATTTTTAGCTTCAAAGGAATAGGTATCCTTATTAATGCGTTCAACAATAACGCCCAAATCGCCAAGTAATTCAATCAGTTTGTTTACGTCTTTAATATCAGGAATATTACTGATGGTTACTTTTTGTTCGGTCAGCAATACTGCAGATAAAATCTGTAAAGCTTCGTTTTTAGCACCTTGTGGAGTGATTTCGCCTTTTAATTTAATTCCGCCGGTTATCTCAAATGCGTTCATATATTTTGTAGTAATTAGTATCAAGTAGTAAGTATTAAGGTCAGGTAGACATTTAACCTTCCGTCTTTTCACCTTCTCACTTTTACCGTTTCTTAATATTTGGGTTTATTGTTGTTGCGTTGACGGTTATTATTGTTATTGTTGTTCTGGCGGTTTTTACCGTTATTGTTATTATTGTTGTTTCTTCCCCGGTTATTGTTATTATTATTTTGACGTGGATTTTGCGCTCTAAACTCCACTTTTGCCAAATTAACGCCTTCATCCAGTGATAACAGTCCGCCAGAAAGATATTTTAGATCTTTAATGATGGTATCATCACTCACGTTATCCTTATTCCAGGTAACATAAGCCATTTTCATAAAATTTGCAATGCTTTGAACCATTGCCTTCTTAATTTCTGGATTTTCCTCGCGCATGGCTTTTTCGATTAGATTCTCAACCGTTTTGCCGTAATGTTTGTAGGTAATTCTTTGTTGAGGATATGCCAGAGGAGCTGGTTTAATATAAGCATTTTCTATTAATGGCTTTGGATATGGGCTATCTACATCTATCTGGTAACCAGAGATGATGTGCAGGTGATCCCAAAGCTTATGTTTAAAATCGGCAACATCACGCAGATGTGGTTGCAAGAACCCCATCAGGTCGATTACTGCCTGGGCATATTTATTACGTTCTTCTATGGTGGGCAATTCGCAGATATACTTCACCATGTTTTGTACGTTGCGGCCATATTCAGATAAAATTAAATGGCTACGCGTAGTATTATAGTCAAAATTCATGTACAGATAATTAATGGGTAAATTTTCCGGCGATACGAATTATGAAATAACCAGAGGAGTTTAGGTTATGAATTCACCGAAATGTCTATTGCCGGACTTTCGTTTATATCTTCAAAGTTAGTAAAATTATTTGATTCGTGTTATTCTTATCTAAATTGAGATCTTTTAGTTTATTTTTTTGGAAATGTTTGTTCAGTGGTTCCTGGCTTGTTCAGCCCCGTTATCCGCTATAGTCCTGATGAAGGATCAGGAGCTGCCGCTACTACCGGGTTTATTTAACCAGGGTTTTTGCCTATCGGGAAAAGCATGTCCGGCGCCAATGTGCTAGAGCCGTTTTATGTATTCATATCCCTGGCTAAAGCCAATCTGTAAAGTGTTAATGCAAACCCACTATAATTTTCATGTAAACCGGTATTTCCGTGGCAATTAATTAATCGGCTACCTGTCTTAGTGATCGTAATCTTTTAATGATAAAAGCCTTAAATTTCATCACTATTCTTTGGGTAATCAAAAAACACCAGTTCTCCTGTTCCTTTACTTACCATTTGCCAGGATTCAAAAGGAAAAGAAATTAATACCATACCTGCAGTTGGAATGTTATAAATGTCGGCATCGCATAACTCGTTTGCAAAATCTGTAAAACCAGGATTATGACCAAACATCACGATATGGTCCGCGCCATTATTCAAACGATTAACTACTTTAAGTAAAGCGGTGGTATTCGCCTCGTAAATAGATTCTTCGAACTGAATGTGGTCTATATTGTATGCTTCTGCAAAATATTTAGCGGTAGATTTGGCCCTTTTTGCCGTGCTGCTCACCATCAGGTCGATGTTAAAACCGCGTTTAATTAATCTTTCGGCCATTTCTGGTGCATTTTCTTTGCCACGTTTGTTCAATGGGCGATCGAAATCACGTAAATTCGTATTTCCCCAATCCGATTTTCCGTGGCGGACGAGAAGTAATTGTTTAGCCATTTAATTTCTCTTTGATTTTGTTAACGATGGTTTCAGGCTTAATTAAGTCCATACAGTTTTCAACACCGCAAAGGCAGGGTTTGTTTCCGTATATAGAATTTGGTCTTGCGGGATGATCAATCTGAATACAATCGTTTTCTTGTTGTCCGTATCCCAAAAAACCTGCGTAAGGATGTGTTGGCCCCCATATAGATACAACAGGTACACCAACAAGTGATGCCATATGCATGCCAGAGGAGTCCATGCTTAGCATTAAATCTAAGTTGGAGATAATGGCAAGTTCTTCCGTTAAATTAAAGTTTCCAATTAAATTATAAGTGTTCTGATACGTTTTGGCCCATTTTTCGGCAATTAATTTTTCCTTTTCACCACCACCAAATATAAAAAGCTCATAATCCGATCCACTTAATGAAGCTATTACCGCTTCCATTTTTTCCAATGCATATACTTTATAAATATGCTGTGCAAAAGGAGATATGCCGATTTTTTTTGTGGTTTGATTGCTAAACAATGCTTTTGCCTTATCGGGTAAAGCCTGTACAGATCTGCTGATTTGGTGACTGAGTTTAATGCTAAAACCTAATCCGCGGAAAACATCAGCATAACGCTCAACAGTTTTTCTAAGCGGTCTAAATACCTTGTTACTGGCACGGGTTAATGCCTTTTTCTCTGCTCTTCCCTTATCTATCCTTTTAATTTCAGTTCCCGTTAAACGAAAAAAAGTAGAAATTACCCTGCTTCTTAAATTATCATGTAAATCAGCTATAGCATCCGGTTGGTAGCTGCGGAGTTCCTGATAAAGTTTATATAATCCAATTATGCCCTTATGAATGGTTTTTGGCTGGATAGGATGGAAGATCAGATTGGGGATATGGTCAAAAAATGGCTTAAAAGCGGGTCGGCTGACCATAATGAGTTCAGCCGCTGGGTTTTGCTTCGAAAATTCCTGTAAAACAGATGCGACCATGGCCACGTCGCCCATTGCCGAAAAACGTAAAACGATAATTGTTTGGTTTGATGACATGAATTTCGCTTTCAGCTTTAGTCTTTCTGTTTTTCTATGCTTTATTGTACAATACCGGGTTTAAACTCGGATCGTTGTACATTTTCATTTGCTTGTATACTTTCATGTATTTTTTGCCCGCCTCAATATCTGCCAGTAACTCATCAATGCTGGTGGAAAGATCATCGCGTTGAGACAACAATACATTGAGCTTGATTTGGCATTGTGCACGGTGTTCGGCCGATGCACTTTCGCGTTCGGCCTCTTCCTGCATGTGGTAAATTTTTAATGCCAGGATAGAAAGCCTGTCAATTGCCCATGCCGGACTTTCGGTATTGATTTTTGCATCTGGCAGAGCCGTAATTCCTTGATAAAGATTTAGAAAATAGCCATCAATAAACTCTACCATATCGGTACGGACCTGGTTTTGGGCATCAATGCGTCTCTTCCAGCTTAAGCCTTCAACAGGATCAATCTGAGGATTGCGCACCACATCTTCCATGTGCCATTGAGCGGTATCAATCCAGTTTTTTATATAAAAAAGATGTTCCAAACTTTCGGCATCGTAAGGGTTTTCAACCGGATGGTCAATATCATCAAACTTGTGGTAGTCTGTAATAACCTGATTAAATATGCGGTTGGCAATTTCACTGATCATGGAGGCAAAGATATTATTTTTGGCTATCTCTTTTATATCAAATTAAGATAGGTTTTAGAGTCGCACTGATTTTTTTCCTTGTGGGTTGATTGCACAGATTCAGGGATTACACCGACTTTTCTTTGCAAAATTTAAAACAAGATCATTTAGGTACCCGTTTTTCCCTAAACCCTAAACCCTAAACCCTAAACCCTAAACCCTAAACCCTAAACCCTAAACCCTAAACCCTAAACCCTAAACCCTAAACCCTAAACCCTAAAACCTAAACCCTAAACCCTAAACCCTAAACCCTAAACCTTCTTACTATCAAAGTATGCAGTAATCTCCTCTAAGGTGAAAGCATTCAAACATTTCTCAGCGCTTAAACCACCTTTGCGGGCTACTAAAATACCATAATGCATATCGTTGAAGCCTTCAGTACGGTGTGCATCAGGATTTACCGACAATAATATGCCTTTTTCAAGTGCATAACGGTGCCAGCGCCAGTCTAAATCTAAACGTAAAGGGTTTGCATTAATTTCAATCACCACTTTATTGGCCGCACAGGCATCAATAATTTTTTTATAATCTATCGGGTATCCGGCCCTGCTTAACAGTAGGCGTCCAGTGGGATGACCTAAGATGGTAATATATGGATTTTCAATAGCTTTTAGCAATCGCGCTGTGGCTTTGGCTTCATCCATGCGAAGGTTGCTGTGTACAGAGGCTACTACAAAATCAAATGTTTCAAGGATCTCGTCCGGATAATCGAGCGATCCATCGCTTAAAATATCACTTTCAATGCCTTTAAAAATTTTGAAAGGAGCAAGTTTTTTATTTAGTTCATCAATTTCCTGGTGTTGTCCAAAAACGCGCTGTTCGTTTAATCCTTTGGCATAAACAGCCGTTTTCGAGTGGTCGCATATTCCCAGATACTGAAGATTTAAATTTTCTTTACAGTAAACCGCCATCTGCTCTAAAGTATGCACACCATCGCTCCAGGTGGAATGGTTATGCAAGCTGCCTTTTAAATCTTCGTATTGGATCAGCGTTGGGAGTTTATTTGCTTTAGCCAGTTCAATTTCATTAAAATCTTCGCGTAGTTCTGGCTCGATGAAAATTAATCCCGCCTTACTGTAAATTTCTTCTTCATCTGCGAAAGGGCCGTTGCCTGCTAAAGCCAGTACTTTTTCAACGTGTTCTTTATTTCCGGTTAAGGCAAACCATTCTAAATAAAAGGCTGATCTTTCTGTCACATAGATTTTGATCCTGAGTCCGGCCTCAGTGGTACAAATGTAAGATTGCTCCGCTTCAATAAGAGAAAGTTGTTCAAACGAGGGTAAATTTTGCTTAATGGCATCAATATTTTCTGTACCAATCACCATTTCGAGTTCATCAATGATCTCACATGCACGGCGGTACTGACCAGCAAAGCCTAAAAGTGCAGCGTTGTCAATTTTTTCAGTCCAACCGGCAAGTTGTGTAAACAATGTTTTAGCAAATCCTTCTACCTGTGCATATAAAAATCTGCCGTTGGCAGCCAGTTTAAATTCGATGGCATTTTTAATTTCTTCCTGCGTTTTTAAACCAAAACCCTTGGCTTCAATCAATCGGTTTTCATTGCAGGCGTAATATAGTTCACCGATATTTTCAATTCCCAGAGTACGCCAGATGATGAATATTTTTTTTGGTCCGATGCCTTTTATACCCAGCATTTCTACCACACCTTCGGGTGTTCTTTGGAGTATTTCATTAAGCTCTTGTAGTTCTCCGGTTTGAAGAAGTTCTATGATTTTAGAAGCCAATCCTTTACCTATACCATCAATTTTATCCAGTTCATCCAGGGGTTTGTCTTTTAAGGCAAAAGGCAGTTTATCTACCTTAAAGTAAGCATTGGTCACTGATTTTATCTTGAAGGGATTTTCTTCATGCAGTTCCATGAGCTGCGATAAGAGGCGTAAGGTGCGGGCGATGGTCTTATTTTCCATAAAGGGTAAAATTAGGAAATAATGCCTCAAATTTTGATCATGCTGATCAGTTTCTAAACACAATTTTATTAAAGCGTTGTTTTACACTCATGAAATTTACAAAAACTGTCCTCTTAGGACTAAGCATAAGTTTCCTTGCTTGTCAATCTGAAAGGAAAACTGATGAAAATAAACCAGATTCGTTAACAGGCACTACTTCTGTTTCTTCACAAGCGGTTGATGAACGGTTCCTGGTTGTCGCAGGTCATTCAATAGGAGAGATAAGTCTTGGCGAAGATATGCAGCAGGTAAGCGCAAAACTTGGAAGACCTGATTTCAGCGATGCAGCCATGGGCAAAGCCTGGGGAATTTGGTACAGCAGCGATTCAACGGCTAATGGAAAGAATGAGGTTGCTATTTATTCTTCTTACCGAGATACCAGTATGCAGGTGAAAGATGTAAAGCAGATCAGAATCACTTCAAATGAATTTAAAACAAGGGATGGTTTAGCTACCGGAGTTAGTTTGGATGACACTAAGCTAAAATTCCCGGGCATCAACAAACTTGACGCTTATCTGAATGAAAAAAAAGATACGGTAGTTATTTATGATGCGAAAAAGGAGGGGATTGGTTTTGAGTTTTTAAAAGGGAAAAGCATTGCCTTAACGGTACATCCGGCAAATATTGCGCTTAACCAAACTTATCTGACCTTGCACCCGGAATGGAAACTGATTAATTAAGGATAAAGTAAAGTGTAAAATGGAATAGGGGGTAGTTCCGTCTTCCATTTTACATCCTCCATCTTACTAATTTTCTATTTAATTACCGCTTCAAATGGCATCCTGGCCTGTATTCCGGAGCTTGCCATCACTTTTTTCATCTGTTGGTAAAGCATATAATTATCACCCAGTTCCTGTTTGGTATAATAGGTTTTAATTTTATCTGTACCTTCATCCAGTAACGATTTCCATGGGTCTATTACATCCGGATATTCTACTACCTTATAATTCTTTAGTTTTGCTTTTTTGGCAGCGGCCTTAATGGCATCTTTAAAACCTCCGATTCTATCCGCCAGTCCAATTTGAACGGCATCTGTACCAATCCAAACGTGTCCACCGCCAATACTGTCGATATAGGCTTTACTTTTCTTTCTGCCATCGGCCACACGACTTACAAAACCACTATAAACCCTGTTCAGTTCATTTTGAATAATAAATCTTTCACCCTCAGTCATCGGGCGGTTAGTGGCCATGATATCTGCATATTTACCTGTCTTCACACCATCAAATGTGATTCCCAGTTTGTTGGTCATTAAATTTTGGAAATTTGGAATAATGCCAAACACCCCTATCGAACCCGTAATGGTATTCGGCTGTACAAAAATGCTGTCGGCAGCACAACCAATATAATAACCACCTGAGGCGGCCACATCGCCGAAAGATGCAATAACCGGTTTTTCTTTTCTGGTTAATACAACCTCTCTCCATATCACGTCAGAAGCTAAAGCACTTCCTCCGGGTGAGTTGATGCGGAGTACAATTGCTTTTATATCATCATCTAAACGTGCCTTCCTGATTGCCCTGGAAATGCGCTCCGAGCCGATTTGGTTGTCAGAACCTTCGCCGCCATTAATTTCACCATTGGCGTAAATTACCGCAACTTTGTCTTTACCTTCTCCGGTATCGCTATTATTCTTCGCATAATCATTAATCGAAACCGAACGGATATTCTCTCCTCTGGTTCTGCCGGATAATCCTTTTAATTCCTCTAAAATCTGATCTTTATATTTTAAAGCATCGATCATTTTAAAGATTACTGCATCTTGCGGCTGTCGTATTTTGTAATTATCAGCGATGTTATACAGGCTATCTTTCTGGATATTTCTGCTTTCGGCAATATCACTTAAGAATGTGTTATATAATCCACCAACATAAGCCGTTACCTGCTTACGGTTGTAATCGCTCATTTTATCTAAAATAAAAGGCTCAACTGCACTTTTGTAGTTTCCAACACGAATCACCTGCATTTCTACACCAACTTTTTCTAATGTGCCTTTAAAAAAAGTAAGTTCTGAGCTGAAACCTTTAAATTCTAAAGCGCCCTCAGGATTTAAATATACTTTATCAGCAACTGAAGCCAAATAATAGGCTCCCTGAGTATATACTTCGCTATAAGCGATGATTTTTTTATGCGATTTTTTAAAATCAACCAGCGCATTTCTAACCTCCCGTAAAGTAGCAAAACCTGCATTCGGACTGCTTACATTCAGGTAGATACATTTAATATTATCGTCTGTTTTGGCTTTCTGCAACGCCTTTAGGAAGTCGTTCAAGCCTATCGCATCTTTTTCATCACCACCAACAATTGGCAGGTTACCAAATGTTTTTTTTGGCGTACGTTCTGTAATGGCTTGATCTAGATTCAGAAATAGTACTGAATTGTTAGAAACCGTAATGGTTTTGTCAGTATCAATAGAAGATACTAATCCCATTACAACGATGAAGCAGATTACAAAAACGATTATGATTGATAAGAAAAAGCCCAACATGGAGGCAAATAAATACTTAAAGAATTCTCTCATTTAAATTTTAATTTTGTGCTGTAAAGATATAAAAATACATGATGCTTAATCAAGCTTTAGAGTACCAGACGGCTTATTTGTTACTAGGTGGGAATTTAGGCGATAGAGTAGCAAATCTGAAAAAAGCCATTGAACTGTTGAATGATAGAGTGGGCGGGGTTTTATCTGTCTCTTCCCTTTATGAAACGGCTGCCTGGGGCAAAACCGACCAGCCTGCATTTTTAAACCAGGCTGTTGCTTTGCAAACCCGTTTAAGTGCTTTGGAGGTTTTGGATCTTGCATTAAATATTGAGCAGGAGCTGGGGAGGGTGAGGAAAGATAAATGGGGGGAGCGTTTAATTGATATTGATCTTATCCTTTTTGGAAATCAGGTGATCAACATTCCCGATAAACTTCAGGTGCCTCATCCGCATATGCAGCATAGAAAATTTGTGATGGAACCTTTGGCTGAGATTGCCCCTGGTGTTTTGCATCCTGTGCTTGGAGAAACCATGTTGTCGATCTGCCAAAATATAAGCGATCCGCTTGAGGTTAAAAAAATTTAATTGGTCAAGAATATAGCTAAATCATTCAGCCAACCCTTTACGTATCGGAAAGACTAAATCTTCTGATCTGGTGTTGCTCCTTTAAAGTGAAGAAAAGATAAAGCAATATACAGTACCAGTACAAAAGGTATCGCCGCAAATTGCAGAAATGCAATTAATATGGCCGAGAGGATGAGAAAAATAAATTTGATTTTATTTTTCGCCCAGCTCAAATTGCTAAATTTTAAAGAGAATATTTTTATTTCGCTTACCAGTAAAAAGCTGGTGATCGCCGTAATAGCAATCAGCAAAATGCTGGAGGAAATAATCTGTGGATAATCATGCGCAATAAAAGGCAGCGAACAGAGGAATAAGGTATTCATTGGCGTATTTAGGCCAATAAAATCTTCTGTTTGCCTGCTATCGTTGTTGAATTTTGCCAATCTGATTGCAGAGAAAACTGTGATGATAAAACCCAGGTAGGGAAGGTATTCAGAAGAATAGTCACTTGCTTTTAGTAAATGAAACATAATCACCCCAGGTAAAAAACCAAAACTCACCATATCCGCCAAAGAATCCAGATCTTTCCCTATGGCCGATTTAACATTTAATAAACGGGCAACCATACCATCAAAAAAATCGAATATTCCGGATAAAATAACGAAATAAGCTGTGGTTTCTAAATGACCTTTAAATGCAAAAACGATCCCGATGCAGCCAGAAAAAAGATTTGCACAGGTAATCGCGTTAGGAAGATGCCTTTTCATAGGGTTGGAAGGTTGGAAGGTTGGAAGGTTGGAAGGATGCAGGAAAACCCTTAGCCCTCAACCTTCCAGCCCTTAAGCTTATTTAGCTGTTCATCGAAATTAAGAACTCTTCGTTACTTTTTGTTCCTTTTATTTGAGATTGAACAAATTCCATTGCTTCCTGGCTATTCATGTCAGCAAGGTGGTTACGTAAAATCCACACGCGCTGTAACGTATCTCTGTCGTGCAATAAATCATCCCGACGGGTACTTGATGCTGTAATATCGATAGCTGGGAAAATACGTTTGTTAGATAATTTACGATCTAACTGAAGTTCCATGTTACCGGTTCCTTTAAATTCTTCGAAAATTACCTCATCCATTTTAGAACCAGTATCGGTTAATGCGGTAGCTAAAATGGTTAATGAACCCCCGTTTTCGATGTTACGTGCAGCACCAAAGAAACGTTTTGGTTTGTGCAGGGCATTAGCATCAACACCACCTGATAATATTTTACCAGATGCAGGTGCTGTAGTGTTATATGCTCTGGCTAAACGGGTAATTGAATCTAATAGAATAACTACATCATGTCCGCTTTCTACCAGACGTTTCGATTTCTCTAAAACAATGTTGGCAATTTTAACATGTCGTTCAGCTGGCTCATCAAAGGTTGAGGCAATTACCTCCGCTCTTACACTGCGAGCCATATCAGTCACCTCTTCCGGACGCTCATCTATTAATAAGATAATTAAATAAACTTCCGGATGGTTTTTGGCAATGGCGTTGGCCACCTCTTTCAATAAATTGGTTTTACCTGTTTTAGGCTGTGCCACAATTAAACCACGCTGTCCTTTACCGATTGGGGTAAATAAATCCATAATACGGGTAGAATAGTTGTTCGTATCCGTAAACAGGTTTAATCTTTCTGTTGGGAAAAGTGGTGTTAAATAATCAAAAGGAACGCGGTCACGTACTTCAGCAGGGATCCTGCCATTAATGGTTTCTACACGAACCAACGGGAAGTATTTTTCTCCTTCTTTAGGCGGACGGATGCTACCTTTTACAGTATCACCTGTTTTTAATCCAAAGAGCTTGATTTGAGACTGTGATACATAAATATCATCAGGAGAAGTTAAATAGTTGTAATCTGCAGAGCGTAAGAAACCATATCCATCAGGCATAATTTCCAGAACACCTTCGTTTGTGATGACGTTATCGAAATCCAGGTTAGAGTAACTGTTTTCGTTTTTGTGATGATTGCCGCCGCCTGGTTGCTTTTGCTGGCGGTTTTCATCACGTTGTGGCTTTTCCTGTTTTTCTTTAGGCTCTTGTTTTTGCTTTGGTGCTACCGGAAGTACTTCTGCACTTTCCTCTATCAAAGCTGAAATCGGTTTTACACTTTCTTCACTATCATTGTTTCTGTCGGGCTGCTTCTCATGCTGAGGCTCGTCAAACAAAGTAACCGCATCTCTTCTTTTTTCAACTGGTGCTGCAGATTCAGTTTTTGTTAACCTTGTTCTTTTTTTAACCGGCTTTTCATCTTTAGCGAGAGGCTTCTCATCTGTAGTAGCGGCTTTTTCAGCGATTACCGAAGAAGCTGCTGTTGCTGCTGCGGCAACTTTCGGTGCTTTTGCGGCTTTGGTTTTAGGTGCACGTGTGGCTGTAACAGGTTCAGTTTCACTATAAGGATCTGCACCTGATTTAGCAGCATTTATAATTTCTTGCTGGTGTAAAAGTACTTCAACAAGGTCTATTTTTCTGAGGGAGTCGGCACCTTCAATGCCATAGCTTTTTGCCAGCTCACGTAATTCTGTTGTGAGCTTATCATTTAATTCTGTTTTACTAAACATTCTAAATATATATGTTTCAAGAAATTTTTCATTTGTTTATAACGGATGTTTTCTGTTATAAATTTGCACAGGCTTAAAAAATATTTGTGTTAGCGCAAGCCCGGCTTTTCATTGTGCATAAGTTCTTAAGGCTATAAAACATTAATTGAGGTCACTAGAGATAGTGCTCAAATTGTTTCATAATTGTTTACAAGCTGAATAAAAAGCAATATTTGCTTTTAAAAAATGGTAACAAAAAACAAGTCTTGATAAATTTTTCTGGGATATTCAGATAAACGATTGAGAAATTATGGTGCAATTGTATGTATTTGAAACGTAATCTGCAAGCAAAAGTTTAAAATGTTTATAAAAATAATTAATGTGAACATTATTTTGTCGCTCAGAAAACTTAAAAATCTTCATATTTGCAGCAAATAAGCACATATATGACCAAGCAACAACTCTTCGAGCAGATACAAAAAAAACGTTCTTTTTTATGTGTCGGGCTAGATTCTTCGCTAGATAAGATACCACAACACTTGTTAAAGTACGAAAATCCAATTCTGGAATTTAATAAGCAGATTATCGATGCTACGAAAGATTTGTGTGTTGCTTATAAACCAAACACCGCTTTTTATGAGTGTTATGGTAAAAAAGGCTGGGAAACTTTAACTGAAACCTGGAAATATATACCAAACGATATTTTTTCTATTGCAGATGCTAAACGTGGCGATATTGGCAATACCTCTGCTATGTATGCGGAAACATTTTTCAATGAGGCTTCATCTGAGATGAGTTTTGATTCGGTTACCGTTGCGCCCTATATGGGGAGCGATTCGGTAAGTCCGTTTTTAACTTTTAAAGATAAATGGGTAATTCTACTGGCTTTAACTTCAAATGCAGGGCATGCCGATTTTCAATTGCAGGAAGTTGGAGAAGACAGGCTGTTTGAAAAAGTGATTAAAATCTCACAAACCTGGGCTACAGATGAGCAGATGATGTATGTAGTTGGGGCTACACGTGGTGCGGCATTTGGTGATGTACGCAAACTTGCCCCAGATCATTTCCTTTTGGTACCCGGAGTTGGGGCACAAGGTGGAGATTTAGGTGAAGTGTGTAAGTATGGATTAAATTCTCAATGTGGATTACTGATCAATTCATCAAGGGGAATTATCTATGCCAGCCAAGGTGAAGATTTTGCCGAGAGAGCCAGGGAAGAAGCTTTAAAACTGCAGCAGGAAATGGAGCAGATTTTAGTTAAGGCAGGCTTGGTATAGTTAATTCTATATTTTATGAACCTGGCTAGTTTTCGGGATATGATTGTTGCGCTGATAAGAAACCGGTAATAACTGTTCTTTTTACTTTTGTCGTCACCCTGAATTTATTTCAGGGTCCTATTAACAATAAAGATGCTGAAATAAATTCAGCATGACGATCATATTTATAAATTCTTTCGATGATAGCAATTGTAAATGAAGACTTGGCCATTATATCAAAAGGGTGAATCTCTCTTTACGAAAAAATCCTTACATTTAATCATTTAGACCTGGCCTATGACTAATCCTTTTGATAATATGAACTTTGAGTCGTTACTTGAGCATTTAAAAAAGCTTTCCGCTGCCGAAAAAAAAGAACTGATGCGGGTTTTAAATCAAAGTCTGCTTCCGCTGGTTAATGAAGAGTAGGTTGCTTATGTAAAAACCTCCGCAAAGCATATTTCTTTTGATGAGAAGTGGGAGGAAAGTTTATCGGCTTATGAATTTAGAGCAGCAGCCATTCAGCATATTAATTCCTTGCCCTGGAAATAGTGGTACGCTTCCATCCCTCGGTTTTACTTTATCTTAACGAATTAGTTGATGTTCTTTTTTATGAAAACTATTTCGGTATCCGTGACAGTGTTATAGATTACGTGACCAGATTACTGGAAACTGTTGAAAACAAAATTGGTAAGATGCAACATCACAAAACTCCGAAGACTATATCCCATCATGGCAATTGGCTAATCCACGTTAACATCAGTTGTTAACTACGTTTTTAATAATTATTCCCCAAGAAGCTCAAAATTTAAACTTATAAGTTAGTTATAGCCAGATAAATTCATTATCTTCAAGGATGAATTTTCCAGAAGATTTTCTTCATTATGTATGGCAGTTCAGATCGTTTGATTTTAACGGACTGCAGACCTGCGATGGTGAAAAACTGGAAATCATCAATACCGGATTGCTTAACCCAAATGCAGGGCCGGATTTTAATCACGCTAAAATTAAGATAGGTGAAACCACCTGGGCCGGAAATGTAGAAATTCATTTAAAATCTTCGGATTGGTTAAAACACAACCACCAGGTCAATCCTGCATATGAAAATGTAATTTTGCATGTTGTTTACCAGCATGATGCCGAAATAACCCGGATGGATGGGACCATTTTGCCTGTTCTGGAACTTAAAGACCGCATTTCTGCTGATCTGATCAGAAGGTACGAAAACCTTTTCCTCACCTTAACAGATTTTCCATGCATTGCCCAGATTGGGAGAGTAGACGAGTTGATTATAGATTCCTTTTTATCGAGAACATTGGTTGAACGTTTTGAACAGAAAACAAATGCGGTTACAGAAACTTTAAAAGAACTAAATGGGAATTGGGATGAGACATTTTACCGTTTTATGGCGCGTAATTTCGGATTCAAAATAAATGCCTTGCCTTTTGAACTTTTTGCCAAAGCAGTTCCGCAGCACATTTATGGCCGGCATAAAAACAATTCGCACCAAATAGAAGCATTGGTTTTTGGCGCAGCAGGGTTTTTAAACGATCATTTTGAAGAAGCGTATCCACAAAAGTTGAAGGCAGAGTTTCAGTTTCTCCAAAAGAAATACAATATTAAACCCATTGATGTTTCGATGTGGAAGTTTATGCGCATGCGCCCACAGAATTTTCCAACCATACGTTTGGCACAATTTGCTGCATTAATTACTAAAGCCAATCATCTTTTTTCTAAGGTTATGGAAATAAAGCAGGTGGCTGAGTTGCATACCTTATTTGAAAATCTGCCTGTAAACGAGTACTGGAAAACGCACTACCATTTAAAAAAGGTAGCATCTTCAGTAAATATTCAGATAGGAAAGGCATCAGTAGATAATATTCTTTTAAATACTGTGGCCTTGTTTCTATTTGCTTATGGAAAACATACCGCAACACCATATTTTATAAACAGGGCGATAAAACTGTTGGAAAGTTTGCCTGCTGAACAAAATGCTATTACTGATAAATTTACCGGGGCTGGAGTGAAGATCGCAAACGCATTTGCCTCTCAGGGAATTTTGCAGCTAAAAAAGCGGTATTGCGATGAGAAAAAATGCTTATCCTGCGGCATTGGAATCAAAATTTTGAAACAGGCCTAAGCTGTTTCCCGTTTTTGCAAAACTTTATACTTTAAATTTTGTTTCTGTATTATGGAATTTCCACACGAACTAAAAGAATTATATCCTGGTCAGATTATCGAGGTTAGGGGGAATGCTGATGCCTTAACAATTATTTTAAATAAGGATGTTGATATTCATCAGTTTAAAGCAGAGTTGATTAAAAGGTTTTCAGGACTGGAAGAGCAACAAACGCTTTTTATTAAACACCAAGATAAACAGGATTTTGAAAAACTGATTTTGGAATAATTGCTTTAATTTTGCGATTGTGCTTAATCAATTAATTTTGCTAAATTAGACTCTGTAAGCAAATAATAGCTCGTGTTTTGGAGCGTTCTTACTTAGTGCCGAATGATAAGATTTTAAAATAAGCTTAAAATGTTCCAGAGAATTGTGACTTATTTTGAACAGCAGAGTTTTGGGGTTTCTACGTATTTGGCTAATAAGCTAAATATGAGTACAGCTAAAGTTCGACTGTTTTTTATCTACTCGTCATTTTTGGCGGTAGGTTTTCCCATATTATTCTATTTTTTAGCCGCTGTGGTGCTTGATATCAGAACATACATGAAAAGAATGCGATTGCGGATCTGGGAATAGTTCAGTTTTCAGTTGGCAGTATTCAGTTCTCAGCCAGCAGTATTCAGTTAACAGCCAGCAGTATTCAGTTAACAGTAAAGCCAGCTGAAAATTGTGAAATGCAAACTGTGAACTACTTAATCATCGTCTCTTAAAATTTCTGCAATTTCATTAAAGCCTTTTTCCGCAGCCAGATCAGCAGGTCTTTTTCCGCCTTCCATCCGTAGAGAAACTTCAGCACCATGTTCCAATAATAAAATAATTAATTCAATGTTCCCCAGTTGAGCAGCTGTGTGTAAAGGAGCTACGCCCGCTTTCTGACAAACATTTGGGTATGCGCCGGCATCCAGAAGCATTTTAGTGATATTGAAATTGTTGGTTGCAACTGCAGAGTGAATGGGAAATACGTTAAAGCCATTTTTGGATGCCAGATTAACATCAGCCCCTTTTAAAACAAGAAAACGGGCCAATTCCTCATGTCCAAAGTAGCAGGCTAAACCAAGCGGGGTAAAGCCATCTTTAGAAAATTCATTGATACTGGCAGGGTTTTGAAAAATCAAGAGGGTAGCCACATCAAATTTTCCAATTGCACAAGCCTCAAATAGGGTTAATTGATCTACAAATTCGGCAATCAGATCGGCTATTTCTCTTTTTTTATAATAGCAGGCCAATAAAAGTGGTGAAATGTGATGAGAAGTATCCACATTTGCCAGTTTTGGATTTTCAAGCAAAATTTCTTTTACTGCGTGAAAATTTCCAGCTTCAATTTGTTCCTCAAGTTGCGCTATACTCATCATAATGTTTTAAAAATCGCTTTAAATTAACAAAAATTGAGAACTTTAAAGTTTAATGGCTAAATATATATCGTGCAACGCAATATGCCAAGGGCTTCCGCAAATAATAGGGACTTAAAATCGTTAGAGAGAGCCTGGTAGCGATGAAAGATTGGAACTACACCCTAACTGCCCCAGGCACGGTATTCAAGAAAATGCTGAATTTCCAGATTTTACCAATCTGTATAAAGCTGTATATAAGATGAAATTTAACAGTTAGCGATCAGATCAGTATGATAGCTGCGATTTTATTGAGTTATTTTAGCGATTGCATAAGAACTTTGGAAATAAAAAAAGACGAAGTTTAATTCGTCTCGTTATTTATGTGAAATCACGGAAATCTTGTAATCTATTACTATCCCAAAATCTCTTTCAGTTTTTCGGTTTGGTGGTCAGCCAGTTTTTGAAGTGGGCCTGATGCCAACATTTTCATCATCATATTTAAATCAGCTGAAATGATGTGTTTTGCTGTAGTAGTTCCGTTTCCGTTATCTGCTAACGTCCATTTTAATTCTACATCAAAAGGTGCTTTTTCACTCGGAATTGCTGTTATTTCCTGATTCTCAATTCGGTTCGAAATTTTAATAGCTAATTTTGCCATATTTTGAATGGTAAACCGTGCATCATCTTCGGTTGATTCCCAGTTATAGATGTTTTCTGGCATCAACTGCTGGTGGTTGTTCATATTGGATAGAAAAGCATAAACCTCAGCAACCGGTTTATTAACTTCTACTGTGCTATCGATAACAGTCATTATATAATTGTATAAAATTGTTTTTATTCCGAATTAAGAGCCTGAACTTAGAGCCTGTCCTTTTCCCCATTCTGAAGGATTCAGGCGCCATTTCCCCAATAACTCCATGTCGCTTTTGGCAATGATACTGTGTTCGGCAGCATAATCGATCAATGCGCCATAGTTTGATAAAGTTAAGTAACGGCATTTCGCAGCCGCAAAATTTTCGTCTGCTTTTTCGAAACCATAGGTGAAAATTGCCGCTAAGCCAGCTACTGATAATCCGGCTGCTCTAAGCGCTTCAACAGCCTGTAAACTGCTTTTTCCGGTTGAAATTAAATCTTCGATAACCACCACACGTTGACCTTCAACCACTTCACCTTCGATTAAACTTCCCGTACCATGTTCTTTGGCTTTCGCTCTTACATAGATAAATGGTAAACCCAGTTCCTGAGCAACTAAAACGCCTTGAGGGATTCCGGCAGTTGCAACACCTGCAATAACATCTACTGAGCCAAATTCTTCTTGTATGGCTTGCGCAAGTTTTTGCCTGATGTACGTTCTAACCTGAGGATGGGAAAGGGTAATTCTGTTGTCGCAATAAATTGGCGATTTCCAACCAGATGCCCATGTGAAAGGGTTATTTGGTTGTAATTTGATTGCCTTTATCTGTAATAAAAATTCCGCTACTTTTAATTCAATATCACTTTTATTATACATGGCTCAAAATTACAGATTTATTTGTGTTTGTCATAACGTTTATTAAACCCCATTATTTTGCGTTGGGATAAGAAAATTTCAGAATCCGGATTTGATTCAGACATTTCAACAATACAAATATTGGAAATTTTGATGGATGCTAAAAGCGCTTTATTGTCACTTGCTGTAAATCAGTAGAATAAAGAATAGTTCGTTTGAAAAAAGGATTATAAATAACTAACGATCTGCTTTAGGCTGTGCAAAGGTTGACAATTGATCGTTAGGCCATCTTCATATTGATTTATCAAACGGTTACCGAGGATACGGATATCCCTTTTGATTCGAACTTGTTTACCTCAGGGCCGTTATAATTGGTGACTATAATATCTACAATTGATAGATCATTAAATCTCAAATACGAAGTTTTTCCTATTTTACTGGCATCACAGAGCATGTATGTGCAACTGGTTTGTGATGCCATTGCCAAAGTATTAGTAGCTTCGTGCTCACTACCGGCATACAGTCCTTCGGCGGTAATGCCATCTACGCCTAAAAAGGCTTTAGAAGCATGGTATCTGGAAATATGTTCGAGTGCCATAGTGCCATGAACAGCTTGTCTGGTTACGTCAACTTCACCTCCGATCAGGTTTAGAGTTACTGCACTGTGCTGCAATTCATTTACGACCGGTAGCGAATTGGTAATTACTTTAATGTTTTTGTTTTTAATAAACTGGCATAATCTAAAGGCTGTACTGCCACAATCTATAAATATAACATCTCCATCAATAATATCTGCTGCCGCCCTTTTGCAGATTGCATCTTTTGCCTTGAGGTTAACCTCGGCTTTATTGGCAAATGAAACCGGTTTTATCACATCGCTTATTTTAATGGCCCCTCCATGTGTACGGTAGAGCAGTCCCTTCGCTGCCATGCTGTTCAGGTCACGCCTTACCGTTACTTCAGAAACACCAATATCATTAGCTAACTGGCGGATATCAACTTCGCCATATGTTTCTAAAAGTTCCAGAATTTTATGTGCCCTTTTTTGAAATGTCATATATAATGAGTTAATTCGATCAAATTTAATCATAATTAATCAAAAATGATCATAATGAAAAATATTAATATTCTGGATACTCAAATTCTATCTGATAACTGGTATACCCTCAAAAAAATTATTTTCGAAACGATAAACAGTGATGGTACCAGGTCTATTTTGGAACGCGAAGCTTATGATCGGGGAAATGGTGCGACCATTCTATTATATAATAACGAAAATCAAACGGTTGTACTCACACGTCAGTTCAGGTTACCGACTTTTATTAATGGAAATGATACCGGTTACCTGATTGAGTGCTGCGCCGGATTATTGGATCAGGATAATGCGGAAGATTGTATCAGAAGAGAAACGGAAGAAGAAACCGGGTTCAGGATTGATCAGGTAGAAAAAGTTTTCGAGGCTTATATGTCGCCCGGCTCAGTTACAGAACTATTGCATTTTTTTGTTGCGGCTTACGCAGGTAATATGAAATTGCACGATGGAGGGGGATTGCAGGAAGAAAATGAGGATATTGAAGTGCTGGAATTGCCTTTCGAAAAGGCACTTAACATGATGGAATCTGGTGAGATAAGGGATGGAAAAACAATTATGCTGCTGCAGTATGCGCAGTTAAAGGGATTGATGTTGTAGCTGATTGTTTGAATTTTGTAATGATTAATTTGATTAGCGTAATTATCCATAACAAATAGCTGTTTACATTTGTTACCTCTAATTAATTTAAATTTTTATGATAGCAACAAAAGGATATGCGGCACAAAATGCCGAAACGGATCTTGCACCCTGGAATTTTGAACGTCGGGACGTAGGACCTCATGATGTTCAGTTCGAAATACTTTTCTGCGGGGTTTGCCATTCAGATCTGCACCAGATCAGAAATGACTGGTTTGAGGGAATATTTCCTATGGTTCCCGGTCACGAGATAGTAGGTCGCGTTGTGAAGGTTGGAGATCACGTGAAGAAATTTAAAGTAGGAGATCTGGCCGGAACAGGCTGTATGGTCGATTCATGTCAGGTTTGCGAAAACTGTAAGCAGGATTTGGAACAATATTGTTTGGAGGGCAATACGCAAACTTATAATAATTTAGCGAGAGATGGTAAAACACCAACTTATGGTGGATATTCGGATACGATTGTAGTAAGAGAAGAATTTGTACTTCATGTGTCAGATAAATTAAATCTGGCTGCTGTAGCACCTTTGTTATGTGCAGGTATTACCACTTATTCTCCGCTAAAACACTGGAAAGTAGGTAAGGGGCATAAACTGGCTGTATTAGGCTTAGGTGGTTTGGGCCATATGGCAGTGAAATTTGGCGTAGCTTTTGGGGCTGAGGTTACCGTATTAAGTACTTCACCCAAAAAAGAAGAGGATGCCAAAAAACTTGGCGCCCATCACTTCGTTGTTACCACCGATGCTGAACAGGTTAAAGCAGCAAGAGGTACTTTCGACTTTATATTGGATACGGTTTCAGCAGAACATGATTTCAACATGTACCTTTCGTTATTAAGCACAAATGGCGTACATATTTGTGTTGGGGTTCCACCTAAACCAGCAGAAATTGCAGCTTTCAGCTTAATCGGAGGTAGAAAAAGCCTGGCTGGATCTAGTATTGGCGGTATTGCCGAAACTCAGGAAATGTTAGATTTCTGTGCAGAGCATAATATCGTTTCAGAGATTGAAATCATCGATATGAAAGATATTCACCATGCCTACGAGCGTATGGAAAAAGGTGATGTGCGCTATCGTTTCGTGATTGATATGGCTACACTATAGGCCCAACCCATCAGATCAAACTTGAGGATTGGGATTCAGCGATAGCGATATTTCTGAATCCCTCTCTTTTTAATAATAGCTAATAATTTAAAGCATCTCCGTTTTTCTTTACAAATTCGGCTAGCGAGATATGATGTGCTGATTCTATTTTAGCTAGCTTTCTTTTGTTTTCAGTTAACAGGTTATCTAATGTTTTCAGCGAATCTTTAAGATAGGTTATCGATAAAACATATGAAATCCTGTTCCTGATTTTATCGGCAAGAAACAGTTCGATCAATATCAGGCAGATTATAAAAATATAGTGATTGAAAATAATATTATTGGAACTTTTCGAGAAAGTAGGAGAACCAGCAAAACCGAAAAATAAATCTATAATCAGCGGAATACCGATGATAGCAAGGAGTGAAAGTGACCTTACTTTTAAAGTAATGCCTTTTTCGGCAATTTCAATTTGTTCTTTAAAGGCTGAAAATTTGCCTTTAAGTGGCGTTTCCCTGTTTCTTTCTTGTTCTTCTAGTTTTTGAAGCGCCTTACCATGCTCAATATCGATTTTCCTCACTTCCTCCACAATATAGGTTTCGGCATTATTCAGCTTTTCCTGGTCTTCTATAATAGATTCCTGTTCGGCAATAATTTTATCCATTACCAGAAGATCTTCCGGAATGCCATGTCTCAGTTTCTGTTCGGCCGCAACAATCCGGTTATCAAGTTGTTTAAATTGTTTTTTCAGTTCAGCAATTTCTTTGTTGAAATGCTCTTTTTTCAAGGTATAACTACTTTCCAGGCTGTTAAGAGCCGAAATATATTCAAAATCTGTAAGCAGCTGTTCATTGGTCGCAAAACGCTGGTACAACCCATTTAATCTGTTAAAGAGTTCGTCAGTTGATTTTTCCGGATTAGAAAGATCATTTCGGTATATTTCCAGATCTGTTTCTGATAATAAAGGTATGGACATGGCAGATTAAAAAGCTAAAATTATAAAAAAAACGTTACCGCTGGGAAATTATTAACCGTTGTTCCTACCTGAATGTTCTTCCAGATGACAATTCTCATTAGTTTTTACAAATAAAATACCTGGTAAATAAGTGTTTAAGATTATTTTTAATTAATCGCTATTTTTTTTCTGCACTTTAATAAATTGTTATATATTTGTAGCAAGCAAGGGGTGAGAGCCTTGCATCAATCTTTGATTGAGAGCGTTAATTTAGATAAGGTTACAACATTAATTGTTGTAACCTTTTTTTATATCCTATAAATAACTCAGCAATTTTTTTACTTTAGGGCAAGCAAATATATTGCTGTATTAAAAAATCCTTTGATGGGTTAAAGAAGAAATACTGATTTTGCCATAGGGGCCATTTACGCCTCCATTTTAATATGCTTTAAACTACATGCCAAGAAACTATAGAATTTACATCAACGATAATACTTTGTTTATCTCGGACTTTTTGCCTGAGCAAAAGGAAAAAATTCAACAGCTGGAATTTCAGGATTTCAATCTTGAAACGTTCTATAAAAAACTAAAAAACGGATCTAAAAAGAGCTATATATTCTTGACAAAAAATCCTCAGGAAACTTTTAAAAAATTAAAGAAAGATTGCGCCGTTATAAAAGCTGCCGGTGGTTTGGTAGAAAGTGCAAATGGCAATTATCTTTTTATTTTCAGGAACAAAAAATGGGATCTGCCAAAAGGAAAGCTGGAAGACGGTGAAAAAATGAAGGAGGCTGCTGTGCGCGAGGTAGAAGAGGAGTGTGGAATCAGGGTTTTTAAACGGGAAGAAAAGCTTTGTAAAACTTACCACGTTTATCCGATGGGGAATAAAATGGTAATCAAGAAAACCAACTGGTACAAAATGAAAGTTAAAGGCGAACCTAAATTGGTTCCTCAAAAAGAAGAAGGCATCGATGAGGCTGTCTGGTTAAATAAAAAACAGATTTCACCTGTTGTTCAAAATACTTTTCCATCTATTATGGATGTGTTAAGGGCTGGTAAAATATTATAAATTTTTATTAATTGTGGTGTCAGTTAGAAATAGCCGACATCACAATCAAGATTAAAAATAAAAATCCATATTGCTATTGCAGCTGGCAACTTACCGTTTTACTCGTAATCTAATTCATCTATTACTTTTTTAACCTGTTTAAGGTATTTTCCATAACAATACCAAGCCCATAGTTCTGTTATCAGTCCAATAATCAAAACGGTAATAAAACAGTTCAATAAAATATATACAATCGATAGCCTGGTTAAAATCTTTGCGAAAACAGTTGCTTTTTCGATCAGCAAGTAAGCTGACATAAATCCCACTATTATGAAAACTATAATATAGGTTAAGGCTTTATATAGCTCAATATTCAATTTCATTTCATAATAAAACCAAAGGATATTTTTGCGGGTATCCATGCTCATATCATACGAATTTTTATAAAACCTGTAGAATTTAAAAAAGTAATAGGCTGTAAAACCACAAATGATAGCGTATGTCATAAAATATACCTGATTTAGCGCAACTGAAAACTCAGCTATAAATGGGATAAATACCATAAATGCTAGAAAGGCAAGTTGATAAAAAAATTCATGTTTCATCTTCGCCCTGATTTTATCAATAGGAGTGTGCGACTGTTTTATCTTAAGCATATCCGAAGAAATGTTGCTTCCTTCCGTAGTTTCAGCATTCCATTCTTTTTTTAAATCGTCAAAATTCATAACCATTTTTCTTTATGATGAATTGTAATTTTTCTTTTGTCCTGTTAAGTTTTACACGCGCATTACCCTCGCTTATTCCCAGATTTTCGGCAATTTCACGATGTGATTGATTTTCGAGAAAAAGGAAGATCAATGCTTTTTCAATTTCGTTTAATTCTTGAACGGCAGCGTACAAATAAGTTAGTTTTTCTTCTTTCCCTTCATTTTCGTTTACATCTATTACATCAGTATGTATATCAAATGGGGTTTTGTCTACTTTTCTTCTGTCTTTTTTTAAATAGATTAATGATGTATTGACGCAAACGCGGTACATCCAGGTGGTAAATTTGCTATTCCCTTTAAAAGAAGGATAAGCTTTCCATAATTGTAATACCATTTCCTGAAACAGGTCACGCTGTTCTTCGGCGTCGTTCATATACATTTTAGAAATCTTATGTATAATCGCTGCGTGCTGATTGATCAGGGTAAGAAATATGTTTTCTGTTTCTTTCATTTAATATATACCCAATTGGTAACAGGTTTTTAGAAACGTTACAGGTTTATTTAAAAATAATGTTTAACCACAGATAAAAAGGGGTATATATAAGGTTTTTATAATAAAATCGCCATCTTGATAAGGCAGCTATCGCATGAGGCGAAGTCCTGAATTTTCGCGAGAGCGCGCTACAAATAGATTTCTCGGCTACGTTGCACTCCGCCCGAAATGACGATCCGTTGAGGTAGGTGTGGGTTAATGTTAGTTAATCAATCAGTAACAGTCTATGATCACTGATGTAAAATCTAGTTCCGCAAGCTCAATTATTCCTTCCAGGGGAGGAGACAATGTGACTAAGATAAACCTGGATTTAAATTTGTGTTTATCCGTGTACATCTGTGGTTAACAAAAACTATAAAAATGCCAATGCTTCTTTGGGTACAAATGGACTAACATCGCCATGATTTCTTAAAATATCGCGGACAATTGTCGAACTGATGGCAGAGTATTCCGGTTTACTTAACAGTAAGATGGTTTCTACTTCAGGCATCATGGTTTGATTAATCTGCGCAATAGCCCGTTCATATTCGAAATCAGCAGCAGAGCGGATTCCGCGCACCATATGGGTGGCATTTATTTTCCGGCAGAAATCTACGGTTAAACCCTCATAAGTTTGGATTTCGATGTTCTTATAACCTTTAAAAACGGTCTGTAAGATCTGAAGCCGCTGTTCAGCACTTAAAAAATTCTGTTTAGAACTGTTAAGTCCAATGCCTACTATAATTTTATCAAAAAGTGGAATGGCCCGTTGTAAAATATTGACGTGGGCAATCGTGATCGGATCAAATGAGCCTGGAAATAGCGCTATCTTCATGATTCAAATATAGGTATAATAGTTAAAAGCAGAATAGTTTAGCGCTAAGGATTCAGTGGTTAGCGTAGTGTATATAGCAGGGTGAAACACATTATGGAAACAGTGAAGCAGCCATAAATACATTCTCTAAGATGGTGCGAGAAAAAAAGGCAAGGCCATAGGTATGGATATGGTAGAAAGAACTATGGGAGAATAAGGGAAATTGAAGAAAAAAGGTTAAGGATATAAAGAGATTTGGAAATGAAAGGGGGAAGATAATTGGGGTGGTTCAGTCCCGCTCTCTGCTAAACTCGGCTGAAAAAGCCTTCGTACCGCTGACGATCGGGTTTATAAAGAAAGGTGAGTCCCTCCGGGGGACACTTTGTTCAGACCCGAGATTCTCCCCGGGAAGCACGCATTAATTGAATAAGTCAATTACCAGTAATCAGCAAACCTATATTTAACCTTTAGTTGTTAGCAGATTGAACCAATGACCAATAAACCAATTACCAATCTAACTAAACTCAAAAAAGCTGAAGGAAGAATTTCCGTATTTTCTCGTTTCGGTATAGCCCGGCTGGCTGTTCAGTTTCATATTACTTTGGTGTTCTACAATTAATAAACCATTGCGCTTTAGCAACTGTTGGGCTTCAACCATTACCGGAATCTGCGGAATATTAGGCATGTTGTAGGGTGGGTCGGCAAAGATCAGGTCGTAACTGCCGGTCATTTGTTTCAATAATTTAAAAACATCACCCTTACGTACATCAATCTGATCAAACTGAGATTGTTTAGCTGTATTTTTCACCCAGTTTACGCAGCCGTAATCCATATCAACCGCCAAAATACTTTCTGCGCCACGTGAAGCAAACTCAAAAGTTAAATTTCCGGTGCCGCAAAATAAATCCAATACAGCACAGGTTTCGAAATCGTATTTATTGTTTAGGATATTGAAGAGTGCTTCTTTGGCCATATCCGTTGTGGGGCGTACCGGTAAATTTGCAGGGGGCTGCAAACGGATTCCCTTTAATTTGCCACCAATTATCCGCATAGATCTAAAGCAAGAAGGCCGCTGAAATAGTGTTTAGGCATGTCTGCCAGTAATTCGCTATTTTGTTTACCAGCGGGAAGAAAGAAATAAAGTTGGTTAAAGTATTTTAATAAACAGGTGTAATGCTCATCATCTTCGTTAATGATACCTTGTAAGTAAACAGGGATCGTGTCATTGAGTCCCAATTGTTCGATCATCAGCAATAGAAAATAATTAAATTCTTCAGCATTTTCTGATTCGTAGTGGTTTTGAAAAATGACCTTCTTATCTTTTAAATAGAGTACATTAAAAGATACTGCAGTAAAATCTACTAATAAAGATTCGTCTGCAAGGTGATCAAATAAAACCATTAATGGTTCGGATTGCGGATAAAGATCGGTTTGTTCTGGCAGATTTGCTTTTAAATCCTCATCTAGACAAAAAACAGTGTTAAAACCCAGCTTTTCGTTGTGTCTAGTGTAAACTTTAGCGTCAGAGCCCAGGTATTGCGCATAAACAGCCAGATTTTCTCTGTCAAACCATTCATCAGGGATAAAAATAAAGTTTGATGTATGGATAGCAGCCTTAACAGCTCCATAATTTAAAGAAAGATAATGGTCGGTTTCTAAGGCCGTTTTGAGGTCTTTTTCAACATCTTTGCATCCCTGTTTATCAAAAATGAGCTGAATCTCTTTAGTATCCTGGTTAACCACGGCATAAGAAAAGCTATCATTTGTTATTTTCAATAATAAATGGCAGTTTACAGATGTGTCAGCTTTGAAATTTGGGTCAACCAATAAGAGACTATTGTTATGCATTGAAACAAAAATAGACTTTTTTGAGGATTAACGCTAAGATGTGGTGAAATTTTTGGTCTTGCTACCAAAGTCATTTATTTTCTGCCAGAGAATGGGAAAAGCACAGAATAGTTATTTCATCAAGCTAACCGATTTTCCGATGAACTAGTGGGCGCTATTTTTTTTACCAAAATCAAACTTTTAGGTTATTCAAAAATCGGAATATTCGGCTTAAATTCGGAACATGAGTTATAAGCCTACCTATAAAGCGGCAAACACCATTGCGGCAACAATAGAAGAACATTTTGTTAAACTGCATAAGAATGCAATTGCGCAAGGCGAAATAGATTTGGCTACTCAACCAGATCAAAAAATTATTGAAGCGATCATTGATGTGGCTTTTTGGAGCAGTTTACGTAAGGAGGAGGGGCATTCGCCCAGGATTTCGATTGCTTTTTTACCTCCTGAGCAAACCTCAAAACCATTGCGTTTTGCTAAAAAATTAGCCTTAAATGCAAATAATTTAACCAAAATAGCCCCTGGAATTGAGCGTTCGGGAATCCATCTTGGTGTGTGGGAGGAAGACGGTGAGCTTTATATCTGGGGTACAACCCTTAATATACCTAACTTTTGTTTTGTAGTAGATGTTTCTGAGCCCGGCTTAATTGTGATCAAGCACCGCAGGATTTATGGTATTGGTAAATTTACCAATGTTGCTGTGTTAAAGGGCGAACAGATCCGAATCGTTGATGATAGGAGCTGCAACAATAGAGATTGTCCGCCTATTTTGCAAGCCTTACTGGATTTAACTGTATTGGCAAGCTGGAACGACCCGATTAATATTCTAATTCAGTTTTCGGTTTCTATGCGGGCGCACGGCCGGGGTGGAGCCTTGTTAATTGTGCCTAAAGGTGATACAAAGTGGGAAGAATCCATTATTCACCCGATACAGTACCTGGTAGAACCTCCTTTCTGTGGCTTATCTAACCTGGCGAAACAGAATGGCAACCAGAGCGAAATTTTCTCGCAAGGGGCTGTGCGCCGCGAGGTGGAACATTTAGCTGGTTTAACCGCGGTTGATGGCGCAACGATTATCAACGAAGAATTCGAACTGATTGCATTTGGGGCCAAAATAGGCCGTGCAAAGGGAAAACCTACTGTAGAACAGATTGCTTTTTCGGAGCCGATTGTTGGTGGAGAAGATACAATTCTTTATCCAGGGCAACTTGGCGGCACCCGCCATTTTTCTGTTGCCCAGTTTGTAAACGATCAGCCTCAATCTATTGGGCTGGTAGCCTCGCAGGATGGCCATTTTACCATTTTCAGCTACAGCAAAAAACAAAACATGGTAATGGCTCATCGTATTGAAACCTTACTTTTGTAATAGCAATGAGCAGAAAGCATAGCGCATAGCGGTTGCAATTATTTGGAAAGGTACCTTACTGCTAATAGGATGCTGTAGTCCGTCTTTCCGCTAAGTTCCCGATTGCACTTTTGCTAAAAAATAAATGACTATTGAGATCGGGAGATATCGCTTCAATACGGTTTAGTTAAATAGGGCTGTGCTGGAAACCCCAATTACTTTTTCATTTACACTAAGCAGTTAACCGATTAACCGTTTAAACAATTAACCATTAGAGATGATCTACGACAAAAGCCAGCTTATCGCTTCAGCATACGAACATCAGCCGACCAGGGAGCAAATGCTGTTTTGCCAACGGATGTCGGCATTTTTGCAACAGGACGATGAGTACCGCTGTTTTGTACTGAAAGGTTATGCCGGTACGGGTAAAACCACCTCGGTAGCAGCTTTGGTAAAGGTGTTAAGGCAGTTTAACCTGCGAAGCGAACTGCTTGCACCAACCGGAAGGGCGGCAAAGGTAATGAGTCAATATTCATTTCGTAAAGCTTTAACCATACATAAAAGGATTTATAGAAAACGCTCAGCAGCATCGCCAGAAATGCAGTTTCAGCTGGCGCCGAACCTCTCCGAAAATACGCTGTTTATTATCGATGAAGCTTCGATGATCGCTGATGAATTTAATGAGACTGGCTCTTCAATCTTACGTGATCTGCTGGAGTTTGTGTACAATACCAAAAACTGTTTTCTGCTTTTTGTGGGTGATACCGCTCAATTGCCTCCGGTAGGAAGTTTAGACAGCCCGGCACTAAACGAACAATACTTAAAAGATAAATTCGCCTTAACGGTTTCATCTGTGGAGTTAAAGGAAGTGGTTCGTCAGGGCAAGAAGTCGGGTATTCTGGCCAATGCCACCATGCTGCGGAACCAGATTGCCAAAAATCCTGAACATCCGTTACCTAAATTCCTGACCAAAAACTACACCGATATTTACAACCTGGCTGGTGCACGATTGGTAGAAGGCCTGGAGTACGCCTACCGGAAATTTGGTATGGAGAATACCCTGGTGGTTTGCCGTTCCAATAAATCAGCCAATGTGTATAACCAGCAGATCAGGGCAAGGTTATTATACCGTGAAGAAGAATTGACTGGCGGTGACCAAATTATGGTGGTGCGGAATAATTATTTCTGGCTGCCTGAAAACGAAGATACTGCCTTTATTGCCAATGGCGACATGGCCAAAGTGATTCGTGTGAGGGGGGAAGAAGAACGTTATGGTTTCCGTTTTGCTGATGCCACTTTAGAGTTTATGGATTTTCCGGCCGCAGGTCAGATTAGTTGTAAGGTGATGCTGGATACTTTGAATTTAGAAAGTGCAAATCTGCCTTACGAACAGAATAAAAAGCTTTTTGATGGCCTTAATGAAGATTACGAACATATTGCCAATAAGCGGCAGAGAATGTTGGCAATTAAAGCTGATCCGTTCTATAATGCACTCCAGATCAAGTTTGCTTATGCGGTAACCTGCCATAAGGCACAGGGCGGCCAGTGGGATGCTGTTTTTGCCGATCAGGGTTACCTTACAGAAGAAATGATCGATGTTGATTTTTTACGTTGGTTGTATACTGCTGTAACCCGGGCAAAAAAAGAGTTATATTTAGTCAATTTTGCGCCACAGCTTTTCGCGAAAACGGCACAGGAGGATTATTTTTAACACCTGATTACAGAGATTTAAGGATTGCACGGATCTACTTCCTGTACCTGTAACATATTAACTGGTTATATTATGAAATTTGCCTTTAGCCTTAAAAATAAGCTAAAAACTGCTTTTTTGCTTTTCTGTATTATGTGCTGCACCTTGATGATTCGCTTTTTGGAAGATAAAAGTGTAGAAAAAATCAATGACTCTTTCATTTCGATGTATAACGACAGGCTTATTCCGGCTACAGACTTATATTTCATCGCTGAAAATCTATATTATAAAAATGCCATCCTGCAGGAACTGTTGCTTGGAAACGATGCTGCAGAAGGTTCAACAATGCTTGTAAATATGAATAACCATAACCGGAAAATTGATTCAGTAATTAATAAATACGGACTTACTTTTTTGGTAGAACAGGAGAAAAACTACTTAAATGAGTTCAAAAAGGCGTTGCTTGTTCAGCAGCGTATAGAAGCCACAATGTTGAATATGGCCAGTGCAGAAGAAGGACGGTCAATTTACGAATCGACAGGAAAAAAAGCAGTGAATCAAACGTTGGCCAAGCTATCGGCACTAATTAAAATACAGTCTAAGGTGGGTAATGAACTGATTAAAGGTTCGAGGATTTTTGTTTCGGGGACAAAAGTTTATTCTACATTGCAGGTTGTTTTGGCTATTGTGATCGGAATTATGATTGTCAACATCGTTTCGGCTTCTAACATGGTTAAGATTACAAACGATAAATTCAATCTGAATTAGATTCGTCTTTCGGTAGTTGTGACACCAACCGATAAAAAAAAACTTTACTGGTTGGTGTCGCACCAACCAGCAGAAAATAAGGTTATTCAGCGTCTTCGTCTGACAGCAATCTGATCGAGTCGTCGGAAAGCAGAATCAAACGTTCTTTGTACAGGGAGCCAATCGTTTTTTTGAATGCACTTTTACTGATCTGAAAACGGTGGTAAATATCTTCAGGTGAGCTTTTGTCGCCCAGTTCAATTACACCGCCACTTTTTTTAAGTTCTTTCAAAATCATCTCTTTCGAATCAAGGATATGGCCGTATCCGCTAGGTTGCAAGGTTAAATCAATTTTTCCTTCTACGCGGATTTTCTTGATCCAGCCTTTACGCATGTCGCCCGGTTGGATATTATCGAAAACTTCATTATTGTACAGTAAACCAATGTAAGTATTGTTGATGATGGCATTGTAACCAAGATCGGTTTCTTCGGTAATCAATAAACTCACTTCATCACCTTCTTCAAAATCAAAACCATCTTCTTCAACAAAGTCATACAATTTAGATGAAGCCAAAAGTCGATCGTTATTTTCATCTAAATAAAGGTAAACCACATACTTGTAGCCTTTTTGCATAGGCCTTTTTTGTTCGCGTTTAGGTACATACACGTCTTTATCGATTCCCAGATCCATAAAAACCCCGTCATCGCCATCAGAAACTACCTTTAAAAAGGCAAAATCGCCAACTTCAGCATAGGCTTTCTGGGTAGTGGCAGTTAAGCGGCCATCTTTTTGTATAAATACAAAAACATTAATGTTATCACCAATTTCTAATCCGTTCGGAACGTATTGGTATGGGAGCACGACCAGTTTATCACCGTCCGTTAAGTTTAATCCGGCTTCTGTTTTACTTAAAATCCTTAACTCGTTGTATTTTCCTATTTCGATCATTTGTTTTGGGGTTAACCATTTTCTCCAATGGCTTTTATTGCAAAGGTAGTAATGTTTAGTGGTAAATGGGTTTTAAATCATAAGTAAACAACATGGTTTGTTCGTTTATAAATATCTTTCCTCTTTAATATCTTTCTTACAAACGATGTCAATTAATTGGGCTAAATTTGGAAACTACAAATTAAGGTATCTTCATTGATATGAGAAAAACCAAAGAAGCCCAAAAACCAGGTATTTTCAGTTTACTTGGAAATTATAAAGGCTTAATTTTTATGCTGATCCTGTTTGCGTTGCTCAGTAACGGCATCAACTTACTTTTACCGAAGATTATTGCCAATGGTATTGATGCTTACACCCATAAAACTTTCAACCTTGAATCCATTCTGCTTCAGTTTTCGCTGGCCATAGCTTTTGTTTTTATTTTTACTTATTTACAGAGCATTGTGCAAACCTATGCTTCTGAACGGGTGGCAAGAGATTTGAGGACAAAGCTGTCTGATCAGATTTCGCGACAAAGCCATGCTTACATTATTCAGGCTAACCCCTCAAAATTGCTGACAAACCTTACAGCTGATACCGATTCGATCAAAATGTTTGTTTCGCAGGCTATCGTATCCATTTGTTCATCAATTTTTTTAATTGTCGGGGCAAGTATTCTACTGCTTACAATCAATTGGAAACTGGCGCTCTGTGTAATTGCCATCGTACCAATTATTGGAGGGGCATTTTTCTATGTGTTGAGCAAAGTTAAGGTGCTTTTTAAAAAGAGCAGGGAAGTAATCGATTGGCTCAATAAAGTGATTAGCGAAAGCATTATGGGCTCCGCATTAATTCGCATCATCAATTCGCAGATGCTGGAATACAATAAGTTTTTGGATGCAAATGCAAAAGCGAGGGATTTGGGTATATCCATCCTCCGGATGTTCGCTGCTTTGATTCCGGTTATCGTTTTTACTGCTAATTTGTCCAGTTTATGCATTCTGGTGTTGGGTGGTCATTTCGTCATTACTGATTCGATGACATTGGGAGAGTTTGCTGCTTTTAACAGCTACCTTACGCTCATCGTATTTCCCATTTTAGTAATTGGTTTTATGAGTAATGTTATTGCACAGGCTACAGCATCTTACCAGAGGATTGAAAATGTGCTGAATGCTGCGGAAATTATCCATCCCGGAACGTTAAGCACTTCTTTAAAAGGCGATTTGGCAGCGAAAAATATCAGCTTAAGCTTTGGTCAAAAACCAGTTTTGAAATCAATTTCTTTTGCTGCCAAGGCAGGTTCAAGAACGGCTATAATTGGTCCTACAGCCGCTGGGAAAACACAACTGCTTTATATTTTGACAGGTTTGATCGATGCTGATGCCGGATCCGTATTGTACGATGGGCAGGAGATTCAACAATACAAACAGGAAGATTTCCATAAACAGGTTGGTTTTGTATTTCAGGATAGCATTATGTTTAACATGAGCATCAGGGAGAATATTGCCTTTAGTGATACGGTTACAGATGAGTCGCTGGCTAAAGCGATTGCTACTGCAGAATTGAAAGATTTTGTAAATGCCTTGCCCGATCAGCTAAATACAATTGTGTCGGAAAGGGGAAATAGCCTTTCCGGCGGACAAAAACAACGGATTATGCTGGCCAGGGCCTTAGCGGTGAATCCGAAGATCCTGTTACTGGATGATTTCACTGCCCGGGTTGATACCCATACAGAGAAAAAGATCCTGGAGAATATCCAGCAAAATTATCCGGGTTTAACTTTAATTTCCATTACCCAAAAAATAGCTTCTGTTGAACATTATGATAAAGTGATCTTGCTGATGCAAGGCGAAATTATTGCGGAAGGAACTCATCAGGAGTTGCTAAAAAGCAGTCCTGAATATGTTCAGATTTACAATTCACAACAGAGCACCAGTAATTATGAACTACAATCTTAACCAGCTTAATAGCGGGCGGGAAAAGCAATCTACATATAAAGCGCTGAAAAGCCTGCTAAAACTCATTTCTACCGAGCATAAAAACCTTTGGCTGGCACTGATCGCCATTTTGGTGAACTCAGGATTATTGCTTTTGGGTCCGTTACTGGTAGGTCATACCATCGATACCTATATCCGTACCAAACAATTTCATGGTGTTCTGATTTTTGGCGGGATACTATTGGTGATGTATATGATTGCTATGGTTACGGGTTACACTCAAACAAGATTAATGGGCGGGGTGGGGCAGCGAATGTTATATACCTTAAGAAATGCCATTTTTAATAAATTACAGGAGTTACCGGTTTCTTTTTTTAACCAGAATAAGGTTGGAGACCTCATTTCGAGGGTAAATAATGACACTGACAAACTGAATCAGTTTTTTTCACAATCCTTAATGCAGTTTATCGGCAGTATCGTTACCATGATCGGCGCCGGCATTTTCCTCCTTTCCATTAACGTTGAATTGGGTGCCGCTACGCTTGCGCCCGCCGTAGTTATTGTGCTTTTTACAGTGGCTTTATCGCCCTGGGTAAAAGCTAAAAATGCTAAAAATCTAAAAAGTGTTGGCGGCATGAGCGCCGAGATACAGGAAAGTCTGAACAACTTTAAAGTTATTATCGCCTTTAACCGCAGGGATTATTTTAGGAAACGTTTTAACGAAGCCAATACCAAGAATTATAAAACAGCTATCAGTGCGGGTTTAGCCAACAATACTTTTGTGCCTGTTTACGGTCTGTTATCCAGTATTGCGCAATTAATTACTTTGCTATTTGGTATTCATTTAATTGCTAAGGGCCATTTTACCTTGGGTTTATTGGTGAGTTATATCTCTTATACCACCAATTTTTATAATCCGTTAAGGCAATTGGCCGCGCTTTGGACCAGTTTTCAGGTGGCTATGGCCAGCTGGGATAGAATTTCACAGATTTTATCTTTGGAAAGCAATTTAAAACAAATAACGTTAAATGAAACGGCTAATTCAAGTGCGCTGATGGAATTTAAAAATGTGCACTTTTCTTATGATGACAGTAAAGAAATTTTGCATAACATCAATTTAACGTTCGAAAGAGGCAAAACATATGCGTTAATTGGGCCAACCGGAGGCGGAAAAACAACAACAGCTTCACTCATTTCCCGTTTATACGACCCTACCAAAGGAACGGTTTTGTTAAATGGTAAAGATATCAGGTCGTTTTCTGCAGCAGAAAGAACACAAAAAATAGGTTTTATATTGCAGGAGCCATTTTTGTTTACCGGAACAGTGAAAGAGAATATTTTATATGGCAACAGTCAGTATAAATCGGTTACAGATGCTGAGCTGCAAAAAATAATTGAAGAAGCAAACCTAAATGCGCTATTAGCCATATTTGATGAAGGATTGAGTACACAGATTACTTCAGGATCAGACAGTATTAGTTTAGGCCAGAAACAGTTGATTGCCTTTATGCGTGCGGTGCTTAGAAATCCTGAATTGTTGATTCTTGATGAAGCTACAGCCAACATTGATACCATAACCGAACAACTTTTGGGCAATATTTTAAATAAACTTTCTAAAGAAACTACATTGGTGATTATTGCCCACCGTCTGAATACCATTGAAAATGCCGATGAAATCTATTTTGTAAACGAAGGTGAAGTGCAACAGGCCGGAACGCTGGATGATGCATTAAATATGTTACTCAAAGGGAAGCGGGTAAGTTGATATATTTACTGAACAGACCTCGCAGGTTTTTGAAACCTGCAAGGTCTGATCAAACAATTAAAAAACACAAATGAAAAAATATTTTCTCTTTCTGGCCTGTTCGGCCCTAAGCTTGGCTAGCTTTGCACAAAGTGCTGAACAAAACCTATTTGTTCAGGATAGTTTAAAATTGATTTCTTCACAGTTTAAGTTTACAGAAGGTGCATCGGTTGATAAACAGGGAAACGTTTTTTTTACGGACCAACCGAACGATAAAATCTGGAAATACGATATCAATGGTAAACTGAGTTTATATATGGATAAATCGGGAAGGGCAAATGGTACTTATTTTGATAAAAAAGGAAACTTAATTGTATGTGCCGACGAAAATAACGAAATCTGGTCTATTGATCAAAACAAGAACATAAAGGTACTCTTCAGTGAGTATGAAGGTAAAAAAGTAAATGGTCCGAATGATATCTGGCTGGATAAGAAAGGTGGGATATATTTTACCGATCCTTATTATCAGCGAGATTATTGGACGCGAAAATCACCCGAAATTAAAGGCCAAAAGGTCTATTATATTCCCAAAGGAAAAAAAGAGGCAATTGTAGTTGCAGATGATGTAATTAAACCTAATGGAATTGTAGGTACTCCTGATGGTAAATTTTTGTATGTGGCCGATATGGAGGCGAATAAAACTTACCGTTACCGTATTGGTACCGATGCCAGGTTAACTGATAAACAACTTATTCTTAACCAGCATTCTGACGGAATGACTTTAGATAATAAAGGAAATATTTATGTAACCGGGAAAGGGGTAGATGTTTACCAGCCAACTGGCGAAAAAATTGCTCATATCGATGTGCCGGAAGCATGGTGCGGTAATATTTGTTTTGGCGGGAAAAATAAAAATATACTTTTCATCACAGCTTCAAAATCGCTGTATGTGATTCCGACTAATGCAAAAGGCGTGGAATAACAGTTGTTTAAATGACATGTAGGCTTAAAAGGCAACGCTGAATTAAGCCGAAAAAAAAATCTGTTCAGTTTATTCAGACGCCAAAAATATAAATTACAATAATTAGCTTTGAAATTCCTACTTATAGGGATAGACGACTATGAAAAAGCCCTCTCAGGATTGAAGGGCTTTTTTACTTTCTCTCAGCCTAATATTTGCTTACTCAAGATTTTAAATTCTGCATGTAACCTGTTGGTGTTACCCCGAATTCTTTCTTAAAAGCTTTTGTAAAATATGATTGCGTTTGGATACCGATCCGGTACATCACTTCTGTCATCAGTACATCTTCAGTTTTCATGATTTCTATTGCCTTTCTAAGTCTCGCAGAGCGTACAAACTCGCCGATAGATTGTCCTGTGATCGATTTTATTTTCTGGTAAAGCTTGGTTCTGCTCATGCCTATTTCTTTACATAAATAATCGATATCCATTTCCGGGTTGATCATTTCGGCATCGATGATTGAAAGTAATTTAGTTAAAAAGGCCTTGTCCCTTTCCGAGTGTGCAAGTGCTTTGGGTTCTGTATCTTTATTTTTTAAATAATGATCTTTCAATTTCTGTCTCTGCTCAAAAATGTTTTTGATGGTGAGCTGTAGCAGGTTAATGTTGATGGGTTTGGTAAAGTAAAGATCGGCTCCCGATTCTGCGCCTTCAATTTCGGATTCAATGCTGTTTTTAGCGGTGAGCATTAAAAATGGGATATGGCTGGTTTCTATATCTTCTTTTATGTGCTTACAGAATTCTGTTCCGCTCATGCCAGGCATCATCACATCGCTTATAATTAAGTCGGGGAGGTCTTTTCGTGCCTGTTCAAGTCCCGCACTACCATCAGAAGCTTCGGTAATGGTATAAGATGGACTTAAAGTATCCTTTAAAAATGCCCTCAGCTCATCATTATCATCTACAATAAGAATGTTGTTGGTGGCATTTGCTGGTGTCTGTTCAGCAGTTGGCTGTGTTACTTCAGTTTCTGAGCGATAGCTGATGCTTTCTAAACGGGTGCCACCAGGCTCGCTGTTTTGACTGAATTGTTCATTTAAGGTATAATCTGTTTTGCTGCCTGGGATACCGATAATAATCTCCGTTCCTTCGTTCCGTTCGCTCGATACCTGGATTAAACCTTTATGCAGCAACGTTAAACTTTTTACAAAAGCCAAACCCACGCCAGATCCCAAATGCGTTTCGGTAATCCGGTAATAACGTTCAAATAAATGCCGGATAGAATCTTTTGAAATCCCGATACCACTATCAATTACGCGGAAATAGATGTAGGAACTGGCTTCATAATCACTTTTAATCAGTAATTGATTTTCAAAAGCCGGTTTGCGACTGCTAAGATCAGTAAATACCTGCAGTGTGAGTGTACCACCAGTTTTGGTATATTTGATTGAGTTGTTGATCAGGTTGAGGATGATTTTTTCGATCACCTGCCTGTCGAACCAGCTATCGGCCGGAAGATTTTCTTTTTCTACCGTAAAGCTGATCGATTTTTCGGCCGCCATTTCCGAAAATTCTTCCGCCACCTGATCAATAAAAAGGTTCAGGTTTCCATTTATAACATTAAGTTTTAAAGCACCTGATGCAGTTTTTCTAAAATCCATCAGTTCGTTAATGAGTCTTAGTAAGCGGTTGGCATTGCGATGGATGGTATGGTAATATGTTTGGAAGCTTTCCTGGGTATCTTCTTTCAGCAGGCGTTCTATTGGTCCTAATATCAATGAAAGCGGTGTACGGAACTCATGCGAAATATTGGTAAAAAACTGAAGCTGCGTCTGGTGCATTTCTTCCCTTTTTTCTTCTTCAATTTTTCTGATCTCTAATCTGCGTTTAAAACTCAGCACTAAATAGGTTAAATACAGGGCTGTGGCCATCACGATTAGCCTGAACCACCAGGTTGACCAAAAAGGGGGTGAAATAACTATTTTTAGCGTTGTTCCGGTAGTATTCCAAATATTATCATTATTTGAAGCCCTAACCTTAAAAGTATAGGTTCCCGGATCGAGATTAGTGTAAGATGCCTGCCTCGCATGGCCAGCAAAAATCCAGTCTTTATCTTCCCCCTCCAGTTTGTAAGCATAATTGTTGTTTTCATTCGCAACATAGTTTAAACTGGCAAATCGGAACGATATCGAAGCCTGATCGTAAGCCAGCCTGATTTCTTTGGTATAACTGATATCGTTTTCTAAAACAGATCCTTCGTTGTTGGGAAGAATCGTTTGATTAAAAATTTGGAACTCCGTCAGGTAAACTGGTGGAATAAACTTGTTGGTTTGTATATCATCAGGAAAAAATGAATTGAAACCATTTACTCCGCCAAAAAACATCTCACCAATGCGTGTTTTTAAATAAGCGTTGGTTTCAAATTCGAGTCCCTGCAAACCATCTCCTGTATTGTATTTTTTAAAGTTTTGGTGCTGCGGATTAAACCTGGTTAGGCCATGGGCTGTAGAGATCCAGAAATTGCCTTTATCATCCTCTGTAATTCCTTTTATAAATTCGGTTGATAGTCCTGCTTTGGTGGTGTAAAGCTCAAAATTGTTTTTGGCACGGTTAAAACGGTAAAGTCCGGCCTGCCCGACCCACAAATTGCCTTTGCTATCGATAAAAATTACCCTCAAATCGGGCCTTTTTCCATCGCCCATAAAATAATGGGTAAATACCTGCGTATTCAGGTTGTAACAGTTCAGACCACCATCATCTGTACCGATCCATAGGTTTTTATATTGATCTTCATTAATAGCAACAATGTTGTTTCCGCTTAATTTACTACCGTTTTTCCCTTCGCTAATGCGTTTAAACTGTTTAGTTTGCGCGTCAAAAAGATTTAATCCGCCATAATAAGTGCCTATCCAGATATTTCCATTACTGTCTTCGAACGATTTTTGTACATAATCAGAGGAAATGGAGGTGGTACTGGCATTGTGCCTAAAACGCGTAAATGAGCCATCGCCGTGCATTAAGTTTAAGCCGCCTGCCCAGGTACCAATCAGTAGCATCCCGCTTTTGGTTTCGGCGATATCGAGAATGGCATCGGCTCCAATACTCATCGGGTTAAAAGGATTATAACGATAGTGGAGAAAGGTTTTATTTGCTTTGTTGTAAATGTCGAGTCCGCCGCCATCGGTTCCGATATAAATGTTACCGGCTTTATCCTCGTAAAATGTCCTTACATCATTATAACTTAAACTGTTTTTATTAGGCTCCTGGCGCACCAGTTTAAATTTTTCTGCCTGCGGACTATACAGATTTACCCCGCCCCGGTGTGTACCGGTCCATAAATTTCCTTGTTGATCAACAAAAAGTGCCGAAACGGTGCGTTGCGATAAACTAAGGGTATTGCCTGGTTCGTTCTGGTAATGTGTAAATGTTTCGGTTTTGGGGTTAAAAAGGTTTAAACCTCCGTTAATGCCACCAGTCCACAGGTTTTTTTGTTTATCAAAAACAATAGCCCTCACCAGGTTACTGCCAATACTATTATTGTTTTTTTCCTGGTGCTGATAGGTTTTGATAGTGTTTTTGAGAGGATCGTAGTGGATTAGGCCGTTTTCTTCTGTCCCAAACCAAAAGGAGCCATCCGGATCTTTTTTAATGACCCTGAAAGATTCATTTTCCAATGTTTTAATGGCTGTTGAGCTACCTGACTTAGGGTTTAAAATATGGATGCCCGCGTCGGTTGCCATCCAGATGTTTTCATCAGCATCGCAGTACAGATCATTGATATAATCCTTTCGATCGGTTTTTTGCTGATCCGACTGGTATTGAAACCGGCCAAAACTACTCGATTTTTGATCCAGCAAGTTTAGTCCGCCACCATAAGTGCCAATCCAAATTCCCTGTGCGGTTTCTTTAACAGCAGTAATGATGTTATTAGTCTGGCTTTTTTTGTCTTTGGACCGATAAGTGGTAAAATTGTTTTTCTCGGCATTAAACCTGTTTAGCCCATCTGATGTACCAATCCAAAGGGTATTGTTTTGATCCTCAAAAATACACCTGATGAAATTATCGCTGATGCTGTTTTCGTTTTTGCTGTGTCTGAAAACGGTGATCTGATTGCCATCGTATTTGTTCAATCCATCGCGTGTACCAAACCATATAAAACCCCGGTGATCTTGAAAAATACATTCGATGGTGCTGTTTGATAGTCCGTCTTCTACACTAACGTGCTTAAATTTTAAATTTTGTGCGCCAACGTTTCCTATCGAAAAAATAAAGAGGAGCAGGAAAAAAGTTCTCGTTAACGTGTTCATTTGACGGTTTATGCAGACAGTTCTGAGCCGATAAAGATAATTGATTTTTGCGAAGGATTAGTATGATGAGTTAGAGGAGAAGCAAGAGATTTACCTGCGTATCATCATTCCCAACTTGATTGGGAATCTTAATGATTTCGCTGATTTGTAGCTTGCATTAGGATTCCCGCCTGTGCAGGAATGACGCAAGACGTTTAGAACAACCACAATAAAAAAAATGCTTAATACCCCATTTAAACCAATAATATGTCGATTAGCACAAAAGAAATGAACAATAGCACAAAGCGGATAAAGCCACAAAGCTTTCATTTGTATCGTTAATTCTAACCATAATATTTTATGCACATTTTTACATTTTTCATCAGGAGTAACAAGCAGATGTTAATGCTTTTACTATTGATTTTTACCCATGGATATCTTTTTGCACAGCAGGCCACCATTACCGGAGTTGTTAAAACAGCGCCCGATAATTTAGGTATGCCAGGGGTAAGCGTTCGTTTAAAAGGAACCGCGATTGCCACCTCTACTGATGGTAACGGAAACTTTAGTATCAAAATACCTGCAAAGGCTGGTATCCTTGAATTCTCCTCAATAGGTTATAAAGTAAGGGAAGTTCCGGTTACTCAAAGCACCACTTTAAACATCACTTTAATAGAAGATGCTTCTACCTTAAATGATGTAGTGGTGGTAGGTTATGGAACGACACGAAAACAGGACCTTACCGGTTCGGTAGCGGTTGTAGGTGTTAAAGATTTCCAAAAAGGGAGTATCAGCACCCCGGAACAAATGTTATCGGGTAAGGTATCAGGTGTTTCGATTACCTCAAACAGCGGTCAGCCGGGAAGCGGGAGCACCATCCGTATCCGTGGTGGTTCCTCATTAAATGCCAGTAACGATCCGTTATTTGTGATCGACGGTGTACCCTTGGAAAGCGGAGGCGTTTCGGGGGCATCTAACCCACTGAGTTTTATTAATCCAAATGATATTGAAACGTTCACGGTGTTAAAAGATGCCTCGGCCGCAGCCATTTATGGAGCAAGGGCATCCAATGGGGTAATCATCATCACCACAAAGAAAGGTTTGGGCGATGCCTTAAAAGTGACTTTTAATTCAGTAAACTCGGTTTCTAAATTAACCAGACAACTGGATGTATTAAGTGCTGATGAAATCCGTGCGATTGTAAATGCTAAAGGTACTTCGGCGCAAAAAGCTCAATTGGGATCGTTTAATACCAATTGGCAGGATCTGATTTATCAGGATGGTTTTTCTACCGATAACAACATCAGCATTAGCGGAGGAGTAAAAAAACTGCCTTACCGTTTGTCCATCGGTTATCAAAACCAAACAGGCGTGTTAAGAACCGACCAATTGCAGAAAACTTCAGCTGCTCTCGTTTTCAATCCGAGGTTTTTTGATAATCACCTCAAACTGGATATCAACCTGAAAGGTAGCATGCAGAAAACGCGTTTCGCCAATACGGCTGCCATTGGTGGAGCAGTAAGTTTCGATCCAACACAAGCTACTTATACCAATCGATCAGACTATAATGGCTATTGGGAATGGTTAGATTCTACTACTCCAACAGGATTGGTGAATCTGGTTGGCCGTAACCCGGTTGGTTTACTGGAGCAAAGAGAAGACCGTGCAAAACCCATGCGCAGTATCGGTAACGTTCAGCTGGATTATAGTTTTCCCTTTTTACCAGAATTACACGCCAATTTAAATGCAGCTTATGATGTGGCTTCAGGAAAAGGTACTGTTTTCGTTGATCCAAATGCAGCAGAGGCATTTGTTGGTAACCTGAATGGTATTGGTAACGGCGTAAATAACCAATACAAACAGAACAGGAGAAATACTGTGCTGGATTTTTACCTGAACTATATTAAAGAGTTTAAATCGATTAAAAGTAGGATAGATGCTACAGCAGGTTATTCTTATAATGATTATTTAACCACGCAATATTATTATCCAAGTTTTGATGCCAATGGCAATAAGGTGGCCAATTCTGATCCGGCTTTTGCTTTTAACAAACCTCAATACCGTTTGATCTCTTATTTCGGAAGATTAAATTATAATTACGACGAACGGTTTCTTTTAACGGCGACGGTACGTCGCGATGGTTCGTCACGTTTTGGTCCTGCCTATAAATATGGTGTATTTCCATCTGTGGCATTGGCCTGGACCGTTAAAAATGAAGCCTTTTTGAAAGATAATAAAACCATATCCGCCTTAAAACTAAGGGCAAGTTATGGTATTACAGGACAACAGGATGGAATTGGCAATTATGGATACATGTCTACCTATGGTTTAAGTGCTTTAAATGCATCTTACCAGTTCGGAAATACCTTTTACCAAATGTACCGTCCAAGCGCTTACATTGCCAATATTAAGTGGGAAGAAACAGCAACCACCAATATTGGTCTGGATTTTGGCTTATTCGATAACCGCGTTACAGGTAGCCTGGATTTTTACCAAAAGAAAACCAGCGATTTGTTAAACCTGATTCCACAACCTGCCGGAACAAACTTCGCGGCTACGGCCATTGTAAACGTAGGCGATATGGAAAACAAAGGTGTGGAGCTTACCCTGGGTTTTAATCCGGTAAAAGAAAAGGATTTCAACTGGGATTTCAGCTTCAACGCAACTTATAACAAAAATACCATTACCAACTTAACGGTAGTACCTAACGATCCGAATTATGCAGGTTTTCCTAGCGGAACCATTGCAGGTGGTGTTGGCGGACAAAATGCTTTTATTAACGCAGTTGGCGGACCAAAAAATACTTTCAATCTGTTTGAACAGACTTACGATCAGAACGGAAACCCGATTGAAGGCGTTTATGTAGATCAGAATGGCGATGGGGTAATTAACCAGAACGATTTCAAAAAAGGGAAACAGGCCGATCCTAAAGTATTTTTAGGTTTTAGCAATAACTTAAGCTACAAAAAATGGAATCTATCTTTCACTTTGAGGGCGAATTTAGGAAACTACGTTTATAATAATAACTTTAGCCAAAGTGGTAATTTAGACCAGATTTTAGGTACAGCCATTATTTTAAATGCTTCACCAAATTACCTTACCACCAATTTTAAAACACAACAGTTATTGAGCGATTATTATGTTCAAAATGCATCATTCCTGAGAATGGACAATGTTAACCTGGGTTATGCTTTTGGTCAGATTTTAAAAACCAAAGCAAACTTAGCTTTAACGGCCAGTGTGCAAAATGTGTTTGTCATTACTAAATATCAAGGTTTAGATCCCGAGGTAGCCTCTGGTGTAGATAATAACATCTATCCCCGTCCACGTATTTTCTCTTTAGGCCTGAATGTTAATTTTTAAGATCATGAACCGTATTAACAAAAAATATATGAAACCAAGTGTTTTACAACTATTTATGCTGGCTTGCACTGCGGCAATTCTCACCACATCATGCAACAAACTGGATCTGGTACCGACCAATGATCTTACTGCTGACAAAGTATATACTTCGGCAGCGGGTTACAAACAATCATTGGCCAAGGTTTATGGGGCTTTTGCGCTTACCGGGAATGCATCTGTTGGCCAGCCCGATATTCCGGTAGAAATTATCAAAGATGAGGGGAACTCTGATTTTCTTCGTCTGTATTGGAATTTGCAGGAATTAACCACCGATGAAGCGGTTTGGTCGTGGAAGAATGATGCTGGTATTCAAGGCTTGCATGAAATGACCTGGTCATCCATCAATTCGATCATCAATGGTTTGTATTACCGTTCATTTTTTCAGATTACACTTTGCAACGATTTCATTAACCAATCTTCTGATGATAATTTAAGCAAAAGAGGAATTGTTGGCGCTGACGCCGATCAGGTGCGCAGATTTAGGGCAGAGGCCCGTTTTATCAGGGCGTATCAGTATGCCGTATTGATGGATATTTATGGAAATCCGCCTTTGGTTACCGAAACTACCGAAATAGGCGGGAAGGATTTACCCAGGCAGATTAGCCGGAAAGACTTATTCGCTTATGTGGAATCAGAACTTAAGGCCATCGAAAATGATTTAGCGGCACCTAAAGGAAATGAATATGGCCGTGCCGATAGGGCTGCATCCTGGGCATTATTATCCAGGATATATTTAAATGCAGAAGTATATACCGGTACTGCCCGGTATACCGATGCGATCACCTATTGCAACAAAATTACTGCTGCAGGATATGCGCTTCATGGCAATTACCGCGAGTTAACCATTGCCGATAACCACTTAAATACGGATGAGAATATTTTGACCATTAATTATGATGGTACAAGCACCCAGAATTTTGGGGGTACCACTTACCTGATGCATGGACCTGCGGGCGTTCCTGCAGAGGTATCAGGATCAAATGGTAACTGGGGCGGATTAAGGATTACGCAGCAATTTGTAAATCTTTTTGCTGATAAAACCGGCGCAACTGATACAAGGGCACAGTTTTATATGTCGGGACAAAATATGGAGGTAAATGACCTGTATACTTCTACTGATGGTTACTCGAGCACCAAATACCGCAACAAAACCCGTGCTGGCGGCCCGGCCCCGCATCAGGATGTTGCGAAAGATTTTTCGGACATCGATTTTCCTCTTTTCCGTTTAGGCGAAATTTATTTAACCTATGCTGAAGCCGTTTTACGGGGCGGATCAGGTGGCAGTTTAACGCAGGCGTTAACCTATATTAACCAGTTGCGTACCCGCGCCTATAATGGCAGTACAGCCGGAAATATTACTTCGAGTGCGCTAACCACCGATTTTATTTTAGATGAACGTGGTCGTGAGCTTTGGTATGAGGCCACCCGCAGGACAGATCTGATCCGTTTTGGAAAATTTACCACTGCAGCCTATTTGTGGGCGTGGAAAGGTGGTGTTAAAGGAGGTACAGCAGTGAACAGCAAATACAATCTTTATCCATTGCCACCAACAGATCTTTCGGCCAATCCAAATCTTCGTCAGAATACAGGTTATTAATCTAAATTATCATGAAAAAATCTATTTATATCCTATATAATTTGCTTTTAATCAGTCTGTTATTCGGCTGCAAAAAAGAGGAAAGTACAAATGTAGTTACTCCACCCAGTGCAGGTAGTCTCGCTTTTAAAAGCGCTGCAGCTACTGTGGTGTTAACTTCAGCCACTGACGCCACCAATGTTGTTACCTTCAGTTTTAAGGCGGCAAACTTTGGCGTAAATGTTATTCCTACGTACTCTTTAGAGTTTGATGTGCCTGCCGATACCCTCGGGCCAAATGCATGGGCAAATGCAATAAGCGTTAAACTTGCAACAGGTGTTTTTGAAAAACCTTATTTGGGTGCCGATTTTAACTCACTTTTGGCTAATCAATTGTTATTGCCAACCGGGGTGGTAAGTACCTTGGTTGTAAGGTTAAAGGCAGAAGTAACCCAAAATACGGGAATCGCTTCTACCATCAAACCGATTTACTCCAGCCTGACCATGACGGTTAACCCATATAAAGCTACTATCGAATATCCGGCGTTGATGGTAAAAGGGGGCAACTCCTGGAAAACACCAACCGCAAGGACGAATGGTTTTATATTAACCTCAGCTAAATTTAATTCTAAATATGAGGGATATTTAAATTTACCAAATGCCGACGGCTATGGAGGTGATGCTTTCCAACTGGTATCAACAAAGGATGCAAAGGTTTACGGTTGGGGAGGTACTTCAACAACCATGAGCTTAACCGGTGGTAATTTATACCTTACGCCGGCACCGGCTTATATGAAAGTGAATGCCGACGTAGATGCTTTGACCATTACCTATACGCCTGTTAAATTTTTTATCTCGGGTGATGACAATGCCTGGAGCACTTCATCAACACCATTGATATATAATGCAACAACCGGTAAATGGGTTGCCGCAAATGTTCCCTTAACCGCGGGCAAAACTTTCGTATTTACCTGTAACGGCGGTTACGATATCAGCTATAAAATAGATGCCAATGGAGCTTTGATTTATGCAGGCGCGCCAACCTGGGGCGGTATTAATATCCCGGTTACCAAAACAGGCGTTTTCACCGTTACTTTAGATTTAAGTGCCGGCGATGGAAATTATACTTATTCAATTAAATAAATTCTCGTTTCGTCATTCCTAACCCGATTGTGAACCTTAAAGCGCTGGCAGGTATATGGAGTATTAAGATTCCCGCCTGCGTGGGAATGATGGGCGGTTTAGAATAAACTATAATACAAATATTAAGTTCAAACTTGCTTAAGAATATAGAAATGTTTAAAAAAATAAAAATCATCAATTGGCTGGGCCTCATCATCATGCTCAGCCTGATTAATACAGGTTGCAAAAAAACAATAAAAGGAGAAACGCAAATTTATCCTGCGCCAGATCCGGTAGGTACCTACGCCTTAGGAGCTGATGTAAGCTGGCTGACCGAAATGGAAGCTGCGGGCAAAAAGTTTTACAATGCTGCAGGTGAACAACAAGACTTGTTGAGGATTTTAAAAGATAAAGGCATCAATACCATTCGATTGAGGGTTTGGGTGAATCCTGCTGCCGGTTATTGCAATACGGCCGATGTTTTGGCAAAGGCAAAAAGGGCAAAAGCGATGAACATGCGTTTGCTGGTCGATTTTCATTACAGCGATTCGTGGGCAGATCCCGCACAGCAAAACAAACCTGCCGCATGGGCTTCGCAGGATTTTGCTACCCTTAAAACGTCAGTTTATAACCATACCGTTGAGGTTTTAACGGTTTTAAAAAACAATAAAATTGTACCTGAATGGGTACAGGTAGGCAACGAAACCAATAACGGTATGTTATGGAACGATGGAAAAGCATCTGCGAGTATGAAAAACTTTGCAGATCTGGTACTTTCTGGATATAACGGTGTAAAAGCGGTAAATCCGAGTTCGAAAGTGGTAGTGCATATCTCCAATGGTTACGATAACAGCTTATTCAGGTGGATATTTGATGGCTTAAAGAACAATGGTGCCAAATGGGATGTAATCGGCATGTCGATGTACCCAACCGCTGCTGATTGGTCGGCAAAAAATACCCAGTGTCTGGCCAATATGACGGATATGGTTTCGCGTTATGGATCTGAAGTGATGATCTGTGAATTGGGAATGCCGGTTTCAGAAGCAGTAGCCTGCAAAGCCTTTATTAAAGATTTAATTGCAAAGAATAAATCGTTGCCAAATAATAAAGGGTTAGGGGTTTTTTATTGGGAACCACAATCTTACAATAGCTGGAGCGGTTATAAATTGGGCGCATTTGATGATTCGGGTAAACCAACGGTTGCTATGGATGCATTTCTGCCATAATGTGGGTTGGTCCGGATTTGTAATCCGGACCTCATGAATTTTAAACTCCGACTAACATTTGTGGCCGTGGTTCGTGTCTGCACTGATGCCATGGTTCTTGTCTCCACGAACTATACAAGTTTTGGGACATTAAAAAAGGTTATAATTGGTTCGGATTTGTAATCCGGAAGCGAGAAACGGATTTTAAATCCATAGTTAGGAATGTCGGGATTGCAAATCCCGACAAACAAAATTTTTATTTATGATTTTACTCAAAAAACTATCTCTTTCTGTTTCTTTTACTATAATCGTAATGGTTGCCCATGCACAATATAAACAGGGTATTTATGTAGATGCATCAGGAGTAGTCCGTTGGGAGAAAGACCATAAAGAAGCTGCTTTTTTCGGTACAAATTACACTGCGCCCTTTGCGTATGGCAACAGGGCTATTGTCAGGATGGGCGTAACCGCTGAACAAGCAATCAAAGACGATGTATATCATTTTTCGCGTTTGGGTTTGGATGCCTTCCGCGTACATGTTTGGGATCAGGAAATATCAGATGCTGAGGGAAACCTGATCAATAACGAACATTTGCGCCTTTTCGATTTTCTGCTTGCAGAACTTAAGAAACGTAAAATCAAAACTTTGATTACACCAATTGCTTTTTGGGGTAATGGTTACCCGGAGAAGGATGAAAAAACAGGCAGTTTTGCCAATAAATATGGTAAAGATAAATCGGTAGTAAGCGAAGAAGCTTTTAAAGCACAGGAAAATTACCTGAAACAGTTTTTCAAACACAAAAATCCTTACACGGGTTTAACCTATCAGCAGGATGCCGGTATTTTGGCTGCAGAAATCAATAATGAACCCCATCATAGCGGGCCAAAAGAAAGAGCTACGGAATATGTAAACCGCATGACCGCCGCCATAAAAAGTGCCGGCTGGACTAAACCCATTTTTTACAACATCAGCGAATCGCCCTGGTATGCCGATGCCATTGTAAAGGCAAATGTTCAGGGACATACTTTCCAGTGGTACCCCACAGGTTTGGTTGCCGGCCATACACTGCAAGGCAATTACCTGCCTAATGTGGCGAAGTACAAAATCCCTTTTGATACCATTCCGGCATTTAAAAACCGTGCTAAAGCGGTGTACGAATTTGATGCTGGTGATGTAATGGCGCCGATCATGTATCCGGCAATGGCCAGAAGTTTTAGGGCAGCCGGTTTTCAATGGGCTACACAATTCGCTTATGATCCTATGGCAACTGCTTATGCCAACACCGAATACCAAACTCATTATTTAAACCTTGCATATACGCCTTCAAAAGCAATCAGTATGTTAATTGCTTCAAAGGTTTTTCATCAAACAGCCCGTTTAGATACGTTAATCAGTGGCCATACTTTTGGCCCGTTCAAAATCGATTATAAAAATTCGCTGAGCGAAATGAACACCGCCGATGAATTTTATTATACGAATTCAACCTCTTCGAAAGTTGTGAACGCAAAAAAACTAAAGCATATTGCAGGCCTTGGAAGCTCTAAAATTGTTCAATACAATGGTAAAGGAGCTTACTTTATCGATCAGGTTGCCGCCGGCGTATGGCGTTTGGAAGTAATGCCTGATGCTATTCTGATCAGGGATCCGTTTGAAAAAGCGTCACCTGAAAAAGAAGTTACACGGATCATTTGGTCTACCTTGCCAATGGTTATCGATCTGCCCGATTTGGGCGCTAATTTTACGGTTAAAGGTTTAAATCAAGGTAATACGGTTAATTCGGTAGCCATTAAAAATGGGTTTAATGTTTCCCCCGGAACTTATCTGCTGGTAAAGAAAAACCTGAAAACCAATCTAAATGCGCAAAGCCATTATCAGAATATTGCTTTGGACGAATTTGTTGCTCCTAAAGCTTCAAAAGGAGATATTTTTGTTAAACATCAGCCTTTTAGCACAATTTCAGCAGGTTTAGCCACTCAGCTCGATGCTGAAATTACAGGTTTAGGCGAAAAAGATTCTGCTTTTCTTCAGTTCAATGGCGCAAACCGCGGACAAAATATTCTCTTACAAAAAAAACGGGAATATGAATATGCCGCTACAATTCCCGCTGAACTGGTGAGAAATGGTTTGTTGAAATACCAGATCATTATTCATCAAGCAAATGGCGATGAGGTTACTTTTCCAGGCCATATAAAGGGTAATCCAAATGCATGGGATAGGCTTGAAACCGAAAGCTACCAGACTTATGTTGCAGCTAGAAATGCTAGGGTAGAAATCTTTAATGCGGCTTTAGATGGGAAAAACAGTAATATTTATCATCCCAATTGGACAAATGGTAAAGTAGAATACGTTTCAGATGAAAATCCATCCGTTTTGAGTATGAAGCTATCGGTCAGTATGCCTGAAAGTAATCAGCTCATGGGTTTTCAGCATTTTTTCGCTGATAAAATAACTGGAAGAGTTTCAGACATGAATAATTTGAAAAAATTAGTCATCAAAATAAAAGCAGATACTGAAAACACGAAAGTTAAAGTAGGCTTGATTGATACCGATGCCCATTTCTTCTCCACAGAAATCCTCGCGGGAAAAGATTTTCAACTGATCGAAATCCCTTTAAATCAGCTTAAAAGTGATGCCCAGTTATTGCTTCCTCGTCCTTATCCAGGCTTTTTACCACTTTATTATCAATCACCAAACCAAGCTGCATTCGACTTGAAAAATGCGGAAAAGCTCGAAGTTACTTTTGGTTATGGAGCTATTATCAAACCGATCCATATTATTATCGAATCTATTTATTTAAAATAACCATTATAATTACATGTTCCGATTGAAGAAAATACTTTTCACCATTTTTATGGTTAGCCTTGCTTATTTAAATGCCATTGCCCAAAGAACCGAAATCCTATTAGATGAAGGCTGGAAGTTTTCAAAGGGAAATTTTCCAAAGGCTGCCGAGGCTACTTTCAATGACAAACGCTGGGAAACGGTAACTGTTCCACACGATTGGGCCATTAGCGGGCCATTTGATAAAGAAATAGATAAACAGGTAACTGCAATTACCCAAAACGGGGAAACCAAAGCCAGTGAAAAAACGGGTAGAACCGGCGCTTTACCTTATATTGGCGAAGGATGGTACAGGAAAAAACTCCCTCTTCCGGCACTTAAGCCAAACCAAAAAGTTTTGTTGCAAATTGATGGTGCCATGAGCGAGCCACGCGTTTACCTCAATGGAAAACTGGTTGGCGAATGGAACTATGGTTATAATTACTTTTATATCGATATTACCAAGGCCCTAAAAGCGAATGATAATTTATTGGCCGTGCACCTGAAGAATATGGCAAAATCGTCGCGCTGGTACCCGGGGGCGGGCTTGTACCGTAATGTACATTTAATCATTAAAGAAGAAAAAAGCATCGATCAATGGGGCATCACTGTTACTACGCCAATTATTAAAAAAGAATTTGCCAAAGTAAATATCAAAACCAGATTAACCGGTAAAGGTATTCGTTTGGTTACGCAGATTTTAGATCGTTCGGGTAAGCAGGTGGCTATTGATACGGCAAAGGATATTTTTGGCAACGAGGCGGATCAAAATTTAGCCATCGGCAATCCTATTCTCTGGAGTCCGGAGCGCCCGTATCTGTATACCGCAGTATCGAGTGTATATGAAGGAAATGTATTAAAAGATGTCGTAAAAACAAGGTTAGGGGTCAGGACAATCAATTTCAGTCCGGGTATCGGCTTTAGTTTAAACGGTAAAGTAAGAAAATTCAAAGGTGTTTGTTTGCATCACGATTTGGGGCCGCTTGGAGCGGCCATTAATACTGCGGCACTAAGGAGGCAACTTACCATTTTAAAAGAAATGGGTTGTGATGCCATCCGAAGTTCGCACAATATGCCTTCGCCAGAGCAATTGGAATTATGTGATGAAATGGGTTTTATGTTCCTCGCCGAAAGTTTTGACGAATGGGCAAAGGCCAAAGTAGAAAATGGTTATCACTTATATTTTAATACCGATGCTGAAAAAGACATTGTAAACCTGGTGCAGGCAAATAAAAACCACCCCAGTATTGTAATGTGGAGTTCGGGTAACGAAGTGCCGGATCAGTTTGGTGCCGAAGGGGTTAAAAGGGCAAAATGGCTGCAGGAAATTTTCCATCGTGAGGATCCAACACGCCCGGTTACGGTAGGAATGGATCAGGTGAAAGCAACAATGCAATCAGGTTTTGGTGCTTTAATGGATATTCCGGGATTAAATTATAGGGTACACCTCTACGAAGAAGCCAATAAGATTTTTCCACAAGGGTTTATTTTGGGATCAGAAACTGCATCAACCGTGAGCTCAAGAGGGATCTATAAATTTCCTGTTGTAAAAGGTTTTGATAAACAATATCCTGATTTTCAATCCTCTTCTTACGATCTTGAATATTGCAGCTGGTCTAACGTACCCGACGATGATTTTGTCATGCAGGATGACAAACCATGGGTGATCGGTGAGTTTGTTTGGACTGGTTTTGATTACCTTGGAGAGCCTACGCCTTATGATAGCAGCTGGCCGTCAAGAAGTTCTTATTTCGGAATTTCTGATCTTGCAGGTTTGCCTAAAGACCGTTATTATTTGTATAGGAGCCGTTGGAATAAAACAGCCCCTACGCTTCATTTGCTTCCGCATTGGAACTGGGAGGGAAGAGAAGGCCAAACCACGCCTGTTTTTGTGTACACCAGTTATGATAGTGCTGAACTTTTCTTAAATGGTAAAAGTTTGGGCATAAGAAGAAAGGATAAATCAAGCCCGCAGAACCGCTACCGCCTGATGTGGATGGATGTTAAATACGAGCCAGGGATTTTAAAAGTAGTAGCACTTGATGGCAACGGAAAGCCTGTGGCAGAAGAAAAGATTACGACGGCGGGTAAACCCCATAAAATTGTATTAATGCCAGATAAGCAACAAATTAGTGCTGATGGCAAAGATTTATCTTTTGTAACCGTATCAGTTGTTGATCAAAACGGAATACCCTGTCCAACGGCTACCAATGCTTTAAATTTTGAAGTAAAAGGTGCAGGCGCATTTAAAGCGGTTTGTAATGGCGATGCTACTTCACTGGAATCTTTTGTAAAACCAGCCATGAAATTATTCAGCGGAAAACTGGTGGTGGTGGTGCAATCGGGCAAAAAAGAGGGCGCAGTTCAACTTGTTGTAAAGGGAAAAGGGCTTGAAACCGGGAATGTAGAAATTGTTGCTGTGAAGTAACATATTCGTCCAGTGCTGGTCTTAGCGTCTCGCTAAGAGCAGATAAAATGTCAAGATCCGTCATCTCGCGCATGCAAGAATCTTAAAGTGTATTACATTTAGAAATAGTGAAGTATAAGGATCAATCCCATCTTACATTTTCCATTAAACAATGTATAGGTACTGTTACAATTAATCTAATTTGGAATATTTTTTTAAATTAGCATATATTAAAAAACCTGATAAGCTTATGGAAAATCTAAAGGAAGAAACCAAAATCAAGGCTTTTCTTAACAGGATAAAAGCAGAGTGGCCGGGAGTGGTAGAGCGCTTTGAGTTTAAAACAGGCAGTGTGATTTATGTTCATTTAAAAGAAGGCATATCGAGCATGGATTTTCTGGGTAAACTTTCCAGACAGGTAGAACGTTTTGTGGATTTCAGTAAGCCGATTATCTTATATCATATTGAAAGTGATGGCATGAACTTAAGATCGCATCCCATCAACTGGTACTCGACGCTTAGGTAGGGAAGATCAATTGTCGATGTCCTACTTATATTGAGATGTTTGTTATAATTTTAGTTTTTTGAATCTTTTTACAGATAAAACGTAATTTTATTTGCCAGTAATTTTGGTTTTTGGGTTTTAATCCTATTTTTGATTTTTAATTTAAAACATCCAGTATAATGAAAAACGGAACAGTAAAATTTTTTAACTCAGAAAAAGGCTTTGGCTTTATCAAAGAAGAAGGCGGATCTGAGATTTTTGTGCATGCATCAGGCCTGATTGATGAAATCAGAGAAAATGATACAGTTGAATATGATGTTCAAGAAGGCAAAAAAGGCCTTAATGCAGTGAAAGTAAGAGTTGTTTAATTCTTCACCCAAAAGATTTTGAGCAGGATTTAGTCCTGCTTTTTTTTTGCCTCGAATTTTTTTGCGTAATGAAAATTTAATCACCGGCAGTACTAAATAAAAAGATGAAAAAATTTCCTGCTCATTTCTAGCGGATTACTGATCCGGGTGTGTTTTATACACAATCCTGATTATCGTTTTTTAATTGGGATTTTTATTTTTGCCAATGCCGGAGCAATTCGGCCAGAACCAACAAATTAAATATTTTTGCAACTTTCTATTTTTTCAATTCAGGAACCTGCTAACTGCAGCAAACCCCTTGATGGAGGCAGCTTTATGGCCGCTGCGCAGTTTGTAATGGCTCTTAATTTTGCTCACGAATTTGAGCTTTTAAGTTTATCGGCTATTAACAACCGGCCCGGTGTTGCCAAAAAGGGTGGGTTGGTATTTGTGCGTAATGGCAAACTTAAAATGCATCCCGGAATTTATGACCATTTGGCATTGATCTCAATATCATCTATCTGTGCAGGAAGTATTTATAACCATGGTCTTGATAAAATGGCTTCAGAAATTATAAATCTTCCTTACAGTGAAGGCTTTTTAAGCTTAACAGGTGCAGAAGAAGATTATATGGCGTTTAAACGATTGTGCAGCCCGATATCGCGATTTTTTTTGCTGCACACTAAAAAAGTACAATGGTCTGCAATCTTATCCGTTTTTCGGTTTTTAATGATGGATGGTATTTGGGATGTAGTTATTTTTGTTGCAGATAAACTTCGCCATTCTGACACGGATATACTCGCTTGTACACAACTTTTAGAAAGTATGAAAAAACAGGAATGGTATGTCGATTTCAATCAATCCCTTCATGATTTTCATGCTTCGCGTTATCCTTTAAGTAAAGTTGGCTTAGCTGCGGAATTGCCTGAAACGGCTTAACTTATTTCAGGTAATTCTCTAATAAAGCATTTATATCCTCGCCCACAGCTCTACTGCCCATATTATTGAGTTTCTGTTGCGAAGAATTATGCTTTTCGATATAAGTAGCCTCTGTTTTATTAAATTTAAGATAACCTTGTTCAAAATAGCGTTCTTCAATTTCAGTAGATGAATCCATTGACCTAAACCATAATTTAATTAGTGATCCTGTAATTTTATCAAAGTAAAGCCAATGGTAAGTCGCCTCTGCATCTGCATTTTCAGGCAGGCCAAGACGCTGAATTTCGAGGATAGTGGTATCAGAATTTTGGAAAAAGTATAAAATCTTATATTTAGGCGACATGGCGCAAAAATAGAACATAAATTTGATCACAAAAAAGATTTTTGCGGTTAAAATTTGATATTTATTGGTTTAAACAAATCCGTCTTTCACGCGCAGGCGTAATCTTAATACAAAATAAAGTTCTTGCTGAGGTACTAGGATTCCAAAAAAAATTACTACTCACAGATTCTAAAAATCAGTCATCCTTTCGACCGCAGTGGAGAAATCTTTGAACAATGTTTATTGAATAGTTCAAAGATTTCTCTCCCGAACGTTCGGGACTGCGCTTCAGTCGAAATGACGATTTAACTCAATGTTTCTCGCCTTTAATTACCTTGAATAAGTGCAAAACCTGTGGGAAGAGTGCATCCATACTTTCTTCAGCGCCGCTTTTAGAGCCTGGGAAAGTAAGCACCAAAGTTTTTCCGATAAAACCAGCTACACCACGAGAAAGCATGGCATAGGGCATACGCTCCTGACCATAGTGCCTGGCGGTTTCCATAATCCCTTCAATATTCCTGTCGATTAGTGGTGCAATGGCCTCCGGAGTTACGTCGCGTGGTGAAAGACCTGTTCCGCCTGTAAAAATGATTAAGTTATAGCCAACTTCACTTAATTCGCTTGCTTTATTTCCGATTACATTGATTTCATCCGGAACGATTTCATATTTCTCGGTATGGATGTCCCATTGTTCCAAGCGCGAGATAATGGCTTTTCCTGCAGTATCCTGTGCCTTATTTTCAAAAATAGAATCAGAACAGACTACAACGGCAGCCTTGATTTCGGGGAATTTGGCATTTTTAAATTCTGATTTCCCACCTGATTTTTTTAGTAAACGGATATTTTCTATCTCAACACCTTTGTCAATCGGTTTTAACATATCATATATTGTTAAAGCGGTAACTGATGCGCCGTGCATTGCCTCAACTTCTACACCTGTTTTGTAAATGGTGTGTACTTCAACTTTAATAATGATAGATAAACCTTCAATTTCATAAGTAATAGCCGTATATTCAATCGGGAGCGGGTGACAATCCGGAATAACATCACTCGTTTTTTTTACGCCGAATAAACCTGCTGCCCGGGCAAATTCAAATACATCGCCTTTTGGTATCTTGCGTTGTTCAACGGCATCAATGGTTTCCTTTTTCGATACTTTCACAGTAGCAGTTGCAACGGCAATTCTTAAGGTATTGGATTTTTTTGTGATGTTTACCATGTTAAATATTTTCTTTCCACTGGTGGGTTTCGTCTTCAAATATTTCTTTGCCCCAGATTGGTAATTCTACTTTTAACCGATCCACCACGTCACTACAGGCTAATATTGCGGGCTTGCGGTGAACCGAAGAGGTAAAAACAAAAAGGCAGATTTCGCCTGCTTTAACGGTGCCTAAGCTATGGTAAATATGCATGCAGCTGAGTGGATATTTTTCAAAAATTTCTTCCCTGATCTGATGCATTTTTTCAAGAGCCACTTCCTCATATGCAGTATATGTTATCGCCGCAACAAATTTGCCGTCAATTTCGTCTTTTCTCACCTGGCCCATAAAAATACTGTGCCCGCCAATAGCGGTTTTACTATTATGTTTGGCAATGCTATCTGCTATAAAAGCGGGTTCTATCGGGCCATTAACAAATATGTTTTTTATCTTTTTTTCGCTCATGTTAAGATTTGAGAAAATGCTCTCTCCATTTGATAATGCCACCTTTTAAACTATAAATCTTTTTGCTATCGCCATATTTCTCCTGCATGGCCTCTGCTGCAGCTACGCTTCTAACGCCATGCTGGCAAATTAACACCACATTTTTTTGATAAAATTCCTTGCCTATAAAGGCACCAAATTCCGACATTGGTACCTGTGTAAAGATTTGTTTATCTAATACTGGTACTTCATGCCTTTCGCGAACATCAATTAATATTGTCGATTCCGATTGCTGAAGTTTCACCAGTTCCGCGGCATCAATTTCTATATAGCCTTGCGGCCCTTCGCTCGTATCCTGATAATCCATATTTAAAAATTCATCAACAGTTTTGGGGATGACATAACCGTCACCATGAGTAATGTTAATGGTATACTGTTGTTGTGTAAGTAAATTATAATTTAATATTCTGTTGGTCAAAGGTAATCCGATTTTAGCGATCAGTTTAATGGTTTCTGCGGCAGCCATTGTTCCTAAAATACCTGGTAAAACACCTATAATGCCATTTTCGGAACAATTAGGCACTTCATCTTTATCTGGCGGAACAGGAAAAAGATCACGGTAATTAGTGCCGGGGGTTAACTGGTCAGGAACATTAAATATGGCCAACTGGCCTTCGAAACCTGATACTGCGGCAAATATGAGCGGTTTATTTAATAGGGCACAGGCGTCGTTAATCAGGTATCTCGATTCAAAATTGTCTGTACCATCCAATATGTAATCATATCTGGATAAAATATCGAGGGTATTATTTTTCTGTAAACGGATGGGGTGACGGATAATCCCGATCTGGGGATTCATTTCTTGTAGTCGCTTTGCTGCTACCTCGACCTTCAGCTTCCCGATATCGGCAGTAGTAAAAAGGATCTGCCGATGTAAATTGGATAATGAAATGGCATCATCATCAATAATACCAATATGGCCGATGCCGGCAGCAGCCAGGTATTGCAATGCCGGACAGCCCAGGCCACCGGCGCCAATAACGAGAACTTTTGCTCTTAAAAGCTTTTGCTGTGCTTCCTCCCCAAATCCTTTAAGGATAATCTGTCTGTTGTATCGCGCTGCACCCATATTGTTTAACCACCAGAAAAAGGTGGCATGATGGCTATTGTAGCCTGGTTTGTAATTTCAGTATTGTGTTGAACAATGTTTTTGTTCAGGGCAAGTTTGTATTTTAAGTTTTTCAAGGCTGGAAACCGATTTTCGATGTATTTACTAAAAGCATTGGTATCAGTAATGCCATCTACTTCAATTTTTTGATTATTAATGAATTCGGTAATCTGTCCAAAACTGATGATTTCAATTTCCATGCTGCTAATTTACTCTTAAGATGCTACTTTTATGTACTCCGAGGGACTGAAAATTGTTATTCTTTTCAAATAACGGATTTATAAGTATTTAAATTGCCTGCGGTGCAAGTTAATGAACTGATAAATCTCTTTTCGATCGGCAATTAATTATTTTGTATCATTTGCATCAAACATAATCATAAAGAACCATTGATTAAATTATGCCTGTGTAAAGAGCAATTTGTACGCAGCTAATGCAAGTACAAAGGCCAATACATTTTTTAAAACGGTTTGCGGAAATTTTAAGGCGCCAAAATAAGCGCCGCAAATGCCTCCGGCGAAGGCTACCGCAACATAAGCGAGCATGTGGATGTTAAATTCGAATCCCTTAATAAGCTGGCCGCCTAAACCAGCAAGCGAATTAACAAAAATAAATGCTGCACTAATGGCTGCGGTCTGTTTTTGATCGGTCCACTTTAACAGCAACAGGATTGGTGAAAGGATTATTCCACCCCCAATACCAATCATGCCCGAAAGTAAGCCGATGATGCCTCCTATAGTGAGCGATAGTGAAATATTTGATGGCCTGAAATCTTTAGGGTCGGTATTTTTAAAAAAGAAAAAACGGATAACCGGAATCAGTAGGAGCAATCCTAAAATTTTCTTATAAACAGCACTTTGGATAAGCATCATGCCACCAACAAACGAAAGTGGGATAGAGGCCAGTGCAAAAGGCCAAAAGGTTTTCCATTTAAAATGACCACCACGGTAAAACTGTATAAATGAGGTGGAAGAGACAAACAGGTTGAGCAGCAATGCCGTGGGTTTCATGATGGATGGTGAAATGGCAAAAATAGCCATAAGCGCTAAATAGCCGCTTGCTCCACCATGCCCAACCGACGCATACAAAAAAGCCACTACAAAAAGTAAACAGTAAAAGACCATGAAGCTTTCTTGCATAGTTTAGGCGGGTAAAATCAATACGTCTAGGATTTCATTTTCTGTAAAATACGCCTTTGTTTCATCAAGGCATATAAGGCAATTGGCCTGCGCAAAGGAGCTTAACCGATAAGATTCCTGTGCATGGAGCGGAGTAACCATTCCGTTTTCATATTTGCCTTTCAGGAAATGTGTTAACCCTGAAGGTTTAGCATAGGCATGTGTAAGCCGCGCCTGAACTTCAATTACACTGTTGCTTTTAAGGGATGAGGCTTTGATGGCGGGTAATACATAATTATAATAGCAACTGAGTACAGATGACGGGTTTCCGGGAAGTCCGAATATGAGTTTTTGATCCTTTGTGCCAAAAAACAAAGGTTTGCCGGGTTTCTGTTTCACTTTGTGGAAAATCTGTTTGATGCCGCAATATGAGGCGGCTTCGATGACGAAATCATAATCGCCAACACTTACGCCGCCTGTAAGCAGCACAACATCGCAGTCTGCCACTGCAGTTTGTAATACTTTCTGAAGGATCTCGAGGTCATCATCGGCTTCGAAAACTGCAATCTGTTCAATCCCTTCCTGTTTTAAGGCAGCACATAGTGAATAGGAATTCGATTCATATACCTTTCCAAGTTCGAGGACTTCCCCCGGATGTTGTAATTCTTTTCCTGTTACAATTATAGAAATCTTTGGCATGGGATAAACACTAATTTCGTTAATACCGATGCCTGCGAGAAAGCCGATAGCCGCGGGGCTAAGCAAATCTCCTTTTTCCATTGCCAGTGCACCGGTTTTAATTTCAGAGCCCTTTTCCCGGACATTTGCGCCTGGTTTTAAATTTGGGTCATTTAAAGTGATATTTCCATCCCTCCTCGTAATTTTTTCCTGCATCACTACCGTATCGGAGCCTGTAGGTAACGGAGCGCCGGTAAATATTCTACATGTTTCGCCATTTCGGATGGTGATTTTGGTTGCCGCTCCGGCAGCCATTTCGCCAGTTATGCGGAGTTCTTGTTGATGATCTTCAAACTTTAATGCATAACCATCCATTGATGATTGCTTAAAGGCCGGAATATCATATTTAGCATAAACATTGGCTGCAAGAATATGTCCGGACGCGTTCGCCAGATCAACTGAAACGGGATTTAATGTGTTGGTGTGTTGAGAGATAAGGTTTTTTGCTTCTTTAACGCTAATCATGAAAATGTTATCCTCCAATGGTAATCATACTTCTGTTTTGAATGGTCGTTGCATCAATTTTTTTGAAATCGCTTACCATTTGTCCGCCCAATGCTTCCTTTTTGCTCCAAATAGCCGATTGAATTAACGGAATTACATCTTCGTTTTTTCGCAAGGCAGTTAAAAGATCGGTTTCGTTATCCGAAAAAAGGCAGTTTTTCAGTTTTCCATCTGCTGTCAGGCGCATGCGGTTACAGCTACTGCAAAATGGATGGGTCATGGTGCTGATCACGGCAAAAGAACCCTCATGGCCGGGAATCATAAAGCTTTTGGCCGTATCGTGGGCATCTCCTTTAACAGGTAATACCGAAAAATCTTGTTCTATCACAGCCAGTATTTCATCCAAAGCATACATCTGGTTACTCGTCCATTTATTACCACTAAAAGGCATAAACTCAATAAACCTGACCTGGATCGGGTTAAATTTGGTCCAACCGATGAAATCGTTGATTTCATTATCGTTAAGCCCTTTCATCACCACCACATTTACTTTTACCTTGATTTTATGCTGTAAAAGCAGTTCGATATTGCTGCGTACCTGATGAAAGACATCCCGTCTTGTAATCATAAAAAACTTCTCAGGTTGTAAGGTATCCAGACTGATATTAACGGTTTTAATCCCTGCTGCCTTTAGTACAGGCAACATTTCTGCAATGCGGGTGCCGTTTGTAGTCATCACCAGTTCGACCGGAAGTTTACCCAGCGCCGCAATAATTTGGGCTGCATCTTTTCTCACCAAAGGTTCGCCACCGGTAAGCCTGATTTTTTTTACGCCGTTGGCCACGAAAATCTCCGCCAGTTTGATGATTTCGTTTGTCTGCATTAACCGTGAGGCAGGCGTAAAATCATATTCTTCTTCAGGCATGCAATAAAAACAGCGAAAATTGCAGTTATCGGTGAGCGATATCCGCAGATAGTTGTGTACTCTTCCAAAAGAATCTGTTATCATTGCCGGCTAATTAAATGGTTATAATCTGTTTCTGTATCAATATCAATTCCCCCTCGCTCAAAAACCACTGTTTCCAGATCTTCTGAATATTGTTTTAATATATTTTTTGCTCCTTCTGCGCCTTTGAGCAATAAAAGCGCTTCAAAGTAATCTTTTTTAAAAAGAACAGGTGTGCCTATTGTTTCGTTATATGAACTGGCAATAATCTTTTTGCCTGTTTCTTTTTGCTTTTCGATTAAGTTATTAAAGTTACGCTTTTTTATAAAAGCCTGATCGGCCACAGCAATAATAATACTTTCTATTTCGCTATTATTTTTGACGATAGTTGACAGGCCTGCAACAATACTTGCGCCCATTCCTTCTTCCCAGCTTTGATTTATAATTATGTTGATCCCGTTATGCCTGTGCTGGTCAGCTATTTTTTGTGCGTATGCGCCTAAAACAACAATAACAGGTTTGCAGTCTGTTGCTAAAGCCTCATTAATTACCGTTTGCAGGAGTGTTTTTCCATTGTAATCCAATAGCTGTTTGGGTTTCCCCAAACGTGAGGAACTGCCGGCTGCCAATATGATGATGCCCGTTCTCAATGGCTGGTTACATTTTATCGTAAACGTGGATCGGTTTCTTCTTCTCTTTTAAAAACATAGCCGAAGCACCTGAAAAAACAGATTTAATTTCTGCGAGGATAGAAATGGCAATTTCTGCTGCAGTTTCTGCGCCAATATCCAGTCCGATTGGACCATGTACCCGGGTTTCGTTTTCAGGTGTTGCTAAATCCAGTTCATCCAGCATCCTGAGCAGCTTTTTCTTTGGGCCTAAGGTACCAATGTATGTTGCTTTTGTATCCAACAGATATGTAAGTAGCCCGAGGTCATAATTGTAATTATGCGTCATTAATACGAAAGCGGTTTGCCCGTCTATCTGAATATTGGACAGTATATTTTCCGGTTTACTTACCAAAATTCTGATTGCATTTGGAAAACGTTGAGGCGTAGCATGTGTTGATCTGCCATCGATTACGGTTACTTCCCAACCCAACAGATATGCCATTTCGGCAAGAGGTTGTGCGTCATTACCCGCACCGGCTATTATTAATGAAATGGGTGGTTTTATAAATTCCAGGAAGACCTCAGTTTGCTGATCATTCTGTTTATAAACCTTAAATGCCGAAGTTTTATTTTCAAAAACGGCTTCAATATCTTCGATTACTTTATCGCTTATTGAAGTTGGAATTTTAGAAAGAACAGGTTCATTTCTAAAAAGCATTCCGGTGCCCAATTGAAATCTATCTCCCAACGAAAAAAAAGTTGCCAGTACGGCACTTTCTCTTTTGCTTTGCAAGGCAGTTAAAATAGCAATTGGATTCAATTCATCCATCGCTGTAATAGGCTCGAACAGGATATGGATAATACCATTACAGCCCAGCTGAACGCCAAATTTGGCATCATCTTCATCAGTCGTATCATAAGTAACAAGCTTGTTTTCCTGTTGTACTATTGCCGAAAGTGCTTTGCGCAGCGCGTCGCCCTCAAGACAACCGCCGCTAATGGCTCCTGTTAACTGGCCATCTTCGGTAACGAGCATCCTTGCACCCGGCCTTCGGTAAGCAGAGCCCTCTACCTTAACTACCGTTGCGAGCGCAGTGCTTTTTCCTTCCTTGGTCGCTTTTTGATACGCTTTTATAATATCGGTAATTTCTTTCATAAGGGATTGATGCCGTGGAAACGGCAAATTAATGATAATCTATTACAAATGGTTAAATGTAAAAGGAAAGATATAATATTTAAAGTGTTGGTTGGGCAACTGTACAGTCAGATGGTGCCTTCTGACTGATAACTCAACTTAATCCGGATTGCCCTGAAATGGCTATGGTAATTAGCCGATCTGCAATTGTTTATCATTGACAGATCGTAATATCTGATACCAGTGGATAGTGGACCAATAATGTATCGGAAATACTTTTCAGTCAGATGTCATTACCTGATTGGTAAAGTAAAAGATTATTATTTTAAATAACAGGTAACTTTTGCTCTGGTTAAAAAGGCGCTGAATGAAAAATTTCCAGGTTGATACAATGCAATCCAATGCTGTTAAAAAGTTCGGTGATTTCTTTAGTCCAATCTTTTGGTGAATCTACCCGAAGGATTTTATCGGCATCCCACAAATCAATATTCCACTTAATTTCTTTGAAATGGCTGTTCAGCAGTGGGCTGATGGCATTTAACTCGCTGTCAGTTGATACATTTGTTTTGAAAACGGCTATCATATAGATAAGTTTTTAGGTTTGTTATTGGCAGTAGACGTACAACTTTAGAAATTACTTTAAATCGGGTGGAATTTTTTAATTTTTTATTCGGCTCATTTAATTAAGCTTGTTTCTAAATCCATAAAATAATCTGTAAGGAAATTTGATTTCGTGCGACTAACCAATTAAGCAGTATATTTATAATGAGATAATATCAGGACATGCTAAACAACACGGACCAGGAATTTGGAGAAAAGCGCCTTCATTCAGACCCACTAAGCTGGGTAGAAAAATATGCTGATTACCTGTATGGCTTTGCCATGTCGAGAATAAGAGATGAAGAGGTGGCTAAAGATTTGGTTCAGGACACCTTTTTGGCAGCTCTGCAGAAATTAGACGGTTTTGAAGGCAATAGTCAGGAGAAAACATGGCTAACGGCTATTCTTAAAAATAAAATAGTCGATTTTTACAGAAAACGTTCAATTAGTAGTGTAAAAGATTTAAGAGAAATGGATGTTGAAGGTGAACTGAAGGATTTTTTTGATACTGAATCAGGGCATTGGACCGAAAAAGATTATCCGAGGGCATTTGGTTTGGAGATGTATAACCCTTTGATGATTAAAGAACTAGGATTTGTATTGAATAAATGTTTGGCTAAACTTCCAGGGTTATGGTTTTCAGTGTTTTCAATGAAACACATAGACGATCTTGCTTCGGAGCAGATTTGTAACGAATTGAAGCTTACAAATGCTAATTTTTGGGTAATCATGCACCGCACTAAACTTAACCTGAGGGCCTGCCTTCAAAAAAACTGGAACTGATATGAAGAGCGCGCTAAGGAATATAATTTATAACTGTAAACAGGCCACTTTTCTGATCGAAAAAAGAATTGCTGGAAAAATCACTGCTGCCGAAACACTACAATTGCATATACATTTGAAAGGTTGTTCGGTATGCAAAATTTATCAGCAGCAGAGTATATTGATTAATAAGGTGTTTTCAGACTTTGAAAACAGTGATGTTAAACTTGATGAAATCTTTAAAAAAACATTAAAGGATAAGATTGAAAAAGAAATCAATAAAAATTAATTTTCGCTGTAAGGTTAATGCTGCTCGTTCGACTAAGAGCTAAAACATAAAGACAAAATGACAAGAATTATCTTATTTACAGCTTTAGCTGTTGTTTTAACATTGCAAACAAAGGCACAGCAAGGTTTAAAAGCGGGAGATAAAGCTCCTGTGTTCACCGGAGTAGATCAAAACGGCAAAACAGTAACTTTGAAGAATGCTCTTAAAGCGCACCGCAATGTGGTATTGTTTTTCTACCGTGGTCAGTGGTGCCCCTACTGCAATAAACACATTAAAGAACTTCAGGACTCTTTAAACTTGTTAACTGAAAAAGATGTCTATGTTATCGGTGTTACACCCGAAACAAAAGAAAACATTGATAAAACCATAAAAAAAACCAGCGCAGGCTTTTGTATCCTTCAGGATAAGGATGATGAGATTATGAAAGCCTATCAGGTTAACTTTATGATGGACGAAGCAACCTTTACCAAATACAAGGGCTATGGAATAAATTTAGAAGAAAACAACGGAAATACCCGGCATACGCTCCCGGTACCTGCAACTTATATTATTGATCGTACAGGTAAAATTAAGTATGTACATTTCGATCCTAACTATCAAAAAAGAGCTTCGGTAAAACTTTTGCTTTCCAAACTTTAGGACGATTTCACGGTAAGTTCCCTCCAAAAGGGTTGCAGCTAAAAAGCGAAGTAGTTATTATTTGAGTTCCTACAGCTGTTTTAATATTTAAATATTGGTTGATAAGAATTATCTGGATCAATAAATGTTAATATAGTAAAGCGGATTACAATCGTATCTATCAGATGTGTTCGCTTTACTTCCTGGTAAAATTATCCATTAATTTCATGGTAACCCATGCATCTTCACCGCTACATGGATTTTGACCTTTTCCTAAAAAGTAATCAACTACTTTCTCAATCATGGGTTGTTGCACATGTTTTAAAGGCTCAAATACATATTCTTCGGTTTTTTGGTTAGTGGTAACCGTAAATTTGTTGCCAAACACGGGAAAACTGATCTGACCGCGTGCGCCATAGATGATGCAACTATCGGCCTGATCTTGTGGCGCTACAGAGAAACACCAGTTGCCACTGAAAACCACCCCGTTTTCAAAAAGTATATTGCCCAAAACCAGATCATCTACCTCAGAATCTTCCTGTTGCCTTGCCGCCATGCCGCTGGCATTTTTTACAGGACCGAAATAGTAAGTCATGAGGTCTAGTTGATGTGGTGCCAGATCATGAAATAAACCACCGCCAGAAATGGCTGGGTTAATCCGCCAGTTGTCAGCACTTTTTGCAATAAGCGAGGTGTTCGGCGACTGGAGCATTTTTAATCGGACTAAACGGATATCGCCAATGACCCGTCCGGCCAATAGTTCTTTGATTTTTAAGAACATGGGTTGAGCCCGCCGGTAATGGGCAATGCATAGCTTCACATTTAATTTATGGGCTGCATCCGTCATGCGTTGAGCAGATGCAGCATCTAGGGTCATTGGTTTTTCTACGTATACAGGCTTTCCGGCGTTTAAGGCTTCAATCGTGTAAGCCTCGTGTTGCAAGGGTGGGGTAGCAATATAAATCGCATTAACCTCCGGATCCCTGATCAGCTGGATGGCATCATCATACCATTTAGCCACTTGATGCCGTTTGGCATAGTCAGCAGCTTTGACACCATCCCGACGCATTACTGCAACTAATTTTGAATTTTTCACCTGATTAAAAGCAGGTCCGCTTTTAATTTCAGTCACATCTCCACAGCCGATAATACCCCATCTGATTTCCTCCATTATATTTGATTTAAAAGATTGAATTTAGAAATATTTTCCTGCCCAATCGACTGACAGAAAGTTTTGTTAAAAAAAAAGGGATTCACAACGAGCGTGATCCCTAATCAACTAACCAAACAAATCTATTCCGGAAACCACCCCGGAATCAATTTATAAACGGGATAATAACGGGATTGTTTTAAAAAAATGCCTTTTTTTTTTATTTTTCAAAAAGGGAAAAAATACGGTTGGTTAATCTGGAATTCATCTCGCTTTTTTTAGCTTTGTGTTATGCAAAATCTGTCAGAAAAGCTTCAAATCGATCTTATAGAACTTAAGGCAAAGTACGCCTTCATTATGGAGGAGCTTGAAGTGACATTTGCAGATGCTTACTTAATGAAATTGCAAGCTAAACAACGGTTGGCGGAGCAGATGATGATTGAGATGGAGCGAATCCTAACCGGAGAAACCGGAGCAAATGAAAACTAAGGTAGATCATCCGGAATTTAAAGACTAAACAAGTTAACCTTCTATTTATCAGCTCAAACAACATGAAATTATACTCTTTTTTAATATTAAGTATTTGTTTTTTAGGTGCGTGCTCACCTAAGATCAATCAGCAGGTTGAATCAGAGCGCAATAAGGTATTGCGTGTCATGTCTTATAATATTCACCATTGCAATCCGCCATCAAAAGCGAGAGAAGGTGTTATCGATGTTGATGCCATTGTCAAAGCGATTGCACAGCAAAAACCAGATTTCGTAGCCTTGCAAGAGGTAGATGTGAATACCAAAAGATCGGGAAATATTAACCAGGCTGTTTTATTGGCAACAAAATTGAAGATGAATTTTTATTTTGGTAAAGCAATTGACCATGATGGGGGCGACTACGGTGTAGCCATTTTATCACGCTTTCCTTTATCTGCGCAACAGACTTTAATGCTGCCTAAAAATAACGATGCCAAGGCAGAGCAAAGGGTTTTGGCTATTGCAACGGCAGAAATTGCCAAAGGGGTATTTATCCGATTTGCTTCTACCCATCTTGATGCACAACGTTCTGAAGAGAACCGGATTCTTCAGGCTAAGGAGCTTAACCGGTTAACGGCAAAAGAAACCTTACCGCTAATCCTTGCAGGTGATTTAAATGCCGATCCAGGTTCGGAAAGCATCAGGATATTTGATACGAATTTTACCAGAACCTGTAGCGATTGTAGTTTTACCATTCCATCGATCAATCCAAGGAAAACAATTGATCATATCGGGTTTAAAACCGGAAATCCATTTAAAGTGGTTTCCCACGAAGTTGTTTCTGAACGTTATGCCTCAGATCACCTGCCGGTCGTTGCAGTACTTCAACTGGAAAAATAACTATTACTATTTCTGATTTACGCTACCTCTTTATTAAAGCAGGTGGAATGTTAAACGTAGGTTTTTTGTCTGCATCTTTAAAGTCCACTTCCATAAAGTAACGCTTTTGTTTCAAAATGTAATGGTCTATAAACCATAAGATATCAGGTAAGTTCTCAGTCATCGGAGAACCCGCTATTTCGTGTCCCATATCCTGCACATACTGGAAATAATACGGATAGTGATTCTTTTTAAAGGTTTTAGCAAGATATTTAGAGCCAAAAAAGCCCCTGTTAAGTAATCTCACTTTGTTATAGGGCACAAGTTTATCGGCCGTGCCGTGGAAAAACATTGTTGGTGCCGGCGGTATAGCATATTTTGGTGCGCCTTGATAACTTAATATGGCTCCCGCAAAAGAGATTACGCCCTTGTATTGAAAATTTCGGGGTAATTTGGTTGATAATGCTGTAGCATTCCGTTTGTTATAATCGGCGTGCAGTGCCGTGATCGCGCCCGCGCTTGATCCCGACAGGATAATCATTGAAGTATCAATACCAAGTTCTTTCGCATTTTTGATGAGATAGGCTGTTGCGGCAAAAACATCAGTTGTGGCCGTATCGATTGCAGCTTTTAAATTAGAAGTATTAAACGGACTAGGAAATTTCTTTCCTTTCAGGCCCAATCGATAATCAACTGATACAACTTTATAGTGGTTTGCGATTAAGGTGTTAAAGTATTGATCGAATAGTTTGCTGTCTCTGCGTCCCATTACAAAACCACCGCCAAAAATAAAAAGTACTGTTGGCTTAGTGTCTGTTATTTTTCCACGGTAATAGATATCTAACTTCAGTGTGCCAGAATCGGTTTGAGAAAATGTTTTAGTTTCTACATGATCTTTTTTATCCTGAATTACAATCTGCCCCGTTGAAGACAAAGAGCTGAATAGGATTACAATGAAGAGCGAGCTGAATAGATATACTTTGTTATTGGGCATCATGTTTTTAGTGAAAAGGTTCGTTGTTAGCTATCTGATCGACTTTAGTTCATTTTGCTAATTTATTTCATTTTCGGTTCAGGTGCAATTAGATTTAAACGTTATTTGTTAGTTATAATTACGGACTAATTATTTTTTATAGCCATTTAACTTAAATAATAAAATATTTTTGCATACGGCTCCATTTCTGAAAATAGGGAGAATGATTGGTAGTGAACAACTCTGAAATTGGGATTTAATGAAGCTGATGCTGTTTTCGTCGTAAAGATTAGCGGGTATAATATAATATGCATTGTCGCCAACAGCCAATGTTGGCTTGCTTGAGTTAGACCAGTAATACTGATGAAGATCGAATATTTCTCCTAGGCCATAAGTATGCAAACCAGTTTTACTGCAGACATAAAAATCTAAATGGGCAGCAGGAAACCACTTTGTGATCACAATGGTGTGAACTTTTTTATTCTTTTCTAATGGTTTATCCAGGCGATAAATAGAATCAATTATCTTTCCTGTTTCTTTCCAGCCGTATAAATCTAATGTGGGGTCGCCGGCGCCCAAACTGAGGGCTCCTGTTTGTGTTGAAAATGTACCCTTGTAAAAATTAATAGTGAAGAGACCTGCACTTACCACGAACAGGAAAAACAGTATGCTTGCACCAATAATCGTTTTTATTTTTTTATCGTTAAAAGATTCAAGTTTCAATGCAGAAAGAAATATTAAACAACTATATGCCGGGCCAGACCAATGTGGCAGGGTATCTCTAAAAATGGAAAGAAAAATAAGCGTAAGAATAAGTGGTAGTGAGCAAAATAATAAAAGTTTGATTTCGCTCTTAATGAAAAAATTTTTGGTTTTGATGAAACTAAAAACAGCCACCCAAGCCAGAAAAAAAATAATGGGATTGTTGTAAAATAATTGTCCGCCAATTTCTCTGGCAAAAGCCAGTGGGTTGATGTCGGCATGGAGTAAACTAACCCGGTTGCTGTGGTAGGTATAGGTAATAAAATGATGCCGGATATTCCAGGTGATAAGAGGAGATACTATCATCAAACTAATTAGTGCAGAAATATATATGCCCTTTTGTACCAATAGTTTTCTATCGCTAAACAGCACAAACAGGATCATGCCCACCCATAAGTAAACACCATGAATCTTACACATCATGCAAAGTCCTGCCGCTAAGCCAAACCAGCACCAGAGGCTTAAAGTAGGTAAACCCTGCCCGGTGGATCTGATAATTTTAAGCAATAAAAAGATACTCCACAGCCAGAAAACCATTTGCGGACTATCGGGTAAAATAAATGTTCCGGCAATGATGCTGCAATAAAAAGACGAAGAATAAAGTAAAGCGGCAAACCAGCCGACACGGTTGTTTTTTAAGAGTTTTCCCGTTTTAAATACGATTACAGTGCCTATAGTAGAGGATATTATGGCACCAAGCCGAACCGCCAATTCGCTGTGGATAGATAAGTTTGCCGTTGTTGTTCTGATCAACCAGGCTACAAATGGAGGATGATCAAAATAATTCCATTGCAGATTTAAAGCGTATGTCCAATAATATACTTCATCATTTCCAAGCGCTGTTGCTGAGGCTATAATCACTTTGATTACAGTCATTGCCGCTATAAATAGCCATAATTTAATGGATATTTCTTTCACTTAGATAGGAATTGACTGATTGGCGATTTTAAACTGTTTATATCTTTTGTTTAGCTTAGCCGATCTGAAAAGCTTAAGGTCGTATACCTGGTAATAGCTCGCGATTGCGCACGTGATACCGGTTACCGCACCGAAAATTACATCAATAAGAAAATGTTGCGCCAGGTATATACGTGAATAACCGATTGAAAAGGCAAAAAACAGGCAATAAAAAGAGATTTTCTTTTTCTTGAAAATTAAAACCAACACTGTGGCTAATGCAAAAGCAGATGCGGTATGCCCTGAAGGAAAAGAATTTTGATTATGCGTGCTTACGCCCTCTACAAAATGAGTATAATGAAATAATGTCTGCTCAAAAAAATATTTAGGCCGTGGCATGTGAAATATTCTTTTGGTGATCTGAATAATCAAGCCTGAGTAAATGTAAGCAAGAGCAACGGTCATTGCTTTTTTCTTTTTTCGAAGTGCAAGCAGAATGGCTGCTGTCAGGATACTGGCTAAACCATCTCCAAGATTGGTGAAATACCTGAAAAAAGTATCGAGCCATATTGGGTGAAACCTGTTTAAAATGATGAATCCATCTGTTTTAGAAAAGCTAAAATTAAAAATAAGTACCAATAACAGTATTGATATCGCAGTAGAGAAATAATACCGGAGTTTGCTCAGTCTTTTAGTGATACGCATGAGTTGTTCTTTACACAAAAATATTAGGCATACATCATCTCAAGGTTAAGCGATTATCATGTTTACATCAGCATAAACTTTGTTTAACTATCGATTTTTTGCCTAGAATACTCCGGTTTTCAATGTAGAGGCGCCGATTTGAATGTAATCGCAGACTAACATTTTTTAATAAGTTAATATGGATGTAGTGATAACTTAAAACACATTACGTTGCTTTGCGGCCAAAGAACTAAATTAATTATGCAAAACAATCAGGTAAAAGTTAGTCCCGATTTACAACGGTTTATTGATAAGTTTGAACCCAGCAAATTCAAACTAATGCCAGGTGGTATCGAAATTAGAGGGATAAACGATATACACCGAAGCATCACTCAGGCGAAAGAAATTATAGCAATATTAAATCTTCGGCTAACTGTTTCCCACAATGCCGAAATGCTTAGTTATAGAGGATTTGAAGTAAATAACTTTTGAACCAAAAATTAATTTTAATTCCGCTAAATTTGCTTTCGGGATGTCATTTGTGCAATCTTACCAGATACATTAAAAGGGATCAACAGGCAATAATGTCACCCTTCTAGGCTTTAGTTCAGCAGAATAGTTGGGGTAGCGGTAACATTTTTACCTGCTCTTCACTGCGTTCAGATTAAAAGAAATTGAAAATACTGATTGATTGTTGACCGACAATTTTCATCTCTGCATTACCTCCAGCAAATTTTTTCTCTAATCGTTGCAATAAACCTGTGCAGCCGATTTTTAAGAATGGTATCCGTTCTATAAATCTTAATCTGAGCATAAAGTTTCATTAAGGTATTTTGGTTTATAACTGTTGCGATATCTACTCTTTTTATTATTCCTTTTAAGGATAATTTATTAAATTGCCTTTATCTATTTTAAACCGATCTTGATGAAAAAATCCGTCTCATGTATCATCGTTGACGATGATCCTACTGCCATTAATATTTTGCAAGATTATATTGTAGAAATGCCAAGATTGAAGATAAACCGAATCTTTAATAAACCAGTAGAGGCACTTAGCGAAATCAGTATTGAGAGCAATAGGCAGTTAATTTTTTTGGATATTGATATGCCTGCACTGTCGGGTCTACAGCTTGCCGATAACCTCAAGCACAAATCGCACAATATTATTTTTACCACATCCTATCCGGAATTTGCACTGGATGCATTTAAAGTTAGGGCAAAACATTACCTGTTAAAACCTTTTAACATGGGAGACTTTGCCGTAGTTGTTAACGAAGTGCTTTCGGAATGTTATGATGCACAGGATATTGCAAAAGAAAATGAAGGTGCATTTTTCTTACGTACAAACGGCGAGCGTGGCAGATTAACCAAAGTACTTAAGAAAGACATCATCTATCTGCAGGGATCAAATAATCATGTACATATTTATACTCCGACAAATGATTATTCGGTGTATATGACCATTAAGGAGATGGAAGAAAAACTTCAGGAGAATGGACACTTCTATCGTGTCCACAAATCATATATTATCAATACCGCCTATGTAAAGGAGATCAATGGGCACAAAATCGACCTTGGAAAGTACGAAGTGCTTATGACCCCACAATACAAAGAGGCATTTATGGGGTTTATTGAAGACCAAACCCTAGTCTCAAAACGTTTAAGGGACCAACATTTGTAAATCTGATTGGCTTGTTAATGTTGTAATTGCCGTAATCGTACTGGTTGTTGGATCACTCTTTGAAAAGCGCATACCTGCAGCTTTTTGTGAACGGAAAACAAATGCAGTTTTCCGGGTCGATTTTAAGTCTATTATTGTTTTCATAGACGAAAATTAGCTCCGCCAAAACTGCGAAAAGACTACATTACGCTAAGCAGTTGTTGACTGTTGTGAAACCGATTTTTAACAAAAAAAATGAAAAACTGGCTAAAAAATTATCGCTGGCACCTTATATCTTGGGCCACCTTCATTCTTTATGAATATATATTGGTTTCGTTAATTCTTAAAATAAGGTCGCCGATATTAAATTACTGCATTCATTACATTATTAATATTGTACTTTTCTACGTTCATGCAGAATTGGTATTAGCCAGAAATCTTAAACTTAAAAGGCCTGCTTATTTAAGCATCATTATATTTACGTCAATTGAAATTTTCTTGCACACCATTATTGCTTACTTTGCAGATCGTTTTCTTTCAAAAACAGCAATAATTTCTTTTGATAACCTAACCACTTTAAACTGGAAATATTTATCCGTAACAACATGGCGGGGAATCTATTTCTTATTGTTCTCTACTGCTTATTATTTTATTAAAAGTTATATCCAACAAAAACAGCGGACAGTAGAATTGGAAAAAGAAGCAATTGAAGAAATGTTGAAGCAAAAGCAAATGACACTAGAACTTGCAAATGCTAAAAATGCTTACCTGAAAGCACAAATAAATCCACATTTTTTGTTTAATACCTTAACCTACATTCACAATAGCACACATAAAAGCGAACCCCGCGCTGCAGAAGCAGTCCGATATCTTTCAAAGCTGATGCGCTACGCCTTGGAATGCGAACACGGTCCGGAAATTATGCCGCTTGAAGCGGAAATCCATCAAGTTGAAAACCTCCTACGACTTTGCAGAATAAAAGAGCCTGACTTATATATAGATTTTGTTTATGATGATAAAATCATAGCAGTAGAGGTTATTCCATTACTCTTGCTTAGCCTAACGGAAAATATGGTTAAACATGGAAACCTGAGCCAGCCTGAAGACTCCGGAAAAATTATTGTAAAATGGGAGGATGGTATCTTTAGCATCCAGACCAGTAACCTGATTAACACAGGCTTGAATGATAACGGCTTTCATACGGGGCTTGAAAATATCAGGCAAAGGTTATTTCATACCTATGCAGAAAAAGCATCGCTTTGTGCCAGGGTGAAAGGTAAGTATTTTGAAGTATTGATAACCATTAGCTTATAGGGAGCAGTCTGAAATTCTATAACAAGTTTATTCCCCAAATTTTAAATGTAAACCCGTCAAATAATCTTTGCAGTTTTCCTTGTCGACCGAAAAGTGAATACCCTTTAGCGATTTATCATAGCTCAGCATGATAAATCGCTGGTAGATGACATCATCCTTTACATTTTTCCATCATCGATTCGTATTGGTATCATTTTATCTGCTTTTTTGCGATACGACCAATAAAATACGATCGGATAAACAAAAAGATTAAATAATGTATTGGTAATCAATCCGCCAATTACCACAATGGCCAATGGTTTTGAAGCTTCTGAACCGATTCCGGTAGAAAGTGCTGCAGGCATCAACCCGATAGCCGCCATTAAAGCCGTCATCAACACCGGTCTGAACCTGCTGGCAATTCCATCACGCATGGCATCGGTAAAAGTCCATTGCGGATGGTATTTCAGCTCTGCAATATTGGTTTTGAAACGGGTAATAAGAATTACACCATTTTGCACGCAGATCCCAAATAATGCAATAAAACCAATTCCGGCCGAGATGTTAAAGTTTACACCAGCGGCCAACAATGCTAATATGCCACCAATCATGGCAAATGGAACGTTGTTCAATACCAGTAAGGCATCTTTAATATTGCCGAAAAGTACAAATAGAATAAAAAATATAAGCAATAAACTTACTGGTACAGCCTCTGATAATCTGGCAATAGCCCTTTGCTGGTTTTCAAAATCGCCGGCCCACTCCAGCTTATAACCTTGCGGCAATTTGATTTTGGCATTTACTTTCTGCTGTGCTTCGGCAATTACGCTTCCCATATCCCTGCCGCGGATCGAGAATTTGATGGCGCCGTACCGTTTATGTTTATCACGGTAAATCATACTTGGACCCGTAATCTTACTAATGCTTGATATTTCGCCTAATTGAACATTAGAACCTGATAGGGTAGGAATGCGTAATTTGCTGATCGAACTTTCATCATTTCTAAAATCTTCAGGATAGCGGATAATGAGGTCGAATTTGCGTTCACCTTCGTAAATCTGCGTAGCAGCTTTACCGCCAATGGCCATTTCGATTACTGCATTGGCATCTGCTGTGCTTACGCCATACAAGGCCATTTTTTTCTGATCAAGGTTAATCTGCAGTTCGGGCTGACCAAGATTTCTTAAAATACCCAAATCTTCAATACCCTCAACTGTTTTTAAAATATTTTCTATTTTTTCCTCTTCCTGTTCAATATATTCAAAGTTCTCGCCAAATAATTTCACCACAATGGATCCCTTTACGCCTGAAACCGCTTCTTCTACGTTATCTGAAATGGGTTGCGAAAAATTGAGGCTGATGCCCGGAAAGCTTTTTAATTTTTCCTGCATGCGTTCAATCAGCTGTTCTTTGCTCTGCTTACGTTTCCATTCTTTCCGGGGATAGATGTCAACGTGAAATTCCATATTGTAAAAACCCGTTGCATCTGTTCCGTCGTTCGGACGGCCAGTTTGCGACATTACCTGTTTTACTTCCTCAAAACTTAAAAAGATCTTCCTCATTTCGTTTGAAAGTTTTTTGGTTTCATCTAATGAAATACTCAATGGTCCCGTGGCGCGGACATAAATGGACCCCTCATCCAAACTGGGAAGAAATTCGGTGCCCAAAAATTTAAAACTGAACGCACCTGATAGCAGTACAATAATAGAGATGCTAAATACAAGTTTCTTTTTTTTGAAGCAGCTATCATAAAATTTGAGGGTTGCCTTGGTAATCCACTCTAAAAAGATATTGTGTTTCTCTTTTACATTTTTTTTCAAAAGTACGCTGGCCATGGCAGGAACCAGGGTAAAGGTCAAAATTAGCGCACCCAATAAGGCAAAACTCAAGGTCCACGCCAATGGAGAGAACATTTTACCTTCAACTTTTTCGAAAGTAAAAATGGGAAGCAAACCCGTAATAATGATCAGTTTAGCAAATAAAATACCCTTTCCGTTTTCGAGACTGGCTTTTTTTATAAAACCGAGTTTGCTCATTTTGTTGAACTTTTCCATGCCCAGTTTTTTTGCCTTGGCATCCAATACGACGAAGATTCCTTCAACCATCACCACGGCACCGTCTATAATAATCCCGAAGTCGATAGCACCCATGGATAGCAGATTGGCCGGCATACCTTTTAATTTGAGACAGATAAAAGCAAAAAGCAAGGCCAATGGAATAATAATCGAAACGATTAAGGTGGTGCGCCAATCGGCCATGAAAAGAAACACAATCAGGGTAACAAATAAAATCCCTTCCAGCATGTTGCCCATTACCGTGTGCACGGAGTAATTAACCAGGTCTTCGCGGTCGTAAAACGGTTTGATTTTTACATCATCGGGTAAAACGGTGCTGTTGATGGTATTGATCTTTTCTTTTAACCTAGAAATGACCTCGCTGGGGTTGCCGCCTTTTCTCATAACGATGATGCCTTCTACTACATCGGGATCCCTGTCGCGCCCAACCTGACCCAATCTGGGTAGAGCTGATTCAGCCACTTCGGCAATGGTTTTGACATAGATTGGGGTGCCATTAATGTTGTCAACCACTACGTTTCTGATTTCGTCGATATTGTTAAGCACGCCGATGCCCCTTACCACATAGGCTTGTCCGCTCTGCACAATCACATCACCACCTACATTGATATTACTTTTAGACACTGCTTCGAACAGTTCGGTGGCACTTACACCATATTGAATGGCCTTTTGCGGATCGACCGTGATCTGGTAGGTTTTAACCTCTCCACCAAAACTCACTACATCGGCAATGCCTGAAACAGATAAGAGTTCGCGCTGGACAACCCAATCTTGTAAGGTCTTTAATTCTCTGACCGACTTTGTATCACTTGTTAAAGTATAACGGAAAATCTCGCCGGTTGGCCCATAGGGTGGCTGTACTTCAGGTTGGATACCTTCAGGCAGATCGGCTTCATCAAGATGGTTGTTTACCTGTACCCGGGCTTCAGCGTAATCTACATCGTCTTCGAAACTTACCTTTACGATGGATAAACCAAATAATGAGGAAGACCGGATACTCGTCCGCTTTTCGGTAGGGTTCATGGCAATTTCCAGCGGTCTGCTCACAAATTTTTCTACTTCCTCGGCGCTACGGCCCGGCCATTGGGTAATAATGGTGATATTAGTATTGGTTACATCGGGAAAGGCATCTATTGTGGTATGTTTGAAGCTTAAATAACCTCCAACGATTAAGATGAATGTGGCAAAAAAGATGAAATATTTATTTTTCAGTGCAAAGCCGATAATGCTTTTTATGAATTTATTCATTTTTGAAATCTAGGGTGATAAAAAGAAATTATTGTGTTTTTAAGCTTTCGAATAAGAAAACCTGTTTGGATGCAATAATGCGGTCGCCGGCCTGTACTCCCTTGCTGATGTAGGTTTTATCGGCGGTTTTACGCCCTATTTCGATCTCCTGGATTTTTACTTTATGATCCTGCCCCAGAACGAGCACATAGTTTTTGTTTTCGTCGAAAATTACGGCCCTTGAGTTTAAAACCGGGAGATCAATAGATGAATTAGCCGAAACCTTTACCGTTCCAAGCATACCAGGTTTGAGCAAAAAGCCTGGATTTGGGATCACCACCCTTGCATTCATTACCTTGCTGTCCTGGTCAACCTGGTTGTATAATTTCTCTATTTTTCCTTTAAAAACTTTATTGGGGTAGGATAGGGTTGATAAACTTACCTCATCACCGGCCTTAACACGCGAAATATCCGACTCGTAAATATTGATCATGGCCCAAACGTTGGAGAGATCGGCAATGGTAAACAGGCTTTTATCATTGTCGCCACGCAACTGCATGTTCTGGGTAACATTTTTTTCGATCACAAAACCGCTGATTGGCGATTTAATTGCATAAAATCCTGTACTGCTGCCTCCATTGAGTTTTAATACAGAACTGGCTCTTTTTGCTTCTGCTTTTTTGATCTGATAGTCATTTTTTGCTTCTTCAAGTTCTTTTGCTGATGATAGACCACTTTGGAAAAGTTGTTCGGCTTGTTTTAATGCTCTTTCTGCATTTTTAAGTTCGGCGTTTGCCGCAATAACTTCTTTATCAAAACCTGCCATTTCAGAACTGGTGAGCGTAGCCAGTGTTTGTCCGCTCGAAACCTGATCGCCTAACCTTACCCCCACGCGGTTTACAGTTCCACTTACCATGGGAAAAAGTTCTGATCTGCGCTCCTCATTTGCGGTGATTTTGGCTGAAAACATCAGTTCGGTTTTACCGTTAGCCTGTTGTACAGTATCGATTAACAATCGGTTGATCAAAGAATCTGTTATGGTAAATTTATCATTTGGTGCAGCCGTTTTATGTTCGCCACAAGCAAATAATAAACTGGTTGCAGCAATGAGTACGGTGTGTTTATAGAGATTTTGCATGAAATTTATTTAAAAAATATTAGAACCAGTTACATAATTGAGTTCAGCTCGCGTGCTCATTCTTTCTGATTGGAGTTTATTGAGCTGAAGGGTATTTTCTTTATAGGCATCATACAGGTCCAAAAATTCGATCAGGCTGATGTTACGTGCCTTAAAATTTTTGATCAGGCCTGAAATCAGTGTATTAAAATCGGTTCCAAAGGCAGGATCAATCTCTGCATATAATTTTTCGTTGCGTAAAGCAGTTTTATAGCTGTTAAATACTTCGTTTTCCAACAGAGCTTCTTGCTTTTTAATATTTACATCTGCGGCAGTAATGCCAATCTGTGCTTTTTTAATTTCGCCCTGGTTTCTGGAGAAAAGCGGAATGGGAATTTTAATGCCTAAACCAGTGTATTTTTCAGGATAATTTCCTTTGAGGTCGTAGCTCAGCCCAATTTCTATATCGGGAATGGCCATTGCTTTTTGCAGCTTTAAATTACGTTCATTATAAAGCAGGTTGGTTTTGGCCCGTTTAAGGTCAGCGCGGTTTGCCCTGGCCGAATCAAGTAAGGCCTGATAGGGAATTTTATCTACAGTGGGTGATTTGAGCATTGCTTCATCTAAAACCAAAGTGATTGAGGTTGCAGCATTAATGGCACAGAGTAACTTCAAATCTTTGTAGTAATCTTCCAGTTCATTCATTAGCCCTGCCTGTTCTGCTTTGAGGTTGATCAATAATGATTTTATCCTGATTACATCCTTCGCTGCAACGTTCCCCGTTTTTAACTGAAGATCATAAGCTTTCGCGAGCTGCTCTGTAGAACTGATTTGTTCCTGATATACTTTAACAGATTGCGCGGCAAAATAGGATTTGTAAAAGGTGTTAGCGAGTTCAAACTTCAACGCTCTGATCAGGTCAAAATATTCGTATTCGGCCATTTTAACCCCGGTTTGGGCCAGCTTGATATTCTTATTGCGTTTGCCAGCAAGTTTAAACAGCTGAAAAATAGATCCCGAATATTGACCGTGGGCATACGAGGTTTGCAGGAATTTTTTGGTGTCCTTATTGTAAAAAAGATTTTCGTATTCCAGTGTAGGGTTTTCGAAAAGTTTAGCCGTGATGATTTCTGCTTTTGCCTGATTAATTTCATAATTGCTGGCCAATAACTCGAAATTATTCCTCAAAAAAAGGCTTTCCGCCTGGTTTAAGTTTAAGCTTAATGTATCGCGCTGTGCGAAAGCCTTACCGGCTGTTAATGCCCAAAAAAGAATGAGCCATGAAAATACCCTTATCATATCTGCAAAGCTATCTTTGCCAGATTAAAGGCGGATTAAATCGGACTTAAAAAGGGATTAAAGTTGCGGAAATGTGTGTGCTCGTTTCCAAAAGAGTGCAAGAATAGGTATACGGTTTCATCGTTTGTAAACGATATGCTATTTAACGCTCGTTAGAAACGATCGTTAGCGGGATTCGAAATGAGCGTGAGCGAAACCGTAAATGTGCAGCCAACCTGATCTGGATTTTTAATGGTGATCTCGCCTTTAAGCAAATCGATAATTTTTTTAGACATATAAAGCCCCATACCTTCGCCGTGCTGGCCATGTTCTTTTGCACGGGTATAAAAAGGGTTAAAGATATCTGCCTGATCATCAACTGAAATTCCCTTTCCATGATCTATGATATGGATAAAAACATGGTTTTTACGGGTTTCGACATGGATATTTACTTCTTGGTTATTGGAAAATTTAAAAGCATTTGAAATGATATTATCCAGGGCAATTTGTAACAAAGTGGCATTGGCCAATATTTCGGGTTTGGTATTAATGGGCGTTTGATAGGTAATGTTAAGGTCAAGACCTTTCTGCATTTTCCATTCGGTTTGAATTTTAGCGAGCAGATCATCAAGTTTGATCGGAGCAAGTTGAGAATTGATCAGATCAAGATCCATTTTTGCCAGGGCTACCAAACCTGTAATGATGTGTTCCATTTTTTCTGCATCTTCAAGCATCGAAATAATCACGTTTTGATAAGCAACCTGATCTCTTTCTTTAGATAGGGCAAGTTCAGCGTTCATCATAATCCGCGTAACGGGCGTTCGAAGTTCATGTGAAGCATTGGCTACAAAGGTTTTCTGCAGCATAAAAGCCTGTTCGAGTTCTTCCATTAAATGATTAAAGCTCTGTGCAATGAGATTAATCTCGTCCTTATTGTTATGTTCTTCAACTCTAAATTGCATGTTTTGAGCGCTGGCCTGTTTTACTTCGAGCATAAATTTTTGCAGCGGTTTCAGCATTTTCTGAGCAATCCACCTGCTCAATAATAATACAATAAGAGAAATAAGGATAAAGATAAAAATCATGATCTTCAACAACTTGTCTAGCCTGTTGTGTGAGCCCTGGTCGTCGGCCGAAGCGAGGATAACGAAGTCGCCCTGATTATCCTTATAATAAATACCAACTACCTGTCGCTGACCGTCCGTATATTTTAAACGGCCTTTCCGCCGTACCTGATCAATGGTTGCAGGGGTCCAATATTGGGCAGTATCGCCGATAAAAGTGGCCCTGTTCTTTTGATCATAAATGCGAATTACTTCACTGTTCAGTTTTTGAAGGTACTTATGACGTACTGTATTTAATGCATCTCTACTGATTTCATCTGCTTCAAGGTACAGTTTAGCTGTTACCATGGTGCGGTCGGTCAGGCGTTCGAAGAAATCAGCCTCTAAAAATTTCATAAAGGTAAAATATACCGTGCAAAGCACTGCGAAGAGCATTGAAGTGCTGATCAGCGTAAAATATAGTGCTATCCGGTCCTTTATTTTCATCTATTTTAGGATATATCCCATATTGATTTTGGTATGGATGAGTTTGCGTTCAAAACCCTTTTCGATTTTTTTCCGCAGAAAATTAATGTATACATCAATTACATTGGTGCCGGTTTCGAAACTGATGTCCCAGGCTTGCTCGGCTATAAATTGTCTTGAGAGCAAACGGTTGGGGTTGCGCATAAAAAGTTCGAGCAGGATAAATTCTTTGGCGCTTAATTCGATCGGTTTACCCGCGCGGTTTACTTCTTTACTGTAACGATCAAGTACCAAGTCTTCAAAATATAATTTATGGTCTGTTTTATTTTCAACAGGTGGCTGTCTGCGTAATAGAGCTGCAACCCTGGCCAAAAATTCTTTCAGGTGAAAGGGTTTGACGAGATAATCATCGGCACCGGCCTCTAAACCCGTAACTTTATCATCAATAGTGCCCATTGCTGTAAGCATGAGGACTGGTGTGTGTAAAGCATTTTCTCTGAGGTGTTTACAAAGCTGGATGCCGTTTAAGCCAGGCATCATGACATCGATAATCAACAGGTTAAAGCTTTCCCTTAAAAAAATGTCCAGCGCGTCAATTCCATTGGCTACGGTAAGTACCTGATAATTATTTTCTTCGAGTGCCGACTTCAAAAGTTCAGCAATTTTAGGGTCGTCTTCAGCTATTCCAATCTTTAGCATTCAACAAAAGTAACCATCTCATCTTAAAAAGGGATTAAAATAGGGTTTTTTCCGTTACCTTAGGGATTGAAGTTAATCTCATGCTCCCATAATGAATAATTGTATTGCATAAGGTTACGGTTATATTGGATGCTATCGTTCATTGTCTCACCAACCGAAACGAAATTATATTAAAATAGCTATATTTTTATGTTCGAAAAATTTGACCAGACCAGTTATCATCAACTTTGTGATTTGTTAGGTGGCCATCATCCGGATTTGCAACTGATTTTGGATCGATATGGTTATCCACCCTTTTGGTCGCGTCCAAATACTTTCGAATCGTTAGTGCATATTATTCTTGAACAACAGGTTTCTCTGGCTTCGGCATTGGCCGCAATGAATAAACTAAAAGAAAAAATTGATGAGGTTACTCCTGCAAGGGTGTTATTGCTTACTGATCAGGAATTAAGGGAGTGTTATTTTAGCAGGCAAAAAACGGCATATGTTCGCCATTTGGCCGAAAATATAGTCAGTGGGGCATTGTCTTTAACTCGAATGGAGGAAATGGATGATCTGACCATTAGAAGCCAGCTTAAAAGTATCAAGGGGATTGGCGATTGGACCGTAGATATTTACCTGATTTTTATGCTGCACCATCAGGATATTTTCCCGATAGGAGATCTGGCTGCCGTAAACTCGCTAAAGAAAGTAAAAAGCTTGTCAGCAGGGGTGGGTAAAGAGGAAGTGTTATTGGTGGCAGAGCAATTTAAACCTTATCGCACTATTGCCACCATGCTGTTGTGGCATGCGTATTTATCGGAGAGGAATCGTTAGTAGATTCATCCTCTGCTTATTTATGGAACAAAAGTTTATTCCATTAAGGTGTTTTTACTTCTACCGTTAATTTAAATGTTTGGCCCATTGATATGAATAAAGAAGATCAACTGAATCGAGAGAACTGTAATATTAAGTGATTACCTGAACATTGTGCCTCATTCATGATAAATCTTCTCTTTAAGATTTGTTAATAATAAGTGAATATTGAGCAGGTAGCTTTGCTGTAAAAAAAAAGGCAGCATCTCTTGAGCAAAACTTTACTCTCCTCTTTACAACGCGGAAGCCATCAGGCGATGGAAGAAATCTACCATTTATATTGGTCAGATATTTTTGATGTTGCACTCAGAAAAACCGGTGATGAAGCACTCTCACAGGATATTACCCAGGAGATTTTTATCTCACTTTGGGAAAATCATAAAACGATTAACCTTTCCGGAAGCCTTGGTGCCTATTTATATGGTGCTGTAAAATATAAAGTGATTAATTATTTCAAGTCTGGTAGCATTAAGGAACAGCACCAAAATGCGCTTAAAGCTTTGATGGATGAAAAACATGCCGAAGCGGCTGACGATAGACTAATCTTAAAAGAATTTTATTCAGAAGTTGATGATGCCATTGCGTTATTGCCTGAAAAAATGCAATTGGTGTTTTCGATGAGCAGAAAACAGGAGAAATCTATAAAAGAAATTGCTGAAGAACTGAACGTCTCGGTACAAACGGTGAAAAACCAAATCTCTGCAGCACTAAAGCTTCTTAAAAAAAGTCTTTCCTATATCTTACTGATTGCCGTATTGATCGGTTTAACATAAAGTTAATCTATAGATAACATTTTTGGTTAGTACCTATCCGCTTTTCAACTGACATGTATGTAAATGACAGAAGAACAGGCAAAGGAACTGCTGCGGAAATATCTCGATGAGCAGGCAAATCCACAAGAGCAAAAAAAGGTTGAAGAATGGTATGCTAAACTCCATATAGAAGAAGTGGAGGTTGCGGCTCACCGTAGAGCAACAATCAGTGCGCAAATGTTTGCACAACTTCAGGTTGCGATGTTTCAGGAGCAAAAAACTGCCAAGGTATTCAAATTTCAGACTTTTGTCAGGGTTGCCGCTGCTGCATTGCTCTTGCTTACCATTGGCATCACGATATGGAAACTGAACACTAAAGTACAGTCTGAAAATCAATTAACCGTATTTACAGGAAGTAAGGAGCAGAAGCGGGTTATTTTACCTGATGGTTCGGTGGTAGTATTAGGCCCATCGGCAAAACTCTGTTATCCTAAAATATTTGCTTCAAACAGCCGCCAAATCGAACTTGAAGAGGGTGAAGCATTTTTCGATATTACCCATCAGGAGAAAAGACCATTCACCGTACATACAAGTGCTGGTGTAAACATTAGCGTTTTGGGTACCTCTTTTAAAATAAAATCTTATCAGGCCAGTAAACAGCTTGAGGTTGCCGTGGTTACGGGTAAAGTTGCGGTCAGCAATCCAAAAGGCGAACTGGGTACGCTGGTTAAGGATGAGTCTTTAACTTATGATAAAAATAACGGTCGTGCTGCCATCCGCAAAAGTAAAACATCAGCTGTTATCAAATTTGCTTTTGATGGAGCAACGCTTGATCAGGTGGTGACTAAACTCCAATACGTATATAGCATTAAAATTCTATTAAACGATAGCGCTCTAGGCAAACTTAAAACAACTGCATCTTTTAGCAGCACACAATCACCGGAGGAGATTCTGGATATTCTTTGCAGTCTGCACCACCTCAGGTTCAACGCATCAAAAAATCATAAATCATTTAAAATATACAGATGAGATAAGGATATGATATAGAATTATGTACGGTTACTGGTCAGACCAGGTGCCGCAATCTCTCTTTCTGGCAACAAAGCCAGCATAAATAAAGCTTTACAAAAACAAAATCAAACAAATTAAGCAATGAAAACAACCTCCGCCAAGCGGACACCAGCTCTTTATAAGATCATGAAATACTCATGTTTAACATTTACAATTCTCTGCATTTTTTGTAGCTCAATCCTCGCTTCGGCAGGTATGGCACAGAAACTAGAGAAAACCAGGGTTAGCCTTACTATTGGTAAAGGCCGCAAGATGACCGAGATCATCAAAGAAATCGAATCACGTACCGGCCTCAGTTTTGTGTATAATCCAGATCAGCTGCAACAAAAAAACATGTTGGTAAGCGGCGATTTTACCAGCGAACCTGTAAGGTCGCTTTTAGACAGACTTGGTTTGCAGGTGCTGGAAAAAGGCGGATATGTAATCTTAAACAAAGCCGTAATGAATAAACCAGACCGGATAATTACAGGAATAGTAAGAGATACAACCGGTTTGGCACTTCCGGGCGTATCTGTAAAAGTATTAGGTACACAAAGTGGTACCATTACCGATGGAAACGGTGCTTATCGCATTGCAGTTGGTGCTGACGCAGTGCTTTCATTTTCGATGATCGGTTACCAGACCAGGGAAGCAAAAGTAGGCGAAGAACAGGTAATTAATATGGTTTTGAAAGAAGAACGTTCAACACTTGCTGATGTTGTAGTGGTGGGTTACGGTACGCAGAAAAAAGAAACCTTAACCGGGGCAATTAGTATTGTTGGGCTGGATAAACTTTCTTCACGTTCATTAAACAGTGTTGGTGAGGTATTGGCCGGAAAATCACCCGGTGTGATCGTAACCAATGAGGGCGGCGACCCAACATCTGCACCGCGTATCAATATCCGCGGATCGGGTGGTATTAATGGAGAAAATGTACTGTATGTAATTGATGGATCTATATTTTCGGGTACTCCACAGCTTAATCCTAATGATATAGAATCAATTTCAGTCTTAAAAGACGGATCTGCTGCCATTTACGGCGCAAGGGCCTCGGGCGGTGTGGTATTAATTACCACCAAAAAAGGCAAAAGCGGAAAAATGCAGATTAGTTTTGACGCTAAATTGGGCCAACAAAGCGCATGGAAAAAGCTGGAACCTTTAAATGCGCAACAACGTGCACAGGTGGCAGCAACGGCCGCAAAAAATGGCGGTAGCAATCTATTACCCGCTTTTGATCCGGCAAAGTATCCTGACGGGCAGATTACCCGCACCAACTGGATGGATGAGGTTTTTAGAACTGGATTATTACAGGATTACAATGCAGCGATAAACGGCGGTAGCGAAAAATCTAATTATTACCTCAGTTTTAATTACCGTAATGCTGAAGGGATTGTGTTAAATACCAAAACCAAACGTTACAACTTCAGGATCAATACCGAACACGAAGTTACTGATTGGCTAAAAGTGGGCGAAAACCTGTCGTACAGCAGCACCAATGGAAACGGAGCCAATACCAGCAGCGATTATACCGGTGCTTTACTTTCAGCCATTTATTATCCTACAAATGCTACACCTTACAATGCCGACGGTAGTTTTGCGGGTTTGCCGGGGCCTTATGCCGGCGATTATGGTGATATTGTTAATCCTGTTGCCGATTTAATGCGTATTGATATCAACAATCCTGTAAATGTGTTGGTAATTAATCCTTATGCTAATATTAAATTGGCCAAAGGTTTAACTTTCAGGTCTAATTTAAGCATTACCAAATCAGATGCTGCCTTTAAAAGCTTTACACCTAAAAGACCTGAAGTAGGAAAGCCGGTATTGAGCAATAGTTTAGTGGAACGCAGTAACCGCAACAGCGATTTACTAACAGAACAAGTGTTAAACTATAAGGGTACTTTTGGTAATCATCAAATTGATCTTACAGGCGGGTATTCATTTCAAAAAACACAGCTCCGTAGTTTATATTCTTCAGGGTCTGGTTTTGACGATGAATCAGTACAATATAGATATCTAATGAATGCCACGGTTATACAGCCTTCTTCCAGCGGTTATAATGCACAGGCGCTTTCGTCACTGTTTTTAAGGGCAAACTACAACTATCGCGAAAAATACCTGTTCTCGTTAATCGGTCGCCGTGATGGATCATCTTTGCTCTCTAAAAATAACAGAACCAGAAATTATGGTTCGGCTTCTGTTGGATGGGTAATGAGCAAAGAAGATTTTCTTAGAGATGTAAATTGGTTAAATGAACTGAAATTAAGAGGTAGCTATGGTTTTCTTGGTAATTTAGGAACACTTACCTCTGATGCGGTTAATCCATTACTAATGCCGACACAAAGTTATTTCGGACAAACACCAACTTTACAAAACGGTTATGTTCAAACGGTTTTGGCCAATCCTAACATAGCATGGGCAGAATCTAAACAAACCAATTTTGGTGTTGATGTAGCGGTATTGGGACGTTTCAATCTTACTGGAGATTATTTTATCAAAGAAATCGATAAAATGATCCTGACCAGGACATTACCTGGAACGGCAGGTTTAAGTACGCAGATCATTAATGCAGGTAAGGTAAGAGATAAAGGCATTGAACTAGGATTAACTTATAACAGTGATAAAAATGCAGCTTTTACTTACTCGGTAAATGCTACTTTAACCAAAATAAACAATAAAATAGAAGAACTTATTCCGGGTATAGAAAACCAGGTTGTATCTACCAATTTCAGGAATGAAGTTGCCCCGCTAACCAATAGGGTAGGACAGCCATTGTATAGTTTTTATGTCTTAAAAACCGATGGTATTTTCCAAAGCCAGGCAGAAGCCGATAACTATAAAAATGCGAAGGGACAAAAGATACAGCCGAACGCAAAAGCGGGTGATTTTAAATTTGTGGATATTAACGGCGACGGATCAATTGATAGTAAAGACCGTTATTTCGCTGGAAGTGCCTATCCTGATTTCTCTTATGGGTTGAGCTTTAATGCAAGTTATAAAAACTTCGATTTCAATATTTTTGCGCAAGGTGTACAGGGTAATAAATTGTTTAATGCGGTAAAACGTACTACTTATAGTGCCAGTGGGCCATCTTACAATAAACTGGTTGGTATTTTAGATGCCTGGTCGCCAGAGAATCCAGGTGGCAAAGTGCCAATTATTTCAACCAGCGATGCCAATGGAAACTTTGCAGCTTCTGATTTTTATGTAGAAAACGGCTCTTACCTGCGTATCCGCAACGTAACCTTGGGTTACAGTTTACCAAAATCAATCGCCAATAAATTAAAAACAGGCGGTGTAAGAATTTATGCTACGGCAAATAATCTTTTCACCATTACTAAATATTCAGGTTTTGACCCCGAAATCGGAATGGACAACAACGGAGTGGATGTTGGTCGGTATCCTCAAGCCAGAAGCTTTATCCTCGGTTTAAGCGTAAATTTATAATCACAACAACAATGAAAAAGAATTTAAAATATATGGCATTTGCCGCCCTTGCTGTTTTCTCTTCATGCACAAAACAGCTTGATATTACACCAGAAGGTTCTCCGTCTGCACAGAACTTCTGGAAAACTAAAGAAGATGCATTGAAAGCCGAAGGCGGAATGTATGAGCTCTACAATGCAGAGGATTTTTACGGTCGCGGGATGTTCTGGTTTATCAATGCCAGTGATGATATGGTTACCGGCCGTAACAAGCCAGAGGCGGATAACATTAAAAACTTTAACCGAACATATGTAGGCGGTGGTTATACGGAAACGCAGTGGAGCATGCGTTATGCCATTATCAAACGTGCCAATGATATCATCAACAATGTGCCCAATATCAATATGGACGAAAGTTTAAAGAAACAGATTATTGGCGATGCTTATTTTAATGCAGGTTTGGTTTATTTTCAGCTGGCTGCAAATTATGGAAATGATAAAGCAGGAGTGCCGATTGTGAAACCTGAAACTGATGCATCTCAGCCGATTCCCCGCGCGAGCAATGTAAACGAAAACTATGATTATATTATTTCGCTTCTTTTAAAAGCAGCCGATAACCTTCCTTTTTTTTCCGCAATGAAACCTGCTGATTATGGTAAAGCACATAAAACTGCAGCATGGGCTTATTTGTCTAAGGTATATCTATTCAAAAAAGATTATGCCAATGCGGCTAAATACGCCGATATGGTGATCAACTCCGGCCAGCATGATTTAATTAATACAGGTTTTGCCGATGTTTTTAAAGCTTCAAACAACTGGTCAAAAGAATATATCTGGTCGGTAGTTTGTACACCAAGCGGTGGCGGAACGGGCTGGGGCAGCAAGCTGCCGGGTGTAATGTTGACCAACAAAGCCTGGGGCATTTATAACGGATGGGGTTATTACCTGCCAACCAAAGAACTTTACGATTCTTACGAAGCCGGCGATCAACGCAGGGAAGCAACTATTTTAAAACCTGGCGATAAATTTATGTTTTTCGGAGCAGAACGTAGCTTTACCAAAGATGGTGGCGCCACTTCAAATTATCAGTTTAAAAAATATATGGAGCCATTTTCTTACGCCAACCCGATCCCAACCCATGTTAACCCCAACGGAGATAATGGAACAACTGATTTAAATGTACCCTTAATGCGTTATGCAGAAGTATTGCTGATTAAAGCAGAAGCTGCCATTAACCTGAGCGGTGCGGGTGCGGGCGATACCGAACTGAACAAAATCAGGCTGCGGGCAGGTTTAGGGGCTAAAACGGGAATGACTATAGATGACCTTAAACGCGAACGTAGAAATGAGCTTGCCGGAGAATGGGCAGATCGTCACCGCGATTTAGTGAGGTGGGGCGATGCCCAGGCTACATATGCCAAACCTTTGCATGATTATGATGGCAGTGTGATTTGGCCGGCAAGAACTTTCAATCCACAGGTACACGATGTTTGGGCCGTACCACAAAGAGAAATTGATAACAGTGCGGGTGTAATTAAACAAAACCCAGGATGGTAAAAAAAATAGCAATAAACTTTGCGGCAATGGCCTTTGTGCTGGGGCTGCAAAGTGCATCTGCCCAGGTGAGGCTAAACGCGAACCATGGGCATAGCCACAATGATTATAAACAGGACATTCCGCTTCTTACTGCATATTATGCCGAAATGGGATCCATTGAGGCAGACGTTTTTTTAAAAGATGGCGAATTGTATGTCGCACATGAAGCTTCAGAAATTAAGCCGGGTTTTACACTTAAAAAAATATACCTCGATCCGCTGGCCCGGTTTTTTAAAGCAAAAGGAAATCATCCTTACACCAATGCGGCCTTAAGGTTGCAACTGGTAGTTGATGTAAAAGAAGATTACCGGCATGTATTCCCGGTATTGCTAAAGGAGCTGGAAGCTTATGGAGAAGTATTTGATGCCAAAAAGAATGCTAATGCCATTAAAGTGGTAATTAGTGGCGATATGCCTGCTCCGGCCGATTTTAAAAATTATGATGAAAAATTATCTTTTGATGGCAGACCAACAACCATTTATACCGATGCACAATTAGGCCGGGTTGCGATGATCAGCGATGATTTGAAAAATCATACTATATGGAATGGAAAGGGCAACCCGACCAAAACCGATGAATTGAAACTGAGGGCCACAATAGACCAGGCACATCAGAAAGGAAAACCTTTCCGGTTCTGGGCTTCACAGGATAGTCCGAATACCTGGATTGTGCTCGAAAGGTTAGGCGCTGATTGGATTAATACCGATAAACCAACCAAACTGAAAGATTTTTATCTGAATCAGGATAAATTGAGTTATACCAATCCAAAGCCGTATACAACTTACACACCCACATACAAAACCGACGGGCAGAACAAGGCGCCAAAAAAAGTCATTTTGTTAATCGGTGACGGGATGGGACTGGCTGCCATCCATGCGGGTTTGATTGCCAATCACGGTGAGCTGAACATGGCCAAATTCCATTACATCGGCTTTTCTGAAACCGCTGCTGCTGATGCCGGAAACACCGATTCGGCCGCGGGTGGGAGTGCCATGGCCATAGGTTATAAAACCAATAACCGTTACATCGGAATGGGGCCTGATAATCAGAATAAAACCAATTTGGTAGATACCTTAGCTGCTTTCGGTATTAAAAGTGGCATCATCACAGCCGGCGATCTGACCGACGCAACACCAGCGGTATTTTACGCGCATCAGCTCGACCGATCCTACAATGGAGCAATTGCGAATGATCTGTTGACCAGCAAGGCCGAAGTTTTAGTTGGTTCTAACCGCAAAGCTTTCGAGCAAAATAAAAACAGCAGGCTTTTGGCTGATTTAAAAGCTAAAGGTTTTCACTTAACCAATAATCTAAGTGATTTTGAAAAGCAGTATGAGGGTAAACAATTGGTTTTGCTCGACGATTCGGCCACCAGACCGGTTATAAAAGGCCGTGGCAATATGCTTAAAAATTCCTTATCACATACCCTGCAGATTTTATCGAAAAACAAACCTGGTTTCTTTATCATGACTGAAGGTGCGCAGATTGATTACGGTGGTCATAGCAACGATCTGCCTTATCTGGTTACCGAATTTCACGACTTCGACCGTACCGTTGCCGAGGCACTGCGCTTTGCTGATCAGGACGGCGAAACATTGGTTATTGTAACTGCCGACCATGAAACAGGTGGACTAACACTTTTAGATGGCGATGCCGATAAAGGAATGGTTAGGGGCGAATTTAGTACCAACGATCATACGGGGATCATGGTTCCGGTTTTCGCTTATGGTCCTGGCTCACAAAATTTCAGCGGTGTTTATCCCAATAATCAAATTTTTCATAAAATTATTCAAGCCTTTCATCTGGCAAAAGCTAAATAAGTAAATAAGGGAAAAATATCCCTATAGCGGTGCCTGTATCTACTACAGCGCCGCTTTTTTCTTAATCCAGCATGATATCACAATACTCGTTTTAAATAATAACAAACTGATGGAAAGAAGATCTGCACTCAGAAGTATCGGTGGCCTTTTTTTGCTGCCAGCATTGTCGAAAGTTTCGTTAACTACTCAAAAAAAGCCTGTTTTAAGGCTTGCGCATCTTACAGATGTACACCTGAAGAACCAGTTTAATGCACCGGCAAGATTTGCCAGATGTTTGCACCATTTACAGTCCCAATCGCCAAAAGTAGATCTGATTTTAAATGGTGGCGATATTGTTTTCGATATGAACAAAGAAAATATTGGTGCCATTAACGGCCAATGGAAACTGGTACAGGAAACCATGAAAAACGAATGTAGCATCCCTGTAAGTTATTGTTTGGGTAACCACGATATCTGGTGGAACGAAGATAGCAAAGGCGAAGTTTTTTACGGGAAAAAATACGCTATGGATAAATTGCAGTTGGTTAAACCTTATTACAGCCTGATACAGAACGGATGGAAAATCATTATGCTGGATAGTACCCATTTGGATATAGATAATACCTGGTATATTGGTAAATTGGGTGATGAGCAATTCAACTGGTTAAAAAACGAACTGGAAAATACCGGTAAAACAATGCCGATGATGGTGATGTCCCATATTCCAATCCTTACTGCGTTATTGATGATAGAGGATGATGTTGTGAACAAATGGACGATGTTGGGTGGAGATATGCATACCGATACCGCCAAGATTATTCATCTTTTTTATTCGCATCCCAATGTAAGATTGTGTTTAAGCGGTCATTTGCACATGCGCGATAAAGTGGTCTATAACAATGTAACCTATATCTGTAATGGTGCGGTATCTGGTGCCTGGTGGGAGGGGAACAGAAGAGAAACTGCACCTGGTTACGGAATAATCGATTTATACGCTGATGGTAGCTTTGCGGAGCAATATATGGAGTATTGATGACTGAATTTAACCTGCTGTGCATCGCGATGTACCGGCTATTAAATAGTTCGTATTTTTTTTGAACGCTTTTTGAAAATGCATAAAACAGAAATTTCGTCTGATTAATACTTAAACAGTTACCGTAATTTTACCCTTTTTATGTCTTTCTATATGGATTCGGATTAAGATATGTTAAGTTTGGTGTAACCTATCTAAATTTGCTTATGTATTATAGTTGTGCAATTGTTGACGATGAACAGCACGCCATAGATGTACTGCTTGATTATATTGAAGACACACATTTTTTAAAATTAGCTGATGCCTTTGATAATCCTGTTGACGCATTAAAAACAATTAGTGCGGGCGACCAAATCGACTTTCTTTTTTTGGACATTGATATGGATGGGATGAAAGGTACTGAACTATCTCAGCATCTCCGCTCTAAAGCGAGGTTCGTAATCTACGCTTCCTCTCACCTGGAAAATGAAGTAAGGAGAATAGATTCTAATTTTGAATGTTATCTCGGCAAGCCGATTTCAATGAAGCGTTTTACCGGTACAATTGATAAACTGTTACGACTTAATAATTTGCCGATAAACAATTGATATCGCTATGATCCAACTTACTTACCTTTTTGAACAGGAACTTTCAGCAGCTATACCCTATCAACTGATGCGTGCAGGTATGACAGATCCTTGGTTGGTTATATCCGGATGTAAGGTATTAGGTATTATTGATCAAGTTGAAGGAAACTGGACCCAGATTGTAGGTGAAGATATTCCCCCGGTGGTTATTGAAAAGATGGGTGATTTAATAGATACACAGCAGTTTAGCTGGTTGCCCGATTTAATCAAAAGACAATGGCCAAGGTATGTGCTTGATGTGATTGTAGAAAATTTGCAGCGTTATGAAATAATCTGCCATAAAGAGGCTTGTACCAAAAGTTTTAAACAACGTTTTACATTGGGCATCCATGCATTGGCCGAGCGGGAATCGGCCCTTGTTTTTAACATACGCTGCTTTCAGAAATCAGATTCTTACCAGATAATCAAAGCTCCGGCAATAGACCGGTATGTTTAACCTCTCAGGATATGTTCACCTGAAGACCTGAATTCGATCATTATTGATTTAAAATACGGTTTCATAAACCTTCCATACCTGACCATTCTCCAGGCTGAAACTTGTTTTTACAGGTAGAAATAATATTTACAATGACTTGTAGCGACTTCGTAGTTAGCATCTTTTTAACAGGAACGACGCTGAAATGAATTACTATCGCTGAGCTTGCCTAAGGCTCGGTTTACTGTATACCTTTCCGCTGCGCTGCAGCGCAGCGTTTGATGGCTCCTTAATCGAAAAGCTTTTACAAGCTGCGGAGAAGTAGTATTAACAATCAAACAATTTATTAGCTCGCCTACTATAATGCTTTTATTGAACCTAATTCCAACCAAAAATAACCTAAACATCGGTTTGTTTATTTTAAGATGTCGGTGTAATATTTAAATTTGACCCAATAAAACAAATCTTCGATGACCTTTGCAGAAAAATTACAGGCCGTACGCCAATTAATGTTCGCTCAACAAGTAGATGCCTATATTATTACCGCTGCAGATCCGCACATTAGTGAGTATTTACCTGCACATTATAAGGCCATCCCCTTCGCCTGTGGATTTACAGGCTCTGCCGGTACGCTGGTTATTACTCAGGATTTTGCCGGTTTGTGGACTGATTCGAGATATTTTACACAGGCCGAAGCACAATTGACTGGTACTGGTTACGAACTGGTAAGACTAAAAGTGCCGCACACCCCGGAGTACATCAGTTGGTTATGCGAGACGCTGCCAAGAGGAGCAAAGGTAGGTTTTAATTACGAACTCATCACAGTGGCATTGGCCCAGGAGTTACAGCATAATTTAGCTCAGAATGAAATAGAAACAATCCATGTTGATTTGATTAGCGACATCTGGCAGGATAGGGTAGGGCTGCCTGTAGAAAATGCTTTTTTAATCAATGAGGAAGCTGCAGGACTTAGCATTTCAGCTAAAATTAATGAGGTGAGGACAGTTTTAAGCATAAATAAAGCAGATTATCATTTAATTTCATCACTTGATGATATTGCCTGGTTGTTTAATTTACGAGGGCAAGACGTAGATTATAATCCGGTAACTTTAAGTTTTGCTTTAATAACAACGGAAGAGGTTCAACTATTTATAGACAAACAAAAACTATCACAAAGGGATATCCAGACATTAAACCAGCAAGGTGTGGCACTGCATCCCTATACTGATGTGGCTACAGCACTAAAAGAACTACCAGAAGATATCCGGATTTTTATTGATCCAAAACGTACCTGTTTCGGCTTATTTGAATGTTTGCCAAAAGGTTGTAAAATAATTTCAGGTATTAATCCGAGCACGAATTTAAAAAGTGTAAAGAACGATACCGAAATTAAGCATATCCGCAAGGCAATGTTGTATGACGGTGTAGCGTTAACGAGGTTCTTTAAATGGATGGAAGAGCGTTCAGGTAAAGAACAGATTACAGAATGGTCTGCGGCAGAAAAACTGGCTTCATTCAGAGCAGAACAAGAATCTTTCGTAGGTTTGAGTTTTAATACCATAGCGGGTTACAATGCAAATGGTGCATTGCCACACTATAACGTAACAGCAGAAAGCAATCAGGAAATTTTAGGTGATGGTTTGTTTCTTGTCGATTCAGGAGGTCAATATTTATACGGCACAACCGATATTACCAGGGTGATGCCCATTGGTAAATGTTCAGCAACCCAGGCCGATGATTATACTTTAGTGCTTAAAGGGTTAATAGAAGGCTCTAAAGTAATTTTTCCGGAAGGCACCAAAGGTTATCAGATCGATTCGATCTGTAGAAAACCGCTGTGGGAACATGCTGTAAATTTTGGGCATGGAACCGGACATGGAATAGGCTTTTTTCTGAATGTACATGAAGGACCTCAGAATATTAGTCCGGCTAATGTAGACGTAGTTTTTAAACCAGGCATGGTAACCTCCATTGAACCTGGTATTTATCGCCCGGGAAAACACGGTGTACGAATTGAAAACCTTGTTTTATGTGTACCTGGCAGCAGTAGTGAATTTGGTCACTTTCTCACTTTCGAAACCTTAACTTTATGTTTTATCGATACCACTATCATCAATAAAACGCTTTTATCGGCAGATCAGATCGAGTGGCTGAATCAATACAACCAGATGGTGTTCCAGCAGCTAGAACCCATGCTGTTCGAGGAAGAAGCCAAATGGTTGAAAGGTAAATGTCAGCCTGTTTAATTATTTATTAACAGTAATATAAATAACGGTCGTAAATTCGCACGGTCGGAACCTCAATGTACAAACCGTACCAATGCATTATCATTTTCCAATCAGGTTGGGAATGGTGATGCGGTGAGTAAAGTGCTTTTCACGCCAATGTTTTCGAATAAGCTGACTTCTTAAGCTATCATCGTTGCTGAGATGGTCTTTTCAGCAGCCTATGTAATCCACTCCTGTATTATCTGCGTTTTCTGCGGGAAATTAAATGGGTTTAATATAAACTTTGTCAGTCTGAGCTTACCGAGGATCCTTCCACTTATCGATCAATTTTTTTAATGTTCTTATATCCCTTATGTAGTTAATAATTTGACGTAGGAAAGCAATTCATGCTATTTACCATCTGATCTGCCATTCACTTATCTTAGGGCGCTGAACTTACTATAAATACACCAATTCTTTACCGATTTTGCGCTATTTTAAGATTTCGGTACATGCTTTACTTTTAAATTTTACTTTTGGTTAACTAAATTCACAAAATCTGCGTTTCGTCATGATTATTGAGCCAATAAAAAATAAATATTTATTCTTAAACACTTTTAAAGCAATATTTTGCTTTATTTTATTTTTAGTGAATATTGAGGTTGTCCAGGCCCAGTCGCCGTGGATTGCCTTAGGGAAAAGGCCTTCCACTTTAGGTTTGGAAAATGGTTTTTCATCTTATAATGCCGGGGCGTTTAATTTAAAGCTCGTTAAATCATCTCAAACCGTAGCAGGTCTTCAGCCAAAATTGGTTAAAGATTTCGATTTTGTACCCGGCGATAGTTTAAAAGTGCGGAGTTCAGATGGTCTGTACCACTTGGGCGATATCAATTTAAAATTACGCTACACTGGCGAAGAAGGCTGGAAGAGCTACAGCACTGCGGCAAAACGGAGCCCTGTAAAAAGCATCCAGGTAGGTAAAAATGCCCTTGCAGCTGCTGATCTTGCAGCTACACTTCCTGCTGATATTCCATTACAGGTGAAAAGGACCTGGGAAATGCTTAATGGGAAACTTGTACTGCGTTTCGAACTTAAAAATAAAACGGATCGAAACGTTGAAATTGGTGCATTGGGAATACCCATGATTTTTGACAATATTTTAGAAGGGCGTACACTGGAACAGACCCATGCCAAGAATGTATTTTATGATCCATACATTGGAAAAGATGCCGGTTATTTACAGGTTACCCGCTTAAGCGGACATGCGCCTTCGTTACTGGTTGCACCATTAGGGCATACACCGTTTGAGGCTTACAATCCACTTAACGACGACCGTACGCCAAGAGGAATTGCTTTTGAAGGTTTTTACGAATGGATGGTGTATAGTAAAGCCTATGCTGAAAACGAGTGGAAAAATGCCGAGCAATGGAACACCCCAACTTCAACAGTTTTAAAACCAGGCGAAAGCAGGAGTTACGCCCTTCAGTTTATTCTTTCGGGTACCGCGAAAGATATCGAGAATAAGCTGATTGAAAACAAGAGACCGGTAGCCATATCTGTTCCGGGTTATGTGCTAGCGAGAGATGTTGAAGGGAAACTATTCATAAATTACCCCAAAAAGATTAAAGCTATTCAGGTTCAGCCCAAAAATGCCTTAAGAGTTGTGGCGTCAGGCTCAACCAAAAACGGTTGGAAAAGTTATTCGGTAAAGGGGGATACATGGGGAAGGGCAAGGTTATCCATTACTTATGAAGATGGCTTGGAACAAACCATAAACTACAAAGTGATCGATCCTGAAAGCAGTGTGATTGCGAGTTATGGTAATTTTTTAACTACCAGGCAGTGGTTTAACCAGCCGGATCCTGTTTTTAACAGAACTCCTTCGGTGATTACCTACGACAATGAAAAGCAACAGCAGGTAGTTCAGGATAACCGGGCATGGATTTCTGGTTTAAGCGATGAGGGAGGTGCAGGTTCGTGGTTAGGCGCCATCATGAAACAATTGGTACAGCCCAAAAAAGAAGAAGTAGATAAACTAAAACAATTTGTAGATAGCGTAATGTTTGGCAGGTTACAGCTTAAAAGCGGCCCCCAGAAATATGGTGTAAAAAAGAGCTTGTTTTACTATGCACCAGATTCACTTCCTAAGGGTACTTATGATGCAAACATTAATTTTAAAGTATGGTCTGCATGGCCAAAAAAAGAGGCTGATAACCTCGGCCGATCTTACAATTACCCGCATGTTGCAGCAGCCCACTGGGTGATGTACCGTTTGGCACGTAATTATAGAGGTCTTATAACAGAGCAGAGCTGGAAACAACATCTTATTGATGCTGCCGAAACAGGTATGGCTATGGTTAATATTGCACCTTACTATTCAGAGTTTGGCCAGATGGAGGGTACAGTATTCTATCTCATCTTAAACGACCTCAAGAATGAGGGATTAACCGCAGAAGCTACCCGGTTAGAAAATGAAATGAAAAAACGGGCCAACCACTGGCGCTCGTTGCAATATCCATTTGGTAGTGAAATGCCTTGGGATTCTACAGGTCAAGAAGAAGTTTACGTATGGTCGAGTTATTTTGGCTACCAGGATAAAGCAAATGTAACGCTTGATGCCATCCTGGCCTATATGCCTGTATTGCCGCACTGGGCGTACAATGGTAATGCCCGTAGGTACTGGGATTTTCTTTATGGCGGTAAACTTTCGCGTATAGAAAGGATGATCCATCATTACGGTTCAGCACTTAACGCCATTCCCGTTTTAATGGATTACCGTAAAAACCCTGGCGATTTCTATCTTTTACGAGCAGGTTATGGCGGCCTGTTGGGCGGCATTTCTAACATTACCCAGGAAGGTTTTGCGCCAGCAGCATTCCATGCTTATCCATCAACTTTGAAAAATGACGGGATTACGGGCGATTATGGCTCTGGTTTTTTTGGCTACGCGGTTAATACCGCCTCTTACATTTTAAATCATCCTGAATTCGGATGGTTAGCTTTTGGTGGCAATCTGAATAAAACTGGCAATACGGTCAATGTTAAATTAACTACGGCAGCAAAATCATCAGTTTACATTGCGCCAGCAGGGCTTTGGATCAGTCTTGATGCCGGTACCATTGATGAAGTAAAATATAATACGATAAATGGTGAAATCCGGCTAAAACTTGCTAAAGCGGGTGAATATACGGCTAACGCCTTACTGCGGTTATCGCAACCTGCAAAAGTTAAAGGAACTGGTGTTTATTCAGTAAGAAGTAAAAGCACAGAGAAAAGGGGAGGGTATGAATTCCCGCTTGAAAAAGATCACACCACCGAAGTCATTCTTCAAAAATAATAGACCATCACCTTTAAACATCTATCCGTTTTATCCGTAGCGTTTTGAAAGGCGCTACGGATGATGGAATAAAATAGAGTCTCCGACTCGTTGTTTCGCTATCGAGTTTAAAACTCAACACCATTCATTAATCCGTAGTACACCTGACAATACGGACAGACTGGAATTGAATAGAGTCTCTGAATCGTTGTTTCGCTATTGAATTTAAAAATCAACACCATTCATTAATCTGTAGTGATGCTGCGCTTAACCCTAGGGACAAAATTGAGATAACGATTAGATAATAAGAAAATCTAATTATGAGTTATTGAAATAAGATAATGAGCGGTTTGAAGTTTCTATATTATAGATAGATTTAATACCGTTCATTATATAAATTGATAATCAAATTGATAAAATTATTATAATATCTTTTTTAAAACGATCTGCTAATAAAAAATTGTTAAAATAATAAGTAATACTTTAAATGAAATATGTCAATATTTTAAATTTCAATAATTTATATATAAATTTTATAAATAACAAGCATGACAGCAGTATATGGCTTGATTTTTAACTGATTCTTCATTTCTATTTCGTTAAAATGAAATTTATTGTGACTTTTAGGGCGGATTAATAGCTTATAATTTGCAGATACATCCCATATTTTAGCCAGTGCAATTAATTGTTATTGAATAAAATTAGCTTTTGGGATATTTGCTTAACTGAAAAAATATGTTTGAAAAGAAAGTTTACCTCGAAAGAAGAGCAGCATTAAAATCAAAAATAAATTCGGGAATATTACTCTTTTTGGGTAATGAAGGTAGCCCGATGAATTACAAGGACAATACCTATCATTTTAGGCAGGATAGTACCTTTTTATATTATTTTGGTATCAACGATCCATCCTTAGGCGCCATAATTGACCTGGATGAAGAGGAGACAATTCTTTTCGGTGATGAAATGGGCATTGATGATATTGTATGGATGGGCAGGCAGAAAACACTTGAAGAAAAAAGCCTGGATGCTGGCCTAACCAAAGTATTGCCCTATGCACAGCTAAATACTTATCTTAAACAATACTTAGATAAAAAACGTGAGATTCATTTCTTACCACCTTACCGATCTGAAAATAAAATTAAATTGGCCAGCTGGCTCAACCTGTCTATTGATCAACTTAAAGAAAAAGCTTCAGTTAGCTTTATTAAGGCGGTAGTAGCACAACGGTCAGTTAAATCTGTTGAAGAAGTTGACGAACTGGATCGTGCGGCAGCAATATCTGCTGATATTCATTTAATGGTGATGCAGCAGGCTAAACCTGGTATGTATGAACGCGAACTTGCCGCTAAAATTCAAGGTGCTGCATTGGCTTCGGGCGGAAATCTGGCCTATCCTGTTATTTTAACCGTTCGCGGAGAGATTTTGCATAACCATTACCATGGCAATCAGCTCAGGGAAGGGCAACTGGTATTAAACGATTCCGGTGTAGAAACCGGTTTAGGCTATGCTGGCGATCTTACACGTACTTTTCCTGTAGGCAAGAAATTTACTGCTGAGCAAAAAGATGTTTATGATATTGTATTGAATGCTTATACGCATGGCAAAAATATGCTCGCCCCGGGCGTAAGGTACTTAGATGTACATTTGGCTTCTTGTAAAATGCTGGCGCAGGGTTTAAAGGATATTGGCCTGATGAAGGGTAATATAGAAGATGCGGTACAGGCCGGTGCGCATGCCATGTTCTTCCAATGTGGAACCGGACATATGATGGGCTTAGATGTACATGATATGGAAGATTTAGGTGAGCAGTATGTAGGTTATACCGATGAGCTGACCAAAAATACTACCCAGTTTGGCTTAAAATCGTTAAGATTGGGCAAAGCGCTGGAAAAAGGATATGTGTTAACGGTAGAACCAGGTGTTTATATTATTCCGGAACTGATCGATCGTTGGAAAGCCGCTAATCAGTTTGCCGAATTTATTAACTACGATAAATTAGAGCAATTTAGAAACTTTACTGGCATCAGGGTTGAAGATGATTTTCTGATCACAGATAATGGAAGCCGGATGCTGGGGAAATATTTGGCCATAACTACTGAAGAAATAGAATCGGTTAGAAGCGAAGCTTATTAAGATAGGCTGCTATTTGGAATAAAAGATTTTTTTGTTTTGGAGCGCAGGGTCATTCGTTTTTTTTAAAGGAGGTTCCTGCCATCCGCTTTATTCCGATGCTAATTTCAGTGCCGATTTATCGGTAAAGGATCGGAATGCCCGCTCCTGTCAGGGCTAAAAACACAGGCTGATGCACGGGATAGAAACGGGATGTTTGGCACAAACCCAGGTTAAATAAACCTGATAGAACGGATGCTCCCGATTCTTCATCGGAGCAGGAGGGATAGCAGGGCTGCCGTAACCGATGAAAAGCTGAAAGTGCTTTTCAAATTAAGCATACGCTATTGCAACATGATAACCAGCAAAAAAATATGAAAAAAATAATCTCCTTAAACCTAGTTTTCTTAACGTTGAGTACCCTGCTATTTGCGCAGTCACCAACAAAAGTTTATACTTTGGCCGACACCTTAAGGGGCAGCCTGAATGCCGAACGGACCTGGTGGGATGTACAGCGTTACGAACTGGCTGTTAAGCCAGATTACAATGATAAAAGCATCATGGGTTCAAATAAGATCGTTTATAAAGTAGTGCGTCAAAATAATGGCAACACCCGCATGCAGATCGATTTGCAGGAACCCTTAATTATTGACAGCGTTTTATATAATGGCGGTTCAAAGTTAAAATTCGAACATGTAGGCAGTGTGTGGTATGTACATGTACCTGCACAAAAGTTATCTGCTTTGAATAATGTCCATATTTTTTACCATGGAAAGGTTCACCAAGCCAAAAAAGCACCCTGGGATGGTGGTTTTATTTTTACTACCGACTCGCTTTCGCGACCGTGGATGACAGTGGCCTGCCAGGGCTTAGGTGCTTCGGTGTGGTATCCGAATAAAGATCATCAAAGCGACGAACCGAATTTAGGTGCTTCTTTAACCATGACCGTTCCGGATACGTTGATCGCCGTGGGTAATGGCCGCCTGGTATTTAAGAAAGATAACCACGATGGAACCGCTACCTATCAGTACAATGTTAAAAATCCGATCAGCAATTATTGCATTATTCCTTACATTGGCAAATACGTAAATTTTAAGGAGAAATATGCCGGAGAAAAGGGCGCACTTGATGTGAACTATTGGGTACTGGATTATAATTACCCCAAAGCGAAAACCTACATGCCTGATCAGGTACATAAAATGATGAAAAGCATGGAGTATTGGTTCGGGCCTTATCCTTTTTATGAAGATGGTTATCAGTTGATCGATGCTTCGCATACGGGTATGGAACATCAATCGGCCGTTTCTTATGGCAACGGTTATAAATTCGGCTATAGAGGTAAAGATATGTCGGGTAATGGTTGGGGGTTAAAGTGGGATTTCATCATCATTCATGAAAGTGGGCACGAATGGTTTGGCAACAACATTACCACTAATGACCTGGCCGATATGTGGGTGCATGAAAGTTTCACCAACTACAGTGAAACACTTTTTGTAGATTATACTTTTGGCACTAACGCTGGAAACGAGTATAATTTCGGTATTAGAAAAGGTATCAGAAATGATAGCCCCATTATTCCGCCTTATGGCGTAAATGCACAAGGCAGCGGCGATATGTATCCAAAAGGAGGCAATATGCTGCATTCCATCAGGCATAGTTTAAATAACGACCAGCTTTTTAGATCCATATTGCGGGGGCTAAATCAAACTTTTTATCATCAAACGGTAACTACTGCACAGATTGAAAATTATATTTCCAAAAAAGCAGGTTACAATTTTTCAAAAGTTTTTGATCAGTATCTCCGTACGGTGCAGATTCCGGTATTCGAATATTACCTTAAAGATGGCAAAGCTTTTTACCGGTATAGCAATTGTGTTAAGGGGTTCAACCTGCCTTTAAGTCTGAAAAAAGAAGGCGTTACAACATTAAAAATAATACCTTCGCAAAACTGGCAGCAGGTTAGTCTGGCCAAAGGTCAGGATGCACTTTTTACAACATCGGGTATCGAATTTATGTATTACCTTCAGGTGAAAAATACAAAATAAATATCTTCGGATAGAATAGGTAACAGGTATTTTTCTATTCAGCTGATTTAGAGGAGTTGTTGTGCAATAGGATAACTTTTTTATTCATCTCTCGTTCTTTTTATTAATGAATTTTGCTTTCTAATACCAGATTTATCTGGTTGAAGTGGCGCATTTACGACCATTATCGGTTAAAATCTAACAATATTGCTGCCTGGTGATTCCCTAACTTTGAACATCATTTAAACGCATTGATTGTGGATCAATGATGGGGTAATATTTGCCGATGTATCCTGGCTTTTTGGGAATTGGCGAGATGAATTTTGAAAATATTTATTAAAACATAACATTAAAATGAGTATCAAATGGACTGGGGTTTTCCCGGCTGTAACCACTAAATTTACAGCAAACGATGAGTTAGATTTTCCAGCGTTCGATTTAAATATCGAAGCGCAATTAGAAGCAGGTGCTGAAGGAATTATATTAGGTGGATCGCTGGGCGAAGCCAGTGTACTAACGGATGAAGAAAAGTTTGGTTTGTTATCACATACCTTAACAGTGGTAAATGGTCGCGTTCCGGTTTTATTGAATATTGCAGAATCAACTACAAAAAAAGCAATCGAAGTAGCTAAAAAAGCAGAATCACTTGGTGCGCAAGGTTTAATGCTGTTGCCGCCAATGCGCTATAATGCCGCTCAGGATGAAACATTAGCCTTTTTTGGTGCTGTTGCAGAAAGCACCAGTCTGCCGATCATGATTTATAACAATCCTGTTGATTATAAAATCGAAGTAACTTTGGACATGTTCGAGGTTTTAACCAAATACGACAACATCCAGGCCATCAAAGAATCAACAAGAGATGTATCAAACGTAACCAGATTGATCAACCGTTTTGGCGACCGTTTTAAAATCTTTACCGGAGTAGATCCTTTAGCAATGGAAAGTATTGTAATGGGTGCACATGGATGGGTTGCAGGTTTGGTTGATGCTTTCCCTAGAGAAACCGTTGCTATTTTCAGGTTGGTTAAAGAAAATCGCATTGCCGAAGCATTGAAAATTTACCGTTGGTTTTTACCTGTGCTTGAGTTGGATATTCATGCAAAATTGGTACAATACATTAAATTAGCAGAGGTGGCAACCGGATTGGGAACTGAAGCGGTTCGTGCCCCGCGTTTACCATTAAGTGGTGCAGAAAGAGAGAAAGTATTGAAAATTATTAATGATGCATTAGCTGTTCGTCCGGAATTACCTGCAGGTAGTTGGGGCAAATAGTTTAAAAATCAAATATGAACGGAAAAAATATTGTAGCCGGTACTTATATTGAAGTTAATGAAAGAAGCCTTAAAGCTGTTAATCCCGCAACGGGATTAACGCTTGATGGCGAATTTTTCAAAGCTAACGAAAAACTGGTTGATGATGCCTTAACAGCAGCAACAGCTGCTTTTCAAAGCTACAGAAACTTAAACAAAGATCTTAAAGCAGCATTTTTAAATGCCATTGCCGATGAAATTGCCAATCTTGGTGAAGAACTGGTAAACAGGGCTTCAGCAGAAAGTGGTTTGCCTTTAGCCCGTTTACAGGGTGAGTTGGGCAGAACTACGGGTCAGTTAAGGTTATTTGCCAGTTTGGTTGCAGAAGGCTCTTGGGTTGATGCCATTATTGATACGGCATTACCTGACAGACAGCCTTTACCGAGACCAGATATCAGGCGAATGCTCATTCCAATCGGACCAGTAGTGGTTTTTGGTGCAAGCAACTTTCCGCTTGCTTTTTCTGTTGCAGGCGGCGATACCGCATCAGCGCTAGCTTCTGGTTGTCCGGTGGTGGTTAAAGCGCATCCCGCACATTATGGAACCAGTGCTTTGGTAGGTGGTGCCATTATTAAAGCAGCAGAAAAAACGGGAATGCCTAAAGGTGTTTTCTCTTTGTTATATGATGATGGTTACGCTGTTGGTGCTGGGCTGGTTCAACATCCCTTAACTAAAGCCGTAACGTTTACCGGTTCGTTTAAAGGCGGTATGGCCTTAATTAACCTTGCTCAACAACGTGAACAACCAATTCCGGTTTTTGCAGAAATGGGCAGTATAAACCCTGTAATTTTTCTCCCGTTTGCCATAGAAAATCAGGCAGAAGAACTGGCTAAAAAATATGCAGCATCCATTACCTTGGGAGCAGGTCAGTTTTGTACCAATCCCGGGTTATTGTTAGCCATACAATCGCCTGCACTCGAAAACTTTAAGACTGCTTTAAAAGAGGCCATTTCAACCGTTCCATCGGCAACAATGCTTACCGAAGGTATTGCCCATAATTATGGCAAACTTTCTGCTGAAGTTGTAAATGAAGATGGTGTCGTGCTTTTATCGGCATCAACGGTGAAAAATACGGAACTTCAAAATCAATCAGAAGCGAAAATAGCTCAGGTAAGTGCTGCCGATTTTATTAAAAATCCAAAACTACGCGAAGAAATTTTCGGACCATATTCTCTGTTGGTTGTTGCCCAGGATCATGCTGAACTGGAGCAGGCCGTTGAAGTGTTAGAGGGTCAGCTTACCGTTACTTTAATGGCCGAAAAACAGGAGCTTAGAGATTACCAGGCTTTGGTAAACAAGTTAACTGATAAAACCGGAAGAATTATACTGAATGGTGTGCCTACAGGTGTAGAAGTTTGTGCGGCCATGCAACATGGTGGTCCATTCCCTGCAACCAACGATAGTCGTTTTACTTCTGTAGGCTCTACCGCTATCAATCGTTTTGTCAGGCCTTTGGCTTATCAGGATTGGGAGCAGGAGTTATTACCAGATGAATTGAAAGATGGCAACCCGCTGGGTATTTTCAGAACGGTCAATCAACAATTAACGAAATCTCATGAGTAAAACTTTTTTTTGTGTAGATGCACATACCTGCGGAAATCCGGTTAGGTTAGTGGCAGGTGGAGGGCCTCAGCTTACCGGCTCGAACATGAGCGAAAAGCGTCAGCATTTTCTGCAAGAATTTGACTGGATCAGGAAAGGCCTGATGTTCGAACCACGCGGGCATGATATGATGTCGGGTAGTATTTTATATCCACCTCATGATCCGGCTAATGATGTAGCTGTACTTTTTATCGAGACCAGTGGATGTTTGCCAATGTGTGGGCATGGTACCATCGGTACCATTACCATTGCTATTGAAGAAGGGCTTATCCAACCGAAAATACCAGGGCAGATCAGAATGGAAGCGCCAGCAGGATTGGTATTGATCGAGTACAAGCAGGATGGAAAAAAAGTAAAGTCTGTTAAGCTGAAAAATGTAGCTTCTTATCTCGCGGCTGAAAATCTCCAGGTTGAATGTCCTGATTTGGGTACGCTTACTTTTGATGTAGCTTATGGTGGAAATTTCTATGCCATCGTCGATCCTCAGGAAAATTTTCCGGGATTAGAAAATTACAGTGCTTCGCAGTTGATTAGCTGGAGCCAGATCATCAGAAAACGCATCAATGAACTTTACAGCTTTGTTCATCCACAAGATCCTACGATAAACGGCTGTAGCCATATATTATGGACGGGAAAAACTATTGATCCTACATCAACGGCCAGAAATGCTGTTTTTTATGGTGATAAAGCCATTGATCGTTCGCCATGCGGAACCGGTACTTCTGCCCGTTTGGCACAGTGGTTTGCCAAAGGAAAGCTAAAACGGGGAGAGGATTTTATCCATGAGAGTTTTATTGGTAGTAAGTTTATCGGAAAAGTAGAGGAAGTTGTTGACCTAAACGGAATCCAGGCCATTATACCAAGTGTAGAAGGCTGGGCAAAAGTTTACGGCTACAATACCATCAAAATAGATCCCGAAGACGATCCATATGCATATGGGTTTCAGGTGATCTAAAAGTAAAAAAAAGAAATATCAGCAGAATAAGTTAAAAGCATGTCGAAAGTATTAATTATAGGTGGTGGAATAGTAGGTCTGACGTCAGCATATTATTTGCAGAAAAGGGGCTACGAAGTAACAATTTTGGATAAGGGAGATATTACCGACAACTGCTCATTTGGTAATGCAGGGATGATTGTGCCGAGCCATTTTGTTCCTCTGGCAGCGCCGGGAATGATACAGCAGGGGATCCGCTGGATGTTCGATAGCAAAAGCCCTTTTTATGTGCGCCCTTCATTAAACGCAAACCTCGTTAGCTGGGGCTTGAAATTTATGAAACATGCCACAGCAAAACATGTAAGCCAGGCGGCAGTACCATTACGTGATTTATCTTTGCTGAGCAAAAAACTATATGAGGGCCTGGCTAAAGAGCCGGAGTTCGATTTCGAATTAACCAAAAACGGCATTCTGGCATTTTACAAAACAGAAAAAGCTGCTGAAGAGGAGGCGCATTTAGCTGCACGTGCAATAGAACTTGGGCTAGATATGGCCGTACTTACTGCCGATGAATGCCGTGCTTTACAGCCAGATTTAAAATTAGATGTTTTGGGAGCAGTACACTATCGTTGTGATGCCCACCTTTACCCAACAAAATTGATGGACGCCCTGCTCAAATATCTAATAAAGAATGGCGTTAGTATACAGCGTAACAAAGAAGTTGATAAAATTGAAACATCAGGAAATCGCATTACTAAGGTTTTTGCGGGTAATACCTCCTGGGAAGCAGATGAATATATTTTAGCAACCGGTTCGTGGTCGCCTGCAGTGGCTAAAATGGCCGATGTTAAAATATCTTTAATGCCAGGTAAGGGGTATTCATTTATGGAGCCCGAACCTCAGCAACGCGTAACTATCCCGGCATTGTTATGTGAAGCCAGGGTGGCCATCACACCAATGAATGGTCAGATCAGGTACGGCGGAACAATGGAATTAGATAAGATCAATACCCGCATTAATATGCAACGGGTTAAAGGGATTGTTGAATCCGTTCCGGCATATTTCCCTGATTTAAAACCGGCAGTTCCTGCAGAAAAAGATATCTGGTATGGTTTCCGCCCCTCATCACCTGATGGTTTGCCATATATTGGCAGATGCAAAAAAAGAGAAAACCTGATCATTGCTACCGGCCACGGTATGATGGGCTTAAGCTTAGGACCTGCAACAGGTTTGTTGGTTAGTCAGATCGTTTCAGGCATCGCAACTGATATCAATATTGAACCCTACGCATTGGTTCGATAATTTTTAGATTTAAGTTAGTCGGGATTTTTAATCCCGACTTCAACTTTTCAGTCCTATAATAGTAGATTACAAATCCAGTTACGTCCGGATTTCAAATCCAAACCAGCCTGTTAGTCGGGATTTTCCGACATATTTCAGATCCCAGCCAGCATTTCCATTACCGGTTTTTTTAATTCTCCGTTAGTCCCGTCTTTAACTTTCAATCCTTTAACAGTGGATCACAGATCCAAAGTTCGCAGGGGTCTGGATTACAAATCCAGACAAGCTTTTGTTAGCCGGCATTTGTAATCCCGACATATTTCAGTCACTTTGGTTTGGTTATCCAACAGGCCGGTATAATCTTAAACATTGGATTTTTAACGGGTTATGATCGACCCAATTATATTAATGGTGCTTCATAATCATCTGGTTGAGGCCTAAAATCCGTCATATTTTATCAAATTATAGCAGTATTTTAACCTTATCTGAGTTTTATTGGGTTATTTGAGTTAATATTTATATATTCAATTCATAATAATCAACCAAACCAAACTAACTGGATTATGAAAGTATTACCTTTTACCATGCTTGTTCCTGATGACAAAAGTGTGATATCGGAACAAATCGAATCTCCATATTTTTATCAATACCTGCACCGCCACGATGAATGGCAGATCACGTATATAGAAAAAGGTGAGGGGACATTAATTGCTGGAAATGATATGCATGCCTTCCGGTCTGGAGATGTTTTTTTAATTGGAGCCAAACTTCCGCATCTGTTTAAAAGTAATCCCGAGTATTTCGCCATCGACAGTAATAAAACCATTAAAGCATGTTCTATTTACTTTAATCCAAATGGCATATTAGCTGCTTTGTTTAATCTCCCTGAAATGAAGCTGGCCAGTGCTTTTTTAGCTAAAAACAAGCATGGTTTCAAAGTTCCGGCTGCATTTACCAAAAATATAGTAGGTAAAATGCTGAATGTGCACCACGCAGCAGGGGTTGATGTATTGTTTAACTTCCTGAAAATGGTTAACAGCCTTCAGGATTTGAATGAGAATGTAGAACCTTTATGCTCCGATATGTATTCTTCCAACGTAACCGAAAATGAAGGTATGCGTCTAAGTAAGATCATTAATTTCATCACCGAAAACTATAACAGCCAAATTTCATTAGAAGATGTGGCGAATGCAGCGTTTATGACGCCTCAGGCTTTCTGCAGGTATTTCAAAAAACATACTGGTCATACTTTCGTGTCATTTTTAAATGAAGTTAGAATCAATGATGCCTGCAAAAGTCTGATATCGGGAGAAAAAGCGGATTGCATTTCAGGCGTAGCCTATAAAGCTGGTTTTAATAGCATTACCAATTTTAACAGGGTGTTTAAAAGCATTATCGGCCAATCACCAAGAGCATATATTGATACCTATAACAATGTAAGCAGGGTAAACTACATCGGCGCTTAAACAACTGCTTTTTTAATATAATGTAACCATTTTTTACAAATGGAGGCAATGCTATTGCCTGTTTTAACCAAACCACATGCAAAATAAACTAAACCTTTTTGCCCTTTTCTTATTGGTGTGCCTGTTATCGGGCCCTTTTGCATGGGCTCAAACTTCAAATGAAAGTTTGTACGAACAAACCAGCGAAATGGGTACGCTGATTGTAGGTTACCAAAAGGATGTTGATGCCATCAACGATTTCTACTATCCTTATTCAGCAGGTGTAACTTATTCTTATCCAATGGCTACTTTTAAAAGTCCGGCCCAAAGGAAACGCCTGCAGGATATTAATCACGATTACTTAAACAAGCTAAAAGCTGCACAATTTGAAAATTTCAGCATTTATGGCAAGGTGGATTATATTTTGCTTAAAAAACAGATCGAATCGTCGGTTTGGCTTTTAAGTAGAGAAGAAACAGATTATAATGCTTTATCAAAGTATTTTACCTTTGCAGACGCCATTTACGCACTCGAAAACCTAAGAAGAAGAGGTACTTATCAGGATGGTGCACTGCTGGCCGCCGGGATAGAAAAAATTGCGAAACAAGTTGATTCCCTAAATCTGAATTTCAAAAAAGGAGCACTTAAACCCGATCAGCTTAAAATGGCAAAAGCCATCAGTTTGAGTTTGAAACATCGGTTAAAGGGCTTTTACCAATTTTATATGGATTATGAGCCGGGTTTTACCTGGTGGGTGCCTAAACCTTACGAGAAATTAGACCTTGCCTTAGCCAATTACGCCAAACTTTTTGATGATGCTGATGCCGTTCCTGCTGTAAAATCAAGTAAACCGGAAATTAAAGGAAATCCTATTGGACGAGAAGAACTCATCAGGCAGTTAAATGCTGAGCTTATTCCCTACACACCTGAAGAACTGATTAATCTTGCCGAAAAGGAATTTAAGTTTTGCGATGAAGAACTTTTAAAAGCATCAGCCGCTATGGGTTATGGAAATGACTGGAAAAAGGCACAGGAAAAAATCAAAAATAGCTATGTGCCATTGGGCAGGCAGCCGGAATTGATTGTAAAATTACAGGATGACGCGCTCAATTTTATCAAAGCCAATAATCTGATCAATATTCCGGCACTTGCAGAAGAAACCTGGGGTATGGTGATGATGTCTGCCGAAAGACAATTGGTGAACCCATTTTTCACAGGTGGGCGCGAAATCAGCATTTCCTATCCTACCAATACGATGGAGGAAGACGATAAGTTAATGAGTATGCGTGGTAACAATCCTTATTTTTCGAGAGGAACGGTGCAGCACGAACTTCTACCAGGCCATCATTACCAGTATTTTATGAATAGCAGATATAAAAGCTATCGCGATCCTTTTCAAACCCCTTTTAGCATAGAGGGCTGGCCTTTATACTGGGAACTTTTGCTTTACGATAAAGGTTTTGCCAAAACACCTGAGGAAAAAATGGGTATGCTTTTCTGGCGGATGCACCGTTGTGCCAGGATTCTGTTTTCGCTGAACTTTCATCTGGGCAGGTGGACCCCTCAGCAGTGTGTGGATTTTCTGGTCGACCGTGTAGGGCACGAACGTGCCAATGCAGAAGGTGAGGTCCGCCGATCTTTCAAAGGCGATTATAGCCCTTTATACCAGGTAGCCTACCTTACCGGCGGTCTTCAGCTCTTTGCGCTGAAAAAAGAGCTGGTAGATAATGGCAAAATGAGCTTTAAGGATTTTCATGATGCCGTGATCAAACAAAACTTAATCCCTATCGAAATGATCAGGGCTACTTTAACTAATCAGCCTTTAACCCGCGACTTCAAAACCTCATGGTATTTTTACGATCAGCTTAAGTAAATAAAATCAACAACCAACCTTCGAACCACCAAGCAAACACAACATGACTGAAAAAGAAACCACACAATTTAAACCCTCGCTTAAGCTGATGGATGCAACGATGCTTGTAGCCGGAAGTATGATCGGCTCGGGTATTTTTATTGTAAGTGCAGATATTACCCGAAATGTAGGCAGCTCTGGCTGGCTATTAGTGGTTTGGCTAATTACAGGCTTCATGACGCTTACTGCTGCATTAAGTTATGGTGAATTAAGTGCCATGTTTCCAAAAGCAGGAGGACAGTATATTTATTTAAAGGAAGCGTACAACCCGCTGATCAGTTTTTTATATGGCTGGAGTTTTTTCACGGTAATCCAAACCGCAACGATTGCCGCCGTAGGTGTTGCATTTGCCAAATTTACTGCTTATCTCATACCTGCATTAAGTGAAGATCTGGTTGCCATTGATTTGGGCTTTTTTACCATCTCACCCGCACAACTGTTGGCCATTGGGGTAATCATATTACTCACCTACATTAACAATAGAGGGGTAAATGGCGGTAAGGTAATCCAAACGACCTTCACGGTGGCTAAATTATTAAGTCTGTTTGGTCTGATCGCTTTCGGATTGTTCTTTCTGAATAAAGGAATCTGGAAAACCAACTGGGAAAATATGTGGGTTTTAGGACCGTTATCTGCCGATGGAAGTATTGGTTCTTACACCACTTTCGCGGCTTTCGGTGCCATCGCTGCAGCGATGGTGGGTTCAATATTCAGCAGCGATTCCTGGCATAATGTGACCTTTATCGCCGGCGAAATTAAAAATCCTGCACGCAATATTGGTTTAAGTTTAGCCTTAGGAACCATTATCGTAACCGTACTCTACCTCCTCACCAACGTAATGTATACCGGGGTGCTTTCCTTACAGGATATTGCCCATGCAGATAAAGATCGGGTAGCTGTTTCAGCCGCCAACCATATTTTCGGTACAGCCGGTACTAACATTATTGCTTTAATGATTATGGTTTCAACCTTTGGTTGTAATAATGGTTTAATTATGGCTGGTGCAAGGGTATATTACTCCATGGCCAAAGATGGACTTTTCTTTAAAAAAGTGGGTATACTCAACAAAAATGCAGTCCCGGGATTTGGATTATGGATACAATGCATTTTTGCCTGTTTATGGTGCATTAGCGGAAAATACAGCGACCTGCTGGATATGATTTCTTTTGTGGTGGTAATGTTTTACATGCTAACCATTTTCGGAATCTTTATCCTCCGTAAAAAACGCCCTGAGGCAAACAGGCCTTACAAAGCCTTTGGTTACCCAGTGCTGCCAGTCGTTTATATCCTAATGGGACTTGCCTTTTGCATACTGCTGATCATTTTTAAACCCAAATTTACCTGGCCGGGATTGATCATCACTTTAATGGGAATCCCGGTTTATTATCTGATTAGAGGAGGTATCGTGCGTCAGGAATTGAAAACGAAAGACCCGGTTGATGTAAAGGGTTAAAATAATAATGATATTCATCAAAATTCAAAAAAGACCTGCAAAACAGCAATACTATATTTACCACAAAAAATCTGTAATGAGCATTTACGCTACCGTTAAAAAATCAATAGCCTTTACTTTATTAAGTTTTGTTTCCGTTCAGTTGCTTGCACAGCAAACAAAGTTGCAACCATATCAGCCTAATGCTGCTGAAGTAGCAGCTGCTTACCAGTTATCGTTGAGAATGGATACTACATTACGTAATATTCCAACCAACAATGAAATTACCCCCTTCTGGAAAAAAGATGGTACCGCATTCTGGTATAGGAAGAATCTTCCTGATAGAACATGGGAATATTATTATGTAGATGCGGCAACAGGTAAACGTCAAACCGCATTTGATCATGATAAACTTGCTCAAAATATAGAAAAGCTTACTGGCAAAAAACAGCATCCGCAAAAAATTCAGCTGGCAGAGCTATATTTTGCCGATCAGGGTACTGCAAAATTAAAAATAGCCGATAAATGGTATCAGTTAAATCTGAGCAATAATAGTTTAACCAATACCACCGATAGTAATATTTATCGCTACAATGCCAGGCGGCCTTTACAACAACGCAGATCGCGCTGGCAGGGAAACCGCGAAATCAAAAAATCGCCAGATGGCAAAAGTGAAATCCTGATCCGTGGTGGCAATCTGTTTGTAATTGATCTGGCTACAAAGGCAGAAACCAGGTTAAGTGCTGATGGAAGTGCTGATAAACCTTACGGTGAATATGCCTGGTCACCTGATAGCAGAAACATAGTGGCCTACAAAATTGATCCGAAAGAAATCAAAAATGTATATTATGTATTAAGTTCTGTTCCCGGAACTACACGTGGCGAATTAAAAACGAGGGAATATGCGCAACCTGGTGATGACTTTACGGCTTATCAGCCCTATGTTTTTAATGTAGCAAAGAAAACGGCCATTAAAGTAGATGCAGATCCGATTGATTTCTTTGGTGCACCAGAATTGCATTGGCGCGGCAATAACAGCAGGTATTATACTTATGAGAAAGTAGACCGCGGTCATCAGCGTTTCAGGGTAATCGAAGTAGATGTTTTAACAGGAAAAACGAGAAACATCATCGACGAGAAAACCAAGACCTTCATTTATGAAAGTCGCATTTATACCAGATACCTGCCCAAAACAAATGAAATATTGTGGACAAGCGAGCAGGATGGCTGGCAGCATCTTTATCTGGTAAATGCCTTAACCGGAAAGCAGCAGTTAATTACAAAAGGAAATTATGTGGTTAGGGACATTGATAGTGTAGATATTGTAAAACGCCAGGTATGGTTCAGGGCAAATGGCATGCATGCTGGTGAAGATCCTTACTTTATCCATTATTACAGAATAGGCTTTGATGGTAAAGGACTGGTAAACCTCACACCAGAAAAAGGTAATCATAGCCTCAGCTTCTCGCCTGATCGAAAATATTATATTGATACTTATTCTCAGGTAAATGTACCACCGGTTAGTGAATTAAGGCTTACTGAAAGCACCAAAAAGGTAAGTGAAATAGAACATGGAAAAACAGATGCCTATTTAGCTACAGGGGTTAAACTGCCAGAAGTATTTGTAGCCAAAGGAAGAGATGGCAAAACCGATATATGGGGAATTGTTTGCTTCCCTTCAAAAATGGATGCTAACAAAACATACCCTGTTATCGAAAATATTTATGCAGGTCCTCATGATAGTTTTGTGCCAAAAAGTTTCTTGCCGGCCAGTGAAATGCAGAGCATAGCCGAATTAGGTTTTATTGTGGTGCAGATTGACGGAATGGGTACGGCTAACCGCTCTAAAGCTTTTCATGATGTATGCTGGAAAAACATAGCCGACTCCGGATTTCCTGACCGGATATTATGGATGAAAGCGATGGCGCTTAAGTATCCAAATGCGGATATTTCCAGGGTAGGGATTTATGGTACTTCGGCGGGTGGACAAAGCTCTACTGGTGCACTGTTATCGCATCCTGAGTTTTATAAAGCTGCGGTTTCAGCCTGTGGCTGTCACGATAATCGCATCGATAAACAATGGTGGAACGAACAATGGATGGGCTATCCGGTAGGGCCGCATTATGGCGAACAGTCTAATATTACCAACGCGGCTAAATTACAGGGCGATCTGTTTTTAATTGTAGGTGAAGCAGATGAAAATGTACCACCAGAATCGACCTACAGATTGGCCGATGCACTGATCAAAGCCAATAAAAATTTCGATATTTTAAGCATTCCAGGCATGGGACACAGCGATGGAGGTGTTTATGGACGTAGACGTAAGCGTGATTTCTTTGTAAAACATTTACTCAATGCCGAAGCGCCAAATCCAAATATTTCAAAGTAAGGTTGGTTTGTTGGTCATTAGTTAATTGGTTAATGTTTCACTGGCTCATTAGTAACTGCGAACTGTTTATTGCCAAGTGTTAACTTCAACTGATCAATGCATACTGAAAATCGAACATAATTTGTTATTTTAGCTATGATAAATTAGGCTATGAAAAATAACTTTTTGGTTTTGGTTTTCTTATGCTTAGCTGTTTCTGCTTTTGCACAGGTGAAGAAAGCTGCAGTAAAAGATTTGGCATTTATGTCTGGAACCTGGGTGCAGAAAAGTGACTGGGGCGATCTGGAAGAATTTTGGAGTGAGCCAAAGGGCGAAAGCATGATGAGCAGCTTTCGGTGTGTTAAGGATGGTAAAGCCTTATTTTACGAATTTGTAGTCATTGAACTTGAAGAAGGTTTGCCCGTGATGAAAATGCGGCACTTTGAGCGCGGAAACATGGCTTGGGAAGACAAAGAAAAGCCCTTACTTTTTCCTTTGGTAACCTTAAAAGGAAAACTTGCGGTTTTTGAAATGAAAGATAAATCGGTAAGGTTAAGTTATAGATTGATTGCTAAAAATAAATTAAGCGTTATACTGGAAGAAAAGGATAAAAACGGTCAGTTAAAAAAAGATATTTTCAGTTTTACCCGAAAACTTTATTAATTTTCCATCTTAACAATCAATCCTAACATGTTGTCCAAAATCAAAATATCTTGTCTGCTTTTATTTTTACTGTTATCTAGTGCATTTGCAGCTAATGCCTCAATAGATTTCTATCAGATTAAAATTTACCACCTCAAAACCGATGCCCAGGAAGAGGTAGTAGACGATTATTTGCAAAAAGCGTATTTGCCTGCATTACATCGCAATGGAATAGCTAAGGTGGGTGTGTTTAAGCCAATAGTAAGTGATCAGGCCGGAGTTACCGAAAAACTCATTTATGTATTTATTCCACTAAAATCGCTTAATGGAATTTTGGAACTGGATAAAAAGCTTGCGAAAGATAAGCAATATGCAGTTGATGGTAAGTCCTATCTGGATGCCGTTTACACCGATGCCCCTTTCGAGCGGCTGGAATCTATTGTATTAAAAGCTTTTGAAGATGCACCTCATTTTATGCTGCCCAATCTAAAATCGCCAATGAAAGAAAGGGTTTACGAATTAAGAAGCTACGAAGCACCTACGGAGAAATACTTTCAGAACAAAGTTCAAATGTTCAATAAAGGCGACGAGATCGGTTTGTTCAAAAGGTTAAATTTTAATGCCGTATTTTATGGGGAAGTAATTGCCGGAAGCCGCATGCCTAACCTCATGTATTTAACCACTTTTGAAAACAAAGCCGATAGAGATGCACACTGGAAAGCCTTCTCAGCAGATGATTATTGGAAAAAATTATCGGCTATGCCAGAGTATCAGCATAATGTTTCTAAAAACGATACCAAATTTGTTTACCCAACAGACTATTCTGATTTTTAGGGAAGTGGAGAGTGTAAAGGCTAAAGCTTAAAGACCAAAGCTAAAAGACTAAAGCTGAAAGCAAAAAAGATAAACTATTCCGTGTAAATCTGTGCTTCCCCGCCTGAATGGTGGGGCAGGCGTGGCGAAAATAATGTAATCAAGAGAGATCCTGAAACAAGGCGCCATGTAAAGATTCGATTAGTGCGGTCGTCATCTCGACCGGAGCAAAGCGGAGTGGAGAGATCTTTGTAGCAGATTATTAAATCACTCATATTGTCTTTATCCAATAAATTATCGTTCATGATGGCGATTGAATGGTGATGACAGTTGCATGGCGATGATTGCGTGGGCTTGGATGGAAATCTAGATTTTCTTCATTCCGTGCGATTTTGCGTTTCCGTGGCAAAAAAAAAATGCAATTGGAAAGATACTGAAAGAAGTTGTCACTTACAGCTTCCTATAAATATTCGGTCGTCATTCGGCCTGAGCGGCGCGGAGTGAAGAGATCTCAATAATTATCCATCAATATGACGATTTCGGAGATGTGGAATGTATGGATTGAACCATACCTCGGCAAATTGTATCTTTACACCCGCTAACCAATTTTTAGCTACTGGTTTGCCTTTTAATGATGAAATTTATCAAAGCATTTGGTTTTACCCTGCAATGCCTGCTGTTTTTTAGCAGCATCAAAGCACAGGTAAAGGATCAAACGGCTATTCCGGAACATTATGTACTTAAAACATACGGTATTAATGACGGTCTCCCCTCTAAAAATACCACTGTTGCACTAAAAGATAAAAGAGGTTTTGTCTGGATCGGTACAGAAAACGGACTCTGTAAATTTGATGGTTATTCTTTCAAAATTTATGTAAACATCGCTGGCGATAGCACTTCCTTAACCAATAACTACATCAATGCAATGGTAGAGGATAGCCATGGCGTGTTTTGGGTGGGTACCATGAACGGCTTAAACAGGTTCGATCCGGTAACCGAGAAATTTGAACGTTTTTACCATAAAGAAAACAGTAAAACGTCACTCAGCAATAACAAGATCTGGTCTCTGCTGATCGATAAAACAAACAAATTATGGGTAGGTACCGATGATGGGTTTAATCTTTACAACAGCAAATCGAAAACATTTAAGGTTTATCAGCCCGATCCCAAGAACGCTTATGCCATTAAAGGAAAATCGGTGAATGCCATTGCCGAAGACGCGTCTGGCAATTTATGGCTCGGCAACTGGAGCAATGGGCTGAATAAATTCGATCAAAAAACAAAGCGGTTTACCAATTATATGCAAAAGGAAATCGCCGGTCAAAAAAATCCAAATGACATCTGGACGCTCTGCATCGACAATGAGGGCATGATCTGGATCGGGTGTTATTGGAAAGGCGATCTGTTTCGTTTTGATCCTGAAAAGGAGATGTTTACCACTTACAATAGCGGTAACACAGGTAATTCTGCTGTATTTAACATTTTGAGTTTAAGTGCCGGAAAATTACTGGTAGGCGGAAGCGCAGGAATATTTTGGGTAAATACAAAACTCAATAAATGGGATAAAATAGATAAACTCGAATTTTTTGCCAATGGAAGCTTTTACCGTGATAAAACCGGCGTGATCTGGCTATGTGGTAAAAATGGTCTTAGTAAAATTGATTTTAACCAGTACAAGTTTAATTTCATCTCGCTCCCTTTCGGACAGGCAGAAATCAAATCAATCATTAGCAATGAGGGCAATTTTTGGCTGGGTACCAACAAAGGCCTTTATAAATATAATCCGGATAACCGTTCCATTACCAGACTTTCGCACAATAACAACTTAAACAGTTTATCCAGTAATGATATTATCAAGCTTTCTGTTGATTTGAGAGGTGATTTATGGGTAATGAGCGAGAATGGGTTTGACCGTTATAACGAAAAAGAGAACAAGTTTCTACATCACCACCATCGTTCTGCACTGGGTATTTTTTTCAATGAAGATGTTTTTAGGGATCTGATAGAAGTAAACGATGGCGAATATTATTTAGCTACGGATGCCGGCTTAAAAATCTATAACAATAAAACCAAAGCTTATACGCATTATTATAACGATCCCAAAAATTTAAGTTCATTAAGTAACAATCATTTAAACTGCCTTTTAAAAGATGCTCAGGGCAACATCTGGATAGGAACCTACGGCAGTGGCTTGAGCCGTTTTAACACTAAAACCAAAAAGTTTACGAATTACAGGATCGATAATTCAAAAAAAGGCGGCATTAGCAATAATATTGTAACTCGTCTTTATCTGGATTCGCATCAAAATATTTGGATCTGCACCCGGGATGGATTGAATAAATATGTAGCCAAAACAAATACTTTCGAGGTATATTCAAAACAAAATGGTTTCGCCAGCAATGTTTTTACCGACCTGGTAGAAGATAACAATGGCAAGTTATGGGTAACTACCGAGCAAGGTATTTCGCTTTTCGATCCGGTATCCAAAACGGTTAAAAATTATGATGAAAAGGACGGCGTTTACGCCAATGAGGCCATCTGCAAAAATGCTAAAGGAGAAATTTATGTGGCAGGTAACAAAGGTATCGTTCATTTTAATCCACAACAACTCAAATATAATAAAGAAGCGCCTGCGGTTTACTTTTCTGATTTTTCGATTTTTAACAAACTGATTCTCCCTGGCGACGACTCCCCTTTAAAATCACCTGTTTACATGACGAAAAGTATTACCCTGCCTTACGATCAGAGTGTGCTTTCTTTCGGTTTTGTGGCCCTGAATTATACACTTTCAGAAAAAAACCAATATGCTTATTTTCTGGAAGGTTTTGATAAAAAATGGAATTATAGCGGTAGTGAACATAAAGTAACCTATACCAACTTAAATCCCGGTAAATACACCTTAAGGATCAGGGCATCAAACAATGATGGCATTTGGAATATGACCGGAAATTCGCTCCAGATTATCATTACGCCACCTTGGTACCGCACCTGGTGGGCTTTTTGTTTATATGGTTTGGCTTTCTTTGGTATGGTGTATGCTTATCTTAAATATCGCGAGTACCAATCTGATTTAAAATTTCAGATTAAACTGGCCCACATAGAAAGCGAAAAAGAAAAGGAGCTGAGCGAGAAGAAACTATCTTTTTTTACCAACGTATCGCACGAGTTCCGCACACCGCTTACCTTAATTATCAATCCGGTTAAAGAACTTTTGTACAAAAATGACAATAACGTTGATACTACCGATTTAAATATTGTATACCGGAATGCCAAGCGGCTGTTAAGTTTGGTTGATCAGCTATTGTTGTTTAGGAAGGCAGATACTTATGGCGAAAAGTTAAAGGTAGCACCGATAAATCTGGTAAATCTGTGTAAAGAGGTATTTCTTTGTTTTATACACCAGGCCCGGTCAAAAAATATAACGCTTGAGTTTAGCTGTACCGATGAGATGATTGCTTTTTATGCTGACCGCGAAAAAATGGAAATCGTGTTCTTTAACCTGCTTTCAAATGCAATAAAATTTACGCCAGAAGGCGGGACGGTGAAGATGATGGTAGATAACAGCAAGGAAAATGTAGTCATTAGTGTTGAAGATTCCGGCTGTGGTATTGTAGAAGTAGCAGGAGAAAAACTGTACGAGAAGTTTTATCAGGATCCCGGTAATAAATCAGCCAAAGGCGGTTTTGGTATAGGTTTATACCTGGCTAAAACTTTTGTTGAAATGCATGGAGGCACCATAAACTACACCAGCGCGGAAAATAAGGGAACTACCTTTAATATTGCTTTATTACGCGGTTTAAGTCATTTTAAAGATGCTGTTATATTGGAAGAGGCGTTAGTGGATACCGAATCTTCGTTGTTCAAAGAATTGATAGAGGATGAGATCAGTGCCAACAAAGTTGTAGAGGCTGCCGAGGGGCAGGTAATCGAAAACCAGCTCACCATTGATTCAAAAAGCATGATTATTATTGATGATAATCTGGAGATCAGAGAATACCTTAAACAGGTTTTTAAAATGGATTATCATCTTTATGAAGCCAGTAATGGAGAAAAAGGTTATGAAATGACGAAAGAGCTGTTACCTGATATTGTGATTTGCGATGTAATGATGGACGGCATGACGGGCATAGAACTTTGCAGCAAAATAAAAGAAGATGTTTCCATTTCTCATATCCCGATTATTTTACTTACGGCCATTTCTGCACCGGAAGTTAAACTTAAAGGGATAGAAGGTGGAGCCGACGATTATATCAGTAAACCTTTTGATAAGGATTTTTTAAAAGCAAGGGTGGCCAGTATATTAAAAAGTAAAAACGCACTGCAAAAGTACTTTTATAATGAAATTACACTTAACTCCAACCATATTAAAATCTCTGCAGAATATAAGGAGTTTTTAGATAACTGTATCCGCATTGTGGAAGAACACCTTACCGATCCTGATTTTAATATCGATACCTTATCGGCTTTATTAGGGATGTCGAGATCTAACTTATACCGTAAAATTAAATCCATTTCAGGTCAGTCTGCCAACGGCTTTATCCGTTTCATCAGGCTAAGGAAAGCGGCCGAAATTTTTATCAATACTGATAAAACCATTCAGGAAACTTCGTACCTGGTAGGCATTACCGATCCCAAATATTTTAGAGAGCAGTTTTATAAATTGTTTAATATAAATCCATCGCAGTACATTAAAAAATTCAGGAAGCCATTTTCTAATCATATCCAGGTAAACACAACGGGTAAAAAAAGTAAACCATAACTGTATTTACTCCCTGTTTCTCAAAATATGCCTTAAAACCTCATTTAAGCTCATTTTCGGTCTGTTTACCCCTTAAATTTGGATTGTTTGTACCCTTTTTATGTGGTTTGTTAGCACTACTTTAGCCCCTTATAAAGCAGTTCTATCACTATAAAATCTGATAACAACATTCTGTTTATCTAAGTGTAGATCTGATCTGCTAACCAAATATTAATGTGCAAACCAAATGAGAAAAAAAAATCTGAAGGAATTTTCGCCTTTAAAATGCTTTAAAATTAAAGCACTGGCTTTTCTATTTATCTTATCAATTAGTTTACCTGTAGCCGCTTCTTCCTTTGCTATATCGGCAGAAAAAATGAAACTGGCACGGGAGATTGTGGTAACGGGTACTGTTACAAGTGACGGAGTGCCATTTCCGGGAGTAGCAGTTAAGATTAAGGGAACTGAAAAAGCAGTTCAAACCGATGCAAAAGGTAAATATAGCATTAGTGTAGCATCCACAACTGATGTATTGGTTTTTTCTTACGTGGGTTACACCAGTCAGGAACAAACCGTTGGAGATAGAACAACCATTAATGTTCAGCTGAGTGCCGATACGAAAACTCTGAACGAATTAGTGGTGGTGGGTTACGGAACCCAGAAGAAAGCAACCCTTACCGGATCAATATCGCAGGTAAAAGGAGCCGACCTGGTGAAAAGTCCTCAACCCAACTTATCCAATTCTTTAGCTGGCCGTTTTTCCGGCGTAGTGATCAACAACAGAAGTGGTGAACCTGGTTATGACGGTTCCAACATCACCATCAGGGGCCTGGCTACCACAGGGAGTAATAATGTATTAATCGTTGTAGATGGAATCCCCGGACAGATTGGTGGACTGGAACGTTTAGATCCCAATGATATTGAAAGTGTTTCAGTACTAAAAGATGCCTCTGCAGCTATTTATGGTAACAGAGCGGCCAACGGTGTTATTTTAGTAACCACCAAAAAAGGTAAAACCGGCAAACCAACTATCAATTATAGTTTTAACCAGGGTTTTAGCTCACCAACAAGATTGCCCAAAATGGCAGATGCTGCTACTTATGCGCAGATCATGAACGAAATCAATTTTGATTCTAATCCTTCAGGCGGACTTAATCAGTCTTACACGGCAGATCAGATCGAAAAATTCCGTAACGGCTCCGATCCTTTGTTGTACCCTAATACCGATTGGATCGACCAAACCTTGAAAAAAACAGCTTTACAGAGCCAGCATAGCCTTTCTGTTAATGGCGGCAGCGAAGATGTTAAATACTATGTTTCGTTAGGTACAATTGCTCAAGATGGTATTTATAAAAATGGCGCAACCAAGTACAACCAATATAATTTCCGCACAAATGTAGATGCTAACGTATCCAAATACCTTAAATTGGGTTTATCGGTATCGGGAAGACAAGAAAACCGTGTGTTTCCTCAGGTTGGAGCCGGCGATATTTTTAGGTCTATTTACAGGGCAAAACCAATTGTAGCCGCATATTATCCAAATGGTTTACCAACAACCGGTATAGAAAATTCCAACCCTGCGGTGCAGGTTACCGATATCGGTGGAACCAGTAAATCGCCAACGCAGGTGTTAAATGGTATTTTAAGAGCTACTTTTATTATTCCTGGCGTAAAAGGACTTTCTGTTGATGGTTTCTTTTCGGCTGATAAATCTAACGTATTTACCAAAAGTTTCAATAAACCCTATCTATTATACCAATACAATTCTACATCTCAAACTTATAACAGTGTAATTACGGGTGGCAATAACCAAAGAGCTACCCTGACTGAAAGCCAGAAAAACGAGTCATTGCTTACTTCAAACATCAAGCTGAATTACGCACGTCGTTTTAACCTGCACGATATTAATGCATTTGTAGGTTATGAGCAAAGCGAAAACCATTTAGAATATTTCGATGCACAACGTTTTAACTTTCTGTCTACCAATTTGCCCGAACTTTCACAAGGGGGTGCTGCCGCTACCGATTATCTCAACTCGGGTTACAGCACCAACTATAACCGTAAGAGTGTAATTAGCCGTTTAGCTTATAGTTATGATGATAAATACCTTTTTGAAGGACAGTTACGTATTGATGGCTCATCTATATTCCCGGAGGGTAAGCGATATGGTTATTTTCCTTCTGCATCTGTGGGATGGGTAATCTCAAAAGAAAATTGGTTCAGCGATAATGTTAAATTTGTTGATAATTTGAAAATCAGGGCATCATACGGCGCATTGGGTAACGATAATGTGAAAGGTTTCCAGTATTTTGATAATTATGTATTGGTTGGAAATGGATTTGTAGCTCAAAGCCCGGGCGCCACATCATCAACCATACAACCGGGCGTAAATCTGGTTAAACTGGCAAATCCAAACATTACCTGGGAGGTAGCCAAAAAGCTTGATATTGGTATTAATGCCACGGTGTTTAAGAATTTTAGTATTGAGGCCATTTATTTCCAGCAGAAAAGATCTGATATCTTAACCACACGTAATGCATCAGTACCAGGTTCTTCAGGTATTGTAAATCCATTTAATGATAACAGCGCGAACTACACGCCATTAGTACCTTCAGAAAATATAGGTAAAGTGAATAACGAAGGTTTCGAAGCTACTTTAGATTACAACCACAACGGCGAAAACTTTAAATGGAATGCATCAGGTAACTTTACTTATGCTAAAAGTAAAGTGATTTTTATTGATGAAGCCAGTGGAACATTAGATTATCAGCGCCAGACCGGAAGACCATTAAATGCCGGCCTACTGTACAATGCGATCGGTATATTTAGAACACAACAGGAGTTGGATGCTTACCCGCATGTTAGCGGTGCCAAAGTTGGTGATCTTAAATACCTGGATTACAATAATGACGGTAAAATTACTGCCGATGACCAGACCAGAACACCATATAGCAACATCCCTCAAATTACGTATGGATTTACACTTGGTGCTTCTTACAAAAACTTTGATTTATCGATGGTATTAGCCGGACAAACCCAGGTAAGCCAATACGTTTTGCCAGAATCAGGTAGTGTAGGTAACTTTTACAGCAGTTGGGCCGATAACAGGTTTAGTGCTGCAAACCCTAACGGAACCTATCCAAGGGTAACCGACCGTGCATCTAATGCCATTAGCGGTGGGCAGTTTAATAATACCTTTTGGTTAAATGATGCCTCGTTCTTAAGGCTTAAAAACGTAGAGCTTGCCTATAACATTAAGGCCAGCTTCTTAGATCGCATCAACGTTTCCGGAGTAAGGGTTTATGCCAGTGCCTTTAACTTATTCACCATTTCTAAAGTGAAAGATTACGATCCGGAAGGAACCAGTGGTAGCGGACAGTTTTACCCTCAGCAACGCATCATTAACTTAGGCGCCAATATTAAATTTTAAACATCATGAAAATCAAATCAATATATATAACACTTTTAGGCCTATCCCTTGTTTCAGGGGCTATGGTGGGCTGTAAAAAAGAAATTTTAAACGTCGAACCAACCGATATTCTTTTGCCTGCTACCATAGAAAATGATACGACAGCATTAGAGGCTTATATAACCAACCGGTATCTGGGTACACGCTTACAGGATAAAGAAGGTGATGGATCTGTACCAGGTTTTGGCAGAGGTTTTGAATACAGCATGTGGAGTTCTTTTACCGATGAATCTGTTTACAATAATGATGATGCGACCTGGTTAATCCAGAGAGGGCAGCTGGCTCCCGAAAATTTAGGAAGCGCCGGCGTATATTGGGGAAGAAGTTATCGCGGTATCAGAGAATGTAATTACGCACTATCAGTACTGTCCAAAATTTCAATGAGTGCAACACATAAAAAACAATTGATAGCTGAGATTAAATTCATCAGAGCGTTTCGTTATCAGGATTTAATCAGAAACTACGGCGGCATCGTCTTAATGGGGGATAAGATAGTTGAACTTTCGGACAATCTACAAGATCCGGCATTGTTTCAACGTGCTTCGATTAAAGAATCTATAGATTATGTGGCCACTCAACTCGATCAGGCTGCTGCAGATTTACCTTTAGATAATAGTGGCAGCTGGTTAATTGGTAGAGCTACTAAAGGTGCGGCATTGGCACTTAAGTCGCGTTTACTGTTGTATGCCGCAAGTCCGTTGTACAATGCAGGTACCTGGCAGGCCGCTGTTACGGCAGCCCAGGCGGTGATCTCTTTAAATAAATATGGAATATATACCGGGGGATACGCAAACTTGTTTTTAACCGACCAAACCAATGAAGTTATTTTTGCAAGGTTGTTTACCAAGAATGCCAATCATACCCATTTGGAAATTGCAAATGGACCAAACGGTTATGGTGGTTGGGGTGGAAATTTACCGATGCAGAACCTGGTAGATGATTACGAAATGGCCAACGGTAAACCGATTACCGATCCTACCTCTGGTTATGATAGCAACGAACCGTATAAAGGTCGTGATCCACGTTTTGCAGCTACCATTTTGTATAATGGTGCAGCCTACCGTGAGCGTAACGTAGAAACCTTTGTTCCGGGAGGAAGAGATAGTAAAGATGGAAATGACAACTGGAATACAAGTAAAACCGGATATTACCTTAAAAAATTCATGAATGATGCCTATCCATTACAAAACCCTTGGGGCAATGCAGGTTTTCAACCATGGATTTATTTTAGATATGCAGAAATTTTGCTTAACTATGCTGAAGCTGCAAATGAAGCTTACGGACCTGATGCTGTTCCTTCGGGATCTACCATGTCTGCAAGAGATGCTGTAAACATGGTGAGGGCCAGACCAGGCGTTAACATGCCTGCATTGGCTGTCGGACTTACGCAGGCACAAATGCGCGATGCGGTTCGTTATGAGCGTAGGGTAGAGCTGGCTTTTGAAGAACATCGTTTTTATGATGTGAGAAGGTGGAAAATCGCAGAGGTAACCGAAAACAAACCTGCTGGCGGAATAATCGTGACCAAAACCGCTACTGGTTTTACTTACACCCCTAAAGTTGCTTTAGATGGACGTAAGTTTGAAACCAAACACTATTGGTTACCAATACCAAGAGCCGAAATTTTAGCATCAGGTGGTAAATTGCAGCAAAACCCAGGTTACTAATCAATAGAAATTAATTGTTTACATGTTGAAGTCATCCTCCAATCTAAACCGTTCTTTTATCTGTCTGGCCTTATTTTTATATGGTAGCGCAACGCTTGCACAAGAAACGCCTCTAAAAATAGAAATAGATCCTGCCGTCACATTCCAAACCATAGAGGGTTTTGGCGCTTCTGATGCATGGACTTGTCAGTTCGCAGGTTTATGGCCCGCAGAAAAAAAGGATAGAATGGCCGATTTGCTTTTTAGCACCCAAACCACCAAAGTGGGGCAACCCCTGGGCATTGGGCTTAACATGTGGCGTTTCAGCATTGGAGGCGGTAGTGCCGCCCAAGGTAAGGCAAGCGATATTGGCGACGAATGGCGTCGTCAATACGCTTTTCTGCAGCCTGATGGTACTTATGACTGGAACGCAATGCCCGGTCAAACCTGGTTTTTAAAAGCAGCCCAAAATCGCGGCGTAAAGCAGTTTATCGGCTTCGTAAACAGTCCGCACGTATTATTTACCAAAAATGGCAAAGCCTATTCTACAGATGGAAACTGCAACCTGAATTTTGATAAACTTCCGCAGTTTGCCGATTACCTGGTTAAAACCATTAAAGGAATAAAGAAAACAACAGGAATAGAACTCAGCTACCTTAGCCCTGCAAACGAGCCGCAATGGAAATGGAATGAACATAATCAGGAAGGCTGTCCGTATAACAATACCGAACTTGCTCAACTTTACCGGGGTGTTAATGATGCTTTGGTTAAGAATCAGGTGAAAACCAAAATACAGATAGGAGAGGCCGGTCAGCTCGATTATTTATATAATAACGGAAATAGTGCGAAGGGAAACCAGGTACAGCAGTTCTTTAATCCGGCATCTCCCAATTATGTTGGCAACCTTGCAAATATAGATGAATCTATCTCTGGCCATAGTTATTTTACCACCAGTCCGGAAGAAAAGTTTATTGGTGTCCGTAAGAAAACAGCCGAAGCCGTAGCGCAAATCAAAGGGTTAAGGTATTGGATGTCTGAATATTGCGTACTTGGTGATGAGGTGCTTAAAGGCGAAAAACGTGATTTGGGCATGGTTACAGCACTTTTTATCGCCAGGCTGATCCATCATGACCTCGTGATATCTAACGCAACCTCATGGCAATGGTGGCTGGGCGTATCCACCGGCGATTACAAGGATGGTTTGGTTTATATCGATAAAAATAAAACAGATGGACAGGTTTATGATAGTAAACTGCTGTGGGCTTTGGGTAACTATAGCCGTTTTATTAACCCTGGCAGTAAGCGGCTTCAGGTTAAAACCCTGGGGGCAGATGTGCCTCAGGTTAATATATCATCCTATCAGCAAAATAAAAAGATCGTAACCGTAGTGGTTAATCCTACAGAAAACGATCTTGAGCTGAACATGGAGGTAAAGGGAAGTAAGCAAAGTGCTGTACAAACCTATGTTACATCAGATCAATACAATTTGTCGCCCTATAAACAATATCAGGATACCAAACAGGTGCGTATTCCTGCTAAATCTGTTACCACCGTAATCAGCAATTAAACCTGATTAATTTGAAATGATAACGTTACTCATTTCATAAATCCTTAACATTTGGTTTGTGCTGTAAAGCATTTTACAAAATGATATGGGAAAACTATGCTTTTGATTTTTTAAATAATACCTTTTTGATGAAACCTACCTTAAAACACCTATGGATTAAAGTAATTTTAATTACTTGTTTTGCCAGCTTTGGTGCATTTGCGCAAAGTAAGCATACTTTTAAACTGGCAGACTCGGTTTTTCTGCTTGATAACAAACCCTTTCAGATCATTTCGGGAGAAATGCATTATCCCCGGATACCGAGAGAAGCCTGGCGCGATAGAATGAAAATGGCCAAAGCCATGGGCCTCAATACTATTGGTACTTATGTGTTCTGGAATGTACATGAGCCGCAGAAAGATCATTTTGATTTTTCTGGTAATAATGATATTACCGAATTTGTTCGTATTGCAAAAGAAGAAGGTTTATGGGTATTGCTTCGCCCGAGTCCGTATGTATGTGCCGAATGGGAATTTGGCGGTTATCCATACTGGTTGCAGAACATTAAAGGTTTGCAGGTAAGGAGTAAAGAAGCACAATATTTAAAAGAGTACAAGGAATATATTACCGAGATTGGTAAACGCTTGGCGCCTTTGCAGGTTAACCGTGGTGGCAACATTTTAATGGTACAGGTAGAAAACGAATATGGTTCTTATGGAAATGATAAAGAATATTTGAAAATTAATGAACAGCTCTTTAAAGATGCCGGTTTTGATGGTATACTTTCCACCTGTGATCCGGTTCCGGCATTAGCAGGCGGACACCTGGCTGGTTTACTTCCAGGCGTTAACGGGATCGATAATCCTGATCAGATCAGAACCTTGATTAACAAGTATAACAAGGGTAAAGGCCCTTACTTTGTACCAGAATGGTATCCGGCCTGGTTTGATTGGTGGGGTACCAAACACCATGAGGTAGATCCAAAAGCATATGCCAATAAATTAGATACTGCACTTAAAGGAGGCATTTCCATCAATATGTATATGTTTCATGGTGGTACAACCCGGGGTTTTATGAATGGTGCAAACTATAACGATTCAACCGCTTACGAACCGCAGATCAGCAGTTATGATTACGACGCGCCCTTAGATGAAGCGGGTAATGCGACACCAAAATTTATGCTTTTCCGCGAAGTGATCAAAAGGAATTTATCGGCGAACCAGGTACTTCCCGAGGTGCCAGCGGCTAAACCTGCTGCGGCATTGCCAACCATTAAATTTACCAAATCTACCGATATCTTTAGCCTGATCGGTAAACCAAAGTTAAATGAACAACCATTAACTTTCGAAGCACTTAACCAACCCTATGGTTTTGTGCTGTACAGCTCTACCATAAAAGGTGGACGTAAAGGTGTAATCAAAATTAACGAACTGCGCGATTACGGCCTGGTATACATCAATAAAAAACTGGTTGGTGTTTTAGACAGGAGGCTTTATCAGGATAGTTTGGCCGTTAGTCTTCCTGCCGGTAATGTACAATTGGATATCTTAGTTGAAAACCTGGGAAGGATCAACTTTGGTCCTTACCTGCTTAAAAACAACAAAGGGATTACCAAAAATGTAACTTTTAATGGTAAGGAGATTAAATCGTGGAAAATGTATTCTTTACCTTTTGATAATATAGACGCCCAAAAACTACAAGACAAAGTAAACAGCCCGTCGGCAGCAGCACTTAAATCAGCCAGCTTTAATTTAACCAAAGTTGCCGATACGTATCTGGATATGCGCCAGTGGGGCAAAGGACTGGTTTGGGTTAACGGACATAACTTAGGTAAATATTGGGGCATTGGTCCGCAACAAACCATTTATCTGCCTGCAGAATGGTTGAAAAAAGGAAAGAACGAAATCGTGGTTTTCGAATTGCTTAAACCAAGACAAAATATTTTAACAAGCCTGGATAAGCCTATTTTAAATGAGTTGAAAAGTAAATAATAGTCAGATCTTTTTAAGATTACAAAAGCCAGTACGTTAAATGAAAGCGTAATGGCTTTTTTCATTGTGAATTTCTGAAGATTATTTATTTATACAAAATGAGGTTGATTAAACTTTATTTCCTTCTCGTTGAGTCGTCATTGCGAGAAGGCTTTTTCAGCCGACGCAGCAATCTTTCATGCCAATGATTTTTGTCCGTAAAGATTGCTGCGTCGTTCCTTCTCGCAATGACGACTTTCCCAGTGGGGGTCCGTCGTAAGTACGAAGGATCTTTTAATAAAAGATTTGCTTCGCAGGGCCTACCTGTTCTCAACTGCGTTCAGAATGACAATTAAAGGTTTTCCTGGTTCAGATTATTAAGGCTTGTTCCGGAGTCTGCTCAATGTTTCCAGCCTCATCCCCACAAAGGAAGCGATATACTTCAATGGGATCCGGTTAATGAGGTGCGGATAAGAAACCATGAACCTTTGGTAGCGTTTTAACGCCGTCGGAAGCCTGCAGATATACGCCCTTTCAGAGGCGCCCTGAAAATAAATCTGGGTCATCTTTCTGCCCACATAATTTGCGATGGGGAAATTTTCATAAAGCATTTTCGACATTTCATGCGGAATGGCAATCGCAAATACCGGATCTATCGTTTCAATATATTCATCAGAGGCTTCATTCTCCCATAAATTTCTGATGGTTCCTGCCAGTTCATTTTCAGCAGCAATCCATGTGGTAATTTTTTTATTTCCCATTTTAAGGTAGCCATGCACTGCTCCTTGTAAAATCAGAAAAATGTAACGGTTGCGTTTTAGTGGTGAGGCAATATGTTTGTTTTTGGCAAAATGCACAGGAAATGTATCGCGGTTAATAATGTCTTCCATCTCTGGAGTAAGCGGATGGTAAGAACTAAAGACAGAAATAATTGGTGAAAAACCCCCAAGTGTAGCCCATTTATCTTCACCATAAATATTTTCAATATTCATTAAAAATCAAGTATGTATTAAAGAGTGAAAATAAGTAAGGAAATAAAAAAATCAATAAAATTATTTACAACAAATGGGAATTTTAATCATACATGCATACCGGTATAAAAAATATGAAGGTCGCTTATCCTTCAATTATGATGTTTGTACAAGGTTTTTAAGGAGAAAGAAAGATATTTTTTATCAAACCTTGTTCATTTGTGGTTAAATCTCTTCTAATAATGATTTTTTTGTCCTTGTTCAACCAAATGATTTCTAAATATTTAACCCTATTTTGTGATGTCAGCGTTAACTTTCTGTTAAATATTTTGCATTTACCTTTTGCAAGATTGAATTTAATTCCTAACTTCGCAGCCTCGAAAGGGAGAAAATGATTCCGTAGCTCAGCTGGTAGAGCATTACACTTTTAATGTAGTGGTCCTGGGTTCGAATCCCAGCGGGATCACAGAAACCTTCAAGCCTAAAGCTTGGAGGTTTTTTGTTTTTATACTGGCTTGACTTCGAGCAGAAGGGGAGACCGGGTTCGATTCAGGAAGGCTGCGGCAATGCGTTCGGGCCAATGCAAGCTTGATCACACCAAAAGACTATCAAAATGTAGAAAACCCTGCAATCGAACGATTAGCAGGGCTTTTTGCTTTTAGGGAATTGCCAAAATTCGCACGAATTCACAAAAATTGGTGAGTGATTCGGTGAGTAAGGCAAAACGGTTAAAATTGACTCACCGAATTGTATATAATCATTTATTGTACAGGTTGTTACAAACTGAACATCTTGTGTAGATTTAGTTGCAAAGCTATCTTTGTTTCACCTTTAATCGTTAGATTATGAAGACCAATTTTAGCCTGCTTTTCTATCTGAAAAAGCAAAAGAACTATGTAAGTGGAAATGTGCCGATCTACATGAGGATTACCGTAGAGGGAAACCGTGCGGAGATGGCCACCAATCGGGATTGCGACCCTAAGCGATGGAACGCCAAGGGTGGCAGAGCTATCGGCTCAAAAGAAGAGATCAAGGTGTTGAACACCCATCTTGACCAATTGCAGAATGCAGTGCATTATGCCCATCAACGTGTTTTCGATATGGGGTTGCCTATTAGTGCCGATGCCATCAAATCAAGTTATCAAGGTACGCTTACTAATTCACACACCCTTTTGGAAGCGGTTGCCGATCATAATTTAAAGATGGAACAGCTTGTAGGTAAAGAATATGTGCGGGGCACATTGAACCGTTATAAAGTTCTGGAAAGACACCTTAAGGTTTTTATCCCTTTGAAATATGGTGTAGCCGATATGGACATTAGATTTATCGACCAGGCATTTCTGAATGGATTTGACCATTATCTAAGGTCTGATAAGAACTGTGCGAACAACTATGTGGTGAAGAACATCAAAAACCTCGGGAAAATCCTTCGTATCTGTATGGAGAACGAATGGATAGACAAATCCCCATTTACTGCTTATAGGGGCAAAACGAAGAATGTTGACCGCTTTTATCTGAACAAAGAGGAATTGGCTCATATCGCGGGAAAAGAGTTTTTATCGGCGAGATTGAGGCAGGTAAGAGACGTTTTTATTTTCAGCTGTTTTACTGGTTTGGCTTATGTCGATGTTTTCAAACTGAAACAGGAGAATATCAGAAAGGGAATTGATGGCGACCGATGGATCTTTACCAATCGGCAGAAAACCAAAACAAGGTCATCGGTTCCACTATTGCCAACAGCGGTTGAGATTATCGACAGGTACGCAACCAACAAAGTTTGCCTTAACAAGGGCGCACTCCTTCCAGTTCCCAGCAACCAGAAAATGAACGAATACCTAAAGGAAATTGCCGATTTGTGCGGAATTGAGAAAAAACTCACCTCGCATATTGCCCGCCACACGTTCGCCACAACGGTTACGCTGTTGAACGGTGTACCGATAGAAAGCGTATCTAAGATGCTCGGACATACCAACATCAGGACTACCCAGCATTACGCGAAAATTTTGGATATCAAGGTAAGCGAAGACATGGCGGTGTTAAAGAAAAAGTTAGCTATGATATAAATTAATAAATTTAATAATAATAGTTAACTGACAAATATTTAAAAATATTAGGCATTAATTCCTGTTTTAGTTAGATTTGTAGGATGTTAAAGGAATTGAATAAAAGAGTAATCGTTGTGCACTGGAAAAGATTTGCCAGTACAGATATCGATGTGTTTTCAAGTCTGAAAGGATTTTGCGACAGCTACCCAACCTATAACTATCATACATTGAACAACTATCTTTCGAAAAAGAAGATTCCGTTCGAAAACGATGAAATCAAGATTGAAAGACAGCCACTGATACAAAAGGTCAGAAGACCAGACCTTCCAAAGGTACTATTCTGGGATTTCGATTTCGAAAAACTGGACTGGAACAGGAGTTACAAAACGGTTATCGAACGTGTGCTTGATAAAGGCAATACAATGGATTGGGAAGAGATGATCAGGTTTTATGGTAGAGAAAATGTTGTGAAAGCCCTTATAGAAGACATCACCTATCTTTCTGATATGACCATGGAGGCCGTTTGCAAATATTTTCAGTTGAGCAAAGAAAAACTTAGATGTTACACAAAGAAACAGTTACACCAAGGACACTGGATTTAATCCAGGCACTGATGGAAGACCATCAGCTCAGCTCCTTTTACCTTGTAGGCGGTACCGCACTATCTTTAAGGATCGGACACAGGGAATCCATAGATATCGACCTTTTCAGCTCATCAGACTTTGATGGTGATGAACTCGCCGTACACTTAAGGAACAGCTATGGCGCAGACGTAAAACGCCATAAGGGCAATTATGTAAGTGGTAGTATTGGCGAAGTTGATTTTGACTTTATCTCGCACAAGTATCCATCTATCAGGCCAATAGAAACCATTGAAGGAATACGGATGATGTCCAATCAGGATATATCGGCCATGAAAATCAATGCAATTGTGAATAGCGGACAACGGATAAAGGATTTTATCGATATGCATTACCTGTTAATGGAAATGCCTTTGAATGAAATATTAGATTACTACTGCCAGAAATATCCAAATGTCGACTCTAACACTGCTAAGTCGTCTCTAATGTACCATAACGATATCGACTTTAATGTTCCCGTAAAACTAATGGACACAAAGCTAAAATGGCAGGATGTGCAGGGAAGTATTTCAAAAGCGGTACTGGAATATACCCGTCTATTAGAAAGTAGTGAATTGTATCGTAAGCTTCAGGAAGCAAGAAATAGTCAGAAAAACGACCGTGGCAAAGGAATGAGTCGCTAGATTTTCACAATAAGATAGCTTGTCACGAATTGTGATAAGCTATCTTATTTTAAGGTACCAAATTGGCGCCTAAAGTTAGAGTAGATAATTGAAATAATTTTTAACGTTCAGTTTCGCATTAATTTGAAACAAGATGTGTTCTGCAGTGGGTGTCCGTTTAAATTATTATATATTTCCCATTTCTGATTTATTTAGCAAGTTTCTTGCTATCGCTACCTTTGTACATATTAAGTTAGAAATAATTGCCAAAGTTGCTTTTCGCTAGTTTGAGGGACTTCTTCTGTGGAACTTGCCTGCCTGTGATAAAACTTTCCGTTTAGTTTACACGGATCATCCTTTGAATTGACTTTCAATATGATGATTGACTTATCATTATAAGTAAAAATGTCGAAATTTTTTAAAATTTGCGATTTATAGTAATCTGGTTGAATCTCTTGACTTTTAATGTAATCTTTAATTTTCAACACATAATCGTCTATTGAAATACCTCTGGCTTCGACTTCACTATCAACTCCAAGGATGTAAAAATTTTCTTTTTTTGTGAAATTAGACCTGTAAAAAATTTTATGTGCATTTGCAATAGCTTCCTTGTCTCCGATTCCCAAAACAACGTATCCCACGGCATTTTTACCTTGATTTACAAATGCACTTAGAGTTTGTAATATCTTAGGAATAATATTCTTATCAGATTTATCCATTTGATATATCCCCTGTTTAAAATCATATGACGTGCTTTCTGCTTTCGCTGCAGACAGCAATGTTTCCAGTTTTATCGTTCCATTACTTAGAGCTGGGTCAGTTGACTCCCTTTTAGCAAAATGAATTTCTATATTGGCTGCAATTGATTTGATACACCTTTGTCTAGCTGCTCGATGCCTTAATTCATCCACTGAAGGAGTAATAAGCTTATCACCAATGCCAGATAATTCTCGGTTTAATTTTTCATAATTGATGATTTTCATCTCCTTTTCTACAAGTAGCTTATAAAAGGATAGGAAAATAATTTGATAAGCGTAATTATTATACTTACTTTTTTGTTTGAAAATCAAGTCTCTAAATTTAGATTTATTACAATCTAATACTCTCTTTATCTCACCGAAAATTGCTTCGAATTGAATTATTAAAAACTCACTTCCACCAAACTCCTTAATAAGCCTCTCGGTATCAATATTATCTTCTTCATCGTCACTTAATCCATATGCTCTGTTCAACGATGTGGAAGAAATATTAATTTCATTTTTCATTATTATTGCTAATATCAAATAAGCAATCAGCTCCTCGTCGCGCGAAGCTCTGATATTATTCTCAGTCAAGATATAATGGTTAAACCAAAATATGGTCTTTATATCAATACCGTATTTCAAACCCTTATTATTAATGCTGATGTTTCTCATATTACCCAGTAAAAGCTTATCAGATGGAGAAACATCTTTACGGATATTTTCCGCAATCGTTCTAATTACATAATTAAATGAGGTTAGGGAACCGGCCTGTCTAAGTTCGTGACTTGATAAAACTTTCCCGTAAGAGTTGATGCGACGAAAAATTTCTTCAATTTCAGCTTCATTCTCGTAGTTTGTGATGGAAAATGGAACTTGATAAGTAGTTATGGTCAAACAATCATCAACGGATAGCTTCGGAGCCCTTTGGACAAGTTTTCCTTCGTCTTTTAGTTTTTTAGTTAACGCAAAAGTTTCTAAATTGAAATAATTTCCATCAAGGTGAATTTCATTTTCTATAAAGGATATAATCGAATTTAATCTTTGCATACCATCTATTATTTCATAAACGGTATTTTCCTTATATTTTGTTATAGCAGTTAAAATTAATGGGATAGGTAAAGACTTATGTAGACTGTCGATGAATTTTTCTTTTTCTTCAATCGTCCGAACCAATTTGCGTTGGTATTTCCTATTAACCAATAACATCCGTTTACGATATAATGTGTAAATCGATTCAACAGATTCTGGTTTTACATCTAGTTTTGAAATGAGAGCCATATTTTATTAGATTTTTGTTTAAAGTACAAAGATATTTTTACTTCTAGCGAGTGAAATAACAATTAAAATTTGATCTAACACTTCAAAACCATTCTGGTAAAAATTCTTTCATTGAACACCCTAAATTATCTATAGTATTTTAATTATTCAATTCCATCATAGTCTTCATTAAAAAAATCGCTCAAACTCACGCCAAAACAATTTAAGATATTGATTAATGTGCCAATTGTGATATTGGTATTACCTGCCTCATATTTACCGTACTGCGAACGGTTCAGATTGTTCTCATAGGAAAACTTATCCGGACTAGTATAACCTTTAGATTTGCGGAGGGCTTTTAGTCTTAAGCCTATTTTCCTCAATTCTTTTTCGCTTGTTAAGAGATTGTCTTTTACCATGAAATAAAGTAAAACAAATACTCCATTTTAACACACTCCATAAAAAGAGTATTTTTATTTGGAGTATTGCAAATAACTGATTACCTTAGGGTATTGAATAATCGGAATATATAAGATTAGACAACGACAAAATACTAAGGGTCTTGCGGTTGCATTTCTGAAGCCGTAACGCAAGACAGCAGAACACCCAGCCTATTTATTAATATGCTATATTTGCGTATTCCTAAAATAGGTGCGGGACTGCTGTACACTCGTGTTACGTAAGGCTTCAGAAACTTTTATGCAACCACGAGATGCAGTTCCGCATCTATTTCTGCATCTCCAGGACTCATTTAAATGCTACTAACTAAATGAGATCAATATGGAACCAAAATTATCACCAGAAGCCGAACACGCTGTCCATTTCAGGGAGTTTATCCATCGGCTCGCCCAGAAGTTCGAACCGCTACAGATCTTCAACTTTTCGCAGAACAGCTACACTTATAACTCCCAAGGCTGCTTTAATCACAATCAAGGCTATTTTAAATGTGACCATTGCCTATTGGTAGTTACCGAAACTGCGACCCGAATAGATTATGAAATGCAGGATTTTGCCAATAGATATTATCAGCATGGATCGATTACTGTGATCTCCCATGGCAAGCAATCCGTTCTCGACGCGGTACAGCAAAACAGCCGCTTTTTTATTGGCGTGCTTACATACGGAAAACAGCTCTATAGTAAGGATGGACTGTTAGATAGTGATCCAATACCTGCGTTTATCCCCACAAACGGCGCAATCAAGGCAATAAGGCATTATGAACACCACATACCAATGGCTGATGGTTTTCTGATGTGCGCATCTGAATGTTTGGAGAAAGAACAGTTTGGGATTTGTGCCTTTATGCTCCATCAGGTCGTAGAACAAACTTGTATCTGTTTGGTGCGGGTTCACATTGCTTACCGTTCGGAGTTCCATAATCTTTACCGCCTGCTCCGTTTGTGTCAATGCTTTTCCGAACGCCCTTTTCAACTTTTCTTGTCCACTCTCGAAGATGAAAGACTGTTTGATATCATGGCAAAAAGTTATTCTGGTTCCCGTTACAAAGATGATTTTACAGTTTCCCGGCGAGATGCGGAGTCTCTCTATCAAAGGGTGGCTTCTTTTCTTTTGTTGGCAAAGGAGATGTGCAACGAGAAAATAAAACTGTTTGCCAAATCGGCATCAGGTCATGCAGCTTTAATAAGCACCGACCAAGTATAGATCGAAAAAGTATTACAGACCAATATGTGAAACCATGAAGAAGCATACAAATAAAACATCGGATAACAGGATCGTTTATCTTGAAAGTGATGAAATAACAGATCCGATAAACGTGGTACACGAGTTTTTTAGTCACGCATGGTTGCCCTATCATTTAAAGATGCTAAAACGCTGGCGGAACGATGTTGCATTTAAATCTGAAGAACCAAAAAAATTTAGCCCAGCCTTCCTAGTGTATCATTACGAACTAACCATAAAGCTGATAGAAGCCGCCTGGCTCTTAAAGCAACAAAAGCTTGGCAAGCTTGACTTCAATGATAAGCAAGAAAGTGAATTCATAAAATGCTATATCAAAACGGAAAAGAAGAAGCTAAGAAACTATCCTCAAAATCTGAGCATTCGAGAGATTGTAAAGCCTTCATCTGTACTCAAGAAAATGTTCAGGATTTATAAACTGGACGGTTACAAAACAATCCTTCACACATGGCTTCACAATGCGCTCAGTACTTCCTTTATGGAAGAAAGCCTTTCCAAGGGTGAAGTATTACCGTTTACGAACAATTGGTTAAACTGTTCGAGGCTACGTGGCTGATCAGTCAGCGAATAAAAGATGGCAATTAGAACTTTATTTTCTGTGCCGACGGAACAAATGGCCTAACAGAAAGGTGATTAAATGTTCGTGTGACTTGGTTGATATTGATTCTTATGGCCTTGAGTTCCTTTCTGATGCTGGTGAGTTCTTCCATGGGTGCATTCATGGTTACATCCCTATGCATGCAGTTGATCTTTTCCCTTTTAATGGGCTTTCTGGCAAGTTCGCCCACGCTCTTGCAGTTGCTACTAGCAAGCAGATTTTACAATCGTCGATAAGTCTCTTTATTAACCCTTGTCCTGATTGGGCAGCAAAAATTTTTCCGTCGCTTATCATTTTTTACGTTACTCATATTGGCACATATCAAAAGTTCAGGCAGGCACGAGTTCCGAGTGGCTGCTCCGACCATAAGGGCGGCAAGATTTTTTTGTCCTGTGGACAAAAATACATCTTGCCAAACACTCGGGTGTTTGCACTTGGCCCATAGAACAGTGGTGCTGAACTTGGATTTTACTTGATTAATGGTTATTAGGATTGTAGTATTTCGATCTGTTTTTTTTAAAAAAATCAGTGGCGAGCACTTTTATTTTTTCCCTCGATCAGTGCCGCCACATCATCGTACTTGTAAAACATTAAACCACCGACTTTGCTGAATTTTAATCTCCCCGAATCACGTAGACTTTGTAACGTTCCAGGTGATATGCTCAAAAGTTTGCGGACTTCATAGCTTTTCAGCAACTCTTTTTGCTCGCTGTTTTTGTGCAGCTTTTGCCCTGGTCTTCTTAATTCCGAAAACAGTTCCTGTTTGAAGTGTTCTAAATCTTCTTTTGTGATGAGTTCTATATTTGCCATATGCTTTTTAAAATGATAATCCAAAGTTGGGAATGACAAATGGGAGTTTTTGGGTACTACTTGGGTAGTACCTAAAAATAAATTAAGAATATTCGGGTGTGTGTGTATTTGTAATGGAAAGCTTTCCCGTAGTAAGATAGCTTAATCTTGTAACGCTACAAGTTTGGATAAGAAAGCTAATTATACCTTAAATCACAGAAAGACTTTTTTAAGTAATTTGTCTCCAAACGTTGCTGCTCAATACGGTGAGATATGTAATATATGAATTTATAACATCTTTTTTAGAAGCCTAAACAGAGATGCTCTATAGTTTTGTGTAGAACTTTAACTTCCCATTTTATTCAATTCATTTATATCAGTATATTTGGCAATTACTCATCTAAGTTAAAAGCTAAATTACAATGAAAAAATTAACACTCTCTAAAGGCAGGGCTATGGCTTGCCTAATTCTAATGTTCCTATCATTAGCACAAGCCTGTCGAAAAGACAGAGGTTACCTACCCGAACATGAAATTAATAATGGACAGCTGATTCAGCATACAGAAATTATAAAATGGTTTGAGACCAGCAAAAATGCCCAGCTCGTAGCGCTAGACTGGAAAAAGGCAAGACAGGGAATTGTGGATGGGAAAAATGTCGTTCGAATTCCAACACTCAATGTAGATAAGATCACAAAGCTGAGTAGTCCGCCAAGCCTTAAAAACAACTCATTGAGCAGTAATGGTATAGCAAATGGTATCAGCAATAAAGCAGCTGCAGATGTAAATAGCGGCAATATCAACTATAATGCTGCGCACCCACCGGAACTGTTCCTAATACAGGATGGCCCCAAAGGTAAGATTAATTCATTCCTCCTCAATTTTATTCCAAAGAGCAAAAATAGTGAAGCAGGAGAAAATGGTATATGGACAGGAAAGCTATTGGAATGGAATCTTAAGGGTGATACTATTTTAGTTCAGCAGCTGGAAAGGAGTATAGTGAAGGATTTTTATGCTATGAAAGTAGGCGCTTCTTCACCTAGCAATCTAAACGCTATAGTAAAAAACAACAAACTTCAGTCGCTTAAACCAATAAAAGATAAACAGATCAGTGGTTTCTTTGGATGGTTGATTGATAAACTTGGCGAGTTTATAGGCTGGGCTGGAAGTGCGTTTGGTTTATCAACTTACCAATATTATACTTATGATGCATATAACGACTCGTTTGATAGTGAATGGCGACTTGATATTGATTTTAGCTGGCTCACAGGAAGTGGTACACCAACTACGCCAGGCACCCAGGTAACCATCCCTCCTCGTCCACTTGTTATGCTTTATACCGGAGCTGGACTACCTATATATGAAAGTTATGCTATCGGTTACAACGGCGGTGGCGGTGGTAATCCAGGCAGTTATAATCCTAATGATCCGAATAACTTTGAGCCTTCTCCGATAGATTATGGTGAAGGTCCGATTGACGACCAGCCGCATGGGCCAAATGTGAATTTCAACAATCTTTCGGCACAGTACCTTGTTAATGAAGGTTGGGTAACCGGAGATGCTAATATTTCATTTATCAATACCCACAAAGACATTGCAGATGCAATTGTCACCTATACAGAAAAGATAATTAACCGAACTCAAGGTGATATCGATTTTGTCAACTGGGGGATAGAATATTTAAATGCAAATAAGAATATCAGCATTGAAGTTTTTAAAAATCAATTTCTTGGTAAATCGGAAGGGCAAGACGGTGGCTTCAATGAAGCTTATTGGAATGATTCAATTTTAAGTATTCCTAAGCAAGATTTACCAACATGGACAAATTTTTCCAGCAATTTTCCAGATAACAAAATAGGATCACCTTACCCAACATACGTAGATTTATTAACTCATTTAGGTGGGGATGTTGGAGCATTGTATACACCTGGTGGTACCGCTATCAATACATGTGCGATAAGAGTTTCTTATGCTCTTTTAAAAAGCGGCATATCCATTCCCAATATTGCAGCTACAACTATAAATGGAATAAATTATCCTGCTCAAACCTTAAAAGATAAAGATGGAAAATATTATTTTATCAGAGCTAAAGAGTTAAATGCTTGGATGCGACGAACATTTGGAACAAATGATGGAGATACTAAAACGCCTCATAATGCGAATCATTCAAAAATTACAGGAGCTCAGGCAGGGGAAAGAGGAAAAAATCTTCCATCATTGTTATCAAATAAAAAAGGAATTTACTGTTTAGTTTCGAGTAACCCTCTTTGGGCTAGCGGACACGCAGATTTACTTTATGATAACGCAACATGTGGTGTTGAATGTCATTTTGGCGATGCACCTATTGATTGGATTGACATATGGATTTTAAATTAACTTTATGAATATAAGAAGAAAAATTTTCATACCTTTTTTGGTAATACTATTCGGGTGTAATACAAGTTACCAATACCCAAAATTTGATTATATAAAAAGTACAGGTGCGAATCCCTGTATAACCGCATTTAAAGACCGTGTATTTTATTGTATAATGAGAGAAAGTTTAAAAGGCACAAATGCCATATCAGAAATAAGCAAAAAAGATGTCGGTAACACTTTTGAAGGTATTTATTCTGCAGAATTATTTAGAAGAATTGATACCATTGGTCAGAATTTTGTTAAAAATATGCCACCACCAGTGTTGTGCGATGAATGTGTTAAAGGTCAGAATTATTATATCGCTCAAGCACTACATTTTTATACAAGCAGAGATTTAGATTCAATCGCTAAAATTGAACTGCAAAAATTTGGTATGTATAAATGCAAATGATACATTCGGCATATTACATCTAATGAAACAGATTGTCTCGAAATTTAAAGCAACCTTCTTTATATTCATGTTTATATATAAGTGTCTGGAATTTCAAATAACTTTGTGGATTTCTTCAGCTTTAACGCTTTGCTAGCAATAAATTGTATGAAAATAACTGCTTTGTATTGATGCTAATAATAAATGGGAAATAAAGATAAGATAATAAATGACTTTTTTAAACAGTTTTTTAGCCAAGAATTAAATGCCGTTTTTAAAGAGCAAACACCAAAGGATATGATGGCCTCAACTGTGGATGATAACGGTTGGCATAATTGGAAGCCTATGAATGGGACATTTAACCTGGAGGATTATCAAAATATCGAAAAAAAATTCAAGGTCAAATTTCCCGAAAGTTTTATAGAATGGCATAAGTTATACTTTTTCTTGGATTGTGACTGCGCTCTAGTGCGATTACCGCATTCTTTTCCCAGTGAACCGTTGAAAGAGATCATAGATGTTTTAGACAATGACGTTGCGGAAGAATTGATTGCTATTAAAATTTACCCATTTGGGGCTGAAGGAAATGATATGGGCCCATTGGTTTTTGACGGGAGAAAGGAAATGATAAATAATGAATTTCCAATAAGGTTTTTTGATTATGATTATTATAATGATTTTGAAGGATTAAGTGAAATTATATTTTCTTCGTTTTTAAAATTACTAGAATGTATAACTTATTTCCTAAAAGAAATTGAGACTAGAAAAATCCATGAAATAATTCCTGATTTTTTTAAAATTGATCCAGATGGGGCTGGAAAAACAGGTATAGATTATTGGTTAGCACAATCTGCTATGGCAAAAGAAAATGATGAACTTTTTGGAAATCAATAGAATTATTAAAAACTTCTCTAAATAATGCTAGAAAAAACTCTAAGTTACCAGTTATGGTATATTTGTTCTTAGAATTATATCCATCATAGCTTTTTCCATCTGCACAATTGAATTGTTGATATCGCTACTTGCCTATGTTGGGTATTTTCCATCAGATAAAAGAGGTCATGTTTAAACCAGTAAAAGAATATCATGAGATGTCTATTAGTAGTGTACAAACCTTGGATAATTGGAGGTGAGGATACTTAAGTTTATGAATAAAATTAACTCGATAGGCTATTTTTCTCTTTATTAGGGGCATATTCATTTTTTCCGTTGAGTACGCTAGATAGAGAGACTAAATATATCATCGGGATAAGCTTTTCCGATGCATAATTAACATTTTCCTTAATTATCGGGCAAATCTGGAGGTACCAGGCATCATATGCCAGGTGATCCAAACGCTGTTCAAGGCTCGGTAAGAATGTTTCGGGGGGCTGCCGTAATTAAGTCAGAACATATTTATTATCAGAAAATAAATGAATATACGGACTTGGCAGAAGAAATGCGTGATGAATTTATTCTGGTACTACAGATAGATCTATGCGATAAGCGAATCAGTCTATCAAATTATCATGAAAATTGTTAATACTTTGGTATTCATAAGGATGGTTTAAAATGCAAAAACTTCAATAATACAAAGCTTGTTATTCAAAGTACTTAAATTGATGACTTCAAGTATATTCAATAGGCTGGCAATGTATTTCAACAAAACAAAAGAAGATAAATAATAATAAGTTTTTAAATATCAAATCAATAAATTATATTTATTTACAAAACAAATTGTTCTTTCAAAATTAGTCAAATCGTATCAAAATAACTGGTGCCCTATTTGGTGCCCAATAGGAAATGACGATTAGCTATTATTTATAACTTGCTCATATAGTACCGCTTAGATTATTAAGTTATTATCCCAGCGGGATCACAAAAAGCCTCAACGAAAGTTGGGGCTTTTTTGTTTTTATCCCTGCTCAGGTTCGATCAGAACGGCAGGCCGGGTGTTCGGGCCGAAAGTGACTTAGCCACTCCCAGCGGGATCACTATCTAAAATTTAAATGAATCACCAATCCGGGTATCCCTTAAAAAAGCATACATATTTTTTAAATTAATTATATAATATCGCTCTTACTTTTTGCAAAAATGAATTTATTTTGGCTTCTGAACGGTTTTGTAGGATGATGATCGTTTTGTCATTGTCCAAATGCCTTTCTATATAAGTGGAATACCCTGGCCAGCCACCAGAATGATACACGATTTTGCCATATTTTTTCGAATTCCCTACGAACCACCCAAATCCATAATGAGTTTCCTTTCCATCGTTGGTTTTTACAGAATTAAATATAAGGTCTTTATCTTTTGCATCTACCAATTTGTCAGTATAAAGTGCGCTGTCCCATTTTAACAGGTCCTCTGTTGTAGAATTTACTGTTCCGTCCCCCACAATTCCATCCAGATAATAAGTATAAAATTCTTTTCCAAAACTATCAGTAAGCATCTGGTGGCCTAAACTATCTGTAACATACCCAATCGCGTAATTCTTTATTTCTTTTGGTTCAAATCTCCTCCTGTAGATAAACGTATTTTTCATTTTTAAGGGTTGAAAAATATTTTCACTTAAAAATTTTCCAAAGGTCTTACCTGATATTCTCTCTATAATCAAAGCTAACAAAGTGTAACCTGTATCGCTGTACTGGTATTTTTCACCTGGTTCAAAAATAACTTTTGGTCTGTATTTAGCGAAGACATTAACAATATCCTGATTGGTCGCAATTTTTGTTTTATCCCATTTTTCTTCAAAAATCTCCATATAGTCAGGAAGCCCGCCAGTGTGATGAGGTAAATTTCTGATGCTGATGTTTCCGTAGAAATCCAATTCAGGAATATATTTTGAAATTTTATCGTCATAGTTAAGTTTTCCCTGTTTTGCTAACAAAACAATTCCCATGGCCGTAAATTGTTTGGAAACGGATGCCAATTCAAATATGGTTTGGTTATTAATTTTTTGCCTGGTTTGCTCATTAGCAAAGCCATAACTCTTTTCAAATAGGATTTTCCCATTATCCGCAATCAGCACATTTCCATTAAACATTTTCTGCTTAAAAAGAGCATTGAATAAGCTGTCAAACTGTTTGTACTGAACAGATTGGCCAAATGTAAGGTTACATAACAACAGTCCAATGGTTGTCAGTAAAAAGGTTCTTCTCATAGCGTATTATTTAAAATTGCCGGTAGCGGGGCAGTTATTTCCGAATGGCAGCATTTGATGTCTTTTAGTTTAGTAAATATACAAATTATGATACAAGGACATTCTCATCAAATAGTTGGAATATAAACTTTGTTCTTTTGAAGTTAATTTCACGTCTGGCAATTGTAGCTAAAACATATTGAAAAAAAGGTTAGCGATTGGGTGAGTCAATATCAACAATCCCATTAATGTAATTTAAAGGCTGGCTGTGGCACCAGTTTTAAGTTTTGGCAGGATTATACAATTGCGAAATAAATCACTAATGAACTGAAAATTGATTTTTTGAAAAATGTTGCACGTGATCGAAAAGAGATGATGAGCACCAGTTAAGTTCCCATATGCATAGGGCGATTTTTGCGTTAATTTGTTAAAAAATCATCAAATATGGAGTTCAGTCCCAACCATCCGGTCATCAAGCTTTTAATGAAAGGTATGCACCTGAATAAAACAAGGAATGCAGAAGAAGCCGCTAAAACATTCCTCCAGGCCTGGAATGAAGCCGCAGACGATTTTGAAAAGTCTATCTCAGCCTGGTACATGGTCAGCCTGCAAACCGCTATTCCCGGTAAAATTGATTGGTATAAAACTGCATTGGAGCATGCCTTGAATGTACATCCCAGCGGGATCATGAAAAGCCATACAGAAATGTGAGGTTTTTTGTTTTGGATTGGTTAAAATTTGAATAAAAATCTTTAACACGCGGCCGAATCTTATTTTCCTGTCAAGAAGAAGTCATCTGGCTTGATCTGCAACTTCAAGTTAATTGCCTCTTTATCAATTCCAAAAGCAAATCTACTCCTTGTCTGCTTATATTGCCCCTAATAGATTATACATTCTGGCGCTTACAAGCAATAATATCAAAAACAGTTCAACCTTCATCATAACTACTGCATTAGCGTAAATAAAATTAAAAATACCGACATGTAGGTATTCTCAATCGAAATAACATATTGTAAATTAGAAAACTAAGAATTAACAGATTAATTTTAAGTAATTTACAATAAAATACTACCCTGCCTGGGTCGAAAATTTTTAAAGGGGATTACCTTATTTAAAATACATTGTGAGCTGTAAAAAATTAATGCCTGGCTTCTTTAAGTTATCTTAAAAATAAATTGCAATTACTTAATAAACACCTTATGCCTAAATAGTTAACTTTATTTAATCACTCTAAACAACCCTCAAAATGTCAAATACTTACAACATTGGTACAAGTAATGGCCAAGTCAGTCTATCAGTAGACATCACAACTGTTGGCCTTGCCGCTAGCAGAGCAAGCGTTTTAATAGTGTCTGATAATAGTCCCGGAGTTCCCGTGGCCCATTCAGTAGATGCAACTGGCGATATTGCCAATCAAGCCATAGGTAAAGGTACTTTCTTGAAAGGAAAACGACTTACCGTATTTACCTTGGTAAATCTGACCGGTACCGACCCCGAAAGTCGAGCAACCGAAGCAGCAGCAATAAGAGGCAGCTACACACTTTCAGGAGGTAATGATGGTACCAAAACCTTTAATAGTCCGTTAAAATCCTATCAAGATCCTAGCTGTTATGTTATTTTTATTATCGACCTTGTATGAAAAAGTTCGTGTTCACTCTGGCATTAGCAGCGGTATGCTGTAATGCCATCGCGCAAAGTTCTTCAGAAACTTCAAGCAAATCCAGTACGCTTAAAAGTTTAAGTGTACCGGTTTCGCCGGCATTTTCACTTACCGATATCACACCTACCTTGGTCCAAAACCCAACCACCCCTAAATCGTTTGCATTAGGTGTAGTGCAATCCGTTGCAAACGGTGGCTCATACTTTCCTGATAATTTTTCAGCGCAATTTGCGCCGGTTTGGTGGGTTGATCCCGAAGGGATTAGCATATATTCTTATTTAGGTTTAACGCGGCCAGAATCCGGCAAAGTTTTAGACGATACCAGGCAGAATATCTTCTCCGGATTGAAATTCACTTCCCTTTCGGTTGGTTTTATAAATAAAGACCTTATCCCTGACAATATAGAAAAATCACAAAAAGTTTTCTCAATAGGTGCCCATACGACCTTATTGAGGGCATATCATAAAGATCACACCAAAGCACTTAATAGCGCAATTAACAGCTGGCATGAGCATGCACTGGAAGACATCTCAAGCAATCAGGATTTAATTGATGCTATATCCAGGCTCAATGCCAGCGATAAAAACTACCAGGATCAGATAAATGCATTAACAGAGAAAATAAGGATCAAGCTTTCAGCTCCCGATCTTAAGACAATAAATGATCTTATTATACAAAAACCTGTATTTGCATGGGACGTTTCTGTTGCTACTGCCGGATATGGTATCAGCAGTGATGCGATAAAAATAGGCCGTTCGGGTGTATGGACCGGTTTATCGCTTAATTTGAAACTGGATAAAAAAGCAACTAACTATTTTTCTATAAATGCATTGGGCCGCTATCTGTACGATCGTTATCAGGTAAATGACGAAAATGTAATCGGGAAAGCCCATAATCTTGATGCAGGGGGCAATTTAGGGTTTGAACTCAACCGATTAAATATTGCTGTTGAATCGTTATACAGATTTACAAATGGGGTTTCTGATTCAAAAAACAGGACTGTAGGTATGATTAGTGTGAAGGTATCGGACAATATATTTATCAATGGAACTTTCGGCAAAGATTTTTCAGGGCCAAATAAGCTTATTTCCCTTTTTGGAATTAACTGGGGCTTTGGCAAAGAAAAAGTTGCCTTACCCGAATAAATAAACTGGCGGGTATCAAATGCCCGCTCGTTTATTTATTAAATTTAAAATTCAGCTATATCCTTGTCTATCTGTAGAATTCCGCTGGGCTCTACTGATTAGCAAATAGAAAAGAGTCTGTGACGCACTTTTATTTGAGTTTATAAGTTCAATTTTATTCTAATGCTTAGAACTACGCATAAAGAAAACGAACAGTCAGAGAAAGTTAAAACTATTTCCCTGAGATTATATCCTACAAAATAGGGTAGGGCATTGTAAAAAGCAATTTTTGCGTTATTTTGTTGAAAATCTTCAAATATGGAATTTAGTCCCAACCATCCTCTCATCATGCTTTTAATGAAAGGTATGCACCTGAATGAAACCGGGAATGCAGAAGAAGCCGCTAAAACATTCCTCCAGGCCTGGAATGAAGCAGCAGACGATTTTGAAAAGGCTATCTCAGCCTGGTACATGGCCAGCCTGCAAACCGCTATTCCCGGTAAAATTGATTGGTATAAAACGGCATTAGAGCATGCCTTGAATGCCGGTAATGAATCACTAAAAGGATCTTTTCTAACGCACATATATTCGTCCCTTGCTGATCATTATCAATTGCTCGGCGATATGGAAAATGCAGAAAGGTATGATAGCTTAGCTTCAGCATCCATAAGCCAACCTATTGATAAAGGACCTTTTTATCATGGAACAAGGGCAGATCTCCAAATTGGAGATCTTTTAACCACAGGCCGCACTTCCAACTATCAGTCAGAACTGGTGATGAATCATATTTACTTTACGGCCTTGGTGAACAGCGCCGGACTTGCAGCTGCGCTGGCGCTTGGAGAAGGTGCTGAACGGGTTTATATCGTTGAACCCACAAACAGTTTTGAGGATGATCCGAATGTGACCAACAAAAAGTTTCCCGGGAATTTAACGCGTTCTTACCGTACCCAGGCACCGTTAAAAATTATTGGTGAGGTAACAGAATGGTTAAAACAAACACCTGAGCAAATACAACAATGGCGCAGGAAGTTGGCTAATAATAGAGGAGAAATTATTAATTGATGACACTTAGATGATATGGTTTTCATGATGTTTTTTCGAAAATAGTATTGGTTCGAAAACCAGTGTATCATAAAAAAAACCACACATTGAGAATGATAAAATTTAGTCTACTTAAGTTTTGTTATGGATGGTTCGGTAAGAATGTTTTGGGGGGCTGCGGTAATTAAGCCGGAAGATATTTATTATCAGAATATATGGATTGGCAGAAGAAATTGGTGGTGAATTTATTCTACTACTACAGATAGATCTATGTAATAAGCGAATTAGTCTACCAAATTATGGTGACAATTGTTTATACTTTGGTATTCATAAGGATGATTTGAAATTTAAAAACTTCAGTAATACAAATCTTGTTATCCAGAGTACTTAAAATCATACATTCAATTATATTTACGACGCTGGTGTGTATTTCAGTAAAAGTAAAAAGCAGAAAAAATAAGGCTAAAAATGTCCAAGAATTAAATCCGTAAAAGAAATCTTAAGTTGGTTGAGAACATTAAGGTTCATGCTTCACTAGTGCATCTAGGGTTATTTTTGTTATGGAACTATTGATAACTAGTAGTGGTCCAAATAAAGCATTTGGTGATTTGAAGTAAGCTTTAATGTGAAGATATTGAATCATTGGAAGGACTTTCCAGATATAATTGTAAGATAGACGTAATCATATCCTTCCAGTTGTAAATACAATCTTTTATGGGCTCGGCTTATTTCCAGGCAATGATCACCTGCTTATCATTTGAGCAAACAAATATTATTGGCGGAGAGGGCTGTACAACAGGAGTCAGTATGTCGGTTGGGACTAAAGGTACTTTCTTTGACATATTTCTATAAAGGAATTTTGTAATAAATATTATGCTGGCAGCAGCAGCTTTTACTTCAAAGGGATGATTAACAAATGGAAATCATTTCTTTTTGGTTTTTATAGCTAATTGTTTTTTGCCCTAAACTTTCAACCAAAACAAAATTTAATATAATAAGAGTTTTTTAGTGGCCCTTTAATGAAAAACTAATTATTATAATTCTATCTTGATGTTCCTCGATATGAATACAAAAAAGGGATGATCTTTCGACCACCCCTTAACCAAACAAACTAAAATTATTAATTTGCAGGAACCAATGTCGGCTCAAAAGGATTATAGGGATCCCATGGGCCTAATGGTGCATCTGGATTATTTGTGGCAGTATTTATTGCAATCACAACACCGTTTGATACTTGATAATATTTGTTAGTGGATAAATCCTCTTGCAAAATATAATATCCATCAGGTAACTTCCGAGTTAGTGAAGAATCGAAATAGTAAAAATTATTGCCTGCATATATTCTAGTTGTGATAAATGGTGGTCTATAATTAGATCCAATATGGGTGTACTGATTTGTGTAATACACGAAATCTGTAGTTAGTGGTGACGGAAAATTATATGTTGGTGTTACACCACCTCCTGGCAATGTACCTCCGTCTACGCCATTAAACATATCGTCGTTCAGAACTGCCATGCTCGTTTTAATAAGCCTAAGCGTGCTTGCTGAAATTGCAGCTTGCAAACCTCTAGAAATTCGATCATATTGGCCACTTGAGTCTAAGGTTCCTGCCATGTATTGATTATATACTTGCCAACCCCAAGATAATAAATAAGCAACCAGATCTACTTGTACAATCGGCGTTTCAGGATCGTCAGGAGTAAATGGCGGGAGTAACAAATTACCAGTTTTATCAATAGACATCAGCTTATGTTGAGCAACTTTGGATGCAATAGGAAGTACTTGAGCGGTATTAGAATGCCAATATTGGTTTGAGCTTATTGCTATCTCCAAGGCTCCTAAAAAAGCTTCACCTTCATTTATATCCCAAATTATGTTAATGTATTTATTCTTAAGTTGGTTCAGTTTGTTTGAAAAATAAGGTCCGGCGACGGATTGATTCATGTTGAGCGAATATCCGTCCATAAAGATATCCTGAATTTCCTTGATCATTCCTGCCTCTCTTATGCTTAAGATATTGTTTTGTCTCAAGCTTAAAACTGTGGAATCAACTTTTGAATCTATCTGTTGTGAGGTTTGAGCATATACAATGGAGATGACCTTAGGAACAACTTCAGTGATTATACCCCGGCCAGATCCACTAAATTCTGGTTGGGCAAGGACATAATCGTAAATTGCATTGTTCAAATTTTTGACATCAGAGGATTGATAATACGAAAGTGTAGGCGTCGGATTACTTGGTATTGTAGGAAACAAAGATTGTTGAAGATTAGGTCTAAAACTGTTTCCTTTAACCTTAAGTGCTACAGTCACGCCGTCATTATGCATTCGCCCTACAACACTTGTAAGTCTTTTTAGATTTCTGTTGTACCGGTCCAGATCGGGGCTCGATATTTTGTCCATTTCCTTTTTGCAGGAAATAATGGTCATGGCAACGCCAAGCATCATCAATAGATGTTTTTTCATAATAAAGTTTAAGGATTAATACTTAATAATACAATATATTGTTAATTAATATTTGTTTAATGTAGTATTTTCGTTACGGGTGAATTTTTCAGAACTGCAGGTCATTTCTAATCATTACAAGTAGGCCTATTTATTTTAGCAGGCCGAGTCTTAGTTGGTATTTCGATAAAAATGGCCGCCCGTTCCGCATTTAAACTGTTACCCCATTTCAATTTTAAATGATCACGTATTCAGGGGCAAACTGGCCGTTCTAATCTTTCGATCAGCATTTTTCGCGACTGGCTTTCTGGAATAATTTTCAATTTCTGCTCAAAACAAAGACTCCCGGGGATAATCTGCAATTCGGGATGGACTATGGTCACTCCAACTTTAACAACCCTGAGCGACAAATGAATTCTGTTCAAGACTGCAATAGTTAAAAATTATTCTACTTCAATGTCGGCTACTTAAAAATAAATAACCTTGAGGTCTTTTAGAAATAAGTAATCATTATCCTATAATTACTCTATAAGAAAATTCATTGTTTTTATAAGAAAGGAACAAGATCTTAGTGATTTTGAACATTTTTGCTTAATACAAAAATGCATTTCATTAAATGTGAAAAGCATAAAAAATAATAAGTCGTTAAATATCAAATAAATAACTTATATTTGTTTAATAACAAATTGTTCTTTAAAGTTAGTCATATCGTATCAAAATAACTGGTGCCCAGTTTGGTGCCCACTCAGAAATGACGATTAACTATTATTTATAACTTGCTCATTTAGTACCAGTTGGATTATTTAGTTATTATCCCAGCGGGATCACAGAAACCTTCAAGCCTAAAGCTTGGAGGTTTTTTGTTTTTATACTGGCTTGACTTCGAGCAGAAGGGGAGACCGGGTTCGATTCAGGAAGGCTGCGGCAATGTGTTCGGGCCAATGCAAGCTTGATCACACCAAAAGACTATCAAAATGTAGAAAACCCTGCAATCGAACGATTAGCAGGGCTTTTTGCTTTTAGGGAATTGCCAAAATTCGCATGAATTCACAAAAATTGGTGAGTGATTCGGTGAGTAAGGCAAACTGGTTAATTGAATTATTTTTTTTGAAACTTTTCAATATCTGCTCTGATCGACTTTCCCTCAGCGCTATTTCTTAACCTTGGAGATAGCATTGCTAGCATCGCTTGAGGTGTGTTTCCGAATACTTCTTTAATTTTTTCGATGGGGAGCACCTTCAAATATTTAGGTACAGACTTTAAATAATCCAAGCCCACGGGTGAATCTGGATATTTTTTAATGAACTCCGCCAGCTTCAATTGTTTCGCGTTTCCATTCCCGTCCAGCTCTTTCACCTGCTTATTCAATTGCCCCTTCCCCGATATTGTAAGATAATTCATCTCTTGTTCTTTGAGGATATTCAGATCCACATCTTCAAGTATAATAACTTTTAACTTTGGGGTTCCGCCAGGTACCCAAGTCTTATTGCGTAGATTTTTTTCAATATCCTCTACCTTGATGTCACCACGGGCATCTAAAAATATTAAACCCCAACGCAGTAGTTTTTTCTCAAGATCAACGGCAGATGAGAATTTAAAACTACCGTTTATTAATGGCACTTTCATAAAAAGATCTTTGTCGCCTTTGCTGTAAAGATAGGCGTACTTTGACCCATTAGGTTCTTTTACTTTGCCCTGGATGTCAAATTTGATCTGCTCAGCGAATAACCCGGTACTGCTTAAGAGCATACATAAAAAAAATAAAGTTCTCATAATGTTACTACTAATATAAAAGCTAATATAAACTAATTATTTAGTTTTATTTATTTTTTTGGCAAAATGTGTAAGTACGTCTCGCATTGACACTGTTACACCGTTTTCAAAATAAGATGTTTGCGCTGATCTTAGGTCAGGATTTAAAAACTTGATGTTCCAAAATGGAACATCAAGTTGGGGCGGAACACGAAAAGCCCCCAAAGTATTTACCGAACAAGGTGTAGCTATGCTTTCTGGCATACTTAACAGTGACAGGGCGATAGCGGTTAACATTCAGATCATGCGCATATCTACCCGGATCCGTCACATGTTTATGGATAATACAGAAATCCGTTTGGAGATTGAAAAAATCAAGAACAAGCTAGACAATCAGGATAAAAATATGGAGATCGTATTTCGTTATCTTGATCAACTTCTTGAAAAACAGGAGCAGCCTAATCCTACATGGAAAAGGATTGGATATAAACCCGATGATCTTTAAGCATTCGCGTTAAGTTTTAAGGTCCAAAATTGGTTCTAAGATGCCAATTTATGTATAAGATTTTAAGAGATTAAGTTGAAATATCCTTTCTCTAACAACATCTGGATGGTTCTCTGGTTCTTCATTTATTAAATTTGCATTAGCTTCACCAAATTTGAAATCTATTGTATCAATCATATAGGTACTGATATTAAAAATATGATTTTTATCTTTATATGATAGATACCCAGGCAGTTCGTAGATGGCACAAGAAGCATTTAAGGCATCTTTATCTACAAATCATTTCATCATGAAATACAGTTTGCCCAATTGTAATGAAACCCAATCGTTCGTATAAAGCCTTAGCCCTATTGTTTACTTTAAAAACCTGTAATTTGATCTGTTTCGACCTTGATCTTGCCTGCTCAATTAATTCACGCAATATTTTTGTACCTAAGCCCTTACCTTGAGCATTTTGGCGCAAGAGAAGGCTTTGAAGGTAAATATTTGTATCATCTTCTGAAGTCACCATAAGCCCAACAGCCTCATTGCTTTCATCAAAAAAGATCTTAGTTTTTTCAGGATTGAAGTCTTTAATGTGAAATTCTAGCTGAACGTCATCATCCCAACCCCATATTTGCGCTATATATGGCTTGATTGATGTTTTTTTGATTTGAAAGGCTAAATTAAAATCAGCATTTGTAGCATTTCTAAAATGTATCATACCTAAAGATTATTTATTTTCGTATAAATCTTTATCAAAAAACTCGCTCAAGCTCACGCCAAAACAATTTAAGAAGTTGATCCACAATGGCTATCTATTGGTTGATCACCTTAATTGCTCGTTCCAGCACTTCGTCTTTTCCATTTTTTATACCTGTTATAGTTGGCCTTACCACAATGTCAGGAACGATACCCACACGTTGTGTTTCCTTTCCATTTGGATAGTAAATGCCAATGCCTGAGATCATGGTTCTAAGTCCACCAGGTAAAAAGATAGTCGAAACATTGCCGTCGGCGCCAGCCGTCGTACTTCCAACTATAGTCGTATTTTTTACCGCACGGAACGCCATTGCCGTATATTCTGCCTGACTTTGCGAATTCTCATTGACAAGTACAACCAGCTTACCCTTATATTTGTTATTGTCGCTGGTGATTTTATCCCCTTTCCGAAAAACAAATTCACCCGGGTTATCTGGATTTCCTGTTGAGAACTTTGCAAATGAAGTGGGTTCAGTTACGAAATAAGAACCAAGGGAAAATGGAACAAATGTATTTGGATAATTACGGATGTCGATGATAATACCTTTTGTTTCTTTAAAAGTCTTTTTTATTTCCGGAATGTCTTCTTGTTTAATGTTGGCAAGCGTAATATAGCCGATATTTCCAGGCAATAACTTAAAACATTTTTGGCTGCTATCTACCTTGTACCAATGGTACATGCGTAGATTCTTCCGCTCATAGGTTGACACGTTAACTTGTCGTTTCTGACCGTCAGAGAGGTAATTTAAGGAAATCGTATTGTTTGGACTACGTAGAAGGTCTATAGACATATCTCTAAGCCTGGCCGCGCTATTAGAGGCAGGATAATAAGGTTTTAAACTATCAACCAATGAATTAATTGTCTTACCATTAACATGTGTGATTACATCGCCGATTTTCACTTTTGCCAATTCTGAAAATTCTGGATTAAAGTAATCGACAACCACCAATTGGTTCTCCACAAATTCTGCTTTAAAGGCTGCGAACCTGGTTCCCCTTAGCGCATTACTTTTTTCCCGTCCTCCCCATAAGTTTGCGTGGGTGTCGTTCACTTCTCCAATCAGCTGTGCGGCTATAAGTTCATACGAGAGTTTGTCGTTAGCATTCAGGAACTTTGGGATATACTCCTTCAGTACAGTATCCCATTTTTTATCGGTAATATGCCTGTAGGGGAAAAAATAATTAATCATGTTCCAGTAACGATAGAGAGATAATAACCTAAAGCCGGCATCCGGATTGGTCGATCCTGAATAAGGATTCTCATTGGAGAAGTTCGGATTTCCTATACCAGGTTCAAGTGAGATATAGTAGTTCTTGCCCTGGTTTCTATTGTTGTAAAGATCGTTAAGTTGATTTTTTAAGTTGGCTGATAAGCCTGTGCTATTGATCCAGGATAAATCTGGTTTTAATACAGCATTGGCCGGGGCGGCTTTGCAGGTTTTACACACCGGCAGCACACCATAATTTTTAATCCAGTTGGTAAGCAGATTATCCCGCTGTTGTTTGTTTTGCACTTTGATGTAATCTGGCAGGAGCCTAAAAAGTTCGTAGTCCCAGTTATATTTTCCTTTTGCAATTTCTGGATGATGATACTTTATAAGTCCCCAAACTTTTCCCAAAAGCTCAAGATTATCAATTAAATCTTGATTTAATGTGGGGAAAGTAACTTTCGAACCATCATCAAAAGTTTTATCTGCTTGGGCAGCCATAATTTCTTTTTGGAAGGTCTTTATTTTTGGATCGCCTAATGCTGTTCCATCAATGGTGATCTTTAGATCGTCCAGCCACATTTTTCCTTTACCTACCAATAGGCCGCCAAGAACTATTTTTTTGGTTTCTTTTGGATTAAGTGGCAGATTTATTTCAAAAGGAGCCCAGTCGGTAGTTCCTGTAACACCTCTGTTAGACATATTATCGAAAGCTATCTGTGGATCTATACGGAGCCATAAGCCCGCATACCCCTCAGTTACGTTCTCTGTTTTGATGAAACCCGATAAGCGAATAGACTTGCCCTCATAGTTGGCGGGAAGGGTTATAGACAGCGCTCCAAAATTCTTTTTGCTACCGGTATTCTCAATAGCAGCAGAAAACTTACCGCTTTTCTTCTGCACCGAGTCTACGTAAACTTTGTATGCTGCATCTCCAAATTTTATCCATTGTGAAGGAAAGCCGTTTCGGTGCTGTTCGAAATCTAGGTTTAGTGTTTGTGTTACCTTGAGTTGCGCAAAAGCATGCTGTAAAAATGAAAATGCGAGCAGTATCGCAATGGTTAGTTTACTTGGTTTTGAAAGCATTGAGTTTTTAAATTAAAGTTTTATGCGACTTTGGTAGACATTAAATTATTTAATTTTTGAATCAAAAAGATATCGTTCAAATAAAAATGAAAAAATATTCGTGTTGAGATAGATAAATTTAGTTGAATTGTGATTTAGTACTTTTCTTATATAAATATTTGATTTACTCTGGAAAGAATTCCCTTATTGAACAGCCCAAAATTTCCGCAATCTTTTTCAGGTGATTGATGTTATACTTATCATCAGTCTTAGAACGTTCGACATTACCCACAAACTTAGGATTCAGATCCATGGCTACCGACAGTACAGCTTGCGTTAATCCAGCTTGAATCCTTTTCTCTTTGACTCTATCAATAACGTATTGTTCTATTTCTGTAAGTTGCGCCATTTAATAGCTAAGTAAGGAATAAATAAAAAATATTTGCCGTGCTATAGCATGGTAATTGTTTTTTGTTTATATTAGTATCGAAATATACAATAGTAGTTATAAGAGTCTTGCGGTTACAAAATCTGAAGCCGTCAACGCAAGACAGCAGAAAAATACCATATCTATGGCTGGATGTGCTATATTTGCATATCTGCATAGATGTGGGATCTGCTGTAAATCCATGTTGACGTAAGGCTTCAGAAACTTTTATGTAACCATGGTTGGCAGATCCCACATTTATGATTATGCTCATCCTAAGACTCATTTGAAAGAAATTTAAATGAGATCAATATGGAACCAAAATTATCACCAGAAGCCGAGCATGCTGTCCATTTCAGGGCGTTCATCCATCGGCTCGCCCGGAAGTTCAAACCGCTCCAGATCTTCAGCTTTTCGCAGAATAGTTATATTCTTACTTCCCAAGGCTGTTTTACTGACAATCAATGCCATTTTAAATATGACTATTGCTTATTGGTAGTTACCGAAACGGCGACCCGAATAGATTATGAAATGCAGGATTTTGCCAATGCCGATTATCAGCATGGAACAATTACCATTATCGGCCACGGCAGGCAATCGGTTATCGACGCAGTACAGCAAAACAGCCGCTTTTTTATGAGTGTGCTGAGCTGTGGAAAACTGCTTTATAGTAAGAATGGACTGTTAGACCATGATCCAATACCCGCATTTATCCCCACAAAGGGCGCAATCAAAGCAATTAAACATTATGAACACCGCATACCGCTGGCTGATGGTTTTCTGACGTGTGCATCTGAATGTTTGGAGAAGCAACAGTTCGCAATTTGTGCCTTTATGCTCCATCAGGCCGTAGAACAAACTTGTATCTGCCTGTTGAGGATTCATATTGCCTACCGTTCGGAGTTCCATAACCTTTACCGCCTGCTCCGTTTGTGTACCTGCTTTTCTGAAAAGCCTTTTCAACTTTTCCTATCCACTGCCGAAGATGAGCGGCTATTTAAAATCATGGCAAAAAGCTATTCTGGTTCACGCTATAAAGATGATTTTACGGTTTCCCGGCAAGATGCGGAGCATCTTTATCAAAAGGTTGCTTCTTTTTTATTGCTGGCCAAAGAGATGTGCAACGAGAAAATAGAACTGCTTGTAAAATCGGCAGCAGATGATGCCGCCTTAAAAAACACCAACCAGATACAGATCGAAGAAGTTTTACAGACCAATAGGTAAGGCGATGAAGAAGCAAACAAAAAATACAACAGATAACAGGATCGTTTATCTCAACCAGGATGAAATAACAGATCCGATAAAGGTGTTACACGAGTTTTTTAGTCACGCATGGTTGCCCGACCATTTGAAGATGCTGAAACGCTGGCGAAACGATGCCGCATTTGAATCCGAAAAATCAAAAAAATGTAGCCCAGCCTTCCTGGTATATCATTACGAACTGACCATAAAGCTGATCGAGGCGGCCTGGCTCTTAAAAAAACGTAAGTCTGGCAAACTTGACTTTGATCACAAACAGGAAATTGAAATTGCAAAATGCTACATCAAAACGGAAAAGAAGAAGCTACGGGACTATCCTGAAAACCTGAGTATTCGGGAGATGGTAAAGCCCTCATCTGTACTCAAGAAAATGTTCAGGATCTATCAGCTGGACGGGTACAAAAAAATCCTGCACACCTGGCTCCCCGATGCGCTGAACACCTCTTTCATGGAAGAAAGGCTGAGCAAATTTGAAGTCATTATAGTTTACGAGCAATTGGTGAAGCTGATCGAGGCTACGTGGTTGATCAGGGAGAGGATAAAAGAGGGTAACTAAAACTTATAAATGTCATATCTATGATCTCAGTTATGGAATGCCTAGGTAATGCGTTAGGAGACTAAGCTATAGAGCCAATCGGGTGGTGTGGTTCATATTACTATTTCACTTTTAGCGTCTTGAAATATTCTTCCGGTACCATATAAAGATTGCGTTTAGCCCTTGAACAGGCAACATAGAATTTGTTTTTTGTTGAAGCGGGCAAACTATTTAGCTTTTCTTGTTTTAAGCACTCCCAGGATTTCTTATTGAGTACAATACACACATCCTGATATTTATCTTCTCCCTTACACTCGCCCCAATTTTTGGAAAAGCAGGAATACTTCCTTTGGTCGTTGTAGAAAAGCTTGACGACAGTCTCATCGTAATAAATTCCTAAAGCATCTGACTGATCTTCTATAACCTTTATTGAGGTATGGTCTGTCCGATGTGATTCCATATGGATTCCTATATTTTCGGTTATGTAGTTGCAAATTGTTGGACTACACCTATGGCTTTTTATCAAACTTGTCGTATCAACACTAAGGCCCATTTTTTCAAAAAGCTTCACATATCCCTTGTAATCATCATGTAATGAACGATTCACTACACCATCCCTACTGGTATCAAATGTATGCTGATAAAAATCTCCAACAAACAATATGTCCAAATTGGCGAGAGAAATATTTTTTAAAAAGTTAAAGTCATTGCCTGCGAAATCTTGGATTTCGTCAAAAAAAACGTTGTCGAAATATTTAGATATGCGATTATTGATATCTTTTACTATTTCTCGTTTTTCAAGAAGTTTAGCAATTCTGTTACTATAAAGCCTCTTGAATTTATCGATATATCGTGCATCATCCTGTGCAAACTTATTTGGATTTGGATTCCAGTTGATGCCCTTGGCACGATATTGAAAACCTAAAAAGGGTCGATAACAAAAACCATAAAGAAAATTAAAATATGATAAGAGCCGAATATTCTCCGGAAAATATCCAAACTTCCTAATAATGCCATTGCGCAGATTATCAATGTTATTTACAGTGTAGGTTACTATCAACGATCTTTTTTCCAAACAAAGCTTAGATAGGATCAAAGTTGTCTTTCCTGAGCCAGCGACTGCAAAAACTACTCTTTTATCCATTTTACGGCATCTTTGATGTAGCTTGGCGCAACAATTGCGTCTGATTTTTTATCAAGAAGTTCGTATGCCACATCAGCTTTGTTCTTTAGCATATACTCCTGGACGCTAAGTTTTTTCCAGCCTCCAGAAAACATGCTATCGCATATAGCCTTATTGTCTTCATAGACGCATATCTCAAATGTAGATCGGTTATTATCGGGGTCATAGAATACTTGGATTATATCTGATACATAATCTTTGTAAGCCTCTATGCAAGTGGTTTGATGATCGGTATCATTGTCCCTAATTACCGCTGTTTTGATTTTAAGCAGTTTAGCGATATCAAGATATCTTTTAAAACTTGTGCCTCCTACAGAAATAACATGAACATCAGAGTCTTCAAGGCTATTGCCTTCCTGCTCGAAAAATGCTTCCATCAGAATGTATTCTGCATCTCCTTCTACCAAAATGACTTTCTTTGAGAGAATAAATTCCATAATGTTATTATCCGGAGCTTTTATGAAGAATTTTGCGGTGTCAGATGGTAATTGTTTCAAAAGTACGGCTAGCGAGCTATTGCTATTCAGAAGGATTGAATTTCTGAGATCGAGCCTTGTACTGATCATATTGCTGTGAGTTGTTATCAAAAGTTGCTTGCCAGAAGATTCCCTTATTCTGCCGATCAATTTTTTCATATTAATATGGCTGAGATGGTTTTCAGGCTCTTCAAGAAGAATAACATCAATATTTTTACTGTTCTTATTCAAGGCAAATTCTGTTTTGATAAAACACTGCCTGCCCTTACCCTTATTTTCAATATTAATATTACCCTCTGTCAGCATCAAGTCTGTTTCTAGGTTTGCTTTGTGCGTGTTACGAACTCCAAAAGCATATTGACTCAACCTGCTATTTAGCTCTGCCAATACGTTACCTTTAAAAGAATCCTTAAACTTTCTGTACTCGTTTTTATGCTTATTCTTTTCTGAATCTCTTGTATTACTTGAGTACATCGCCTTAACATATTCTCTTGTAGCATATTCGTTATTGATCTGAGAATTGTCTATTAGAATCTGCTTTAAAAACTTTCTAAAACCGGTATAGCTTTCGCCTGAGAATGTTTGGAAGCTTATTGTATAATATTCAAAAGGGAAAATAGCATCATCGTGGGCTATTATTTCGCTGATTTCCCTACTTAGCAAATCGTTTGGAGCACAGGTCATCCGCAAGCCATCGCAAATTGAACTTTCAGAATTATTGTTTCCGTTTAAATCAGGATCCTTTTGATCTTCAAGATATATTTCTACAAAAAGAACTGGGAGCTCAACATAATCTCTTCTAGAGGAAAGAAACTGTTCAACCACTTTGGAATTGAACAGACTTTCTAGACCAATAGTTTCTACTTTATTTTTACTTCCGCTTGCTACTATATCTATAGCCGTTAAGATCGAACTTTTGCCGGCCTCGTTGTCCCCAATCAATAAATTTATTTCAGGTTGAAAAATGATAGAAAATGTTTCGAACCTTTTGAAGTTTTGTAGTCTTACTTTATGAATCTGTGCCATCTTTGAGAGATTAACTAGTTGAATTTAATAAAACAAACCCATGAAACTAGAAATTAAAGATTTGATTTTAGAAAGAAGGTATTAAGCGCCTTCCTAAGCTTTGGGTTTTTCATTTCTAAGGCGCGATGTAAAATCTCCTCTGGACCTATAAATCTGAACACATTTTTCCCGCTGCCAACTTTTAGTTCTTCGATTCTCTTTGATGCATCTTCGTCAAAACCCGAGGTAGACCAATATTCAAATTCTATTTCTTTATTTCTTTGAGCGTCTTGCTCTTTGATCCATCTCTTGAAAGCTGGAGCTTTTACTCTCACCCAATTATTGACATCAGCAACTTGCGTTTTAGCTACACGTGCTTTGCATTCTGCAATGATAATCTTATTTCCAAAACTTGCACGGATATCCATTTCGTGAATCGCCTTGTCTTCAATTATCTCCCAACCTAAATCTATACTAGCTCCCTTAAATAAATAATAGTGTCCCGCAACATATTCGAATAAAGTGCCTTTCATATTTTTGAGTAGACCTTCATTATATTTTCTAAGTTCGGTAATAAGGTTTAAATACTTATTTGGGTCATTAGCTAAACTTGCGGCCGCATTTGTCAAAACAGTGATAAGATCATTCAAAGTTTTAGCGTAATCTTGACCGAAGAGTTCACCAATTAATCCAACGACTATTCCTTTTTCTTTCAGATACATAAACCCTTCATGATCTAGGTTGTCGACAAGGAGTATTGGCATGACTCGGGATGCATTTTTATAGGTCTTGATAATTTCAATCTTCTTTATGAAAAAATCCAGATCTTTCTTACGTGTAGGTCTACCAAGAAGCACATCTGCAATAACGAACCCAAATTCTTTTCCCGTTTTAAGTCCATTTAATGGGCTTATTCCTTTGAAAGCCCATCGGAAATTTCCATGTTCCCCAAATAGTTCCGCCGACTCGTAGGACACCAATCCAATATTTTTAGCTTGGTTTTTAAAGTTGTCGAGAACGTATAATTTGATTATGTTGAGAGTCTTACTTAAAAAAAGATTTAGACCTTTATATCTTAATCTAGGTGCAAAGGAGTATTCATCCTCATTAAAGACTAGGATTTTCTCTTTTACAAATTTTTGAAGCACCTCTTCAAACGTAAAATGTGAGGCAACAGGATTGATAGGATAATTCGCATAAGTTTCTAAAAACGATCGATCCAAACTTCCTGAGTGATACCTTAACGCATTCAAAACGTACCAGTATTTTTTACCATGCATTTCCATTTGCTTAGCCAAAAGAGAAAGTATTGCACCATCTTTAGCTTGGTCTGGCAAGAATATTAAGGACTGATTACTTTTAAAGAAGCCTTCAATTCTTTCTAGAGTTTGGTCTCGAGAGACTCTTTGGCTAGCAGCATTGATTGTAATACCTTCTGATTTTGCTAACTTTCTTGCCAAATCGCTTGAAATCATCGGTCCATTGTCAAGCAAGATATTCCCAATCGCTGTCATATCACGCAATATATACAATACTTATTTAATGGTTTATAGATTGAATTAATTTTTAAAAAAAAAATGATTATTTTGCTCGAAAAGCTACATTTCAAAATGTCACATGATTTTATTAGTTGAATAATAATCCAGTTTTGAAAAAGTTCCAGCAAATAGATTGAATAGGATAGTCACTCCTTTCTAGAAGGTAGTTGTGAAGATAGATTAGTAAGTTATTAATAAACTAGATATTACTCGTGAAAAATAGTAACTGAACTTCGGTATATATAAGCGATTTAATTCTTAGTTTTCTAGTTATAAAAATCTCAAATTTAAACTATACCAATGCAACTAAAAATGCATTAAAAGGTGAGCGATTAAATGAGTTCGCAATAAAACTTAATTTACAGTTATTAAATGATAATTGCTGGACTATGTTTAAATGAGCATTTTCAAACTAAAGGCTATCAAAAATACACCCCCCCCACAATCCCCAAATTTTCACTTCACCTGATCCAATATCAATATCCCAATAATCCCGATCACGGATACCAGGGTTTCCATCAGCGACCAGGATAAAAAGGTTTGTTTGATGGATAATCCTAAATACTCTTTGAACAGCCAAAAAGAGGAGTCGTTTACGTGAGAGCAGAACAGGCTGCCTGAGCCAACGGCGAGTACCATTAAATTGGGGTCGGCACCATGAGGCCCGATAAGGGGGTAAACGATGCCCGCAGCCGTGAGGCCGGCAACGGTTGCCGAACCCAGGCAAAGCCTTAGCACTGCGGTGATTAACCAGGCCAATAGCAAAGGCGGTAGCGTTAATCCTTGCAAAATGGCTGCAAGGCTATTGCTAACGCCAGTTTCTACAAATACCTGTTTCAAAATGCCTGCGCTGCCGATGATGAAGAGGATCATGGCGATATCTTTTGCAGCTTCGACATAAATGGCCATAATGTCTGTCAGTTTTTTACCTAACCTTATCCCGAGGGTATAGGTTGCAATACAAATGGTGAGTATCATGGCCATGGTTGGGTCGCCAATAAACCTGGCAAAATTTACCACAGTTGTGTTGTTGCTACATAGCCTGCTGATTAAGGTGGTGCCTAAAATGATGAGTACCGGTAACAATGCAGAAATGATGCTATTGGTGATGCCCGGCAATTCATAATCGGGTAAGTCATCGGCCTTTAGGCTAATTGTTGGCTTAGATCGCATATTCATTAATGCTTTTGCAAAAACAGGACCTGCAATAATGATAGCCGGTATGGCCACGATTAAACCATAAATAAAGGTTTTGACCAGATCTGCATGAAACTGGGTGACTAAAGCCATGGGCGATGGATGCGGCGGCAAAAATCCATGCATCACAGATAGCGAGGCCAGCATGGGCAACCCCACATACACCAACGGTAACTTATAGTTGTAGGCTACCGAAAAAATAATGGGGATGAGCAATACGAAGCCAACATTGTAAAATAAGGGGATGCCTACTATAAAACCGGTTAAAGACATGGCCCAGGTGATGTATTGATAACCGAAGGTGTTTTTTAATACCGTGGCTATTTTTTGCGCAGCACCGCTAAAGGCCACGAGTTTGCCGAGCATGGCCCCCAAAACGATGATGATGGACAAAGACCCTAAGGTGTCGCCCAATCCCTTATTAACCGTTTGCGGAATACGGGTGGCGGGCATACCTGACAATAAAGCGGCCGTTACCGATACGATTAAAAATGCAAGGAAAGTATTCACTTTTGCCCAGGCAATTAATAGTACCAGCATCACGATACAGCCAGAAAGAATCAGTACATCCATGTTTTTATTAATGGGAGTCTCTGGTTACGGTTGGGCCCGAGCCACCTACCAAAAAGTCTAAATCGGCACCTTTATCTGCCTGCTGCACATGTTTAATGTAAAGGTTGGCATAACCACGAGTAGCAAGGAGAGGAGGCTGTACCCAATGGCTTCGCCTGATGGCCAGTTCTTCATCACTTACTTCCAGGTGGATGCGTTTGTTGGCTACATCCAGTTCAATGATGTCTCCGTTTTCTACCAGTGCTAAATTGCCGCCAATGGCCGACTCTGGCGATACGTGCAGTACAACCGTACCATAAGCCGTACCGCTCATTCTGCCGTCAGAGATCCTGACCATATCGGTGATGCCCTTATCCAGTAATTTTTTAGGTAAGGTCATGTTGCCCACTTCGGGCATACCCGGATAGCCAACCGGACCAACTGTTTGCAAAACCATTACACACGTTTCATCGATATCCAGATCAGGGTCATCTACCCGCGCATGGTAATCTTCAATATCTTTAAACACAACGGCACGGCCCCGATGCTGCATTAAAGCGGGCGTGGCTGCAGATGGTTTTATTACGGCTCCGTTGATGGCAAGATTACCTTTTAATACGGTAATTCCGGCTTCGGGAATAATCGGCTGTTCAAATTCATAAATCACTTCCTTATTGTAGTTTATTCCACCACCAGCAATATTTTCGGTATGGGTTTTTCCGGTTACGGTCAGGGTATCCATTTTTAACACCGGTTGCATTTGTTTCAAAACTGCAGGTATGCCGCCGGCATAGTAAAAATCTTCCATCAAAAATTTACCTGAGGGCATCAGGTTAACCAACAGTGGCATTTTGCTGCCAATATCATCAAAATCTTCTAAGTTGAGCGGTACCCCCATACGCCCGGCAATAGCGGTAAGGTGAATGATAAAGTTAGAGGAACCGCCCACTGCGGCATTTACCTTAATGGCATTTTCAAAAGCATCGCGTGTGAGTATTTTGGAAATTTTCAGGTCTTCTTTAACCATTTCAACTATTCTCCTTCCGGATAGCTGGGCAAGCCTTTTCCTGCGCGAATCAACTGCGGGTATAGACGCACCCCCCGAAAGGCTCATGCCCAGGGCTTCTACCATGCAGGCCATTGTGGAAGCCGTGCCCATCGTCATACAGTGGCCCGGACTACGCGACATGCAACTTTCTACTTCTGCGTATTCATCATAAGTTATTTCACCTCTCTTTAAGTCTTCCGTCAGCTTCCACACACTGGTTCCGGAGCCGATGTCCTCGCCACGGTATTTTCCGTTCAACATGGGGCCGCCGGGCACCACAATGGTTGGCAGATCTACACTGGCCGCGCCCATTAGCGTAGAAGGGGTGGTTTTATCGCAGCCCGTTAATAGTACCACCCCATCAATAGGGTTTCCCCTGATCGATTCTTCCGCATCCATACTGGCGAGGTTACGGAACAACATAGCAGTAGGTTTTAAGAGCGTTTCGCCTAACGACATGATGGGGAATTCGAGCGGAAAGCCTCCGGCCTCCAATACCCCGCGGCGAACACTTTCTGCAATATCACGCAGGTGGGCATTGCAGGGCGTTAGTTCCGACCAGGTGTTACAGATCCCGATCACCGGCCTGCCGTCAAACATGTCTTCGGGCATGCCCTGGTTTTTCATCCAGCTGCGGTAGATGAGGCCCATTTTATCTTTTTTTCCAAACCAGGTTGAACTTCTATATGGTTTCATATCCAGAATATACTTGTTGTGCTATTTTCAATTTTTTTTGGCTGGTGAGCGTATTGATTAACCAATCGTTTCACCCGCGCCGGGGGAGGTGAGGAGCCAGGCATTGGTTTGCCCGTGTTGATCAGGCAACTACATTGATCAGTGAGCCAATCTCCGAAATGCTTATTTTTACCGTATCTCCGCTTTGCAAAGTGAAATCATCGGCAGGGATGATTCCTGTACCGGTCATTAAATAAGTTCCATGAGGGAAATCTAATTCCAGAAACAGGTAATCAACCAATTCCTTGTGTTTGCGTTTCATCTGGTTAATGGATATTTCCTCCTGAAAAACGACCGCATCAGCTCTGGTTATTTCGATGCTGATAAGGGTGTCAGGATCTATCGGTTTTTCCGGCACCAGAAGGCAGGGGCCTAAAGCGGCTGCTCCATTGTACGATTTTGCCTGCGGCAGGTAAAGCGGATTTTCGCCCTCAATGTCTCTCGAAGATACATCATTGCCTATGGTATAACCTTCTATGGTGCCTGCCGAGCAGATAAATAGGGTCAGTTCCGGTTCAGGCACATTCCATTTAGCATCTGCCCTGATGCGGATATTTTCTCCCGGACCTACCGTACGGTAAGCGGGTGATTTAAAAAAAAGCTCGGGCCGGTCTGCATCGTATACCCTGGCATAAAAATCGCCACCTTTTGCATCTTTTGACTCTTCTATTCTGGCTTCCCTGCTCCGGAAATAAGTTACACCAGATGCCCATACTTCCTGGTTACCGATGGGTGTTAAAACAGCGGAATGGGTGAGGGCCTGTAAATCTTCGTTAGGTTTAAGATTTTGCAACTCGTTACTTACTACTTTAAAGAGATTACTCCTGTTAACGAATGTATCCCAGTTTTTTTCTCCGCTTAAGAAATATTGGTTATGGTGATTGATAATAATCCCGCTCGAGGTATTATAGATTCTCATAATGATTTGGTTTAGATTTTTTGGATAGAAAATGAGCTTTAAACTTACTTTACATATCCAGGCGGTAAAATTGAAAGGCAAATAAATGCTTTTAAAGGATATTTACACCATCATGTCAATATAATACAATAAAATGCTGCGATACTAAAATTATGGGTTTGTACGGGCTGATTGATTAGCAATTGACTATAATTTAAAACTGATTTTGACTCACCATACACCAAACGATTTAGCCATTGCTTTGGCCTACTTTGTGGCCACAATTAATTATAATATTTTTCTTCCGCTCTATGCCGCGGAGGCATGGTACTTTGGAGCGCCAAAGTACCCAAAGCGCTTCGTCAATCCAGCAATGAGCCTTTTGCACAACCCCATACGCATCAAAAAAACAGTGGCACTTCGTTTTGTGTTCAATATTCTTTTAAAATCAAATCATCGTAATGAACACAAAACCACTGCGTTTCAGGTTTGTTAGTGCTAATTTAACTTAACTGCAACTGTTTTTTGATTTCCCTGGCTCTTGGGATTGACAGTGTTCTTCGCTAAAATCAATGCATTATTAAAGTTGGCTAGCAAAACGCCTAAACCATTCATAAAAAGATGTGTCCACACGGTAGATTGCTTCGACAGGGAAATTACTTTTAAGATAGGTGAAAAAATTAATCAGCTACTGAAAACGCAGAGATCAAGTAGGAAATTAAAGTTTCCGTGTTTTTCGTGCTTCCGTGGCAAACATAAAGGGCTACTCAGCAAATTTCTTCTCTTCAGTTTTAATATAATTGGACCGGTAATCCATCGGATTTTTTTTCGTAAGTGCTTTAAACTGATGATAAAAATGAGAAATATTGTTGTAGCCGCAGGCGTATCCCACCTCCGTCATGTTAAATTCCTCTTCTACCAGCAATCTGCAGGCATTTCCAATCCTTACTTCCATTAAAAACTGGATATAGGTTTTTTTGGTCTTGGATTTAAAGTACCTGCAAAACGAGTGTTTTCCCATGTTAATTAATGCAGCTACATCTTCTAATGCCACTTTCTGGTGATAATGATTAAAAGTATATTCAAAAATGGTATTAATGCGACTCTGGTCGATGCTGTTCACTTCCAGGTTAAAGCCATTTTTTGATATAATTTCGTATTCTTTCGTGGCCGCTACGATTTCTAAAGCAGACAATAAACTGATTAATTTACGTGAAGGCGATTCGTTAAGCATTTCTTCTGCTATTTTCCCAACCTTTCGTTTAGTGGCGCCTTTTAAACGTAAACCCAGCTTGCTGGTATGGAGCAGTTTAACAATCGGACTGATTTCGGGAAGACTTAAAAATGTATCGCCCCATACGTTGTTTTGAAAAAGAACCACGATGGTTTCGCCTATTTTATCGGTATCGTTTTCCAGATATTCCTGTTCGCACCGGAAAGTATGTGGCAGGTTTGATCCAAATAAAAATACGTCACCATTTTTAAAAGGGCCCACATAGTCGCCGATCAGGCAGGTGCCGTAAGTTCTTTTAACCACCAATAGTTCGCATTCGGGATGATAATGCCAGGCGCTTAATATCGCATGTCCGATATCTTTACGGATATTAAAAGAATGCTCCGGGTTCGGAGTAGCCTTTTTTAAAGTAGCCTTCATGTTTATAATTGGTTAACGATAACATGAAATTAAAAATTATGTACAATATAAATGCATATCATGAGCAATTGTTGCTTAGGTATGTTAACAACGCCAGGTTTTATTATTTGTACGATAGATTGGTGTTATGCTGAAGAATTTTTATAAGTGATTGATATACAAGTATATTTTTGATACTTCATTAAATCAGAAGAAAATTCGGAAAGATCCATCTATGTTAATATGTTACAATTTTTTGCGGTAATACTGAAATTGCTTTTCAGTAAAGTTGTCTTTATTTGCTTAAGTAACAGAACTGTTTCATAACCAAATATAAAGCAAAGCAATGCCTCTATTTTTGCCTGTTTCTTTTAAATCAGGTATTTGACTAGGCACGTTAGCCTTAAACGGTTAGAACAGCGACTAAACCGACTAACCAATATTCTGATATGAGATAAACTTACTTAAAATCCCAACTGCGGCACCTTGCTGCTCATACGGCTTATGTTCTAAAAGGATTATCCGACATAATCTAGCGATAGATATGCTGCTAATTAAAAAACCAATTCTAACCAAACTATAAATGATGAAAAAAAAATTACTTCCACTGGTATTGACTTATACCGTGTTAACGTTATTCCTGCTTTTCGAGCCCATAATGGCATCAGCTGGTGGGCTAAGCAATGCAGTTTTGAATAAATCTGCAACAAGCAAAAAATTAACAGTTGCTTTTATCGGCATTACAGGTAAAGTTACCGATGAAAAGGGCGTAGGTTTACCTGGCGTAAGCGTAGCTGAAAAAGGAACGCGGAACGCTGTTGTAACCAATACATCAGGCGGTTATACCATAAATGTGGCCAATAACAACGCGGTATTGGTGTTCACATCTGTTGGTTACAAACCCGTAGAAATAACCGTAAATGGAAAAACCGTAGTTAATGTAGCTATGGAAGCAGTTACAAATGCTTTGAACGAGGTGATCGTAACCGCGCTCGGTATAAAGCGGGAAGCGAAAAGCTTGGGTTATGCAGCTCAAAAAGCCGATGTACAGGCATTACAAACCAACCGTACCACCAACCTCGCCAATGCACTTGAGGGCCAGGTGGCTGGATTGGACGTATCTCCACCAGCTGCAGGACCAGGTGGAAGTACCAAGATCCGTTTGCGTGGACAATCTTCTTTCACCGCAGATAATTCACCGCTCATCGTCATTAATGGTTTGCCCATGTCGCAGGGCGCAAGCAGTAGCAATGGTTATACGCAAAATGTAGACCAGGGAGATAACCTGCAAGGAATCAATCAGGATGACATCGAATCGATGACTGTGCTGAAAGGATCTACTGCTGCGGCTTTGTATGGTTCGCGTGCGGTTAACGGCGCGATTATTATCACCACAAAATCGGGATCTAAAAATACTGGAATTGGGATTGATTTCAATTCTAATTTTACCATCAACCAGGCACTGGATTTTACAGATTTTCAATATGAATACGGACAAGGGGAGAATAATATTCGTCCGTCATCACAAGGTACGGCGCAAAGTTCTGGCGCCTGGAGTTTTGGAGTACCATTTGATAATGTACCAACCTATCAATTCGACGGTGTTCAGCGTCCGTATGCGCCAGTTAAAGATCGCATAAAAACGTTTTTTAGGCTTGCACCATCATGGAGTAATACCGTGGCCATTTCTGGTGGTAATGATAAAGGAAGTTTCCGCGTGTCGCTTGCTAATCAGGATGCGCAGGGTATTGTACCAAACAACGATTTCCACAAAAAGATATTTAACGTGGGTATTAACTATAAACTCACTGAAAAATTATCTGCACAGTTTTACGTGAACTACGATCACCAGTTTAATAACAATCCCCCATTGGTAGGCGTACAGGGCAACTCCATTCCAACATCAATTTACAGGTTGGCTAACTCCATCTCTTTCGATGTACTTAAGGCAGGCGCAATAGATGCCAATGGAAATGAAACACCAACATCAAGGTTTGCTACGATTACCAACCCATACTGGATCTTGGCCAACCAGTTTCAACGACAAACCAAAGATCATTTGTTGGGTACAGCTGTAGTCCGCTACCAGTTTTTCGATTGGTTGTATTTGCAGGGCAGGGCCAATATGGATCTTTTGCAAACCACTTATGAATCTAATACACCGACTGGTACGCTGGCTGTATCGGCCGCGCCAGCAGGACTGTATAACGGTAGCTATGGAATAAACACCGCAAGTACACGCCAGAATAATTTTGACTTTTTGCTGGGCGGCGGACATAAATGGAATGACTTTTCATTTAATGCAACCGTGGGTGGCAATAATTTTCCTTTAACCACGTCTACATTTAGCGAGTCGGTGACTAACTTTTACATCAGGGGGTTATATACCATTGGTAATGGTGTTACAGCAAATTCGACTTACAATTTGACTAAACAAACCGTTAATTCATTGTATGGTACTGCAGAATTTTCTTATAAAGACTTATTCTTCTTAAATATTACCGGCCGTTCAGACTGGTATTCGGTACTATCCAGAGATATAGATCATTATTTCTATCCTTCAGTTAGCGGAAGTTTCGTTTTCTCGGAGTTACTTCCAAAAGCAAAATGGTTGAATTTTGGAAAGTTGAGGCTTGCTGTCGCAGAAACAGGAAGTGCCCAGGGTATTGGTCCTTATAATGCCTTAACATTTGCACTTGCTCAAAATTCATTTAACGGGCTTCCACTAGGCAGTATAAACGGTACAGCCTCCCCAAATACTCAAATTAAGCCCTTTGGCGTAAATGAAAAAGAAATAGGCATCGAGTTACGCATGTTCAACAACAGGGTAAACCTGGATGTAGCTGCCTACAATAAAAAAACAACTAATCAGGCCGTGCCAATCAGCCTGTCTGCAGCAACCGGATACAGCACCACACTGGTCAACTTAGGCGGTTTAGAGAACAAAGGATTAGAATTTAACCTCGAATTAATACCGGTCCAAAACAACAAATTTACCTGGAAAACGGCTTTTAACTCTGCTTTCAACTCTTCAAAAGTATTATCCTTAGCGAACAACCAATCTCAACTGGTAGTGGGCAGTCCTGAGTTTTTTGGCTCTATTGTAGACGTAGTAGGATTACCGCTTAACCAGATCAGAGGGGCAACCTATAAACGGGATGCTGCGGGAAATATCGTATTATCAGGAGGCAAGCCGGTAGCAAGTGCTACACCGGTTAATTTTGGCAGCGGCCTGCCTACAGCAACAGGCGGCTGGTTAAATACATTGAATTACAAAGGTTTTACTTTTGTTGCCCATGTAGATTATAAGGCAGGAGGTAAAGTGCTCTCCAGTACCAGTTTAAATTTATTAAGAGAAGGTTTATCAAAAGAGTCTTTACCTGGCCGGCAGGGTGGCGTAATTTTTCCCGGTGTAAATGCTACCGATGGATTACCCAATACCACTGCCGTAAATGCAGAAGATTTTTACGCCAGTTATCGTTCAACGAATATTTTAGACCCATTTATTTACAGCTCAAGCTTTGTGAAGTTAAGAAACCTTTCTTTAGGGTATGACTTATCCAGATTTATCAATAAAAAATATGTGAAAAGCATGGTGCTTTCTGCGGTATGCCACAATGTACTGATCATCAAGAAATATACACCTAACATTGATCCGGAAGCAATAGCGTCAAGCGGCGATAACCTAACCGGGTATGAGCAAGCATCGTTACCCACAACACGTACATACGGATTTAACTTAAATATAAAATTCTAATCCTATATAAAATATGAAAAATTTAATTAGAATTATAGCCATTATCATCTGCTTTCCAGTAATTTACAGTTGTAACAAAGGCTTCGATAAACTGAATATTAATCCAAATAATCCAACGGAGCTCGATGCAGCATTCTTATTTACCAGCGCACAATTTGGCACACATGGCGCAACAATGGAAACTGAGCCAACGATTGTGCAGCAATTTGTAAATCCGTTTTCGGGCGTTACCTCAGCATTTAATTTTAACCAGGTAAACCAAACTTACACGGTGCAAAAGTGGAATGCAGAATATACCGGTACCAATACCGGCGCAACAAGTTCTTCAGGCCCAGTTCAATTACTGGTACAGATCCTAAGCCAGCTTAAAGGCAATGCTGCAAGAACAAATTTATATAACGAAGCCAGAATCTGGAAAGCATACCAGTTTATGATGCTGGTAGACACTTACGGAAACGTACCGTACAGTGAAGCCGGACAAGCCTATCTTTCAAATGTGCTTATCCCTAAATATGATAATCAGGCAGTGATTTATACCGACCTGATTAAAGAAGTTACAGAGGCAACTGCAGCCCTTGATCCTGCAAAGGATATCGTAAAAGCTGATGTATTTTACGGTGGAAACATCGCGCAATGGAAAAAACTGGGTTACTCTTTGTTACTTCGATTGGGTATGCGGTATAGTAAAATTGATCCTGGAAAAGCGCAAACGATTGTGCAGGCTGCGGTAGCTGGTGGTGTAATGACCTCAAATGCCGACAACTGTTATCTGAAATACAATACCACTTATGTGAATCCGGTAAGCCAGAGCATTACTGCGATAGCGAATACCTATTATTTGGCGGCTCCATTTGTAGATCAACTCAAAAACAGCGGTGATCCCAGGTTGAAGTTTATAGCTGGTAAATATGCAAATCCATTGGCCGCGCCTACTACAGTACCAGATACCACATCGGCCAATCAATTCGGACTGCCTATTGGATATAGCAGTGCTACTTTACCTACTGCACCCGGATTTAGAGGTGCCAATGGTTCAGGCTTTAATTATTCGCAGGTGAATTACAGTATTTTCGGTAGTTTAACCGCCCCTCAATTTTTTATTACCTACGCGCAAACGCAATTCCTGCTGGCAGAGGCTGCTTTTAGAGGCTGGTTAACCGGTGGCAGTACCGCTGATGTATATTATGCGAATGGCATTCGTGGTGCAATGGACCAATGGACAACCTACAACGCGGCGGCAATTATCCCCCTGGCTACGCAAAATGCATTTATTAACAATCCCGTTAATGCTTATAATTCGGCAAATGCACTCAACCTGATCAACACACAATATTGGGTAGCTTCATGGGGCAATGGTGCCGAGGCATTTGCCAACTTCAGGAGAAGTGGTTTCCCGGCTTTATCGCCCAATACCATCCCAGGACAAAGTATTACCGGAGGTTTTGTTCGCCGGTTTGTTTATCCAACGCTTGAGCTTTCTGCCAATTTAACCAATTACCAGGCAGCCGTTGCAGACAATGGCGGGCCAGATAACATGGATACCCGCATTTTTTGGGATAAATAGAAATGAAAGAGCCTGTATCATAACTGATCAGGCTCTTTTTTGATGAAAGCGTTAGTAAGAAACTAATGTCGTTACGCTGGAAGGAGCTAAATTAATTCCGAAGTTACTGCCGGTGACTGCAAAACTGTTGGTACTAAGGTTGGCTGAACTAGTTGTAAAATATCGGTTGAAACCAGAAACGCTGATGCCACTGAAATTAAAGCTTTGATAAGTGGTTGCTGCATTTTGGTTGATGATCACAACAACTAATTTTGTTCCGCTTTTATAGGCTGTAGCATATACACCTGTTGAAGGATTTTCTGAACAAGCTATTTTATTAAAACCCGGGCGTACATATCTGGCATATTGAGCCATCACATAACCAACTTTTTGAATATTTCCGCTTTCACTGATCGGGCCGTAACTTCTTCTGATGTACCACCATACATAGGCACTCCATCCGGAATTCATACAGTCGTGTATTTCTTTTGCAGCAGTCATGGCATTTGACCAGTCGTCTCCACTGATAGTTGAGTTTGTATAGTGTTCCGTCATCCATACAGGTTTGCCAATGTTGCCCAGGTTGTAAGGGGTCTTGCCATAGATATGTCCGCAAACGAAGCTGGTTTTGGCTTTTGCAGTAGCATTGCTCAGGTAAGTGTTGATGTAGCTTTGGTTCATCTGGAAAGGTTCCGGTGCCATAATAGGAGCACCACAATTGCTTCCCTGCGCAGTAACAAAGTCTGCTACTTCCGGAGCGGTGAGTTCCATAGATTCATAATTAACTTTGTAATCTGGTTCATTTGTCGGACTAATGGCAGCAAGCCCGCCTACCGCCGTATTAAATGCACTTAAATGTGCAGCATAATTTGCGTAAGATGTGGTTTTTATTTTGCCACCTACAATACTCCCATTGGTCTTCATTGATGCAGGTGCTGACCAGGCGGAGGCAATTGCCGAGCCACCGAACGACTTGCAGGCATCTATGGTCGCTTTTTCAGCAGCAAATTCTGAACTGGAATTAGGAACCCGAACCCGGACTATGCTGAGTCCAATGCCGCTTGTAGGCGAGAACGCGGTATTTCTTTGGGTGCTCGTCAGGTCGCCGGTCCAGGCCACGATATTTGCTCCGCCAAAACCCTTGATCGTTTGTTGAACAGTACCCGCATCAATTGTTGCGGTTGCTAAAAGATCGGCATTGGCCGTTTGTTCTTTCTTTGCAATAATTTCAGAACTGAATTCAGGCTGAGTCTGGTTTTTAGCGCAGCCAGCCAGCAATAGCATTGCAATAGCTACTTTAAATAGATTTTTTTTCATGGTGATGTGTAATTTAAATATTTGGTTATGTGGTGTTTACCACTAGAACTAATTTAAATGAATTATGGGTCAGGAAATGTAACGGATGTTTATAATTGAGCTATAAATGTTGAATAAAAATCTGCCTGCAGCATAAATAATGATATTGTATCGGTGTAAATTGGGATTATGCAATAATTAATTTACTGGTTACAATATGACAATGCCGCTACGAACCAAAATCGTATTTTTGAAAAATGGATGGTCTGGAACAAATAACAGAATTTAAGTCTTCGCCCGAACTGGTTGAAAAACTATATCAGCATAGCATACTCAAAACCTACCAGGCAGGAAGCATCATCGTAAATGATAATTCCCATATCCGCTCAATTCCGATTGTGACCAAAGGAACAATGAAAGTAATGAGGACAGAAGAAGATGGGAGGGAAATTTTATTGTATTACATCAAAGCAGGTGAAAGCTGCATTATGTCGTTTTTGGGTGGCTTGCACAACGAAACCAGCAAAGTGAAGGCAGAGGTAGAAGAATACGCGGAAATTCTATTTTTGCCGATCGACAAAGTTTCACTCTTCATCAAAGAATATCCACAGTGGCTGGATTACATCTTTCGTTTATATCACAAACGTTTTGAAGAACTATTGGAAATTGTGAATGCCATCTCCTTTAAAAAAGTAGATGAACGTTTATTGAATTTGCTTAAAAAGAAAGCTGAGCTTACATTATCTAAAACCATTCAAATTACCCATGAACAATTAGCCAACGAACTTGGTACGGCCCGTGTGGTGGTTTCAAGACTATTGAAACAACTGGAAGAAGATAGGATTGTTCTGCTGGGTAGGAATAAAATATCCCTTATGTAACTAAAGTAGCTGTATTTGTTTTTGAGTTGGTGCAACTTTGCTGTATCAATTCCCAAAACAATGGACATAGCAGGTTACATCGCTTCAGTTTTTATCGGTATCTCCTTAGGTTTAATCGGGGGCGGCGGAAGTATTCTTACCGTTCCTGTTTTAGTTTATTTGTTTGGTGTTGATGCTGCTCTGGCAACCACTTATTCTCTTTTCATTGTCGGCGCAACAAGCGTAATGGGCTCCTTTTCCTATTTTAAAAAGGGATTGGTCAACATCAAAATGGCAGCCGTGTTTGGTGTTCCATCTATCATTTCTGTTTTTCTTACAAGGGCCTATATCATGCCGGTTATTCCCGCCCAAATTTTTAGTGCCGGAAGTTTTACCCTCACCAAAAGTGTTTTTTTGATGTTGATTTTTGCCGTACTGATGGTTGTCGCTTCATACAGCATGATTAAAAAAGACCGACAGGCAGGTGATGGTACACCGCAGAAACAGAAGTTTAACTATCCTTTAGTTTTTTCAATAGGTATTCTTGCAGGCATAATTACAGGTTTTATCGGTGCAGGTGGTGGCTTCTTAATTATTCCGGTACTGGCTAATTTGCTGAAACTTCCAATGAAAGCAGCTGTTGGAACGTCACTCCTGATCATTTCCACAAATGCTTTAGTAGGTTTCGTATTTTCAATTGCCCATACCGCTGTTCATTGGCATTTCTTGTTAACCATAACTTTTATCGCCATTGCCGGTATTCTGATCGGCAGTTTTCTGTCTGCAAAAATTGAAGGTAAAAAGCTCAAACCCGCTTTCGGTTGGTTTGTGCTGGCAATGGGCATTTATATCATCATCAAAGAAACATGGTTAAAATAATGGGTAGCTCAATAAAAGGTCAATCAGATCATTAAGTAACAAAATAATTAATCATTAAAAATAAGTCTTATGTTTTTTCAACACGTATTTGATAAAAGTTTAGCGCAAGGCAGTTATGTAATAGGCTGTCAGGCTACGGGCGAAGCCATCGTAATAGATGCGAAAAGAGATATCGATGTATACCTGGAAATTGCCAGGCAGAATAATCTTCGTATTACACATATTGCCGAAACTCACATACACGCAGATTTTCTTTGTGGCTCAAGAGAATTAAGTGCGGTTACAGGGGCAGGCATGTATCTTTCTGATGAGGGAGGAGAGGACTGGCAGTACCAGTTTCCGCATATTGGGCTCAAAGATGGCGATCTGATAAGGGTAGGGAATCTGACTTTAGCAGTTTTGCATACGCCCGGCCATACACCCGAAAGCATTAGTTTTTTGCTGACCGACCATCCGGCAACCGACAAACCGGTGATGGTATTTACAGGTGATTTTGTATTTGTAGGCGATATTGGCCGTCCTGATTTGCTGGAAAAAGCAGCAGGGCTGATCGGTACAAAAGAAGCAGGTGCTAAACAAATGTTCCAGTCGTTGAAAAAGTTTGCTGCATTACCCGAATACCTACAGGTTTGGTCCGCTCATGGAGCAGGTTCAGCTTGCGGAAAGGCTTTGGGCGCAGTGCTCAGTTCAACCGTAGGTTACGAGAAAATCCGCAACTGGGCATTTCAGTATGATGATGACGAAAAAGCATTTACAGATCTGCTTTTAGCAGGCCAGCCAGAACCGCCCAAATATTTTGCGATGATGAAACATTTGAATAAGGTTGATCGTCCATTATTAATCGAAGTACCCAAACATCAGAAACTATCCGGCTCAGCGCTCTTAAAAGCTTATCGCAACGGATTGAAGGTGATAGATGCAAGAGATAAGATAAATTTTGCCAAAGGTTTTATTCCTGGCAGCCTGAACATTCAGGGCAATAATTCCTTTTCAACATGGGCGGGTTGGCTGCTTAATTATCAGGAACAGTTTGTATTGGTCTGTGATGATTACCAAATAGAAGACCTGACCCGAAAATTAATGCGTATTGGTCTGGATAACATTTACGGTTACATTTCGGATGTGAACGATTTGGGGATTGCGCTGCAGGCTGCTGATGTGATCGCTATTGACGAGTTTAAAACATACATCAACAATGAAGATGTTCAGATTATAGATGTACGGGGTGTGAGCGAATATGAGGCCGGCCATATTGAAGGGGCGAATCATGTTTTTGTGGGAACCCTTCCCGATCATCTGGATAAAATCAGTAAAGATAAACAGGTAATTATTCACTGTCAGGGGGGAGACCGTTCGGCAATAGCTTATTCTATACTCGCAGGAAATGGTTTCAAAAACGTGAAGAATTTTTCGGGAGGTATGAATGAATGGCTGGCTTCTGAAGGGAAAACAATTGCCTCTGAATTCGATTGATAATTCAGCTTTAAATGGCCACTATAAAATATTTTCAATTCAGAGAATAGATCGAAATTAATCGCTTTAAAGCACTATTTTTAACAAATAATTACCGAATTCAGGTTAATAATTAATAATTTAAAAAATGATAGAATTTATAAAACATCCCTGGGCATGGTATGTAGCGGGTCCGTTAATTGGTTTAACCGTTCCTGCATTGTTGATTGTCGGAAATAAATCATTCGGCATCAGTTCATCACTACGGCACCTTTGTGCGATGTGTATACCGGCCAATATTCCCTTTTTCAAATATGATTGGAAAAAAGAAATGTGGAATTTATTTTTTGTTTTCGGTATTTTTCTGGGCGGTGCAATAGCTGTTAACCTTTTGGGCAATCCTAATCCTGTTGAAGTCAATCCAAAATTATCTGCCGAACTTGCAGGTTATGGTATTACCAACTACAATAATATGGTGCCTGAAGACATTTTCAACTGGGAATCACTCCTTACCCTGAAAGGATTTATATTAATGATCATTGGCGGTTTTTTGGTTGGTTTTGGAACACGTTACGCGGGTGGTTGTACAAGCGGACATGCCATTATGGGCATATCAAACCTACAATGGCCATCATTGATTGCTACCATCTGTTTTATGGTCGGCGGTTTCATTATGGCCAATTTTATTTTACCTCTTATTCTATCACTCTAAAACCGTAAAAAAAATGCAAGATCGTACCAATACCGAAAGGGAATTAAAACCTTCTGAGTCGGATAAAATATGTGTAGATAAGAGTCCTTTGCAGCAAAATTGGCTTCACAATTTAAAATACCTGATTATCGGGATTTTCTTCGGCATCATATTCGTAAAGTCAGAAGTCGTTAGCTGGTTTCGCATACAGGAAATGTTTCGTTTACAGTCATTTCACATGTACGGAATAATTGGTAGCGCCATTCTCGTCGGTATGCTTTCCATCTGGCTGATTAAGAAGTTCGATATCAGAACCATTTCCGGCGGACCAATTACCATTGCGCCCAAAACATTCAATAAAGGTCAGATTTATGGAGGTTTGATTTTTGGCTTCGGCTGGGCCATTACAGGAGCCTGCCCGGGTCCGTTGTTTGCACAGATCGGAGCTGGCGCAACTGTTATTAGCGTTACACTTTTAAGTGCTATTGCAGGCACATGGGTTTACGGACATTTCAGAGATAAACTTCCTCATTAAATACGGATAGTAGGTTGCCCATAAAAATGTGGTTAGCAATAGGATTTTACTACCCAAACTTTGCTGGCGCAGCAACCAAATGCCTCAGAAATTATTGATGCCATGCGAATTGATAAGAGTTATTTAAGCCGGGTATTAAACAAGTTTGAAAAAAATAAACTGATCATTAAATCGAAATCAGAAAAAGACTTCAGGGCAAGTCGAATATGTTTAACTGATAAAGGAATGAGGGATTTAAATGCTTTAAATGAACTGGCAGACCAACAACTTGATGCATTGTTAAAAAAATTATCAGCCACAGAAAGCAAACAACTTGCCCTGCATATGAATTCGATAATCGAAATTCTTGATCAAAAATCTGCGGGCCAGAAAAGTGAACAGGACATCATCAGAGACTAAAAATACTTGAACAGATGACCATACGGATAGCCACATTTCAAGACATTCCGGAACTGAAAAAACTTTTAGACGATTCCGTGCGGAGCTTGAGCAAAGATTATTACACCACAAGCCAGATTGACAGCGCCCTTAAATATATCTTTGGTATAGATTCCCAATTGATTGACGATGGAAGCTATTATGTTGTTGAGTTAGATGGAACTATTGCTGGCTGCGGTGGCTGGAGCAGGCGAAAAACTTTGTATGGAGGTGATCAGCACAAGGAACTGTACGATACTTTGCTCGATCCCACAAGGGAGCCTGCCAGAATCAGGGCTTTTTTTGTTCACCCGGATTACGCAAGAAGAGGAATTGGCCGTAAAATCATAGAACTTTGCGAGAACGAAGCTAAAAAACACGGATTTTCCAGTCTGGCGCTCGGAGCCGCACTGCCAGGTGTACCGCTTTATAAAGCGATGGGCTTTAAAGAAATGGAGCAGATTGTTGAGCCGCTGTCTGATGGCGAAAAACTGGAGCTGGTAAGTATGATTAAAAACATCTGATTTAAGCATAAAAGGATTTTTCTGGTATTATCCTGTAATGTCCGAAGCTACCCATCAACTGAGGTTGATAAATAAATCCATTTGGCTCAAAAGATTTATGGAATAAGAAATCAAAATCTGCATTGCGATGCTTGAACAGAAAACGGAACCTTTTTTCGGGGCGATAATTTGGAACGAATAAACAGATGGACCGATGCTTACGGGCCGACAAAATATTGATGTTAAACGATAACTTTTTGCCGCAGGGCCCGCAATGAACGAAGTTTAAAGTGCTACGCCTGTTAGTTTTGTTTTACCTCAAACATTGAATTTCATCCAATCTCCGTGATTAAGGACTATCAGTAACAATTGAATAAGGTAGCCTTCTCTAATCCTGAAACTTGTTTTTGTAAGCTTCTTCGAAATATAGCCGTAGTGAAGATATGCGCCCGGTATCAATGTGGTTAATATAACGTTGGAACATCTGTTCGGAACTGTGCCCGGTTGCTTCCATCAGCAAAGAAGTGGGTATTTTGCCGTAAAAATTAGTTGCAAAGCTCCGTCGGCCGATGTGGCTGGTAACGGCTTTCCATTTAGGGATCATGCCGGTAACAACCCTGAAACCTGTTCTTTTGCCAATGCTGATCTGTGTATCGAAACCCGCCTGGCGAACGATCTCTTTGATCTGCTGGTTATATTTTTTAGGAGATACCTTTTGCGGGAAGTTACCATTGTTGTTCAGCTTGATAACCTGTACCGCTGGATGAAGAGGAAGTATCACATTGCGCAACGTCTTCTTTTGTACAAAAGATATACATTCCATGCCCTCCACATCCTGTATTTTGGAAGTGCTAAACTCCATAAAATCCGATACCCTTTGGCCCGTGTAGCAGCTGATGATCAGCCAGTCTCTTGCCGCTTGTAAGTTTTTTGGCAGTTCCATTCGTTTGATTTTGACGAGTTCATCTTCCGTAAGGGTTACAAAAGGCCTTTGCTTTCGCTCCTTTGGCAGTTCCAGTTCATATGCAAAGGTGCGTATTCCACGTTTTTCAAGGTGATTAAGTACAGTTTTAATAAAATTTACGGTGCGGTATGTTGTACTGGTGGCAAAAGCCTCGCGTTTGCAGTAGTTAAGAAACTCCTTTACAAAAGATCCGTTAACCTCACTGATCTTCAGGTGCCGCATCAGGTGGCCTTCAAAACGCTCTAACAGGTTGTAAAAGACCAAATATCGCCTGTGCGTAGATTTACAGATCAGGTGCGATCTGGCAGCGATGTAGTTTTCCATATGCCACAACAGGCTTTCTTCGGGGCATCTGGCATTTTCCGTTTTCGCAGCTTCACGGATGTTTTTTGAAAGCGCTCTAAGGGAGATTTTATCGAAATTCCAGGATATCGACTCCAGGTAGCCGGCTATTTTAATGCGTAACCTGTTCAGGCCATGATTAAGCTTTTTACAGCGCTTCAGATAAATATTATGTGGTCGCTGCTGCTGCTGGTCCCACAATTCTTTAGCAATACGGAAGGGCGTTTGTAACTGATGCAATTGTCCGATGGAATTATGTAGCTCCAAAAGCAAAACGCTTGAGTTGGGTTTATCCAATAAATTAAACGAGATGGTGATCATGGAAAAGATATGTTGCTAATTTTCAAGCAAATTAGTAAGAAAATTGGTCTTTTCCAGACTACTGTTTGATACGCAAATATAAAAAAAAGTTAAACTAAACAAAAGCTAAAACCCTCTGTTTTAAATAAAACAAGTTTTTTTAACAAAAATATTTCATTTCAAAAAAAGCATCCTGGTGGTGCTTTTTCCCATTTAAACAAGCTGGTAACCAATTGTAAAAATATTAATACTAGTCTGGAAAAGACTAAGATTAAACGCTTCAAAAATGGAACATAGACCAGTTAGCAATTTAGCAAAAATAAGGTTCGCCATAGCGGACGATTCTGAAATTCAGCATTTATTTATTGATGCTTTTGCGAAGCGGGTTGGCGGGTTTGATCTGGTGTTTTCAGCACTTAACGGTGCAGATCTTTTAGATGGACTGGGCCAGTTAGAGTGTCTGCCTCAGCTATGTATTCTCGATCTTCATATGCCTGTTATGGACGGCATTGAATCTGCCAGACAACTTAGGGAACGTTATCCTTCGATTATTCTGTTCGGTTGCACCGCAAGTGAAGATCCCGGAGAGATTGTGTGCATGCTCGAAAATGGGGTCCGGAAGGTGTATGCTAAGAAACATGCCGAACAAATATTCTGGGATTTCCGTCATCAAATAGGGGTATGTACACCACAATAATCAAACAGCTTTTACCAATGCAAATGTTTTAAATGATGCGGGTTTAGGTTCCGGATTCAAGGTTAAAATCGATCCTTGAAAATCTCTGATGTTAAAAAATAAAAAGAGCATGGATATAAAAAAAATAATCGTATGGGGAGGTGTTTGGCTAAGTGCCCTTATCTGGTTCCGGTTTTTAATCTATTTGATCGCTAAATATATCTTCTAAGTCATATGCATATCAAAAATCAAAATTTAAAATGCCCCTGGTGTAAAAAAACGGGCGAATGCGAAAGAACACATCGACCCGCCGCCGTAAAACTGTTCCTCCCGTTTATCAAGGCCCGGTTCATCTGCCTGCACTGTCTCCGGAAATTCAGCGTCATAAAAAATGCCAGATAATACCTGGTATATCGGAATCTGTCTGTAATGCATATCCTTTGTATTCTTTCGATAAAGATTTTAGTAGCTAAGCTACATGAGTCAACAATCTGATGTTATTGCTTTAGATGGGTAAATTACTGAATACGAGTGATATGGATGAATCACTGATACCTTAAAATAGTATCAACCTTCCTGGTCAATTCTCCTGAGGTACATTTAATACATCAGGCCATGTGCAGCGTTTCCCCGAAAATTCGTTCGGGGAATACCATCAATACCATCCGGTAACGTTTAAATTCCAGGAATATATGTTTTGCCCAAAAGTAAAATAAAACTTCAACCGGTTTTTAAAGTCACCTGTTCCGGCAGGCACTAACAATTATTGCTCATTTATTCGAAAAAACAGATCATTAAAATCAAAGCCTGTATAATAATTACAGATTTTTTACCATATTGATTTCCTATTAAGGCTGCTAATTTCAATCTTGCACAGCAAATTGAATTTCAGCATAATATCTGCCACATTTTTTTCAATTTTTACAGGATGTTAAGACACCTCGGTGAAAAAAGAAGTTTCAGCCATAACCTACGTTTGGCCGTTTTGTTATGCCTTAATGCAGGTTTTGTTAATGCAGCCGGTTTTATTGCTTTCGCCGTGTTAACCACTAACGTAACCGGTCATGCCGCATTATTGGCTGTAAACCTGGCTAAAATGGATCTGCGCGCTGCAGGGGTGGTAACACTCTGGCTCACTCTTTTTCTTTTTGGTGCATTTGCTTCCAGTTGGTATATCGGAAGGATCGGCCGTAACCGTCCATTTGCTTATACGGTACCCATATTATTTATCATTGCAGTTATGCTATTCGTGGCACTGGCTGGTGGCAGCTATAACCATTCCCTGTCTGAAACGGAATATTTGGCTGGAAGCCTCCTGCTTGCCATGGGTATGCAAAATGCGCTGGTTTCGGTAGTGTCGGGCGCAGTTGTTCGTACTACGCATCTCACTGGTATGTTTACAGATTTAGGCATCGACCTTTCTGTTGCTTTATTGTCGCGAAAAAACCTGAACAATGTACTTAAACGCCGCATATTGCTTAAACTGGCGATTATCGTCTCTTTCTTAACAGGAGGTGTGATAGGAGGAGTTGCCTATCTGAATATTGGTTTTCACGCTTTTTTTGTACCGGTAGGATTTCTATTGGTCGCGTTATTTTACGATTACTTCCGAATACGAATTAAAAGGGCAATTGTTCACCAGCTGCACAAAAGTTAAGCTGGCGCTCCAGGTAACCAGCTTTATCAACCAAAACCTGGTATTCCAGGTTTTGATCTGCTACCAATCGGTCCCAACATGCGTACCTTAGGTGCTAATGATATCGCATTAACCCCATTCAAGATCAGCCAGCCAATACTGATGAACACGTGATTAATGCTACTTTTTAGCTTCAAAGCCGTACAAACCATTTTGGTATAGGTACGATGCCATTTGATAATTGGATATCGCTTCATCAGTCAATCTCGGGTTTGCCGGTATGGCTACAGCACCGCCATTGGTAAAATCGGGCCTGTAGGTAGCCACCTTTTTTTGCGGATTTAAAATAACCAGGGTTTTGTTTTTGATGTATCCCAAACTCTGGTAGGTGCTGATAAAAGCCCGTTCATCACTATCCTTCATTTTAAATACATCCTGGCCAAAAAACTTACTGCTGTAACTGAAATTCAGATAACCCAGGATAGTAGGGCCAATATCAATCTGTGCAGTAAGTTTTTCGAATTTGCCTGGTGCGATATGTCCTGGACTGTAAAAAATCATTGGAATATGGTATTTATCAACCGGTAACTCTACTTTACCCGCACTTGATGCACAATGGTCGGCAACAACAACAAATAAGGTGTTGGAAAACCAGGGTTTCTGTTTTGCTTCGCGTATAAACTTGCCTATAGCATAATCAGTATATTTAACTGCACCTTCTCTGCCGGTATGAGATGGAATATCGATCCTGCCTTCAGGGTAAGTGTAGGGACGGTGGTTAGAAACCGTCATAATATGCGCGAAAAAAGGTTTTTTGTTTTGATAGTCCTTATCCAGTTCGCGTAACGAAAGCGTAAATAAATCTTCATCGGCCACACCCCAGATATTCGAGTAATGAATTTCTGAATCCTGAAGCGCACTTCTATCCGTTACCTGATAACCATTATTAGAGAAAAACTCGTTCATGTTATCAAAATATCCATAACCCCCGTAAATAAACCTGCTGTTGTAGCCTTTTGAACGAAATATGCTGCCTAAAGTAAACAGGTTTTTATTATCAGGTCGTTTTACAATGGACTGGCCTGGTGTTGGCGGAATACAAAGCGACAACGCCTCTAAACCCCGTACGGTACGCGTTCCGGATGCATATAAATTATCGAAGAGCAAACCTTCTTTGGCAAGCGAATCGAGTTGTGGCGTAATATGTTGCGTATTGCCAAATGAGCCTAAAAATTCAGCGCTTAAACTTTCTACACTAATCAGTACCACATTCATTTTGTTTTCGGTACCCGTGCTGCTAATGGCTCTGGACGTATTTTTAAATTCTCCTGCTACAGTTGAGTCTTGCTGAAGTAAATTACGCAAAATGCTTTCTGCTTTTTTGAGCGGTAGCGTTTTATAGAAAGTGTTAAAATCTAACTGATTATTCCAAAAAGCAAATCCAAAATCGTACATCCCATTGCCCGAAAGTTCATTTACATATTGGTTTTTGCTCAGGTACTTTAGTTTGTGGCTTACACCAAAATAGGTGAGTACCGGTAAACACAACAAAACCAGGGCTGTTGCGCTGCGTTTGGCAAAACCTGTTTTATGATAGGTTGAGGCAGTGATTGGTTTTCTCAACCCGTAAACAACCAATAAGGTAACCACAACCAAACCTACCATAATGCTGTTTATCGGGTACGATTGGCGGATATTTCCAATAACTTCTGTGGTGTAAACCAGGTAATCGACCGCTATAAAATTATAACGGACTGAAAATTCTTCCCAAAAGAACCATTCTGAAATGGCATTGAAAATAAGCGTAAAAACAACGAAGAAAAAGTAAATGAACAATAATACCCTGTTAAATTTGCTGGCATACCATTTGGAAGGCAGCAGAAATAGGTAAATTACAATCGGAATGATGGCGAATGATGCCGCTGCAAGATCATAAAATAGGCCAATAAACAGAATTTTAACGAGATTAAGTATCGACCAATCAATAGCAGATGCACTATAAATTAAGAGGGCCACTCTGGTCATCAGTGAGATACTGCACAATAGTACGGTAACTAAAAAAACTGGTCCAAATCTGTTATTTAGTAACTTATTGGTTTTTTCTTTAATGCTCATAGTTAATGATGGATCCAAAATTTGAATTTTACTTGACAGTTGTTAATGTTAAGTAATGGGCGAAGGTAGTTTTCAATTCTGAAGAAATCCTGAAGGTTTGGTTAGGCTTAAAGATATTATTAAAGTAAGACATTTAATAATTTTTTAATCTTATTCTAATCTAAAGTATTATCCATTAGCAATATAACAAAAGCTTATCTTTTTACCATCATCAAATAAAAGAGTTCGCATCAGGCCAAAAAAAGGGTAGTTATACTACAGTTTTCCTTCAGGATTAGCAGATAATATTGCTGTATTTACCGGGAAGCAGATACATTAATTTTCCAGAATGTTAATGGTATTTTTAATTTTCAGGTTTAAATGATTACTTTATGTATAACGAAATAATTAACCAATGAAAATTTTAGTCATTGAAGATGAACCCGCTTTATTAGAGAGTATTTTGGCTTATTTTACTGGCGAAGGGAATATTTGCGAGTATGCTTCAGATTTTGCCGCTGCCAATGAAAAAATATCACTTTATAGTTATGATTGTATTCTATTGGATTTGGGCCTGCCCGGTGGGGAAGGGCTGGAGCTTTTAACCAGGCTTAAACAGCTAAAAAAAAGAGATGGGGTATTAATTATTTCTGCGCGTCACTCTTTAGACGATAAACTAACAGGATTAGACCTTGGTGCAGATGACTATCTGGTTAAACCTTTTCATCTGTCAGAGCTTAAAGCACGCGTAAGTGCTATTATACGCCGGAAGAATTTTGATGGCAATAATGAGATTCTTTTTAACGAGATCACTGTCGATGTTTCGGCAATGAAAATTACCGTTAAAGGCAATCAGGTTATACTCACCAAAAAAGAATTCGATCTGTTGGTGTATTTTCTTTCTAACCGTAATAAAGTGGTGACTAAAAATGCGATGGCAGAACATTTATGGGGCGATGAAATGGACCTCTCAGATGATTTCGACTTTATTTACACCCACGTTAAAAATCTCCGTAAAAAGTTGATTGAAGCAGGATCAGCTGATTATCTTCGCTCTGTTTACGGAATAGGCTATAAATTTGGCGATGTATGAAACTTTCCTATCGTTACAACCGGGCTAATATTTTAACCTCTATTGTGGTGCTTATCATCACTGGGTTTGTTTACTATATTGTCATCCATTTTATCCTGACCGAAAAATTAGACCGGGATTTAGTCGTGGAAGAGAATGAAATTAATCAATACATCAATACCTATCATAAACTCCCTTTACCGGCAAGCTATCTCGATCAGCAGATATCATATCAAACCCTAAACGGGATTAGTTCAGAAAGAAAGTTTCTGAATACGATTTACTTTAACCCAAAGGAGCGCGAAAATGAGCCTGCACGAAGCCTCGTGACCGTTGTACATGTAAATGGTAAAGCCATAGCAGTAACCATAACCAAATCGAGGGTAGAATCCGAAAACTTGATCAGGATCATTCTCTTGATAACACTTGCAATTACAGTTGTTCTGCTGGTATCCTTATTGCTGATTAACCGATTTGTATTGAACAGACTCTGGCGACCTTTTTATGCTATTCTAAATGGGATGAAAGCTTTCGAAGTGGCACGAATGGATGCCATTGAGCAGGAACCAACCAAAATTGATGAGTTTAACGAGCTAAATAAATCTGTAAACGCCATGGCCGAAAAGGTGAGGCAGGATTATAAGGAACTTAAAAGTTTTACCGATAATGCCTCGCACGAAATGATGACCCCACTAGCCGTAATTAATTCTAAACTGGACTCTTTACTGCAAACAGAATCGTTTACCGCGCAACAGGGCGCATTATTGGAAGACATTTATCACGCCACAGGCAAATTATCAAGATTACATCAGTCATTACTATTGTTGGCCAAAATTGAAAACAACCTGATTCCGGATCTTCAGCAGCTCGAACTCAAAGAAATGGTAGAAGATAAAGCCCGTCAGTTCCAGGAATTATTGGATAAAAATAGCCTGATCCTGACCGCAGATCTTTCCCCGGTTGTGGTTACTATGAGCCGCTATCTGGCAGACATACTGTTGAATAATCTTTTCAGCAATGCAGTACGGCATAATGTAACCGGTGGGTACATTTTTATCAAACTAGATCAACGCAGCTTAAGTATTTCCAATTCAGGAAAACCTCATCAGATACAAACAAAAATTTTCGATCGCTTTTCTAAAGCTAAGGATTCTGATGGAATGGGGTTAGGTCTGGCCATTACCAAACAGATCTGTAATCTCTACAACTTTCGCATTGATTATCAGGAAGAAAACGGCGGGCATACTTTTAAAGTCTGTTTTAATGTAGAATTTTCTTCCTGAGTCATAATTTATTTGATAAAATCAATATGAATGACAGAGCCGCTGTCAAATTACCTGTTGCAAATCTGATTTAGAAGCTAGCGTTCGACTAATACTTAAAAATTAATATACTTTATTAGGACAAATTGCTAGCCGTTTCGTCATGCTGAATTTATTTCAGCATCTTTCTTGTTAAACCGCCTTGCTATAAAGACCCTGAAACAAGTTCAGGGTGACGGCCGTTCATGCAAAATTACCAAAGAACCCAAATTAAAGCACATTATTAATCGAACCCAGATTAGAAAATAGTTTGCCTCCACCCATATCTTCAGAATTTCTCCATAATTCGATCATAGTTTTGATTAAAATTTATACGATGAAAAGGTTTTTAGGAATGCTGTTGATAATGGTAATTTATACCGGTCAAACTTATGCCATTACCATTATTCAGTCGATCCAAGGTGCAGATTCGCTTAAAAATGTTCCTGCAGATTCGTTGGGGAGATGGTATGCGGGTAATCCGATTCCGAAAAAAAGATTTCAGGCAACCGCATTTATTGCGCCTGTTTTACTTGCCGGCTATGGTTTTGCAGCGGTTTACGATCATGGCGCATTAAAACAGCTGGATGTGAGTACCCGGGCAGAATTACAGGAAGATCATCCTTTATTTGCAGCCCATGTTGATGATTACATGCAGTTTGCGCCTGCTGCAGCGGTTTATGCGCTTAATTTATCGGGCATAAAAGGTAAACACAATTTGTTTGATGCTTCCATGTTATATGCTACATCAGCTGCTATTATGGGTGTTTCTACCCATTTTGTGAAACAGGGCGTGGGTAGAGAACGGCCTGATGGGTCGGGGACAAATTCTTTTCCGTCAGGACACACCGCCTCTGCATTTATGGCCGCAGAATTTCTGCACCAGGAGTACAAAGATGTTAACCCGTGGATAGGTTATGCTGGTTATTTTGTGGCCACGGCCACCGGAACATTGCGGATGTATAACAATAAACATTGGTTTAGCGATGTGGTGGCAGGTGCCGGATTCGGGATTGCTGCTACAAAAATATCTTATCTGGTGTATCCCTACATCAAAAGCCTTTTTACCACCAAAAAAGAAGGAAATTTTACTTTCATGCCCTTTCATCAGCAAGGGAGTACGGTGTTAATGCTTTCGGGCAGATTTTAATATTTTCTATATTTTTTGAATTGAAGTCACACCATGAATGTAAGGATTAAATATCTGGTTTTAGGCTTGATCACTTTTTGTGTAACGGGCGCTTCTGCGCAAACAGCCTCCAAAAATCTCGATTATTATCTGAAACAGGCTGAATCGGTTAGTCCGCTGCTTAAAGATTATCAAAACCAGCAGCGTGCTGTTGGCATAGATAGTCTGATTATCCGTGCTACGGCAGGGGCACAGGTTACGGCCAGTTCTACGGGCATGTACGCACCAACTGTTCGCGGTTACGGTTATGATGAGGTGCTTACCAACGGACAGGCGCTGGAAGCTTTACTTAATGTAAATTATGATCTGCTAAATAAAAAGCGGATCAACAATCAGCTCCAAAGTATTAAAATTCAGAGCGATTCCATCAAATATGCAAGCCAGCTATCCTTATACGATTTGCAAAGAGCCGTAATCGATCAATATATTTCAGCTTATGCCAGCCAGGAACAGGTTGGTTTTAACCTCGAAGTGGTTAAACTGCTAGAAACAGAAGAAGTATTACTTAAAAAACTAACCCGGAGCAACATTTACAGGCAATCTGAATATTTAACCTTTCTGGTGACGCTGCAACAGCAGCAACTGGTGCTTAAACAAACTGAATTGCAATTCAAAAATGATTTTGCCACTTTAAACTATCTGGCTGGCCTTGCAGATACGATCCCGGTTAAGTTAGCCGATCCAAAATTGCAGGCCAACTTTAATATTACTAATCAGGTTTTTTTTAATAAACTTTTCGATATTGACAGTTTAAAAAACATCAATCAAAGAAACGCAGTACAGTTTAATTACCATCCCAAATTAAGCGTGTATGCAAACGGTGGTTATAATTCTTCATTTGCGCTGCAGCCCTATAAAAACTTTGGCACCAGTGTAGGTTTCACTTTCTCTGTTCCCATTTACGATGGACATCAGAAAAAGAAGCAGTATGAAAAGCTCAGCTTGGCAGCAAAAACAACCTCAGGATACCGTGACTTTTTTACCCGGCAACAGCAGCAACAATTGCAACTTATCCGTCAACAGATTAACCAGACTAATGCACTTTTTCCGAAAATTGAAGAGCAGATCCGTTTAAGTAAAGGTTTGATAGAGGTAGATAGCAAACTGATGCATACAGGTGACCTGAAAGTTGCTGATTTTGTCATTGCAATCAATAACTACATGGCAGCTCAGAACCTGTTGAGGCAAACCAATATTAACCGATTAAAACTAATCAATCAATTAAATTACTGGAACCGATAACCATGAAAAATATACTAAAATTGTGTTGTGGACCTATCGCCATATGGTTTGTTTTTTCGGGGTGTAACCATTCAGCCCCTGCAGATACTCAGGATGAGCCTTCGCCAATTACTCCCGTTCAGGTAACTACTATACGCGATAGTGCACTGGCAGAATATGTGGAGCTTTCGGCAGTGTCAGCCTATCTGGAGAAAAGTTTTGTAAAGGCAAACATCAATGGTTATGTAGAAAATACCCGGGCCGTATTGGGTAAGCAGGTAAGCAGCCATCAGCTATTATTTAGTTTAATTACCAAGGAGGCAAAATCGATCGGCAATAGTGTAAATAAACTGGATGCCGGGTTTAAATTTTCAGGTATCTCCAGTATCAGAGCCGATCAGGCCGGGACAATTATCCAGGTAAACCATCAAAAAGGAGATTATGTGCAGGATGGAGAAGCTTTGGCTACCATTAGCAACAGAAATAGTCTTGTTTTTCTCCTCGATTTGCCTTACGAATATCATCACCTGATCAATCAGAACAACAATGTGGATATTTTTTTACCAGATGGAACCAAAATGATCGGAACAGTTTCAGGCACAATGCCTGCGGTAGATTCGTCGGCACAGACCCAACGTTATATTCTTAAAGTGGGTTCAGCTCAAGATATTCCGGAAGGTTTGATTGCAAAGGTGAGGTTAACTAAAATTAAACATGAACAGGCCCAGGTATTGCCAAAATCGGCCATATTGGCTAACGAAACTGAAGATGAGTTTTGGGTAATGAAACTCATTAATGATTCAACAGCGGTAAGAATCAATGTGAAAAAAGGCATCGAAAACCAGAATACCATTGAAGTTCTTGATCCGAAATTTTCGAAGACCGACCGGATCATTACAACCGGAAATTATGGAATTGCCGATACGGCTAAAGTCAAAATCCAGAAATAGCCATGAATAAGTTTTTTATTTCCCATAAAAACCCTATCCTGGCCGTGTTGCTCATGATCCTGGTGGGCGGCATATATTCCTTTAACCAGCTAAAAACAGGGCTTTTTCCTGAAATTACATTTCCAAAGATTAAAATCATTGCCGATGCAGCATTACAGCCGGTTGATAAGATGGTGGTTACCGTATCCCGTCCTTTAGAAAATGCCGTAAAACAAGTGCCCGATCTTCAGTTGGTAAGGAGTACCACCAGCAGGGGCAGTTGCGAGCTTTCTGCATTTATGAATCCCGGCGCCGATATCGATCTCAGTCAGCAGCGCATAGAATCGCAGATTGCTAAAATTAGTGCTTCATTGCCGGCAGGGGTTAATATCTCGGTAGAAAAAATGAATCCTTCTATCCTTCCGGTAAGTGGATATAGTTTAGAAAGCCATAATTATTCATCTGTTGAACTGAAAAAAATCGCCACCTATACCGTAAAACCTTTTCTTTCGCAGGTTGATGGAGTTTCCGAAATCCGCGTAATAGGTGGTAAGAGCAAGGAATACTGGCTGGAGCTTGATGTACAAAAAATGCAGACGCTGGCTATCACTCCAGATCAGATCAGCACGGCACTCAGCCAAACCAATTTTATAAAATCCAATGGCTACCTGGCCGATCATAACTACCTCTACCTGTCTGTCACTGATGCTACGGTAAAAAACAAAAGCGATCTGGAAAATCTGGTATTGATCAGAAGGGGTAACCGGATAATCAGGGTAATGGATGTGGCAAAAGTCAATATTCAGCAAAGCGTAGAATATACCCGCATCAATGCCAATGGTAAAGACGGTATCCTGATTGCCGTAATTAAACAGCCTAATGCCAACCTGGTCGATCTTTCTAACGAGATGTTTACCAAAGTGGAGCAACTGAAACATATCCTGCCTGCCGGCGTAAGTATAAAACCATATTATATACAAGCAGATTTTGTTAACGAATCGGTAAAAAGTGTACGCGATAGTTTATTAATTGGTTTGGCATTGGCTATTCTGGTCGCCATTATTTTTCTCAGATCGCTCAAGGCAAGTATTACCATTTTAATTACCATACCCATCACACTTTGTTTAACCGTAATCGTCCTTTATTTTATTGGTTATTCGCTCAATATCATGACACTCGGTGCTATTGCAGCCGCTATCGGTTTAATTATCGACGACGCCATCGTCGTGGTCGAGCAAATTCACCGTGCACACGAAGAGCATCCGGAAGAACTGACTATGCAATTGTTGAGTAAAGCCGTTGGCTATCTTTTTCCGGCTATGCTTGGTTCATCAATTAGTACGATAGTGATTTTTATTCCATTTGTATTGATGACCGGTGTTGCGGGTGCTTATTTCCAGGTAATGACCAATACCATGATTATTACACTGGTTTGTTCTTTCTTTGTGACCTGGATCGGTTTACCCGTAATTTATCTTTTACTTACCCGAAAAGGGGGCAGCCACGCGGCCTCCGGTAAAAAGCTAACCGTACACGAGGTCAAATCGCAAAATTGGGTCCCTTACTTTATTCAACGACCTTATATAACCATTGCATTTATACTGATACTGATCACATCGGTTATATTGATTTTCCCAAGATTAGAAACCGGATTTCTCCCTGAAATGGACGAGGGGAGTATTGTGTTGGATTATGCTTCGCCTCCAGGGACTTCGCTCGAGGAAACCGATAGAATGCTAAAAGAAGTAGAAAAGGAAATCGTTAAAATCCCCGAGGTTGAAGCTTATTCGCGAAGAACGGGAACGCAGATGGGGTTTTTTATCACCGAACCCAATACCGGCGATTATCTGATTCAACTGAAACATAACCGTACCAAAAGTACAGATGAGGTGATTTCGGAGATCCGTAAGCACATCGAAAATACACAACCCGCCTTAACCATTGATTTCGGGCAGGTAATTGGTGATATGTTGGGCGATTTAATGAGCACGACCAAACCCATAGAGGTGAAAATTTTTGGCAACGACCAGGAAAAACTGCAGGTTTTGGCTAAAAAGATAGCCGATCTGGTTGCACATGTTGGTGGTACCGCCGATGTGTTTGATTGCATTGTACATTCAGGGCCAACTGTAAATATTCAGCCTGATTTTAACATGCTGGCACAGTACGGTGTGAGTCCCGCATCCTTTCAATCGCAGCTCCAAACCGCCATGCAGGGAACTTTAATTGGCGATTTATATGATAAGCAACAACTTTCACCCATCCGCATGGTTTATCCCGGAAGCAGGACCTTTAGCGTGGCCGATATCAACAAGCTTAAAATTTTCTTACCCAGTGGAACTGCAGTGCCTATACAGCAGATGGCCAGGGTTGATCTTAAAGCAGGGAATGCCGAAGTAGAAAGAGAAAATTTGCAGACCATTGGTGTAGTTACGGCAAGATTGGATAACCGCGATCTGGGCAGTGTAATGAAGGATTTAAAGAAAACCATAAATGCCAGTATAAACCTGCCATCGGGTTATCATATCGAATATGGTGGCGCATATAAAGAACAGCAGCAATCTTTTTCTGAACTGCTTACCATTCTGATCGCCTCAGGTTTATTGGTGTTTAGTGTAATTTTGTTTCTTTTTAAGGATTTTAAAATTGCCTTCCTCATTTTATTAATCTCTGTTCTGGGTATTTCCGGAAGTTATTTAGCCTTGTTTTTAACCCATACACCACTCAATGTAGGCAGTTATACCGGATTGATTATGATTGTAGGCATTATCGGCGAGAATGCCATATTTACCTTTTTACAGTTTAAAGAATCGCTTGTGGAACAAAATGTTGATGATGCGATAACCTTCGCCATCTCTACACGGTTAAGGCCGAAGTTAATGACAGCCCTTGGGGCGATTATTGCCTTAATGCCCCTGGCTTTAGGTATTGGCGCAGGTGCACAATTGCATCAGCCACTGGCTATAGCGGTAATTGGGGGCTTTATAGTAGCATTGCCTTTATTACTCATTGCTTTACCAGGTTTGATCAGGAAAATTTATATATAAAGGCACAAACCTGGATTATAGATGGTGCCTTTTGCGGAAAAATAAGATTTATTCCCAAAATTTTCCCTAATCCATTCTGCTAAGGAAGGTGAATGGAAAGGGCATTTTTACAAAAATTGTAAAATGCTGTCGCTGATAAAATGGCTTATAACAGGTTAGTCAATCGTTTGCGCGGTAATTGATCTTGTAATCCCCAATAGCTTGTGTTACTTTTAAAAATACAAATCAACAAAACCAAAAAACACCAATGGAACGTAGAGAATTTATCAAAAATGGCACATTTACGGCTGCGGGTTTAACCATCCTGCCAACCGGAAGTTTATTTGCATCATCAGACAGTGGAAAAGTAAGACTAGGTTATATCGGGGTAGGCGCACGTGGAATGAGTCATATTTCTGAAGGGGCCTTGAGAGATGATGTAGAAATTGTTGCCATTTGCGATACCCAGGAAAGCTCACTTAAAATTTGTCGTAATTTTATCGCTAAAAAAGGCAGACCTGCAGCAACAGAATATACCGGAGGCTTAGATGCTTATAAAAAACTTTTAGACCGTAAAGATATTGACGCCGTAATTATTGCAACACCATGGCAGTTTCACCGTGACCAGGCTGTTGATGCCATGAAAGCGGGTAAATATGTAGGCTGCGAAGTCATTGCAGGTTTAACTGTAGAAGATCACTGGGATATTGTAAATACCTCTGAAAAAACAGGTATGCCTTACATGACTTTAGAAAACGTTTGTTACCGTAGAGATGTAATGGCGGCTTTAAATATGGTTAGGCAGGGACTTTTTGGCGAATTGTTACACCTTGAGGGCGGCTACCAGCATAACTTAAGAAACGTACTGTTCAACAATGGTAAAGATTATTATGGTGGTGGGGTAGAGTTTGGACCTAAAGCCTTGAGCGAGGCGCAATGGCGGACACAATTTAATATCGATCAGGATGGTGATTTATATCCAACGCATGGAGCTGGTCCGATCATGCAATATGCCAATATCAATAGGGGGAATCGTTTTACAAGTCTGGTATCGTTCAGTTCTAAAGCCAAAGGTTTGGCCGCTTATGTAGAAGAAATGTCGCCGGGCCACCCCAATGCCAAAATCAATTATAAAAATGGCGATGTGACTACTACCATGATCAATTGTGCAAATGGCGAAACCGTTTTGTTAAGTCATGATACACACTTGCCACGTCCGTATTCACTCGGTTTCAGGGTGCAGGGAACAAAAGGACTCTGGATGGATGTAAACAAATCGGTTTATATCGATCACCAATCAAAGAAAGATGATGTATGGGATCCTGCTCAGGAATGGTTTGCCAAATATGATCATCCGCTTTGGAAAAAATATGAAGCAGAAGCAGTAGGCGCAGGTCACGGCGGCATGGACTGGTTTGTATTTAATGGATTTATCCAGGCAGTAAAACAGAAAAGACAAACACCAATCGATGTGTACGACTCGGTAACCATGAGTGTGATTAGTCCACTTTCTACAAAATCTTTAAAAGAGGGGAATATGCCACAGAAATTCCCGGATTTTACCAAAGGAAAATGGAAAGACCGAAAAAATACTTTCGCTTTAGACGATAGCGGTTTTTAGTCTCGGTTGCGGGTATTGCTTATGGCTTACCCGCATATTTTAATACGCAGCTTTATTCAGGTTGATCAGATGGTTTGCCTGGAATAATTTTTATTCAAATATATAATACCACCTTATGTTTCAGGCAGTTTTAGGTACTTACGGACTTCGCGCAGAAAAGTGTAAAATTGAACCCTTTGGCTCAGGTTTAATTAACCATACCTGGAAAGTTTGCCATGAAGGCTCAGCCTATATCTTGCAGGAGGTAAATAAAGCAGTTTTCCATCATCCTCAACATATTGCTCAAAATATCAGGGCAATAAAAGCATATCTGGATCAAACTGCTGCCGGATATTTGTTTATTGCACCCATTAAGGCCCTAAATGGAGATGATTTTGTAGTAGTCAACAATCATTTTTACAGGATTTTTCCATTTCTAGCGCATTCTTGCTCAGTTGATTTTGTACAACAGCCTGAACAGGCCTATCAGGCAGCCAAACAGTTTGGTCAATTCACCAGGATGCTCCGCGCCTTCGATGTACAAAAATTAAAACCCACCATTGAAGATTTTCATAACCTGCCCTTACGTGTAGTGCAGTTTAAAAAAGCATTAGCAAAAGCTGGTAACGAAAAGATTAAAGAGGCAAAGTTTGCTATAGAGGAGATCATCAGGCATGATAATATAGAAGCACAGTATGCGCAGCTGGTGAGTAGCGGCGCACTTCATTTGCGGGTGGTGCATCACGATACCAAAATAAGCAATGTTTTGTTACAGGCCGAAACCGGCGTAGGTTTATGCGTAATCGATTTGGATACGGTAATGCCCGGATACTTTATCAGCGATGTGGGAGACATGATGCGCACCTATCTTTCAGAAGCCAATGAAGAAGAAAATGATTTTAATAAAATCGTCATTAGAAATGATGTTTTTGCTGCAATTTATAAGGGCTACATGAAAGAAATGAACCAGGTTTTAACTTCCGCTGAAAAACAGTTCTTTATCTATTCAGGCAAATTTATGATTTACATGCAGGCAGTAAGGTTCATCACCGATTTCTTGAACGGTGATATTTACTATAAAACAAATTATCCTGAACAGAATTTGGTAAGGGGCTTAAATCAGATTGATTTATTAAACAAGTACGTGGCCAGGCAGCTGGAATTTGAAGAAATAATAAGCGAAATTGATCGAAATAAGGAAATAGTTCTAAAAAAATATTAAAATGATCGGCGCAATTTGAGGTGTCATGTTGAAATGCATAGGTTTGTTTTATAGCGTTTTATGGGTGATTTATTCTTCTTTGGAATAGTTCTTTGTATCTCTTACATTTATCCTGCGCAAACGTTTGATCAGTCATTGAGGGTCGGTAGATAAGAGTGCAGGTGTTTGTGCTGTAACCGTTAGTGCCTAAACCCGATCTGATGGCTACAGGTTTTTTCCTTCCAGTTTACTTCCCTTCTTATCCAGGATGGGTGCCCGTAGGGCGGGGTGGTTGATCAGCTCGTTATAAATAAGTTAGCTTAACACTTAAATTTCGTGACCGTTGGTTTAATCAATTTAGGTTTTTTGGAAATGAACGGTGATATGCGTTTCGCTTAGTGCAGTCCTGCTGTACGCTGTAGCCCTCGTACCTCGGGGCTGCCGCTGCCATCAGGTTTAATTACCTTGGCCGGTGCTGCTTCGGGTCTCTGAATTCCGGAACCAGTTTACTACCCTCCTTATTCAGGAGAGTTGGCCGTAGGGCGGGGTGGTTGATCAGTTTGATGTAAAGCGGTGGATTTTGCGTTAGGGATTGTAAGGGTATAGTACCGATCCTTTATCGGTACCGGAACGGAGCGCAGCGCAGCCCTGAGCCCGACCCCATCCCGATTTTTTCATCGGGATGGGGAACGCCCATATTATTTATCAGTTGGCAATCTGTATTTTACAGTTCGCAGTTTATCGTATTTAATTTCCAGTTAGCCTCTAAAATTTATTCTTCTTTTGCTTTTCCCTTTTTTCTTGATTTTAATGCCTGTGTTAACAGAAACTCGATCTGCCCGTTCGTACTCCTAAACTCATCGGCGGCCCAGTTTTCCACTTCTTTTAACAAAGCAGGACTAATTCTTAATACAAACGCTTTTTTATCTTTCTCCGCCATTCTTATTGTATTGCTTGTATATGATACCTTGTTTTTAAGTTGATCAGGAATAATTCCATTTCATCAATTCTATTTGAGCTGAACAGCAGTTTTTTGCCGTTTTTAAATTCCAGCTGCAAGCCCCTGTCTTTGTCGTTTAAGATATAGGCTTTATCATCAAATTTAAACCAAAGCCTGATTTTAACGCCATAGCCGCCATAATCACCAAACGCATCATATTTCGTGATATGGGCTTTCGCTATTTCATCCCATTTAAGGTGTTTTAATCTGGCTTTGAAGGGAAAATAACGATAATAAATTCCTTCCTCGTTGATCCGCAGTGTTAAAACATTTTGCTGGATGAGGTAAATAATGGCAAAAGGTAAAATTACGGCCCAAAGCGGTGCAAAATAAACAGCTTTTAAATCTGTAAAACTTATGCCTCCTTTGTCAAAAAGTACGATGCTTAATACAATGATGGCATCAACACTTACGAGGAGGTATAGCCACCACAATTTTAAATGCTGTTGCTCCTCAAATTCCATTTTACCTAATTATATAAAGTGCCGGTGTTTACCACAGGTTGCACATGGCGGTCGCCGCAAAGTACAACCAGTAAATTGCTTACCATAGCTGCCTTACGCTCTTCATCCAGTTCTACAATTCCTTTTTGCGATAATTTTTCCAATGCCATTTCTACCATGCCCACTGCACCTTCAACAATTAATTTACGCGCTGCAATAACTGCTGTAGCCTGCTGACGCTGTAACATGGCGCTGGCAATTTCAGGTGCATAAGCCAGATGCGATATCCTGGCCTCCAAAACCTCAATGCCTGCGCGCGATAAACGCTCATTCAGTTCACTCTCCAAAAGTTCACTTACTTTTTCGGCACCATCTTTTAAGGTAATGCTCGTTTCTTCTCCTTCAGCATGATCATAAGGAAAGATATTGGCCAGGTGCCTTACGGCAGCTTCACTCTGGATGTTGACATATTGCATGTAATTTTCGACAGAGAAAACGGCTTTAGCCGTTTCGTTTACTTTCCAGACAACAACGGCCGCAATTTCTATCGGATTACCCAGTTTATCGTTCACCTTCAATTGCTGCCCGTTTAAATTGTTTGCTTTTAACGATACCCGCCTTTTTGCGGTTAAAGGATTTACCCAGAAAAAGCCGTCAGCTTTTACCGTGCCCATGTATTTTCCGAACAGGGTGAGTACCATCGATTGATTGGGGTTGATGATTAAGAAGCCCGGAAAAAGCAGAAATACATCTATGGCCAAAAGTACGCCTCCCCAAATAAAGATTCCTGAAACAAAACAGAAAATGGAAGCGCCCAATAATGCTAAGCTTAGTGCAAAAGTTAAATAGCCAGATGGCGGATTGATAATTTTTTCTTGATACATAATTGATATTAATTTGATATCATAAAGTAAAATATAAAATCTGGTAATTGCAAACAAAACGCACAAAATGTATATTAGATAAAAATGTTATTTTTGACAATACTATAAATACATCGCTTTGGCCAAAATCAAAAGAAATTCGCATAAGATCCTTTACCGTAAATATTCATCAAACCTGAAATATGTGATGATGATATTTACCGTTTTCATTATTACGCTATTCCTGCCCAAACAGCCCCGGTTTAGATATGAGTTTGAAAAAAATGCAGTATGGAAAAACAAAGATCTGATTTCGCCTTTCAGTTTTGCTATTTTAAAAACCAATCCGCAGGTTAGTGCAGATAAAAAGAATGCTTTAAAAGATATTCTGCCCGTTTACCAGCTGGACAGGAGTGTTACGGACAATGCATTGGAAGAGTTTGCGAATGAATTTGATGTGAAGTGGAGGTCGAAACAGCTTAGCGAGAAAGAGCGGGATACTTATAAAAGTGCGGCCTACAAATTATTGCAGCGCATTTACCAGAAAGGTATTATTGGTCTGAATGTGAAACACCAGGCAGGCGGTAAAAACTATGATTTTTCATTGGTTGAAAACAATGTGTCACAGGAGAAAAATACACAGGATGTTTTTACTGCTGAATCGGCCCTGAATTTTTTTAAAGATAATTTTAAGGCGCCAAATCAGGTTATGGGCGATTTAGTGGCAAACCTGGCCATTGATCATATTACTCCAAATATCATATTTGATGAACGGTTGACGCAAACCATACAGGATAATACGGTGAACAACATTTCCACTACCAAAGGGATGGTGCAAAAGGGGGAGCTTATTGTTGCCAAGAACGATGTGATTGACGAGGAAATTTATCAGAAACTGGAATCTTATAAAGCTACTTACGATGCACAAACCAAAACCATTGGCAGCAGGGCACTGGTTTACTTAGGGCAGGTAGTGTTGGTTGGCTTTATTGTAACCATATTAATGTCCTTCCTTTTTCTTTTCCGGAAAGATATTTTTGCCGATAACCGCCAGCTTTCCTTAATCCTTATTGTCACCACAGGAATGCTGCTGGCTTTAACCTGGGCCATTAAGATGGAGATCCCAAGTTTATACTATATTCCTTTTTGTGTGGTGCCGATTATCATCAGGATCCTGTTCGATACCCGTTTGGCGCTTTACCTTCACATGCTGGTCATTTTAATTGCCGGTTTCTTTGTGGCCAATAGTTTCGAATTTGTGTTCTACCAGGTTACTGCGGGTATGGTGGCTATATTCAGCATCAAAAACTTTGTAAAGCGCGAGCGGTTTCTGGTTTCGGCCTTATTTATTCTGCTGGCCTATTTTGTATCTTTTGTAGGCATTGCCTTACTCCGCGAAGGTTCTTTCCGTGAAATCGAATGGGTAAATTTTGTCCCTTTTGTTTTTAGTGTATTGTTATCACTTCTGGCGTATCCGTTAATTTACCTTTTTGAGCGTATTTTCGGCATCACTTCGGATGTAGCGCTGATCGAACTCACCAATACCAATAATAAACTGCTAAGGGAACTGGCTTTTAAGGCACCTGGAACCTTTCAGCATTCGTTGCAGGTGGCTAACCTTGCTGAGGCAGCAATATTTAAAATTGGTGGTAATTCTGTGCTGGTTAGGGCAGGGGCCTTATATCACGATATTGGTAAGGTAGACAATCCACAATATTTTATCGAAAATCAGAATACCGCTGTGAGTCCGCACGATAAATTGCCTTACGAGCAAAGTGCGCAGATTATCATTCAGCATGTGCACAAGGGAATTGAAATTTTAAGAAGAAACCAGATTCCTGAAGCCATTATTGATTTTATCAGGACACATCATGGAAATACCCGGGTGGATTATTTTTATCAGTCGTTTTTGAAAAATACACCAGAAAAATTCGTCGACGAAAATATTTTCCGCTATCCCGGCCCTATACCTTTTAGCAAGGAAACCGGGGTGTTAATGCTTGCCGATTCGGTGGAAGCAGCCTCAAGAAGTCTGAAAAATCCCGATGCGCAGAACATAAACGATATCGTTGAGCGCATCATCAACTATAAATTGGAGCAAAATCAGTTAGATGACTGCGATTTGACTTTAAAAGATATTGAGACTATCAAATTGATATTCAAGACGATGCTGATGAGCATCTATCATGTGCGCATAGATTATCAACAAAATTTGTAATTTTTTTTTGTTCGATAACTTGTTTTACTATATTTGCAGACCTCAAAACAACGCCGGTAGGGCGGAAAAAGGAGGTTGAAAGGTGAGGTGCCTGAGAGGCCGAAAGGAACAGTTTGCTAAACTGTCGTACTGGTAACGGTACCGCGGGTTCGAATCCCGCCCTCACCGCTGAAATAAAAAAAATGGTAAATAAATGGAAAAACCCAATAAAATCCATATCTTTGCCAACCCTTAGAAATAAGGTTAAAAAAGATCGATACCAAAGTTCGGGATGTAGCGTAGCCCGGTATCGCGCCACATTTGGGATGTGGAGGTCGTAGGTTCGAATCCTGCCATCCCGACAC
>NZ_JBIWEB010000001.1:0-140416 GCF_044762335.1 Pedobacter suwonensis | reverse complement strand
AAAAGATCGATACCAAAGTTCGGGATGTAGCGTAGCCCGGTATCGCGCCACATTTGGGATGTGGAGGTCGTAGGTTCGAATCCTGCCATCCCGACTAAAAGTTCAATCCACTTTACAACAGGATTAAAAAAAGATCGATACCAATGTTCGGGATGTAGCGTAGCCCGGTATCGCGCCACATTTGGGATGTGGAGGTCGTAGGTTCGAATCCTGCCATCCCGACACAAAAACGAGAAGCCTTTAGATCGCAAGACTTAAAGGCTTTTTGCTTATATTCCTACTTTCCCATAAAAAACATAAATTTCAACCATAATTTCTCAATAAATTCCTTTCGTAGCTTAATTTTACTAAGTTAGTAAAACGAATAATCCCTATGCCGTTAAAAAAGGTTCAACTTCATGAAACCACTGCGCCCGAATGGAATGCCTTTAAGGGAGGGGATTGGAATGCCTACAGGCAGTTGTACAATATTCATTTTAAGGCGCTTAATAATTACGGGTATAAATTTACCAGGGATGTGAGCCTGATCGAGGATGCTGTACACGATTTATTTGTGAATTTATGGACGAAGCGCGAACAATTAGGTAACCCCGTTTCGGTAAAAAACTACCTCTATAAGTCGCTTCGGAATTTATTGCTCAGGAAGATGGACGCTCAGCAGCGTTTCGTGGCGATAGATTCAGCTGAAGATTATCCATTTAACTTTGAAGTATCATTTGATACCGTTTTTATGGAAGATGAGTCGAAGAAGGAGCTTCAGCGCAAGTTAAAGGAGGCGATCCAGACCCTTTCGTCCAGGCAACAGGAAATTATCTATTTAAGGTTTTATGAAGGCCTTAGCTACGAAGCAGCTGCAGATATTATGAACCTGAATATTACCTCCACCTATAAACTGCTTTATAAGGCCATTGGTAAACTTCAGGAGCGGGTTAAGCTGGTCGATTTAATGATGATGTTAGCTATTATCGGGTCAAAAAGAGCTCTTTTTGAAATAAATTAATTTTTTTCAAAAATGTAGGGATAATTTAGGCTGGTCCATGTATATAGGGATATATAATTGCTGATATATGGATTTTTCTAAATTTATAAACTACACTTTTGAAGATTTTCTGAACGACGATGCTTTTTTGGCGTTTGTTGTGGAGCAAAATGCTTCAGATGTATTGGCCTGGGAAAAATTTAAAGCAGCACATCCATATAAAAGCAGAATTGCCCTCGCTGCTTTTGATACCATTTCGGCTTACCGCCAGCAAAAAGTTTTCAGTAATGAGCAGGCACAGCAATCGCTTTTTGAAAAAATTTCTGTCAGTATAACAGCAGGAGAGCCAAAAGTCAAAAAACTTTCTTTTTCACCTTTCTTTAAGGTAGCCGCAGTTTTTGCAGTAGTCCTTTTATCTGTATTACTCTACTTCACGATGTGGAATAAAGATGCAGTTAAAACTGATTATGGCATAATCAAAACCATCACCCTGCCGGATGGGTCGGAAGTGACATTAAATGGGAATTCAAAAATCAGTTACGCTGCCAATTTTAATGATGGTCCAAGGGAAGTGTGGATTGATGGTGAAGCTTTATTTAAGGTGAAGCACATCAACATCGATACCAACCACATCCAGCCGGATGAAAAATTTATAGTGCATTGCGGAGACCTGAACATCGAAGTATTGGGAACCACCTTTAATGTAAAAAGCAGGCATGAAAAAACCAGTATAGGTTTATTAACCGGAAAGATCAGGGTAGATTATGACGATTTCAATAAAAAGCGTATGCAGTTTGTGATGAAGCCCGGTGATTTGGTAAAGCATGCTGATGCAAGTAATCTTGTTCACCAGAAAATGCTTAATCCGCAACATTTAACCGCCTGGATCAATCGTCAGCTAGTATTTCAGAATGCCAGTCTGGAAGAGATGATCGGTGTATTACAGGATGATCTGGGCTATGAAGTTGTGTTAGAAGATAAAAAAATGAGCGAACTTAAGGTTGAAGGCGAAATTAATGTCGGCAGCGTTAAAGAATTGCTTCAGATTTTATCGACTACCTTACACCTCAATATTAAAACAAATAATAAGAAAATAACCATAACCAGATAGTTTGGAGAAGATTTAAGCGCTTGAATCTGATCTAAACTATAATTAACCACAACAATTAACCAACAACAACTAAACTAAACAGGATTATGAGAATACTCTACCTTAGGAGGGTAGCTGGACACAGCTGTCTTACTTTGATGTTCTGTGCGTGTACATTATTTTGTTCCGCTCAGCTCCTGGCCCGCAATGTGGCACATGTAAATGGCATAAAAGCGCAAAGCCTTAGCGATAATAAACTATCGCTTAAAACTGCCTTACAACTGATCAAAACCAGATTTGACATTAAAATAGCGTATAAAGCAGGTATTCTGGAAAATAAAGACAGTAACCTGACTGAAACACAGCTGATGGCCTTTGGCGATGCCAAAACCGCTTTAACCTTTGCTTTAAACGGATCTTCACTGGATTTTAATAAGATCAGCGAGTCTCAGTATATCATTATTAATACGCAGGCCGAAAACGCAGCTGATGTAATTAAAGGAACCATTTTTTCAGCAAGCGATAACCTGCCATTAATAGGAGCTACCGTATATATCAAAGGGACCAAAACCGGTGCTTCGACCGATGCGCAGGGACAGTTCAGTATCACTATTCCGAATGAACTGGCAGGAAAACCGATCATTTTAAGCATTGCGTCTGTAGGCTACGAAACACTTGAACTTCCGGTCAATGATTTTAAAACAGCGATAAGTGTAAAATTAAAAGAAAGCGCCAGCAGCTTAAACGATGTGGTGGTAACTGCCCTGGGTATAAAACGCGATAGTAAAGCTTTAGGTTATGCGGTTACAGAAGTAAAGGGATCTGAATTTACGCAGGCCCGAGAAAATAATGTAGCTAATGCTTTAACAGGTAAAATTGCAGGAGTTAATGCTACGGGTTTATCTACTGGTCCGGGTGGCTCCAGCCGGGTCATTATCCGGGGGAATGGTTCATTTAATGGTAATAACCAGCCACTTTATGTGGTTAACGGAATGCCGATTGATAACAGTGTTCCGGGTGGTGCAGCAACTACGAATGGATTAGCTACTAATGTGGATAGAGGCGATGGGATTTCGAGTATCAATCCGGATGATATAGAGAGTATTACCGTATTAAAGGGGGGTACTGCCGCCGCACTATATGGTTCGCGTGCCAGTAATGGGGTAATTTTAATCACGACTAAGAAAGGAGTTAAACAAAAAGGTATCGGAGTTGAATACAATTCGACATTTACGATTGAGAATGCCATTAATGATAATGATTATCAGTATGAATACGGACAGGGGCTTGGTGGCGTTAAACCGATGACGAAGAACGATGCGATTGCCACTGGTCGTTTATCGTTTGGAGCGAAGATAGATGGCTCTGATTATGTAGCTGCAGATGGATTAACCCATCCATACAGCGCGGTGAAAGATAATATCAAAAATTTCTATTCTACAGGAACAAACTTTACCAATACGATTGCATTTTCTGGTGGAACCGATGGTATTATTTACCGTTTATCTTTGTCAGATCTGGATAGCAAAGGGATTATTTCCAGCACCAGATTTAAAAGACAAACCGCTAACTTAAACATTAATGCAAAAATAACCGATAAGATAAAGGTTGAGGGTTTGGCGCAATATAACCTGGAGAAAGGTTTTGGCAGAACACTCGCTGGTGATGCATTAGGTAATCCAAACTGGACACCTTACGAAGTTGCCAATACGGTAGATGTGCGTTGGCTTGCTCCGGGTTACGATGCCGCCGGAAACCAAACGCCATGGAACGACGCCGGTATTGCCACCAACGGGTATTTTGTAATCAATAAATACCAGCAAAATGATGTAAAAAACAGGTTCATCGGCCAGGGGTCTATTACTTATGATATGGTGAAGAATTTCCAGTTGAAAGGGGTAATCAGCCGCGATTTTTATAACTATAATTATGTTAATATTTTGCCTACCGGGGATATTTACATCCCGAAAGGCCAGTATTCAGGAATTAAATCGGATGTTTCCGAAACCAACTCGCTGATCACCGGAAATTATAAAAACCGAATCGCCGATAAAATAGGCATTTCGATATTAGGCGGAGCCAACAGCCGCCGGTTTGAAAATAAACAGTTAAATATGGATGGAAATACCTTTACTATCCCTTTTTTCTACAGTTATAAAAACCTGGCCACTTCCAGCACGATTCCTACCTACCAAAGAATCAGGACAAATTCTGTGTTCGGATCTGCCGATGTCGATTATAAAAGCATACTGTTTTTAACCTATACCGCACGTAACGACTGGTTTTCTACTTTAAGTCCGGATAACAACAGTATCCTGTACCAAAGTTTAGGCGGTAGTTTTGTCGCATCTGATGCTTTCAAGCTTCCGTCATCAATTGATATTTTAAGAGTCCGCGCATCCTGGGCTGAAGTAGGCGGAGGTGCTGCTGATCCGTACAGAATTAATTTAAGTTATAGTAACGTTCCAAGTGCAGGTCAACCGCTTCAAAATGTGACCACGAACGATATTACCAACCCAAATCTGAAACCTTATACTTCCACTACTTATGAGGCTGGTGTGGAATTAAAAATGTTTAAAGGACGTTTAGGATTAGATTTTACTGCATATAGCCGCAAAACAACCAACGATATCCTCAACGCAGCCATTTCATCCACTTCAGGCTACAATAATGCCGTATTAAATGTCGGTGAACTGAGTAATAAGGGGATTGAGTTTCTGTTGACGGGGGCACCCGTTCAAGGCAATAAATTTGGCTGGAATATCAGTTATAATGTGGCCTATAATAAAAGTGAGGTATTGAAGCTGGTAGAAGGAACCACAACTTTTGAGATGGCACGTACGGTGGGCAACTGGGGTTACATCAACCAAACTGTGGGCAGTGCTTACGGAACCATTGTTGGCACGCGTATGTTAAGAAATGAGGCAGGTCAGATTGTATATAATTCAGCTACAAAACGTCCGGTTGCTACCGGTTTGCAAGAGCTGGGTAACGGGGTAGCGCCGCTGACGATGGGCTTAACTCAGGATTTTAGATTTGGTAATTTCAACCTGAATTTTTTGATCGATGGTAAATTCGGAAATAAGGTGTTTTCTGTCAAAGAAGTTTATGCTACCCGTTTAGGATTATTAAAAAGTACCTTACCCGGACGCGAAAACGGATTGACCATTTCGGGTGTCGATCAGGCAGGAAATCCATATTCAGCTTTAATTCCGGTTAGCGATCTGCGTGCTTATTATAACGACCTGCGTAATTACTCAGAATTATTTGTACATGATGGTGGCTTTATCAAACTTCGCCAGGCCATTTTATCGTACAATATTCCGGTTAAAAAGCTTGATTTTCTTAAGATACAGTTAGCCAGTATCTCATTTGTTGCCCGTAACATCCTTACCTTTTATAAAAAGACCGATAATTTTGACCCGGAATCGAGTTATACAAACGGTAATGCTCAGGGTTTTGAATCAATCGGATTACCACGTACACGTACTTTCGGTTTAAACCTTATGGTCAAATTTTAATGCTTGAAAGATGAAAAAGTTAATAAAAAAATATCAATCAGCTGTTTGCGTCTTGTTAGTTAGCACGCTTTTAGCTTCTTGTACAAAAGATTTTCAGGAAATTAATACCGATCCTGAATCCTCCACCACCATTCAGCCTGCTTATGTTTTTACTAAAGCACAATACGATGGTGCCAAAAATAACCTGCTTCTGCTGCTGGGTACCATGCAGTATACCACCAGTTTTAATGATGTGGCTGGTTTCGGATCAAAATATGTTTCCAGTCAAAGCCAACAGTCTATGGCCCAGTTCAGCAATGCCTACTATCAGGAAATTAATGAACTGGCCTTGGTGATCAATGCAGTGAAAAACGATCCTGAACAGGTAAATTTATTAGCCTCTGCACGGATCTGGAGAGCTTACTGTTTCAGCCGCATTACCGATTTGTACGGCGATATTCCATATACCGAGGCCGCCCAGGGTTATACCAATTCGAACTATAAGCCCGCCTACGATCCGCAAAGAAGTATCTATTTAGACATGCTGAAGGAACTGGACGAATCGGCATCAGGTTTAAATGCTGCTAAAGCTACCTTTGGTCAGGCTGATTTGATTTATGCGGGTAATACCGTTAAGTGGAAAAAATTTGCTTACTCCTTAATGCTCCGTCTGGGCATGCGTTTAACTAAGGTTGATGCCGCATTGGCCGAAACCTGGGTGAAAAAAGCAATAGCCGGAGGTGTGATTACCGATGATGCCGATATCGCTAAAATCAATTACATGAGCGCTGGTCAGGATATCAATAAAAATCCCATTGCCTTAAGTTTATACAACAGCGATTACATCAAAGCTGACGGTAACAGCAATCCCGAAGGCGGAAAATACCAGAATACCTTCATCACTTATATGAAAAACAATAAAGACCCGCGTTTAGGGATTCTTTCTGTGGTATATGTAAACGGTGTTGCCGATACTTCTATGGCGATACAAAAGGGCATGCCTGCTACGCTAAGCGCAAAACCTACTGATTTTGTTACCTATTCAGAACCCAATCAGAAAACCGTACTGGCCCTTGGTGGAGTGAAACTGATCTACACAACAGCTGAAACCAATTTCCTGCTGGCAGAAGCCGTTTTACGCGGATGGTATACTGGTGGCACAGCCACTACGTTGTACGAATCAGGGATCCGCGCCGCCATGAAACAGTGGGCAATTATTGCTCCGTCAGACGGGATCATCAGCGATTTGCAGATCCATACCTATATCAAATACCATCCGTTTAATACCACTGGAACTTTTGATGCACAAATGCAGCAGATTTATACAGAATATTGGCTGGCAGCATTCCCTGATGCACAGGAAGCTTTCGCCAGTTACCGGAGAACAGGTTACCCGGCTTTGGTACCCGTAAATTATGTTGGAAATGCCACAGGTGGCCGGATTTTCAGGAGAATGTTATATCCACTCTCTGAGCAGAACTTAAACCGTGCATCGCTTGATGCGGCTATTGCCCGTCAGGGAGCCGATGATTTCATGACCCGCATCTGGTGGGACAAATTATAATATGCTAATCACATCCGGCAGGTACTCAAAGCTTTGCCGGATGAATTAAAAGATCCGAAGAATGATATACCGAATACTATTAGTCTGTTTGTTTTTTACCGGTACAGTTTCTGCCCAACGCAATGATGTAGTGGAAGATGAAACTTCCAGTAATTACAACTTAAATAAACCTGAACGTGAGGAATGGTTACGCAACACCGGAGCGGGTTTATTTATCCATTTCAATGTGGATGCACAGCTGGGGGTGGTGATCAGTCACTCTTTGGTTGGCGCTTCTGATGATTACACAGACCGTTATTTTAGCGAACTCCCTAAAACATTTGATCCCTCTTCTTTTAATCCTAAAGAAATTGCCGAACTGGCCAAACTGGCCGGTATGAAATACATTGTTTTTACCACTAAGCACCATGCCGGCTTTTGTTTCTGGGATACCAAAACTACAGACTTTAAAATTACCAATACACCATATAAAAAAGACCTGCTGAAAGAATTTGTAAAAGCTACTCGTGAGGCCGGGCTCGATGTGGGTTTTTATTTTTCGCCGGAAGATTTTAATTTCCTTTATAAACACAAAATTCCCATCAGCAGAAATATCGCCAACCTGGATGAAGCGACCAAAAAGGAATATGCAGCATATAACCGTAAACAAACGGAAGAGCTGATGCAGAATTATGGTAAGGTAGATGTATTGTTTATTGATGGCGACCCGAAAGAGGCTGTTAAAGAAACTGCGTGGAAAATGCAGCCTGATATCCTGATAACGCGAGGTGCCATTTTAACGCCTGAGCAAACGTTGCCGGGGGCTAAAATTACGCAACCATGGTTATCGCCGATTACCATAGGCACAGCCTGGCAGTACCAGCCTACTAATGAGCGATATAAATCAGGTTCGCAACTAATCGAGCTATTGATCGAGGCCCGTGCCAAAGGTGGTTCACTGCTGCTCAATGTGGGGCCGAAAGCAAATGGCGCCTTGCCCAGCGAGCAGGAGGATCGTTTACGTGAAATGGGAGCCTGGTATTTTATCAACCACGAATCGATGGATCATGTGCGCAGCTGGGTAGTGAGCAAAGAGCAAAATATTTATTTCACCCAAAAAGCGCCTGGAACTTTGTTTGCCATTGTAATGGATGCCAGAAACTGGAAAGAGGGCGAACGCAAAACTTTTCTTTTAAAATCTGCCAAGGCTACTGCGAATACAAAAATCAGTGTGCTGGGGCAAAACAGTAAGATTATTGAATACAAACCCGATTTGGATGTATCATCCAGATTCAAGCAAACGGCCAATGGACTGGAGCTTTCGGTAGTAAAGGCACAGCGTATTTACGACGATCACCGCTGGCCAAATCCTGTTGTAATTAAGCTGGAAAATGTGGAACCGGTATTTACCGAAGCGGCAATGGTGCAGAGTGGTGATTACAAAGTTGCGGCAGGTGTTGCTACACTAAATGGCAAAGTGCTTAACCATGCTAAAATCAAACCCGAACGGGCGAGGTTTTACTATCGTCCATACCTGGGGCAGGTAGAAACACTGTATGCAGAAGCATGGAAAATGAGTCCTTGGGTAAATATCAAGGCCGATGGAACTTTTAGCGGAACGGTAAAATTACCTAGAGGTGCTTACGAATATAAAGCCATTGTAGAACAGCAAAGTGTAATAATAGATGGAGAAAATAAAGTTTTAAACTTACCTTAGGGAATGCTAAAAGGTTTTATGACTATATGTTTCCTGAATCGAGCGCTTTCAGATCGGGTAAAATGGCTCGCCTTGCTCTTTGCATGGGTGTTTCAATTTTTCTCGCTTAACATATTGGCGCAAGAGATCAGCGGATCAGGGATTATTCCTAAACCTGCCCTTGAGCTGAAGCGTTCGGGAAGTTTTGCGATACAAAAAACAACCAGGTTGCATATTTCAGGTTCTGATCATTTAAGCACTGCATTTTTTGATCAATACCTCAAAGATGTATCGGGTTTTACACTTTTGCGAAGCAATAGGCCAGTGCCCAAAGGAATCAATCTCATGGTTGATACCCATCTGAAGTTAAAATCAGAAGGTTACTTACTTGATGTTTCTCAAAATGGCATAACCGTTAAAGCCATTGATGAAAAAGGGCTGTTTTATGGTTTGCAATCGCTGGTGCAGCTCATCAGGAAAAAAAATAAGATAATTACGGTACCGGCGTACCACATTCAGGATGAGCCACGTTTCGCTTACCGCGGTATGCATCTGGACGTGGCCCGACACTTATTTAGCGTTCAATCGATAAAAAAATGGCTTGATCTGCTGGCGTTATACAAGATCAACACCTTCCATTGGCATTTAACCGACGACCAGGGCTGGCGGATAAAGATTAAAAAGTATCCCTTGTTGCAAAGTGTTTCCGCTTATCGGGATGAGACGCTAATCGGACATAAACGGGCTGATCCGCACCGTTTTGATGGAAAAAGATATGGTGGTTATTATACACAGGAAGAAGTAAAAGACATTGTGGCCTATGCCAGCGCACGCCAGATTACCACCATCCCTGAAATTGAAATGCCAGGACATGCACAGGCCGTACTGGCGGCCTATCCACAGCTGGGTTGTACCGGCGGACCTTACCAAACGGCAACCTATTGGGGCGTATTTGAAGATGTTTTCTGTGCAGGGAACGAAGAGACTTTCCAATTCCTTGAAGATGTGCTGGATGAAGTCATTCCCTTGTTTCCTTCGGCATATATCCACATCGGTGGCGATGAATGTCTGAAAAACCGCTGGCACAATTGCCCTAAATGTCAGAAAAGAATTAAAGCGGAACAACTTAAAGACGAGCACGAACTACAGGCTTATTTTATTGCCAGGATCGAGCGCTACCTGAATGTAAAAGGTAAAAAGATTATCGGCTGGGATGAGATTTTAGAAGGTGGGTTGGCGCCCGATGCTACGGTGATGAGCTGGCGGGGCCTGGAAGGCGGCATTGCGGCTGCCAGGTTGAAGCACGACGTCATCATGACGCCTGAAAAATTTCTTTATCTTGATTACTATCAATCATTCAATAAAACGGAACAAATCGCTGCGGGCGGCTATCTGCCATTAAAAAAGGTGTATGGTTTTGAACCCATACCAGCTGAACTGAATCCAGAAGAACAACAATATATTAAAGGTGTGCAGGCAAATGTTTGGAGTGAATATCTGAGTGATGCTTCTAAAGCAGAGTACATGATCTTTCCCCGTGTAATAGCCCTTGCAGAAACCGCATGGTCGCTTAAAGAAAATAAACTTTACGCTGATTTCCTCTCCCGGCTGATGGCAAATAGATGGTTTTTAAAAAAACTGAATTATTCGACCGCTTTTTATGATGTTACCGGCGCAAGCATAAATGAGGCAAAAGCTTTTGCATTAAGTACCGATTTGCCAAATGCTGAAATCCGTTATACTTTAAATAATGAAAAACCGGGTTTGAGCAGTATGAAATATTCCCGTCCTATTCCCATTACGCAATCTGCAGCCGTAAAAGCCCAGCTTTTTAGGGCAGGCAAGCCGGTAGGAAAAATGTTTGAACAGGTTATCGTTAAAAGTATGGCAACCGGTAAAAAAGTAACATTAACCCACAGCGGACAGGGCAACTATAACATCGATGCCCAGTGTTTAACCAACGGTATCCTAGGATCGTATTTATACAACAACGGAGAGTGGCTCGGGCTTAGCGGCGGGGATTTTGAAGCCGTAGTTGATTTGGGCGAAGAAAAAACAATGTGTGAAGTGGGCATCAATACCTTAAATTACCAGTGGCAGAAAATGCATCCGCCTAAATTACTTTTAATAGAAGTTTCAACTGATCAGCAGGTTTACACGGAAGTATCAAGGCAAACCGTTTTCAGTGTAGAGGGCATCAATATGGCCTTGCACAAAATTAACCCCGTTAAAGCCCGTTACCTACGGATTAAAGCCAGTAATATTGGAATTATACCCGACGGTTTTTACGGCGCAGGGACAAAAGCCTGGCTATTGTTAGATGAGATTATCGTAAATTAAATGACTATACTAATCGTTCTGCTTTGCATAGCACTACTCATTGTACTGATCTCGTTTTTCAAGATCAATGCTTTCATCTCTTTTTTATTGGTATCATTTATTGCCGGTTTAGCGCTGGGTTTACCTCCGGCAAAAATCCCCGCCAGTATAGAAAAGGGGATGGGCGACGTACTGGGTTCGCTGGCCATCATCATTACCGCAGGTGCGATGTTAGGTAAACTGGTAGCCGAAAGCGGGGCTGCGCAAAAGATTGCCCAGGTAAGTATGCGGGTGTTCGGACAAAAGTATATTCAATGGGCGATGGTACTAACCGGATTTCTGATTGGTATTCCGCTTTACTATGGTATTGGTTTCGTATTGATGGTACCCCTGATTTTCTCAGTGGTTTACCGCTACAAATTACCTGCTTTATATATTGGCCTGCCCATGCTTGCCGCATTATCGGTTACCCATGGTTTTTTACCTCCGCATCCATCGCCGGCAGCTTTGGTAGTGCAGTTTAAGGCAGATATGGGCTTAACTTTGTTATACGGTCTGGTTGTTTCTATCCCGGCAATCGTTATCGGCGGCCCCATATTTTCGCGGACATTGAAAAATATTATCGCAGTACCCATCGCTTCATTCAGCGCTGCTGAACGCGCTGAGCACGACCTGCCCAGTGGCTTTAAAAGTTTTTTCACCGCTTTACTCCCGGTGATATTACTGGCTGCTGCATCTTTCCTTCCACTTTTACTTGGCCAGGATTCAGCCATTTTGCCTTACATTTTATTTGCCGGTCAGCCTGCTGTGGTAATGCTGATTGTACTGATCGCAGCCACCTGGTTATTGGGGTTGTCGCAGGGTAAAAAGATGACCGAAATTATGGGTATTTATGGTGAGGCAGTAAAAGACATTGCTTTGATTTTACTTATTATTGCCGGATCTGGTGCTTTGAAGCAGATTTTAACCGAGAGCGGTGTGAGTAACCAAATTGCGTCTTACCTCCGGCACGTTGAGCTGGAGCCATTATTCCTGGCCTGGCTGATCGCGGCTTTGATCCGCTTTTGTGTAGGGTCTGCAACGGTTGCAGGTTTAACTACTGCCGGAATTATTGTACCCTTAATGGAGCAGACACATACCAATCCAAACCTGATGGTGCTTGCAGTAGGCGCCGGGAGCCTCATGTTTTCGCACGTTAATGATGCCGGGTTCTGGATGTTTAAAGAATATTTTGGTTTAAGTCTAAAAGATACCTTTAAATCGTGGGCATTAATGGAGTCAATAGTTGGCATTGTTGGTCTGCTTGGCATACTTTTGCTTCACCTGGTTATCGCTTAATTATAACACATATATAAAATGGAAAATTTAACTCCCGACGAACGCTTCGGACAATTAAAACTGAACCTTCCACCTGCGCCAGCACCACTAGGCGTGTATAAGCCTTGCCTGGTTGATGGAAAATATCTTTATCTGAGTGGTCACGGACCAGTACAGGATGATAAATCACTTATTATTGGCCGGATCGGATCAGATTTAAACCAGGAAGAGGGCAAACTTGCTGCTTTACAGGTAGGCTTAACCATGTTATCGACAATCAAAGCTAATTTAGGCAGTTTGAACAAAGTTAAACGGGTAATTAAAGTATTGGGCATGGTGAACTGTACGCCCGAATTTGAGAAACATCCTTTTATCATTAACGGATGCAGCGAGCTTTTCGCAAAAGTATGGGGCGAAGAAAACGGGATTGGTGTACGCAGCGCTGTAGGTTTCGGCTCATTGCCTGATAATATCCCGGTTGAGATTGAGGCCTTATTCGAACTGTTTTAAGATGGAACAAAAGCAAGCCTGGTATCTGCTGCCTGATGAAGCGCGTATTGAAACGCCATCGCTTATTTTTTATGAGGAACGTTTGCAAGCGAATATCAGTTTACTGAAAAGTATGATTGACCGCATAGACCGGTTGAGGCCTCATGTAAAAACCTATAAGTGCAGGGAAATTACCAGGCTGCTGTTATCGGCAGGCATCAACAAATTTAAATGCGCTACCATTGCAGAGGCAGAGATGCTGGCGATGGATCAGGCACCTGATGTTTTGCTGGCTTATCAGCCGGTGGCCGAGAATATCAGCCGCTTTTTTAAAATTAAAAACCAATATCCTGATACGGTTTTCAGCTGCCTGGTAGATCACCCGGCTATAGCTGAACAGCTTTCAGTAATGGCGATTAAAGAGGATGTAAAAGTTGATGTTTACATCGATTTGAATGTAGGCATGAACAGAACCGGCCTATTGCCCCATCAAGCCTTCGGCTTAGTGCAGAGCCTGCAGCGTTTTACCGGTTTAACAGTTAAAGGTTTGCACGCCTATGATGGTCACATTCATGATGCAGCTATGGAAGTTAGGATGGAGAAATCGGCGCCTGTTATTAAACAGTTGTTTGACCTTCGTGAACAGCTTGAGGCGCACTTAGGATATGAAATTACCGTTGTAGCAGGCGGTACACCTACCTTTCCGGTCTACGCCTCGCAAACCGGTTTTGAATGTAGTCCCGGTACTTTTATCCTTTGGGATAAGGGTTATCAGGATGCTTACCCGGAACAGGCTTTTCATACTGCCGCATTGGTGGCCAGCAGGGTAGTTTCCCTTCCAAATGATGGATGGCTCTGTACTGATCTCGGGCACAAAGCGGTGGCGGCAGAAAAGGAGCTGAAAAATCGTGTAGTTTTCATCAATGCCCCACTTCTTGAAGTTCAAAGCCAGAGTGAAGAACACCTGGTATTGCGCAACCCCACGCCCAAAACCTATTTGCCTGGCGATATGCTGTACGGATTGCCTTATCATGTTTGCCCAACTGTTGCCCTGCATGAAAAGGCCATTTGCCTGAAGGCAGATCGATCTTTGGAGTATTGGGAAATCATTTCCCGAAAAAGAAAAATTACCATTTAAAGAATTAGCATGTTTACGATAGACGCCCATTTGGATTTAAGCATGAACGCTTTGGAATGGAACCGTGATTTAACACAGGAGGTTTCAGCCATTAATCATCGTGAAGCGGGTTTGACCGATAAACCGGACCGGGCCCTGGCAACCGTATCGCTGCCCGAGCTGCGCAGAGGAAATATCGGTCTGGTGGTGGCCACACAAATTGCAAGATACGTGGCGCCTGATAACCGGTTGCCTGGCTGGCATTCTCCTGAACAAGCCTGGGCGCAAACCCAGGGACAGCTGGCCTGGTACAAGGCCATGGAAGATGCCGGTGAAATGTTTCAGGTGCATGACCTCGAAACACTGGAAAAACACATCGCTTTATGGCAAAACGATCAGCCTGCGGCTGAAAAGCCTGTAGGCTACATCCTCAGTCTGGAAGGTGCAGATTCATTTGTTACGCCCCGGCATCTCGAACGGGCATGGCAGAGCGGTTTACGTGCGGTTGGCCCCGCACATTATGGCCCCGGCCGCTATGCACAGGGAACAGATGCAACAGGTAAAATGACTGCGTTGGGGCATGAGCTGTTAAAGGAAATGGAACGGCTAAACGTCATTTTAGACGCTACGCATTTATGTGATGATAGTTTTTGGGATGCTTTGAGCCGTTTTAACGGACATGTTTGGGCTTCGCATAATAATTGCCGCAGCTTGGTAAACCATAACCGCCAGTACAGCGATGAGCAGATTAAAGCGCTGATTGATCGCGGAGCCGTAATTGGTGCTGCGCTCGATGCCTGGATGATGGTGCCCAACTGGCAACGTGGCGTTTCACAGCCTAAGGAAATGAATTGTAACCTCGAGGTGATGATCGATCATATTGACCACATTTGCCAGCTTGCAGGTAATGCATTGCATGTGGGCATCGGTTCAGATCTGGATGGTGCCTTTGGCAAAGAACAGTGTCCTTACGACCTCGAAACCATTGCTGATTTAAAGAAAGTACCGGATTTATTTATAAAAAGAGGATATACCGATACGGATGTCGAAAACCTGATGAACGGAAACTGGTTACGTTTTTTGAAGAAGGCCTGGGCATAATTTTAATGGATATGATTAAAAGAATCCAAATTGTTGTAGGTTTGGGACTGGCATTTTCAATTTCTCATCTCCCGGTTTTTGCACAAAACAAAAGCACACTTCCTTTATACAAAAATGCAAAAGCACCTGTAGAAAGCCGGATTAAAGATCTGCTTTCGCGGATGACGGTTGAAGAAAAAGTGGGGCAGATTTCTATGCCATTGGGCTGGCCGATGTATAATAAAAACGGTAATGAAGTTGAAGTAAGTGAGACCTTTAAAAAATCATTAAAGGAGTCGTATACCGGGATGTTGTGGGCAACACTGCGGGCAGATCCCTGGACCAAAAAGACGCTGGCAAATGGATTGAATCCCGAACTGGCCGCAAAAGCTACAAATGCCATTCAGAAATATGCGGTTGAAAATACGCGTTTAGGTATCCCTATATTACTTTCTGAAGAAGCGCCGCACGGCCACATGGCTATTGGTACAACCGTTTTCCCGACTTCAATAGGGCAGAGCAGCACCTTTAATCCGGAGTTGATTGAAAAAATGGCCAGGGCAATTGCTGAGGAGACACGCTTACAGGGCGGTCATGTTGGCTATGGACCAGTGCTTGACCTGGCACGAGAACCCAGGTGGTCGAGGGTGGAAGAAACTTATGGGGAAGACCATGTACTAATTAGCAGAATGGGCGAAGCAATGGTGAGAGGGATGCAGGGAAAATCGATTAATAGCGGAGTAAATGTAGTGGCCACCTTGAAACACCTGGCTGCCTATGGTGCACCGGAGGGCGGACACAATGGTAGCAGCATCAACCTGGGATTGCGCACTTTACATCAGTTTTACCTTCCACAATTTAAAGCCGCAGTTAAGGTAGGGGTTTTATCGGTGATGACTTCGTACAATTCCATTGATGGCGTTCCCTGTTCCTCAAATGAAATGCTGCTTAAAGATGTACTGATAAAAGATTGGGGCTTTAAGGGCTTTGTGGTTTCTGATCTGAACAGCATTTCGGGGTTAAAATCGAATCATCATGTCGCTGGAACAGCGGCTGAGGCCGCTGCAATGGCTATTAACGCCGGTTTAGATGCAGATTTAAGCGGAATAGGTTATGGAAAAGCTTTACTTGATGCCATAAAACAGGGTAAAGTTTCCATGAGGGTATTGGATAGCGCTGTAAGTAAGGTACTGATGATAAAATTTCGGATGGGTTTATTTGAAAACCCTTATGTTGATCCGCAGGTGGCTAAACAAAAAGTGAGAAATACGGAAAAAATTGGGCTGGCGCGTGAGGTGGCCCGGCAATCCATTATCTTATTAAAAAATCAGAACCAGCTGCTTCCACTCAGTAAAAAATTAAAAAGTATTGCCGTTATAGGCCCAAATGCCGACAATGTTTACAACCAGTTGGGCGATTATACGGCGCCGCAGGCAACAGGTAATGTAATTACTGTTTTACAGGGGATTAAAAACAAACTAGGTGAAACAACCCAGATCAATTATGTAAAAGGATGTGCCATCCGCGATACGCTTTCCAGCGAGATTGAAAATGCGGTTATTGCAGCGAAAAAATCTGACGCTGTGGTAATGGTATTGGGCGGTTCCAGTGCCCGTGATTTTAAGACCGAATACATTGAAACCGGTGCGGCAAAAGTGAATGCAAAAGCAGAGGCCCTTAGCGATATGGAAAGCGGTGAAGGATATGACCGGGCTACACTTGATTTAATGGGCGACCAGATGAAGTTGCTAAAAGCAGTAATGAAAACAGGGAAGCCAGTAGTATTGGTATTGATAAAGGGAAGACCTTTGAACTTAAACTGGGCTGCCGAAAATGTTCCCGCCATTCTGGATGCCTGGTACCCGGGACAGGAAGGTGGTCATGCGATTGCCGATGTACTTTTCGGTGATTATAATCCTGCAGGAAGATTAACAATTTCGGTTCCCAAATCTGTCGGACAGTTACCGGTTTATTACAATGCACGCTATCCGGAGAAACACGATTATATAGAAATGGACGCTAAGCCCTTATATCCTTTTGGCTATGGGTTAAGCTACACCACTTTTGCTTATCAGAATCTTCAGATAGCGACTAATCCCGGTCAAAAAACAGTAAATGTTAAAATAGATTTGAAAAATACAGGATCAACAGATGGTGAGGAAGTGGTACAACTTTATCTGCGACATCAACAATCATCAGTAGTAATGCCTGTTAAACAGCTTATCAAGTTTAAAAGGGTGGCTTTGAAGAGCGGGGAACAAAAGACGATTACTTTCAGCATCAATCCATCAGATCTTGAAATTTATAACCAGAAGATGCAATGGGAAGTTGAAGCGGGAACTTATCATTTAATGGTAGGCAGTTCATCAGATGATATACAGCTTGAAAAGGATTTTGTGGTTCATCATTCGGCTATACTGCGTTAGTATTTCAAAATCCTGAAAAAAAATAACCGCTGACAAGCTGTTGTCATAAAGCTTCCAGAAATTTGTCTGAAATAAATTAAAAGACAAATGATTAATCTCGTTTCAATCAGGATCATCACTGAAGATGTTAGTAAAATGTTGGAGTTTTATGAGCAGATCACTCAGATAAAGGGTATTCGCTTTACGGAAGATTTTGCAGAGCTGCAAACTGCTTATATAACACTCGCAATTGGAAGCACCAGAACTTTACAGTTTTTCGGGGGAACCGAAGTTGCCAAAGCAGCCGAAAACCGTTCCGCCATTATCGAATTCATTACGGATGATGTAGACCGGATTTATCAGGAACGATCCGGGTTTCTGGCTAGATATTTAGTTCAGGAACCCACAACTATGCCTTGGGGAAACCGTTCGCTTTTGTTCCGTGACCCTGATGGAAATCTCGTTAATTTTTTTACCCCGGTTAGTACGGAAGCCATCAGGAAATTTGAAGCTAAGCTTTAGGGGCAGGGTGACGATATTGCTGAAAAATTTCCAGCTGTTAAGTTTTGCCATCTGGAATTTTTAGGTAAGAATCGTCATCCCGACTGAAACCTAGTGTAACGGAGAGATCTATCCTGCAAGAAAGACCCTGATACGGGTTCAGAGTAAGTAAAATTTAACTTCGCCTTTGCAGACTCAACCCGTATTCCCATCAATATTTCCATTCTCCAGATGAGCAATGCGGAATATCTCCTTTGAAATAATGGCAATGTTTTCTTTTAGTTCATCCAGGTTACAATTTTTAGTGCCAATAAGAATGGGCAGTTCCATTATTTCTTCCATAAATTCTATTTTTAATGAACATCCCGGCGCATCTTCTTCGCTACCTTTTAGCTGGGAGAAAATCTCAGTGGCTTCTTTTTTGTCTCGGCCAAGAGAAAACTGGCCATAGGCAATTTTTCCAGCCGGTCCCTGAAGGCTGATGTTGATTATGAAACGGGTTTCCATTGCTAAATTTTTGGTGTTTTTTAAAATGGACAAAAAGAAGACATCATTAAATAAAAAATGCCGCTAAATGCGGCACCTGGGAAACTATTGTATTTCGATCTGTCTTGAGACTGCCTTTGCTTCTTCCTTTTTTGGAATGTTGAGATGGAGTATACCATCTGTATAAGCGGCCTGAATCCGTTCAACATCAGCGCTATCCGGAAGGGTAAATGCTCTGGTAAATGCAGCGTAACTATATTCCCTTCTGTTATAGGTTTTACCGTCATTATTGTTTTCGGTATGCTGTGCGGTAGATATGGTTAGCATATCCTTCTCAATAGATACTTTGAAATCATCTTTCTTTAAGCCCGGAGCAGCCAGTTCAATGTGGTACTCTTCATTCGTTTCAGAAATGTTAACTGCTGGTACGCTGCTTAAGCGACGATCTGTAAAAAAAGTATCACCTAATACGGATTCGAAGATGTCATTAAAGCCTGGCAATAATGAACTGTTCTTTTTTTCTGGATTGAATTTAACCAATGTCATAGTTTTTTCTCCTTTTAATGTTTTAATAATAAATGGACTATAAATCAATTAATTTATCAATTTAACCTTCGTTTAAGGTTACATTTCATGTTGATCAAGTGCTGTGCCAAGGTCGTTCTGACCAATCTGAGCGCATTTTTTCTGAAAAATTTTCATAAAAAATGAAAATTTTTCAGTGCAACAGCTGAAATTTTTTCAGTTTTGACACGGTGTTTTCCTGTCTGAAGTTGAAGAACTCAAATGAAATATATTTTATCATTACTGCTGTTCTGTTTCATCTGCAGGTCTTCCGGTCGCAAGGCCATACCGTCGGCATGTTTAAGGTCATCATTAAATGCGCAACAAACTTCACGCGGTTCATAAACTGCAGGTTTAAGGCACCTCTTTAAGCGGAACAGTATCATGATTTACTTCTGTTTCAGATTATGTTTTTGAAGCCGGGACTGATCGAAAATCCGCATAAACGCGCATGTTCAATTGTTAAAAAATGTTAAAATATTTTGAAAAAAAATCAACTTTTTTTTGTTTTGGAGCCCTAATCAGATAACAAAATCAGAAAACATTTTTTAAAGCAATTATTAATATTTTGGTTTAGATTATGTCAGTACAACTACTATTCGATCCCTTGCGAAAGGGCTTATTTCGCACACTCTTATTATTAACATTTTTTGCTGCAACGAAAACCGTTGATGCGCAAACCCAGGATTCTCAGAAAGGAGCATCCGGATTTTCTGCCAAGCTGGTCAATATCGAATCTGCTGTTAATGAGCCGTTTCGCTTTTCAGCCTCGCTACACAATGGAACAGCTAGCCCACAGGTTTATGAACTCAGGTCGGAATTGCCTGCAGGCTGGCAGATTAGCTATCGTGTAGAGGGTAGCCAGGTTACTTCTGTGAATTTAACGGGAGGCCAAACCCGCGAGATAGCCATCGAAATTACTGCACCAGCAAATGCCGCCGCCCGGAAATATATCATTCCCATCAAGGCCGCATCATCTTCGCTAACTTTGCCGTTACAACTGGAAGCTGTAGTGAAGGGGTCTTATGGTGCCAGCCTAAGTACGCCGAGCGGAAGACTAAGTGAGGAGCTTACTGCCGGTTCTCATAAGGATATTGAACTTGAATTACAGAATACAGGCACCTTACCGCTATCTTCATTAAGTATTTCTTCTCAACTACCCACCGGATGGGAAGCAACTTTTTCTCCAAGCCAGATTGAAAAGCTGGATGGTGGTAAGAAGGTAACGATTAAAGTGACGTTAAAAGTACCGGATAAAACAATTGCCGGAGACTATAGTGCCACTTTTACGCTTGGAGGAAATAATGCCAATGCGCAGGCCGCCTTTAGGATCTTTGTAAAAACTTCTGTACTGTCCGGCTGGATTGGAATACTCATCATCGTACTGGCAGTTGCAGCAGTATATGTGCTCATCCGTAAATACGGTCGTCGGTAACCACTTTTCGAGAACCTTAAAACCTTCAACCAGAAAGATGGAAGCCATCATAGATTTAAAGAACCTATGCAAAAGTTATGGTTCTTATGTTGCCGTTGATCAGCTTAACCTGACGATTCCGCATGGCGAAATATTTGGCTTACTGGGCCCAAACGGTGCAGGTAAGACCACCAGTATACTCATGATGCTTGGCCTGACAGAACCAGATAGCGGTTCGGCCATTATTTGCGGTCATAACGCCACAAGAGATCCGATTAACGTTAAGCGGGTGGTAGGTTATATGCCTGATAATCTGGGGTTTTACCCTCAGCTAACGGGACTTGAAAACCTGGTGTTTATGGCAAGGCTTAATGGACTGGCCGAAACTGGAATAAAGGAAAACGCCCGCAAAATTTTGGAATTGGTGGGGCTGAAAGCCGCTTCAGATAAGCCTGCTTCCAGTTATTCACGTGGTATGAAACAACGGTTGGGCCTGGCCGAAGTATTGATCAAAAAACCGAAACTGATCATTCTGGACGAGCCTACTTTAGGCCTGGACCCGAGTGGGGTAAAAGAATTTCTTGAACTGATCAAATCTCTGCAACGGGAACAAGGTTTGACGGTGTTGCTTTCGTCGCACCATCTTCACCATGTTCAGCAGGTTTGTGATAGGGTAGGCATATTCGTGGATGGAAAGTTGCTTGCTACCGGCGATTTGCCCACACTTTCCCACCAGCTCTTTGGAAACACAGGAGTAGAAACCAGCATTCATTTAACCGAAGAACTGGCGGATCCTGCAATATTGAAAGCTGAATTCAGCACTTTTCCGGAGATTAATGGATTGATCGTTAATGATAGGATCCTGCAATTTAATACCAGTCAGGATATCACCCCAAAAATTGTTCGACGGCTGGTTGAACTGGGTGCAAATATCCAGGCCATAAGCCACAAACAATATGGACTGGATGAAATCTACGCGAAATATTTTGAAAAAAATACAAATTTAACCCCATAACATGAAAGCGCTTAGCGAAAGCCATTATTGGGCAACAAACAAAAAAAAATCAAAGGAGAGTGACCAGCTCAGTCCCTTTAAAGTGCTGGTAAGAAAAGAAGTTTCAGATCACGTGCACAGCTGGCGTTTTATCCTGCTGCTTGCCTTGGTGTTGCTCACCTTCTTTGCCTCTCTGTATATTTCCATGTCCAACATTCGGGCATCATTTAATAATGTCAATGATCCTGACCATGCATTTTTATACCTTAAACTGCTCAGTGCAACCGATGGATCTATGCCGCCTTTTCATATCCTGATGAGTTTTTTAGCACCACTGCTTGGCATCACGATGGGCTTTGATGCCATTAATTCAGAACAGAACAGCGGCTCGTTAACCAGGTTGTTGGCACAGCCTGTATACCGCGACAATATCCTTCTTGCGAAATTTTACAGCGCAATGCTGATCATCGCAACATTATTTATTTCCCTTACATTGCTGATGATTGGTGGAGGACTTTTCTTGACCGGGGTGAGGATTGAATCTCAGGAGTTCCTGAGAATTATTGGTTTTTCCACGCTAACAATTGTTTATGTAGGCTTTTATTTAAGCCTGTCTATCATGCTATCGGTTGCTTTTCGTCATGCGTCTACCTCAGCCTTAACTGCACTGGGTGTCTGGTTGTTTTTTACCGTATTTTACCCGATTCTGGTTAATCTGGCAATCAGGGCTTTTTTGCCTGATGCAGCTTATTTAACGCAAGGCGAAAAATTGGCCTATAATGAATTGATTATGGATATTATGCGTGTTGCGCCCGGCCAGTTGTATAGTGATGGTGCAACCACCATGCTGATGCCATCCATCAGAAGCCTTGGGCCAATGAGTATGGAACAGCTTTCTGGGGCTATTCCTTCGCCGCTTCCTTTACGGGAGAGCCTGATCATTGTGTGGCCACAACTTACCGGACTTTTGGCAGGCAGCATTGCTTTTTTTGCCCTTTCCTATTATCTTTTCATGCGTAGAGAGATCAGGAGTTAATAATCGACTTTGTGCTAGCCAGATCAAGATAAAGGGTATCTTTTGCAGAAAAGAAAGGCAAACCCATTTAAACCGGTTGTTTAATTATACAGATCAGTTCCAGACCTGCAGAAATTAAGGTATCCTGAACAGAAGTGTATGGCGTTTCAAGGCAGGGGCTTCGACGTTGTTCCAGGTGTTTTATTACGTCCGAAGCCCTTGCCTGGCCATATGAACCTTAAATCAACATGACAAGGTACGTTCAAAATAGGTGATATGATTATCGAAGTTACCTTGATAAGAATTCCCTTTTGTCTGAAAACCATTGGCTAAAAGAAATCGCTGACTGCTAGGCGTTGCCGTGGTAGAAAAAATAATGCCCTGGTGATTACTGAGTTTGTGGAGTAGCATCCTTTTTAATGTACCGCTGATTCCTTTATTGCGGACCTCTTCGATGGTGAATGAATAACCCATTTCTAAAAAGGGTTTTTCTGTTACTGTAGTAATCCCTGCTTTTTTATGTACCTCCTGAAGATAAGAAAGGCCAGGCCGTTTAATGGCCGAAATGCCAGCCAATTTTTTACCATGATAGCAAAATGCGAGAAACGCCGCATTAAAGATTTTTGCAGGTAAATCAATGGTTGAGACCTTATTTCCCATTTTTAGCAGTAAATAGAAGTGATGGAGCTGGAGCATCGTACAATCGCATGGCCTTTTGATTTCAAAATGGCAGTTGCTGAGAAAATTCAGCTGATCATACTGGTATTGTTGAAATACCAGGTCATTAGATATATTTTGGTCCATCAGATAAAGTAAGGTTAAGATAAGTTTGCCGCTTAAAACGGATTATTTTTTTCCGATGCTTAACGAAGTACGTAAAGGGCCTGGTAAGGCAAGCATTTCACATACTTTATCGTTCCAATCGATCAGCGCATCCTCCGGCGAGGTGCCCAGACCAGAAACATCGTGTTCTCCTTCAAAAGATAATACGGCATAAAAACAATCACCATCCTGATATACGGAGGGCCTAAACTGCGTTACAAAGGTGGGTAACCTGTATCTGTTATAATCAAAATCGACCAGTTTACCTGGGATATTTCGAACCTGCTGTTTCATAACCTGGTATTTTACTAAAACATTAATGTTTACCGGTTTTTGATGGTAAACAAGCGTATAGGTAAGTTAAGTAAGCAATGTTGCCATAAGGTTATCAGGTTGTTTTTTGTTTGTTAAATGTTGGCAGGAGTAATGATCAAAAAAGATAAATTTTCTGCCGCATTAATCTTTTCGGCATCTGTATAGTCGAATGTAGTTAATATGGCACTAACAATGAATCTTGGAAAGAAAAAATCAGATGCATCAGATAAAACCGGCGAAGAGCCGGAAAAAAATAACTTTCCTGTATCCATGATCATTTTTATCCTTGTACTTAGCGCTCTGCTAGTGACCCTGGTCTTATTTAAGGTTTAATATAGATGTTGATTGGAATAGATAACTGAGCCTCCATTAAGATGAATTTTGATGATTTAGCGCTTAATGGGTCCATCTTGAAGGTAAAAGATCAATTCTCCGCCATAAACCAAAGATTGATGTGTAATTTGGTGTTTGGTTAAACTTTTCCCGTTTAAAGTGATTTTAGCACTGTAAATAGATTTTTTACTTTTTCTAATAGTGGTTATGGTTAATTTTTTGCCATTGGTAAAAGAGATTACCGTTTGTTTAAATAAAGGACTGGCAAGTTGATAATTTCCTGAAACGGGATCTACCGGATAAAAACCCAGCGCAGCAAATACATACCATGCATGCAGTTGCCCGGCATCATCGTAACACTTAAACCGCCGGAACCTTCACTGTATTCTTCTGCTAAAATGCGAGATACCTGTAACTGGGTCTTCCAGGGAGCACGGGTATAATTATACAGTAAGGTTTAAATGGTGCAAGCTGAAAAGTATGACCGGAAGTTTATCCCGAGGTGATCAGTTCCCCCTGTAAGTGGAGTATCCATAAGGAGAAAGCGTTATAGGCACATGATAGTGGCTTTCCTCACCGATTTTGAACACCACCTCAATAAACGGATAAAAGCTTTCAATATTTCTGGAATGAAAATATTCGTTGGTGAGAAAGGTCAGTCTGTAGATTCCTTTTTCAGTTTTGCCTGTTTCCAAAAAGTTAGGTATCCTGCCATTGGAATCTGTCTTTTTCTGATCGGTAAATGTCCAGGCTCCTGTTTTTGTATCAAGATGCTCAAGTTTTACCGGTACCCCTGGCGCAGGTTTACCCATTGAAATATCGAGGATATGGCTGGAGAGGAGGTACGTTCTGTCCTGGCTGTAGCTTATTACACTGTAGATGTTCAGTAAAGTGAGAATAATTAGTTTTTTCATGTTATGTATCAGGTTTAATTTGGCTGCAATATTGCGTTTCTGGCGATAAGATCCTCACGTTCCGGTCCGCTGCCACCTGCGCTACCAATGGGGCCGTTATAGTCTTTATCATCGAACAAAGGCATCTCTCCTCCGAGAAGCAGCAGCCCGGTTAACGTGGAAAGATTCCCGTTTTCTGCTTTGGAGTCTGATCTGAGTGTGAGTACCAAAGTGGAAGTTTTCGTGGAAAGTGCAGTATAGGACTTTTTGCGCGAAGCTTCCGCATTGTGGGCCCCTGCCAGGTGTTCCCTCTTAATCAAAATTACATTTCCTCCTGCATCTACTATAGCAACCGCAATATTGCTGTTGAGTGTCTTCGCGTATGCTCTGGCTCTTTTAGCCATTAAAACTGCGCCGCTGAGGCTTATCTCTATTTTCGAGTGTGTTAGGGAGTCTATTCGCTCAACTTTGCTGCACTCATCCAAAGGTTTTGCCGAGGCAGTACTGAAAACAGTATGCCATATCCGCAGGTTTTCTTAATGGTTTTCATATGGCAAAGCTAACCTGAAAAACATGGATTAACGTTGACGCAGATCAACGTTTTAAAGCTTTGCTTTCATTCTGCTCAGCGTGGAGGGCGATATTCCCAGATAGGAAGCTGCCATTTTATTGGAAACCCTTAGCAGAAGTTCGGGCTGACTTTTAATTACCCACCTCACCTTTTCAATCGCATCGAAGCCCTGGAAACCATATATCCTCTTCTGGGCGTTTATAAATCCCGTTTCAAGGATGTTGAGGTAAATCCCTGAAAAAAAACGGTGCTTTTCCACCATTTCAAAAAAAGAGGATCTGCTTATTGAAAACAGCCTGCTTTTCTCGATCGACTGAAGATATTCCATGGCAGGCTCCTGGTTTATAAAACTGGGCAGGGCGGTGCAGAAGTTGCCTTCAAAGGCAAAAAAACGGGAATTTTCTATCCCCTCTTTATTAATTGTAAAAACCCTAAGTGCACCTGTTTCGATGAAATAATAGTTTTTGCAGACCTCTCCCGGTGAGAGCAGGAGTTGATTCCGCCCGGTAAGGGCCGGACTGAAGCAAGCCAGTACCTCTTCAATGGCCTGTCTGCCAGGATCAAACCCGGCCTTTAGCTTGTTTGTTAATTTTTCGTACATATAAAATGAGCTGGACGTTTTACAGGTAACGCTTGCAGCGTTTCCAATAGGCAAAAAATGAAGGGTATTCTTCGGTAACTTCCGGAAACATCCACTCATAACTGTCGCGTATACCCGGATAATGCCCGAAGGCCACATGGTTTTTTGAGATAAATGCCTCAAATGGAGATCGGCTGCCCGTTGCGTACAGAGACTGCAGGTCGGTAATTTCACCGGTATAAACCTGGATGCCGGGAATGTTTCCGGCTAAATCCCTGATGAATCTGATTACTTTTTCACTAACCGGGTAGCGGGCGAAATGGGACGGCTCCAGTAGCAGGATTCTGTTCGCAGTTTCTTCTTTTCTCCACTCCGGGTCCAGGTTGTAGCTGTTATAGATCAGCGTTGGCATGGTGTTATCGATTGCGGGGAGCAAGGTTTCTGGTAATGTTGTGCTTAACTTCAGGTCGATCCTTTCTTTAAGTTCACCAGGTAGCTCCATAGTAAGAATCTCTTCATAAGGCCTGTCCAGAAATGTACCCTCCTGTACGCTGAGGGTGTATCTGTTAATATTTTCCTGGTTGCAGTAGTATTTTTTTGGCGCGAAAGCGCCTGCTACCCACTGCCAGCTGCAATTGTTACTGGCTATATCACCATCAAGTAAATGGTAATACATCCACTTTGAGGGCTGGAGCCAATGGGCTCCGGCAATATTGCAGGCAATCGAGGCGAGATACATTCTGACATGGTTATGCATATAACCCGTGCTATACAGCCTGTTGATTGCCTCATCTACAGCTGTTATACCAGTTCTGGCATCAATAATTGCCCTGATCATATCTCCGTGCAGCACATCGGTCTGGGGAGTTCGTAAATCCTGCCAGATCAGATCTTTTCTTACCTCCCAGAGGCGCTGGTAGTACTCGCGCCAAGCCAGTTCCTGAAAAAACTTTTCGCATTCCTCTATCTTCCAGCCTTTTTTCATTACTTCCCGATGGATCTGCCGAAGGCTTATTACGCCCCTTGAAATATATGGGGAAAGGTAAGTGACTGCTCCATTGATAAAGTTTCTGGTGGCTGCATAATTTGTGGGGTCTATATGCTTTATCTGTTCCAGTACCTGATTATAATCCGTGGTAAATGCTGTACCTTCCGTTACGTTCTTTTTGACTCTCATTTTTTGGGGGATGATATGGTGATCAGATCGGTTTAAACAGCGGAGCTTTCTGTGTCACCATCTGGGATGTTCCGCGGCACTTTTCGCTGCAGTATTTGACTTCATCCCATACTTTGGTCCATTTTTTTCTCCATTTAAAAGGCCTGTTGCACACTGCACAGATTTTAGATGGAAAGTTTTCTTTTTTAATAGTTTTCATTTATACCCTGATGGTGATAACTGCTTTTCTACACACATTGTTTCAGATCCCCCGGGTTTTATACCGGACAACAGCGCTCAGCATGAGCCCGAATTTATGGATATTGGAAACCCGTATCCGCTGGGCCATTACCTGGGCGGCTGTTTTCTTACCGATCTTGTCAAAAAGTTTTCTGTAATAAATGTAGGCGAGGTAAACCCCTCTTTTTGATGACAGGGGCAATTGTCGGATCCCTTCCAGAGCGGCATCGAATTCCGCCGCGATATCTGCTTCAATCTTCATCTTTTCATTGTCCGAAAACCTCGAAAGGTCTACATCCGGAAAGTATGTCCGGCTCAGGAGATGAAAAGTCAGCATTCACATCCCTTAGAAAATTAACTTTCTGGAAAGCTGAACCCAGTTTCATCGCCGGCCCCCTGAGCCGCTCATAATTTGCACGATCGCCTTCGGTAAATACATGCAGGCACATCAAACCAACCGCCTGGGCCGATCCCAATATATAACGCTCATATTTTTCGGGCGTGTAAACCTCCCGCTTTAGATCCATCTCCATACTCTCCAGAAAGAGATTGATTAGCTCCAGGTCTATTTTATATTTTTTAACTACTTCCTGAAACGAATTCAGGACAGGATTGAGGCTTATAGAATCCCTGATCGCCTCCAGGGCATCCCTTCTGAATTTAGATAGCAGTGAAGCTTTATCGTATGCGTGGAAACTGTCAACGATTTCATCGGCAAGCCTTACGAAACCATAAATTGCATAGATGGGGTGCCTAAGCTTCTCGTCCAGAAAGTTAATTCCCAGAGAGAAACTCGTGCTATAGTTTTTGGTCACGATCATACTGCATTTGGCAGATACTTTATCAAAGGTTCCTTTCATTTTTTTGATAGGGGTTAGGTCTGGGCTATTGTAAATTCAATAATTATGGATCCGATATTAATTATAGGCGTGATGCCAAGGGTTCAAGGTTTTCTCAGCTAAAATTTTCCGGCTGACCTGTCTTGATGGAAATCTTCCAGCTTAAGGAGTAAGGCAATCAGGTCCATTTTTTCAGAATCGGAGAGAGGTTCGGTAACATTTCCTGAAGCCATTTTGATGTTTTCGATACTGTGATTCAATTCCTGTACTCCCTTTGGGGTAATGTGAATAATCCTGCTCCTTTTATCGCTATCTATAGTTTGCTGCTCTGCCAGGCCTTTTTTTAGTAGTCTGTTGATAATCAGTGTTCCCGTAGCTTTTTCATGGATGTTCTGTCTGATCAGGGCTGTTTTGCTCATACTGCCTCCGGAGGCAAGGCCAATCAGGTAGATAAATTCATCCGGGGTAGAAAAGGCAGATCCTGTAATGGCTGTTTTTGCATGCAACCTGGCGTAACGGTACAAATGTACCAGTGAGGTATTGATCACGCTGTCTGCAGAGCGCCCCCTTGCTTTTCCCTCCCATGTGGGTTCGGTGGTAGCTGAGTTCTGGATTGTATCTCGGTCATTGAGCCAGTTGAGGAATGACGACAGGCCGTCGGCCGGGTTTTCAACACTGCTCTCATAAGTTTTAACAAGGGTGATCAGTTCAGTCAGGAGATTGTACATCATAATGCTATGGTATTATGTTTTGCGGACAGCCTTGTAAGCTATCCCTTTTTAAGTATTTCCTCTACCACATTACGGGCACTTTTCATTGCACCGTTTATCGATCCGTTTAGCAGATAATCCCCGCAGAGGTAGCAATTTTCGCTTATACGCATGGTCTCCGGATCCAATTCGTTGCCTGCAGTCCTGTTATCGGGAAGCGCATGGGGGATATCGTAGGTGGCGAGCAGTTTCCATTTCGCCGAACCTGGGTACCATTGCAGAAGCTCTTTCCTGACGATTTCTTCAACGTCTGTCCTGGTACTGATATTGCCAGTCCGGACCGATACCGAAATTAGTGAATGTCCATCCGGTGCGTATGATGGTGCGATATGCTCCATAAAGGCAATGTTGTTGATCAGCTGCCCCCTCATGGCATTCAGGGCAATACGTTTGGAGTGGGCTGTCCGTTCCGTACTCGAAAAATACATGGTTAAGGCGCCTTTTATAAGAAGCCTGTCCATATTCCCCGCCGATTGGGAAAGGTTTTGTGCCTGGGTTGCAATAATGATATTCCCGGCTTCATAAATCTTCCCTGAGCGGCCAAAAGCCAGGCCGTTTCCGATCGATGTGATTTTTTCGCCCAGCAGCAGTTCATCTTTATCCAGGCAACCGGCCAGCTGTTTGCTGATTTCACCCATTCCGAGGGCAGGAACAGCAGCAGCACCTTCACTTAGCATTTTAAAAACGAATTCGAACATCCTGCTGGAGGTTTCAAGCTCGCTTTCCAGAAAGATACCGGAAAAGAAAGGCCTGAAGAATTTTAGGATGAATTTTTCACTGAATCCCAGCGAGGTGAGATACGATAATGTTCCCGTTTCTTTTCTGCTGAATATTTCATCTACAGTGCTAAAATGTAACCTCAGTTTGAGCTTTAACAGAAGCAACTTATCGCTAAGATTTCCGATGGGGGAAAAAAGGGTTCTGATCAGCATCAAAGGTTCCCTGAGCGGATCGCCGATTTTGTGGCTTCCCTGTTCATCGAGGATTTCTGCCCCGGGAAGAAAGGACCTGAGATCAAGTTTTTTGTAATCCAGGAGTTTTTTAGCCTCCGGATAGGCGGTAAGCAGGACCTGGAATCCTCGGTCAAGGATAAAACCATTTGTATGGTCGCTTTTCGCCCGGCCGCCAACTTCTTCTGATGCTTCGATCACCAGTACCTTTTTACCGGCCTGTTTTAAAAGTTTAGCTGCAGAAAGTCCCGCTATCCCGGCACCTGTTATGATCACATCCAGTTTTTCTTTTTTCATAACTGCTTTTTATGGTAACCGCCGGGCTGAAAGGCCCGGCTTGGCATAGCTGAGCCTCGCCATATGTTTTCCCAGAAAATAGCTGTCTATCCCGCTTACCGTAACCGTACCCGCCTTTCCATGGTCGATATATCCGTCGCTTGCCATGAGCGCACTGTTTATGCTGATATGGGTGATTTCCCCGATCACCAGGCTTGTTCCGTTCAACCTGACCGGCAGGATTTCTCTCAAATTCATGCCTATCTTTACCGGTGATTCTGCCACAAAGGGTGCATCAAAACCAGGTATAAAAAATTCCGTCAGCCCGCATTCTGCAAACTCGGAAAAGCCGCTTTCATACCTTGCGCTGGTTTGGTGCGCCTGCTCAAAAAAAGAGGCGGTTACGTTGTTTAATGTGTAAGATCCGCTGCGTTCGATATTGCTTAAAGTATCATGGTCGGCTGACTTAGGACGGAAGACGATGCCCAATAGGGCGGGGGACGCCCCAAGATGTACTATGGAATTAAAAAGTCCAAGATTGCTATGCCCGTTTTCAGCGGTGGTACCGACCAGTTGGAGGCACTTATAACCTGGCAGCGAGTTGATCATTACAGAACGGTATGAGCGGTCCATCTTTTGTATTTCCTGTTGCGTAATATGCATATCCCGTTAAAGGTTTGTTCTTAAACTACCCATCCCGCCATCTACCGCAATCACCTGTCCGGTTATCCAGTTGCTGTCTTCCGAAAGAAGGAAAGCAATGGCGGCACTGATATCGCCGGGTTCTCCGTATTTTCCCAGCGGGTGTCTTTTCGCCGAGGCTTCCATTTTTTCCGGGGTATTAAGAAGTTTTGTGGCAAGCGGTGTGTTGGTAAGTGATGGCGAAACTACATTTACCCTGATCCTGTTCACGCTCAGCTCTGCCGCCAGCGATACGGCAAGTCCTTCCAGGGCGGCTTTGGAGGCTGCAATGCTGGAATGGAATCCCATCCCTGTCCGGGCAGCTACCGAACTGATAAACACAACAGAGGCGGAAGGAACATTTTTCATTGATTTTAAGGCAAGCTGCACTGTGCGGGCCGCACCCACCACATTCAGTCTGAAATCATCTATCATATCGTTTTCGCTTACCCTGGAGAAAGGTTTCAGGTTGATACTCCCAACGCTGTATACCAGTCCGTGAAGTTCTTCCGGTAAAAAAGCAGAAAGCGAATCCATATTTTCCATTACATCAAGGGGCTGATAGTGTACAGCCGCAGGCCAGCTGTTGGAGCTGCTTCTGGACGCTGCGTAAACATTTGCGCCTTCATTATTTAGCAACTGAACCAGATCGATACCGATGCCCGAACTTCCCCCTATTACCAGTATGTTTTTATCTTGAAACCTCATTTACCTATATTACTTAAAAATTCATTTTTTGTTTCTGCATCCCTGAATTTTCCGCTGAAGGAGCTGGTTATAGTCGAACTGCCGGCGTCCTGGATTCCGCGTGAGGATAAACAGTGGTGATTGGCATCGATCAGCACTGCTACATCATCTGTGTTCAGTACACGTTTGATTTCCCGGGCGATCTGTATGGTGAGTCTTTCCTGTACCTGTGGTCTTCTGGAATAATACTGGACGATCCGGTTGAGCTTAGACAGGCCGATCACTTTTCCTTTGCTGATGTAGGCTACATGTGCCTTGCCTGTTATGGGTACAAAATGGTGCTCACAGTTGCTGAATACAGCAATGTTTTTCTCTACCAGCATTTCGCTGTACCGGTAACGGTTTTCAAAAAGGGTCGCAACCGGTTTATTGGCCGGGTTCAGTCCACTGAATATTTCTTTAACGTACATTTTAGCGATCCTGTTTGGCGTACCTTTCAGGCTATCATCGCTCAGGTCAAGTCCGAGGATATTCAGTATGCTGGTAAAATGTTCCGAGATCATCGCAATTTTAGTCTCGTCGTCTAACTCGAAAGCATTAACTTTTAATGGCGTCCTGTAGTGTTCTGCATCAGTTTCGTAATCAGCTAGGTTCTGTGCTGGCATATAAAAAGTATATTTTTATACTAAGTTAGTATATTAATATATTATCTACCCTTTGTTGATCAAACAAAAATCAATTTTATAATTGTATGACGCAGGCTGAAACCGTCGGCTCAGATGTTTTCGATCATCTCACTGATACAAGGCCAGATCATGTCATGTGATTTGATGATAGGGAAAAACCCGGTATTTTTGATCATAAACTCGTGAATGGGTGGCCTTTGTCAATCATCTTGTGTCATCAGGAAGCTGTCCGATGCAGGTAAAGTTTTTATCAATTAATCTTTTCGGCGTCTATACAGCCGGATGTAGTTAATATGGCGCTAACAATGAATCCTGGAAAGAAAAAATCAGATGCATCAGATAAAACCGGCGACGAACCGGAAAAAAATAACTTTCCTGTATCCATCATCATTTTTATCCTTGCACTTAGCATCCTGCTAATGACCCAGATCTTACTTAAAGTTTAATACAGATGTTGGTTGGAATAGATAACTGAGCCTCCATTAAGATGAATTTTGATGATCTAGCGCTTGATGGGTCTATCCTGAAGGTAAAAGATCAATTCTCCGCCATGAACCAAAGATTGATGTGTAATTTGGTGTTTGGTTAAACTTTTCCCGTTTAAAGTGATTTTAGCACTGTAGATAGATTTTTCACTTTTTCTAATAGTGGTTATGGTTAATTTTTTGCCATTGGTTAAAGAGATTACCGCTTGTTTAAATAGAGGACTGGTAAGTTGGTAATTTCCTGAAACGGGATCTACAGGATAAAAACCCAGCGCAGCAAATACATACCATGCAGACATTTGTCCGGCATCATCATTACCACTTAAACCGCCTGAACCTTCACTGTATTCTTCTGCTAAAATGCGCGATACCTGCAGCTGGGTTTTCCATGGAGAATGGGTGTAATTATACAAAAAAGGAATCTGATGGCCAGGTTCGTTGCCATGCCAATACTCCTTTTTAGCAAACAGAGAATCGAGTTTGTTTTCCAGTTTTTTTTCTCCACCCATCAGCTTAATCAGTCCGGGTATGTCGTGCGGAACATAAAAGGTGTATTGCCTTGGGGTTCCTTCTGTAATATAGGGCTCGCGGTGATCGGGATAAAAAGGTGTGTACCAGTGGCCATCGGCAAACCTGCCTTTCACCATTCCTTCCTGTTGATCGAATACATTTCTGTAATTTAAAGCCCTTTTCTTCAGTTCTTTATAATCTGATTCTTTACCCAGATCTTTCGCTACAGTAGCCAAAGCATAATCATCATAGGCATACTCAAGCGTTCTGCTCACTTGTTCTCTTTTATGAAAGGCATCCGGAATACTATCCTCCATCGGGATATAACCATATTTAAGGTAACTATTAATCCCTCTACGGCCTTTACCGTTAAGGTACTGAGCCGAGTCGGGCATTTCAAATGCATTTTGGCGCATCAATCTATAGGCTTCCTTTACATCGTAATCCCTGATCCCCTTGTTATATGCTGAAGCCAGAAAAGCGGTAGCATGATCGCCAATCATGGCTGCAGTATAATTATTCCAGCAGGGAAAAATAGGCAGCCAACCGCCTTGTTGCCCTTTTAGCACCAATGAATTTGCAAAATCATTAGCCAGATCGGGTTTTAAAAGTTCTACAAGTGGCAATTGGGCCCGGTAAATATCCCACATTGAAAAATCATCGTAATAATTGCCCTTTTTTAATATTTTTTTGGTGTAATTGCCTGCAAACTGGGGGTATCCACCATCAACATCGTTAAATAATCGGGGGTGCTGTTGTGCATGGTAAAGTGCAGTGTAGAAAATACGCTTATTTTTTTCACTGGGATCACTAACCTTAATCTGGCCAAGCGACCGCTCCCAAACCTGATTGGTTGCAGACACAATCTTTGCTAAACCAGCACTATTAATTTCGGTTTCGAGGTTAAGTTTTGCTGCCGCTATACTGGTAAAGGAGGTACCGGCATAAATACTAATGCTTTCTCCTTTTTGTAGCTTAAAGCCCAGATAGGCACCCAGGTCTTTCTGGTTTTCGACGGATTGATCTGCGGAGACGCTGGCACCACTAAACACACCACTTGTTGTAAAAACTTTACTGATGCGGATAAAAAAATAGCCGCTAAAGCCAGCAGGCTGTCCCCATCCCTGGTAAATGCGATGAACAGGATTGTAACCCGAAATTTCACCTTTTTGGCGATCAATTTTGATATAGCCTTTAGCCTGGTCGCTGTTTGGGGTAATTAACAAGTAAACACTATCTGCCTTTAGGGCGGTAACTTTGATTAGGCCACAACGCAAGGTCGCGGTAGCCTCAGCAAGCAGGTTATAGCCTGGTAAACTGGTTTTGTAATAGGAGGGTGTAGCAACCTCACCGGTATGAGTATAATCTGCAGCATAATCTGTAGCGCTGGTTCTTAGTTTTCCGGAGATGGGCATGATGGTAAAGCTACCATAATCTTGTGTACACGAGCCGCTGATCCAGTGACTGGCCCTGATGCCATAAAATTTCTTATTGTTGTAGTAATAGGGGGCCAGGCATTTTTTTTCAAACAGCTGGGTTTGCGGGGTCCACTGCGTCATGCTAAAAGGTGGTGCTACTGCGGGTATGGTATTGGCCAGCCTTTCTGTTTTATCTTCTATATGCTGACTGGCGAGTGTGGTACTGGCGGAAGTGCCTGAAAATGGCTGCACATATTTGATCAGAGATCTGCTTTGTGCATGCCCCTTAATGACTGACCCATTGTAAAAACAAAATGCCAGGGATAAAAACTTAATAAATAGGTTGTTATGCGCTTTTTTTTGCATTGTTTTTATATTAGGTTACGGAGTTTATCTACCGGACTTAAAATTGGGTTATCACGGTTTCATGAATGGTTTCTTAAAGCTGGTGGGCTTCTCCAACAATTTTACGATATTTTTGATATAGATCGGTTGCCGTATTAACCGGATTCCCAACTGGATTTATGGGGTAATCTTTCCGCTGATTTACCCAATTCCATTCCCATTTGCTTACCTCATCGTTAAATTTGGTCATGTCGAGCTCAGTTTTATTTGTAATAGACGCTTCCAGTCTGCTGAAAAACATTTCCCATCTTGGTTTATAAAAATCATTCATTAGCCCGCTCCACTGTCTGCATGCATACTCATTTAGGGGATTTTTGGCATCACCCCACAAAGTAATTAAATCCTTTGCATTCATTTCATATAAGGCTTTTTCCCCTTCACTGGTTCCCTGTTTACGGGCATCATTTACCCATGGACCAAGCATGAAATCTTTCCGCGTAGCCAGCAATTTGTCCATGTCTCCTATCAAAGTGATAAACTCTTTACGCGCTGTTTGAAAAGCTTTCAGGTTTTTACTTCGGTAAGCCTCCACCACTTTTCTCTGTAACGGAAGTGCATAATTGGCCAGTACCTGTCTGGTCACATCAACAAGGTCATATTGATAGCCATCACTTTGTCTGCAATCTGCTGCTGCATGGATCAGTTCATCCCAGGCAGGCAATAAATCGCGTTCGTGATAGTTTAATGTCGTTCTTGCCCAACGGGTCATAGAATCGAGTGTTGGCCGGCCTTGTATGATCGACTCTGCACCATCTCTAACATATTTATCTGCAGGTACACTATAAACCGTTTTTCTAAGTATTTTCCAGGCATTTAAAGCATTTATATTTTTTTTGCCATATCGGTTAAAAACGTATTTAGGCAGCCACGTTTCAAGGTCAATTGTTGTAGAACGCCAAACGTTTTCCATCATCAACTCGTACATTACCGGATTTTGTTCTATGCCTTCCATAGTCAAACCAATACCATTCATTTTGCCGCTTTTCGGATCGTTTAGCGCCTGCGCGGGTGCAGTGGCTACCACATCCATTCTTCCAAATAAATTGGTGTTCCCGCCAAAGTTGTTCAGCATATTCCAAATCCATGGCTTTCCATAAAAACCTTCTGTACGTTTCCAAACAGGTTCAATTTCTGTAGCTAAATCCAATAAAATCATCTTATCATTTGGAACAGCTTTTAACAAAGCCTCTGTTTGTGCCTCTTTCCAGAATTTTCTGTCGCTGTAAAACAACCAGCCCTGCATTACCCAAATGGCTTTAGGATCAGCCTGCGACATGCCATCATAAATCCTGGCGCTTAATTTACTCAAAAACTCAGGTTCCGAAGAGGGTGGTTCGTTTTCATTAAAGGTATCTGCAGAATACAGATGGTCTGTGCCAAGCATTTCAGTTTGCTTTTGTAAAAACTTCTTTCCGATCTCAGCAAACATTGGATCTTCCGAATCAAGTATATAAGTATCTGCAAAACCGTTGGTCCAGTTTGTGGCTTTTAGTTTAGCATTCGGAAATTTGTTTTTAAATGCTGCGGGTACGTGTCCGGTAAAGGCCGGAAGTACAGGTTTCATGCCCATTGCTCGTTCACGGTTCAAAATCTTCTTTTGCAATTCAAAATGGCTTTTCATCCAGCTTACCGGGAGCGGGCCACCCCAGCCGTCAATATTACCCATCCAAAACCACGAGAAATAAGCCGGTCCGGTGAAAAAACCTTTAAGTTCATCGTCTGAAAAGCCCATTTCTTTGTACAAAAGGTACCAGGTATATTCTTCGCCGGTAATGGCAAGGGGCATGTTAATACCATGTAATGCCATCCAGTCGATCTCTTTTTCCCAACGCGCCCAGTCCCACCAGCTCATGCTGTAATTAAACGTACAATAATTAAGATAATACCGATATTCGTATGGCGTTTCTTTCCTGATTTTTTTTTCAAGCTTAGGCAAGGTTTGTGGAACATTCAGGTTAGTGCCGTTCCAGGTAATCTGGCAGTGTGCATATTCGGTTAAATAATGATAAAAAGCCGAAGCCAGAGCTACACCATTGTTTCCGCGAAGAATGATTTTGTTGTTTTTGGATGCTATCTCGAAAACATCTTTCCCTTTAACAGCAGGAAGACTTTCTGTTGAGAAAGATTTTGCATGTTTTGGCAATACCCGTTCTATGAGTTGGTTTGAAGTATTTAAAAAATCCTGCGCAAGTGCCCGGTTAATAAACAAGGAAAAAAGTACAACTGAAAAGTATAATTTTAATTTCATATCAAATTTTTAAGAACCACTTTTTATCGTAAAAGAACTTTAATAAAAACAGTTGAATCAATAACACACCCGTCCATAAAGCGGCTTCGTGCCATAAGGCCGGGATGAGTTTTATTAAACCACCAAATAAGAAAACAGACGATGATTCAAAACTGAAAAGTCCGTGTGCACAAACATAAATTAGAATACTGTTGGTTCCAAACCATATAAACGGAATACTCCATCTGGAATAGGAGCAGATATCAATAATGTAATAAAACAGGGCGAAGAGTATTATACTCCAGCCTCCTGCAAATAAAACAAACGAGCTGGTCCACATGGTTTTATTGATGGGGAAGAGGAAGCTCCATAACAAACCAAGTCCAATGCTCAGCAATCCGCTGCCAGCTAAAGTAGCAAATTTCTGGTTGGGTGTAAAGTTAAATCTGGTCGATTTGATGAAAGCTCCGGTAAAAATGCCGAGCATTGCCGAACAAATGGCGGGTATTGTGCTTAATAAGCCTTCGGGATCGTAAATGGTTCGATGAAGTTTACCAGGCAGAAATAGCCTGTCAAAATAAGCAGAAAGGTTTGCTTCCGGCGTAAAAACCCCAGGCCCGAAATGTGGAACAGGCACAAATGCCATCAACAGATAATATCCTGTAAGGATTGCCACAAACCAAAAAATCATTCCTCTGATAGAACAATTTAAATAAATGATCGCCGCAAAAAATGTAGCTAAAGCTATCCGGCCCAAAACGCTGGCAAAGCGGGTATTTTCATATCCGTTAAATTTTAACAGTCCGTTTACAACAAAACCCAAAATGATGAGTATCAGCGTTCTCTTGATTAGCGGAAAATATATTTTTAGTGATGAATGCCTGTTTTTTTCTCTTTCAGCAAAATATTTTTGATAGGAGTAAGGCATGGATACTCCGGAAATAAATATGAATAAAGGGAAGATCAGATCATAAAACGTAAAACCGTTCCATGGAGAATGGTGCAGCTGATTGCTGATTCCAATAAAAAATTTTTCAAAGAAAGATAAGTTGTCATTTGTAGAAATGGTCCAGTCTATGGAGTTTCTTTTTAAAGCATGCTTGTTCATGATCCCGGTGGCTAGGCCATGGAATATCCCTTCACCACTCACAATCCAAAACATGTCGAAACCCCGTAAAGCATCCAGGGAAATTAATCTTTTGGGCTTTTCTACTTTTTCGTCAATGTTTTTTGTTTCAATAGCTGTCATGAAAGGGTTACTTCTTGATTAAAGTGTTATAAATAACATCACCTTCATCGTTAATTACCTGCACGCGTAACTGGTCTTTATTTACTGAAAATAACATAAAGCCATATTCTGATGCAACCATTTGTGCTTCCGGTATGAGTTTAACAGGTGTCTTCTCTGATGCACCTCCGGAAATGAAATGATGGGTTTTACCTGCTGGCTTAAGATATTGTAAACTGTGTTCGTGGCCGGTCAAATAAACATCAACACCGTATTGATCAAGTATGGGTTTTAATGTGCTTCTGATCGCTTTGGTATCATAACCATCGGTACGGCTACCGCCTGTAAACATGGGGTGGTGACCTACAACAATTTTCCACTTAATTGACGGGTCTTGATCAGCAAGGGTTTTAACCAGCCATTTTTTCTGGGCTGTGGTGTCTTGCCCTTTAACGTTTGGACCATACTCCGCGTTTTTATAAAACTCAGGTATGAGTGGATTGGTATCAACAAATGCGATCAATACCTGATTATTTACATCGCCGTTAATGGCAAACTTTTTTGAATAATAACGGGCAGGCATTTTCCATCTTCTGCTTATTTTCGAATAGGCTACCTGTGCATCAGGATTGGATTTATAATCATGGTTTCCTAAAACCACATACCAATCCCATTGTAAAGAAAAGTCGGTGTATATATCTTCAAAAGAGTATTTAAATGAAGGATCTTGCGGACTAATTACACCGCTAGGATAGAAGTTATCGCCGGTAGAAATGATAAACTGTGCTTTAACATCAGCGGCGGTAATGCCCATTTGTCTGGCAACTGTTTTCTGGTGATCAGCGCCATTTCGTCCCCAATCGCCTAACGCTAGAAACTGCAATGCGCCGGGATCTTTGACTAAAGTTTTACTGGCAGCAACAGTTTCGGTTTGGTTTTTAGTAATGATTTGAGCATAAAGCGTACTGATGGAGAGAAGCGGAATAAGGAAAAGTAGTCGTTTGATCATCGGTTTAAATATAGTTGCAAAGAAAGACAATGAAGTGTTAAAATAAAAATTTCTCCAGACGGATCGCCTGGAGAAATTTTACCTAAAGCAGGATTTAATTATAGCCCGGGTTTTGTTTCAATTTTGGATTTAGAATCAGCGCCGAGGCCGGAATAGGCATCAATCGATGGAAAAGTTGCGCATCTGTTTTAAAGCCCCATGTTCCTTCATATTTTCCAAAGCGAATCATATCGTTACGGTGCCAGCATTCCCAAGCCATTTCTCTGCAGCGTTCTTTATATAAATCTTCTAAAGTAACTGAAGTCCATGCTGGTGAAGTGGTACGCACTGCTCTTAACTGATTCACTAATGATAAAGCCGTTTGACCTTGTGTAGGTGTAGCCCCGCGAAGGATCGCTTCTGCTTTCATCAATAAAATATCTGAGTATCTGAAAACCGGCACGTCATTGTTTTGATTTCTGCTTGATGAGGTACTGTCGCAATAAAATTTATTGTTTCTGTAGCCCATGTTCCAGGCAATTTCATCGTTTCCGGCGTCAAAAGGTCTTGATGCATCTCTCAGGGTAACATTCGGCGTAATATCTACCTGATAGGTGAGTGCAGCAGAACCATCCGAGCCTGCATAAAATTGATCGTATCCTTTTTTGGTAGTCGCGACTGTTACGGGCGAGCCATCATAATAAGTCTGCAATCCTTTGATCCATTGTGCATTCCTTTTATCATTAGGATCATTGAAGTTTGCATAATACTCTGGCAAGGTACTCATTGGTGCACTTGGCGTAAATTTTAAGCTATATTTTTTCTGTAAAGAACGCGGTAGAGAGTAACGGGAATAAATCATGGTACCATTACTGAAACCCGGATCGAAAGGAATGGCAAAAATAAATTCCTTGATTTGTGGTCCGTTATCAATGAAGAACATCTTTCTGTAATCGCTTTCCAAACTATAAGGAGAGCCTGAGGCACCAATAATGGCATCGCATGCCGCTACTGCATCGTTATAACGTTGAGTCCCGGTATATACTTCGGCATTTAAGTACATCTTAGCCAAAATTGCATAGGCCGTATATTTATTTGGGCGGCCATAGGTTGCTGCTCCTGTAGCACTGCTTAAGTTCGGCAATACTTCTTTAAGTTCGGCTTCAATAAAGTTAAAAACTTCCAGGCGCGATTTGGTTTCTGGCGGCGTTGTTTGTCCGAAAGTGGTTACAATAGGTATATTTCCCCATAAGTCCATCATCATAAAAAATGCCAGGGCCCTGGTTGCCCGTACTTCGGCTACGGCTACTGTTTTTCCCGGTGATTCCGGCGCATCTTTCAGTAAAAACAAGCTCTGGTTAGCTTTACTGATGGTTGCAGAAAGCCACCCCCAACCGCTACCTACATGTCCGTTGTCTTTATTCCAGGTGTGTTTATGGTGGTTTTCAAATACACCTCCATCATACCAGTTTCCACCACGTGCCGGCATAATGGCTTCATCAGTACTCAACGACTGCATAAAGAAATAATCGGTACTCCAGTTTTGGCGCAGTTGTACATATACCTGTCCAGTTAGCTGTATGAAGTGTTGGTCTGTTTGAGGAAATGTTTCAGGAGTTAGCTGTGTTTCCACTTTTAAATCCAGTTTATGGCAGGAAGTTAATACGCCTAGCGATAAAGCTGTTCCTGCAATATATTTGATAAGATTTTTCATCTTCTTAATTTTTAATTAAATGATACGTTTAAACCAAATAAGAAAGTTCTGGTTTTAGGATAAAAGTTATTGGTATCTACACCCGGAGCAGTACCACCCTGGTTAATCTCAGGGTCTATTCCTTTGTAACCGGTAATCACAAACAGGTTATTTGCTGTGGTATATAACCGAAGAGAACTTATACCAGGGATAAGTCCCTTTTTGAACGTGTAGCCAAGTGTAGCATTATCTAAACGCAGGTAACTCGCATTCTCCAAGAATCTGCTCGAATATTTATAGGAGTTGAAATCAGCTACTGATTCATTTTCAACTTCTACAGGTATATTGGTAAACTGGGCAGTGCTCGGGCGGAATAAATCTGCGCGGGTAACGTTCATGATTTTAACACCTACTACCGCTCTCATAAATACGCTTAAATCAAAATTCTTGTATCTTACATTGTTTGTCCAACCTAACAAAGCTTTCGGTTGTGCATTGCCAAGGATATAATAATCGGTTTTATTAAGCAGTCCCTGTGTTTTAACATTACCAGCAGCATCATAATATTGCGATACGCCGTTTGCATCTTTACCTGCATATTTAAAGGTGAAAAATGTTCCGATGGCCTCACCTGGTCTAAGAATCTGCAATGTTGCGCCACTCTGGCCGGCTCCGTCTGGAGAAACCGTAAGGCGGTCTTCGATATTAAATCTGCTATCGTCTGATAGGCTGATCACTTTATTGCGGTTATGTGCCAGGTTGAACCCGGTTGTCCATGTGAAATTGTCGGTGCTTACTGGCGTACCGTTTAAAACCAATTCGATACCTTTATTGCTCAAACTACCAACGTTCGCCGTATAGGCACCTGCTGGATATAGATTGTTATCCACGCCAAATGTCAGAATCAAATCGGTTGTTTTTTTATCGTACAGGTCAACAGAACCCGATAATCTACCGTTGAAAAGTCCGAAATCTAAACCGATATTGGTTGTAGCAGTTTTTTCCCACCTTAAATCAGGGTTTTCATTTTGGATGGCGCCATAAGCACCTTCTCGCGGCGAACCGTTATAATAAAACTGCCCAACCTGACCATAAATAAGTTTAGTAGTTAACGGGGCAAAGCCAAGTGAGTTACCAGCTATACCATAACTACCTCTTAATTTAAGGGTTTTGATTACGCCAACGTTTTTAAAGAAGTTTTCCTGATCAATGTTCCAGGCTGCACCTACAGATGGGAAATAGCCCCATTTTTCATTGGTACCAAATACATTTGATCCGTCTCTTCTGATTGATCCCTGTAAAAGGTATTTGTTTTTGTAGTTATAATTTACCCTCGCAAAATCAGAGATCATCAGAATTTCCTGATAAGTTACGCCTGGATTAAAATCAACCCTGAAGTCGGTTACCGCATAAGGGTTTCCCAAACTTAAGTTGTTGTAGCTAACCTGATTAATCGGAAAATTGGTAGAGGTAGCCTGAAAGCCATCATTATTTAATGATTGCTGATAAGAATAACCCACCACGGCATTGATATCATGATCGCCAAATTTTTTATTCCAGGTTAAGTAGGTTTCAACAATTTTATTGGTGTTTTGATAAGCATTTCTTACGGCCAGACCGTCTTTACCCACTAAGGTTACGAAGCTTGGTGTTGCCGGTGGCTCGGGCGTATTACGCACATTGTTGTATCTGGAAGTATAAATGCTGTTGTAAAATGCACCGTAAACATTTTGGCTATTCTGATAGGACGCAGAAACATCATAAGAGAAACCGAATGGTAATTTCAGGTTAACGGTTAAGTTTCCTAAAATATTTTTATTCTTCAGGTTTTCTGTACCGTTTTCAAGCATCGAAACCGGATTGTAGTAGCTGGTTTGAATAAGGTTATCGAAATAAGACCCATCCGGGTTTTTTACCGGTGATGTTGGTAAATAAGTGAGCATTTGCGACAATACCGTATTGCGATAAGGAACCAGGTTAGCATTACTTACCGAATTGCTGATGTTTAATCCAATTTTCAACCTATCATTTAAAGCTTTCTGTTCTATGCCAATACGACCGATAAATCTGTTTAAGTCACTTGTTTTGATGATGCCATCTTGTTTGAAATAGTTTAAGCTTGCATTATAGGTCGTTTTTTCAGTTCCTCCGCTAAGCGATACATTATGGTTGTATGACAAGGCATCGGTACGTTGTACCTCATTCTGCCAGTTGGTATTGGCACCCTTATCATTGGCTGGCGTAAGGGCAGTATTGGTTTTCGCTAGAAATGCCTTTAATTGATCGGCATCCATCATGTCGTATCGGTTCGATACATTTTCTACACCAAAGTAACCATTATAGCTAATTTGTGTTGCGCCTGCTACTCCTCGTTTAGTAGTAACCATAATTACGCCATTCGCCGCCCTGTTACCATAAATTGAAGCAGCAGCAGCATCTTTTAGCACGTCAATGGAAGCAATGTCATCCGGTGCTAAAATCGAAATATCGGCACCAACAACACCATCAATTACAAAAAGCGGCGATTGCGCACCATCACGCAGGGTAGAGGCACCACGCATGATGATGGCTGCGTTACGGTTTGGATCGCCACTTCTGGTAATATTTAATCCAGGTACCTTTCCTTGCAGCATTTGTCCTACATCACTAATGGCTCCCTTATTCAGATCTTCACCTTTAACCGTAGAAATGGAACTGGTTAATGCTTTTCTCGAGCTTTTTCCGTAACCTACAACTACTACATCCGTAAGTGATGAAGCTGCTTCACTAATAACCACCTGGTAAGTAGAGGCATTGGTTACGGTAAGTTCTTTTGTTTGATAGCCTAAAAAGCTAAAGAGGATTTTATCGCCTGTTTTCGCGGTGATACTAAATGAACCACCAGCGCCTGTTGAGGTAACTTTTGTTGTGCCCTTTACCGTTACAGAAGCCCCTACAATAGGCAGTTTGGCATCGTCAATTAAATTTCCGGTAATTTTTCGTTCAGTTTGCGCATAAGCATTGTTGAACGCCTGGCTGAGGAGTAAAAGCAGCATAAACAGGCCGCTATACTTTAAGCGTGTACAGTTAAATCTCATAATTTTTGTAAAATTAGATTCATAAATTGTTTATTTGGTTATCAATGTTTGGAGATAGAATTAAAATTTAATAGTGGCTGGCAAATACTTCGCCACCAGTGCTTTATAATAAGGTTCCAGTTCTGCCCAGCTTTTCTGGTTGGGGTTTTTGGAATATAAATCGTAAGGGTTAAACAGGTTAACCCACTTGAACATTTCATGGTCTTTTTCATTCATCAGGTGTTCGTAGGCATGCTCCCGGTGTTGCGAATAAAAAGAGTGGTAACGGAGCATGTATAATCCTGGTTCAGGCAGGTAGGGTTTCATCATGTGGTATACATATTCATCATGGCCCCATGACATGTCTACATTATCCAGTCCGCAATTTTGGGTATAAACCCCTAATTTGGTCTGGTAAATTTCATTTTTGTAATCAGGATTTTCGCTAAAAAATTCCGGATAAACGATTTTATCAGAATAAGCACAACCTACCGGGAAAGTATCGCCCACAACAGCCCATTGCGGTTCTCCGAATAAACAAAGTACTTTACCCATATCGTGGATTAAACCAACCAAAACCATCCAGTCCGGGTGGCCATCGTTCCTGATGGCTTCAGATGTTTGCAACAAGTGCTGCATCTGGTCTAAATCCGTATCAGGGTCAGAGTCATCCACCAGCTTGTTTAAAAAATCGAAGGCACTCCAGATCGGCATCTCTTTTTTATCAAACTTTAAGTAATCGGCTTTTTTCTGTTTTACAAAATCGTAGGTTTGATAGGTATGGTTAAGCCTGTAAAATTCTTTTACACTATCCTTTTCCGTTTCTTCGTAATTTCTAAACTGCTCCTCTTTTTTGTCAGCATTGATATTTTTTGGATCTGGATAGCGGGTCAGGATATCCTCTTCCCATTGATCAAGATTTTGCAACGGATTTTGAATATCCTTTGAAGATGCGCTCTGGTTTCTCATAAGGCTAGAAATTTATTTTTACGAAAATTTTGTTGGTTGTTGGGTTAAAGTTGAGTTTTTGCAAGCTGAAAATTTTATGTTTGGCCAATTTTATTTACTTAAACGATTACGTAAAATATGATTTCAAACGTTTGATATTTATGTAAGTATTTAAAAATCAAATGTTTATTTTATTCTTGTTTACCTATAGTGCAAGCATGCTGTTTTGAAGCATTTAGCGAAAAGCAAAAAAGAAAAAATGGACTTGATCGTGTGATTATTTTATATTTGCGTTTGTAGCCGGCGTATTTATTCATAAAAAAAATATCAGGTTGCTTAATCAGCAAATGTTTAAAAATCTACTTCAATGGTTGTATCGTATAATCAATGAGGTTATTGTCTTTAAGGTGCTGCTGGTAAAGAAAGGTGAGCGCTGCCCTTCGCGATTTTATCGATAATGGTTATGCAAGCCTTAAAAACTAACAAAACAAATTAAAAACATGGCGGAAGCAGTTAATATTAAGCGGTTGGCTCAGGAGTTGAACATTTCGATCGCAACCGTTTCTAAGGCCCTCAACGACAGCTATGAAATTAGTTTAAAAACCAAAAACAGGGTATGGGATTTAGCCAGGGAACTGAATTATACCCCAAATCCGGCGGCGAGTAACCTCCGCAGTAATAAAACCAAAACTATCGCAGTAGTAATACCCTTTGTAGCCAATAATTTCTTCTCCCTATCAATCATGGGAATCGAAGAAATTGCAAGGCAGTATGGTTATCATGTGCTTATTTATCAAACCCATGAAAATATAGAGGCTGAAAAAGCATTTACCAATAGCTTGCTGAACGGAAGGGTAGATGGCATTCTTACATCTGTATCGAGCAGTGAAGATAATCGTGAATATTATGCCAATCTGGTCAAAAAAATTCCTTTGGTATTTTTCGATCGGGTTTACGAAGACCTGGATGCAGTTAAAGTAACTACTGATGATTATGAAATCGCTTATCAGGCCACTGAACATCTGATTGATTGTGGCTGTACCAAAATTGCCTATTTATTTGGCCTCGAAAACCTTCCGGCGGGCAAGGCAAGGTTTGCAGGATATCTTGATGCCCTGAAAGCACACGGCATAGCGCCTTCAGCCGAACTTGTTGTCAACTATCTTGATGGAGAAGTACTTAACGTCGAACAAATAAAGAAATTGCTTGAAAAGTTCCAACCCGATGCACTCTTTTCATCAATTGAAGAATTTATTATTCCTGCTTATTGCGCCTGTAGAGAAGCAGGTTTGCAGATTCCGGATGACATTAAAATACTCAGTTTCTCTAATCTGAGTACAGCAAAGCTTTTAAGCCCATCGCTTACCACCATTTCACAGCCTGCTTTTGAAATCGGGCGTGAAGCAGCGAAATGCCTCTTCAAAATCCTCCACAAAAAACAATTGGATGATGAACAGAATATTATCCTGAAATCGGTGCTCATTAAGCGCGAATCTACGGGCTGTTAACGGTGTGGTTTTAAGTCTTTAAAGCCTGTAACGCGAAAACGTTTACGTAATTAAATAATTCAATAAAACATCCAACATTGGGATTTTTTCTGATTTTTAAAAAAAACCAAATGTAAAATATCCTTATGAACCACCTGTCTGCATTCGACTATGTTATTTTTTTAATGTATTTTATAATGGTGTCTGCATATGGTTTTTGGGTGTACCGGAGCAAGAAAAAAAAGCGTACCGATACCAAAGATTATTTCCTTGCAGAAGGTTCGCTCACCTGGTGGGCTATCGGGGCATCTATTATCGCCTCTAATATTTCTGCTGAGCATTTTATCGGTATGTCGGGTTCGGGTTTTGCGATGGGGCTGGCCATTGCAAGTTACGAATGGATGGCTGCCGCCACACTTATCATCGTGGCCATATTCTTCTTACCCATTTACATCAAGAACAAGATTTATACCATGCCACAGTTTCTATCCAACCGTTATAATAAAACGGTAAGTACGCTGATGGCGGTTTTCTGGTTATTGGTTTATGTATTTGTAAACTTAACTTCGATATTCTTTCTTGGTGCCATTGCCATTGAAACCATTACGGGGATTCCGTTTAATGTATGTATCGTTTTTCTGGCGATTTTTTCTGCCATTATTACGCTGGGCGGCATGAAGGTAATTGGTTATACCGATGTAATACAGGTTTTTGTTTTAGTGGCAGGCGGACTGATTACCTGTTATATGGCGCTTAAACTGGTGGCTGAGAAACTGGATGCACCGAGTGTTCTGGCTTCGTTTCCACTGTTGCGCAGCGAAGCGTCTGATCATTTTCATATGATATTTGCCAAGGGAGACAAATTTTACAACGAATTGCCCGGGATAGCGGTACTGGTGGGTGGTTTGTGGATCAATAACTTAAATTATTGGGGCTGTAACCAGTATATTGTTCAAAGGGCTTTGGGCGCGGATTTAAAAACCGGGCGTAGCGGACTAATATTTGCGGCGTTTCTAAAATTACTTATCCCGGTAATTGTGGTAATTCCGGGCATCGCAGCCTATGTATTGTATCAGCGGGGATATTTCCAGGCCGAAATGCTCGATGCAGCCGGGACGGTTAAGCCCGATCATGCCTATCCGGTACTGATGAATTTATTGCCGGCAGGAATAAAAGGCCTCGCCTTTGCCGCGCTCACCGCTGCTATTGTAGCCTCGTTAGCAGGTAAATGTAACAGTATTGCCACTATTTTTACGCTTGATATCTACAAGAAGTTTATTCAACCGGAAGCCTCAGAAACACGGATGGTTTCAGTTGGCCGCTGGTCGGTGGTTGTTGCTTCCTTAATTGCTATTGTTATTGCCCCTGCCTTGCGGAGTTTCGATCAGGTTTATCAGTTTATTCAGGAATATGTTGGTTTCATTTCACCAGGGGTTTTTGCCATTTTTTTACTCGGCTTTTTCTGGAAAAGAACCACTTCCCGCGCAGCGCTTACCGCTTCTTTATTAACGATCCCATTATCTACTTTTTTTAAATTTCTGCCTACTTTAACCCGTGGCACTATCGAACCCATTCCTTTCTTAAACAGAATGTCGTGGGTATTTCTGATTATAATTGCGGTAATGGTAATCATAACTTTAGCCGATCCGAAAAGTAAAAATAACCCGAAAGGGCTTGAAATTGATAGCAGTATGTTTAAGGTTACACCGGCATTTACCATTGCCTCAGTAATTATCTGTGGTATACTTGCAGCACTTTATACTGTTTTTTGGTAACTGGAACAATTAAATACCCAAAATATTTTTTTATAACGATTTGAAAATGAAGATTAGACCTTTACTGTTTTTTGCACTCCTGATTTCTTTCAGTGGGATGGCCCAGAATAAATTATATAATATTAAGAATTATGGTGCAGTGGGCGATGGCAAAACCAATGATGCCGCTGCTATCCAGAAAGCCATTAATGCCTGTTCGGCGGCCGGAGGCGGCCAGGTTATTGTACCTGCCGGAAATGTTTTTCTAGCAGGTCCTTTTAATCTGAAATCTTTTGTTGAATTAAGGGTAGAAGGCGGGGCAAAAATCTTAGCCAGCCCTGATGAAAAATTATATACTCAAAGTGCTTTTAGGGAGAATAAAGGCGAAGGCACCATTTGGATAGGTGGAGAAAAGCTGGAACAGGTAAGCATTACCGGAACAGGGGTAATTGATGGGAATGGAATTTCGTTTATGGGAGAGGAATTAAGTGACTCGTATGTTTTAAAACCTTTTAATATTGTAGATCCGAGGCCGCATTTGCTTACACTAACGGGTTGTAATAAACTGAATATAGATGGGGTAACTTTTCAAAATTCTGCTTATTGGACGGTTCATTTGGTGGGCTGTAATGATGTTTCCATATCAAATATCACATTACTGAACAGCATAAAAATCCGTAATAGTGATGGTATTGACCTGGATCACAGTAAAAATGTACGGATTACCAATTGTTTCATAGAATCAGGTGATGACTGTATCTGTTTAAAAAACAGGCGCGAGTTTGAAGAATATGGTGCGTGCGAAAACATTGTGATTAGCAACTGTACCATGACCTCCAGCTCGTGTGCCATCAAAATAGGTTCTGAAAATATGGACCGGATCAGTAATGTACTCATCAATAATTGTAATATCAGAAAGAGCAACCGAGGTATTGGAATTCAGAATCGCGACGAGGGAACCGTGGAAAATGTAGTTTTTTCAAACCTGTTTATCGAGTCGAAATTGTTTTCAGATGTATGGTGGGGTAAGGCAGAACCGATTTATATTACCGCTTATCCAAGAGCAACGAGTAATAATAAAGACGCTGGCTGGCGTTTACCAAAGGGCCAGACCAAAGGTAAGGTGGGTGCGGTTAAGAATATTTATTTCAGTAACATCAGGTGTACAGGAGAAAGCGGTGTTTACATCAGCGGCGAAAGCCCGGATAAAATTTCCGAAATCTATTTTGACCAGGTGAGTGTTTATCTCGATAAAACAACTAATGAAGCAGGGGGAGTATATGATCGCAGACCCAGCAATGTTGAAGGACTGGTTAAAAGTGCGGTTGCAGGATTTTATTTCGAAAATACAGGATACATCAGTTTGCAGAACAGTAATGTAGTTTGGGGTAAAAATAAACCAGCCTATACAGGTAAGGCCCTGGAAAAAAAGAATGTAACTAAGCTTAAAACAGTTAATTTTAGCGAAACCACCGTTGAGAAGTAAGAGATTTTAATACCTTGTTTGCGCTTTAACGAACCGGATACCGCTGTTTAAAGTGTAGACTGATCTGTTATTGGCTGCTCGTTATCCATGGCAATTTCAATCAATGCGTTATTGATTTCGCCGATGGTTTTAACACTGAAAACATGCCTGCCGGTTAACCACCGATTGATTTCATCGGGATTAATATCCAATATGGAAGCCAGGTCGTTTTCTGTTGAACCCTTTGCAGCAAGCATTGTTATGGTTTTTTGGGCAACAGCAAGGTTTAACTGCGTTAATTTTTCAATTGCAGGATTTCCGGTTTCTTGCAGCCAGATCGAAACAAAATCATTTTCTTCCATTTTATTCTTTACTTAAAACGTCAGCTTACTTTAGCAGCAGCTGTTTGTTTGGGCGACAAATTTAGCGATTAAGCCAGTTAAAGCAAATCAGAATGAAAAGAATAGTCTAACTTTACAGAAAGTTCAAGTCAAATCAATTTAAAAATGGCATCAGATCAGAAATTTGTAGATTTTATAATCGATCAGGTCGGTTGTGCAGGGCAGATTACCTGTAAAAAAATTTTTGGTGAATATGGCTTGTATTTTAATGATAAATTGTTTGCACTCGTATGTGATAACAAATTATTTGTTAAACCAACGCAATCAGGAAAGGCATATATCATTAATGTAGTAGAAGCGCCGCCTTATCCGGGCGCAAAAAATCAATTTCTAATTGAAGAGCAGCTGGAAGACCGTGATTGGTTGCAAAAACTCGTAGCTATTACGGTTGCTGAACTGCCTGAACCCAAACCCAGAAAAAAGAAATAAGGAGATGAATGCAGGACTGAAAAAATGTTTTTATACTTATTTTTATGAACGGCTAGCCAAAAAAACTATTTGTGTAAATTAAGAATTTGCGTTTCTGGTTCAGAACCGGCGGAAATTTCACCTAACGGCGCTATGCCACACGCTGCCCATATAAATTTAAAAATATTAAGGAATTCGCATTGGATGTCCCTGTCAGATTGTATTTCGTTTTCCATATTGTACCGCTTTAATCTGATTATCAAACAAAAAATGGCTGGTTTTATTTGGACTAAAGTAACGCTTTAATGTAAATATACTGTTCTGTAAAGGTTAAGGATACATTGTCTTTTTTAGCGGCCATTACTTATATAATCAAGGTGGTTGAGAAAACCCTTTACCTATCTTTACATGCAAACACAACGGAAAAAAAGGACGTTATTTCATGCTTTAAACAATAAAAAACATCATTCATATAGGGCTTTGTGGTTGAAATCAAGGTGTTTACAGGAAGTAAACCAATTTAAAATATAGTTTAAAATCCTGTATTTCTGTTTCTAAATACAATTTTTCCTGCCTAAACCTGAAGTTCAACTTCATTATAACTTCATAAAACTGTATTTATTTCGCTATCGAATTAAATCATTGCGTAACCATCATTTATTGAAATCAAAAAAGCATCTATAAACCGGTTGTGGAATGCTTTTCATAAATAAATGGTTACCCACGGAAACTAATTAGAGAAAAAATAAATCAGATTAAAACCACTCCAAAAAAATGAAAAGAGTTCTCATGTGCTTAGGCTTGTTTACTTTGCTTTACGCAACAAGCTGCACCTCGAAGAAAGAAGAAAAAGAAGAAGTAGCCACTTACGCGGTAACTTCCCCCTTACGAATGGACACTTCCTTTACCAAAGAATATGTTTCGCAGATCAAATCTGTTCGGAATATCGAAGTTAGGGCCCAGGAAAAGGGTTATCTCCAAAATATTTATGTAGATGAAGGTCAGCATGTAAAAGCAGGCCAGTTGTTGTTTAAAATTATGCCTAAAGCAGCACAATCCGAATTGTTAAAGGCACAGGCAGAAACCAAATCGGCTCAAATCGAACTGGAAAACACCAAATTACTTTCAGATAAAAATATCGTTTCCAAAAATGAGCTGGCCATGGCCAAAGCAAAGCTGCAATCGGCAAACGCCGAAACTTCTCTGGCGAAATTCCACCTGTCTAATACCGAAATCAGGGCACCTTTCGATGGTACGATCGATCGTATTCCTTTAAAATTGGGAAGTTTGGTTGATGAGGGGGCTTTATTAACCAGCCTGTCAGACAATAGCCAGGTTTTTGCCTATTTCAACGTTTCAGAACCTGAATATTTAAATTATCAGAGTGCAGCAAAGGCAAAAAGCCAGCAGGAAGTAAGCTTGTTACTCGCGAACGGCGAATTTCTAAAAGCAAAAGGCAAAGTGGAGGTTATTGAAAGCGAATTTGATAACGAAACCGGCAATATTGCCTTTAGGGCCAGGTTTAACAACAGCGATAACCTGCTTAGAAATGGCGAGACCGGTAAAGTACACATGGTTGTACCGCTAAAAAATGCCATCATTATCCCGCAGAAAGCCACTTACGATATCCAGGATAAAACTTATGTTTTTGTGGTTGATAAAAACAACAAAGTGCACTCCAGGGCCATTACCATTGCAGGAGACCTGCCAGACTTATACATCGTAGGCGACGGCATTACGGTTGATGATAAGATTCTGCTTGAAGGTGTACAGAAGGTAAAGGATGATGATAAAATTGCCTTTAAATTCCAGCAACCTCAGGAAGTGTTGAAACAATTGAGATTGAAAACAGAATAATCTAAACCCTCTATACTTAATTTATGTTTAGTAAATTCATACAAAGGCCAGTCCTTTCTATCGTAATATCACTGGTTATTGTGTTTTTGGGGGTGTTGGCCATAAGCTACCTGCCTGTTACACAATTTCCAACCATATCTCCCCCTAAGGTAAACATCACTGCTGATTATCCTGGTGCGAATAACGAGTTATTGATCAAATCTGTGGTGATTCCGCTTGAGCGTGCACTTAATGGTGTACCCGGCATGAAATACATTGCATCAAACGCAGGTAATGATGGCGAGGCTTCTGTACAGGTCGTATTTAACCTGGGTACCGATCCAAACCAGGCTTCGCTAAACGTACAGAACCGTGTAGCCGCCGTTACTAATAAACTTCCGCCGTTGGTTATTCGTGAAGGGGTAAAAATCACACGTGAAGAGCCTAACATGTTGATGTATATCAACCTGTATAGCAAAGACCCTAAAATGAACCAGAACTTCCTGTACAACTATGCCGATATCAACCTGCTGTCAGAGCTTAAAAGGGTTGATGGAGTTGGTTTTGCCGATATTTTGGGCGACAGGGATTATGCGATGCGGATCTGGTTAAAACCCGACCGTATGCAGGCTTATAAAATCTCGGTTGATGAAGTAATGAAAGGCCTTGAAGAGCAAAGTCTGGAGGCCTCACCAGGTAAAACAGGAGAGAGTTCGGGTAAACGCTCGCAGGCTTTCGAATATGTACTGAAATATTCAGGCCGTTTCAACACCAAAGAGGGTTATGAAAATATTGTGGTTAGGGCTACCCCCGACGGCCAGTTGTTACATTTAAAAGATGTGGCCGACGTAGATTTTAGTGCTTCAGCTTACAATTTATATTCCACCTTAAACGGAAAAGCATCTGCCGCCATTGTTTTAAAGCAATCTTACGGTAGCAACGCCAGCCAGGTTATTAAGGATGTGAAGGCCAAAATGGCCGAAATCAAATCGGCATCCTTTCCAAAAGGTTTAGATTACGAGATCAGTTACGACGTTTCAAAATTCCTTGATGCATCTATCGAAAAGGTTATCCATACACTGGTAGAGGCCTTTATCCTGGTAGGTTTAGTGGTGTTTTTATTCCTTGGCGACTGGCGGTCAACCCTTATTCCGGCTATTGCTGTACCGGTATCCTTAATCGGAACGTTCGTATTTATGCAGTTCTTTGGCATTACGCTCAATTTAATTACTCTGTTTGCATTGGTACTTGCCATTGGTGTGGTAGTGGATGATGCGATCGTGGTAATTGAGGCGGTGCACGCTAAGATGGAGCTGGACCGGCATCTATCAGTACTAAAGGCTACACAGCAAGCCATGAAAGAGATCGGAGGCGCCATTATTGCCATTACTTTCTTAATGGCCTCTGTATTTATTCCGGTAGCTTTTATGTCGGGTCCTGTGGGTATTTTTTACCGTCAATTCTCCATCACCATGGCAACGGCAATTATTCTTTCGGGTATTGTGGCTTTAACGCTTACGCCTGCATTGTGTGCCATTATGCTAAAAAACAACCATGGCACCGCTAAAAAGAAAACATTGATTGATCGTTTTCTCGATGGTTTCAACCGTGGTTTCGCTAAATTATCTGGCAAGTATGAATTTGTATTAAGCCGGGTGGTGAGCCGTAGGTTGTTAACCTTCGGGGTATTGGTAGCCTTTTGTTTCGGTGTTTGGGCATTAAGCGGAAGCGTGCCTTCAGGCTTTATTCCTAACGAAGACCAGGGAATGGTTTACGCCATTATCCAAACCCCTCCGGGATCTACATTAGAGCGTACCGATCAGATTGCGGAGAAACTGCAGAAAATGTGCGAAGATATTGATGGTGTTAAATCGGTTTCATCTTTAGCAGGATATGAAATCCTGACCGAAGGTACAGGATCTAACTCCGGTACCTGTTTAATCAACCTCAAAGACTGGAGCGAACGTAAGCATTCTGCGCAGGAGATTATTGAAGAATTAGAAGAGAAATCAAAATCGATACCTGGTGCAGCTATTGAGTTTTTCCAGCCACCGGCGGTTCCGGGGTATGGTGCTGCGGGCGGTTTCGAACTCCGTTTACTGGATAAAGCCGGTAGCGGCGATTACAAAAAAATGGAAACCGTTGCCAATGATTTTGTACGGGAGCTTAATAAACGTAAAGAGTTATCGTCTGTATTTACCTTCTATAGTGCCAGTTTTCCGCAGTATATGCTGGATGTAGATAACGATATTGCGCAACAAAAGGGCGTAAGCATCGATAACGCGATGAATACCTTATCTACTTTTGTAGGTAGCGATTATGAAACAAGTTTTATTAAGTATGATCGCCAGTATAAGGTAATTGTACAGGCTCTACCTCAATATCGCGCTTTGCCGGAAGATATTTTAAAACTTTCGGTTAAAAACAGCCGTGATGAAATGGTTCCTTTCTCGGCATTTATCAAGATGAGAAGAGTTTACGGCCTCTCTGAGATTACCCGTCATAATATGTACAACGCCTCCGAAATAAGTGGACAGGCAGCGCCGGGTTATAGCTCTGGTCAGGCCATTAATGCCATTAAAGAGGTAGCGGAAAAAACGCTGCCAAGGGGATTTGGTATCGATTGGGCAGGTATTTCTAAAGATGAGGTATCAAGAGGTAACGAAGCCATCTACATCTTCCTGATTTGTTTAGGTTTCGTTTACCTGGTGTTAGCTGCACAATATGAAAGTTTCATCCTGCCGCTTTCCGTAATCCTTTCTTTACCTGCTGGTATTTTTGGTGCATTCCTGTTCCTTAAGTTATTGGGATTGGAAAACAATATCTACGCCCAGGTAGCCATGGTCATGTTAATTGGTTTACTTGGTAAAAATGCGGTATTGATTGTGGAATTTGCCACACAGCGCCAAAGCCAGGGGGCAAGCGTGCTTAAGGCGGCAATGGAAGGGGCAAGCGTGCGTTTCCGCCCGATTTTAATGACTTCGTTCGCCTTTATTGCCGGTCTGATTCCGTTGATGATTGCCACCGGTCCGGGTAAAATTGGTAACCGTACCATTGGTTCTGCCGCTGCCGGCGGTATGCTTTTCGGTACCATTTTCGGGGTAATCGTGATCCCTGGCTTATATTATATATTCGGATCAATTGCAGCAAAACACAAGCTGATCAAAATTGAGGAAGAACATCCGTTAACTGAAGAAATTGAGAATAATGTTTAAGAATAAATTATATAAAGGCCTTGGACTGGTGTTGATATGCGCTGCATATACCGCCTGTAAGCTGCCAGAAGTAGCCCAACGTGCCGAAAATAAAAATACCCCTGTGAGCTTCAACGGCTCACAGGATACCCTGAGTTCTGCCAGTATACAATGGCGTAACTTTTTTACCGATCCAAATCTGATCAACCTGATTGATACCGCACTGAAGAATAACCAGGAGCTGAATATTACCCTTCAGGACATCGAAATAGCCAAAAATGAAATAAAGGCCAGAAAGGGCGAACTTTTGCCGAATGTAACCTATGGTGTAGGAGCAGGGTTGGATAAAGTTGGCCGTTATACCAGTTCAGGTGCGGGCGATGCTTCTACAGAAATTACACCGGGCAAAGGTGTGCCGGAAGTATTGCCTGATTATCGTTTCGGTTTACAAGCCAATTGGGAAGCCGATATCTGGCATAAACTGCGTAATGCTAAAAAAGCAGCCATTAACCATTACTTGTCTACGGTTGAAGGTAAGAACTTTGTAATCACCAATTTAATTGCTGAAGTCGCAAATTCATATTATGAATTACTGGCGTCTGATAATCAGTTGGAAACCGTGAGAAAAAATATCGAACTTCAAAGCAATGCACTGGAGTTGATGAAAATTCAAAAGCAAGCCACAAGGGTAAACGAACTGGCTGTACGCAAATTTGAAGCAGAAGTATTGAGTTCTAAAAGTTTGGAATTTGATATTCAACAGGATATTATTGAAAACGAGAACAAAATTAATTTTCTGTTAGGCCGTTTCCCTCAGCCCATTATCAGGGATAAATCAAGCTTTACCGATCTGGTACCGGCAACCGTACACACAGGCTTACCAGCACAATTGCTGGCCAATCGCCCTGATATTAAACAAGCAGAGTATGAGCTTGCAGCGGCTAAATTGGATGTAAAAGTGGCCAAGGCCCAGTTTTATCCTTCATTGGGTATTTCTGCGGCCATCGGTTATCAGGCTTTTAATCCTTCTTACTTACTGAGAACACCAGAATCTCTGATTTATTCGCTGGCAGGAGATCTGGCCGGACCGCTGATCAATAGAAACGCCATCAAGGCAGAATACGCTTCTGCAAATGCAAAACAATTGCAAGCTGTTTTTGACTATGAAAAAGCCATTCTAAACGGTTACATTGAAGTAGCCAACCAGCTATCGAAAATCAGCAACCTCCAAAAAAGCTACGATCTCAAATCCAAACAGGTTACCGCCCTTACACAATCCATCGATATTTCGAACGATTTGTTTAAAGCGGCACGAGCTGATTATTTTGAAGTATTGATGACCCAGCGTGATGCTTTGCAATCAAAATTGGAGCTGATTGAAACCAAAAAGCAACAATTAAATGCTGTAGTAGATATTTACCAGGCACTTGGCGGCGGCTGGAAATAGGCAGCACCAGCCTGGAAAACCATAAAGCATAGTAAAGTAATCCTTATATTCTGTAAGGCTGTTCCTCAATCCGGAGCAGCCTTTTCCTTTTCTGGTCTTAGCGTCTCGCTAAGACCTTTTTTTACTATCAGTGGTGTAAGATGTTACCGTCTGACACGTATCAGTTTAGCGAGTACTTCAGTTCCTCATTTATTTATCATAAAATTCGTTTGGAAAACAATGCGATTTAGCTGTGGTTATCTTTATCGTAGAATTTATCATTATATCTGAATAAAATGGGAAAAACAACATTTAAATTTGGCGGGTTAGAGGTTAACCGTTTAGGTTATGGCGCCATGCAGTTAACGGGTAACGGTGTTTTTGGCGAAGTGGCAGACCGCGAAAATGCAATAACCGTTTTGCGCGAAGCAGTAGCAAATGGCGTTAATTTTATTGATACAGCAGAAGCTTATGGGCCGAAGTTTAATGAATCGCTTATTGCAGATGCCTTATCACCTTTTCAAAAAGACCTTTTTATTGCTACCAAGGGTGGGTTCGACCGCCCAGGCCCTAATAATTGGGTACCTAATGGAACACCTGAAAAAATCAGACAGGATATTGAAGGCAGTTTGCAACGCTTAAAAGTAGATTCAATCGACTTATGGCAGCTGCATCGCATTGATCCGAATATTGAGGTTGCCAAAACCCTGGCTCCGGTGGCAGAAGCGGTTAAGGAAGGTAAAATAAAACATGTGGGTTTATCAGAAGTAACCATCGATCAGATTAAGCAGGTTCAGGATATTCTTCCCGTAGTTTCCGTTCAAAATTTATACAACCTTGGCAACAGGCAATGGGAGAGTGTTTTAGACTTTACTGCAGAACAAGGTCTGGCCTTTATTCCATGGTTCCCCTTAGCTTCTGGTCCGCATAAATTAGCAGATAAAATCAAAGCGATTGCCGAAAAACATAAAGCCACTACTGCTCAGATTGCTCTGGCCTGGTTGTTAAAAAGATCATCAAATATCCTTTTAATTCCCGGAACAAAATCTGTAGAACATTTAAAAGAAAACTTAAAAGCTGCAGAAATTGAATTGACTCAGGAAGAATTTGAAAGTTTGGCAAATTAACATTGTCATTCTAAGCGCAGCTAAGAATCTTTTTTACCTTGTTAGAATGATCTGGTCTTAGCGTCTCGCTAAGACCTTTTTTATTAAAATGTGGCTTTCTGAGGAAAAATTTATGATGTAGAAATCAACCTAAGCGACAGGTTTTTGCATTAATTTTTTCCATGGTGTCTGCTGTTACCAGCTGACACTGATAAAAACTTTTCGTTTGTAAATAAGCCATGACGGAAGCACTTAAATTACCAATATTCGCATTTAAATGTGATATTTAGGCATGAAACAAATCATCCTGACCGCCGGCATGCTATTGTCTATTATTTTTCAAAAAACCATGGCCCAAAATAAAACCGAAAACACCCCCGCTATTTTAAATCACATCGCTGTTTATGTGTCAGATCTGGGCAAAGCCACTACTTTTTATCAAAGTGTATTCAACCTTAAAATAATTCCTGAACCTTTTAAAGATAATCGGCATACCTGGTTTACCTTAGGACCTGCCGGACAGCTTCACCTGATACAGGGTGCAAAAGGCAATGAAACTTTTGACAAAAACGGACACTTATGTTTCAGCGTTCCATCAATTGATGATTTTATAAAAAAACTAAACGCCAAAAACGTCAGCTTTGAAGATTGGGCCGGAAAAGAAAAAGGCATTACGCTTCGCGTTGATGGTGTAAAACAGATTTATTTTAAAGATCCGGATGGCCATTGGCTGGAAGTAAACGACGACAAATAATTTCCTGAAATACTTCAGAACTTTCTCTACTATACGATCTATGTTCATCTTATCCTGCAACCTTATGAAATTTAAATACCTTAATGTACTACTACTAATCGTTGGGTTAAGCTCAGCAGTTCAGGCACAGCAGGAAAAAGCTGAAGCAGATTTTAAATCGGTAATGGATAAATACAGTGCAGTTGGGGCTTCAGTAGCTGTAGTAAAAGATGGGCGGATAATTTATAACCACTCTTTCGGTTTAAAGGATCTGGAGCATCAGCTGCCATTAAACAACCAGGATATTTTCAGGATTGCTTCCATTTCCAAGTCTTTTTCAGCAACTGCCATCATGCAGCTGGTAGAGGCAGGTAAAATTTCGCTTGATGATGATTTCGGAGATCTGGTGGGTTTTAAAGTCAGGAACCCAAAATTTCCCGATCAGAAAATTACCTTAAAAATGGCATTATCACATACTTCCGGTTTAAACGATTCGCAAGGATATTTAAATTTAGATGTGATCAATCCTGATAAAAATCCAGACTGGGCTAAATGTTATAACGATTATGCCCCGGGAAGCAAATTTGATTATTGTAACCTTAATTTTAATATGATTGGTGCTGTTATCGAAAAAATATCTGGTGAACGCTTTGATAACTATATAAAACAACATATCATAAAGCCGTTGGATCTTTATGCAGGGTATTGTGTTGATTCTTTAGATAGTACACGTTTTGTAAAACTGTATGAATACCATCCTGATAGTAAAAGTTATACACTGTCATCAAATGCTTATGCGCCGAGGCGAACCGAGATTGCCAATTATGTAATGGGCTACACTACACCTATTTTTTCACCAACCGGCGGAATGAAAATTTCTGCTCATGATTTGGCAAGATATATGATCATGCACATGAACTACGGAACATCAGATGGCGTGAAAATAATAAACAGAAAAAGTGCGAAAATAATGCAAACGGCGCTAAGTGATGATGAGGGCTATGGTTTAGCCATCAGGACTGCAGATGATTTGATACCGGGAGTTAAGTTAAAAGGGCATACCGGCTCAGCCTATGGTTTACACAGTACGATGTTTTTTAATCCTAAACATAAATTTGGATTTGTGATCATTACCAATGGAATAAATGCGACTTATACAGACGGATTACCTGACTTTAGCCGTGCCGCTATAAACAACCTGTACCAATCGTTCTTTAATCACCTAAAGTAAGTTAGACAATCCATTTTTATGAAAAAATACCGATAGCGTTTTGATGCCGGCATTTGGATGGCTTAAGGTATTACCTTTAATTTTACGGTTTAAAACACCCTTAACAGGTGGAAGATCCATCAGGTTCGCATATTTGGTAATGGTTTGCTCAACCGCTACAGTATTGTTACTCTCATTTTTATTATTCATATATCGGTTATTGATTTACAAAACGTTGATAGGTACTTCCGGATTTAATTTTTTCCATCATGAAATGTTCCTTCAGTTTTGAAAATTCCATGCTGTGTAATGCTTTTACGGCTGATTTAAGCTTTTCAGTACTGATGCCTAATCTTGCGGCCCAGTAATTGCGATCCTGCTCATCTGCGATTTCGATAAATTCTTTCCTGGCATTCATCGAATTAACTTGATATTCCATGTCTACAAATTTTGGTTAGTAATCATATATTTAAACAGGCAGAATTCCATTTGGTTTTAAAGTTTTGTCAGTAAATTCTCAGAAATATGGTATAAATAACGCGTTCTCTTTAAATTATAGGATCCGATCACGACTGTTTCTATCGGGAAGTCAGATTTTATTGCATTATTTCCCGTAGAGTAAATTTTTTTTCGCATTTAATCCGCATCACATTCATTCATAAAAACATTAGGTTTTGTCGATTTTCGTTTTTATAATTGTATTGTAATATATTTTTTACAAATGCTAAATTATTTTCTAGCCAGCAATCGGAGTTTGCCTTCAGGTCGTCAGTTCTATCAAGACAATCGTTTTGTGTTGTTTATCTGGGTGCTGATTACCCTTATTTTTGTAATAGATTCCTGGATAACAAACCGTTACAATAATTATCTGATTTTCGAAAATACATTCAGAAACCTGCTGCATGAACGTTCGCTTTATGCATATTATCCAGCCTATCATGATGATTCCAATCATTATGGCCCTGTTTTTAGTGTGTTGATTGCTCCATTTGCCATTTTTCATAATTGGATAGGATTATTGTTTTGGAACCTGTTTAACTGCTTCTTCCTTTTTAAGGCCGTGCAAACCTTGCCCTTAACCGAAGATCAAAAAATGGCTGTAGGTTATATCGCTATTCCCTGTTTAATAGAATCGATGCTCAATCAGCAGTTTAATGCCGGTGCAGGGGCATTAATGGTATTAAGCTATACCCTGCTCAATAAAGATAAAGGAACATGGTCTGCACTTTGCATTGTGCTGGGTACCTTTATTAAATTGTATGGCATTGTGGGGCTGGTTTTTTTCTTTTTTTCAAAAAATAAACTATCCTTCATGTTGTGGTTGCTTTTATGGTCGGTAATTGTATTTTTATTACCGATGCTTATCGCTTCACCAGGTTATGTGCTGCACAGTTATGTAGATTGGAAAAACTCTTTAATGAGTAAAAATATGGTAAACGTGCTGGGAGGTGGGATTGATATTTCCATTATGGGTTTCTTCAGAGCACTTTTTAATGAAAAGAATATACCGAACTTTCTATTGCTGAGCCTGGGTGCTTTATTATTCAGTTTGCCTTTCATAAACCTGTCGCGTTTCAAAAAAAGCCGCTTCCAGTTAATGATCCTGTCATCGGTTTTGATTTTTCCGGTATTGTTTAGCACAGGTGCAGAAGACTGCACTTTTATCATTCCCATTATCGGGGTAGGTGTATGGTATGTGAAAGAAAAGAATGAGGTGATGAAAAGGATACTACTACCCATTTTATTGTTAATTACCTGTAATTTTCCGCTGTTGTTATTCCCGGTCTTCGCAAAATCGCATCCGTTATCACTGGCAATCATCAGCGTTCCTTATTTTCTGGTTTGGTTGAGGATTATTTATAGTGCAACCTATAATAGTTTCTGGTATGCAGAAGAAACAGAGTCGGAAATGGTTGCTGCGTTAGCAGATTAAATTTTAAATGTTTGTTTTTTTTGGTTTTAACAGCTGTTTGCACAAACGGAGGTTAAAACCTTTTTTGTTATGGGGCTGTTTTATAATCATCTAATCAAGAACAGTTATGGATGATAAACAAAAAACAGGTAACGCTGATCGCGCAAGGATCAATGTTAATGAAGGTTATGAGCTGGATTACTGGTCTAACAAATTTGGTGTGAGCAAAGATAAACTCAAGGCCGCCGTAGAAACAGTGGGTACTGCTGCCAGTGCAGTTGAAGATTATTTGAAAAAGTAAAACATTAATTCTATGAGTCTGAAAAAGTATGTTTCCAAACGCGATTTCTCTAAAACTACCGAACCGAAATCGGGTAAAAGCAGCGATCAGAATAAACTACATTTCGTCATTCAAAAACACGATGCTTCGAGGTTGCATTACGATTTCAGACTCGAAATGGAAGGCGTTTTAAAAAGCTGGGCGGTACCAAAGGGTCCTTCAACCGATCCTAAAATTAAACGCCTGGCCATGATGGTAGAAGATCACCCTTATGATTATAAAGATTTTGAAGGGATTATACCAAAGGGCGAATATGGCGGCGGAACCGTTATTGTATGGGATGAAGGTACTTATGAACCGATAAAAGCCATTAAAGGCAAAAAAGCGCAGGAGAAACATTTGCTGGGCCAGTTAAATGATGGTTCTTTAAAAATCAGGCTGAATGGAGAAAAACTTCAAGGCGAATTTGCACTTGTTAAAACAAATGGCATGGGCGAAAATGGATGGCTATTGATCAAACATAAAGACGACTACGCTTCAACGAAAGATATTACCAAAGAAGATAAATCTGTGCTGTCTGGTAAAACGATCGAAAAGATGGAAAAAACATCAGATAAAGTTTGGAAAGCCGGAAAAGAGCAGGATTTGAAAACGGAAAAAAAAAGCCCGAAACCAAAGGTAAAGAAAGAAACTAAATCCGTTGGTGATGAAGTTACTGCAGATGTTAAAAGCATCCTGAAAAAAGCGCCGAAAACTGCTATGCCCACAGGTATAAAGCCCATGCTTGCCACCCTTGTTAACGAACCGTTTGATGACCCTGACTGGCAGTACGAGGTAAAATGGGACGGTTACCGTGCGATGGCCTTTCTTAACAAAGGTAAGGTTGACCTGTTATCCAGAAATAATAAATCCTTTAATGAAAAATTTTATCCCATTTACGATCTGCTTTCAGACTGGAAACTAAATGCAGTTCTTGACGGCGAAATTTTGGTATTAAATGATAAAGGCATATCTAATTTTGGTTCACTGCAGAACTGGAGAAGCGAGGCAGATGGCGAACTCGTTTTTTATGTGTTTGATATCCTTTGGTACGAAGGTAAGAACCTTATGGATCTGCCACTTTATCAGCGCCAGGCCATATTAAACGAGGTTTTACCCACAAACGATGACCGGATACGTTTAGGAAAAGTTTTTAAAGCAAGCGGTGTTGATTTTTTTGATGCAGCCGAAAGGATGGGCCTGGAGGGGATCATTGCCAAGAAAATAAACAGTACCTATAGCACAAATTACAGATCTAAAGAGTGGCTTAAAATTAAAGTACATAAAAGGCAGGAAGTGGTTATCGCAGGTTTTACCAAAAATGCCGATACCAGCAAATCTTTCAGTTCTTTATTACTGGGCGTTTACGAACAGGGAAAACTGCAGTATGTAGGCAAAGTGGGGACAGGATTTTCAGACAAGCTTCAAAAATCCATGATGGAACAGTTTAAGCCGATTATTGTGGATCAGAGTCCTTTCGAAAGTATTCCTGATGTAAATAAACCCTCGCGTTTCAGGCCCAATCCGCCAAAGGCAAAAGCCACCTGGTTAAAACCTGAGCTGGTATGTGAAGTTGCTTTTGCTGAAGTAACAGATGATGGGGTTTTCCGTCATCCTTCCTTTCAGGGTATGCGCGAAGATAAAAAAGCCAAAGATGTGGTCAGGGAGGTAGAAATGCCAACCGAAAAAGTAGTGGAAGATGCGGAGGCCCAAAACCCACATGCAAAAGCAATTAAAGCACCCGAAGGCAAAGTACCGAAGACCTTGTTAAACCCAAAGGATGAAACCCAGGTAAGGAAAATTAAAGGGCATGAACTTAAATTTACCAACCTGAGTAAAATATACTGGCCCGAAGATAAGGTGACGAAAAGAGATATGTTTAATTATTATTACCAGGTTGCTGAATATATCTTGCCTTATCTGAAAGACCGTCCGCAGTCGCTTAACCGTTTCCCTGGGGGCATACATGGCAAAAGTTTTTACCAGAAAGATGTAAAGGGGAAAGCACCTGATTGGGCCAAAACCTTCCCTTATGAAAATAGCGACGGTGAAAAAAAGGAATACCTGGTTGGAACAGATGAAGCTTCTTTGCTTTGGATGGCCAGTTTAGGCTGTATAGAAATGAATCCCTGGTTTAGCAGGGTACAAAGCCCCGATCATCCGGATTATTGCGTAATTGATTTAGACCCCGATAAACAATCTTTCGATCAGGTAGTGGAAACCGCCTTGGAAATCAAAAAGGTACTGGATGCGATTGATGTACCGAGTTATTGCAAAACATCAGGCTCCACCGGAATACATATTTATATTCCGTTAAATGCAAAGTACAGTTACGATCAAAGCCAGATGTTTGCAAAAATAGTGGTGAACCTGGTACACCAGCAAATACCCGAATATACTTCCCTCGAGCGGATGATCAGTGCCAGAAAAGGCAAAATGTATCTCGATTTTTTACAGAACAGGCCAGGGGCAACCATTGCCGGGCCTTATTCTTTACGTCCGAAAATTGGTGCAACGGTATCAATGCCATTACATTGGGATGAAGTGAAGCCAGGTTTGAAAATGAAAGATTTTAATATTTTTAACGCCATTGATCGACTAAAGGTTGAAGGAGATCTTTTTAAAGGGGTTTTGGGCAAAGGGATAGATTTGATAAAAGCGGTAGAGAAAGCTAAAAGTGTTTTTGGATAAACTTAGCTTCTTTAATGCTTTCCTTTATATTTGGCAAAAAATTAAAGATGATCGCACACCACGTTTTATTCTGGCTCAAAGCCGATACCACCGATGAGCAGAAAATTGCTTTTCGCAACAGCTTACAAACATTGGAAAATATTGAAGTAGTACAAACTTTTCATGTCGGTGTACCGGCCCCCATTGAGCGTGCCGTAGTAGATACCACTTACACCTTCAGTCTGCTTTTATTATTTGAAGACCTGGCAGCACATGATGTTTACCAGGTTCATCCATTGCATAAAGCTTTTTTAGATGAGTTTAGGGTTTATTTTGAAAAAGTGGTAATTTACGACGCAGCATAAAACCGGCAGGCTGTACCATAGGTTTGCTTTAACCGCTAATTTGTCTCTATATCGCTCAGGGCAAGTCATCCGGTGGCATTAAATATTAAATGGCACTTCCATCAGCAAAGCACAACGGTTTATCTATGGTACAGCTTATTTTAGAATGAGCGCAACATATCAACTAATATCTGTATCTTGTTGCTTATCACCATCAATCTTGAGCTTTAAGCGCTGGTTCAAAATGCGTAAAAAGCCAGGTATTTTCTAACCAATGTGCTGAAAAATATGAGAAGTATAAAATCCGTTTATCCGGTTTTTTTAATCGGCCTGATTTTTACCATATGTCTGGGTTTCATGCCTGATAAGCAAGATTACCCCCGTTTAGGGATTGTATCGGGTTTAGCACAGGATAGTGTAGCTTATGCTTCAGGTTTTAAAATGATCGGCGAATCAGTTCCAAAAATGCTTTCGCCTCAATTAACAGATGAGCAGTTCAATGCTAATCTCGAAAAAATCAAGGCAGCGAAATGTAAAGTGTTAAGCTGTAATCTTTTCTTTCCATCGAATGTTAAAATTGCCGGACCTGATGTAGATGAAGCGAAAGTTTTAAGATATACCGAAACGGTGCTTTCAAGAGCCGGGCGGGCAGGGGTTAAGTTTATTGTTTTAGGAAGCTCAGGTGCCAGGAGTATTCCTGCTGATTACAATATGGTGAAGGCAAAAACAGATTTTATTGGTTTATGTAAAAAGCTGGCCCAAATTGCAGGCAGATATGAGGTTACAATTTTGTTAGAAAACCTGGAAACTACCGAAACAAACTTCATTACCTCATTAAAGTCGGCAGCTGAGGTGGTAAGAAAAGTTAACCACCCAAATTTCAGATTAAATGCTGATATATTTCATATGATGCGTGAGGGCGAGGCTCCTGATGAAATTATCAAGGCCGGTAAATGGATTGGATTTGCAGAAGTTGCTGAAAAAGAAAAAAGGTCGCTGCCTGGTGTAACGGGCGATGATTTTAAACCTTATTTAAGGGCTTTGCACCAGATCAAATATAAAGGATATATTTTTATTGAAGGCAATATCAAAAATGCAGCAACTGAAATACCACTTGCCTTTACATATCTTTCAGCACAGATTGCAGCCGTATATGCAGAGCGTAAACCTTGATGATTGAACCAGATTTTTCTTTAAGCTGCCCGATGTCCATACGATGCGATGCAGATTAAACAACCTGAGGAAGCCAGCGCCTGGACTGTGTTAAAGTTTACAATCATAATGTTGAACCAGATTTTTGTAAAGCAGCTCCACCGGAAGAATGGAAGCTCCGGTGATCAGCAATTTAACAGTGGTAGTAGGTTTTCGCTACCAGGTTGGTGTGGCCATTAATTGTATTTAAGAAATTATTGAATAACTAAACGAGAATAGCCTGTTCAGCTTTCATAAGTTTAGGGGCCATGCTTAGTTCAGCCAAAGAAATACTGATATTTACATAATAGAAACCTTCTTCATCAATCCCGGCAGTCATTGCGGCGTGTTGATGGTAGGCATAGTTTAAACGGTTACGGATATTATCCATACCGGAGCCAAAGCCTACCTTGCTTTTTACCAGCCTTGGTAAATTGCGGCTTTCAATATGCAGTTTTCCATCAAATGTATAAACTGCTATACTGGCCTTATTTTCTACATCATTGAGGTTCCCGTGTTTAAACATATTTTCCAGAATGGTAAGCAAAACCAGTGGAATCAGCTTAATCTCATCAAGGTCGGGTGAGCTGGCGATTTCAATATAAACTGCGCCCTGGGTAATTTGGTGCAAACCAATCAGGTTTTCGCACTGCGAAATTTCTTCAGTCAGGTGTACAAACCCCTCATTATGCTGTGTACTGGCAGCAAAACGCATCATATCAGAAAGGTAGAGCATTACTTTTGCATCCTCCGGAGAGTAAGTGCTTAGCTTTTGGTGTACAAACTCAAAGGTGTTAAAAAGCAAATGCGGGTTAATCTGTGCTTTCATAAAGGCGTTTTTAGACATGGCCAATTCCTTTTCCGTTTTCTCTTTCTCCAGGAGCATCTGGAAACGCTGTTTCTCAATGCGGGATTTTTCAGTTTTTTCTTTAATAAAGCGCTTTAAGAAATAATAACCTGTAGAAAAAATAAGGAAAAATGAGCCTCGATACAGCACCTTGGCTATTCTGATTCTAAGACTTGGCAGTTCTCCTGGTAAAATATTGGTGTAGGTATTTAGTAAAATGTCTACAACGGTAACTGTACCTAAATAAATCAGGATAGTTGATATCACAACCAAAGGAACCTTCCATACCGCTCCGTTAGGAAATGCTGTTGCTTTTTCGAGCAGTAAAGTATAGGTATAAAAGAAAGTGATATTAATCGTATAATGAATAGCATAGTTACCAAATGTACCGGCCATACCTACCCAGTAAATAACCACTACAGTTTCCCAAAATATAAATACAGACCATGCAATGATATGTATCTGGTAAGTACGTAGCCAGTGTCTTAAAATGCTCATGCTCTGTTTTAATCTATTCATAAAGACTTAATTACTATCTGTGTAACAACTAAAGTTATAGGGCGCTATCGCCGCTAGTTTTCGAAAAAAAACAATTATGAAAACTCAAAAACTAGCTAAAAGAACACTATTTGTATTTAAAAAAAAACTAAGTAGAGCGATTAATAACCCAACAACGGTGTCAGATCCAACTACTGTCACTGTTTCTACCAGTACAGGTATCATTTTATAATTGAATGTTTTTATCGGTAGCCGTTATTTCTTACGGCTACTGATAATTAACCTTTCGGAAATAAAACTCTTAAATTCATTGTTATAAATATCGCCAACAGTAAAACTAATGTGGTTGTTCATGGTAATCCTGTTGCCATCTATATGCAAAATTTTATCAATGGCCACAATATAACCCCGGTGTAACTGTATAAAACCTTTCTTAATACTAAGCTGTTCACGAACATCTTTTAAGCTCAGGTAAGCAATAATTACTTTGGTTACGGTATGTAATTTAATGTAATTATGAAAGCTTTCAAAAGCAATAATATCCTCATATTTTACCATTACCGCCCGGTGTTCTTCTTCCTTGTTTTTAACCAGAAAATAGTCTTCATTGGCTCCGCCCGTCATTTCATGCCCAAAAAGCCGGGTAATGGTTGTTGCAAATTTAGCATAGCTATATGGTTTTAGCAAATAAGCATCTCCGGCAGCCTCAAAAGCATCAAAAGCGTATTGCTGATGAGAGGTGGTAAAGATGAGTTTCCTGGTTCTGAAGCGGATGGCTTTGGCCAGTTCGAGCCCTGAAATCTGGGGCATTTCCACATCCATAAAAATCACATCAACCGTTTCTGAGCCGGCCAGCTCTCTTAAGGCAGTAATGGGATCTGTAAATTGCTGCACTAGCCGCATGTTTGGTGTATCTTCTATATATTTTTGTAGCCCTGCTAAGGAACTGTACTGGTCATCTATGGCTATGCACTTAATCATCTTCAAAATATCTGGTTCTCTTATAACGAAATTACGCCTTTTTGTAACGAAAAACGTACTATCTGTACGCAATAATTTAAAGTTTCTCCCTTGTTTATTAATTTAACTAAAATATTGGTCAATTAAGTTTAGTTGATGCGGGCAATAGCTATAATCCATAAAATATTCTACAACAAGGGTATTTACAGCAACTAGTTGATTTGTTTTCAATATAATAAGTTTAATCAACTTAAGAGCGTACCCCCGTCTGTTTTGTTACCATAATATACAAACTCCTACATCGCTGTAAAGGGCGATGTATAACTTAACTTATTAACTTTTTTGCATCAGCTCCCTGCTACCGGCACTGGCGTTTATGTTGGTTAAGCGTCATAAGTATTCACTTAAGGCAGACTTGGTTTTATAAAGGATATTTTTGCAATACAGATTTATCTTTTTAGTTTATGGCTGATCACTTATTGAAAAATATACCTTATTCCGTTCTCGATCTTGCAACCGTTTTAGATGGTTCTAATGCTTCAGATACCTTCAAAACCAGTTTAGATTTAGCAAAACAGTCTGAAGCTTTGGGCTATACACGTTACTGGTTTGCCGAACACCATAACATGGCCGGCGTGGCCAGTTCGGCCCCGGTGGTATTGATTGGTTATATTGCGGGCAATACCACCCGCATACGGGTAGGCTCCGGAGGCATTATGCTGCCTAACCACGCGCCATTAATAGTGGCCGAACAATTTGGAACATTGGCGTCGTTGTATCCTCATCGCATTGACCTCGGTTTGGGCAGGGCGCCTGGCACCGATCAGGTTACGGCAATGGCCATCAGGGGCGAAAATTTTAATGCCGTTCATAGTTTCCCCAGGGATATTGAAAAATTACAGCAATTCTTTTCTGCCGGCAATAACAGGGCGGGGGTAAGGGCCGTACCTGGCGAAGGATTGGATATTCCGATCTGGATTTTGGGTTCAAGTACCGATAGCGCCCGTTTGGCAGCAGAAAAAGGACTTCCTTATGCTTTTGCCAGTCATTTCGCCCCAACGTATTTCGAACAGGCCGTTTCGATTTACAAGAATAATTTTAAACCGTCACCATTTTTGAGCGAGCCTTATGTAATGGCTTGTGTAAATGTGGTTGCTGCCGATACCGATGAGGAAGCAGAACGTTTATCGAGTTCGGTAAAAAGGATGTTTCTTGGCGTAATTACCGGTAAAAGAGAAATGCTCAAACCAGCGGTTGATGATATCAATACGTATTGGGACCGTATGGAAAAGGAAGCGGTTGAGCAGATGTTATACTACTCTTTTATTGGCAGCGCCAAAACCATTCATGAGAATTTGTCGGCTTTTGTGGCAAAGTATGGTGTCAACGAGATCATGAGTACCTCGCATATTTACGATCATCAGGCAAAATTGCGTTCGAATGAAATTTTTGCAGGGTTGTTTAAAGGTTAAGGTGATATTTGAAATGATGAGAGTAACTCCCCTCCTGATTTAGGAGGGGTGGGGGTGGTTATTAGTACGGTCGTCATTCCCGCACATGCGGGAACCTTAATGCATTAGCCATTTTGTTGTCCTAGCTCGGGCTTGCCTCGGTTAGCCACCGAAGGGCTTTTACTTTTGGCTTGATGAAAAAGTAACAAAAAATCAAGGCTTGCATCGTTCCTTGTAAAAAGCTACGCAAATCTTGATTGCGGCAGCATCGAGGCTCTTAACCCTTGCTTATCCCATCGCGCTCGCTTTGATCCTGCCTTGGGCTGTGGGGTTATGAAGAGGGGCTACAAAGATTTCCGTGCTTTTTCCGGCGGAAATCTGCCAGGCCGGTAGCAGGGAGCAGATCGCATGGAGCAGAAATAATATTCATGAATTGATTTTTGGAAACCATGAGGGGCGCTCCACTCCTGATTTAGGAGGGGCTGGGGGTGGTTATGAATAGAATTTTCTTTAAGTCCCTCGTTTAGGGCTTGCCTCGGTTAGCCACCGAGGGGCTCTTTCTTTTCTCTTGATAGAAAAGAAACAAACCTGAGCGCAGCGAAAGCATGCCTGCCATTAAAAACAACAACGAAAAGGCATAACTGAAAGGCTTGGATCTGATGCCGGATAAATTCGTCAAAGCTTTATTGGTCGTCAGCACAAGCGCCTCCCGAAGAATGTTGGGGACAAGCTGATGAAAAATCGGGGAGGGCGTGCTGCCTCTGGGTAGTGGTATGTCGAAAGGAGGTGCTAAAGCTTTAACGTCCTTAGCGTAGTCGAAGGGTCTCCTTCCATCATATCCCAGGCCGGGTAGCAGGGTGCAGATCGCATGGAGTAGAAGGGGGTTCTTCTTTTGCTGTCATCCTGATCGCAGCGAAGGATCTTTTAATTGCTTTTAGTTCAAAAAAATCCGTCATCTCGACCGTAGTGGAGAGATCTTTGAACTTTTCATAAACATAGTTCGTCATTCCCGCGCATGCGGGAACCACGAAGTGCTCAGCGAAGCTAATCTTAATGCTTTCGCTATTCTTTACCCTTCGCTCAGGCTTGCCTCGGTTAGCCACCGAAGGGCTCTTACCTTTTTCTTGATAAAAAGGTAACCAAAAATCAAGGCTTGCACCTTTCCTTGTAAAAACCTACGGAAATCTTAATTGCGGCAGCATCGAGGCTCTCAGCCTTGGCTTATCCCCAACGCTCCCGCTTTGATCCTGCCTTGGGTTGTGGGGGTATGAAGGGGAAACTGCAAAGATTTCCGTGCTTTTTCCGGCGGAAATCTGCTAGGCCGGTAGCAGGGTGCAGGTAGCGTGATGCAGATAGCATGGAGTAGAGGGGGTTCTTCTTTTGCTGTCATCCTGAGCGTGGCGAAGGATCTTTTAATTGCTTTTATTTCAAAAAAATCCGTCATCTCGACCGTAGTGGAGAGATCTTTGAACTTTTCATAAAATAGTTCGTCATCCGATAGGCTATCGGATCCCGCGCAGGCGGGAACCACGAAGTGCTTAGCGAAGCTAATCTTAATGCGTTCGCTATTTTTTGCCATTCGCCAAGGCTTGCCTCGGTTAGCCACCGAAGGGCTCTTACCTTTTTTCAGTGGTTGTTTAAGTTTTTAATGGTCTTCAAGCTTGCTTCGCAGGTTTCTTGATAAAAAGGTAACCAAAAATCAAGGCTTGCACCGTTTTTTATGAGATAATGTAGTTTTTATCGGTATAAAAGATTGCTGCGCAATTCCTTGTAAAAAGCTACGGAAATCTTTATTGCGGCAGCATCGAGGCTCTCAGCCTGGCTTATCCCACCGCTCCCGCTTTGATCCTGCCTTGGGTTGTGGTGGTATGAGGGGGTAGTGCAAAGATTTCCGTGCTTTTTCCGGCGGAAATCTGCCAGGCCGGTAGCAGGGTGCAGATAGCGTGATGCAGATAGCATGATGTGTAAGGATAGCTTTTAGTATGGTGATTGTTCAACCAATAAATCCGTCATTCCCGCGCAGGCGGGAACCTTAAAGCGTAGCTCAGAGTTGCGGTCGACAGTTCACACGTTGCGGTCGATAGTTCAGAGGTTGCGGTCGACAGTTCAGAGGTTGCGGTCGACAGTTCAGACGTTGCGGTCGGTAGTTCAGAGGTCGCAGTCGGCAGTTCAGAGATTGCGGTCGGTAATTCAGAGGTTGCAGTCGGTAGTTCAGGCTTTGCAGTCGATAGTTCAGGCTTTGCAGTCGGCAGTTCAGAGGTTGCGGTCGATAGTTCAGACTTTGCAGCCGTTAGTTCAGGTTTTGCAGTCGGTAGTTCAGACTTTGCAGCCGTTAGTTCAGGTTTTGCAGTCGGTAGTTCAGGCTTTGCAGTCGATAGTTCAGGCTTTGCAGTCGATAGTTCAGGTTTTGCAGTCGGCAGTTCAGACATTGCGTTCGATAGTTCAGATGTTGCAGTCGGTAGTTCAGAGGTTGCGGTCGATAGTTCAGACGTTGCAGTTGATAGTTCAGCCGTTGCAGTCGGCAGTTCAGCCGTTGCAGTCGGCAGTTCAGAGGTTGCAGTCGGTAGTTCAGGCTTTGCAGTCGGCAGTTCAGAGGTTGCAGTCGGTAGTTCAGGTTTTGCAGTCGGTAGTTCAGGTTTTGCAGTCGGTAGTTCAGGTTTTGCGGTCGTTAGTTCAGCGGTTGCGGTCGTTAGTTCAGCGGTTGCGGTCGTTAGTTCAGAGGTTGCAGTCGATAGTTCAGAGGTTGCAGTCGTTAGTTCAGACGTTGCGGTCGATAGTTCAGAGGTTGCGGTCGTTAGTTCAGCCGTTGCAGTCGATAGTTCAGCCGTTGCGGTCGATAGTTCAGACGTTGCGGTCGATAGTTCAGAGGTCGCGGTCGATAGTTCAGAGGTTGCGGTTGATGGTTCAGAGGTTGCAGTCGATAGTTCAGACGTTGCGGTCGATAGTTCAGAGGTTGCAGTCGATAGTTTAGGGGTTATAGTAGATCGTTTAGGGGTATAGTTGGTTGTCTTGGGGATATAGGAAGATCGTTGAGGAGATGCAATGAGCTGTTTATAGTTAAACATTGCATTAAAAGAGAAACAGCAACCCGTTTAGGTGCCTGTTATTGGAAGGAGGAAATAAATTAGGGATGATTTTTTTTAGGGTATTATGGGTGTTTTAGTTCAGGTTTCGTACCGGAATACCCGAAATCTGTTTGTATTGGGGGCTGGTTGAGCCGAAAACAGATTTTGCGTAATTTTTCACATCCTGCGCCAGCGCAACAATCCCGGTTTCTGCATCGTAAAGCGCATTATTGCGGTTAATGCGTAGGGTACTCAACTGCGAGGTATTGGCTACCACATCGCGGTTTTTCTGCAATAAATCGTTATATAAACTGGTGAGGCTGGCCAGCTGCAAATCTACCTCGTTAGGTGCATACTGGGGTATGGTGGCTAAGAGTTTAATCTGCTTATCCAACGTATCGAGCAGGTTATCGTAACTCTGTTGCGAGGCCGAAACCTGGTTAACCACCTCTCCGCTGGCGGCCAGGTTATTTTTTTCTTCGGCGGTGAGTTTGGCTGTTGCCCTTTGCCCCTGTATTTTGCGGTGGTGGCTAACGGCATTATCCAATACCTGTTGCGGTACACTGTTGGCCTTAACGGCGCTCAGCACACGGGTACTCAACTTTTTTAAGGGTGCAAAAGCCAGATCGCGCAGGGCTATGGCATTGCTGTTTTTAGCGGCAGCATCGTGCACCTGCTCGTTAATGGTTTTGGCTGCGGCGGCTTTCTCGGTTAAACTGCTCAGCTGGATGTTGGCATTGCTGGGATTGTACACGGCACCATAACCGGTTACATAACTTAAGAGGGTTTCGAAATTGGCTACATTTTTGGCGTGGCCGGTCTCATTCGTTTTAGACATAACATGTAGTTTTAAAAAGTAAATAAATTGGATTAATTGGCATTAAGTTAATATTATTTTCTTTACAACTGAAAGGAGTGGAGAGATTTTTTTTTTGAAGGGATAAGGGAAACCGTAAAAATTAAATCCAGCGGCTATATATCTTGGCATCATGACAAGACTCTATTATGTACTGTTTTTAAGTGTAAGCCTATTGGCTTGTAGTAAACAAAATGAAGTTGGTGGTGCTAAAGAAACCGAAACTTTTATACCATGTGGCACATATAAATCAGGCCAAAAATTATTTCAAAACGTTACTTGACTTGTAGTAAAGATCAAAGTGTATTTATTTCTGTATTATCTGATACTAGAAATGAGTAGTTTGAAAAAAAATGATCCGAATTTAAATAATAATCATAATTTTTGGCTGCTTACACCTTAAGAATTAAGGTTGAAAAGCTATTTAGGAATTAATACGCTCAATGAATCTATTTGTATCTCTAATCAAGCTTTACCGTTCGAACGGGCTTAAGACGCCTTTGGAAGATTTTTCAACAGAGATTTTAGTTAATATATTACAAGAAAATTCTGAGATCAGAAATCAATTTGTAAATGAAATCCTTAAAATTCCTGGCAGTGGTTTTAGTGTTTCTTCGCAGGAAACATTTTCGTTTTTAGAAAATGGACGTTCATTTTGTAGAATAGATATGGTATTCCGTAATGAAGAATCTATATGCTTTTTAGAAAACAAGGTACATTCTGGAGAAGGATTTGGACAGCTCTCAAACTATTGTAAAGTGCTTGACGGTTTAAAACAGCATGAAAAAACCTATCTGCGATTTTGTACAAAGTTCTATCAAGATAAGGCACACATTACCGAACATGAATTTAAGCAGTTCAGATGGTGCAACATAGCTAATTTTTTATCTTCATGGAGCGATCAGGAATTAATTAGAATTTTTCTAGAATTTTTAGAAATAAATAAAATGGGTAACTCAACAGACTTTACACTGCAAGAAATACTTGCACTCGAAAATTTTAACCCCGCCTTATCGAAAATGGATGCTTATTTAGATAAGCTAAGGCCACGGTTCCACTCCATGTTTGGAGAATCAAAAATGGCCAAAAATATGGCGCAGATTAAAATACATAGTCGCCATGTTTTTTGGAAAGATTATCTTTTCGGCACTCATTATTCAGAATTGGGTGTTGGCTTTAAATTTACTACCTATCCACATCTTACCGTTTGGATTTGGACACCTAACGAAAACCCCAAAATTGATGACTTCAAAAAGCTTCTTGCTGATTTTAATGATGGTTTTAATGATGGTTCTACCTGTCTGGAACTTTCAAAGCCGATGTCTGATTTTATTAGCTCTGAGACTATGGAGGAAGATATTGAAAATTGGTTTATTGACGCCTTTAACAAAATAAAGAAACTTGCTGATTTGCATCCTGGATTAGATTGGCATATACCAGTACAAAGTGTCTAAATAACGAAAGACTTCCAATAATTTATAAAATTTAAAATGTATCTGATCAATAAAGAAACAAATTCTATACAGCCATTAGTAAAAAGAACATTTACAGCGCTGGGAATAAAAGAGCGAGCACATTTGCAAGAATGGATTGCCGATAATCCAAGTGCGCTCGGTGAGGAGCTATTGATTATACAAAAAGAATTTAGTGGTTTTTTGGAAACTTACGAGCGGTTGGATTTGCTTGCATTAGATAAAGCGGGTAATCTTGTTGTTATTGAAAACAAGCTTGATGATTCAGGGAAAGATGTAACATGGCAAGCCTTAAAATATGCAGCTTATTGTAGTAGTCTGACTAAAGATCAAATTGAAGAAATATTTCAAAGTTATTTAACATCGAAAGGAAATAGTAAGTCAGCTACTTTGCTATTGTCTGAGTTTTTTGATCGTACAGACTATTCAGAAATAAATCTAAATAAAGGTGGTACTCAGAGAATCATTTTTATTGCTGCGAATTTCCGCAAAGAGGTTACTGCAACAGTACTTTGGCTAATGAGATTTAATATTCAGCTTAAGTGTTTTAAAGCCACACCTTTTGAACTAAACGAACAATTATTCTTAACTCTTGACCAGATTATTCCTATAAAAGATGCACAAGATTATATGATATCGATGGCAAGCAAGGCTCAAGAAGAAGTTCGAACTGAAGAAGAAGCTAAAAATAGGCACAGGGTTAGACTTGCTTTTTGGGGACAGCTGCTCAGTAAAATAAAAGGGCAATCATCACTATTCCAAAATTCGAGTGCTACAAAGGATCATTGGCTTGTTGCGGGAGGTGCAAATATTAGCGGCATTTCTTATCAATTGGTTATAACAATGAACTATGCATGTGTTTTATTGTATTTGGGAAGAAGTAGTGCTGAAGAAAATAAAAAACTTTTTGATGTACTATCTCAATACAGAAATGAGATTGAAAAGTCTTTCGGTTCCCCGCTTAACTGGGAGCGAGCGGATGATCAGAAAAGCTCAAGGATATCTTTCGCTTTACAACATGTGAATTATTTTAATGAAGAAGATTGGACACAAATTATTAATTTCTTGATTAAGAATATAAATTTGCTCGAAGCATCGATAAGACCTTATTTGGCAGAGTTAAAAAAGCAGTTGAAGCATTCCGATATAGATGGGGAATTTGAAATTGCTAAAACTGAACCTCAGTTATAATGCTTAAATTTTAATCATAAAATTATTTGCCACGAAAATTAATTTATTTTTAATGGATATTAAAAGCTTCAAAGTATCGTCTGTTATACCAAAAAATTTTAAAGTAGTTACTTGTTTAGAAACAGACGATTTGACAAAAGCTAAAACGCTTATACCCTTGAACGATTTTTCGCAACTTCCCGTAATGAGTTTTCAGGGGAAAATACTTGGCGTTATTAGTTGGAAAACGATTAGTAAAAAAAACTTTGGTGCTGAAAGAAAAATGCTTTAGACTATATAGAAAAGCCTGCAATTATTAAGGATGAGGATGATTTTTAAAATATATAAAACTCATTGCAAAGAAAGAGTGTGTATTGGTCGAGAATTCTAATGAAGAACTTATTGAGATTGTTGTCCCTTACGATATGACTATTGACTATAAAGATTTTTTGATTCCATTCTTGAAAATGGGAGTAATTGAAGATTGTTTGAAAGCCATTGTTGACAATAAGAACTTAGTTAATCAAAGAAATAAAAAAGCTGAGCAACTCACTTTTGTAGAATATAAGAAGATTTTTGATTGTCAAAAAAATCGGAACATTACACTATCTTAGCTACTAAATTGACAAGTAAGATATTTATTGAAATATTAAAGGAGAACCGCAACTCCAAACTGACGAATTTGATAGTGGCTGAAATAGCCCTATCAAAGTTCGTTTAAATCGAATAAAACACAGATTATATCATTAAAGGTAATCTGCTATATTGCCGCCAGATTTGAAACCAAACCTTATGGCAGATTATAGATTAAAATTAAACCAACATGACAATGGCGATTATGAGGTTCACCAGGATGATTGCAAATATTATCCTTAGCAAAATTACAATTACTCAGAGGTGTTTAGTTTTATTGTAAACGAATTAAATGGAATGGATGAAGTTCCTGTGGATAATTGCTTAATCAAAAATTACCTTAGTTTTGCAGATATTAAATTGAACTAGGTAATGAGTATAAATAAACAATCCCTCCAACCGATCATTAACTTCATTTGGACAGTTGCAGACGATGTCTTAATCAATAAATTTCTAGAAAATCAGTACCAAGATGTTATACTCCCAATGACTGTTCTGAGGCGTTTGGACTTAGCTCTCGAATCAACCAAAACGAAGGTTTTGAAAACGTATGATGAGTTTAAAAGCAAGATTAATAATATTTCCGGGCTCTTAACAAGTGAATTACATGGTAGTGGTTTAGCATTTTACAACACTTCGCGGTTCACTATGAAAAAACTGCTTGCCGACCCAAAAAATATTGACACTAACTTTTTGGACTACTTGAATGGGTTTTCTGAAAACGTCCAAGACATAATAACAAAATTTAAATTCCGAAATCAGTTAAAGACATTTGAAGATACAGGCATAACTTTTTCGCTCATTGAAAAATTCTGCAATCCAAGAGTTGAGTTAAGCCCCGACAAAATATCGCCAATGGCAATGGGCTATATGTTTGAGGACTTAATCCGAAGATTTAACGAAAAAACTAACGCAGCAGTTGGGCGACACTTTACGCCGAGGGAGATTATTGAGTTAATGACCCATTTGGTTTATCTGCCAGTTAAAGACAAAATTCAAAAAGGAACTTTTTTGGTTTACGACCCATGTGCCGGTTCGGGCGCAATGCTTACACAATCGAAATTTTTTGCAACAAATCCCGAAGGAGAAATAAAGTCAAAAGCAACTTTCCATTTATACGGGCAAGAGAATACTGGCGAAATGTACGCCACTTGTAAATCAGATATGTTGCTGAAAGGCGAAGATCCCGACAAAATAAAATTTGGCTCAACGCTTAGCGAATATGGTTTTGAAGCGGATTTGAAATTCAATTTCATGCTGACTAATCCACCATACGGAACAAGTTGGAAGCAGGATATTGATAATTTGAATGTTGGTACAGAAAAGAAAATCAGTATCGTTGATAAACGCTTCAATCTTAAAATTAAAAACTTTAAAGGCGAACTAGAAGAAAACTGTTTGACCTCACGAAGCAATGATGGACAATTAATGTTCATGCTTCACATGCTTTCAAAAATGAAAGACCCTAAAGATGGAGGAAGCAGAATTGCTTCTGTTCAAAATGGCTCTGCCCTTTTCACTGGTGATGCTGGAAGCGGTGAAAGTGGGATTAGACAATACATTTTAGAAAATGATTTATTGGAATGCATAATTCAATTACCAAATGATATTTTCTATAATACAGGTATTGCAACTTATGTGTGGATTATCACAAACGTAAAAGATGAGCATCGTAAAGGTAAAGTGCAGTTAATTAATGCCTCAACGGAAGAGTTCTACAAAAGCATGCGAAAACCACTAGGAGAAAAGCGTTTAGAACTTTTGCCCGAACATATTGTCAAAATTCAAGAGTTGTACTTTGCATTTAAAGAAAACAAATATTCCAAAATATTCGAAAATACAGATTTTGGCTTTTATCAAATTACTGTTCATCAACCTGAAAGAGACGAGAAAGGAAAAATTGTACTTGATGCAAAAGGGAATCCAAAATCAGACAGCGAATTAAAAGACTTCGAGAAAGTACCAATGAAAGAAAGCATTAAGGATTATTTCAAAAGAGAAGTTCTGCCTTTTGCCCATGATGCCTGGTATGATGACAAGAAAATGAAAGTCGGGTATGAAATTTCATTTACCAAATATTTTTACAAGCACGAACCTTTGAGAGACCTCGCTGATATTGAAGAAGATATTATGCTGTTGGAAAAAGAAACGGATGGTTTACTAAATGAGATTGTGGCATAATGAGCAAGGCGAAATATCCAAATTATAAGCCATCCAAAACGCTTTGGCAAGAGCAGATACCGAGCCATTGGCAGGAAACTGAATTGCGTATGCTGTTTGCCGACAACAAGAACAAAAACATTGGACTTCTTGAAAGGAATTTACTTTCGCTTAGTTATGGCAAACTGAAACGCAAAGACATAGACAACGCCACTGGATTGGTACCTGCATCTTTTGAAGGTTATCAGATAATTGATAAAGGATACATTGTTTTGCGTTTTACCGATTTACAGAATGACAAAAAATCGTTGAGGGTTGGCTACGCCAACGAAAAAGGAATTATTACAAATGCCTATATAGGTTTATCACCTAAAGCAGATATTTATTCAAAATACTTTTATTACCAACTGCATTTTCTTGATAAGATAAAATACTTCTACAATCTTGGTGGTGGTGTTAGGCAGTCCTTAGCATTTAAAGAGTTTGGACGAGAAACCATTTTAGTTCCCGAAAAGGAAGAACAAATCAAAATTGCAAATTATCTTGATTTCAAAACTTCTAAGATTGAGAAGCTAATCTTTAAAAAGGAATTGCTTCTAAAACAGATGCTTGAAAGAATAAATACATCTATTCAAAAGTCTGAAAGTTCAAGCGATGAACCCGAAAGTATATTTTGGCCGTTTATTAATCACACTTGGAAAGTTGAAAAGGCAAAACGAATTTTCAAAGAATTTAAGGAAACAAATCATCCTGACGAACCACTACTTGCAGCAACACAAAAAAGAGGTGTATTGCTAAAATCAATGTGTGATGAAAATTTTGTTTCGCCAACTACTGGCATTGAAGGACAAAAATTGGTTGAACCAAATGACTTTGTAATCAGTCTTCGAAGCTTTCAAGGCGGCATAGAGTTTTCAAGCTATAGAGGCATAATAAGTCCAGCATATACTATAATAAGATTAGAAACTGAATATTCTAAATATGAATACATCCAGTTTTACCGATATTTATTCAAAACGAAGCAATTTATTAACCAGCTTAATACAGCAATTACCGGAATTCGTGATGGCAAAAATGTAAGTTGGACCGACTTTTCAGAGCTTTTAATTCCTATTCCAAAGATTGAAGACCTTGCCATTTGTCTAAAACATATTGAGCAATATGAGAAGCAAGTTGCAATTTTCACCAAAGAGATAAAATTAATTAATGAATACAAAGATGCTATTGTCGCTGAAGTTGTGACTGGAAAAATTGACGTAAGAAAATTCAACTTGTCAACTATTGAAGAAGAAGCTTTTGAAGAAATGAATTTTGTAGCTGAAGAAAAAGAAGAAGCTGAATATAAAAAACAAGAAATGGAATAATGACTAAACAAACAGACACAACAGAAAATGGCTTGGAACGTCACATCTCTCAATATTTGATTGAAGAGAACAAGTATTTGCTTCGTGAAAACAAAGTTTACGACAATGTTTCTTGTTTAGACAAAGAATTGGTATTTCAATTTTTGGAAACAACACAACCTAAAGCAGTAGCCAAACTTAAAACATTCCACAAAGACCTTTATGAACAAAAAATAATAAAACGTCTAAACGACCAAATACAGACAAAGGGTGTAATTGAAGTTTTAAGAAAAGGAATTACGGATGGCTTTACAGATACCAAATTGAATTTGTTTTATGACAAACCAGTTTCTGTCTACAATGCAGATGCAAATGCATTGTATCAAGCAAATTTGTTTTCGGTAATGCGTCAGGTTTATTTTTCTCCTAAAGATAAGAAGTCGCTGGATATGATGATTTTCATCAATGGTATACCAGTAATATCATTTGAGTTGAAAAATGAATTGACCAAACAAAATGTTCAACATGCTATAGAGCAATACAAATACGACCGAAACCCAAATGAAGAATTATTCCGTTTGGGAAGATTAATGGTAAATTTTGCTGTTGATACTGAAGAAATTTGGATGTGTACCCAACTCAAAAAGGAGAAATCTTATTTCTTACCATTTAATAAGGGTTACAACAACGGTGCAGGAAATCCGCCGAAAGACGGAATTAAAACAGACTATTTGTGGAAAGAGATTTTGACAAAAAATAGTCTGACCAACATTGCTCAGAACTTCTGCCAATTAATAACAGAGGAAAAAGAATATTTAGATGAAAATGGGAAAATAAAAATAAAGAAAGAAAAGAAATTAATTTTCCCTCGTTATCATCAATTATTTGCAGTCAGAAACCTTTTAGCCGATGCACAGGAAAAAGGTTCAGGTCAAAAATATCTAATTCAACATTCGGCTGGTTCAGGAAAATCAAATTCTATTTCTTGGTTGGCTCATCAGGTGGTTGGTTTGCATGACAAGTCTGGCAAAGAAAATATTTTTGATACGGTAATTGTAGTAACTGACCGTAGAGTTTTAGATGCTCAAATCAGAAACAACATCAAACAGTTTCAGCAAGTTAACGGGCTTGTTGAAGCCATCACAGAAGGAAGTAAACAATTAATGGAAGCATTAGAAGAAGGTAAAAAGATTATCATTACCACTATTCAAAAGTTCCCTCACATTGTTGAAGAAATTGGCGAATTACCAGGAACAAACTTTGCCATTATAATTGACGAGGCTCACAGTAGTTTGAGTGGACAAATGGCAAGAAAACTCAATGAAACTCTGTCTAAACTAAATTTTAACCATGCTACGCAATTCGAATTAGATGAAGATTTGGAAGAAATTACGAGCATGGTTGATGTTGAAGATGCTGAGGAAACAATCACAGGAGAAGATTTAATTAGGGCTTTAGTAAAGTCAAGAAAGTTATTGCCAAATGCCAGTTACTTTGCATTTACTGCAACGCCTAAGAATAAAACGTTGGAATTATTTGGCGTTCCATTTGAGGAGGGAGGAAAAACAAAGTTCAGAGCTTTTCATTTGTATTCCATGAAACAAGCCATTGAAGAAGGCTTCATAATGGATGTTTTACAGAATTATACTACGTATCAAAGTTATTACGCTTTGCTTAAAAAAATTGAAGATGACCCCGAATACGACAAACTTAGAGCCCAAAAGAAATTAAAAGCTTATGTAGAAAGTCACGAACATGCCATAAAAAAGAAAGCTATTTTGATTATAGAGCATTTTATGGAAAATGTAATTCGTAAAAAAAGAATGGGCGGTTTTGCAAAAGCAATGTTGGTAACTAGCACAAGAGCTAACGCAGTAAAGTATAAAAAAATATTTGACAGTTATTTGAACAAGATAAATAGTCCGTACAAGGCTATTGTGGCGTTCTCTGGAGAAATTGATGAACAAACAGAAGCAAAACTAAACGGATTTTCAAGCAGCTCAATTCCTACGGAATTTGAGAAAAACGAATATCGCTTTTTGTTAGTTGCTGATAAATTTCAAACTGGATTTGACCAACCTCTTTTGCATACAATGTATGTAGATAAAAAATTAGGAGGTGTAAATGCGGTTCAAACTCTTTCAAGACTTAACAGAAGTCATCCGCTAAAAAAAGACACGTTTGTTTTAGACTTTGCAAACTCAGTAGATGACATTGAAAAGGCCTTTAAGCCATATTTTGAAAGCACCTTTTTAGGTGAAGCAACAGACCCAAATAAATTGTTTGACTTGCAAGATGCTTTGGATAATCATCAGGTTTACACAAAAGAACAAATTATTGAATTTTCAGAAAAGATTTTGGCTAGTGTTCCCATTGACCAACTTCATGCAATGCTTGACAGTTCATCAGCAATTTTTAAAAAAGATTTATCAGAGGAACAACAAATAGATTTTAGAGCAAAAGTTAAGACTTATGTTCGCTTGTATATTTTCCTTTCTCAAATTGTAGAATTTGAAAACCCATACTTAGAAAGACTTTACATTTTTTTGAATCACCTGCAAAACAAGTTAGGTGGCGATACCCCAAATGATTTAGGAAAAGGTATTTTAGATAATATTGACATGGATAGTTATCGACTTCAGTTGCAAGGGACAACGGAAATTGCATTGGGGAAAGGAAAAGATTTGAAGCCAATCCCCACCGACATGAGAGGTGGAATAAATCAAGCTGAGACTGATAGACTATCAAATATTCTACAGTCATTCAATGACCGTTATGGTACTCAGTTTGAAGATGCTGATAAGGTTCGGCAAATGGCTGAAAACATTGCAAGTAACGTAGCTAAAAATCAAGAGCTAATTACTTCAATCAAACATTCAGATGATCAAAATGCCAGAATAACTAGCGATAAAGTAGTTAGTGAAGAGTTATTGAAACACGTTACAACGAATTTTGATCTCTATAAACTATATTCGGACAACAAGGAATTTAAAGAAGATTTTTCAGCAATGATGTTTGGAATGGTAAAGGAGATTTTTAATAAAGGTTTGAAAAATCTTAATTAGGCCGACTGATCCTTGATGTTTTGGCACTATAGATTATTGATAATATCGAAGCTGGCTTGGCTAGTTTTGAAGAGATAGTAAGTGAGTTTGAGAAAACGGAGAATAAAACTTAAATTTTTTTAAAAAAAAATCGACAGGGAATGTTTAAGATTGGAAATTTTTATTATCCTGATGGTGGAGGTACATTTTGGGAAAATTTGTTTATCTCTGTCCTATCAGCAGCTATTGGGGTTATCATTGCTTGGAGAATCTTTACGAAAACTATAAGACATGAGAAGAAAGTCGATGAAGATAAAAGGCGAGATTACTTAATTGGTAGAATGAAATTTTTAGCAATTTTGTTGAAAGAAGTAATATCTACAACAGAAAAACAAGTTGAAAATTTTCTCTTACAAGGAGAAGAAATTTTAAACAACCCTTATGAATACCATCTGGTTAAAATACTCGCATCAAATCAGCTTAAACGACTAACAGACATAGATAACCAAGATATCTTTGAGGCCTATATATTTCTTTTTGAAAATGATCAAATAACAATTAGAAAATATATTAGTCTATTAAATTATTTTGACTTTTTAGAGCAAAGACTAAAGCAAGCATTTGCGTCAAATGAAAGCAATATCAGGGCTATAGGAAAAAGGCAAGATCAAATGAAAATATATGTTGATGAACTATATTCAAATTTTCCCAAATTTTGTCATACAGATCCTTCGATGAATGTTATTTGGGCGGATTATTTTCCTGCTTTTGAAACCTACGTAGGAAGTGGTAGAGTAGATGTTCAAAAGCTTCATAATGATTTCTTGATTCCTCTATTTAAAAAGGTAAAATCTATAAATGCTAATGATAAGGTAAATCAAAATTCCTTCATCGCTAATATAAGAAATGCGACGACCACCATTGAACATTACAAGCTTAACAATTTTCGTTATGGAATTGAGGACGCTCTAATTTTGAAGAGTGATTTAGAAGGTTGCTTGATTCAACTAAAAAACTATAGTAAAGAAATCGAGGAAAAATTGGTTAATTCTATCATTTAACTATTCTTCAAAGCCTTTAACTACCTTTTATTTATTCTTTAATATCTCCACTTTCTCTTTTTCGCTAGCCAATAATCTTTCGTACAATTCTTTGTTTGCATCTAGTGCTTTGATTAATTCATCAAGTGGATTAAAATTACAAACGTTGTTTGAGCCTATTTGCTGTCCTTGATTAGTACTGTTATCATGGAAGTTGTTGATAGAAGTAAACATAGCCTCATCAGAGTAATTCTTAATCGCTTCCGCACTTACCCCCAACACCTTTGCCACTTTTTCTAAAGTGCTATCTTCAATTTCTTCGCTTTGTTCTAATTTACTAATGGCCTGCTGGCTAATGCCGAGTGCTGTAGCAAGGCTTTCCTGTTTCATTCCACGCAATTCGCGGATGCGGCTAATTTTACGGCCTATATGTGTGCGGTTGGGTTTTTGAGCAGTTTCCATAGCCAAATATATCTAAATTTTTCGTGTGGTAAGAAACAACTACCTAATTGTTTTAAACAATTGCCTGTAGTTCGGTACCCGGTTTTTCTGTCGGAAATTGCGTGTATTAAGCATGAAGATATGAAAAATAACCTATTAAAACCAGTAGAAAAGGCGAAAGAGGAGCCTGCGCTAGTTACAGGGAAACCGCTGTCGCGGTTTTATCAACTGCCTTTTGAAAAGGGGAGCAGGGTGTTAAGATTAGCGGTGCTGGAACGGATAGCTATCGATCCGATAGTAATCGGATTGCACAGCACCTTTAGTGTAGGCAAAAAACCTGAGCCGTTGGCCATACAATCGCTTTCTTTTGACCAGGGTTTGTTGATCGTTACCGTTAAATTGGAAAATGAGGCGCCAGAAAGGGTTTACATTGCGGTAGAATACGATCATCTGCTGGTGAGCTGTAGTGTTGATACTGATGAAAGCTACCTTGGGCGTCACGCTTACCTTACTTTGCAGGCTATGATGCGGAGCGGTTACTGCGATTTTCAGGAATATTACTGGCCGGCATGTTTTGCTTTGGGTAACAAGCGGTCGAGCTATGTAGATGTGGTTAAAAAACCTGGCGGTTTCGCTATTACCTTGAAGAAAAAGTTTAGCGGTTTGTTTAGGCCTGGTGATGATTTGCCTGATGTTACGGAACGGGTGGTGGTACCGCGTGAAAGGCTGTCGGGTAAACATGCGATGGCACGGTTGGCACCGGTGAGCATTGGTTATTGTTTTGCTAATACCGATCTGCAGCATTTCAACAGCAACCATTATCCTTTTTTAATTCCTTATGTTTTTGCGGCTACGGCTTACCTTAAAACGGTAAAATCTTTTAAACGTTTCGTGTTGAATCCGAACGATGTGGATGGCATCAGCTTCTCGCCACAACAGGAGGAGCTGAACAGCATTTGCTTCGCCATGAAACCGCTGGTGGCCATACGGTTTAGTGCGAATAGTCACCAGCCCGAAACTGCGGCTAAAGTTAAAGCGGTTAACGATGCCAATCAACTCGCCCTGTTTAAGTTATGGCACAAAGCTTTGCCTTTATTGATGCAACAGCGTTTTACGCATTACTTTTATACTTATGGCCTGCGCAATGTTACGGGCAAACCTGTAATGCGGGATATGAAACTGGTTGATTTTACGATGGAGGTGCCTGTTTTAAGATTTGTGTTAAAAGATGAGGGTGATTATTACGAACTGCAGCTAAAGCTTAAAGTAAAAGGTAAACTGCTGCACATGAATACCGATAAGTCTAGCTTGTTTTTGGTTTGCGACAGGGCTAAACCTTATTTATGGTATTTGCTTGAGGCGGAAATGGATTATAAACTGGTTTGGTTTTTTAGCAGGGTTAATTTTAGGGTACAGGTGCCGAAAGGGTATTATAGCGAGTTTTTTGAGAGGTTTGTTGAGGGGGTTGAGAGGTGGTATGAAGTGAAGAGGGGATAAGTTTTTTTTCGCTCTATGCCGCGGGGGCATGGTACTTTGTCGCGCCAAAGTACCCAAAGCGCTTCGTCAATCCAGCAATGGGCCTTTTGCGCAAGCTGATGCCCATCAAAAAAACAGCGGCACTTTGTTTTGTGTCGGGTTGTGGTTAGTGAAAGTTAGTAGGTTCCCCGTGACACAAAACTCACTGCGTTTGAGGTTTGGTAGTGCTGGTAGTGCTGATCTGCAACTGTTTTTTTGATTTTTCTGGCCCTTGGGATTGACGGGCGTACTTCGGTAAGGGTTGTGGGGGGGTGAAAGGGAGTTGGCAAAGCGCTTAAAGAACTAGCTGTTTAAGGTTTAGTAGTGGTCTTCATCCGATGACTACCGGATCCCGCACAGGTGGGATCCTTAATGCTAAGGTACGTTTTCATTGTCTTTTTTAGTTCCTGTCATCCTGAGGTACGAAGGATCTTTTGATTGAAAGATTTGCTTCGCAGAGCCTACGGGTTCTTCACTGCGTTCAGAATGACAATCAAAGATTTTCTTGCCCTTCGCGCAGTCTTGCCTCGGCTCACCGCCGCCGAAGGGCTCTTTCTTTTGGCTTGGCCCAAAAGAAACAAAAACCCAAGGCTTGCATCCTTCCTTGTAAAAACCTACGGAAATCTTTATTGCGGCAGCATCGAGGCTCTTACCTTGGCTTTGTATCCCCCGCGCTCGCTTTGATCCTGCCTTGGGTTGTGGGGTTATGAGGGGGAGTGCAAAGATTTCCGTGCTTTTTCCGGCGGAAATCTGTGAGGCCGGTAGCAGGGTGCAGATAGCGTGGATCATAAGGATAGGTTCTAATATGGTCGTCATCCGATGACTGCAAACATGAGACACAAAACTCACTGCGTTTGAGGTTTGGTAGTGCTAGTGGTGCTAGTCTGCACCTGTTTTTTTGATTCAGCCGGCCCTTGGTCCCGATTGCTATCGGGAGACGGGCGTACTTCGGTTAAGGTCGTGGGGGTGGTGAGAGGGAGTTGGCAAAGCGCTTAAAGAACTAGCTGTTTTAGGTTTAGTAGTGGTCTTCATCCGATGACTACCGGATCCCGCACAGGTGGGATCCTTAATGCTAAGGTACGTTTTCATTGTCTTTTTTAGTTCCTGTCATCCTGAGGTACGAAGGATCTTTTGATTGAAAGATTTGCTTCGCAGAGCCTACGGGTTCTTCAATGCGTTCAGAATGACAATCAAAGATTTTCTTGCCCTTCGCGCAGTCTTGCCTCGGCTACCGATGAAAAATCGGTACAGGTCCACCGCCGCCGAGGGGGCTCTTACTTTTGGCTTGATCCAAAAGTAACAAAAACCCAAGGCTTGCATCCTTCCTTGTAAAAACCTACGGAAATCTTTATTGCGGCAGCATCGAGGCTCTTAGCCCTTGCTTTGTTCCACCGCTCCCGCTTTGATCCTGCCTTGGGCTGTGGGGTATGAAGTGGGGGTGCAAAGATTTCCGTGCTTTTTCCGGCGAAAATCTGCGAGGCCGGTAGCATGGTGCCGATAGCAGAGAGCAGATCGCATGAAGCACAGGATCTATAAGCTGTTGCATTAAGATCCCCGCCTGCGCGAGGATGACGGATTTTCTTTCCGTAAATCATTTCTAAACAATGAGGGGAACTCCCCTCCTAATTTAGGAGGGGCGGGGGTGGTAATTAGTTCTGATTTAAAAGATCCTTCGCTTCGCTCAGGATGACAAAAAAGCAGCTTTTGTTTTATTATAAATCTAAACTTATTTCATGATTTATAGGGTGTTGCATTAAGATCCCCGCCTGCGCGAGGATGACGGATTTTCTTTCTGTAAATCATTTCTAAACGATGAGGGGAACTCTCCTCCTGATTTAGGAGGGGCGGGCGGTTAGGAATAGAATTCTCTTTCAGTCCTTTCCCTTTCAGGGGAAAGGTGCCGATACGCGGATAGGGGCGCTGTGTTCCTCCGTGTTTTACTTTGTGGCCTCTGTGGTTAATTTTTGAGCTTTGACCGATTTCAAAAACACAAAACCCACCACACCTGATAATATCGAAGCTGTTAATATCGCAAACTTCGCTTCTGATACATGGAGTGCTTCGCTGAAAGAAAGCAATGAAATAAATATCGACATGGTAAAGCCTATTCCGGCGAGCATGCCCAAGCCCAGTACATGTTTCCAGCCTGCGCCGGTGGGTAAGTCGGCCCATTTCAGTTTCACGGCTAACCAACTGAAAAAGGTTACGCCAATGGTTTTACCTGCAAATAAACCTACGATAATGCCGAATCCCAGCGGTGAAACCAATCCGGTAAGCATCTCTATCTGGAAAGTGATATTGGTATTCGCTAAAGCAAAAACGGGCATAATGATGTAATTAACGGGAGTGGTTAAAAAATGCTCCAGTTTTTCTAAAGGCGATTTTTCGTCCGTTTCGTTGGTTGGGATGGTGAAAGCCAGCAATACCCCGGCAATGGTGGCATGGATACCGGAGTGGTGGATGAAATACCAGAGGAATACACCGGGGATGAGGTAAAATACGAGTTGCTTTACACCGAAGTAGTTCATTAACGCTAAAAGCAAAAGAATGCCTCCTGCCATGGCCAGGTATTCGAAATGAATCTGTTGGGTGTAGAAGATGGCGATGACGAGAATGGCACCAAGATCATCTACAATGGCTAATGCGGCCAGAAATATTTTTAAACTGGTGGGTACGCTTTTACCGAGCATGGCAATAATGGCAAGGGCAAAGGCAATATCGGTAGCCATGGGGATGCCCCAGCCACCTGCAGTTTCTGTATTGTTATTGAACAGGGTATAAATGAGGGCGGGTACGAGCATGCCTCCTAAAGCGGCGATTACAGGTAGGGCTGCACTTTTAATGGAGGAGAGCTCGCCCTCCAGGAGTTCGCGTTTGATTTCGAGCCCGACCAAAAGGAAAAATATAGCCATTAAGGCGTCGTTGATCCAGGCGAGGATGCTGTAGTTTACATCACCAAAGCCTAATTTGGTAGCTAAAAAGCTTTCGAAGCTTTCTTTGGATGCGGTATTCGCAATAATCAGCGAGATGACTACGCAGATCAGTAATAAAAAACCGCCCACTTGTCCGGAGCGGAAGAAACGCTGAAATACTTCTAAATTGATGAGTTTAGGCATAGGGGTAAAAGTAGTGAAAAGTAGGGTAACGGACGTGCTTTTCGTAGGGAATCGTTCGTCTAATTTGGACTGCAATCCATTTTATCAGCTTAATCTATCGCGATCGTTATGCTGAATTATTTCAGTATCTATCCTGCGAAGTCGCACTTGTTTTCCTTTCTTTTCTGTCATCCTGAGGTACGAAGGATCTTTTGCTGAGATTCTTCACTGCGCTCAGAATGACAATTGAAGGTTTGTCCTTGGCTCGGGCTTGCCTCGGCTCACCGCCGCCGAGAGGCTCTTTCTTTTCTCTTGATAGAAAAGAAACAAACCTGAGCGCAGCGAAAGCATGCCTGCCATTAAAAACAATAAATACCAAGGCATAACTTAAAGGCTTGCATCCGTTTTTTATGGGTTCATATTGTTTTTTATAGGTATAAAAGATTGCTGCGCAATTCTTGTAAAAACCTACGGAAATCTTAATTGCGGCAGCATCGAGGCTCTTACCTCGGCTTATTCCACTACCGATGTAAAATCGGTACGGCTACACCGCCGCTTTGATCCTGCCTTGGGTTGTGGGGTTATGAGGGGGAGTGCAAAGATTTCCGTGCTTTTTCCGGCGGAAATCTGCTAGGCCGGATTGCAGGGAGTAGAGGGAATTCTTCTCTAGCTGTCATCCTGAGGTACGAAGGATCTTTTGATCTGAAGATTTGCTTCGCAGCGTCTACGGGTTTTTCACTGCGTTCAGGATGACAATGTAGGTTTTGTCCTAGGCTCGATCTTTTCTCGGCTCACCGCCGCCGAGGGGCTAGTCCTTTTTCCTTGATGAAAAAGGGACCAAAAAATCAAGGCTTGGATCTGATGTCGGATAAATTCGTCAAAGCTTTGAGGTCGTCAGCACAAGCCCCGATGAAGGATCGGGGAGGGCGTGCTGCCTCTGGGCAGTGGTAGGTTGAAAGGAGGTGCAAAAGCTTTAACGTCCTGAGCGTAGTCGAAGGATCTCCTTCCATCATCTCCTAGGCCGCTAGCAGGGTGCAGATAGCGTGGTGCATAAACAGCATACATGGATTGAGCTTTGAAACTTTGAGGGGCAACTCCCCTCCTGATTTAGGAGGGGCGGGGGTGGTTATGAAGAGAATGCTCTTTAAGTCCCTCGTTTTGGGCTTGCCTCGGTTAGCCACCGAAGGACCCTTACTTTTGGCTTGGCCCAAAAGTAACAAAAGCCCAAGGCTTGCATCCTTCCTTGTAAAAAGCTACGGAAATCTTATTTGCGGCAGCATCGAGGCTCTTACCTCGGCTTATTCCACCGCTCCCGCTTTGATCCTGCCTTGGGCCGTGGGGTATGAAAGGGAGTGCAAAGATTTCCGTGCTTTTTCCTGCGAAAATCTGCCAGGCCGGTAGTAGGGTGCAGAGGGAATTCCTCTCTAGCTGTCATCCTGAGGTACGAAGGATCTTTTGATCTAAAGATTTGCTTCGCAGAGCCTACGGATTCTTCACTGCGTTCAGAATGACAATATAGGTTTTGTCCTAGGCTCGGTCTTTTCTCGGCTCACTGCCGCCTGGGCTAGTCCTTTTTCCTTGATAAAAAGGTAACCAAAAATCAAGGCTTGGATCTGATGTCGGATAAATTCGTCAAAGCTTTGAGGTCGTCAGCACAAGCCCCGATGAAGAATCGGGGAGGGCGTGCTGCCTCTGGGCAGTGGTAGGTTGAAAGGAGGTGCAAAAGCTTTAACGTCCTGAGCGTAGTCGAAGGATCTCCTTCCATCATCTCCTAGGCCGGTAGTAGGGTGCGGATAGCATGGAGCATAAACATTATCCGTGGATCGATTCCTTTGAAACTATGAGGGGAGCTCCCCTCCTGATTTAGGAGGGGCGGGGGTGGTAAGGAGAAGGGTTTCGAAAGATCCTGAGCGCAGTAAAGGATCAAAGAATAATAAAAGCCAAAAAAGCCACAGACCTTTCGATCTGCGGCTTTTAGTTTTAACATCAATCTAAATTTGTTTCAGAATCTGTTAAACGTTGTATTAAGATCCCCGCTTGCGCGAGGATGACGACAGTCGCTTAAATTATGGTTTCTTGCCAATATTTACTCTGATATTCACTTCGAAATCGCCATCGGTATAACCGCTGATCGCTGAAGTGGCGGTATTGTAATACGCCATGAAATATAAAGTCGACTTGTAATTCATGCCAAAACCAACCGTAGCATTCTGCGTGTTGTGGTACATGGCCATCACATACAGTTTATCGTTAGCGAAATTGGCATTTAGACCGGCATCCCATAAATTTTTGTAATTTTTGATGCCCCTGAATACGCCTTTAGGCTCCAGGCTGATGCCGTTTATGCCCGAACCCAGCATAAACTTATAGCCAATAGCTGAATAAAATGTAGGTTTATCAGCGTAGTTTAAATCATCTTTCCTGAAAACAGAACGCATATTGGGCACAGCACCTTCAACCGTTAATCCTTTTGAGGTATAAGAAATCCCGAAATCGCCATCCAGGTAATAACCCCTGTCGTTAAAACGGGCAATGGATGGGTCATTGATATCGCTGTTTCTTACGCTGCTCATATCCAGTTTATCCTGACTGGCACCAAAGGAGATCCCGAAGTTTAGTTTCTGATCGTCACTGCTTAAGGGCAGGTGGTAGGCAAAAGTTCCAACAGCTTTGGTGCGCTGGATGCCTCCTGATTTTTCGTTGTAGATGTTTACACCCCAACCCACTTTGTTTACCTGCTGATCTAGCGTTACACTTTGGGTAATGGGTGCCCCCGGAATGTTCGACCACTGTTTGCGGAAACTTCCGTTGATGTTAAAACCTTCGCTGATACCCGCCATTGATGGGTTAACCAGGTAACGGTTTTGAAAGTATTGCGCATTGAGCGGAAGAATCTGTGCCTTTACGCTGCAGGCTAATACTGTACTGGCTGCAAATAGAAACGTTACGCGACGCATTTGCTTTATGTTTTTAATAATTGCTTTCATGTCTGTAATTAGTCTCTAATGATGTTGATATAACCTTTAAATGTACCAATGCCCTTACCGAGATCGATAATGTAATAGTAAGTACCTTCGTTTAAAGGACTACCGTTTATGGTTCCGTCCCAATCGTTTGCATAGGTTTGTTTGGTGTATAAAATCCGTCCGGCTTTATCGAATATTTTTAAGGTATTGTTGGGATAATAATCGATGTTTTTGACGATAAATTTGTCATTATACCCATCACCATTTGGTGTAATTACGGTACTGGCTTCCAGTTTATAATCTTCGGTTACGGTTATCGAAATGGTCTGATCGCTTACACAACCGCTGGCGTTGGTTACGGTTACTTTATAAGTGCCGCTTTGTTTTGGCCTAATGGTTGCCGATGCCGTGTTTTGTCCGCTAGTGATATCGGCACCTGTCCAGCTATACTGTCCACCGCCTGTTGCCGTTAACACAATAACATCGCCTTTAGAGATGGTTAGCCCTTTATTGCTGCTGATGGAAACTACTGGTAAAACATTTACGGTTATGGTAGCCGTTCCGGTTTGTGCCTGACCACAGTTTGCATCTTTAACGTTTACTAAATTATAGGCAAAGGTACCAGCTACATTAGTGGGTGCCGAAACCGTTACCGATGCATTTGCTGCGGTAGTACTTACCATTTGGTTGGCGCCACCATTAATATTGTAGGTAAATGTATAAGGTGCAGTTCCGTTTGCACCGGTAAAGGTGATGGTTTGTGGCGTTCCGCTCACACAAACTGCGGCTGTACCCGAAATGCCGGCCGTAGCTGTTGAAATTACCGTTAACTTAAAAGTTTTGGTGGTTTTATCTACTCCTCCAAAATCTGTACCTCCATTATCCATTACGGTAACCGTGATATTGGCTACCCCACTCACATTGTTTTTTAAGTGATAAGTAATGGTTCCTTTATCGGCACCGTTTGCTGCTATGGTTAACACATCGAACAGGTTGGCATTATCTGAAGAAACAGCAAGGGTGGTATTTTGCGTAGTTTCCGGACCGGCAGAAATTCCGCTTAAGGCAATCGTTTGGTTAGCCGGGCTATAACAAACAGACTGGTTTTGTAGCGCATCGATTGTAGGGGCGCCATTGCCAAATAAATATCTCGTTCTAATCGGGTAATGATCGGTTGTGGTAGAACTGTAATTGGTAACCAGGTTTTTAACTGCATCCAAAACCTCGGCCGATGCCGGGATGTAGTTGAGGTTAAGGTTTTTGCTAATAATCACGTTATCAATTACGGTATTAAAGCCAGCGGTTGACTGTTTTCCGGCTAAACTTAAAGGCAGGGTAACCGGGAAATAATTGGCTGCATCCTGCGTAAAATCAGAGTAGGACGTACCGGTACCTGCAGGCATAGGCGCAATGGTTTTATCGGCATCCAATACATCGTTAAAATCGCCCAGGATGATGATTTTTTTGCCCGCAAGGTTGGCATCCAGCCAGTCTTTCAATTGTTTGTTCCCCGCTTTTCTGCGATTGTAGGAATCAATCTGATCGGCAGTGGTACCGGTATTGGCCTTGGCATGAATCTCTACGAAATAAACCGTATCTAGTTTATTATTGATCTTCACCTGCGCCTGCATCATATAAGGGAAACGGCCTGAAGACCAGTTTTTGTAAGGCGTACCATCGGCACTGGTTGAAGGTGCGGCCGGGTTATAGGTGTCTCTTAAAATGCCAAGGGTAGAAATGGGTTTAATCAGGTCGCTGCGGTACATAAAAGCCAGTTTTTGTGCCAGCGGATAATCGGCATCGGTTTTATTATCGGCGTATGATCCGAACTCGCTGAACACCACGTTATAGCCTGCCGGTAAAACCGTATTTCTGAACAAAGTGGTATCTACTACCTCTGCAAAACCATAAATATCTGCATTGATATTGTTGACCACTGTTTTAACATTTGCGGCCTGTAAGGCATCGTTTGATGGATCCTGTGCCGGGCTGCCAAACCATTCGATGTTCCAGTTGACCACTTCAAGCGTACTGGCAACATCGAAGGTGTTTCCGCTTAAAGCAATGGTTTTATTTGCAGAACCGGAAGTGGCAATAGTTACATTACCGGTATAACTGGTATTCGCCGCTGCTGGCGAAAATTTCACATAAACAGTTGACGAAGTATTGTTAATGTCGGCTTTTGGATAAGAGATGGTATTGCTATAGGTTCCACTACTGGTTTTAGATAGCGAGAAGTTAGCAGGAGCAGTTAAGGTAACATCGCCCGTTAGGTTGCCTGCAGAAAAACCAAATGTATTTGCTGCTGAAGTGGTATTGGCCGCCTGGAAGCCAAAATTGATGCCCGAAGGCGAAGTGCTAATATCAACCGCTGGAGGTGTGTTCGAATTGGTTACGGCAAAATCATCAACGGTCCAGCGGCTGGCCGATGAAGTGGTAGAATTATACACAATAGCTACATAAACAGGTGTAGCTTTGTAGGCTGATAAATCGATATTATCTGATTTGGTCCATTTATCGCTACCGGTTTCAGGGAATTTACCATCCAGGTTGGTCCAGGTGGCCAGCGCAGGATTACCTGAACCCGTATAGTTGGTCGAGATTTTTAACTGCAGTTTATCTCCTGCGAAAGCAGATCTGGTCCAGAAGGATAAAATGGCGTAATTGAATGATGAAATATTTAAGGCCGGAGAAATTAACCAGTCTTCGTTAAGGATGTTTCCGCCTGAGTAACCATTAATCTGCAGGGCGTTACCTGCACTGCCCGCACCGGTTGGATCGGAAGCATCGTGACCAAAAGTAGTGGTGCAGCCCCAGGTTTGCGGACCAGTTACGCTGTATTGATAAAAACCATCTGATAAGGCTGCACTGCCTACCGTGGTACAGTTTTCGAAATTGAAGGCAGTTTGGTTAGGATCTACGGCCGGACCGGTTAATGACAGAGAAACAGCAGTTGCACCTGCGCTGCTGTGTAAAACGGCACCGGTTGAATTGCCTACCGCCGTTGGACTGAATTTTACATACACCGTTTGGTTGTTGGCTAAATCAGCCACACTATAACTTAAGGTAGTAGAAAAAGTAACGTTATCTTTGGAAATAGAATAAGGTGCGGCAGTGGTTAACGTAGTGGCATTAGTTAAGTTACCTCCAGCCAATACATAACTTTTTGAAGCTGATGTAGTATTGATGGCCTGATTGCTGAACGCCAAAGTTTTTGGCGTAACCACCAGGTAGGGACCTGAAGTTGAAACAGGTTCTGTTACCGAACTGTTCTGTGGATTCGGTGTTCTTACAATAAAATCGGCAGCATTTTGATCGCTATCGTATCCGTTACCGGCAAACTCTTCTGTTCCGCCAGTGCCCATGGTGGTGACATCAGAGGTGGCACTTGCTTTTCTTTCTATAGATGACGTATTGCTTGGCGCAGGTGCAGGGGCGGTGCCTTCGAAGCCGTTGGCTGTAGCGCCAAAACCTACCAGATCGATCACTGCTGATCCTGTTGGTAAAGCGCCGGTTTGTGCGGTTGTACTATTGCTCAATAATACTTTACCTGCGGTACCACCCATGGTAATGGTACCGATTTTATCAGGTGTTGGCAGGTTGGTGGTACCTCCTGTACCTGCCGATTGCTGAATGAGGTAAAATCCTTTTGGTGCAATGGAACCAGATAATGTTGTTACTGTCCAGTTGCCTGTACCTGTTGCGCTGGCGTATTGTACGCTCCAGCCTGTTAAATCTACCGCGCTAAGTGTTGGATTGTATAACTCGATGAAATCGTTTTTATAAACTGCGCCCGAGTTGCCACCGCCACCATAAACTTCAGAAATAACCACATGGTTAGCACCAGTTGGTTCTTTGATGCTGCTATTTTGAGGATTAGGAGCAGTAACCACAAAATCGGTACTGTTGTTATCGGTATCGTAACCATTACCGTTAAATTCTTCTGCTCCCCCAGCCGCTAAAGTAGCCGCTGTTGAAGTGGCGCTTGCTTTACGTTCAATAGAAGTGGTATTTGAGATTAATGGGGTAGGTGCGGTTTCGAAACCTGTGGCCGTTGGACCAAAACCCACTTTATCTACCACTGCCGCGGTTGATGGATTGGCACCTGTTAAAAGCACGTTCGAATTGCTTAAAATTACTTTTCCGGTTGTACCCGATAGGGTTAAGGTTCCGATTGCATCTGGTGCAGGTAAATTAACCGTTCCGCCCGCGCCAACAGCTTCCTGAACTAAATAGAAACTTTTTGCTGGTATACTGCCGGTTAAATCTGTTTTGGCCCAGGTACCTGTACCGGTAGCATTTAAATACTGCACACTCCAGCCGGTTAACTCAACCGCGGTATTACCCGGGTTATATAATTCGATAAAGTCGTTTTTATAAGTCGCGCCGGTATTTCCGCCACCGCCATACACTTCGGAGATTACAATATGTGTAGCTGCGACAGGCGGCGTGGTGCCTATACCTGTTGTGGTAATGCTCTGCGTGCTTGCACCAGTACTCGAAATACTGATATTACCTGATGCCGGGCCTGTTGTTGTAGGGCTAAAACGAGCCGATACCGTTTTGCTTGTGGCCAGCTCAGTCGCAGTATAAACTAAAGCGGTGCTATAGGTTACATTGTCTTTCGAAAGATAAAAAGGTGCTGTTGTGGTCACATTTACCACATCAGTTAAACCTGTTGCGCTGAGGTTAAAAGTTTGCGCGGTAGTATTGGTGCCCGTATTTTGGGAACCAAAATCGAAAGCGGTTTGGTTTACCGTTAAAATAGTTGATAAGCCGTTTCCGCTTACCGTAACGTTAACAGGACTGGCACCGATGCTGGTATTGGCAATATTGCCACTGGCGTTGCCCGCAACTGTTGGACTAAAACGTACATACACCAATGGTGATGCGGAAACTTCGCCCGCAGTATAGCTGATGGAATTGCTAAAAGTAATATTGTCTTTCGAAACAGAAAAAGGTGCTGTTGTGTTTACAGAAACGCCAGCAGTTAAATTGGCGCCTCCTAAAGTATAACTTTGTGAGGCAGCATTTGAATTGATGTTTTGATCGCCAAAAACCAATGTCGTATTTGAAGCTGAAAGAACCGGTGTTGCGGTAGCGCTGCCTTTTGGGGTGATGCTAAAGTCGTCAATCGTGTAAATGCCGTCGCTTCCTAAATCGTCGGTATCTGTCCAGCGGATATAAAGCGTAGCACCATTTGCCCAGGTAATGGCAGTAATACTTCCTGAAATAGCCGTTTGGTTAGCTGCTAGGTTCCCATCAACACCAGCTGCTGAGGTAGTGGTAGTTAACTTCTCGTTAAGGTCCATATCGGAAAGCGGTAGCCAGGTAGCCGAAGCATCGGCAATGCCAGTGGCATTAAAGCTGTATTCGAAATTTAGTTTTTCGTTTACGGTAGCGTTTGAACCCGATCTCCATTGTTCCATAACGCCCGACAAATCAATTGAGGTTACTGTTGTACCTGTATTGTTCTGGAATGCGGCACCAAATCTGGGTACTAAAGCGCCGGAAGCCAGACTTCCAAAGGAGCGATCGGCAGCCCCGGCTGTGCCAGCATTATAAGCGGCACCGCTATTTGACGAAGTGGTGTAAACTGCTAAGGTTAAGGCCGAACCAACGGCAGCGGCGCTGGTGCCGCTGGCTTTAACGGCGCTCCATCCGGTAACTGTTGAATTCCCGGTTGCCGTCATACCATCAAAATTTTCTGATTTAGCTGTGTTTATTGCCGTTAATGAAACCTGGGCAGATAAATAGTTAACAAAAACCAGAAAAAATAAAATGAGAAGTAAAGGTTTTTTCATATAGTTAGTTTTGTTTATAACAAATGTATATGCAATTGCCTTATTATCAGATTAACTTAATGTTAATTTGAACGAATGTGGAAAAATAAATGTAATATGATGTAATTTTTTGTTTTTGTAGACGTTTGCGGTTTTTTTTAATATTTAGGTTTGAAGATTCGAACTCCGCCATGATTAACAGATTAGAGTAAAAGGGGCGTCATCTCGACTGGAGTGTGACGGAATGGAGAGATCTTTTGACTATGTTAAAAGATCTCTCCACTACGGTCGAGATGATACTTCGAGGCTGTTTTCGCTTTAAAATCTACTGTTTTTATGAAACAAACCATCATCATGGCTTTGGTTGATGGCATGCTATTGATATTTCCCACTGATTTAACAGATAAACGCAGATCTTATCATACAAAGGTTTGTATCTGGTAGTTATAAACCTGCTTACAAAGCCTGATCCAATCCTTCATCGGATGAGGACTTGGCGTTTAAAGCAGGGCAGGGGGCAGCCATATCGCATCGGATCGCTCACTTTCAAAAAATAATACCACTTAGCTGAATACTTAAATTCGGCTAACAGGTTGTTTTAAGGTGGTTGATGAAAGCTTTATTTGCTGATCGTCAACCCCGATCTGATAGCCATCGGATTTCACTCAATGGATTACTGCTATTTTAGATGCTGAAACAAGTTCAGCAGGACGATTTGGTGGTTGGTGTAAGATCAATAAAATATGTGGGTTAAAGATATTCCTCGATATTTCCTTTTCCCTCACGAATAACTTCGAACTCGCCAGTAGTACAATCGATTACGGTAGAGGCCTCATTGTCGCCATAACCGCCGTCAATAATAATGTCCACCAGATTTTCATATTTCTCATGAATCAATTCCGGATCGGTAGAATACTCAATTACGTCATCGTCATCTTTAATGGAGGTTGAGAGGATGGGGTTACCCAGCGCTTTTACAATACTGCGGGCAATATTATTATCGGGTACACGTATCCCCACCGTCTTTTTATTGGAACTTAATAATTTGGGTACGTTGTTATTGGCATTGAAAATAAAGGTAAAAGGACCTGGAAGTGCCTTCTTTAAAACCCTGAAAGTGGTATTGTCAATGGGTTTTATGTAATCAGAAATGTGTTTTAAATCGTGGCAGATGAAAGAGAAATTGGCTTTCTCGGGTTTTATCCCACGTATTCTGCAGATTTTTTCGATAGCCTTAGGATTGGTGATATCGCAGCCCAAACCATATATCGTGTCGGTCGGATAGATAATCAGGCCTCCTTTTTTAAGTACTTCAACAACCTGTTCTATAGCCCTTTCGTTAGGGTTTTCTGGATAAATCTTAATAAGCATAGCGTAAAAATAACAATTTAGTAGTGTCAGTTGTTTAATAATCTTAATCTTTGTATTTACAAAACATACGCTAATCTGATTTTATGAGAAAAGCTTTCGTCGCGATCGCCGCATTTTTAATTGCCCTAACCATTATGCTTGGGCTTTATCATCCCTTTTTATGGTGGACTTTTATTTTTACAGGTCCTTTTGTACTGCTCGGTATTTACGATTTATACCAGCCTAAGCACAGCATTGTAAGAAATTATCCTGTTTTTGGGCGTTTAAGGTATTTTATGGAAGAGTTGAGACCTAAAGTATACCAGTATTTCGTAGAAAGTGATACCAACGGTACACCTTACAACAGGTTAAACCGTTCGCTGATTTACCAGCGAGCCAAAACCGATAACGATACAATTCCATTCGGGACACAGTTAAATGTTTACGAAAATGGTTATGAGTGGTTGAGCCATAGTATTGCTGCCATTTCGCATCATGAATTAAATCTGGATCCGCGTGTTACCGTCGGCGGACCAGATTGCAAGAAACCTTACTCTGCAAGCATTTATAATATCTCAGCCATGAGTTTTGGTTCGTTAAGTCAGAATGCCATTCTGGCTTTAAATGGCGGTGCCAAACTCGGTAATTTTGCGCACAATACGGGCGAAGGCGGAATCAGTGATTACCACCGACAGCCGGGAGGCGATTTAATCTGGCAGATTGGTACAGGTTATTTCGGTTGCCGAAATGCCGATGGTACTTTTAATTATGATGCGTATGCCGAGCGGGCACAGGCAGACCAGGTAAAAATGATCGAGATTAAACTTTCTCAAGGTGCCAAACCAGGGCATGGGGGGATGTTGCCAGCTAAAAAAGTAACACCAGAAGTAGCCAGGATCCGTTTGGTGCCGGAAGGTAAAGATGTACTGTCGCCACCCGCACATTCAGCCTTTAATACGCCTATCGGTTTGTTGGAGTTTGTGAAAAAATTACGTGATTTATCTGGCGGTAAACCCGTAGGGTTTAAACTGTGTATTGGTCGTAAAAGTGAATTTTATGCCATTTGTAAGGCCATGATAGAAACCGGAATTTATCCTGATTTTATCACCGTTGATGGCGGTGAAGGCGGAACAGGTGCCGCGCCACAGGAGTTTTCGAATTCGGTGGGTATGCCATTGCGCGAAGGGGTTGCTTTTGTGTATGATGTTTTAAATGGTTTTGATCTGAAAAAACACATCAAAATTATTGCTTCGGGCAAAGTGGCCACCGGTTTCGATCTGGTTAAGAATATTGCCCTCGGCGCTGATATGTGTAATGCCGCACGCGGAATGATGTTTGCCCTTGGCTGCATTCAGGCTTTAGAGTGTAACAGCAATACCTGCCCAACAGGGGTGGCTACGCAGGATCCGAGTTTAATGAAAGGTTTGGTGGTAGAAGATAAAACCGTTCGTGTTAAAAACTTCCACAACCTGACGGTGGCCAGCGCGGTAGAATTGCTTGGGGCTGCGGGTTTAAGGGAAACGCATCAGTTAACCCGGGCCTATATCAACAGAAGGGTGAGTCCGAGTGTGATGCAGAGTTATTTAGAAACCTTTCCGTATATCCCGGCGGGTAGTTTATTGCAAACGCCTTATCCAACCCGTTACGAATTAGGCATGGCACTAAGTACTTCAAAAAGTTTTGCCCCAACTGATTATAAAGTATCTGCAGTAGATTATTCGCATGCCAATCCGTACGGAGATACCATACATGAGGATGGAAGATAGGATTCTTGCAAAGTTTAATAGGTTGAGCGTCGACATAACTTCGTAAGCTTAGCTGGAGTAAAGCATGGTTTGTAGCGGAATGGCAGTTGTAGGGTCGGCTTGTAAGGTCTCAGGGTATATGAGTATTGATAAAGCATTGGAAATATAGCGTCAGTTTTTGGAAAGCACGGGTAGCAGTACTTAGGATTGTTCAGTCCTGCTTTTTGCTACAAGCCTCACTCGTTCCTCGCTTCGGGCTTTTCGCGTCAATCAGGTTTAGGTGGCCAAAACAGGGAAAGAATCAATGTTAAAATCACCAAACGTTCCTACGGAACGAAAACGCCAATTTTACAATTGGCTACCGATGAATCGTCCCGCTGGGACGGTCAGGAGATAAATTTTCCAAAGGCAATATTGTTTAGATATACTTAAATTTTGTCGATCTGAGCTACCAAGGCCGTTCAAAGCATCAGCGATATCCTTTGGGTATACATAAATGTTGTCGGGTTGAGTATAATCGAAATCTTTCAAAGGTTAAAAACAATATCATTCACCTGTTACTCCCTTTCGGATGCTAAAGATCGGCGTTATCTCTCCGCTTTAGAAGTTTCTTTTAGAGCACGGCGATAGAGAAGGTTTCAGTTGGCGATATTTAACAAAAAAAAGGTTTCAAATTATTAAAATTTGAAACCTTGAGTAGGGCTATTTGTTCTTCCCTAAACCCTAAACCCTAAACCCTAAACCCTAAACCCTAAACCCTAAACCCTAAACCCTAAACCCTAAACCCTAAAACTCCGCGTTTTTCGGGAATCTTGGGAAAGCGATTACATCGCGGATGTTGGTCATTCCGGTTACGAACAATACCAAACGTTCAAAGCCTAAACCGAAACCTGCGTGTGGTGCGGACCCGAAACGACGGGTATCTAAGTACCACCACAATTCATCCTGCGGAATATTTAAAGCTTCCATGCGTTGCGTTAAGCGATCTAAACGCTCTTCACGTTGCGATCCGCCGATCATTTCGCCAATGCCCGGGAATAAGATATCCATGGCGGCAACCGTTTGTCTTCCTTCGACATCCGGCTCGTTCTGGCGCATGTAGAACGATTTGATATCTGCAGGATAATCGGTTAAGATTACCGGTTTTTTAAAGTGTTTTTCTACCAGGTAACGTTCGTGCTCGCTTTGTAAATCAGCTCCCCACTCATCAATCAGGTATTTAAACTGTTTTTTCTGGTTTGGCTTGGAAGATTTTAAAATTCTGATGGCTTCTGTATAGGTTAAACGTTCAAAATCATTTGCCAGGCAGAAATCAAGTTTTTCTAATAAACCCAATTCACTGCGCTCGTTTTGTGGTTTTTGTTTATCTTCTTCAGCTAAGCGGTTATTTAAAAATTCTAACTCCTCTTTGCAGTGATCCAAAGCATATTTTATGACATACTTCATCATGTCTTCTGCAAGCTGCATATTGTCTTCCAGGTCGGCAAAAGCAAATTCGGGCTCAATCATCCAGAATTCGGCCAAATGGCGTGTGGTATTTGAGTTTTCGGCCCTGAATGTTGGCCCGAAAGTATAAATTTTACCGAAAGCCATGGCTGCCAATTCACCTTCTAACTGACCCGATACGGTTAAGTTGGTGGCGCGGGCAAAGAAATCCAGCGAGAAATCTACTTTACCATCTTCAGTACGGGGCGGGTTATCGAAATCGAGAGTGGTTACTTTAAACATTTCGCCTGCGCCTTCGGCATCACTGGCTGTAATTACCGGCGTGTGCATATACACAAAGCCACGTTCGTTGTAAAACTGGTGGATGGCAAAAGCCAAAGCATGGCGCACCTTAAAAACGGCATTAAAGGTGTTGGTGCGGAAACGCAGGTGTGCAATTTCACGTAAAAACTCTAAACTGTGTTTTTTAGGCTGTAAAGGAAATTTTTCAGGATCGCTATCGCCAAGGATTTCTACATTGGTGGCTTTAATCTCTACGGTTTGACCTTTACCAAGCGATTCGATCAATTTGCCTGTTGCAGAAATGGCTGCGCCGGTTGTGATTCTTTTCAAGAGCTCATCAGGTAGATTATTAAAATCGATCACTACCTGGATATTGCCCATGCAAGATCCGTCATTTAAAGCAATAAACTGATTATTACGGAAAGTTCTTACCCATCCCATAACCGTTACTTCTGTGTCAAATGCTGTCGAATTTAATAAATCTTTAATTTGCTGTCTCTTAATCATACTGTTATTTGTGAAAGGGGCAAATTTAGAAAAAAAACTGGTATCGGTTATCGGTTTGCGATTTTCGGTTTGCAGTTTTTTTAAAAGTGATTTGATACCTGCCTTAAATGTTTTTTTTCTGGTAGCTTTTGAATATTGTGATATGATCTGGTGACTTCATCGGTTTTTGATGAGATGGCTTCATAAACTTTGTAAGTTATTGTTCTTTTTGACTTTATTTCCTAAATAATTTATTATTATGGAGTGTTTAAATTTAATTATCCGATTAATTTCTATTTTTTATTGTTAAAATATTGTTTGTATGTGTTAATATTTAGTTGATATTCCATTTTTATACGTTTTTCTAAGTGTAAATCTCTTTTTTTTAAGTTTTTTTGGATTATTTTAAACTTTTTTAATAAAAACACTTGTTATTTTGATGAGATTTAGTACTTTTGTAATGCTCGTTAATTATTATTATATATTTGGTTTAAAAAAAGCGCTGGCAACGGCGCTTTTTTTATAAAAACTTCAAGACTTATTCATAATCAACATAAACCAAACAACCTAAAACCAAGAAAGCTCCGGAAAACCGGGGCTTTTCTTTTTTATTAGATTATCATCCCGGCGGAAATAGGTGAAATGGAGGGTTCTCAAGGAAAAGTCGTCATTGCGAGAAGGCTTTTTCAGCCGACGAAGTAATCTTATAACTATAGATTTTAGCGATCGTTGTAAGATTGCTTTCCTGAACTTTCGGGACAATGACGATCCTTCACAGGGATTCTAAGTGAAAAAAAAGCTACCCTTTTCAGGATAGCTTTTCAATATATGTTTTGTTGTTGTTATTCTTCTGAGTAAGAAATTTTGTTAACGTGTTTATCAATTTCCCATCTTCCGGTACCTTCTTCGCCAATTACTTCGAACAACTCTAAAGCTCTGCGTGCTTTGTATTCTTCTTCGCGTTGTTCTTTCAGGAACCAGTTCAAAAATTCCATGGTTACGAAATCCTGTTCCTTATGGCATTTTGCTGCAATATTTTTGAAACTTTGGGTGATGGCAATTTCTGCCTCCAAAGCATCTTCAAAAACTTCTCTGAAACTGGCGAAGTCTGTTTTAATTCCGCTCACTTCAGGAGAGATGGCGTTTCCACCCATATCCAATACATATTTGAATAATTTAAGCTGGTGTACTCTTTCTTCTTCAGATTGCTTTAGAAAATAATCTGCTGAATAATCGAAGCCATTTTGATCGCACCAGGATGACATGGATAAATATAATGATGAAGAGTGAGCCTCTTTTTTAATTTGCTGGTTTAATAATGTTTCGATATCCTGAGATATTAAACATTTGATACGCATTAGATCTTTCATATTTCTGTACTTTAATAACAATACAAATGTAAACTGAATTTGTTCTGGATTCTAATTTATTTGCAATATGAAATTAGTCTAAATTGCTGATAATTAATTATTTGTAATCAGTTTAAATAAGCAGGGTGGATGATGTAAGATATAAAATGGAGGATGAAAAATTGAAGGATAATGGCAAACGGATAGGAGTTGAGAATCAGCGGGATAATGATTGGTTTTCAGTTGGCAGTTTTCAGTTCGCAGTTTGCAATTTTCAGTTGACAGTTTCCAATTGATGGTTTTCAATTTCCCATGCAATGTCATCTGAGTTGATCTCAGAATTTTTTTAGATAGATATTGAAACAAGTTCTATATGACGTATTGAGTTGATTTGTGGCTCTAGTTTCGAGTTTTCAATTTTCAATAGCAATTTTTGGTTAGCAGTTTTCAGTTCCATAGGCAATCGTCATCCTGATGGATAATTTATTGTATAAAAATCGATATAAATGACGTAACTGATTTTTTATGCCAAACAGCTTAGTCTTGCCTCGACTTACCGCCGCCGAAGGGTTTTTAATTTTGACATCGAAAAGTAACAAAACCGAGGCATTGCCGAGCTCATTAATACAGATAAAAAACAGTAGACAGCCATTAATAAAATGCCGGCTGAAAATTTATTCATTTGTTGTTATATTTTTCAGCTGCATTCATGAGGGCTACGCCGTTTTCTTTCAAAGCCAGTAGCTAGGCCTGGTCAGTGGAACCCGAAAAATTTGTTAGGCCGGATTTAAGTAGAACGTAGATTCAGTGGTATGGCCTTGCGGGATGGAAATGCATAGTTCCATAAGTCGATCATTAATAAATGATTTTGAAATAACGTCAGTGGTAGTTTATCTCAGGATCTTTTTAGATAGATATTGAGACAAGTTTACTATGACGTATTGAGTTGCCAATGGCCAATGAACCAACAATAAACTAGTAAACCAATCTGTAAAGGCAGTCGCTAATGATATGGTTAAGCTTAAACATGGTAAATGTGCCTTGCAGTAAATCTTTTAATGCAATGATTTCGAGGGCACTTAATAAATAGATATGTTCGCAGCCGTTAAAGGTAACCAATTCGAAATCTGCTTTTTGAGTATTTAAAAGGAGTGCTTCAACATCAATCTGTTCTACAACAGCTTTTAATTTTTGAAGCGTAAGGCAATTATAGCGTGCAAACTTCCCCCCAAAATCTACATAAAAGCAGTTTAACTTATCTGACTGATAAATTGAACCGTGGGTATTTGAGAATACGTTAACGAGTTGGTTAATATCTATACACGCTTTTTCCATCGGCTACAAAAATTGGCATTATTTAGATTAAATACAAATAAATTGTGAAAAAAAGTTTGGCGTTTGGCGGATGGCGTTTAGGGTGTGGTGGGAAGGAAGGAAGGAAGGATACAAGGAGATGCTGATCGAACCATTGTTATTGATAATTTAATGTCGCCATTTCTTCCGCGGTTTTAATATTTGAGAAATTCGTCATGATAAGCAGGTTTTTCAGCCTGAGAAACAACTTTATTACGATCGCTAGTCGCTTACACTTAAAAATTGCTTCGTTGTCCGAAAACGGCGATTTCTGATGTAATTTACCTTTTGCTATTTAACGTTAAATACCATATGGTGGTAGCTGCCGCCCATAAACTCCTTTTCATTTTGGATTTTAAAGCCCATTTGCTGGTAGAGCTTCAAGGCCCGCGCATTATTTTGCTCAACTAATAAGCCAATTTTCTGATGCCCCGATTGTTTTCCCCAGGCAAGGCCTGCCTTAATTAATTGTTTGCCTATACCTTTGCCCTGGGCACTGGCATTTACACTGATACTGTCGAGATAAAACTCTCCGCTTTGTGTCTCTGTATCCAGGTGATCATCCGTAATATCAGGCTGACCCAGATAAGTTAAAAATGGCTTTCTGAGTTCAAGCAGCTTTGCTCCGTCATAAGCAGTTAATGAGCCGAGTACTTTGTCAGCTTCTTCAAAAACCAAGGTGTTTTCGTAGCTGTACTGATTGCCTGATTGTTGAAAAAAATATTCAAAGATGCGGTTAATGGTGTTCTGATCTTGAGTTTGGGTTAGCTTTGGCGCAAGCTCAGCCATGGCTTGAAGTAACAGCGGTACAACTTGCGTTGCATCTTCTGGTTTGGCGCGCCTGATCATGAAATCTCACTTAGCTTAAAGGTTTCTGACACACGTATTCCTTTTTCGGTACGTTTTAAAGTGCAGCACTCGTTAATGGGATCGTGCTCCAGGAATAGGATATAATTGTTTTCTACCGCTTCTTCCAAAAACGCCTGCTTTTCTGTTAAGGTTTTTAAAGGAAACATGTCGTAGGCCATTACATAAGGCAGGGGCAGGTGACCTACTGAAGGTAACAAATCAGCCATATATACAATGGTTTTGCCATTGTAGCTTATTTTTGGCAACATCATGGCATCGGTATGGCCGTAAGCGAAAGTGATATTGATATCTTTCTGCCATGCTATATTCTCTTGTTCGGCCACAAAATTTAGCTGTCCGCTTTCCTGTATCGGTAAGATGTTTTCCTTTAAAAATGAGGCTTTTTCCCTTGCGTTGGGTTCAACTGCCCATTTCCAGTGCTTTTCGTTGCTCCAATATCTGGCATTTTTAAAAGCTGGTATCAATTTTTCACCTGCTCTTATAATTGCCCCGCCAACATGGTCAAAGTGAAGGTGGGTAAGGAAAACATCGGTAATATCTGTTGTTCCGAAACCCAACTGTGCCAGTGATTTTTCAAGGGAATCGTTTCCATGCAGGTAATAATGGCTAAAAAATTTCTCATCCTGTTTATTTCCGATCCCGGTATCAACTAAAATCAGTTGATTGCCTTCTTCTATCAGTAAGCAGCGCATGGCCCAGGTGCAAAGATTGTTTGCATCAGCAGGATTGGTTTTTTGCCAGATGGCTTTAGGTACAACTCCGAACATGGCGCCACCATCTAATTTAAATAAACCGGTATTTATGGTATGGAGATTCATTTAGGGTTTAGGGTTTAGGGTTTAGGGTTTAGGGTTTAGGGTTTAGGGTTTAGGGTTTAGGGTTTAGGGTTTAGGGTTTAGGGTTTAGGGTTTACGAAAAATGGACTATAAAAATACAAAAACCCTTTAGGATTAACTAAAGGGTTTTTAGGATATACCGGTTTTACTTAGGTTTTTGGCACCTTACGCCTTTTACCTTTAAACCTTCTACCTTATAAGTGGATCACTTCTCCGTAGGCATCAGCTGCAGCTTCCATAATGGCTTCGCTCATGGTTGGGTGAGGGTGAACAGATTTGATCATTTCGTGTCCGGTAGTTTCCAGTTTACGTGCTACCACAATTTCGGCAATCATTTCGGTAACGTTGGCGCCGATCATGTGCGCGCCTAATAACTCTCCGTATTTGGCATCGAAAATCAATTTGATAAAACCATCTTTGGCACCTGCAGCACTAGCCTTACCCGATGCCGAGAAAGGGAATTTACCGATTTTTAATTCATAACCTGCGGCTTTAGCTGCCTTTTCGGTATATCCTACTGAAGCAATTTCAGGTGTGCAATAGGTACATCCAGGGATATTGTTGTAATCTAACGGTTCCACATGCTGACCCGCAATTTTCTCTACGCAGATAATACCTTCTGCAGAAGCTACGTGTGCTAAAGCTTGTCCGCCAACTACGTCACCTATGGCGTAATAACCTTTAACCGAAGTATTGTAGAACTCATCGGTAACGATTTTGCCTTTTTCGGTTTTGATACCTACTTCTTCTAAGCCGATGTTTTCGATATTGGCTACAATACCAGCTGCTGAAAGCACGATATCAGCTTCGATGGTTTGCATGCCTGAAGCTGTTTTAACCGAAACTTTGCATCCTGCGCCGCTGGTATCAACAGATTCCACACTTGCAGAGGTCATTACATCGATACCGGTTTTCTTTAAGCTACGTAGCAATTGTTTTGAAACGTCTTCGTCTTCCACAGGAACCACGTTTTCCATAAACTCCACAATGGTTACTTTAGTTCCCATGGTAGCATAGAAATAAGCAAACTCTACACCGATGGCGCCAGAACCTACTACTACCATACTTTTTGGTAATTCAGGGAGTACCATGGCCTGGCGGTACCCGATAATTTTTTTGCCGTCCTGTTTCAGGTTAGGCAATTCTCTTGAACGGGCACCCGTTGCAATGATGATATTTTTTGCACTCAGTTCTTTTTGAGAACCGTCAGCACCTCTAACTTCTAATTTGTTTCCTGGTTTTACTTTACCAGTTCCCATAATCACGTCAATTTTATTTTTTTTCATTAAAAATTGAACGCCTTTACTCATGCCATCGGCCACACCACGGCTGCGTTTTACCACAGCAGCAAAATCTGCGGTAGCACCTGCAGTAGTAATTCCGTAATCAGCAGCATGATTAATATATTCGAAAACCTGAGCACTTTTCAAAAGCGCTTTAGTAGGGATACAGCCCCAGTTTAAACAAATACCACCTAATGATTCACGCTCAACAATGGCTACTTTTAGTCCCAATTGAGAAGCTCTGATTGCAGCTACATAACCACCAGGGCCGCTGCCTAAAACAATAACGTCGTAATTCATCTGTTTTTTCTATTTTGTTATTTATCCTTCAGACGGGAGTTTGCCGGAATATAATGGATATTAATTTGGCCTGCGCTTCCGATCCGTTTAAAGATATTTGTTTCTTAATGTTCAGTTTTTATAACGTGCATAGTGAAGAGGTCTGTTTCAATCTTGATAATCGGGCTTTAAACTTTTACATTACCAAAAATTGAATGAGGCTACTCCGTTAACCATCGTCCAAAACTAAAAAAAAAATGTCAATTGACTAAGCCAATATTCAGATATCAGTTAAAATTTACAATGGTTGAATATGGTTAACCTCATTCTCTTTGGAAACGAAAGACATAATCGCCCTGATTTACAAAATTATATTTGGGTAGCTGAATAAAAAGTTAAATAACAGCCATGTTATTGCTTAAAAAATAATTGTTGATATGTATTATTAGAAAAATACCAACGTTAATTTAATTTTTGTGTCGAAATATTAAGCAACTATTGGTTTTGTTGTTAAAAATTTAGTTTTCCAATCAATGTATTGATAAACTGAAAGTTGTAATTGATGTCATATATGTTAAATGTTGAAAAATTATGACCGACTTAATAATTATTTAACATTGAATGTTAAAATCTGTTAAATTTTATTAGGACATTTGCAGCTACAAAATCCCTTTTGATTATCATTAACAACAAAAAAAATTAAAAATCAAAGTATGAAGAAATCTTTACTTTTAAGATTAGTACTGGTTATTGTTGCATTTGTAGGTATTGCTTTTGGTGCAAACGCACAGGTGACTACATCATCAATGACCGGAACAATTAAGGATGCCAAGGGCATCCTACCAGGTGCAACGGTTAAGGCAATACACACACCTTCCGGAACAACCTATACTGTTTCGACGAGCAATGATGGTCGCTTTGCAATAAACAATATGCGAGTAGGTGGCCCTTATTCTGTAGAAATTACTTACATAGGGTTCAAACCTGGTAAAGTTTCAGATATTTTCCTGAAATTGGGCGAGAACTTTACGCTGGACTATAAACTGGATGACTCAGGTAACACCTTAGCTGAAGTTAGTGTTCAAGGTACAAAAAAAGTAAATGCTCAGAAAACAGGTGCCAGTACGAATATTTCTAGTCGTGAGTTAGCATCATTACCGACAATTTCAAGAAGTATTTCTGATTTTACGAGATTAACTCCTCAAGCTGGTTCTGGTTTAGCAAGTAATAGTTTCGGTGGACGCGATGCCCGTTATAATAATATCCAGGTTGATGGTGCAAACCTAAACAACAACTTTGGCTTAAACACTGATCCACTTCCAGGTGGGGGATCTCAGCCAATTTCTTTGGATTCATATGATCAGATTTCGGTGAATATCGCTCCATATGATGTTCGTCAAGCTGGTTTTACCGGAGCTAACATTAGTGCGGTAACAAAAAGCGGTACAAATTCCTTTCATGGCAGTGCTTACGGTCTATACAGAGATCAAAGTTTTTTAGGTAAAAATGTTAAAGGTACTGATATCAGTTCTCAAATAGTGGCTTCTAAATCAAAAACTTATGGTTTTACTTTGGGTGGTCCGATTGTAAAGAACAAGTTGTTTTTCTTTGTAAACGCTGAAAAAGAAGAAAATTTAGCACCGGGTATTGCATTTTATCCAACCAACGGTTCTGGCTCAGGTACGGTTTCTTCTACAACTGTTGCTGATTTGAAAACTGTTTCTGACTATCTAAAATCTAAATTTGGTTATGAAACTGGCAGCTATCAAGATTTTCCTGCTTTTGCAAGAGATAACCATAAAATCTTAGCTAAAGTTGACTGGAACATTAACAACAGTAATAAACTGACATTAAAGTTTAGTGATTTTAGAGGTACTGATGATCAGCAACTAAACTCTACCAGTATCCCGAATGGTGGCGGTTTCAAAGTTACAGGTCAGTCTAGTACCATTTCAAGAGCTCCTAATAACAGATTTGGTCCAAAATCTTTTTCATATGCCAACTCTAACTATGGCTTCTTAAATACTACCAGAAGCGGAACTTTAGAATTAAATAGTAGATTGAATAATAAATGGTCTAATCAGTTATTGTTAGCATTTACCAAAAACAAAGCTACTCGTGGATATCCTGGTGAAATTTTTCCAACTATTGATATCTATGATGGAGCGACAGGTAGTAATATCATAACTGCTGGTATGGATCCTTATACACTAAATAACGATGTTGTTAATGATGTGTATAACTTTACTGATAACATTACTTATAATGCAGGTAGACATAATTTTACCGCAGGTTTAACTTATGAATATCAAAAAGTTGGTAACATGTTTATGGCACCGGCTAATAGTTACTATGTATTTAATTCTATCAATGATTTAATCACAGATAAGGCGCCTGTTTATTTTGCATATACTTATTCACTTATACCTAACACACCAGCGGTTTATTCTGCCCAACTTAAAATTGGACAAGCTGGAGCATATATCCAAGATGAATATAATGCAAGCGATAATGTGAAATTTACTTTTGGTTTGCGTGCGGATATGCCGATTTATCACGAAGATCCGTTAAATAATCCAGCAACATCTAAGCTGAATTTTTATGCTGATGACAATACAACATTAAGAAGTTATAGTACAGCTAAATGGGCAAAAAGTAGCGTCATGTTATCGCCAAGAGTAGGCTTCAGGGCAACTTCTAACGATAAATCTTTGGTATTTAGAGGTGGAATGGGAGTTTTTACCGGGAAAATTCCGTTTGTATTCTTAACTAATATTCCTACCAACACAGGTATGTATCAGTTTGGTGGTGCGATCAATAACAATACAGCTGCAGGTGTCGCGCAGTTAGCCAATATCAAATTAAATGCTAACCCTAATGCTTATGCTAATCTATTTCCAACTACTGCCGGAACATCATCTCCAGCTAACGTTGTTTTCATGGATGAGAACTTTAAGTTTCCGAAAGTTTTTAGAGTTAATTTAGGTATTGATAAAAATATTGGTGATGGTTACATGTTAACTTTCGATGGATTATATACTAAAGATATCAATGCGGTTAAGATGCGTAACGCAAACTTGGCAAATCCAAATGGGGTTGTTTTAGAAGGCGATTTAACTCGTCCTCGCATTATTGGTTCTAATCGATTAAACAGTGCAATAACTTCAGCAATCGTTCTTGAAAATTCAGCCAGAGGTTACGCTACTTCATTAACAGCCCAAATCAGTAAATCTTATTCAAATGGATTTTCTGGTTCTGCAGCGTATACTTACTCTATGGCTAAAGAAATCACTGCCAATCCTGGTAGCCAGGCTTCTTCTGTTTGGAATACAAATCCTAACGTAGCAACGTCTAACTTTCAAGAGTTAGGAAATTCCGCATATGCTATTCCTCATCGTGTTGTAGCTAACTTATCTTATCGTAAGGAATATCTTAAGCATTTAGCAACAACGTTATCTATCTTTTACGAAGGATCTAACCAAGGTGTTTATAGCTTTGTTGTAAATGGTGATATTAATGGCGATTCGAACAGTTCATCTGATTTAATGTATATACCAAGACCTGGTGAAACCATTTTTCAACAATACACTGTTGGAAGTGGTACTTCAGCAAAAACATTTACTGTTGCACAACAAGAGGCAGCTTTAAATCAGTTTATAGAAAGCTCTCCATATTTACGCAAAAACAGAGGTAAATTTGCGGAAAGAAATGCTGCCTTATTGCCATGGTTTCATAGAGTTGATGTTAGGTTTTTACAAGATATCTTCATCAACACTGGTAAATCAGGCAAACAAACACTTCAGTTTAGTGCTGATATTATCAACGCTGCCAATTTGGTTAATAAAAACTGGGGAACCTATCAACGTTCTGTGCTAAACAATCCGTTGGTTTCTCAAGGTGTTAACGCCACTACTAATAGGCCAACATATAGAATGGCCAATATCAGTAATGAATTGGTAACTGATGCATTTCAAGATTTAGTAACTCCGACTAGTACTTACAGTATCCAATTAGGATTACGATATACTTTTTAATCAAAAAGCAAGTTAAGAGAAAGCCCCAATCAAACGATTGGGGTTTTTGCGTAAAATTCGTCCGGATTAGATGGCTAGAAATCTGAAATATACTTTGTTAAGTTCGTGCATCTACTTATCATCTACAATTTAATAGCGCATAGGACCTAAACCAGAAGCTCACAAGAACTTACAGTATCATTATAATAGTGGTCTGAAAGAATATCGCAAAGGGTTATCTACTAAATGATAGTTTTAAGTAGTATTGCGTGTAATAATAATTATCTCATTTAATATAACTATTTCTTAATAGTAAATCTGTATTTTTAGAATGGAAAACAAAAAAATGATGAAATGCACGCTCTCTCTGAAATATTCTTTTCACTGATTAGATTGTCATCTGCTTTAAGCAGTTTTTCTCTCCTGATCTAATTGAATTCCATAACCAACTTTCGTGCTTTTCAAGAAGAACTTTACTGTTTTACCGTTTAACATCAATTAATATGAATTAATTTTTAAAACAATTAAACATGAAAAAAATCTATTACGCCCTTGCAGCGCTCGTTATTTTGATCAGCTCTTGTAAAAAAGAAACTTCCGTGCAGCAGGAAAAATCTCAAAACACTCGGGGAAAAGTTATTACCTATCATTTGAAGAATGGTGGACAGGTCACAGTTCAAATTAACAGCAGAGGAGAATATGTTGTTGGAGGAGATGTAATTTTATCCAAAGACCAAATTGCTTATTTAGAATTTAATAAGGTTGGTAATAATAAGGTTGCAACAACAGAAAGCACATTTACAGCTGATTTTCAAAAACTGTGGCCAGGTGGTATTGTTTACTATGTCATCAATGATGCCACACATAGTTCAGATATTTTAAATGCGATGAGCGATTGGGAGGCTAGCACGCCAATACATTTTGTACAGCGCACAAACCAAGCTAATTATGTGAATTTTCAAGGAGCTCCACCCAATGGAGGAGGAGATTCACAATTAGGTATGGTGGGTGGACAGCAACTTATTAGATTATCCACTGGTGCAGATAAATCTACGGTTATTCATGAAATTGGTCATGCCGTGGGATTAATGCATGAACAAACCAGAACTGATCGAGATCAATATATTAACATTGATTTCAATAACATTAATAATGATTGGATAGATCAATACAAAACCTATGATGTACTTGGAAAGTCTGGATCTCAGATAGGAACATTTGATTATAATTCCGTAATGTTATATCCTTCGAGTGTGTCTGAAGCTAGAGTCGGCTCAAATACAGCGCCACAAATGACCAGAAAAGATGGCTCTACGTGGGGTTACAATAGTTTTCTTTCACAAGGAGATATAGAAGGGGTTAATGCTTTATATAAGCTTATATATTGTAAGGTAAGCACCTCCCGAGGTGAGATTTATCAAATGGACGATTGGAATGAATCTTATGATGATATTGTAAATATTGAATTTTTTAGTGACTCATCGTTAAGCACCCCCTTACCTTTACCGAGAAATGTTATTATCCGAGTTTCTTATGTTAAAGTAAGTTATCCGATCTCCGAACAAGCAGTTACCAATTATATGTATTATGATGTTGAAATTCCTCAAGGATATAATAGCTATAGTGCTGGTATGGAAAACCGTATACACTATAATGGAAATATGGGAATACAGGCCGGAAGTTACACCATGGGTTTAACCTCTATTGGCATTATGAATGCCTTTAGCTCCGTATCTTACCATTAAATATTTGTAACTGATACTGAGATTAACGACATCCAAATTGTCCCAGCTGAAAGGTTGGGGCTTTTTTTATAAACCTAAAACCATTTCCGCCTGAATGCGATTTTATAGTTAGCCTATTTATTCAAAACTAATTTATAAACGATGAGAGGTTTAAAACAAGCCCATAACCATGCCACCATTAAAGCATGAGCGGAAGAACATAGTGGTGTACCTGCTATAGTTTCAGATCCAGCTAAAAAAAGTGAGGGAGGTGTTTAAAGGATACATTTTCCTAAACATAGCGATAGAAAATCTGATTTAGAAGAAACAGATTGGGATACTTTCTTCAAAACTTTTGATGAACATAAGCTCGATTTTCTTTATCAGGAAAAGAAAGCTGATGGAGAAGAAAGTACCTTTCATAAATTTGTGGCAAGATTAAAAAGCAAGAAGCCTGATTTTTGATCAGGCTTCTTGCTTTTAATAGTATTTTTTTATTGACCATATTTTTATTTCGCTGGTTCAGTTTTACCATTATGGCAGGTGATACAGGCGATTTTTGCAATAGTGTTGCCTTCTTTCATGGCCTCGTGAAAATATTTCTTATTGATCTTAGCGGTCATGCGCATCATCTCCCGGGCAGTTTCCTTTTCAGGTTTTTCATCACTGGCAAAATCAAGCTTTCTGGGATTGTCTTTCATCGGCGCGTGGCAATGGCTGCATCGCACGCCTAAGGCAAGCTTAAAATCGTCCATTACTTTATCCAGTTCTTCCTTGCTGATATCTTTGGGCAATACCTTTAAATTCTTTGCTTTTGGTTCCGGTTCGGGTTTAGGCATAAAAGCGCTCAGGCTCAATATAAAGCAAGCCATTAGGCCTATTACGATGGTCTTTTTATAATTCATGTTCTGTTGATTGGTAGAACTAATATAAATCTTTTTATGATACAGATATGACTTTTGCAGATTGTAATAGATTTATTGCATTATTGATGTTTCAGCGATCGTCATCCGACTATTCTTAGACCCGCTCAGGTGGGAACCACGGTTGCTCAGCAAAGCTAATCATAATGATTTGATCGACTCAAAGGCAACGACTTCCAATCGACTTTCCAACGCTTCAATATCCCGAATATATAACAATTGAATTAAGTTGGGGACAACGCATAAATCGACCGAAATGGAGTATTCAGACCAGGGATGAGAACCAAAAAAAAAGCCCTAAACGATGTGTTCAGGGCTATAGTTGATGGAATAATTTAGTTTAATTGTAAACAAATGTTCCTTTTTCGCTCTCAATGGTTACCTGCTTTTGGTTACCTTTTTCTACACGGCCAATAATTCTGGCATCGATATTAAAACTTTTTGAAATTTCGATCAGGTTATCTGCAATTTCCTGTGGAACATAAAGTTCCATTCTGTGTCCCATATTAAACACTTTGTACATTTCTTTCCAATCGGTGCCTGATTGTTCCTGGATCAGCTTAAACAGCGGGGGAACAGGGAATAAATTGTCTTTTATAACATGGATATCGTCATTGATAAAGTGAAGCACTTTGGTTTGGGCACCACCACTGCAATGTACAATACCATTAATCTGATTGCGGTGTTTCTCTAAAATCTGCTTAATCACGGGCGCATAGGTACGGGTAGGCGAAAGTACCAGTTTGCCAACGGTTATTTTACCATGGCCTTCAATTTCAATTTCATCGGTTAATTTTTTGCCTCCTGAGAAAACCAGGTCAAATGGCACTGCCGGATCGAAACTTTCAGGGTAGGTATTGGCGATTGATTTTTCAAAAACATCATGACGGGCAGAAGTTAAGCCATTTGAACCCATACCGCCATTGTATTCGGTTTCGTAAGTCGCTTGCCCCGAAGAGGCTAATGCCACAATGACATCGCCAGGTTTAATGTTATCGTTGCTGATGATGTCTTCACGCTTTAAGCGACAGGTTACGGTAGAATCGACAATAATGGTACGAACCAAATCGCCCACATCGGCTGTTTCACCACCTGTTGAGTAAATGGTAATGCCCTGTTCACGTAAATCGGACAGAATTTCTTCCGTACCGTTAATTACGGCGGCAATTACCTCACCGGGAATGAGGTTTTTATTACGCCCGATGGTTGATGACAAGAGGATGTTATCGGTAGCACCTACGCAGATCAGGTCATCAATGTTCATGATAATGGCATCCTGTGCAATTCCTTTCCAGACCGAAATATCGCCGGTTTCTTTCCAGTACACATAAGCTAACGATGATTTGGTACCTGCGCCATCAGCATGCATGATGTTGCAGTATGCCTCATCACCACCTAAAATATCGGGAATGATTTTGCAGAATGCTTTTGGGAAAATTCCTTTATCGATGTTTTTGATGGCATTGTGCACATCTTCTTTTGAGGCAGAAACGCCACGTTGATTGTACCTGTTATCACTCATGTTGCCGCAAAGATAGTTGTTTAAGGTGGAAGGTAAAAGGGGAGAAGATAGAAAGTCTGAAGTCGGGAGTCAGAAGTCCGGAGTCGATACATCCAATATCGGTATGGAGTAGGGGTTTTTACTTGCACGGCTTTTCTTATTAGTATAATTGAAAAGTTTTGGAAGTGAAAGGTAGGTTTTCATAGGAGCCAGCAGCCCCGCTTTTCCTCCTGCCGTTTTAATTTATTGGATAGAAAATAATTATTGGATAAAACGGCATCCGTACATCCGGTACCTATCGGATCGGGCTTATGATACTAAGTTTGGTTCGTTGTTGCTGGCTTTTTCTTTGCACCGCCTTATGTTAAATAAACCTGATTGAATGGATGCTGTTAAGGATGAATTTGAGTCGTTGAAAGATTCTACAGCAGGAAGGAAAGCAGGACTATCTGAACCGATGAGCAGGGGTATTGCTTTCCAAAAAAATGCCTTTTGTAATTATACGTTTTAGATCCTGAAACAAGTTCAGGATGACGAGACGAGGGAGGATGCTAATTTTTAGCATTTCCTAAATCTTTAACCGCGTTCAGGATTTAATGACATATAAGTTAATGGATATATGTATAGCGATCGTCGTAAGATTGCTTCATCGTCCCTCTTCGCAATGACGGATTTATGAAAACAAAAAAAGGCGTAGAGTAAACCCTACGCCTTAAACCTTTAAGCTTAAGCCTTTCTTATTTCATGAATAATAATTCTCTGAATTTTGGTAAAGGCCAAACGCTATCATCAACAATTTGCTCCAGCTTATCAGCGTGGTAGCGGATGGTATCGAAGTAAGACTTAACTTTCTCATCGTAAGCAATCGCTTTTTCACGGGTATCTTCCAATTTGTTGGTTACTTTACGTTCTTCTAACATCGCATCGATATTGGTTTTCACGATATCTAAGTGCTCAGATAGTTTTTTAGCGATTTCTAAAGAAGACTTACTGTCTATACCCAATTCTTTTAATCCTTTAATGTTTTCGATTAATGAATTTTGGTAAGCAATTACAGCAGGGATGATAGACGTATTGGCTACTTCGCCCATTACGCGTGCTTCGATCTGTAATTTTTTGTAGAAGTTTTCTAACATGATTTCATGACGGGCATGAATTTCACGCGAGCTGTAAATACCGGTTGTTGCAAATAACTCAGCCGATTTTTCAGTTAAATAAGCATCTAGCGCTTTTGGTGTGGTTTTGATGTTTGATAAACCGCGTGCAGCAGCTTCATCTTCCCACTCCTGACTATAACCATTACCTTCGAAACGGATTGATTTAGATTCTTTGATGTATTTTTTGATCACCGTTAACAAGGCGATGTCTTTTTTATCACCTTTTTTGATCAATTTATCTACTTCAGCTTTGAATTTAATCAACTGCTCAGCCATAATCGCGTTTAAGATCGTCATCGGGGCAGAAGAGTTTGCAGAAGAACCTACCGCTCTTAACTCAAATTTATTACCTGTAAAGGCGAAAGGAGAGGTACGGTTACGATCGGTATTGTCCAGTAAAATCTGAGGGATTTTAGGGATACCTAACCAAAGTGCATTATCTTCTTTAATTTTTTTGCTGATACGTGAGTGCTCAATCTCATCTAATACATCGTTCAATTGTGAACCTAAGAAGATAGAGATAATTGCCGGTGGCGCTTCGTTTGCACCTAAACGGTGGTCGTTGCTTACCGATGCAATACTTGCACGTAATAAATCTGCATGCTCGCTTACTGCTTTAATGGTATTCACAAAGAAAGCAAGGAACATTAAGTTGTTTTTCGGCGTTTTACCTGGTGCCAATAAGTTTTTACCGGTATCGGTAATTAACGACCAGTTGTTGTGTTTACCTGATCCGTTGATACCTGCATATGGTTTTTCGTGTAATAAAACACGGAAGTGGTGACGACGGGCAACTTTTTCCATCAAATCCATCAACAATTGGTTGTGGTCGATCGCCAAGTTGATTTCTTCATAAATCGGTGCGCACTCGAATTGAGAAGGAGCAACCTCATTGTGACGGGTTTTTAAAGGAATACCTAATTTCAGGGCTTCATTTTCAAAATCTACCATGAAAGTGAATACACGCTCAGGGATTGAACCGAAGTAATGATCTTCTAATTGCTGACCTTTGGCAGACATGTGTCCGAATAATGCACGGCCGGTTAACAATAAATCAGGGCGGGCGTTAAACAACGACTCATCAACAAGGAAATATTCCTGCTCAATACCCAAAGAAGCATTTACTTTGGTGATGCTTTTATCGAAGTATTGGCAAACATCAACAGCAGCTTTATCTAAAGCAGCTAAGGCTTTTAATAAAGGTGCTTTATAATCTAAGGCTTCGCCTGTATAAGATACGAAAACGGTAGGAATACAAAGGGTTTTACCTGCTTTGCTTTCCATAATGAAGGCTGGAGATGAAGGATCCCAGGCAGTATAACCACGGGCTTCGAAAGTGTTACGGATACCACCGTTAGGGAAACTAGATGCATCCGGTTCTTGCTGAACTAAAGCGCTGCCTGAAAATTTTTCAATTGCACCTTCACCGCTAGGCTCAAAAAACGAATCGTGTTTCTCGGCTGTAGTGCCGGTTAAAGGCTGGAACCAGTGTGTATAGTGGGTTGCTCCGGCAGCCATTGCCCATGATTTCATGGCAGTAGCAATCTGGTTTGCGTCGTCTGCATTAATTAACTCACCTTGATTGATAGATGAAATTAATTTCTCATACACGTCTTTAGATAAGAAATCTCTCATTTTTTTCTTATCAAATACATTAGCGCCAAAAAAGTCAGAAATTTTAGCAGAAGGAGATTTAACTTCAGGCGAAATTCTGTTTTGAGCCTCTTTTAATGCGATGGTTCTTAAGCTTTTCATTAATTCGTTATGTTTTTTGTCAAAAATAGCATATTTTATCAATTCAAGTAAAATAATCACAAAAATTATATCAGTTTTATTGAAAATGAAATAAAAAAATGTTTTTCAGGTGAGAAATTTCATTTTTTGTAACGAAAATAGATTTTTCGGATGTTTTATGGAATTGAAGATTTTGTTGCATCATGCTATAAAAATAAAAGCTATGTTCAACTCTTCAATTAACGTATACAAGACCGAGTGGCTTGATCTTGTATTTGCAGACCGCAACAAAAACTATGGTGCTTACGATTTAAGATCCAAATCATCGTCGATTATGACGAGGGTACTTTTCGTATCAGGCAGTTTATTTGTACTGGCCTGTTTTTCGCCTTTGATTTATAACAAGGTTTTCCCTAAAGAAGATGTAGTGGTAGAAAAGGCAAAGGTTATTGATTTAACTCAGGTGATTCACCAAATGAAACCGAAAACGCCTGAACCTGAGAAAAAGGTTGAACCCGCAAAAGCTGATCCGGTTAAAGTCAAAACCATTGCACTTCCATCACAGGTAGTTGTAGTGAATAAAGTAGATCTTCCTGATCCGCCAACCATTAAAGAGATTGAAAATGCAGTGATCAGCGATAAAACGCAAGATGGTATTGTTGCACCTCATTTGGTCATCAGCGATAATAAAGGCAGTAGCGATGGTACGGGTACAGCAAAGGATGGAGAAGGTACCGGTGATCCAAATGCGATTATAGATGCTATAGGAGTTGATGAATACCCGGAGTTTAACGGCGGTGCCAAAGCCTGGTCTAAATATATGGAGCGTAACCTAAGGTATCCGTATCAGGCGCAAGATGAAAATATTCAGGGCAAGGTATTTGTAAGCTTTGTGGTAGAAAGAGATGGCTCTGTTACAGATGTTAAAGTACTCAGGGGGCTCGGGTTTGGTTGTGATGAAGAAGCAATAAAAGTGATCAAAAAATCGCCGCTTTGGAAACCTGGCAAAAACAAAGGTGTTCCGGTACGGGTACGGTATAATATGGCTATTAATTTTCAGATTTCTAATTAAAACTTACCATTTATCTCATGAAAAATTACATTTTAATTTTGCTGATTCTATGTTTGATTTCAGTACGCTTCAGTGCCAAAGCCTCGTTGATGGTTGATGGCATTAAAACAGAAAGCATTAAACAGGCCAATGCCGATATTAAAAAGGGAAAACCTAAATTCCTGATTCAGGGTGGGATTGCATCAATACGCATTAAAGGCCAGGAGTTGTTTGAGCAAAAATATGGTGTAGTCTATCAGGATTTGGGTTGTGTAGGACCTTCGGCCATCAGGATTGAAGATTATAATAAAGTAGTCGCTTCTTTTATGGATAAAAAATATGGGAAAGCCTGGAGAAAAGAAGTGAGGAAGGATGTGAAGGGGATATGATGGGGGATGGATGATGTAGGATGGATGATGTAGGATGGAAGATGTAAGAAGATGGATAATGTGGGGTGGAAAATGGATGATGTTTATCTCTCGATCTTACCTGTGCTATCTTACATCATTCCTTAACAACGCTCTTTTTTTGAGTTAGATGTAGGTTTAGGTGAACGGTTTGTGCATTGCTCAAGCCGTTTTTTTGTTTCATTTCCCTGCCTAGATCATAGTGGAATAGAAGTGTTTTAGCATGATAGATTTTGGAAAGCAAATACAGTGCTTTTCGGTTCCGATTGTCCCGCCCTTTGTTTCAAATCCTCGCCCTCGTACCTCTGGCTCCGGGTTTTTCACTTCGGTCGGGTTTAGGTGGCAGGGTTGGTAACCGTATTAATGGTCTATCGCCAACGCATAAACAGGCTTTGTGTTAAATCACCGGCTTTTGTACAATAAACCCGACAGAGCGGTTAGCCCGCAGTGGAGTGCAGCGAAACGAGGACTATGAGCGATGGCGGGAGTACAGTTGCGATGAAAAGCAAAACGCTCATTTCCTAATAAAAAAACATTTAGGATATAGTTGTTAGCAGATGATCTCCATATTTTTATCAGTATTGAGCATCTTCGAGCCTAATCATCTTTTGGAAAGCAAATACAGTGCTTTTCGGTTCCGATTGTCCCGCCCTTTGTTTCAAATCCTCGCCCTCGTACCTCTGGCTCCGGGTTTTTCACTTCGGTCGGGTTTAGGTGGCAGGGTTGGTAACCGTATTAATGGTCTATCGCCAACGCATAAACAGGCTTTGTGTTAAATCACCGGCTTTTGTACAATAAACCCGACAGAGCGGTTAGCCCGCAGTGGAGTGCAGCGAAACGAGGACTACGAGCGATGGCGGGAGTACAGTTGAGATGAAAAGCAAAACGCTCATTTCCTAATAAAAAAATAGGATTTAGTTGTTAGCAGATGATCTCCAGATTTTTATCAGTATTGAGCATCTTCGAGCCTAATCATCTTTTGGAAAGCAAATACAGTGCTTTTCGGTTCCGATTGTCCCGCCCTTTGTTTTTTCAAATCCTCGCCCTCGCGCCTCTGGCTCCGGGTTTTCCACTTCGGTCGGGTTTAGGTGGCAGGCTGGTAATGCTGTTAAAGTTTAAGACGGGTGCAGAACGAGCCAGTATGTAGATGAAGAGGCTTTGTTTAATAAACCTAAGGGACAGCACAAGTAGCACAGGGTGGAGCGAAGCAAAATGAGGACTACAAGCAATGGCGGGTCTACATTAACTATAAAATGCTGTTTACTGCTTTCACAGTAAGAAAAAATATACTTCAATCGCTAATTTTATCTGGATATTAACACCGCATCTATCCGGGCGAAGTTAAAGTTTTAACGCTTGTAGCTGTTCTGCAAGTGCCGTGTCTGATGGCCGTTTGGCATTATTGTCAACAATTAAACCATTAGTATCAATCAAAATAAACCTCGGGATTGAATTGATTCCGAATTTTTTAATAAAATCAGATTCGAAATCCTGATCAGCCATTAGCTGAATACCTTGTAAATTATTTTTTGCGACGAAATTTAACCAATCCTCTTTTTGCGCTTTCTTATCCACAGAAATGCTAACAAAATAAATGTTCTTATTTTTGTATTTCTCCTCCAGCTTTTTCAGTTCAGGTATCTGTGCGATACAAGGTGCACACCATGTTGCCCAAATATCGATGTAAACGTATTTTCCTTTAAGGCTCTTTAAACTGACCATGTTGCCAGCCGATGAGATAAAGTTAAAATCTGGTGCCTGGGCATTGTTTACGGTAGCTGCTAAGTTTTGGTAACTGGAAGTTATCTCTGAAATATATTTTTGATTTTTCGAATTCTTTACGAAAGAATCATATATATAGGTAACATCAGCGGGCTGTTTCGCTTTTTTGATCGCCTGATTGCTATAGATGTAAGTAAAATATTCCTTTATGAAACTGTTATTTATTAAATTATCGGCAACTTTTAATTTAATGAGATCACCACTTTTTATTGAATCCCTGATTTTTTGATTTTCCGGCTGGATGGACAGGTGATCGATCAGGTAGCCGATCATAGTTTTGTAGTAGTTTGAGTTTTTATAAAATATTTCATCATTTACATCCCAGCCCGTATAAATACTTTTATTTAATAATGCTTTCTCTTCAGCAGATAATCTTTTAGAAAACTGGGCTTGATAAGCTGCCATGAGGTCTTTTTTGTAATTCTCGTTACGTTCTGCAATTGGAATACTCAGTAATTTTCTTAAAGTGGCCATTCTTGATGAATCAAGGCCATAAAATCTTGAGTAAGCATATAGTACATATCTTTTGCTAAAAGCCGCTTCTGACTTGATAAAGTCTTTAAAGAATTTATTATTTGACTTTTCTGATTTGATATTGATCATTTTAACATATTCATCAAGCATTGGTATAAAAACAGCTGGTTCGGTTATCAGATATTTAAAATCAACATCATAGCCCGAATTGCCTAAAAAGGCATGCAATCTTTTTCTTGTATCTTTCAGAATATTATTTTCGAGTGCACCATCGCCTTTTATACGGTAGATCTTATCCACGCAATCAATAGTGGTTTTATAAGCTGGTGCCAGAAAGATTTCTCCCATTTGACCAAAATTATAAATACCTTGCTGCAACCTGCTTATATTCAGGTTGAAATACCCGCTTTTATCGCCTTTTACTTCTATACTGATACCTGAGTTGTTACTTAAAGTCCATGCGGTATCAGCGAGCGAAGAAATTTTACCCTGTAGTTGCGCATTTGCTTTAAAGGCAATCAATGCCAGCAACAACAGAATGATTTTCGTTAGGTTTTTCATGTTTGACTAAAATTTTAGTTAAATATAGAAATAACTAACTAATTAAATAGTTTTATTTATGAAAAAAATAGTGAACGGGATAGCTATGGGTTGATTACGAAAGCTATAGGTTTTGTAAAGGTTAATTCCATCATCATTTACATCAATTTTTAAGAGTTGTCAACTTTTTTGCGGCTGTGCTATTAAAGTTGAAAACTGTATTCGTGATGATAAAAAAAATGGATGATGGGTTTTAATTCCATCATCCATTTTACCTCTTCCATTCGAATATTACCCTTGATTTTCAATCCACTTCCTGGCATTTACAAAGGCTTCCATCCATGGTGAAACTTCGTCTTTTCTGCCTGCCGGATAATTTGCCCAGTGCCATTGGAACAATGAACGTTCAATGTGTGGCATCATTACCAGGTGACGGCCGGTTTCATCGCATAACATGGCGGTGTTGTAATCGGAACCGTTCGGACTGGCCGGATAGGTTTCGTAAGCATATTTGGCTACAATTTTGTACTGATCTTCTGCGTATGGTAAAGAGAATCTTCCTTCACCATGCGATACCCAAACCCCTAAAGTGCTGCCGGCGAGGCTCGATAGCATTACCGAATTGTTTTCCTGTAAAGTTAACGAAGTGAAAATACTTTCGTGTTTGCCGCTTTTGTTGTGCAACATTTTAGGTTTATCGGTATGGTCTTTATTAATCAAGCCCAGCTCAATAAACAATTGACAGCCGTTACATATCCCTACAGATAAGGTGTCAGGACGGGCAAAGAATTTCTCCAAAGCAATTCTCGCTTTCTCATTATATAAAAATGCACCTGCCCATCCTTTCGCCGATCCTAAAACATCAGAGTTAGAGAAACCGCCCACCGCACCGATAAACTGGATATCTTCTAAAGTTTCCCGGCCGGTAATTAAATCGGTCATGTGTACATCTTTTACGTCAAAACCGGCCAAATACATGGCGTTTGCCAGTTCGCGCTCAGAATTACTTCCTTTTTCGCGGATAATAGCGGCTTTTGGCCTTGGCTTCGTTTCGTCGATAACCGGTTTTTTACCATCAAAAGTAAGCGGGAAACTGTAATTTAAAACATGGTTTTTATAATTATCGTAGCGCGCTTTGGCTAAGCCGTTGCCGGTTTGTCTGCTGTCTAACAAGTAAGAAGTTTTAAACCAAACATCGCGTAAATGGTCGATATCAAAACTAAAGCTGTCGCCAGCATTTTTAACTTCCAGTTTGGCCGTAGTGTTTACTGTACCAATTTTGTGGAAAGAAACGCCATTCTCAGTTAATGTAGCTTCTGCAGCAGCATCAGCCTGGAAAAGAACGGCAATATTCTCTGCAAAAAGTAATTTAATGCTATCCTGCTCGGCTAAAGCTGATAAATCGATTTGGGCGCCTAAGTCACGGTCGGCAAAACACATTTCCAACAGCGTTGTAATTAAACCACCGCTGCCAACATCGTGTCCGGCCTGGATGTGACCTGCCTTAATTAATTGTTGTAAGGTATTGAATGCGTTTTTAAATTTTGCTGCATCTTTTACGTCAGGTGTTTCGGTACCTACTTTGTTTAAAATCTGTGCAAAAGATGAACCGCCCAGCTTATAGCTGTCGGTAGACAGGTTGATGTAGTAAATGGCGCCACCATCTTTTTGTAATACCGGTTCAACCACTTTGGTGATATCATCGCAGTTGGCTCCTGCAGAAATAATTACTGTTCCGGGCGCAATCACATCACCCTTCGCATATTTCTGTTTCATCGATAAGGAATCTTTTCCGGTTGGGATGTTGATTCCCAAATCGATTGCAAAGTCAGAACAGGCTTTTACGGCAGAATATAACCTGGCATCTTCACCTTCGTTTTTACAGGCCCACATCCAGTTGGCAGAAAGCGAAACGCTTTTCAAACCTTCTTTTAAAGGTGCCCAAACAATATTTGAAAGTGATTCGGCGATGGCGTTGCGGCTACCTGCAGCCGGATCAATCAGTGCGGAAACAGGTGAATGGCCAACTGAAGTGGCAATACCTTCTTTACCCTGAAAATCTAAAGCCATTACACCGCAGTTGTTTAACGGTAATTGTAACGGGCCGGCGCACTGCTGCTTGGCTACGCGTCCACCCACACAGCGGTCAACTTTATTGGTTAACCAATCTTTAGCAGCAACGGCTTCTAACTGAAGCACCTGTTCTAAATAAGTATTTAATTCGCTGTTGTTATAGGTGATGGCCTTGTATTTACGGTCAACTGTACTGTCTTCCATTACAATTTTAGGCGAGCTGCCAAACATGGCGGCCAGTTCTAAATCCATCGGCTTTAAACCGGTAGTGGCCGATTTAAAAGTGAAACGGTGGTCGCCGGTAACTTTACCAACGGTATACATCGGTGAACGCTCGCGATCGGCAATTTTTTGAAGGGTTTCGATATGTTCATTACCGATTACCAAGCCCATTCTTTCCTGCGATTCGTTACCGATAATTTCTTTGGCCGAAAGGGTAGGATCGCCCACCGGAAGTTTATCTAGGTTAATCAAACCACCGGTTTCTTCAACCAGTTCTGATAAACAGTTTAAGTGGCCACCTGCACCATGATCGTGGATGGAAATGATCGGGTTATGATCGCTCTCTACCAAACCACGAACGGCATTGGCCGCCCGTTTCTGCATTTCAGGGTTTGACCGCTGAATGGCATTTAATTCGATGCCGCTGCCGTGCTGACCAGTATCAGCAGATGAAACTGCTGCGCCACCCATTCCAATTCTATAATTTTCGCCACCTAAGATTACGATATTATCGCCCTCCTGTGGTTTAAGTTTTTGTGCCTGGCTGGCTTTGCCATAGCCAATACCGCCTGCAAGCATAATTACTTTATCAAAACCAAGGGTACGGTTATCTTCTTCGTGTTCGAAAGTTAAAACCGATCCGGTAATGAGCGGCTGGCCAAATTTATTTCCAAAATCGGTAGCACCGTTTGAGGCTTTGATCAGGATATCCATTGGCGTTTGGTACAACCATTGCCTTTCTTCCACACCTTGTTCCCATGGGCGGTTTTCTTCTAAACGGGAAAGCGCGGTCATGTAAACTGCCGTTCCTGCCAAAGGTAAAGAACCCTGGCCACCCGCTAAGCGGTCTCTGATTTCGCCTCCTGAACCCGTTGCAGCACCGTTAAAAGGCTCTACAGTGGTTGGGAAATTATGTGTTTCTGCTTTTAAAGAGATTACGGAATCAAAATCGCTTAAAGTGTAAAAATCAGGCTGATCGGCACGTTTAGGTGCAAACTGTTGTACTTTTGGTCCTTTAATAAAAGCAACATTGTCTTTATAGGCCGAAACGATATCGTTCGGGTTTTCTTCAGAAGTTTTGCGGATCAGTTTAAACAAAGAGGTAGGCTGCTCTACACCATCAATTACAAATTTTCCGTTAAAAATTTTGTGGCGGCAGTGTTCTGAGTTAACCTGCGAAAAGCCAAATACTTCCGAATCGGTTAAGGGCCTTTCTAATTTTTGCGCTAATGTATTTAAATAATCAACTTCTTCGTCGCTTAAAGAAAGACCTTCCTGTTTATTATAAGCAGCAATATCGGTAATTTCTAAAATGGGTTCAGGCTTGATGTTGATGGTATAGATGTCCTGGTCAATCTTGTCATATTTTTGAGAAAGCATAGGATCGTAATCGGCAAAAGCTTCGTCAACCTTTTTAAATTCTTCGATTCTGATTATGCCCTGCATGTCCATATTCTGGGTAATTTCTACCGCGTTGGTACTCCATGGCGTAATCATAGCTGCCCGTGGCCCTACAAAAAAGCCTTTCAGGGCGGTTTCCTGTGAGATCTTGGCGCCGCCAAATAACCATTCGAGTTTAGTAATATCAGTAGTAGAAAGCGCTTTGTCTGTTTGCAAAACAAAAACCGTCTGCGATTGCCCTTCGACAGGCTCAGGATGACTAGAGAAGAAATGAATCATGCTTTTTTTTTGAAGTCGCAAATTTAGCGTTTTTAAATTTAATGAGTGAAGGAATGAGGGATTGAATGATAGAATTTTGAATGATTTTAAAATAATGGACGAATGATTGAGTTTTGAATTCGAGAATGCAGAACTTTGCAAATCATTCAATCATACACTCATTCTTAAATTCAATCATTACTTATGCTACGAATCCACCACATTGCTATTATCTGTTCAGATTACGAAAGATCGAAAGATTTTTATGTGAATAAACTCGGTTTTACGGTGTTGGCCGAAGTATACCGGGCAGACCGGAAATCATACAAGCTGGATCTGGCGGTAAATGGTGTTTATCAGATCGAGCTTTTCTCTTTCGAAAATCCACCGGCAAGGCTGTCGAGGCCCGAGGCTCAGGGTTTGCGGCATCTGGCTTTCGAAGTAAAAGATATTGAGCAGGAGATTGACAGGTTAAATAAACATGGAATTGTTACTGAACCGATCCGGATTGATGAATTTACGGATAAGCGCTTTACTTTTTTTGCCGATCCGGATGGTTTGCCGTTAGAATTGTACGAGGTTTAGGATGAGTATTTTTAAGTTTAAGCAATTTGAGGTCGATCAGACCGGCTGCGCCATGAAGATCAATACGGACGGCGTTTTGATCGGGGCCATGGCCGATCACCATTATCCTAAAAGGATACTGGATGTTGGGACGGGTACAGGTGTGATTGCCTTGATGCTGGCACAACGTTTTCCTGATGCAAACATACATGCGGTTGAAATCGATGAGCAAGCGGCGAAAACTGCTGAACGGAATTTTAAACAATCGCCATTCAATCATCGTTTAACGGTCAGCAATACAGCAATTGAATACTATAATTCGCCTGATAGATTTGATCTGATTGTGTCTAATCCGCCTTTTTTTGTGAATGATCTTAAGAATGAAGAGGTGAGGAAAGGAATTGCCCGGCATGCTACGGAAGTTTTTTTTAGCATGCTGGTTGAAAAGATCAGTAAATTGTTGACGGTTGAGGGGCAGGCATGGCTTGTTTTGCCAGTTAAACAGGCAGATGAGGTGATTGCAATCGCACCTCAATATAATTTATCACTTATGGAGCGGATCAATCTACATTCCGATGAAAGTAAACCGACTTTTAGACAGGTTATCTGTTTAAAAAAAGGCGAAACGTTTTTAAAAGAAAGTGATTTTTATATTTATAAATCTTTAAAAGAACATACCCAAGCCTATCAGCTTTTGCTGAAAGATTTTTTCCTGGCTTATTAGGACTGATTTACTAACAATTATGAACTGCGGGAGATCGTCACTCTCCACATGATTTTGGAATCAGGGAGTGCTGATGGACGTGTCTGAATAAAAAAGCACTCATGAATAATCATTATCCCAGCGTTTTAAGATTAGCTTCGCTAGTTAAGTGAGGCTTCCCTTTACGCTTTAAAGGTTATTGCCCTACAAATGTATTCTGTTAATGTTATAAGCCATTTCAGTGCATTGATAAGCATAAATTGCGTGATCAACGCGAACTCGTTATGTGAAAATATTTTTAAAAGACTTGTACCATTATATTGGCATCTTTTCAAAAAGGAACCGCCGTTTTTGCTATAATTTACAATAATCTCATTATCATTTGTAATTTAGGAGGTGTAATCTCATCTCAATTAAATGAAAAATATCCTAAATGCAATCTTCCTGTGTTTCCTGGCATTATCTTCAATTGCTCAATCGAAAAAACAAAAAAACGACGCCCTTTTATCTGATCTAGACACTTTATTTAACAGGATATTAAAAGATCAGGTTGCCGCTGGTTTCTCGGTAGCGGTTGTTAAAGGAGATGAAGTTATTTACAGTAAAGGTTTTGGCTATCGCGATGTAGAAAATAAAAAGCCGGTTACACCAAATACGCTTTTTGCAATTGGTTCCAGCAGTAAAGCTTTCACGGGTTCTTTGCTGGGTTTACTCAGAAGAGATGGAAAACTGACTTTTGAAGATAAGGCCGTCAGTTTGCTGCCTCAGCTACATTTTTTTAATGAAGAAATGAATAGCCAGATTATCCTGCGCGACCTCATGGCGCATAGAACGGGATTGTCGAGATACGACTTTTCGTGGCTTTTGTTCAATACTGCCAATAGAGATAGCATCATAGCACGGGTAAAATACATGAAGCCAAGCGCAGCTGTACGCGAAAAATGGTTTTATAATAATTTTATGTATCTGGCACAGGGTATGATTGTAGAGCGGTTGACCGGTAAGTCATGGGAGCAGAATATAAAGGAGAAGTTCTTCATTCCATTAGAAATGAATCGCTCTAATACTGATATTAAGGTTTTTAAACAAGATAGTGATGCTGCTTTGCCTTATACGGTTGTTAAAGGGAATGAAATTAAAAAGGTAGATTATTACAATATCAATGGGATGGGACCAGCGGGTAGCATTAACAGTAGTGCAAACGATATGGCTAACTGGTTAAAGGTTTGGGTTAGTGGTGGTTTTTTTAAGAAAAAAGAAATACTGCCCACTGATTATGTTCGTGAGGCTGCAAGTTCTCAGATGGTAATGTCAGCCGATTTGCCTGCTGCGCATGACGATATTTTTTTAGCCAATTACGGTTTAGGTTGGATGATCGGTTCGTACCGGGGACATTATCTGGTAGAGCATGGTGGAAACATTAACGGTTTTTCGGCCAATGTTGCTTTTTTCCCGTCCGATCAGTTGGGGATAGTGGTGTTAAGTAATCAAAATGGTTCACAGGTTCCGGCAGTGGTGCGAAATTCTATCGTGGATAGATTGCTTAATCTTAAAGCAATTGATTGGAATGGTGAGGCAATTGCAAAGACCAGAGCCGGCATGCAGGTTAACAAAGGTGTTAAAAGTGCTCCCGTTTTAAATACAAAACCTTCACATCCGCTACAAGACTACGTCGGTTCATTTGAAAACCCTGCTTATGGTATAATTAAGATTACGTTTGAGAAAAATGACTTATACACCATGCTTAGTGATGAAAAAGTGGTACTTAAACACATGCATTACGACGTTTTTGATCCAAAATCTATTGATAAAAATGGAGTGGTTGATACGGCACAGAGTAACCTGATGTTTAATTTTTCGAGTGGGATAGACGGTAAAATACAAGGCGTAGGCATTTTTTTAGATGGCAGTGATAAACCGGTAATGTTTGATTTTAAGCCCGAAGCTAAAATATTATCACTTAAAGAACTTCAGAAATATACCGGTGAATATGTTTTAGGTCAAGCCACGGTTAAAATCTATATAAAAGGAAATACTTTGATGGTATTTGTGCCCGGACAGCCCGAGTATGAGACAATAGCTTCCGAAGCGGATACATTTAGCCTAAAAGCGCTTAAAGGATTTAGTGTCAAGTTTAATATTGATGCGGAAAAGCAGGTAAATTCGGTTTCTTTTATACAGCCGAATGGCGCATTTAAGGCGGTGAAGAAAAAATAATCATGGTATAAGCTTCCCAAAAATTAAAAAATAAAAACAATTTGAAAAGAATAGGTTTAATTTCGGATACACATGGTTTTTTAGATGATGCGGTTTTTAAACATTTTGAAAATGTTGATGAAATCTGGCATGCTGGTGATTTTGGTCCGGATGTAGCGGTGCCATTGGCCGCTTTTAAACCTCTGCGTGGGGTATTTGGAAATATTGATGATGCAGTTATCCGGAATGAATTTCCGGAGAAAAATCGATTTAGCTGCGAAGGAGTAGATGTTTGGATGACCCATATCGGCGGGTATCCGGGTAGGTATTCATCTTTTGTGAAACCAGAAATATACACTAACCCTCCTAAATTATTCATTACCGGGCATTCGCATATTTTGAAAGTGATGTTCGATGAAAAAATAAAATCTTTGCATATAAACCCTGGTGCGGCAGGAAAACAAGGTTGGCATAAAATAAGAACACTGATCAGATTTTGCATTACTGAAGAAAATATTCATACCTTAGAGGTTATAGAATTATCGGGTAGATAATGTAAAATATACACTAAGCATGGTTTGTGGCGTTAAAACACTAGGACAATTTATTATAGAAAAACAGGCAGATTTTCCCTATGCCAAAGGCGAGCTGTCGAGGCTGCTGAGAGACATTGGTATCGCAGCCAAAATTGTTAACCGCGAAATTAACAAGGCCGGTTTGGTCGACATACTGGGTGATGTGGGAACCACTAATATTCAGGGCGAGGAGCAGAAAAAACTGGATGTGTATGCAGATGAACAATTTATCGCGGCTTTAACCAGCGGCGGGGAATGTTGCATTGTTGCTACTGAAGAGGAAGATAAAATTATCCATATCGACTCTCCGGTTTCTCAAAATGCAAAATACATTGTATGTATCGATCCTTTGGATGGTTCTTCAAATACCGATGTAAATGTTGCGGTAGGTACGATTTTTTCTATTTACAGGAGGAAATCGTTTGAGGGCAGGGCCAGTTTAGCCGATGTGCTGCAGAAAGGTACGGAACAGGTGGCTGCGGGTTACGTTATTTATGGCTCTTCTACTATGCTCGTTTATACCACCGGAAAGGGAGTCAACGGTTTTACACTAGATCCATCAATAGGCGAGTTTTGCCTTTCGCATCCGCAGATGAAAATACCGGAAAACGGATATATGTACTCTTTAAACGAGGGTAATTATGTGCATTTCCCGGATGGGGTAAAGAAATACATTAAATATTGCCAGGTAGAAGATGAAGCCACAAAACGACCTTACACTTCGCGTTATATCGGATCTATGGTTGGTGATATTCACCGCAATTTGATTAAAGGCGGCATTTATATTTATCCCACCACTTCACGCTCGCCAAATGGTAAGTTAAGGTTATTATATGAGTGTAACCCCATGGCTTTTATTATTGAGCAGGCTGGGGGCAAGGCCAGTACCGGTTTCGAACGGATACTGGATATTAATCCAACTGAATTACACCAACGCGTGCCGATTTTTATTGGCTCCAAAAATATGGTAGAAAAAGCGGAAGAACTGATGCTGTTGTATACGGCAAAATCAACCGCTATAGAGAATGATGTAGATGCTAAACTGGAAGATCTGAATGTAATTGGCGGGTTGGATTAAAGCAAGGTAGCTTTATTTCTTTCTGCTTCGAAAATACTGTCTATAGCCAGGTTTGCTTTATCTTGAGAAGCAAATACGGCCAGCCGGTCGCAACGTTCATTTTCAGGGTGGGCGTTGTGACCTTTAATCCAAACGAATTTCACTTTATGGAGCTTATACAGCTCTAGGAACCTTAACCAGAGGTCTTTGTTTTTTTTGTCTTTAAAACCTTTGCTCGCCCAGCCGAAAACCCATTTTTTCTCCACCGCATCAACCACATATTTAGAATCGGAATAAACGGTCACTTCCTGGTTTAAGCTTTTTAATGCTTCTAATCCTTTGATTACAGCTAACAATTCCATTCGGTTATTGGTGGTCATCCTGAAGCCGCCACTTAATTCCTTATAGTGTTGCCCTGCTCTTAAAATGGTACCCCAACCACCTGGTCCGGGGTTTCCGCTAGCTGCTCCGTCTGTATAAATTTCGATCATAAACGTGGTAAAGTTATGTTTTTAGGTTTAAAATCGCCTATTTTATCTGTTGTCGAAATTTTTTTTCAAATTCAAATAATTGAATGTTAAGGAATTAAAAATTTCTTGTAAAAACATTGAAAAAAATATTTGCAGGGAATGTGAAAAGTCGTACTTTTGTGACATCAAAAAAAACACGGTGGCTGTAGCTCAGTTGGTTAGAGTATTGGTTTGTGGTGCCGAGGGTCGTGGGTTCGAGCCCCATCAGCCACCCCGTATGGGACAAAGACATTTTCGAATGATTTTGTCCCATTTTTTTTGTTCGTAACTCGCTGTTTTTCAGGTAAATTACGTTTGCGAAAAAGTTCGACTTCTGGGTTCGACCTATGCCTTCAGAGTAGTACAGTTTTTGCGGAAAAATGGTACTTATGATCTCTTTTTTCATTTCTAATCTTGCTAAGTCATAATATTTGTCAATATTTTTGAGGCATTCAAAGGCTTGTTCAATAGTACGTTTTACGGAGGCCAATTTGTTTTTTTCTGGCTCGATACTAAAAAGTTCTGTTTCTAAGGTCTCAATCTCAAGATTTGTCTCTCCCTTGATCTTACGAAATTCAGATGGCTCGATTTCATCATCCAGCATCCTTTCTCTTGAAGTTTCTATTCTTGCATTGAGCGCAGCAATTTTATCTATCAACGTTTTACGATCTTTCTTTTTATTCTTCATTTGCTGCTCGAAAGAATCAATAATTTCATTTTTCCATTCATCGGGCTTTCTCGGGATATACATTGTTAACAAATCCTTAAATGAATCATTAGCTTCTAGAGCCCTAAATCTGACACCGCATGATGACTTGCAATGGTAGTATAGACTATAGCTGGTTTTGCCCTTTGATGCACTTCCAGTCAAAACTCTGGTACATTTTGGACAATTGATAAATCCTCTCAAAGGGAGATCATTAGGGTCAAATACCTTGATAGCATTGACTTCTTTTGTTTTTTGTCCTAAAACGACTTGTACTTGTTCAAATATTTCTTCAGTAACTAAGGAAGGGTGGAGGGCATCCACTAATCTTTCCGGCTCATCTCTTTCTGCTGGAACTCTGATCTTTCCCATATACATGGGATTCTTTAAAAGATGATAGAAGTTGTTTTTGCTGCATCTCAACCCCTTATCGTTCATTTCCTTTAATATTTGCTCTCCCGAATAATTCCCTTTGGCATATTCCTCGAATACCCATCTCATTATCTTCGCCTGTGGCTCTTTTGGTGTTATATATTTTCTGCCATCTTCATAACTTTTGTTGATATATCCAAGAGGTGCCTTTCCGGTACAACGGCCTTCCTTTTTGGCTTGCCTGATGCCTGATTTAGTATTAAGCCCTCGTCTATCATTCTCCACCTCAGGTGCGGTAAGGTAGATTGCAAGCATCATCTTATTCTCAGGAATACTGAGGTCCAGTGGTTGCTCAATGGCCTGAGGGTCGATTCCCTGCCTGTTGAGCTTTGTGATCATCTGATAAGCGTCGCTGGTATTTCTACTAAAGCGATCCCATTTGGTGAACAGAAGTAGTGCTGATTTTTTTTTGTTTCTTTTCAAATAAACCAGATATTTCTGCCATATAGGTCTTTTGAATGTTTTGGCTGAATGGTCCTCTATAAAGATTTCCCTGATAGCAATAGAATGTAGGTCGCAATATTTTCGCAATACTTCCTGTTGACTTCGCAGGGAATAGCCTTTTTCCGCCTGTTCATCAGTACTAACCCTGATGTATAGATCTGCTGTTTTCATGCTTCTGCAGTTTTTGTAAATGATTTTCTAGCTCCTATAAGATAAGAAAAATTTCTTTTTTTTTTAAAAATCGGACTGTTTTGTCATATGTTTTTTGCTATAATTTGCTTTTGGTCAAGTCTAATTTAATTTTCTATCCGTTTAATTAGTTTAGTGTTTTACAGTCACAACAATGAAATAAGTTGCAAAAGAGAAACCAAAGCCGAGGATTGTCTGTTAAAATTTCTGTTTATAAACTATGCTATTCAAGTATTGATATAGCAGCTAAATAAAAAAAATGAATACAGAATTAAAGGAGCATATCGAAAAAGTCTTTCAGAACCAGAAAAGGTTCTTTGCGGAAAGAAATACTCAATCAATTGATTTTAGAATTTTGCAGTTGAAAAATCTGAAAAAATCTTTTGTAGGCCATACAAATGCCATCTGCAAGGCAATGTTTACCGATCTTGGAAAAAGTAGGGAAGAGACTGAATATGCTGAAATCGAAATCGTAGTTGATGAGCTTGACTATTGTCTAGAAAATTTAGAAAAATGGGCTAAGCCCATTGAAATGCCAGCCAAACAACATTCCTCAGGAGCTGAGATTACTTGTAGAGTCACCTATCAGCCATATGGCGTTAGTTATATTGTAGGTCCGTTTAACTACCCTGTTCAATTGACCTTTAGTCCCTTGCTGGGTGCGATAATGGGCGGAAACACTGCTATAATTAAACCATCTGAAAATACACCTAATGTTGCTGGGGTAATTGCGGATATTGTTCAAGATGCTTTTGATGAAGAATATATTTCAGTGGTACAAGGTGGAGTTTAAGAAAATACACTTTTGCTAAGTTTACAGTTCGATTATATCTTTTTTACCGGTAGCGCTAATGTTGGAAAGATCGTAATGAAGGCTGCTGCAGAAAACCTGATCCCGGTAACCTTAGAGCTTGGTGGTAAATCTCCGACAATTGTGCACAGTGATGCTGATCTCGACAAGGCTGTTCAAAGGGTTGCGAGGGGGAAATGGATGAACTGTGGGCAAACCTGTGTAGCACCAGATTATGTATATGTTCATGAATCGATAAAGGATGAATTGATAGAAACGTTTAAAGATCACCTGGAGAAAACATATTCGGGAGATTCAATGGGGAAGATTGGCAAAATCGTTTCTGCTAAACAGGTTGAAAACCTTGCGGGCTATCTCGATGCTGCCAAAGAAAAGGTCGTGTATGGAGGCAGCCATAATATAGAATCCAGATATTTTGAAGCTACCCTGATGGATAATGTGGTTTGGGAGGATTCAATAATGCAGCAGGAAATATTTGGACCAATACTTCCATTTTTGAGTTATAGTGATATCGATGTCGTTCTAAATGAAATCAATTCGCGTCCAAAGCCACTTGCCCTATATGTTTTTTCTCAGGATAAAAACTTTGCCAATCAAGTGTTGGAAAAAACGACCAGCGGTGATGCAGAAATCAATAGTACATTAATCCATGTGGGTACACATACTCTTCCATTTGGCGGGGTTGGAAGTTCAGGGTTAGGCAAATATCACGGGCAATATAGTTTCCAGACCTTTAGCCATATGAGGTCTGTTTTGGAAATGAAATAATCTATGCTTAGCCAAGTTAGCACCAAATCTAAAAAAAGCATTAATTTCTTTATAAAGGTTTTTCGAAAAGCCTTTATAAAGAAATCTATGAAGAGTTAAATATTATCTGTCCTGCTTTATTGAAGTCACGATAGCTAAATTTTTCATATTTGTAACTTATTCCCTCTGGATAGAGATGACTAATCAACAATCTTTTCTCTTCGATATCTGATTCTGCAAAAAGCAAGTTTAGATTCTTAACAGAACCTAGAGCGTGTCCGATTATAAATTCCCTGTCGAGGATGATTTTGTTTTTGTTCTTTAGCTCTTGTAGTAAAGTATTGAGCTTCTCAAGCTTCACAGTGTTTTCCAATTTAATGCCCCTGAAATCTGAACTATCCAACGTACCTTCCAAAAGCATTTCTCTCGATTGTTGGATTCTATATTGAGTGCCTTCGATCTGTGCTTTAAGTTTTTTCTTTTCTTCCAAAAGGTCTTTCAATTGGTTTTGGTAGGCGTCGTTTAAGGCAATTGAGAATAACGGAACAAATTTACTTTCCAATTTAAAATTTTCGATGTGCTCAACAAATTTGGCATTTAATACATTCGCCCTAATTCTGGCTCCACATTTGGAATGACAATGGTAGTAATAAATGCGAGTAACCTTAGCGCCAGGAGCACTTCCTGTAAGTTTTCTTGTGCATTTTGGGCACATAAGAAATCCCCTTAGAGGCATCTGCTCCGGAACAGAAACCTGCCTGCCATGTACCTTCCCCCTCGCTGCTAGGATTTCCTGCACTTTATGGAATTGCTCTTCGCTTATTAATGCCTGGTGTTTCCCATCTACTAGTTCCTCTTCTTCATCCTTGAACCTTGGAACAATAACCTTCCCATAATACATCGGGTTTTTTATAACGCAATAAAAGTTGTTTTTACTGCATTTAAGCCCTTTTTCTCGGGCTTCGATCAATATCTGCTCCCCTGAAAAAACGTTTCTTGCCAATTGGTCGAATATCCATTTGATGATCGCAGCTTCCGGAAATTTGTGGCAAATGTATTTAGAGCCGTCCTCTTTGGTTTTATTTACATATCCCAAAGGTGCGGGACCAGTCCAACGTCCTTCCTTTTTAGCCTGACGGATACCCGCTTTTGTACTCAATCCCCGCCTGTCATTTTCAATCTCTGGTGTAGTCAAATAAACCGCAAGGATCATCTTATTTTCGGGAACGTCCAAGTTCAGTGGTTGTTCTATAGCTTGTGGTTCAATCCCGACCTTACGAAGAAATGCAATCATCTGGTATGCATCGCTGGTATTGCGGCTGAACCTGTCCCATTTAGTGAATAGGAGTAGGTCTGATTCGCGCTTGGATCTTTTTAAAAACGTAAGCAGTTGTTTCCATTGCGGCCGATTAAAGGTTTTTGCCGAATGATCTTCGGTAAAGATTTTTCTAATCCTAATTCCGTTTATATCACAGTATCTTTCTAGTACATCTTTCTGGCTTCTCAATGAATACCCTTTCTCAGCCTGCTCATCTGTACTGACCCTGATATATAAATCTGCTAATCTTGCCATTTTCTTTTTTTTATTTAAGATCTTTTTTTAATTATCCGTTGTTTTTTCGGTCTTCCTTTTTTCAATTCTATTTTTACTGCCAGGTTTGCCAGGGCATAAATAAAGTCCAGGGTTCTATTGAGAGTTTCATCCTCAGTAATTTTCAACTCTTTTCCCAAGAGCCGGATCACCGTATCTTTTGTCAAACTCCGTTTTTCTTTGATTCTGAAATAATCTGGATAAACCGCTTCAAATTGACCCCTCTTCGCCACTTTAAAAAGCCCCCCTTTGCCGAGTTAATTTGATAAGGTCCGCCAAAGCAAAGAGACCC